>NZ_JBFREC010000007.1:7500-318877 GCF_052114105.1 Rhizobium sp. RAF36 | reverse complement strand
TCTCATCGTCTCCGCATTTTTGATTGCAGATCAGCTTCGCGGTTTAATGATCGCTCTGATTATGCCGCGCAGGATGCGCCGGAATCGTTGCGAACGTCGGCGCATTCCCACCCTTATCGGCATAATCCGGCGGTCGGCATTATGGATTTTATGCCGATATCGGCATAAGACCCACTGGACCTCAAAAAAAACCCGGCTTGATCGCGATCTTTCCCGCTATGCAAAGGACCGGTCAGCGCGCGCGCGCGAAGAACTCGTTGCGGAACTCGGCAGTGCTTTCCTCTGTGCAGATCTCGGTATTGCGCCGGAACTTCAACCCCGGTCTGATCATGCCAGCTATATCGGCAGCTGGCTGAAGGTATTGCGTGATGACAAGCGCGCCATCTTCCAGGCGGCTGCCCAAGCCCAGCGCGCAGCAAACTATCTGCATTACTTGCAGCCGCACATCGAAGGTGAGGGGGAGGCGACGTAAGCCGCTTCTCCATGAGTATCTGAGCGGCTCGCTAGACGAGGCAGATCCGTCCGGGATGCCAGGCCGGCAGGTTCTGCCCTCTGCGTGCGATTTGATGCCTGGATGCAGCCAGCGAAGTGAGCCTGCTCACAGGCAACCCGGGACAAGGTTCGAGGGCTCAAAGGCGCCGGAAATTGCCGGTGAGAATCAGCGGTGCCTCTCTCGACGCAAGCGCTCACGCCATACAATCACATTGCTTGCAGCCGATCGACCAGCCTACCTGATGAAACAAAGCCCGCCAGCCGACATCGTGATCGAAGATGGAGTATCCAGGTAGTGATCACTCAACCGAGTTTCTGTTCGGCCCGAGCCCGATCAGGCTCGCTGGGACCAGAGGCACGACCGAATAGCGAACCTGGACAAAACACTGTGAAACGAGATCGGTCCCGTCCTCCGGAGTTCTCGCGGCTACAGCTGGGATCGGAATCCGGCCGTTGAAACGGCAATCGTATATGAGGTTGACGTTCGTGGGTGATCATCGCGGAGCCGCCCGGACTAGCGCTTGCGAGACTAACTCAGTCTGCCACCTGCCGGCTTATGATCAGAGCCCGTTGGCCAGGATCGTTCCCGTTGGACGATGTCCGCAAGCCACCCCTTTCGACCTCTCTTCAGGCGGGTCTGACGTCAATCTCTCCTGATCCTGCAACGGCTTCGCCAAACTTCTTCCCCTGCAGCTCCGCTGCATTCCTCGCGAGACAACAAGTCCGGCTTTCGCCGTCCTGCGCTGGCGCTACGGTCCCGTTGGGATGCAGCCGGCGAGATCGCCGTCTCACGGCCGCTATCGAGGTCGCAAGGGGCGGCTTCGGCAACCCAGTCAGGAGAACAACAATGGCTACCATCGGAACCTTCCAGCAAATCGGAAACGACTTCAGCGGCGAGATCGTCACCCTTTCACTCCAGACCAAAAACGTCCGCATCGTATCCGATACCCGCTCCGGCGGCGAAAACGCTCCCAGCCACCGTGTCTTCGTCGGCCGCATCGAAATCGGAGCAGCCTGGTCCAAGCAGTCCAACGAGGGCCGCAAATATCTCGGCCTCAAGCTCGACGATCCGAGCTTCACCGCTCCACTCTACGCCAACCTGGTCGAAGACGAGGATGGCAAAGCCTTCAGCCTCATCTGGTCGCGGCTGAACCGCCGCACTGGTGACTGAACCGCCTCTACGTGACGCCCTGCATCCGGGGCGTCACAACTCGCATTCGCACTCAACGGCAAAAATGCCTGGATCATTGAATATTCTACAAGTATCGCCGGGCTCTCTTTTGCGTGAAGTATCCAGGAAGTGAATCGCGAATTTCCTTTCGATCTCAGAAATCTAGATCTTCTTGCCGCGGTTCTCGCCAACCCGGCCCAAACATAGGATCACCGCTGTCGAACCAAACAGTGTGGGTTCGATCGTGAGGCCATAATAGCCCGCTATCTTCTTTGCGGCATCGATGCGCTGGCAATAGAGATGGTTAGGATAGTGCGCCATGGCCGGAGCACACGAGACACTCCCGGTCTCGTCCAGTGCACGTTCTAAATTGATCGAGCGTGCCGATCCGTCCCGCTGATGGATCAGCAGTCGGCGCTCGCTGCTAGCGCTGCGAGATCAGCGCCAACTAAGCATCACGTTCCGCGAAGACAAGGAACGGGTGCCACACGAGAACAAAACCTGTCTGCTCAGATCGGGCAATTGTGCAGGGCGGGAAGAGCCAGCTCAAGGCCGCGCGGCCCCTCCAATTTTGCTTCCGCTCCGTTTCACTCCACTGCAACAAAATCGGTTCCTCCGCACGCCGGCTCCGCCGGTCGTTCCGAGCCCTGACCTGTCTCTCCCCACCCTGCGTCCCGCCGTCATCTTCAACACAAGTCAAGGAATGACGACGATGACCATCGACCAGCACATCGAAGAACTGCACGCCGAAGTCCGCAATGCCGAAACCATCGAGGCGCGCCGGGCGCTGGAGGCCGAGCTTGACATGGTGAAGGCGGAGCGCGAAGTCATCTGGGCCGAACTCGACGGCCGCATTGAGGCCAAGCCGCCCTTCTGAGGCGGCTCTGTATGGCCGTTTGCACCAGCTATTGCCTGGCGCATTTGCTTTGCTGCTGAATCGCTCCAGATCATGGCGAACCGAACAGCCCCTTGAACTCGCGGTCTGCATAGTAGACAATTTTTCTGGCGAGGATCGGGCGGTGGCCGGCAAGAAATAGCAGTTGTGAATGGGGCGGAAGATTGCGGACCTCATCGGGCGTCAATAGTTGCCGAGCAGCATGTTGCTCCGAAATGCTCAATCCCGACTTCTCGGCGTCGAGGTTCCTGCTCATCGTTTGGAATACGACGGTCTCCTGCCCAAGCAAACCTGAAACAAGCTCAGCACTTGCATGATCGTTGACGCCGAAAACCTGAAGTAGCCCGGTATTCGACAGGAACGTGCCGGCGCGCGTTCCGTAGGTCGCGCGCAGTTGATGAACATCCTGCAAAATTGGCCAAAGCTGGACGCCATAACCAGCCATCAGTCCCATTGCCTTTTCGACCGCCTGAAGGTGGCCGAGGGCTGCAAATTCGTCGAGCATATAGAGGACCGGCGCATCCGGTTTGTGAATCGTGCGCGCCATGTCGATCAGGCTGCAGGTCACGACCAGGCGCAGCCAGCGCGAATATGTCGATAGTCGGTCTGGGGGCAATACGAGAAAAATGGTTTGGTGGCTTTGTTTCAACTCCGTGAACCGAAAGTCCGACCTGCCAAGGACGCGTGCCATGCGTGGACTGTCGAGGAAATGCGTGTGACGCTGGGCAGACGAAAGAACGCCGGCAGCCTCGCGGTCGGATTTGCCGAGATGACGATTGGCGGCACGAGCAACGAGCCCACCTGCGGCGATCGAAGCTTGCATCTCAGCGAGGAGACATTTGAACTGTTCCGGCGCTAGTGTCAGATATTGCCTGAGCGTCACCAGCGTTTTTCGCATCGCCCCCTCTTTTGTCACGACGTGCAGGATCATCCCCGCCATCAGCGCCTTTGCTTCCTCGTTCCAGTGAGCCTCGCCAGTCATGCCTGGTTCATCGAAAACGAGAGCGTCGGCAAGGGTGCCTGCCTCCTCGGCCAGGTCAGGATTGTAAGGATCAAGGTGATCAAGCGGATTGAAGGCGGCTGGGGGTGCATTCGTGACCTCGAAGGGGTCGAGAACATGAACGGGACCAAAGCTGGCGCGGGTCAATGCTGTGATGCCGGTATTCTCTCCCTTTGGGTCGATGCAGATGACGGATCGATCGGCAGTCAGTAGATTGGGAATGATAGTGCCGACGCCTTTTCCCGTCCTCGTCGGCGCCATGGTCATGAGATGGGACTCACCTGAGTAGCGAATAAGCTTCCCCGTTTCTCCGTCACGTCCGATGAGGAGGGCGGATGTCGAGCTGGGCAGCTTGGCGATTTCCCTTGGTGTGGCAAAGCGCGCACTACCGTGCGTGTCGTCGTCAGTGGGGCCGAAATGCGCGATCAGCGGATCGGTTATCAAACGCATTGCCAGCACACACATGAAGATGACGATCGCAAGAGCGACGATTTGACGAAGCATCACGTATTGCGGGGGAATAATCGCACCGAGTACTGAAAGAACAAGCCCTGCGATGAAGACTGTGCTCGCGATCGTAACGACAAAGCGGATTGTCCGCACCGGAGAAAGCAAGGCGCTTGCGATTGCCCAGACAGGGTCGTGTCGCACCACGCGAACGAGGTTTTTCATCGCAGCCCAGGTTTGGCGCAGACGAAGCATCATCACCTCGACTTCAGGAGATCGTCAAAGATTGCCTTGTCCTGATCCCTGGTCAGAAACATCGGCAATCGCTCTCCAAGCCAAGCCAGGAGATTGCGAGAAAACTCGCCCTCGCTTTGAGTCAACTCGTTGAGAACGAGCGACCCGAGAAGAACCTTGCGGCGCGTGTCGCGCGCACGTTCTTGTGTCGTCAGACGTGCCTGCAAGGCCTTTTTCTGTGCGTCGAGCTGGGCGAGCCGCTCTTCAAGTGATTTGCGTGTCACTGTCCTTGCTCCGTTTGTAGGCCAGTAGCTGGAATTTTGCGCGGGACGGCCGGGTCCGCGCTGCACTGCTTGCCGGCATCGTTCCTGAACATACGCACTCTATCAAAGGGCTGCGCAAACGCCAGTAAAAATACACCAAAAAGGAGAATATAATAATGGACACGTTGCGAGACGTGTGTAACTTATGCGAGCACTTGTTCTTACGAAGACGTGTATATCGTGCAGGTAGGGACGAGGATTTTTTGACGGGAAGGGCGCACTTACGAGTTGCTGCGCAACTCAGGTACTACGACCGGGGAAACATCGGTTACATCGAACCAGTCGGCGGTCGTCGTGATGGGGAGGAAAGTTGTCGATCTATCATGCAAGCACGAAATCGATCTCGCGGGCGACTGGCCGCAGTGCTGTTGCAGCTGCCGCCTATCGCAGTGGCGTAAAACTGACGAACGCCCGCGACGGCATCACGCACGACTTCACCAACAAGCGCGGTGTCGCGCATGCAGAGATTATCCTTCCCCAAGGCGTGGCGGCTGACTGGGCCCGGGACCGTTCCGTGCTTTGGAATGCGGCAGAACAGGCAGAAGTACGCAGGGACGCCCGCGTTGCTCGCGAGTTCGAGGTAGCGCTGCCTCATGAGCTGTCAGCGGAGCAAAGACTGTCGCTGGTGCGCGAGTTTGCACGATATCTTGCAGAGAGCCAAGGGGGCGCTGTCGACTTTGCCATCCACAATCCGCATGAAAAAAGCGACGTGCGAAATCATCATGCCCATATCTTGATGACGACTCGCACCGTAACGGCAGACGGGCTTGGCGGCAAAACGATGTTCGAGCGGGAAAACAAGTGGCTGCTCTCGCATGAAATGCCGACGTCGCAAATGCAGCTTCGAGACTTCAGACAAGTCTGGGAAGAACTCGCCAACACGCATCTCGCAAGGGCGGGTCTGGATATCAGGATCGATCGACGCTCGCACCAGGATCGCGGCCTTGAGCTTGTACCGACCGAACATGTCGGTGTGCATGCAACGCAGATCGAACGGCGTGGCAAGGATATCGAGCGTAGTCGCTTGGAAGGGCAAGCGGCGCGACGCAACGCTGACCTTATCCGCAAAAAACCCGATCAGATTCGGACGTTCATCACCAACGAGAAGAGCGTCTTTGATCGCCAGGACATTGCGCGCACGCTGCATCGCTATATCAACGATGACATACAGGTATTCCAAAACACATTCGCGTCGGTCATGGCCTCCCCATGCTTGGTCGAACTGCAGCCCGAGAAGGCTGATCTAGTAACGGGCGAGATCGAACTTGCACGCTATTCGACACGGGAGATGGTTAGGGTCGAAAACGAAATGGTTGGGTCGGCCGAACGCATGCATCTTGAACGTAGCCATCATGTCGATCCAAGCCACCGCAGTGGGATGTCTGATCGACAGGCTCGGACAGCGCGGACAGGCCAGGGACGTGACGGCGTGGCAAAGCCTGATCCTGGCCAGAATTTAGTGGATGCGGCATTCGCCAAACCGGCAACGCCTCGACTTTCCGACGAGCAGAGAAACGCCGTCCAGCACATTACAGGCCCGGAGCGCATTGCGGCCGTTGTCGGTCTCGCGGGTGCGGGCAAGAGTATGATGCTATCCCTAGCACGTGAGATATGGGAGGCACAGGGATATCGCGTCCACGGCGCGGCGCTATCGGGCAAGGCGGCGGAGGGATTGGAGGAGGCGTCGGGAATCAAGAGCCGGACGCTTGCTGCTTGGGAATACCGCTGGGCCGTGCGAGGCGATGGAGCGTCGGATGCCCTACTCCGGAATGATGCAGAACCGCGCGATCTGCTCGGTCGCGGGGATGTCTTCGTGGTCGATGAAGCAGGTATGGTCGGAAGTCACCAACTTGGGCGGTTTGTCAGGCAAGCAGAGGTAAGAGGCGCCAAGATCGTGCTTGTCGGAGACCATGAACAGTTGCAGGCCATTGGTGCCGGCGCGCCGTTTCGGGCAATCGCCGAAACGATCGGTCATGCAGAACTGTCCGAGATTCGACGCCAGCGCGTCGATTGGCAGCGCAATGCATCGGCATCTTTCGCAAGGAACAGAACGGGCGAGGGGCTTTCGGCTTATCGGGAACGGGGGGATATCAAGTTCAGTCAGACGCGCTCACAGACAATGGCCGCGATGGTTCAGGACTATCTCCTTGATCGATTGGCCCGGCCGGATGCAAGCCGGGTGGCAATGGCACATCGGCGCGTGGATGTGCGCGCCTTCAATGATGCAGTTCGGAGTGAACTTCAGGACCGGGACATGCTGGCTAGAGGTGAAGGTGCAGGCGAGGTCTCTTTCCAGACAAATACCGGAAAACGGACGTTTGCAATTGGGGACAGGATCGTGTTCCTGCAGAACGATCGCGAGCTCGGGGTAAAGAACGGTATGCTTGGGACCGTCATGGCTGTTGACCGGCGATCCATGAGGGTGCAGCTCGACGGGAAGACGGGTAACGATACAGGTTCGGTCCACGTCGCTACAGATCGGTATCGCTATTTCGATCACGGCTACGCAACCACGATCCATAAGAACCAGGGCGCTACGATCGATCGTGCATTCGTGTTGGCGTCGGCAACGATGGATCGGCATCTGACCTATGTGGCGATGACACGTCACCGGGACGGTGTGCGGCTCTATGTGGCTGAGGAAGAATTTGCCGATCGCAGGGCCGGGCACTTAGTCGAGCATGGAGCGGCGCCCTATGAGCGCGACCCCCGAAACCGGTTCAGCTATTTTGTCAGCCTTGAAAACGCCCAAGGCGAGAGACACACGACGTGGGGCGTCGATCTTGAGCGAGCGATAGCGAAAGCGGGAGTAATTGTTGGTGAAAAACTCGCGCTGAGACACATCGGCTCCGAAACAGTCCAATTGCCTGATGGCCGCGCCGCCGATCGCAACAATTGGGAAGTGGAAAAACCCACCGACCTTGCTTTCGCACGGATGACACAGCGGCTCGGCAGATCGGGGGTCAAGGAAACAACGCTGGATTACCTCAGCGATTTCGCCGGGCGACGAGGAATGCCCGACACCCGGGATGCTGAGGAGTTCAAGGTAGCCCGCCGAAAGGATCTGGCGACTCTCACCCGCGATCCAGTCAGCGTAAGCGCTCGAGCTAGAAGCCTACCCAGCAAAGGTCAGAAGGCTTTCGAAAGGCTCGGGGTCACACGCTTGGCGAGTGGCCCTGAGGGGCAATCTGGACAGCTGGAGATCAGGGGCCAAACGTCTCTGCAACAATCAGAAGCGCGTCGCGAGATGTTCGCCGGTTTGAATCTAACTCGTACGGCGGCGACGATGAAACCTGAGGGGATTACTGCTGCAAGTGACGTGAGGGGATCCAATCACTTGCGAGAACGTTTGCGGTCGGATCGGGCTGTGGAAGTCGGGAAGGTGGGGAATAGCACTGCCGACCACCATCGTGTCCACGACGCGGATCGAGGGATCTCGCGCGAGCGCGGCGACGATTTTGAACGTTAGGACAGCGTATGACAGACCAAGGTAGAACAACAAAGCCGCAGGAGTTGCCAGCCGATGGCGCGACACTTGCATTCGATGCCCTCCGCCATGCGGTAGAAGAACTTGCCCTCAACATCGATAGCGATATGGCCACTATTCGCAGAGGCTTAGAGGCCGCGTTCGATCGATATGACGGACTTGCGTCGCCGGCGGACTACGGCAATCACTTCGAGCGGATGGCTGACGACATGGTTCTTATTGCCGAGCACGTCAAAGCCCTCGAAATATCGCCGGCGCTTCGTTATGGCCCTGACGACTATGGACGCATGTTCGAGGTGATTGCTGATCGCGTGATTGTCAATCTCCATCGGGCAAAGCTAGGTGGTAGTGACATCGAGTCCGTTACCCGCGAGCTCCGAGAACTCGTGTATGCTGCGCGCGATCGTAATCGGCAGGATCGGCGGCTGTTGACTGCGGGTTTGGCAGGTCTGTTGCTCGGAGGCTTGCTAACGTGGACGGTAGTCCGAGTGTGGCAGAGTCTGTCCTTCTAATTTCACCGAACGACGACCCAATTTGTCCCTTGGCGAGCACTAGACCAAGTCGTTGCCATCGCTCCGTCCGATATACAGGTCGGCTGACGGCAGGGTCAGGATTTCGACATTGCGGTGTTTGCGGTTGGTTGTGCGACCACGCACCTCGACATTGTCGATTTTTCGGACGCTTCTGAAGCTGCTTTTGATGCCGTCGAGGATTCTTCCAAGTGTTTCAAACTCCTCCTTGACCACTGAGAGAACCCGCGACGCTCGCTTGAGCGTTGCTGCATTGCCATGCTCGAAAACCATATGCATACCGCTTGGAAAGGCAACAGAGGACGTCATAAAACGGTGCGTGGTATTACTGAGCCATCGTAGCCATTCGCTTGTCTGATTTGTCGAAGAAATGCAGCGCCGATTGCGCCGCGCCGATCGTCACGCGGGCGTCGATGGCGATCTGCGACCGGCCGGGGACGCGGAAGACGATGTCCTGGTTGTTCGGCAGCGTGCCGTGGACATAGCTTTCGGCGCCGACGAGCTCCACGGCACCGACGCGAACGTCGGCGGTGAAGGCATCGGGTTTGCCGGGTTCGGCGAGATGCAGGTCTTCAGGGCGGATGCCGAGTGTCGCAGTACCGGATGGCAGGGGTGTCGCGCCGTTGCCGAGCGCAAAGCCGCTGCCACTGGTCTCCAGCAGATTCATCGACGGCGAGCCGATGAAAGTGGCGACGAAGGTGGTTGCCGGCTTCTCGTAAAGCTCGATCGGTGTGCCGACCTGTTCGATGTGGCCGCCATTCAGGACGACGAGCCGGTCGGCAAGGGTCATCGCTTCCATCTGGTCGTGGGTGACATAGACGCTTGTGGTCGCCAATGCCCGCTGCAGCCGCTTGATCTCGACGCGCATCTGGACGCGCAGTTTCGCATCGAGATTGGAGAGCGGCTCGTCGAACAGAAAGGCTGCGGGTTCGCGCACGATGGCGCGGCCCATGGCGACGCGCTGGCGCTGGCCGCCCGAGAGCTGGCGCGGCTTGCGCTCCAGGAAGGGTTCGATCTCCAGCGACTTTGCCGCCTTGACGATCCGCCGCTCGATTTCATCCTTCGGCGTGTTGCGGTTCTTCAGGCCGTAGGCGAGGTTCTGTCGCACCGTCATATGTGGATAGAGCGCATAGTTCTGGAAGACCATGGCGATATCGCGCTCGGAGGGTTCCAGCTCGTTGACGACGCGGTCGCCGATGCTGATCTCCCCGGAGCTGATGCCTTCCAGGCCGGCGATCATTCTGAGCAGCGTAGACTTGCCGCAACCGGAGGGGCCGACGAGCACCAGGAGTTCGCCGTCGGCGATCTCGAGCGAGACGCCCTTGATGACTTCGACGCCGCCGCCATAGGTCTTGCGGACATCGTTGAGGGTGATCCTGGCCATTACTTCTCCGTCTCCACAAGACCTTTGACAAACCAGCGCTGCATCAGCACCACGACGAGGATGGGCGGAATGATCGCAAGGATCGCCGTCACCATCACGAAATTCCAGGGCGTTGCCGCGTCGGTAAAATCCACCATCTTCCTGAGGCCGATGATGATCGTGTTCATCTGCGCGTCGTTGGTGACGAGCAGCGGCCAGAGATACTGCGTCCAGCCATAGATGAACAGGATGACGAAGAGCGCGGCGATATTGGTGCGCGACAGCGGTAGCAGGATATCACGCATGAAGCGGAACGGTCCGGCATTGTCGATGCGCGCCGCCTCCAGCAGTTCGCCGGGGATCGTCAGGAAGAACTGGCGGAACAGGAAGGTCGCGGTCGCCGAGGCCATCAGCGGCAGGGTCAGGCCCGCATAGGTATCGATTAGCCCGAGATCGACGATCACCTTGTAGGTCGGCAGGATGCGCACCTCGACCGGCAGCATCAGCGTCACGAAGATCATCCAGAAGAACACCATGCGCAGCGGGAAGCGGAAGAACACCACCGCGAAGGCCGACAGGAAGGAGATCAGGATCTTGCCGACGGCAATCAGGATCGCCACCACGAAGGTGTTGAAGAGCAGCCGTTCGAGACTGACGCCGACGGCGCGCTCGACGCCGCCGAACAGCGCCTCGGTGTAATTTTCGGTGAAGTGGCTACCCGGCAGCAACGAGATCGGCGGCTTGATGATCTCGGCCGACGTCATCGTCGAGGCGATGAACGTGTAATAGATCGGGAAGGCGACGATGATGATGCCGATGATGAGCATCAGGTGGCCGATGAGGTTGGCGACAGGGCGTTTTTCGATCATTTCAGGCCCTCACGCATAATGCACGCGCTTCTCGACGAAGCGGAACTGGAAGGCCGTCAGCGCGATGACGATGATCATCAGGATCACCGATTGCGCCGCGGACGAGCCGAGATTGAGGTTCACGAAGCCGTCGTTATAGACCTTGTAAACCAGCGTTTCCGTCGCCTTGGCCGGGCCGCCGCCGGTCACCGAATGGATGATGCCGAAGGTGTCGAAGAAGGCATAGACGGTGTTGACGACGAGCAGGAAGAAAGTTGTCGGCGCCAGCAGCGGGAAGACGATGGTCCAGAAGCGGCGGCTGCCGCGGGCGCCGTCGATGGCGGCTGCCTCGATCAGCGATTTCGGGATTGCCTGCAGCCCGGCGACGAAGAACAGGAAATTGTAGCTGATCTGCTTCCAGGCGGCCGCGACGATAACCAGCGTCATCGCCTGGTTGCCGTTCAGAAGCGGATCCCACATGAAGCCGTTGCGCCGCAGGATATAGGCGAAGGTGCCCATGGCGGGATTGAACATGAAGAGCCAGAGCATGCCGGCGACGGCAGGCGCCACGGCATAGGGCCAGATCAGCAGCGTCCGGTAGAAGGTCTGCCCGCGCACCACCTTGTCGGCTGCCGTCGCCAAAGCCAGCGCCACGACCATCGAGAGAAGCGCCGTCAGCACGCTGAAGACGACGGTGACATAGAGCGAGTTCAGATAATTCGGATCGGCGAAGACGTCGCGAAAATTTGCGAGGCCGACGAAGCCGCTCTTCAGGCCGAACGGGTCCTCGCGCTGCATCGACTGATAGAGCGCCTGGCTTGCCGGCCAGAAGAAGAAAACCACCGTGAGGATGATCTGCGGGGCGACCAGGAAATAGGGAAGGATCTTGTTCGGAAAGACGACGCGCTGCACGGCGATCTCCTTGACGTGAAGGGGCCGCCCGCAGCCATATTGGTTGCGGGCGCGAACGCCGTATTTACTGGCCGATCGCCTGCTGGATCGCGGCATTACCGCGTTCGACCGCCTTGTCGAGCGCGGCCTTCGCATCCTGCTTGCCGGCCAGCATCGCCTCGAACTCCTCGTTCATGATGTCGCGGACCTGCGGCAGGTTGACGAGACGCACGCCCTTGGAGTTTTCGGTCGGCGCCTTGCCCATCATCTGCAGGATCGGCGTTTCGCGGCCCGGGTTCTTTTCGTAGAAGCCGGACTTCTTGGTGTCCTCATAGGCGGCCATGGTCACCGGCATGTAGCCGGAAACCTGATGCAGGCGGGCCTGGATCTTGGTCTGCGACAGGAAGTGGAAGAACTGGGCGATGCCCTTGTATTCTTCGTCGCTTTTGCCGGCGAAGACCCAGAGGCTGGCGCCGCCCGGGATGGTGTTCTGCGGGCGTCCTTCGCCTTCATAGTAAGGCAGCTGGCCGATGCCGTAGTTCATGCCCGTCTTGATGATGTCGCCGAGACCGCCGGACGATTCCGTCATGATGCCGCATTCACCGGAGGTGAAGAGTTGCTTGGCTTCCGAGGTGCGGCCGCCGTAGCGGAACGTGCCGTCCTTGGCGAGATCGGCGATCGCCTGGAAATGCTGGACGAAGAGCGGCGAGTTGAATGCGAGCTTCACATCGGTGCCGGCAAGGCCGTTCTCGTTCGAGCCGTAGGACACGTTGTTCCATGCGGCCAAGTTCTCGGTCTGGATCCAGGTGAGCCAGGTCGAGGTCAGGCCGCAGGCAGACGCGCCGCTCGACTTGATCTTCTTGGCCGCTTCGAACACTTCGGGCCAGGTCTTCGGCGGGCTTTCAGGGTCGAGGCCGGCCTTCTTGAAGGTGTCCTTGTTGTAATAGAGGATCGGCGAGGACGAGTTGTAGGGGAAGGACAGCATCGTGCCGTCGGGCTTCGAATAATAGGCGGCGATGCCGGGCAGGTATTCCGACTTGTCGAACTTGAAGCCGCCCTTTTCGAGAACCTGGGCCGCCGGCATGATCGCGCCCTCGGCGCCCATCATCACGCCGCTGCCGGCGTCGAAGACCTGCAGGATCGCGGGCGGCTGCTTGGCGCGGAAGGCGGCGATGCCGGCATTCAGCGCTTCCGGATAGGTGCCCTTGAAAACCGGGACGATCTTGTAGTCTTTCTGGCTTTCGTTGAATTCCTTGGAGAGCTGGTTGACCACTTCGTTATTGGCGCCCGCCATGGCGTGCCACCACTGCAGTTCGGTCACTGCAAAGGCACTCGAAGCGAACGAAAGCGACAAGATGATGGTTGCCGCGGATGCGGCCATGAAACGAATGGACATGGTTCCTCCCTATGTGTCCTGCCGTGCCGTTTTGAACGGATTACGGCCTGCCGGCGCAGATCCTCCTCGATCCCACCGGCCGGTTTCGTTACGAAACTTTCCGCATACAAAACGAAAAGAAACGAACTGGCAAATGAAATTGTGAAGGTTTTGTGACATAGTGTTTGTGACAGTTTTGTCGAGGGCGCCTTTGGTCGAATTCGTCATGCCGCTTCTCTCCCGCAAGACGACCTGATAGCGTCGCCGCCATGCATTCCTCTCTCCAGCTTTCCCCTGATGACAAAGCCTTGCTCGATGGCCGCCACGGTGAGGCGGCTGCTTTTGCCATGCGGCTTCTCGTGCGTTTCGCCGAGGCTGTCGGCGCCACAAAACTGGTGGACATCGAGGCCGCCCATATCGACGGCTGTCTCTATCTCGGCGAGGTCAGCCTCGATTTCGTCGAGCGCATGGTGTCCTGGGGCGGCCGTGTCCGCGTGCCGACGACGCTGAATGTCGGTTCGGTCGATCTCATCCATCCCGAACTTTTCCGCGGCGACGAGGCGCTTGGCCGCAACGGTGCGCGGCTGATGAAGGCGCATGAGGAGCTCGGCTGCGTGCCGACCTTCACCTGCGCGCCCTACCAGACGATCTTCCGGCCGCGCTTCGGGGCGCAGATCGCCTGGGCGGAATCGAATGCCATCGTCTTTGCCAATTCGGTGCTTGGCGCGCGTACCAACCGCTATGGCGATTTCATCGACCTCTGTTGCGCGCTGACCGGCCGGGCGCCCTATTATGGACTGCACCTCACCGAAAACCGGCGGGCGACCGTGCTCGTCGATATCGAAGAGTTTGCCGGGGGTGAGCGGGATGCCGGGTCGATCTGTGTCGCTGCCGGTCACGCCATCGGCCGCCGCTGCGGCGATCGCATCCCCGTCCTCCGCGGCCTGCCGAAGGAAAGCTCCGAGGACGACCTGAAGGCGCTCGGTGCCGTCGCGGCATCGGCAGGCGCCGTCGCGCTGTTTCACGCCGTCGGTCTGACACCGGAGGCGCCGACGCTGCAGGCGGCCTGCGGCGGCATCGAACCGCAGGAGACGATCCGGCTCAGCCGCACCGATATCCGCGACGCCATCCGCAATCTTTCGACGGTGGCGGAAGGTACGCGGCTTGCGGCCGTCAGCATGGGAACGCCGCATTTTTCCATCGGCGAGTTCGAGCGGCTGATGCCGCTGCTCGCAGGCGGGAAAGCGGCGATCGATATCTACATCAACACCAATCGCGAGGTCCTGGCGGAGCTTGAAAATCGTGGCTGGCGCGCTGCTCTGGAAACGGCAGGCGTGACGCTCGTCATCGACACCTGCACCTATGTCACGGCGATCATCCGCGACATGTCGGGTGCCGTTATGACCAACTCGGGCAAGTGGGCCTATTACGCACCCGGCAATATCGGCGTCGACGTCGCTTTCGGTTCGCTCGCCGAATGCATGGCCTCGGCGCGCTCGGGCAAGGTGGTGCGGCTGTGACGGCATTTTCCGCGACGACCCTCATGGAAGGCAAGGCTGCGGCTGCGGCCTTCGTGCTTGCCGAGCCGCTCAGTTTCTGGGGCGGCGTGGATTCGGCGACCGGCGAGATCATCGACCAGTGGCATCCGCAAAGCGGCCAGTCGATCAGCGGGGCGATCCTCGTCATGGAGGCGGGCAGGGGATCGAGTTCGGGAAGCTCGGTGCTCGCTGAGGCCGTCCGGCTGAAGACCGCCCCTGCCGGGATCATCCTGTTGAAGCGCGATGCGATCGTCGTCACCGGCGCAATGGTCGCGGAGGCACTCTACGGGATCGGCTGTCCGGTGGCGCTGGCAAGGCCGGAGGACTGGGCGCTGATTTCGGCGGCCGCCTATCTGTCGATCGATGCCGGTGAGCGTGGCGCTGAGATAAGGATTGTGCAGCTTTAGGCGGCTGCGGGAGGAGGACATCATGACGAAGACCGAAAAGCCCCTGGCGATCAGCGCGCCTGAACCGCGCACGCTCGATCTGATCTTCACCGACGAAGCGCGCCGGGTGCTTCACGACAAGTATGAGATCGTCGAGGCCGATCCGGACAACGTTGCCGGTCTCGGTGACGAGGTTCTCGGCAAGGCGCTCTACATCATCGGTCAGCCGCCGCTATCGGAGGAAACGCTGGCGCGGATGACGTCGCTGCGCTGCGTGCTGAATGTCGAGAGCAATCTTATCAATAACATGCCCTACGACATCCTCTTCCAGCGCGGCATCCATGTGGTGACGACGGGTCAGGTCTTTGCCGAGCCGGTGGCCGAAATCGGTCTCGGCTTCGCCCTGTCGCTCGCCCGCGGCATCGTCGATGCCGATGTCGCCTTTCGCGATGGCACTGAGCTCTGGGGCGGCGAGGGCAATGCCAGCGCCCGGCTGATCGCCGGATCGGAAATCGGCATTGTCGGCTTCGGCGATCTCGGCAAGGCGCTGCGGCGCGTGCTGTCAGGCTTCCGCGCCAAGGTGCGGGTCTTCGATCCCTGGCAGCCGAAGTCGATCCTCGAGGAAAACAACGTCGAGGCGGCGAGCCTTGAGGATGTGCTGACGAAGAGCGATTTCGTCTTCGTCGTTGCCGCCGTGACAAGCGAGAACAAGGGCTTTCTCGGAGCCGAGGCCTTCGCCAGCATGCGCAAGGGCGCAGCGTTCATCCTGCTCAGCCGCGCCGATGTCGTCGATTTCGATGCGCTGATGGCCGCTGTTGCGTCAGGCCATATCGTGGCGGCCAGCGATGTCTATCCGGAAGAGCCGCTGCCATCCGATCATCCGGTGCGCAAGCTCAAGGGCTTTATCCGCTCGGCGCATCGCGCCGGAGCGCTCGACAGCGCCTTCAAGAACATGGGCGACATGGTGCTTGAGGACATGGACCTGATGGATCGCGGCTTGCCGCCGATGCGCTGCAAGCGGGCCGAACGGGAAACGGTTTCACGCATGCGGTCGAAGGGCGTGAAGATCAACTGATCAAATCTTCGCGGAGGGCTATTCCTCGCATTGTCAACGGTGCCGGGTCTTGCTAGGCCGTGGCACCCCAACGCATTCCCATCGCAGGCTTCCATGTTCTCCAGATCGACCGATGAGGCGCCTTCCCCGCTGGTGGGAATTGCCCTTGCCTGCATCGGCTATTCGCTGTTTGCCATCCAGGACGCCGTCGTCAAGTGGCTCGTGGCAGACTATGCCGTGCCGCAGATCCTGTTCATCCGCAGCGTGATGATCGTCGGCTTCTCGGCCTTCTTCATCCACCGCAACCGTCATCCGTCGATCCTGAAAAGTCCGCACCGGAGTTCGGTTTTGCTGCGCGCCGTTCTGATGCTCGGCGCCTGGCTTGCCTACTACTCCGCGGCCCGCCATCTCGGGCTCGCCGAAATCACCACGATGTATTTCTCGGCACCCGTCATCACCGTCGTGCTGTCGATCTTCATCCTGCGCGAAAATGTCGGGCCGATCCGCTGGCTGGCCTGCATCGGCGGCTTCATCGGCGTCGTCCTGGCGGCTAACCCCGCCGAAGCGCCGAGCCTCATTCCGGCCGGCATGGTGTTCTTTGCCGGCTTCTGCTGGGCGTGGAGCACCATCCTCGTGCGCCTCGTCAGCCGCACGGAAAGCACCGTCAACCAGATGCTGGCAACCGGCGTCCTGTTCATCATCGTCTGCGGCGCCGCACTGCCCTTCGTCTGGAAAACCCCCGATGCTTTCGGATGGGTGCTGATGATCGGTCTCGGCTGCATCAGCGCGGCCGGTCAGTACATTCTTTACGAAGGCTTCCGCTACGCGCCGGCCTCGACACTGGCGCCGATCGAATATAGCGGCCTGATCTGGGCTTTCCTCTATGGCTACCTGATCTGGGCCGAGATCCCGACACTGAATGTCGTCGCCGGAGCGCTGCTGATCGTCGGCTCCAGCCTCGTGCTGATCTGGTGGGAGCGGCGCCTCGTGATTATTTCAAGACGCCGGCTCACAGCCTAGTCGCGAACCAGCACATGCCTTGACTTCAGCCAAAATGGCGGGAGATAGAGCGGCGTCGATGACAGCGGCAGGATGCTGTCCTTGACCGCGACACCCAGCTTGTCCGCCATGAAGCTGCGGCGCGCTGCGATGCGCGCATGCATGGCCGGATAGCGCTGCCTGATCTCTTCCCTCAGTGCCTCGTCGGCAAATGCAACGGCATCCTCGCTATTCAGCGCCCAGCCCGCGGGCATTGGGCCCGGGATCACATCGACCTGAAACGGCATGCCGGAGCGGAGCCGATCCGTCGATCCCGGCTGTACCGGCGAATGCAGCCATTCCTCATGGCTGCCGAGATGGCCGGGGTTGAGCGCGGAGTTGAGCCCCGCCGACTTTAGCTTGCCGGTCACCGCCTCGAAGAGCGCGCCGCCGGTGACACCGATATCCGATGTTTCGTACCAGGTGATCAGCGCCTCGAAATAGGCCTTTGACGGCTTCAGGAAATCGTGGTCGTGGTCAGCAAGCAATCCGGCGCGCGATGAAAGCGCGCCCCAATAGCCGAGCGCTGTCGTGACGCCGTCGCCGCGCTTCAGCTTTCGCGCCGACGGGCTGCGCAGGCCGATGATGTGTTCGCCCTTGCTGACCGAGGCAAACATGGTGTGGACGTTGAGCGGATCGCCTTCATAACCGAGCCGTCCCAGCGCCTCGAATTCCGTATCGCCTTCGCGCACGCCCGAAACGACCCGCCAGAGCGCCGTCGAGCAGCGTGCCGCCGCCCATTCGAAAGCCGCGAGCTGATCGACGTCGACGACGGAACGCAAGCCGTCCTGCGGATGCATCAGCACTTCGGTTCGATCGACGAGCTTGCCGCTACTGCCGATGGTGCGGCTCAGGATCTTCACAATGAAGTCAGGAACGAAGAAGCTCTGTGCGTAATCGTCATCTTCTTCGGCAGATAGATATTTCCAGCCAACCAGCCCGACGCTGTCTCCCGCCTTGATGCCGACATCCTTGAGACGGTCGGCAAGGCGCGGGTTTTGCGAGCGGTCCTGGCCCATCAGGCTGAATGTCTGCGCCCGCATCACCTCGATGCCGGGCAGCCGGGCGAGCGCCGTATAGCTTTCGGATTCATTGCCGGTGATGATCACTCGCTTGCCGCCTTTGCCGAGCAGCAACAGCGCCTCCTCGAAACGCGGCTCGAATCCGGAGAGGAACATGATATTTCCGAAATGCTCCCGGTCGGCATAGACGACGAGCCAGTCCGTCCCGGCATTCTTCACCGCTGCGTCGGCGCGCGCGGCATAGGTGGCGGCGGGAATCTGTGGCTGTTCGCCGAGCGGACCGAAATCCGGCAGGGCGATGGGTGCGAGCGAAATGGTCATGTTTTCCTCCGATGCGCCCGCTCCAAACCGGGCTCGACGGATATGGCGAGATGGCGGCCGCAAGGTCAATCGGCAAAGGCCACCCATTGCAAAAATGTCGTGATGGCACATTCTAATTTTCGAATGATGCGCAACCGCGCCATTCTTGGCCCGGAAATTCCGCAACCGCAGTGCTACTATCGCGTTACATGCCAAGGGAGCGGAAGAGGAGCCCTCCCCAGGCGTCATGGTTCACCACTGCGATCTCGGGAGGAGAGCAGATGCTGGCGACGAGTGTATCGCTCGACGATAAATATACGGCCGAAGAAGGCCGGGTCTTCATGTCCGGATTGCAGGCGCTGGTTCGCCTGCCGATGACCCAAATGCGGCGCGACCACGCCGCCGGGCTGAACACGGCTGCCTTCATATCGGGCTATCGCGGCTCACCGCTCGGCGGCTACGACCAGCAGCTGATGAAGGCGCAGCGCTATCTCGACCAGCACCAGGTTACCTTCCAGCCCGGGATCAACGAGGATCTTGCCGCCACCGCCGTCTGGGGCAGCCAGCAGGCAGGTCTTTCGCCGGAAGCCAACAAGGACGGCGTTCTCGGTATCTGGTACGGCAAGGGTCCGGGCGTCGATCGTTCCGGCGACGTGTTGAAACATGCCAATGCGGCGGGCACTTCCAAGCACGGCGGCGTGCTCTGTTTTGCCGGTGACGACCACGCGGCGAAGTCCTCCACCGTGCCGCATCAGACCGATCATGATTTCATGTCGGCGGTCATTCCGGTTCTATACCCATCGTCGATCCACGAATTCATCGAATACGGCCTGCTCGGCATCGCCATGTCGCGCTATTCCGGCTGCTGGGTCGGCATGAAATTCATCGCCGATACCGTCGAGACGACCGCGGCCGTCGATCTCTCAGGCGAAAAGCGGCAATTCGTGATCCCGACTGATTTCGAGCTGCCGCCGGGTGGGCTCAACATTCGCTGGCCGGACCCGCCGCTGATCCAGGACGACCGGCTGCAGACCTACAAGGCCTATGCGGCGATTGCCTTTGCCCGCGCCAACCGGGTCGATGAAATCACCCATGATGCGCCGCATGCCCGCTTCGGCATCATCTCCTCGGGCAAGGCCTATGAGGACGTGCTGCAGGCGCTGCGCGAGCTGGAGCTCGGCCGCGCGGAGATGGAAGCGATCGGCATCCGCATCCTGAAGATCCGCATGCCCTGGCCGCTGGAGCCTGAGGCCGTCCGGCATTTCTCCGAGGGTCTGGACGAGGTGCTCGTCATCGAGGAACGCCGCGAGATCATCGAGAACCAGATCAAGCAGCAGCTCTTCAACTGGCGTTACGACGTGCGCCCACGCATCGTCGGCAAGTTCGACGAGCATGACAAACCCTATCTCAGCCTCTCGGCGGCGCTGACGGTCGGCGCTGTTGCCCGCGCCATCGCCGGGCGCATCCTGAAACTCGACATGGACCCGGCGCTGCACCGGCGGATTTCCGACAAGCTTGCCTATCTCTCCGAGCGTGGCCAGATCAGCCGCAGCCATGTGCCACCGCTGCAGCGCACGCCGTTCTTCTGTTCCGGCTGTCCGCACAATACCTCGACGCGCGTGCCCGAAGGCAGCCGCGCCACGGCCGGTATCGGCTGCCATTACATGGTCACCTGGATGGACCGGAATACCGAGACCTTCACGCAGATGGGCGGCGAAGGCGTGCCGTGGACGGCGATCTCGCGCTATACCGACGAAAAGCACATGTTCGTCAATCTCGGTGACGGCACCTATTTCCACTCCGGTATTCTGGCGGTGCGCCAGTCGGTCGCCGCCAAGGTCAACGTCACCTACAAGCTGCTCTATAACGATGCCGTCGCCATGACCGGCGGCCAGCAGATCGACGGCTATATGACGCCGCAGCTGATGACCAAGCAGCTTTACAATGAAGGCGTCTCGCCGATCTATCTGCTTTCGGACAATCCGGATGCCTATGTGGCGCCCGAGCTTGCGCCCGGCGTCACCGTCCTGCACCGCGATCATCTCGATCCCGTCATGCTGAAGCTGCGCGAAACGCCGGGTTGTTCGGCGATCGTCTACGTACAGACCTGTGCTGCCGAAAAGCGCCGGCGCCGCAGCCGCGGCCTGATGGAAGACCCGGCCAAGCGCGTCTTCATCAACGAGGCAGTCTGCGAAGGCTGCGGCGATTGCTCGGTGCAGTCGAACTGCATTTCCGTCGAGCCGCTGGAAACCGAGTTCGGCCGCAAGCGGCAAATCAACCAGTCCACCTGCAACAAGGATTTCTCCTGCGTGAAGGGCTTCTGCCCATCCTTCGTTACCGTGAAGGGCGGCGAGCGCAAGAGGCGCAAGGCGGTCGAGCCCGTCGATGCCGACATCCCGATGCCTGTCATCCCGGAGATCGGCGACCGTCCCTGGAATATCGCCATCGCCGGCGTCGGCGGCACCGGCATCCTGACGATCGGCGCCGTCCTCGGCATGGCCGCCCATCTCGATGGCAAGGTGCCGATGATCCTCGACATGGCCGGTCTCGCCCAGAAGGGCGGCGCGGTGATGAGCTATCTGCGCATCGGCCGCGCGCAAAAGGACGTGACCTCGCCGCGCATCGTCAATGGCGGTGCCGATCTGCTGCTCGCAGCCGATGATGTCGTCGGCGCCTCGAAGGATGCGATCACGCTCTGCAAGAGCGAGCGCACGACGGCGATCGTTAATACCGGACTGATGCCGGTTGCCGATTTCGTCCGCAACCGCGACTTCGATTTCAAGACCGGCTCGGTGATGCACACGATCGCCAAGACCGTCAGCGACCGCTCGGTCTTCCTCGACTTCAGCCATGCGGCGACTGCGCTGACCGGCAATGGCATCAACACCAATATCCTGCTCACCGGCTTTGCCTGGCAATCGGGCCTTGTGCCGCTGTCGCTTGAATCGATCGAAAAGGCGATCGAACTCAATGGTGTCGCCGTCAAGACAAGCCGGGCGTCGTTTAACTGGGGGCGCCTTCTCGCTCACGATCCGGACGCCGTGCGCGCCGCGATGGGTGAGAAGGAGCAGCGCAAGACGCTGGCCGACATGTCCTTTGCCGAGGTCGTCGCCCATCGCAAGGCGCATCTCGCCGCCTATCAGGACGAGCGCCTTGCCACCCGCTTTGGCACCTTCGTCGAGCGTGCTAGGGCCGCAGCCTCAAAGGCTGGGCTTTCGGACAAGATACCGTTTGCCACGGCCGTCACCTATGCCCGTGTGCTCGCCTACAAGGATGAATATGAGGTGGCGCGGCTGCTGACCGATCCTGCCTTCGAGGCGAAGATGCGCGAGGAAATGGAGGGCGACTTCCGCCTCGTCTTCAATCTCGCGCCACCGGTTCTTTCGGGCAAGGACCCGAACGGCCGCCCGAAGAAGCGGGAGTTCGGTGCCTGGATCCTGCCGCTGCTGCGCGGTCTGGCATGCTTCAAGACATTGCGCGGTACAGCATTTGATCCGTTCGGCTACCTGCATGAGCGCAAGCTCGAGCGCCGGCTGATTTCGGATTACGAGGCGGTGGCCGCCCGCGTCCTCGCAAAACTCAACGGCAGCAACGAAGCGGAAGCGCTTGCCATTCTGACGCTGTTCGATGAGATTCGCGGCTACGGGCTGGTCAAGGAGGCGGCCGCCCGCACGATCATGGATCAGATCGACAAGCGTCTGAAGGCTTACGAGACGACGGGAGAGCCGGCACGCATGCCGGACGCCGCATAGTTGGTGGCGACGAGCAATTCCAACAAGGGTGCGAAGCGGTTTTGCGTCCGGAATTGTGGACTGGGTCTAAGGGAGAGAGGCCGGATGTATTCAGGTGGCTTGAGTTTTGCGCTTGGCGAGGAAATCGAAGCGCTGCGCGACGCCGTCAGGCGCTTCGCCAGCGAACGGATCGCGCCGCTGGCCGACGAGACCGACCGCAACAATGCCTTTCCGATGCCGCTCTGGCGCGAGCTCGGCGATATGGGCCTTCTCGGCATCACTGCCGCTGAAGAGTATGGCGGGGCCGGCCTCGGCTATCTCGCCCATTGCGTGGCGATGGAGGAGATCAGCCGCGCCTCGGCCTCGGTGGCGCTGAGCTACGGCGCCCATTCCAATCTCTGCGTCAACCAGATCAATCGCAACGGCAATGCCGGACAGAAAAGCCGCTATCTGCCAAAGCTGATTTCTGGCGAGCATGTCGGCGCACTTGCCATGTCCGAGCCTGGAGCCGGTTCCGACGTGGTCTCTATGAAGCTCAGAGCCGAAAAGCGCGGCGACCGCTACGTCTTGAACGGCAGCAAGATGTGGATCACCAACGGTCCCGATGCCGATGTCCTCGTCGTCTATGCCAAGACCGATCCCGAAGCCGGCCCGCGCGGCATCACCGCCTTCCTGATCGAGAAGGGTTTCAAAGGCTTTTCCACCGGCCGGAAGCTCGACAAGCTCGGCATGCGCGGCTCCAACACGTCGGAGCTAATCTTTGCCGATTGCGAAGTGCCCGAGGAAAATGTGCTCGGCACGGTCGGCGGCGGCGTGAAGGTGCTGATGTCCGGGCTGGATTACGAGCGCGTCGTGCTCTCCGCCGGCCCCCTCGGCATCATGGCCGCCTGCATGGATATCGTCGTGCCCTACCTGCACGAGCGCAAACAGTTCGGCCAGGCGATCGGTGAGTTCCAGCTGATGCAGGGCAAGCTCGCCGACATGTATGTGACGATGAATACGGCCCGTGCCTACGTCTACGCCGTCGCATCCGCCTGCGATCGCAGTGAGACCACCCGCAAGGACGCCGCCGGCTGTATTCTCTACGCCGCCGAAAAGGCAACCACCATGGCGCTCGAGGCCATCCAGGCGCTCGGCGGCAACGGTTATACCAACGACTATGCTGCCGGCCGCCTGCTCAGGGATGCCAAGCTCTACGAGATCGGCGCCGGAACCTCCGAAATCCGCCGGATGCTGATCGGCCGCGAACTGTTTGCGGAGACGGCATGATGGGTTTCGCGCTAGGTTCTAACGGTGCTCGACGTAGATTGCGCATCGCGCGTTGCCGCTTCGCTCAATGTGTCGGTGATCCACTGATTGACCGATTGAGCTTTGTTGCCGGCGGCGCGAACGACCTGTTTGTGAAGGCCGGGCGACATCCGCAGCGAAAGGTTTCCGGAGAAGGGTTTTTCGGGTTCTTGCTTCGTCTCGGCGCAAAAGGCCAGATAGTCCTCGACGCTGTCGTGGAACGCCTTGACCAGATCTTGCGCCGTCTCGGCCTCGAAGGTCACGATGTCCTTGATGCCGACAACGCGACCGTGAAAGACCATGTCGTCTTCGTCGAACTCGACCGACCCGGTATATCCCTTGTAGGCTTTCATGGCTGTATTCCCGAATTTGTCAGGAACTCCCTGACCGTACGTACCACGTATTTCTTCGTATCCGGCGACGGATGCGGGCGGTGGATCAAGAGCGATGAGCCGCTGAGCGTGAAACGCACACGCGACCCGCTGCCTTCCGAAACATCCGCACCCAACGCAACAAGCAGAGCCTCAATGTCGCGCCATTTGATCGATCCGCTGACCGGTTCCGAAAATATTGCGTTGAGCGTATTGCGATGGGCCTTGTGCAAGTCAGGTCTCCCCAGTCCCGATCTGCGATTATGGTATCATAATATGGTATCACCGGGAGGCGGTCAATGACCGTACTCAAATCCGAAATCTCCACCAATTCCGAAGCCTTCAAGGTGAATCGCACGGCGATGCAAGAAGCCAGCAAGCTCGTCGACGAAGCCGTTCGTGTTGCCGCCAATGGCGGTGGACAGGTGGCGCGGGAGCGGCATGTCGGGCGCGGCAAGATGTTGCCCCGTGATCGCGTCATGGGGCTGATCGATCCCGCGACGCCGTTTCTTGAGGTGGCGGCCACGGCGGCGCATGGGATGTATGATGGCGATGCGCCGTCGGCAGGATTGGTCACCGGGATCGGCCGGGTGATGGGCCGTGAATGCATGATCGTTTGCAACGATGCGACGGTCAAAGGCGGCACCTATTATCCGATGACGGTGAAGAAGCACCTGCGGGCGCAGGAGATCGCCGCGGAGAACAATCTACCCTGCATCTATCTCGTCGATTCTGGCGGCGCCAACCTGCCGAACCAGGACGAGGTTTTCCCGGATCGGGATCATTTCGGCCGCATCTTCTTCAATCAGGCAAACATGTCGGCGGTGGGAATTCCGCAGATTGCTGTTGTCATGGGCTCGTGTACGGCCGGTGGCGCCTACGTGCCGGCCATGTCCGACGAGACTATTATCGTCGAAGGGCAGGGGACGATCTTTCTTGCCGGCCCGCCGCTGGTGAAGGCCGCGACCGGCGAGATCGTCACCGCCGAGGATCTCGGTGGCGGCGATGTCCACACCCGGCTCTCGGGCGTTGCCGATCATCTGGCGCGCGACGACATCCATGCGCTGGCGCTGGCCCGCCGCAGCGTTGCGGCGCTCAATCGTTCCAAGCGGACGGAGATCGAGCTTCAGGCGCCGGAGCCGCCGCTCTACGACCCCTCGGAGATCGCCGGGATCGTGCCTTCCGATCTGCGCACGCCCTATGATGTCAGGGAGGTTATCGCCCGCATCGTCGATGGCTCGCGCTTCGACGAGTTCAAGGCGCGCTATGGCGCCACACTTGTCTGCGGCTTCGCGCATATCCACGGCATGCCGGTCGGTATCATCGCCAATAATGGCGTGCTGTTTTCGGAATCGGCGCTGAAAGGCGCGCATTTCGTCGAGCTCTGCTCACAGCGGAAGATCCCGCTGGTCTTCCTGCAGAATATCACCGGTTTCATGGTTGGTCGGAAATACGAGACGGAAGGCATCGCCAAGCACGGTGCCAAGCTGGTGACGGCGGTGGCGACCACAAATGTGCCGAAAATCACCATGCTGATCGGTGGCTCCTTCGGCGCCGGAAATTACGGCATGGCCGGCCGCGCCTTCTCGCCGCGCTTCCTCTGGACGTGGCCGAACAGCCGCATCTCCGTCATGGGCGGCGAGCAGGCGGCTGGCGTACTGGCGACCGTGCGCGGCGAGGCGCTGACGCGCGCCGGCAAGCGGTGGACGGCAGAAGAGGAGGCTGCCTTCAAGCAGCCGGTGCTCGATCGCTTCGAGAGCCAGAGCCATCCGCTCTATGCCTCTGCACGGCTCTGGGACGATGGGGTCATCGACCCGATGAAGAGCCGCGATGTGCTCGGCCTGTCGCTGTCGGCGGCGCTGAATGCCCCGATCGAAGACACGCGCTTCGGCCTGTTCAGGATGTGAGGCTGCCATGTTCGACAAGATACTGATCGCAAACCGGGGTGAGATCGCCTGCCGTATCATCCGCACGGCAAGGCGCTTGGGCGTTCGCACGGTTGCGGTCTATTCCGACGCCGATACCGGCGCGCTTCACGCGGAAATGGCTGACGAGGCCTATCGCATCGGCGGCGCGGCGGCGCATGAGAGCTATCTGTCGATCGAGCGCGTCATTTCGGCGGCGGCCCGCTCCGGGGCTCAGGCGATCCATCCGGGCTATGGGTTTCTCTCAGAGAATGCGGAATTCGCCGAGGCTGTCGAAGCGGCCGGCATGGTATTCATCGGCCCGCAGCCTTCCGCCATCCGTGCCATGGGCCTCAAGGACGCAGCCAAACGGCTGATGGAACAGTCCGGCGTTCCTGTCGTGCCCGGCTATCACGGTGACAATCAGGATCCTGATTTCCTGGCGGCAAGGGCGGCCGAAATCGGCTTTCCGGTGCTGATCAAGGCGCGGGCGGGCGGTGGCGGCAAGGGCATGCGTCGTGTCGATCAGGCGCAGGATTTTTCCGCCTCGCTGGAAGCGGCGCGGCGCGAGGCGGCGGCTGCATTCGGCGACGACGCCGTGTTGATCGAGAAGTATCTCCTGCGGCCGCGCCATATCGAAATGCAGGTCTTCGGCGACCGCCACGGCAATGTGGTGCATCTCTTCGAGCGCGACTGCTCCCTGCAGCGCCGCCACCAGAAGGTCATCGAGGAAGCGCCGGCCCCCGGGATGACGGCGGAGATGCGCCGGGCCATGGGCGAGGCCGCGGTCCGTGCCGCCAAGGCGATCGATTACCGCGGCGCCGGAACGGTGGAGTTCATTGCCGACGTTTCCGACGGTCTCTGGCCGGATCGCTTCTTCTTCATGGAAATGAACACTCGTCTGCAGGTGGAGCATCCCGTGACCGAGGCGATCTCGGGCGTCGATCTCGTCGAGTGGCAGCTGAGAGTGGCGGCGGGCGAGCCGCTGCCGAAGAAGCAGGCCGAGCTTGGCATCAACGGCTGGGCCTTCGAGGCGCGCATCTATGCGGAGGATGCGGCGAAAGGCTTCCTCCCCGCGACCGGCAAGATCGAGCGCCTTCAATTTCCCGAAAGCGGAGCGAGGATCGATGCAGGCATCAGGGCCGGAGACCGGATTTCGGCGCATTACGATCCGCTTATCGCAAAGCTGATCGTCCATGGAGACAATCGCCAGGCGGCGCTGTCGGGTCTGCGGAACGCGCTCGAGGCATCGCGGATCGAGGGAACCGTCAGCAATCTGGCGTTTCTCGCCAATCTGACGCGCCAGGAGGATTTTGTCAGCGGTCATCCCGATACCGGCCTGATCGAAAGGAACCTCGACAGCCTGACGGAGGTTCCGGCGCCAAGCGGATCGGCCATCGCGCTTGCGGCGGTCCTGTCGCTCGACATGCCGCGCGGCGGCAGCGATCCCTGGGAGACGCTTGGCCACTGGCAGCTGTGGAGCGAGATGCAGCGCATCGTCACCCTGCAACATGCGGGCGAAACGCTGAGCCTTCGGGTTATCGCCCGCGGCTTCGACATGTTCGCGGCCCATAACGGCCAGCGTGTCGTCCCGGTCAGGATCGTCAGCCGTGACAATGGGCGCATTCATGCCGAAGCCGATGGACGCCAGATTCTCGTCGAAGCCCGGCACTATGGACGGCAGCTTTCGCTCCGGCTCGATGGCCTGACGCACGTTTTCGAATTGCCCGATCCGCTCGAGGCTGCAGCCTCCGAAATCGCTGGCGGCGACCGGCTGGTGGCGCCGATGCCCGGGTTTATCAAATTGGTCCGGACGGCCGAAGGCGAGTCCGTTGCCAAAGGGCAGCCGCTGATCGTCATGGAGGCGATGAAGATGGAGCTGACGCTGACCGCCGCCCGCGATGGCGTGGTGGAAAGCGTGGCGGTCAGCGAGGGGCATCAGGTTTCTGAGGGTGCGGTACTGGTCAGCCTGAAGGCGCTCGGGGAATGAGGCCGCGCCGCGTCTCGATCGTCGAAATGTCGCCGCGCGACGGTCTGCAGAATGAGACGCGCTTCGTCGAGACCAGCGATAAGGTCGCGCTCGTCGATCTCCTCTCCGGCTGCGGTTTCGAGCGCATTGAGGTGACGAGTTTCGTCAGTCCGAAATGGGTGCCGCAGCTTGCCGATGCTTCCGATGTGATGGCACGCATCACCCGCCGCCGCGGCATCCGCTACGCGGCGCTGACACCGAATATGAAGGGCTTCGAAGCGGCGCTGGTAGCAAAAGCCGATGAGATCGCGATCTTCGCATCGGCCTCCGAGAGCTTTTCGCAGCGGAATATCAACTGTTCGATCGCCGAAAGCATCGAGCGTTTCAGGCCCGTCGCGGAAGCGAGCCGGGAGCACGGCATTCCCATGCGCGGCTATGTCAGCTGCGTCGTCGAATGCCCGTACGAGGGCATGGTCGAGCCTGCGGCGGCGGCCGATGTGGCGCGCCGGCTCCGCGACCTCGGCTGCTTCGAGATCAGCCTCGGCGACACGATCGGCCGGGGACGGCCTGAGGCGGTCGACCGCATGCTGGCGGAGGTGCTGGAGGAGGTCCCGGCGGATCGGCTGGCTGGACATTTCCACGATACGGCGGGCCGCGCGCTGGATAATATCGATGTGGCGCGGGAGCGGGGGATCGCGGTGTTCGACGCATCGGCCGGCGGTCTCGGCGGCTGCCCCTATGCGCCGGGCGCCAAGGGAAATGTCGATACGCTTGATGTCGCCCGCCATCTCCAAGCGAAGGGAATAGAGACGGGACTGCTTCTGGACCGGCTTGCGGAGGCCGCGAGCCTTGCCAGAAGCCTGAGGAGTGAATGACGATGCCTGAAACGCTGAAAGTCGCCATCGAGAATGGCATAGCGCGCCTCACGCTGGCGCGGGGCGAAAAGCACAATGCGCTTTCGTCCGCGATGATGGACGAGTTGGTTGCTGCTTCGAGAGAGATCGGAGCCGATCCGGCGGTGCGGGTCGTCGTGCTTGCTGCGGAGGGCAAGAGCTTTTGCGCCGGTGGCGATCTCGGCTGGATGCAGCAACAGTTTGCCGCTTCACGGGCTCAGCGTATGGAGGAAGCCCGCCGCCTGGCAACGATGTATCGCACACTGAGCGATCTGCCGAAGCCGGTGATCGCCCGGGTTCATGGCAACAGCTTCGGCGGCGGGGTGGGGCTGCTGGCTGTCTGCGATCTTTCCGTCGCTGCCGATACTGCGCGTTTCGGCCTGCCCGAAGTGCGGCTCGGCATCATTCCGGCGACCATCAGTCCGTTCGTCGTTGCGCGCATCGGCGCGGCTGCTGCGCGCCCGCTGTTTCTCTCCGGTAAACCGATCGACGCCGGGGAGGCGCGGGCTATCGGTCTCGTCGATCGCATCGTTGCTGTCGAGGAGCTGGACCGCGCTATCGAGGTCGAGGTCAGCCATTTCCTGCAAGCCTCGCCCGAAGCGGCGGCACGCGCCAAGGTGCTGGCAAAGTCGCTGGCACCGCCGATCACCGATGCTTTGCTCGAAAGCGTGATCGGTCAGCTTGCCGATGCCTGGGAAACGGCTGAAGCACATGAAGGCATTGCGGCCTTCTTCGAAAAGCGCAATCCGCCCTGGCGGGCATGATATGCTTTGCGCTTGAATTGGTCGAAAACTGAGCCTATTTTGATAAGCGGTTGATCAATTTACGCCAAGGTGACGATGATGGCAGCTCTGAGCTTCGATGTTGCAGCCGCGCGTTACGGCGACGGCCAGTCTGCATTTCTTTCCGCGCGCCGCGTTGCCGATCAGCTCGGCGTGACCCTTGCCGAACTTGCCCGGCTGATCGGTGTCGCCCGCAATACGCTGACGGCGAAGTCGAGTGCCCGGAAGGTTGATGGCGCGCTCAGCAATGTCGTGCGCATCCTCTCCATGGCAAGCGAGATGGCGGGTGACGACAATCGCGCCGTGATCTGGTTCAAGCACCAGCCGATCCCGGGCTGGGCAGGCAAGACCGCCTTCGATCTCGTTGGCGAAGGCAAGCCGGACAAGGTGCTTGCCTATCTGGAAGCTGTCCGGTCTGGCGTCTATGCCTGAAGGCCCTGAGGCCGGCACGCTTGAGCTCTGGCGGGCCTTCGTGCCGCGCTGGGCCTTTGCGCCACTCTCGGGTGAAGGGGCAGCGCGCTTCGGCGGCCGCTGGAACCCGGTGGGTGAGGCAACCATCTATGCGGCCTGCGAACTTTCGACGGCTTGGGCCGAATATAATCAGGGCTTCGTCCAGCATCCGGCCGTCATCGCCAAGCTTGAACTGACGGGTGCGCGTCTTGCTGACACGACGAGTGCCGCGTTTCTCGAAGCACATGCGGAAACGATTGCAATACACCGCTGCGAGTGGCGGCTGGAACTCGATGGCGGGCGCGTTCCCGCGACGCACCAGTTGCGGGAACGGCTGATCGCCGCTGGCTTCGATGGCGTGATCTACCCGTCCTTCATGTCGCCGGGCGGCCGCTGCGTGGCGCTCTGGCGTTGGAATACACCCGGCGCGCCGAAGCTTAGCGCCGTCGATCCCGAAGGACGCCTGCCGAAAACCGCTGCGTCCTGGCTTTAGCGCTTCCGGCGTTCCAGGCAGGCATTTCGCCACCTAAGGAACTGACCCATTTGGGCCAGATTGCGAAGCGCGGCGCAATCTGGCAGTTTGGGCTGAAAATGGCTGGTATTTCGCATGGCCAGGATGGCAAGCTTGCGGTATCAGGCCGGAAGAAGGTGGGGAAGCAACTGACGATGAAAGCACCGACTGGCCGTGATGCCGCTCCGACGATTGCCGATGTTGCGCGGCTGGCCGGCGTTTCCCGCGCTGTCGCAAGCCGGGCCCTTTCGACCGAGCCGCGGCCGGTATCCGCCGACAAGCGCGAGCGCGTCATCGATGCGGCCAATGCTCTCGGCTACAAGCCGAATCTGCTGGCCCAGAGCCTGACCACCAAGACGGTCAATCTCGTCGCCGTCGTCGTCAACCACATTCACGATCTCTCCGACCTCGACCTGTTCGACCGCCTAATCGATCAGATCCAGGCGATCGGCAAACAGGTCATCCTGGTGCGCATCGGTTCGGTCGCGCGCGTCGAAGAGTTCCTCAGAAACGGCGTCGCCTACCATGTCGATGCCGGGTTAGTGTTCTCGGACTTCGCGGATGCGACCACCGTGCGGCGGATGTTCCGCTCCGATCTGGTGGTCATGCTGAACGGGCTGCATGACGAGCTCTCGCCCGTTGTGATGCCCGACGAAGCCGTCGGTATTTTCGAGGCGGTCGCGGATGCCGCCGGCAAGCGGGTGCGCACGGCGGGGCTGGTCACCGGCCGCGCCTCTTCGCCGGTCGAGCATGCGCGTATCGGTCTTTATCGCAAGGCTTTCGAACAGCACCGGATCGAATTGAAGCGCACGGTTCAGGGTGACTATTCCTACGCCAGCGGACATGCCGCTGCGGCCGTGCTCGCCGGTGATGATTGTCCCGATGCGATCTTCTGCACATCGGATGCGATGGCGATGGGCATTCTCGATGTCTGCCGTTCGGATTTTCCGGGCAACCGGCCGCCGCGTTTCCGGCTTTATGGCTTCGACAACCTGTCGCTGACCGATTTCGAGGCCTATCCGATCTCGTCGATCGGCTACGACAAGTCGGATTACGTCCGGCACATCGTCGATTTCATCGCCAATCCGGAGGCGTTCAAGCCGGGACAGCCGCCGATCATGGTGCCGACGCGCTTCGTGCTGCGCGCCACCTCGTAAAGAAAAAGGCCGCCCGGAGGCGGCCTTTATTGTCTTACCACTGCGGATTCAGAGCCGGCGGGTTGGCTTCAGCGCCCCACCACTTCTTGTAGTTTGCCTCATAGGCGCCCGACTGGATGTAATCGGACACGAACATGTCGAGCCAGCGGACGAATTCCGGGTCGCCCTTGGCGACGGCCATGCCGATCGGGTCGTTGGAATAGAGACCGGCAAGCGTCACCAGCGTCGGGTTCTTGGTCGCGAGATAGTCGAGCAGCGAGGAGTCCTCGATAGCGGCATCGACGCGCTTCTGCTGCAGCTGCAGCACGCCGTCAGGCGCGAACTGGTCGACATAGACGAGTTCCGCATCCGGAACGGCGGTCTTCAGGAAGGTTTCGCCCGTCGTGCCGCGGCCGACGACGATCTTCTTGCCGGCGAGATCCTTCAGATCCTTGATGCCCGCATCCTTCTGCACGATGATGCGCAGACCGGCGCGGTTATAGGGGATCGAGAAATTGACGACCTTGGCGCGCTCGAGCGTCGCAGAGGTATTGGCGATCGCCACGTCGATCTGGCCGGAAACCAGCATGGAAATGCGCGCGTCACCGGAAACGTCGGTGAATTCGACCGGAACGCCGATCTTTTCAGCCAGGCGCTTGGCGACATCGACGTCATAGCCGACAGGGTTGTTCTGGTCGTCGCGGAAGCCGATCGGCTCGCCGCCGAGCGACACGCCGATGCGGATCGTGCCGCGCGAACGGATATCATCGAGCATGCCGGCAAAGGACGGCAGAGCCGAGCCTGCGACGACAGCGATCGCAGCAATTGCGGTGAGTAAGCGTTTCATTGTTCCATTCCCTCTTCGTTGATTATGCCTGTTTCGCAGTCCGCAATTCCGGTTCGGACATCGAATCCTCCCAGAGCCAGTAGCTGATTTCGCCCTCGCATCTGAAATTCACCACCTCATGATTTCCTTTTGCGTCAACCGCATGAATGACGACGCCGGCAAGGAAACCGGTATTGAGTTCGCTAAGCTCCTCGACGGCAAGCTTGATCGCGTCGGAGAGCGAATAGCCGAGCTTCATGGCGAGCACGATGGTGCGCGAAGTCGAGCAGCGCATCGTCATTTCTCCCGTATGGGTGCAGGCGGCCGCGCCATAGCGGCTGTCGGCGTAGAAGCCGGCGCCGGGGATCGGCGAGTCGCCGAGACGGCCCGGATATTTCCAGGCCCAGCCCGAAGTCGAGGTCGCAGCATGAATGCCGCGAGCGGGATCGGCCGAGAGGAACACGGTCGTGTCGCGCACGCGCTCCGGATCGGTGATCGCCTTGCTGAGCGGTGCCAGCGGAATGTTCGGGAATTTCGCTAGCTCTTCGGCCGACAGTTCCTTTTCCAGTCTGTCCCACCAGACGCGCTTGCTGTCTTCGAACAGCACGTCGTCCTCAGGGAAACCGATTTCACTAGCAAAGCGGCGCGCGCCATTGCCTGTCAGCATCACATGCGGCAGGCGCTTCATGACTTCGTGGGCAAGTTTCGCGACCGGCAGCGTATTGGGTACGGCGCCGACAGCGCCGACGTCACGGGTCGTGCCGTCCATCACGGCGGCGTCCAGTTCCATGTCGCCGATCATGTTCGGCCAGCCGCCGAAACCGACGCTGCGAACCTTAACTTCGCTCTCGACCTTGCTGATGCCGGCAACCATGGCGTCGAGGCTATTGGCGCCGCTGCGCAGCATATCGACCGTATGGGCAAAACCCGGCCAGGCTTCTTTGTTGGCGATGAGCAGCATGAAAAACCTCTAATCTTTACGCATTTTGGAAAGGAACTGGGCAACGCGGGGCTGCGCCATACCGCCATCGGCGGCGAAAAACTGTTCGGTCGGCAGGTCGACAAGCAGCTTGCCCTTGTCGAGGAAGACGATCCGGTCGGAAATCTGCCGGGCGAATTCGATCTCGTGGGTGACGAAGAGCATCGTCGTACCCTCTTCGGCGAGCTTGGCGAGGATAGCCAGCACCTCGGCCGTCATTTCAGGATCGAGCGCGCTCGTCACTTCGTCGAGCAGTAGATAACGCGGCTGCATCGCAAGCGCCCGGCAGATGCCGACACGCTGGCGCTGGCCGCCGGAAAGCTGGGCCGGATAGGCATCGGCGCGATCGGCGAGGCCGACTGAGGCCAACAGAGCGCGGGCGGTCGCCTCGGCTTCGGCCCGCGGCTTCTTCAGAACCTCGATCGGAGCCAGGGTTATGTTACCGAGCACCGTCATGTGCGGATAGAGATTGAACAGCTGGAAGACCGTTGCGGAGCGCTTGCGCGCCTCGGCCAGTTCCTTGGGCTTGCCGGTGTCGAATTCGTCGACAAGGATCCGGCCGCCATTCAGCTTTTCCAGGCCGTTGATGCAGCGGATCAGCGTCGATTTTCCGGAACCTGACGATCCCAGGATCGAGACGACCTCACCGGGATTGATCGTCAGGTCGATGCCGTCAAGGACGGTGGTCGAGCCGAACGCTTTCTTGACGTTTTCTACTTTGAGCATGTCAGAGCCCTCTCCAGGCGCTATGAGCCCTGAGGCGGTTTTCGAAACGGGTGCCGAGAAGCGCGACGAGCTTCGCGGTCGCATAATAGAGCAGGCCGACGGCGGTCCAGACGATAAACGGCTTCAGCGTCCTGAGGTTCAGGATGTTGCCGATCTTGGTGAGATCGACGACGCCGATCACCGAGATCAGCGACGTCACCTGCAGCTGGTTGACGAGCAGCGCGATCAGCGGGCCGATCGCAAAGGCCATCGCCTGTGGCGCCACGACATGGCGCAGCACCTGCCAGCGGGTCAGGCCGAAGACGCGCGCTGCCTCGATCTGGTCGCGGCCGATGGATTCGATTGCCGAAACGGCGATGACGTAGACGAAGGCGGCGGTATTGGCCGACAGCGTGATCGTCGCGGCCGTAACAGGCGTGATGCGGATATGGAAGAGCGCCGGCAGGCCGAAGAAGACCAGGAAGAGCTGCACCAGAACAGGCGAGTTCTTCAGGAGCTCGGAGACGAAGGTAACGATCTGCAGCAGCACCGGCACGCGGTAGAAGCGCACGACGGCCCAGAGAATGCCGATCAGCAGACCGATCAGCGACGTGCCGAAAAACAATGCGACGCTGACGCCGAGGCCCTGGGCGAGCAGCACGAAATCGTAAGAGGTGAAATCGGTATAGCGCATCAGCCGACGGCCTCCATCATGTCACGGTTGAGGCGGCGGTGAAGCAGCGTGACACCAAGCGACACGAGATAGGTGAGCACAGCATAGGCAACGAGCAGCACGACATAGACCTCGAACGGCCGGTAGGTCTGCGACACGACGATCTGCGCCGAACCTGTCAGCTCGTTCAGCGTGATGGTCGAGAGGATCGACGATGTGAGGATCAGGTTGATCAGCACCGAGCCGAGCGGCCGGATCGACGTCCTGAGTGCGATCGGCAGAACGATCTTGGTAAAAGTCACCCGGCGCGACAGGCCGCTGACCTCAGCCGCTTCGATGATGCCGGGGTCGATCGCCAGGATCCCGGCGCGGATAACATCGGAAGCATAGGCGCCGCCGGCAATCGACAGCGCCACCACACCAGTCGTGAAGGCATCGATATAGATGCCGAGTTCCGGCAGGCCGTAGTAGAAGAAGAACAGCTGGACGATGAACGGCACGTTGCGGAAAATATCGACATAGACGAAGGCAACGCGCCGCAACGCCTTAGAGGACGAGGTGCGGGCAATCGCCACGAAGGCGCCCATGATGACGCTGCCGAGCAGCGCCAGGGCGCAGGCCTCTGCCGTCAGCATGGCGCCTTTGGCGAGAAAGCCGATATGCGGCAAAAGGATCGAAAGGTCGAACCGCACGATCGCTCTCCCCCAGCACGATTGAAACCGGTTTCATATTGCTGAAACCGGCGGATGCTGTCAAGCGCCGCGGCAGGGAAGTTGTGGAATATGACAAGAACGCCCCGCATCCGGAGATGCGAGGCGCCTCCATGACCGTTGAGGGGCCCTAAGCGGCGGAGAAGGGCACGGCCACGAAGGTTTTGTTGCCACCGCGTTCGACGAGCAGCAGGACCGACTTGCGGCCGGACTTGGCAGCTTCGGCGACGGCGGTCTTGGCATCGCTTGCGCCATGCACCGGCTTGTCGTTGACCGAGACGATCACGTCGCCTGTCTGGATGCCGGCTGCAGCGGCCGTCTTGTCGGGGTTTACGCTGGCGACGACAGCACCGGTGACGCCGCGCGGGAGGTTCAGTTCCTGACGGGTGTCCGGCGTCAGGTCGGCGAGGCCGACGCCGATGCTCGGGCCGGTCTGCACCTTGCCATCGCCCTCATCGGCAGCGGCCTGCTTCTGTCCGTCGTCATTGCCACCGATGGTGACGTTGAGTTCGGCGCTCTTGCCGTCGCGCCAGACGGTGAGCGTCTGCTTGGCGCCGGGCGACATGTCGGCAACGAGGCGCGACAGGTCCTTCGGAGTCTTGACGGCTTCGCCGCCGACTGCGGTGACGATATCGCCTGTCTTGATACCTGCATGAGCAGCCGGGGTATCATCCGATACGGCAGCGACGAGAGCGCCCTGGGCATCGGTCAGGCCAACGGCATCGGCGACATCCTTGGTGACGGCCTGGATCTGCACGCCGAGATAGCCGTGGTCGATCGAGCCGTTCTTCTGCAGCTTGGCGACGATGGTGCGGGCTTCGGCGGACGGAATGGCGAAACCAACGCCGACGCTGCCGCCGTTCGGAGAGTAGATCGCGGTGTTGATGCCGACGACATGGCCGTCACGATCGACAAGCGGGCCGCCGGAATTGCCGTGGTTGATCGGCGCGTCGATCTGGATGAAGTCGTCATACGGGCCACTATGCAGGTCGCGGCCACGGGCCGAGACGATACCGGCGGTCACCGTGGTGCCGATGCCGAACGGGTTGCCGATGGCGAGAATCTGGTCGCCGAGCTTCAGCTTGTCGGAATCACCCCAGGCAACGGTTGCAAGCGGCTTCGGAGCCTGGATCTTCAGGACGGCGATATCCGACTTCGGATCGGTGCCGACGAGCTTGGCGGGCAGTTCGGTACCGTCATCCAGCGTCACCTTGATGTCGATGGCATTGTCGATGACGTGGTTGTTGGTGACGATCACGCCATCAGGGCTGATGATGAAGCCGGAACCGAGCGCCATTGCATGCTGTCCGCTGTCATGTTGCGGGGCCTGGCGCGGCATGGGGATGCCCTGCTGCTCGAAGAACTGGCGGAACTGCTCATCCATCGGCGAGGACTGCTGGTCGCTGGTGTCGGTAGCCTTCATCGTCGTCGTTACGGTAACGACGGCCGGCTTGTCGGCATCGACGATCGGCGCGAACGAGCCGCCGGGGGCAAATGTACCGCTGACTTCGGCAGGCGCGGCAACCGCGGAGGCGGCATTGATGGTGAAAGGCAGCGCCGCGGTGCCGGCAATCAGGGCGGCGCCGAGAAGCGCTGCAGTGCGGTGCTTGAGAAGGATATTGGGCATGGCGAATGGTCCCTTGCAAATGGTTGCTAAGCGGCGTCGATGTTCCGGGGAACGCGGGCGTCGGGCGAAATGCACAAACTCTTCAAATTAAAAACCGCCGCTTTACTTAGCGATTACTGGTGTTCATGAAGAATTAGCGCTTGATACTGATATGCGCCGCTCGGGGTTCATTTACAAATTAAATGTTCATTACCGTTTCATTGCAAAACGGTAAGAATTACAGGGAATTAATATTCGGATCGAGAGCGGCCCGCATCGCTGCTGGGGTGCATGTCTCAGGCCTCGACCTGAACCAGATGCCCCTCGCCGAGGCTCTTGTAGCAGCGCTTTGGCGGCACATAGCCGAGCGGGCGTACCGGGCTTTTCAATTCGTCAGTGGAGAGCCCGCGCTTGATGCCGCGGCGCGACGGATCGGGAACCGGAACGGCGGCAATCAGCTTCTTGGTATAGGGGTGCTGCGGATTGCCGAACACCGCCTCGCGCGGGCCGATCTCGACGATCTCGCCGAGATACATCACCGCGACGCGATGGCTGACGCGCTCGACGACGGCCATGTCGTGCGAGATGAACAGGAAGGCCAGCTTGAGGCTCTGCTGCAGGTCCATCAGCAGATTGCAGACCTGTGCCTTTATCGAGACGTCGAGGGCCGAAACGCTCTCGTCGGCGACGATGACCTTCGGATCGAGCGCCAGCGCCCGGGCGATGCAGATGCGCTGGCGCTGGCCGCCGGAAAATTCGTGCGGATAGCGCTCCATCATGTCAGGCTTCAGGCCGACGCGTTCGAGGAGGTCGGCGGCCTTGTCGCGCGCCTGCGCCCGGGTTCCGAGATCATGGGCGACGATCGGCTCGCTGACGGTGGCGCCGATGGTCATGCGTGGATTGAGGCTGGCGAAGGGATCCTGGAAGATCATCTGGATGCTGCGGCGCATGTGCCGGAGGCGCGATGAGTCCAGCCCCGTCATGTCGTAGCCGTCGAGATTGACGGTGCCGGCATTCGGCTCGATCAGCCGGGTGATCGATCGGCCGGTCGTCGACTTGCCGCAGCCGGATTCGCCAACCAGCGACAGCGTCTCGCCCTGAAAAAGGTCGAAGGAGACATCCTCGACGGCGTGGATCGCGCCGGTGCGCGTGCCGAAAACGCCGCCTCGGATTGCGAAGCGCGTCGTCAGGTTCTTGACCTCGAGGATCGGCGTCTTGCCGCGATCGACGGTATCGGCGACAGCAACTGGCTCGGTACGCTCGCCGGTGGTGGTGTCGACGACAGGAAAGCGCAGCGGCCACTGGTGGCCGGTCATCGAGCCCAGCCGTGGAACGGCCGAGAGCAGCGCGCGGGTATAGGGGTGCTTGCCGCGGTGGAAGATATCGTCGGTCGGCCCGGCCTCGACGGCTTCGCCGCGATACATGACGATGGTGCGGTCGGAGATTTCGGCGACAACGCCCATGTCGTGAGTGATGAAGAGAACGGACATGCCTTCCTCTTCCTGCAACAGTTTGATCAGGTCGAGGATCTGGCCCTGGATCGTCACATCGAGCGCCGTCGTCGGCTCGTCGGCGATCAAAAGCTTCGGCCGGGAAGCAAGTGCCATCGCGATCATCACGCGCTGGCGCATGCCGCCGGAAAACTGGTGCGGATATTCGCCGAAGCGGGAGGATGCATTCGGAATGCGGACCTTTTCGAGCAACCGGATCGTCTCGGCCCGGGCTTCCGATTTGGTCATCTCACCATGGCAGGTCAGCGCCTCGGAGATCTGGCGGCCGATCGTGAAGATCGGGTTCAGCGAGGTCATCGGCTCCTGGAAGATCATCGCCGCGTCGTTGCCGCGGACGTTGCGCATTTCCTTGTCGGACAGCGCCAGAATGTCCTTGCCGTTCAGCAGGATACTACCCTCGACGCGGCTCTGCTTCTTGGCCAGAAGCCGCATGATCGACAGCGAGGTAACGCTCTTGCCCGAGCCGGATTCGCCGACGATCGCCACAGTCTCGCCGGGCATGACATCGAAGGAGACGTCGCGCACGACGGGCTTCCAGGCACCATCGACCAGAAACGACGTGGTCAGGTTCTTGACCGAAAGCACCGGATTTGCAGCTTCACCCATGTCTTTTTCCTGCTTCATGGTTCGGTCTCAGGTCTTGAGCGGCGTGGCAAAGGAGGCCGAGGGCCGCCCTTCGGCAATGCGGGCTGCTTCGACGGCGGCAATTCTCGCGTCGATCTCGCGCCGGTCGATCATGCCGCTCGGGTTCTGGCGCGTCGCCATCGTCTCGGCGACATAGAGGTAGCGCTCGCTGGCGACCGCATAGAGCCGCCGCAATTCCTCCAGCGGATCGGTATGATCGTCGGCGCGGATATTGAGCCAGGCGTAATCCTGGTCGCGGTAGATGACGAGGGCGGCCGATTGCTTGCCGCGCTTGTCGCCGCCGGCATCCTCGCCGGCGTGCATGGCCTCCAGCAGCCGCTCGGCCAGCGGCTTGCCTGCGGTCTTCTGATAGGCCGCGAGCGTTGCTGCGATCACCTCGGGACCGGCAAGCATGTTGCCGGCAACGGAAACGTTGTCAGCTATCAGATGCCCGGCCCAGTCGATGCATTTCTCGCCGGTAAAGGCGGCATTGCGGCCGGTCGCGTCGATCATGTGGAACTGCCGCTGATCACGGCCATCGTCGCGGGCGGCCAGTTCGGCGACGATCGCTTCCGGCGCTTGCCCGGCACCAAGCATCGCCAAGCCATCGACGCCGTTCAGCGGATTGACGAAAGCCTGCTTCGCCGCCGCACCGATCCCGCCTCGAACATGCGGGACGATGCCGCCAACGGCGAAGAAGCGGCTGGCGACGGCGATGCCGAGATGTCCGGTGCTGGGGTCACGGGCGACGATGGAATAGGTCACGGTCTATCTCCCCACCGCATAGGCCTGCATCAGGCGCGGGGTCGCCGCAGCCCGCAGCAGCCCATCCGCATCGCGCCGTGCGGCGGTCAGGCGGCCAACGGTCCACGGATCGGCGACGGTGAGCTTGTGGCCCTTTTTGCGCAGGGCCTCGAGAACGCCCTCGCCGAAATTCGCTTCTGCCATCAGGCTGCCCGGCTCGCGAGTGCGCGGATAGAAGGAGCCCGGGAAATGCGAGGTGTGGAACAGCGGCTGGTCGATTGCCGCCTGCAGGTTCATCTTGTAATGGACATAACGCAGGAAGAAGGAAAGCTGCCACTGCTCCTGCTGGTCGCCGCCGGGCGTGCCGAAGGACAAGGTCGGGCGTCCTTCATGAAGCGCGATCGACGGCGTCAGCGTTGTGCGCGGGCGCTTGCCGGGGGTAAGCGAGGTCGGCAGGCCGGGCTTCAGCCAGAACATTTGGGCGCGGGAATTGAGGCAGAAGCCAAGGCCGGGCACCGTCGGCGAAGACTGCAGCCAGCCGCCCGAAGGGGTGATCGACACCATGTTGCCCTCGCGGTCGATGACGTCGATATGGACGGTGTCGCCGCGCTTTTCGGAGAGATGCGCCATGGTCGGCTCATAGACCGCGCCGGTCTTGGAGGTGACGCCGAGCATCTCCATCGTCAGCGCATACTGGTCCTCGAAGCCCGGCACGATACCCGGCTGCAGTTCCAGCGATGCCTCTGGCTTGATCAGCTGACGGCGCTCGTCACTATAGGCGTCCGACAGCAGATGCTCGATCGGGATCTTCGAGAAATTGGGATCGCCATAGTAGATTTCGCGGTCGGCGAAGGCGAGCTTCATCGCTTCGGTAACGGTATGGACGAAGTCGGCGCCAACAGGATCCATAGAGGCGATATCGATGCCCTTCAGGAGCGCCAGCGTCTGCAGGAAGACGGGTCCCTGTCCCCAGGGGCCGATCTTGGCCACCGTCCAGCCGTGGTAGTCGTAGGTCTGCGGCGCTTCGATCGTGGCCGACCAGTTCGCCATGTCATCGGCGGTGATGACGCCCTTATGCTTGATGCCACTCGCATCCATCACCTCGGTCGAACCGGCATAGCGCTCGATCGCCTCGGCGACGAAGCCGCGGTAGAAGGCATCGCGCGCAGCCTCGACCTGTTCTTCGCGGCCGCGCTTGGCTTCCGCCTCCGCGATGATCCGCTTCCAGGTCTCGGCGAGAACCGGGTTCTTGAAGTTGGAGAGCGGCTCGGGTGCGGCGCCACCGGGCATCCAGGTCTTATGGGATGTCGGCCATTCTTTCTCGAAGAAGGAGGCGAGGCCTGCAATGGTCGCCGAGACGCGCGGCAGCATCGGGTGACCGTTCTCCGCGTAATAGATCGCCGGTTCCAGCACGTCGCGAACGCTCATCGTGCCGTAGTCGCGCAGCATCAGCATCCAGCCGTCGAAGCTGCCGGGAATGACGGTCGAAAGCAGACCGTCGCCGGGGATCAGCTTCAGGCCTTCGGATTTGTAATGCTCGATAGTCGCGCCTGCAGGGGCCGGGCCCTGCGCACAGATGACCTCGACCTTGTCCTTCTTCTTCGAGTAGAGGACCGCGGGCATGTCGCCGCCCGGGCCGCAGAGATGCGGCTCGACGATCTGCAGGACGAAGCCGGTCGCGACAGCCGCATCGAAGGCGTTGCCGCCCTTTTCGAGAATGCTCATGCCGACCGCCGAGGCGATCCAGTGGGTGGAGGTGACGACGCCGAACGTGCCGAGGATTTCGGGACGGGTCGTGAATGCGGTCATTTCGAATGTCCTTTCAGGAAATCATGCTTCGCGCGGATCGAGCGCATCGCGCAGGCCGTCGCCGAGGAGATTGAAGCCGATGACGACGAGGAAGATCGCCGCCCCCGGCCACATCGCCATCCATGGGGCTTGGGAGAGGAAATTCTTGGCAACGTTCAGCATCGAGCCCCAGCTGGCGGCGGGCGGCTGCTGGCCGAGGCCGAGGAAGGAGAGGCTGGCCTCGGCGATGATCGCTGTCGCAATCGTCAGCGTCGCCTGCACGAGAATGGGGGCGGCGACATTCGGCAGGATGTAGCGAGTGATGATCCTGAAATGCCGGAGGCCGATGGAGCGGGCCCCCTCGACATATTCCTCCGTCTTGACGGCCAGCACCTGGCCGCGGGTCAGGCGGATGAAGATCGGCATGGCCGAAAGGCCGATGGCAATCATCGCGTTGGTGAGGCTCGGGCCCAGGAAGGCGGCAAGCGCAATCGCGGTGATCAGGAACGGCATGGCAAGGAAGGCTTCGGTGATACGCGAGATGATCTGATCGACCCAACCGCCGAAATAGCCGGCCATCAGGCCGAAGGGCACGCCGACGATGACGGCGATCGCCACCGAGAAGACGCCCGCCATCAGCGAGGCCTGGGCGCCCCAGATCATCCGCGAAAGGATGTCGCGGCCGAGGTCGTCGGTGCCGAGCCAATGGGCAGCCGATGGTGCCTTGCGGATCGCCGACCAGCTCGTGCCGTTCGGATCGGGAATGGGCAGCAGAGGTGCCGCAATCGCCAGGATCGCGAAGAAGGCGATGATGCAGAGACCGGCAAGCGCGCCCTTGTTGGCCTTCAGCTTGCGCCAGGCGCGGCTCGGCACACGCTGTTCCGTGGTGACGGCGACCTGATCGATGGCGGTCATAGCGAGGCCCTCATGCGCGGATTGAGTAGGACATAGAGGATATCGGCGATGAGATTCATCAGGATGAAGCCGATCGCGGTGCAAAGCACGACACCCTGGACGACCGCATAGTCACGGTTGAAGACGGCATCGACGATTAGCTTGCCGAAGCCCGGAATGGTGAAGATCTGCTCGGTGAGAACCGCACCCGCCAGGAGTTCGCCGAAGAGCAGGGCGCTGAGCGTCACGATCGGCAGCACTGCATTGCGGAAGCTATGTTCGAGGACGACCGATCGCTCGGAGAGGCCCTTGGCGCGGGCGGTGCGGATATAGTCGGCGCTGAGCACGCTCAGCATCGCCGAGCGCGTGTGCCGCATCAGCGTCGCGGCCAGCGCGTTGCCAAGCACGAAGGATGGCATCAACATCGTCTGGATCGAGCGGATCGGGTCATTGAAGAAGGGCTCGTATCCGGAGGCGGGCAGCCAGCCGAGTTTCACCGAGACCAGCAGGATCAGCATGATGCCGAGCCAGAAATTCGGGATCGAAAGCCCGGAAAGCGCAATCAGGTTGGCGATGTAGTCGAACGCGGTGTTCTTCTTCACGGCCGCCAGAATGCCCATGGGAACGCCGATCACGAAGGCGAAGATCATCGACATGATGGCGAGCTGAATGGTGACCGGAAGTTTCTCGGCCACCAATTCCAGAACCGGCTGATTGGTTCTGAGCGAAATGCCGAGATCGCCCTGCAGCACCGAGCCCAGCCAGGAAACATACTGGTAAGGCACGGGATCGTTCAGCCGGTATTTCTCGCGCAGATATTCGATGACCTGCGGATCCCGCTCTTCGCCGGCCATGGCGAGGATGGGGTCACCCGGCAGCAGCTTCTGCAGCGAGAAGACGAAGACCGATATGATCAGCAGCGTCGGAATGGCGACGAGAAGCCGCTTGGCGATGTAGGTATACATGAACGATCCTGAGCGAGCGGGGAGAGGCGGCGGGCACTACCCGCCGCCGCGATGGCTGGTTCAGCCTTCCTTCTTGACGCCGGTCAGGCGGATCATGCCGTCAGGCGAGGCGACGAAGCCGGTGACGTTCTTGTGCATCGCCCAGATCCACGAGTTATGGCCGAGATAGATGATCGGCATGTCGTCGTTGAGGATGACGGCCGCGGCGTCATACTTCTGCTTGCGGACCGCGTCGTCGGTGGACGCACGGGCCTCGTTCAGCAGCTTGTCGACCTCGGCGTTGCAATACTTGGTATCGTTGATGCCGCCCTTGCAGGTGATGAACTGGTGGATGTTGCCATCAGGATCGATACGACCGGACCAGTCCGAGCGGCTGAGCTGGTAGTTGCCCGCCGTCTGCTCCGACAGCAGCGTTGCGAATTCCGTAGAGCGGATGGTGACGTCGAAGCCGGCTTCGGCAACCATCGACTGGACGACCTGCATCATCTGCGAGGCGACCGGGTTGTTCTGCACCTGCAACTCGATCGGCACGCGGTCGAAACCGGCTTCCTTGATCAGCGCCTTGGCCTTGTCGAGATCGCGGGCCGGAACCGGGATGTCCTTGTCGAACCATGGGCTGTTCGGCGGGAACGACTGGTTGCCGGCAACCGAGGTGCCTTCATAGACGATCTGGTTCAGCGCATCGCGGTCGAGCGCCAGCGAGAAGGCTTGGCGCAGGCGCTTGTCCTTGCCGAACGGATTGTCGGCGCGGGCGCCGTTGCCGACATTGGCGTAGAGCGCCATGTAGCCGGTGCCGATCGCATCGGCATAGGTGAGGGTCGTATCTTCCTTCACCGAAGCGGCGTCGGTCGGCGCCAGGCGCTCGATCATGTCGAGATCGCCGGAGCGCAGGTTGGCGAGGCGCACCGTGGTATCCGGGATCGGCAGGTAGGTGACCTTGTCGACGAAGATATTGTCCTTGTTCCAGTAATCCTTGAACTTCTCGAGCACGATGCGGTCCTGCTGGACACGCTCGACGAACTTGAAGGGACCGGCGCAGACCGGATGATTGCCGAAATTGGCGCCGAGTTCCTTGGCAGCCTTCGGCGAAACGATCATGCCGGCGCGGTCAGAAAGCTGGGCAAGCAGCGTCACGTCAGGGCTCTTCAGCGTGAACTTCACCTCGTATTCGCCCGAAGCCTCGACCTTCTCGACCGAGGTCAGCTCGCTCTTGCGGCGCGATTCCGGCAGCGTCATGTTGCGCTCGATGGTGGCGACCACGGCCGCGGCGTTCATCGGTGTTTCGTCGTGGAACTTGACGCCTTCGCGCAGCTTCATGGTCAGCGTCTTGCCGTCGTCGGACCATTTCCATTCGGTCGCGAGCTGCGGCACGATTTTCAGGTCGGGGGTCACGTCGACGAGCTTGTCGCACATCGCGGTATAGACGATGCGGCCGACGAAGGTGCGCGACTGCGCGGGATCGAGCACGTCGGCATCGTCCTGCAGGCCGATCTTAAGCTCGGCGGCAAAGGATGGGAGGGCAACAATTGCCCCGGCTAGAAGGGTCGTCACATAACTGGCGGTCTTCATTTCACTCTCCTCTGGTTCTTTTTGTTTGCTTCATTGCCGGTGGCTCTTCAGGTGAGCTCTTCTTTGGTCTCCGGTATCTGGTGGTCGAGCGAGGTCATGCGGACCAGGCTCTCCTGCAGCGTCAGCAGGTGCTGGCGCATCGCTTCGCCGGCTCTCGCGGGATCGCGGGCGGCAATGGCATCGACGATTGCGGTATGCTGTCCGTAGGTCACCGTGCGCGTCTTGCTGGCGGCGCGGGCGCGTTCGCGGATCGTCTGCCAGGCTTCATCCTGGCGCACGCGGTTGATGACGTCGAAGATCGTCAGGAAAAACTGGTTGCCGGCTGATTGGGCGATATGGCGGTGCAGCGCGCCGTCCCACAGTTCGCGGCCGTCGGCATCGGTGCTTTCGTAGATCTTCTTGACCAGCTCATACATCCGCTCGACGTCGTGCTTCTTGGCGCGGATGGCGGCAAGCTGAGCGAGCTGCGGCTCGATGCGCAGGCGCACTTCCATGATTTCCATCAGGTCGGTGCCGGCGACGATCGAATCCACATGCTCGCTCCAGCCGTCGGGGCGCCTTCCGGCAAAGGTGCCGGATCCCTGGCGGCGCCAGATCAATCCCTCGGCTTCGAGAACTTCGAGCGCGCGGCGGATGGCCCGGCGGCTGACGTCGAGCATCTCCGAAAGTGCCCGCTCCGTCGGCAGCTTGCCATCGGCATCGAGGCTGTCCGAGCGCAGCAGCGCACGCAGCTTGTCGAGTGCGTAATTGGAGTTCCCCGTGGTCTCATCCATGCGAATGGTCCGAACCAATTTCTTATTGGTTCAATCCAAAACCATATTGGTTCACCTCGTCAAGCGGTTTTTTGTGCAATTTTTGCAGCGCACAAAAATTAGGCTGCGATCTTCGCCATGCACAAAAAATCCGGCGCCGATGACGCCGGATTGGGCAGGTGGAAGATGCGGAATCCCTTAAATACCGGCGATCTTGCGCAGATCGTCGGTGGCGCCGGGAGCGGTGGCCAAAACCGGCGATCCCTTGGTCAGGCGCTCGCCTTCGGTCGGGAAGGGGTGGTACCAGCCGCCGGCTTCCTTGACGAGGCAATAGCCCGCCATGCAATCCCAGGCGTGCATGTACGGTTCGTAATAGCCGACCAGGCGGCCGGCCGCGACATAGGCGAGCATCAGCGCGCCGGAGCCATTGCGGATGAAGTTGCCGCCGGCTTCCAGCAGGCTTTCCACCATCTTGCCGACGAAGGCCGGCGTCACATGGTTGTTGGCGCCGATGCCGGTGACGGCGTTGCGGATGGTACGCGACGGGTCGAGCGACAGCTTCTTGCCGTTCAGCGTCGCACCCATGCCGAGAGCCGCCGCATAGAGCTCGTCGTGGCAGGGCGCCGAGATGACGCCGACCACAGGTACGCCTTCATGCAGCAGGCCGATCGACACGCACCAGTTCGGCATGCCGTTGACGAAGGGGCTGGTACCGTCGATCGGATCGACCACCCAGGTGAAGCCCGATGTGCCGGTCTCCAGGCCGTATTCCTCGCCGAGAACGCCATCGGTGGGGTAGGCTTCGTTGAAGCGCTTGCGGATCAGGTTTTCCACTTCGCGGTCGGCGATCGAGACCACGTCCTGCGGGTCGCGCTTGGTTTCGATCACAAGCGTTTCGCGGCGCTTGAAATAATCGAGCGCCACGGCTCCGGCCTCGCGGGCCACGGCTTCGGCCAGCGCAAGGCGCGCTTCGAGCCCGGGTACGACATGCGACGTCATGAAAATCTTCCCTTGATGAAATGCGGCGTTCAGCCGCCGATGATGGCAATGCCGCGATCCTTGAAGCCGATCTCCACCTCTGTCAAAGGCGCAAAAGCCCTTTCCACTGCGGGATCGACGACGAAGAGCGTGCCGTTGCTGGTTTTGACTTCATACTCCACATGATCGCCGAGATAGGCGGCATGGGTGATCTGGCCGCTGAAGGCGCCGCCGTTTTTCGGCGCCAGCGTGATGGCGTTCGGGCGTACCGCCAATTGCGCCGGGCCGGGGCGCATGTTGCGGCCGGAGATGCGATGCGTCAGGCCCTCGACATTGATCGTCGCGTGATCGCCATCGATGCCGACGACATTGCAGGGTACGACATTGGCCTCGCCCATGAAGTCGGCGATGAAGGCCGACACCGGCTGGTCGTAGAGATCGCGCGGCGCCCCCTTCTGCGCAACTTCGCCATCCTTCATGACGATGATCTGGTCGGAGACGGCAAGCGCCTCGTCCTGATCATGCGTGACATAGACGGCGGTGAAGCCGAGCCGCTGCTGCAGCTCGCGAATCTCGGTGCGGACGCGGCGGCGGAGCCGGGCGTCGAGGTTCGAGAGTGGCTCGTCGAGCAGCAGTACCTGCGGCTCCAGCACCAAGGCGCGGGCGACCGCGACACGCTGCTGCTGGCCGCCGGAGAGTTCGGCCGGAAGCCGCTGGCCCATGCCGCCAAGGCCGACGAGCTTCAGGCCTTCCTCGGCGCGCTCGCGCGCTTCCTTGCGCTTGATGCCCGACGATTCCAGCCCGTAGGCAACGTTATCGAGCGAGGTCATGTGTGGGAACAGCGCGTAGGACTGGAAGACCATCGACACATCGCGCTCGTTGGCCGGCAGCATCGTCACGTCCTTGCCGCCGATCAGGATGCGGCCGGCGCTTGGATGTTCGAGACCGGCGAGCATCCGCAGCGTCGTCGTCTTGCCGCAGCCGGATGGGCCGAGCAGCGTCACCAGCGTGCCGGGCTCGATCGTCAAAGACAGATCGGGGATGGCGGTGAAGGCGCCGAAGGTCTTGCGCACGTTCTCGAAGACGACGGAACCGGGTTTGTTGCTGCTCATGCGGTTTTCTCCTGACCGAGAGGTGCGGATGCTATGGCCGCCGGTGCCGCCATGGCGACGCGGTTTTCGCGGCGCAGGCGGCGTTCGCCGACGAGGAACTGGAAGCCTGCGATGACCGTGACCATGACGACGATGAGGGCCGAGGAATAGGCGATGGCAACGCCATACTCGCCATTCTCGACAAGGCCGACGATATAGGCGGTGGACATGTTGTATTCGGCGCTGACCAGGAAGATCACGGCGCTGATAGAGGTGATGGCACGCACGAAGGAATAGACGAGGGCTGCGGTGATGGCCGGGCGCAGCAGCGGTAGGATGACCTTGCGGATCGTCCGGAAGCTGTTGGCGCGCAGCGTCAGCGATGCCTCGTCGAGGCTCTTGTCGAGCTGGCTCATGGCCGCCACGCCGCCGCGCACGCCGACCGGCATGTTACGGAAGACGAAGCAGGCAACGAGGATCAGCGCCGTCCCCGTCATTTCCAGCGGCGGCAGGTTGAAGGCCATGATGTAGCTGATGCCGATGACCGTGCCGGGGATCGCGAAGCTCAGCATCAGCGCGAATTCGAATACGTTGCGGCCGACGAACTTCTGGCGGACGATGATATAGGCGGTCAGCAGGCCGACAGCAGCCGTGAGCGGGGCGGAGATCAGGGCGATCTCCATTGTCGTCCAGAACGAATTCCAGGCGACCCCCGTCCACGCCAGGCCGCCGTCATCACGGAACCCGATCGAGAAGGCGCGGATGTAGTGTTCGAATGTCAGCGTATTGTCGAGGCCCCAGGTGCGCACGAAACCGCCGAACAGGATCATCGCGTAGACGACGATGGTGAAGATCGCCCAGGGGATGACGAGGGAGTGAACGGCAATCGAGACGCCGCGCGGCAGGGCGATATGCTGGCCGGAATCGCCCTTGCCCGTCACCGTCGCATAGCTCTTGCCCTGCAGCCAGAAACGCTGGGCGATGAAGGCCGACATGGTGAAGACGAGCAGGATCATGGCGAGCACGGCGGCGCGGGCCGGATCGTTCTGCGAGCCGACGACGGCAAAGAAGATCTCCGTCGACAGCACGCCATGGCTGCCGCCGAGCACCATCGGATTGCCGAAATCGGCCATGCTTTCGATGAAGCCGATGAGGAAGGCATTGGCGAGGCCGGGCTTCATCAGCGGCAGCGAGACGCGCCAGAAGGTGCGCCAGCGATCGGCGCGCAGCGTCTGCGATGCTTCCTCCATCGACGGGCTGACGCCTTCGACGACCCCGATTAGCACCAGGAAGGAAATCGGCGTGAAGGATAGAACCTGAGCGATCCAGATGCCTGTCAGGCCATAGAGCCAGCGGCCGGGCTCGACGCCAAGCAGGGAAGATACAAGCTGTGTGGCGACACCGGAACGGCCGAAGAGCAGGGTGAGCGCCAGGCCGACGACGAAGGGCGGCGTGATGATCGGCAGGATGGTCAGCAGCCGCAGACCCTTCTTGTAGGGAAAGCGGGTGCGGGTGGCGACCAGCGCGAAGCAGAGCCCGAGCGTCGTCGATCCGGCGGCCGTCATGATCGCCAGCCAGAGGGTACGCCAGGCAACGCCGCAACGCTCGCCGCCAACGACGCAGCCAAGGCTCCAGACCGATGAATCCTGGATATTGGTGAGAAAGCCGGTCGGATTGAAGGAGCCGTCGAAATCCTGAAAGGCGCCAACGAACATGCTGCCGACGGGGTAGAACACGAAGATGGCGACAAGGAACACCAGCATGGCGATAGCGCCGACCACGAAGGCGTCGCCTTTCATCACGCCGCGTTCGGCAAGGCCGAAGGCGAAGAGAAACACGAAGACGACGCCGGTCACCACTGCGCCAGCGCCCATCGACGGCTGTCCGTCAGGGAGCGCGCCGAAGAGGGTTTCGGCGAATGTCCAGCTCCAGCCGGAGAGATTGATCGCCAATCCCTCGATCGTCAGGAAAAGCACGCCCAGGCCACCGGCCCAGGCCAGCAGCGTAGCACGGCGTTTCGGATCGGGAAGGAAGCGCGCGATGCCGCCTAGCAATACGAGGAAGACGGCGATCGCGAGCCACCATCGGCCATAGGTGGTGATCTGCAGGATGCCGGGCGCCGTGGAGGGATCGCCCAGAAAATCAGACAGCCACCCAAGGCCGAAGAAGCCGCCTTCGATCCGATACCACGGGAGCAGTATCAGGGCGGCAATGGCGAAGACGAGAGCGATATCCAGTCTGCGATTGTGGTTCTTCATGGTTCGCTCCCGCTTGAGCACGGCATTATGCTTGGCGGCCGGCAGCCATCGGCAGCCGGCCATCGAGATCACTTGAAATCAGTTGGCCTTGGCGCCGATTTCCTTGTCCCAGCGGGAAAGCAGCGCCTTGCGGACATCGGGATTGCCGTATTTGGCGAAGTCGTAGTCGATGAGCTTGATGTCCTCGAACTTCGGCGCTTCCTTCGGAATCTCGGCCGACTTGTTGGACGGCAGCTGGAAGGACTTGGCGTCCTTCATGTGCGATTGTGCATCGGCACTGAGCGCCCAGTCATACCACTTCTTGGCGTTCTCGAGGTTCTTGGCGCCCTTGACGATCGACATCGAGCCGATTTCGTATCCGGTGCCTTCGCAAGGCGCGACCGCCTTGATCGGGAAGCCTTCGACGGTCTGGGCAACCGCATCATGCATGAAGACGATACCGATGGTGGATTCGCCGCGGGCGGCGGCCTTCACCGGTGCCGAACCCGACTTGGTGTATTGGGAGACGTTGGCATTCAGCTTCGTCAGGTAGTCGAAGGCCTTGTCCTCGCCCATGATCTGCACCAGCGTTGCCAGCGTGTTGTAGGACGTGCCCGAGGAATTCGGGTTGGCGATCTGGATTTCACCCTTGTAGGACGGATCCAACAGGTCGGCCCAGCACTTCGGTTCCTTGAGGTTCTTCTGCTTCAGGATGTCGGTGTTGTAGCCCCAGCCGAGCGCACCGGCATAAACGCCGACGGTGCGGTACTTGGCGCTTTCGGCCTGCTTCTTCGCCCAATCCTGTAGCTGATCGAACAGCGGCGACTTGTATTCCAGCGTCAGGTTCTCGGCAGCGGCCTGCAGATGCGGGTCGCCGGTACCGGCCCACCAGATATCGGTCTTCGGGTTGCGGGCCTCGGCGCGGATCTTCGCATAGGTCTCGCCGGCCGAGAGGCGCACCATGTTGACCTTGATGTCGGACTGCTTTTCGAACAGCCCCTTCATGAGGTCGCAGACTTCCTGGTCTGCCGAGCAGATCACATTGAGATTGCCAGCGGCATGAGCCGAAAAGGCAGCAAAAGTTACACTCGCGGCAAGCGCTGCCGCGGCAAGTTTAGCTGAACGCATTCTTTCCTCCTGGATGTGGCGGCGCCTCCACGCCGATCGCCTTTGCAAGCGTGTGCAAATGCTGCATGACCCAGGAAAGCCTGTCAACAGTTTTTGTCACAAACTGTCATAAATCCATTCGCGGGGATATTGCACGCAATTGCAATATCGTGCACAGTCGCGTGCAAGGGGAGATTCAGTTGGTCACGAAAGTCTTTGTCAGCGCGCAGGAAGTCGCGGAAAAAGCGGGGGTTTCCCGTTCGGCTGTGTCGCGCACGTTTACACCAGGGGCCAGCGTCGCGCCCGAGACACGCAAGCGGGTGATGGAGGCGGCCGAGGCGCTCGGATATCACGTCAATCATCTCGCCCGCGGGCTGATGCGCAACGAGAGCGGCATTGTTTGCCTGATTGTTTCGGAGATGGGCACGCCTTATCGCTCGTCGCTGATCAGGGCGGTGACGCAACATCTGCAGAACTCTGGCAAGATCGCGATGCTGATCAACACTGACCGCTCCGACGGCAGTGTTGACCGAGCACTACGCCAGGCGATCCGCTACCGCGCCGATGCTTCGATCATCCTGTCAGGTCAGCCCGACAAGTCGATCACCCAGCTCTGCCTGAAGAATGGCCAGCGGCTGGTGCTGATCAACCGCGACGACGCGCAGCCGGGCCCGTTCAGGATCAATCTCGACGACAAGGAAGCGGCAAGCCGCATCCTCACCGCCTTCGTGCGCGCCGGCTGCCGTCGCCTCGCCTTCGCCAATTCGGAGGTCGGGACGCCCAGCCTGATGGCCCGCGAGCATGGTTTCGTTGCCGCCGCCGCAGCACTCGGCATGGAGGTCGCCGTCGAGCGCTTCGGCCCGACCGGCTACGAGGCGGGCAAGGTCGTCGCCCAGCGGCTGCTGACGCGCAAGGAAAGGCCCGACGCGATCTTTTGCGCCAACGACCTGCTCGCTTGCGGTGTCATGGACGCGGCCCGCCATCAGTTCATGATGGCGGTCCCCGATCAGCTCTGCGTCGCCGGCTTCGATGATATCGAACAGACCTCCTGGTCATCCTACGATCTCACCACTTTCGCCCAGCCCGTCGAAGCCATCGCCCGCGAGGCAGTCGCTTTTCTGGCGGAGCCCGGAAGCGCGGAGGACGACGGACAGGGGCGGTCGATCAGGCTGCATGCGGAGTTGATCTGGCGAGGGTCGATCCGCGGCGGATGACGGTGTTGAGCCGATCTGTGCATACGATTACACAGATTTTCACAGGCTGCAGCTTCTCCGCGCAAAGCTGCTTCTGCAGCATAAAGCTCTGATTTCACGTCTGTAACGGGCAGACGCGCAATCCGCCGACCTCTCCGCTTTGCAACCTGCGTCAAAAGTCGTCTTGAACACGTTTACATTGTCTCGTAGATGTCGAAGCGGCCGGTGCGGTTGCCGAGGCCAGCGAGCGGAATGGACATGTCAGAAAAGCGCGTGCATCTGGTCTTCAAGACCCATCTGGATATCGGTTTCACGGATCACGCGGAGAAGGTTCGCCGCCAGTATCACGAGCGGTTCATTCCCCAGGCGATCGAAACCGGGGCGCATTTCCATGCAGAGAACCCCGATGAGCCGAAGTTCATCTGGACGACGGGCGCCTGGCTGATCTGGGATCATCTGAATTCGCGCTCGCCCGCGGAAGTCGCAGCCCTTGAGCAAGCGATCGACCGCGGGCTGATCCGCTGGCACGGCCTGCCGTTCACGACACATACGGAACTGACGTCGCCGGATCTGTTCCGCGCCGGCCTGTCCTATTCGCAGGAGCTCGACCGCCGCTTCGGCAAGACGACGATTGCTGCGAAGATGACGGATGTGCCCGGCCATACGCTCGGCATGGTGCCGCTGCTCGCCGAAGCCGGGATCCGCTTCCTGCATCTCGGCGTCAACACCGCCTCGCCGCCGCCCGGCGTGCCGGATGTTTTTCGCTGGCGGGCGCCGGATGGTGCCGAAGTCGTGGTCATGTATCAGCGCTCCTATGGCGAGACCTATTTCCCTGAAGGTTTCTCGGATGGGCTGAGCTTTGCCCATACCAACGACAATATCGGTCCGCAAAGCGTGCCGCAGACGGCCGAAGCGCTGCGCGAAATCCGCAATCGCGAGCCGGATGCGGTGATCCGCGCCGCGACGCTGGAAGATTACGGTGCGCTGCTTTGGGAAGCCCGCGAGCGCTTTCCGGTTCTCGACATTGAGCTCGGCGACAGCTGGATCCATGGCAGCGCCACCGATCCGCAGAAGACCGCCCGCTTCTTGGCGCTGCAGCGGCTCTATGACCGTTTCGCCGCCGAAGGGTTGAGCGCCAGCAGACTGGCCTTCGGCCGCGAACTGGCGATGGTGGCCGAACATACATGCGGCGTCGATATCAAGTCCTATCTCCGAGACGACAAGGCCTGGTCGCGGCCGGATTTCGAGGCGACGCGCAAGGCCGATTACCGCTTCGCCTATGCCGAACAGTCCTGGCAGGAGCAGCGCGACTATCTCGACAAGGCGGTCTCGATGCTCGAGCCTGACGACGCGGCATTGGCGACGGATGCCGTTTCCGCGCTTTCGGCTCCAGCACTCCCGGTGATCGCAGGTAGAGAAACGGTCCTCAAGACCGGTGGCTGGACGGTGACGCTCGACGGTCAAAGCGGCGACATTGCATCGATCGCAACGCCGGCAGAGACGGTGATCTCGGGCCGCGGCGGCGCGCTTCTTGGCTATCGCTACGAAAGCTATGATGCAGCCGATGTCGGCAGGCATATGGACACCTATTTGACGCACCGCCAGGAATGGGCGGTTCTCGATCATGACAAGCCTGGCCTCGCCCAATCCGGCGCGGCGCTGTCCCAAGTGTTTTCACCGGTTCTCGAGGCGGCTGCAGGCAACATGATGCTGCTCTCGCTGCCCGAGCGCGCATCGTCGTCATATGGAGCGCCAAGGCATGTTTCGCTGCGGTTCCTGGATGAAGGCGATGCGCTTTCCATTCAGCTGACGCTGTATGCCAAGCCTGCCAATCGCATGCCGGAGGCGAGCTTCTTCTTCGTCACGCCTGCCGGGGATGCGGCGTGGAGTTTCTGCAAGATGGGGCTTTGGCACAGGTCGGGCGCGATCGCCGAGGGCGGCGGGGCGCAGCTGCAGGCCGTCAGCGCCGCGCGCACCGGTGCGCTGCAGATCGAGCCGCTGGATACGCCGCTCGCAGCACCCGCAAGCTGGGACTTCATGACCTTCTGCAAGGCGCGTCCGGATTTCTCCGGCGGCATCCGGTTCAATCTCCACAACAACAAGTGGGGCACGAATTTTCCGATGTGGTGCGAGGGCGACCTCATTGCCCGCTTCAGGCTTTCAGAAATTTAAGTACCTGAAAAATAATAGCAAAAGTAAGCCGCGGAGAGCGATCTCCGCGGCTTTTTCATTGTGGAAAAGTCCTTGCCTTTACCCGCTTGCGCTAAGTTGGATACTAATATACTACTTCTTGCCAAGCCAACGGGAGGTGGCGACGGGTGAGGACAACAGGTCAGCGAATCACGACTGAAACTGGAGCCGGGGCGCGATGAGCGAGACCCGCAAGAAGCGCTCGCTCGCCGGCGTTACCCATCTCTCGCATCAGCGAGCCGCCGCGCCACGCGCCGCGACGCTGGTCTATAACGCGCTCCGCGACGACATCATCTCGCTCCGCCGCAAGCCGATGGATCTCCTGAACGAGAAGGAGCTGGAAGCGCAGTTCGGCGTCAGCCGCACGCCGATCCGCGAAGCGATGCTGCGTCTGTCGGACGATGGTCTGGTCGATGTCTTCCCGCAGTCTGGAACCTTCGTATCCCGCATTCCACGCCATGCGCTCTACGAGGCGATCCTTGTGCGCAAGGCGCTTGAGGATACCACCGTCTCGATCGCCGTCGAGAAGATGACCCCCGCTGGTCTGCGTCTGCTGGAGCGCAATCTTGCCGATCTCAGCGCTTGTGTGCGTGACGACGACGTCGCCGCTTTCCATGTGGTCGACAATGATTTTCACAAGCTGATCAGCGATATCGCCGGTTTTCCCGGTATCTGGGCGATCATCCAGCAGGTCAAGGTCCATTCCGACCGCTACCGCCTGCTGACCCTGCCACAGGAAGGGCGTCTCGCCCGCGTCATCGAAGAGCACTCCGCCGTCATCGACTGCATGAAGGCAGGCGACAAGGCAGGCGCCGCATCGGCCATGGGCTTCCATCTCGGCAAGCTGCTCGGCGAAGTCGAGAAGGCCGAAATCTGGGATCCGAACTATTTCATCGAGGATGCGAAATCTCCCTTGGCATCCGCTGATCAGAAGGGAAAAATTCAATGAAGATCGACGTTCGCCATGCTTCCCATCCGGAAGCCGTCCGTGGTTACGACACCGAGACGCTGCGCCGCCATTTCCTGATCGAGACCGTCTTCGAAGGCGGCGAGATCAGGCTGACCTATTCGCATTACGACCGCATGGTGATCGGTGGCGCCGCGCCGCTTGCTGCTGCGCTGGTCCTTGGTGCGACGAAGGAAATCGGTCAGGAGACGTTCCTTGCCGAACGCGAGCTTGGCGCCCTCAATGTCGGTGGCGCCGGCAGCGTCACCGTTGATGGCAAGCGCTACGATCTCGCCAAATATGATTGCCTGTATGTCGGCAAGGGCGCCAAGGACGTCAGCTTCGAAAGCGCCGATGCGGCAAACCCGGCCAAGTTCTACCTGGTCTCGACGCCGGCACACCAGACCCATCCGACCGTTCTCCTGACCCGCGACAAGGCGCGTCATCTGACGCCGGGGGAAGCTGCGACCGCCAACAAGCGTTCGATCTACCAGTTCATCCATCCTGAAGTCTGCCAGTCCTGCCAGCTGACGATGGGCTTCACGATGATCGATGCGGGCAGCGTCTGGAACACCATGCCGTCGCATACCCACGACCGGCGCATGGAAGCCTATCTCTATTTCGATCTCGAAGCCGATCAGCGCGTCTTCCATTTCATGGGCGAGCCGCAGCAGACCCGCCACATGCTGGTGGCCAGCGAGCAGGCGATCATCTCGCCGCCCTGGTCGATCCATTCGGGTGCCGGCACCAAGACCTACAGCTTCATCTGGGCGATGGCCGGTGACAACAAGAGCTTCACCGACATGGACCATATCGCCATTGCGGATCTGAGGTAGGACGATGGCCAATCCCTTCGACCTCTCCGGCCGCACCGCCGTCGTCACCGGCGCCAACACAGGCATCGGCCAGGGTATCGCGCTGGCGCTGGCCGAGGCCGGTGCCACAATCGTCGCCGTCGGCCGCTCGTCGATGGACGAGACCGAGGCGCTGGTCAGCAAGGCGGGCGTCCGCTTCCACCCCATCAAGGCCGATCTTGGCAGCATCGCGCCGGTCAAGGATATCGTCTCGGAGACGGTCTCGACATTCGGCGGCCTCGATATTCTGGTCAACAATGCCGGGATCATCCGCCGCGCCGATGCAGTGGATTTCACCGAGGAAGACTGGGATGCGGTCATCGACACCAATCTGAAGACCGGCTTCTTCCTGTCGCAGGCAGCCGGCCGCCACATGATCGAGAAGGGCCGCGGCAAGATCGTCAACATCGCGTCGCTGCTTTCCTTCCAGGGCGGCATCCGCATCCCGTCCTACACCGCTTCGAAAAGCGGGCTTGCCGGCATTACCCGGCTGCTCGCCTGCGAATGGGCGGGCAAGGGCGTCAACGTCAATGCGATCGCGCCCGGCTATTTCGTCACCAACAACACCACGGCGCTGCGCGACGATCCGGATCGCAGCGCTGCGATCCTTGCGCGTATACCGGCGGGCCGCTGGGGAACGCCGGCTGAGCTTGGCGGGGCCGCCGTGTTCCTGGCATCGGCCGCATCCGACTATGTCCATGGCACCGTGATCCCCGTCGATGGCGGCTGGCTGGCGCGCTGAACGAATGAGTGAATTCGCGCCCGCTCGCGGGCCGCGTCTGGAGGAGACATGCAGTACCAGTTCGATTTTGCGGCGCTGATGCCCTATTGGCAGGATTTCCTGTCGGGCGCGCTGACGACGATCGAGATTACCGTGTTCTCGGTGATCATCGGGCTTGCGATCGGCATCGCCTGCGCCATCGCGCGCCGGTCCGATGTGCCGCTACTGCGCACGGTCGTGGGCATCTACATCGAAGCGGTGCGCAATACGCCGTTCATCGTGCAGATCTTCTTCATCTTCTTCGGGCTGTCGTCCATCGGCTTCCGCCTGCCCATCCTTGCCGCCTCCGTCTTCGCGATGGTGATCAATGTCGGCGCCTATACGGCCGAGATCATTCGCGCCGGGATGGATTCCATCCATCCGAGCCAGATCGAGGCGGCCGAAGCGCTTGGCCTTTCGAAACTGCAGATCTATCGCGACATCATCCTCCTGCCGGCGATCGAGCGCGTCTATCCGGCGTTGTCCAGCCAGTTCATCCTGATGATGCTGTCGACCTCGATCTGCTCGCAGATTTCGGCCGAGGAACTGACCGGTGTCGCCAACAACATCCAGTCGAACACTTTTCGTTCGCTCGAGACCTATTTCGTCGTGGCGCTTCTCTATATCGCCATCACCTATCTGATGCGTGCCGCCTTCTTCGGGCTCGGCCTCATTGCATTCCCGCGCCGCCGCCGGCTCGGGCTCGGCGTGTGAGGTGACGATGCTCGGCGCTTTCTCGACCAATCATCTGATCTACCTGCTGGATGGCCTGCTCTGGACGATCGTGCTGTCCGCGCTCGCCTTCATCCTCGGCGGCATCGCCGGCTTCTTCGTCATGCTGGCGCGCATCTCGCGTTTCCGCTGGCTGCGGCGCACCGCTCTCGTCTACATCCAGATCGTCCAGGGCACGCCGCTCTTGATCCAGATGTTCCTGCTCTATTTCGGTCTCGGCGTCTTCGGCATCTCGGTGCCGCCGCTGGTTGCCGCCGGTCTCGGCATGATGGTCTATTCGAGCTCCTATCTCGGCGAGATCTGGCGCGGGTCGGTGGAATCGATCGCCAAGACCCAGTTCGAAGCTGCCGAGTGCCTGGGCCTCACCCGCTGGCAGGCGCTGCGCGACGTCATCCTGCCGCAGGCGCTGAAGATCGCCACGCCGCCGACGGTCGGCTTCCTCGTGCAGCTCGTCAAGAACACGTCGCTTGCGTCCGTCGTCGGCTTCCTGGAGCTGACGCGTGCGGCGCAGGTCATCAACAACTCCCTGTTCCAGCCGTTCCTGGTCTTCGGCGTCGCAGCGCTCTTCTACTTCTGCGTCTGCTATCCGCTGTCGGTCTGGAGCCGTTCGCTTGAGAGGAAACTCAATGTCGGCCGCCGTTAAACTCACCAATGTCGTCAAGCGCTTCGGCGCCCTGGAGGTGCTGAAGGGCGTCTCCTTCGAAATCAACGCCGGCGAAGTCGTGGCGCTGATCGGCCAGTCCGGTTCGGGCAAGAGCACGGCGCTGCGCTGCATCAACCGGCTGGAGACAATCCAGGACGGCACGATCGAGGTCTGCGGCCACCGGGTCGAGGATCCGAAGCTCGATCTGCGCTCGCTGCGCCGGGATATCGGCATGGTGTTCCAGAGCTACAATCTCTTCCCGCATATGACGGTCGCCGAAAACATCATGCTGGCGCTGCGCCGCGTGAAGTCGATGCGCAAGGATCAGGCCCGCGAGATCGCCACAGAGGTTCTCGCCAAGGTCGGCCTGTCGGAAAAGATCGACAATTATCCGGAACAGCTTTCCGGCGGACAGCAGCAGCGCGTGGCGATCGCCCGCTCGCTCGCCATGCAGCCGAAGGTGATGCTGTTCGACGAGGTGACCTCGGCGCTCGATCCGAAGCTGACGGGCGAAGTGCTGCGCGTGATGGAAGATCTCGCCCGCGGCGGCATGACGATGATCGTCGTCACCCACGAGATGGGCTTCGCCAAACGCGCCGCCAACCGCGTCATCTACATGCATACCGGCAAGGTCTGGGAGACGGGAGGGGCAGACATCCTTTCCAATCCCCAGACGCCGGAACTGAAGGAATTCATGGCCGAAGAGCTCTGAATTCAAGGAGGAGTACCTGCACGCATGCGCGCAGGGTCGGGTAAACGAGAGAGGAGACTCATATGCCGACGACAATGATTTCGAAACTGGCACTCATCGCAGGCGCAAGCCTGCTGGCCTTCGCATCGGCCGCCAATGCCGACGTGCTCGACAATATCAAGAAGGCCGGAAAAGTGCGCATCGCGGTTGCGATGGGCATTCCGGAATATTCCTTCGTCGACGAAAATCTGAAGCCGACAGGCTCCGACGTCGAAACCGCAAAGCTGATCGCCAAGGATCTCGGCGTCGAGCTGGAACTGGTGGAAATCACCAACGCTGCCCGCGTTCCCTCGGTGCAGACGGGCAAGGCCGACATGGTCGTCTCTTCGCTTGGCATCACCGAAGAGCGCAAGAAGGCGATCGATTACTCGGTTCCCTACGCGACGCTGGCGCTCGTCGTTGCCGGTCCGGCTGACGCCGCGATCAAGGACTATGCCGATCTCGACGGCAAGCGCATCGGCGTTACGCGCGCCACCACCAACGACCAGGACATCACCGCCAAGGCCAAGGGTGCCGATATCGTTCGCTTCGAAGACGATGCAACGCTGATCACCTCCGTCGTCTCCGGCCAGGTCGATATCCTCTCCAGCCAGTCTGCGGTCATCAACGGCATCAACAAGAAGATGACCGCCAATCCGCTGCAGATAAAGTTCACCCAGAAGGAAACCAACCTCGGCATCGGTATACCCAAGGGCGAAACGGCGCTGAAGGGCTGGCTCGATGGTTGGGTGAAGACCAATTTCGACAACAAGGTGCTGCGCGATATCTATCGCCAGTTCCACAATGCCGAACTGCCTGACGATCTGACCTCGCGTCAGTAAGCATCAAAAAGAAACGCCGGGGCTTTGCGGCCCCGGCGGGTTTTCAAGCGAGCGCCTGCGCCCGCTTCTGATAGACCTCGGGATCCGGGATCGGCACCGCGGCGATCAGCGCCTTGGTATAGTCGTCCTTCGGATTCTCGAAGATTTCCCGCCGCGTTCCCGTCTCGACGATCTTGCCGCCGCGCATGACGGCGACGTGATGCGACATGCGCTCGATCACCGCCATGTCATGCGAGATGAAGAGATAGGCAAGGCCCATCGTCTCCTGCAGTTCCAGCATCAGATCGAGTACCTTGGCGCGGACGGAAACGTCGAGTGCTGCCACGCTTTCATCGGCAACAATCACCTTCGGGCCAACGGCAAGTGCACGGGCGATGCAGATGCGCTGGCGCTGGCCGCCCGAGAATTCGTGCGGATAGCGGGTTGCCGCATCCGGCGTCAGGCCGACGCGGCGCAGCAGTTCGGCGACACGATCCTGCCGCTCGCTCTTGTTGCCGATGCCGTGGATGAGCATCGGTTCGGCGATGGCGGGGCCGACGGCCATGCGGCTGTCGAGCGAGGCATAGGGATCCTGGAAGATCATCTGCGCCGAGCGGCGAACCGGGCGCATTTGGCGCTGCGTCAGGCCGGCAATGTTCTGGCCGTCGATCAGCACGCTGCCGGTGAAGGGAATGAGGCCGAGCACGGCCTTGCCCGTCGTCGACTTGCCGGACCCGCTTTCACCGACGAGACCGAGGGTCTGGCCGGGCATCAGGCCGAAGGAAACGCCGCTGACGGCCTGCACCTGCGGCTTGCCCTTGAAGAACCGGCCGACCGGGCTGCCGTAGTGGACGTCGAGATCGCGAACGGCGATCACGGGTGCAGCACCGGTCCGCTCGGGCTCGATCTTGCGTGGCGTCACCCGCGGCGGGCCATCGGTGCCGGCAAGTGCGCCGAGGCGCGGCACGGCGGCGAGCAGCTGCTTGGTGTAGTCTTCCTGGGGACGGTTGAAGATCGCGAGCGATGGGCCTTCCTCGACGATCCGGCCGTTCTGCATGATCAGCACGCGATCGGCCATTTCGGCGACCACGCCCATGTCATGGGTGATGAGCACGATCGAGGTGCCGAACTCGGCCTTCAACTCGCGCATCAGCTTCAGGATCTGCGCCTGAACCGTGACATCGAGCGCCGTCGTCGGCTCATCGGCGATCAGCACCTTCGGTTGGCAGGAGAGCGCCATGGCGATCATCACGCGCTGGCGCATGCCGCCGGATAGCTCATGCGGATATTGCTTCAGCCGCCGCGCCGGATCGGTGATCTGCACCGCATCCAGCATCTTCAGCGCCGTCGCCTCGGCATTCTCGTTGCCCTGGTGCTCGCGGATCGCCTCGGTCAGCTGTGCGCCGATCGACATCACCGGGTTCAGCGAGGTCATCGGCTCCTGGAACACCATGGCGACATCGCCGCCGCGCACGCTGCGCATGGCGCGGTTCGACAGCGTCAGCAGGTCACGCTCGCCAAGCAGGATGTTGCCGGACGTGACGCGCAGCGACGCCTTCTGCAGCAGTCCCATGATGGCGAGCGAAGTCACCGATTTGCCCGAGCCGGATTCGCCAGCGATGCAGAGCGTTTCGCCGCTTGAGAGGCTGAAGCTGATGTCCCTGAGGACAGGCTTCAGCCCTTCGGGCGTGCGTGCATCGACGCTGAGATTGCGGACGGAAAGGACCGGCGCTGTAGTGGCGGGCAATGTCACGAGAACACGATCCTCGGGAAGTAGAAGGAAACCACCCAGTTCGGCATATCGACGATTTCGCTGATGCGCAGATCGCCGCAGACGGAGCAGAGCATATAGGCATCGACAGGGTTGAGGCCGTGTTCGACCGTCAGAAGATCGATCATCCGCATGACGGCTTCGCGCGCGCCCGTCATCAGATCGGGGCCGATACCGGTCGTGACTTCATAGCCCATGCCGTCGAGGTGGCGGGTGACCGGCTCCGTCGTGGTGAAGCGCGGCGACTGCAGACGGGCGTCCTTGACGAGCTCGATCGTCGCCTCGACATTCATCTGGCTTTCGATCGCCGTGCCGCAGACCTCGCCGTCGCCTTGGGCGGCGTGCGTATCGCCGATCGAGAACAGTGCGCCATCGACTTCTACCGGCAGGTAGAGGGTGACACCGGCCGTCAGGTCGCGGATGTCCATATTGCCGCCGACGCGGCGGGGCGGGACGACGGAATGGGTGCCGGGCTCTGCCGGAGCCACGCCGATCGTACCGGCAAAGGGCTTCAACGGCACGCGGCCGCCGGGGCCGAAGAGCGCCGGAACCATGCTGTTGGCATCATAGGACCAGACGTGCAGCGCCGGCTCCTTGAACTGGTCGGCGAGCAGGCCGAAGCCCGGAATATTGGCCGTCCAGCCAACGCCCGACGGAATGAATTTGCGCAGCGTCACCTTCAGCGCATCGCCGGGTTTCGCGCCCTCGACATAGACAGGGCCGGAAACCGGGTTGATCTTGCCGAAATCGAGATCGCGCAGCGTATCGAGGGTCGCATCGCGGCCGAGCTGGCCGCCCGAGGAATCCATGCATTCGAAATGGATCGTCTCGCCCGGCTTGGCGACGACAGCCGGGGCAAAATCCTTGTTCCAGCCGAAATTGTGCTGGGCGCGGTGAATGGTGTGGGTGCAGGCAATGCACATCTTGTGTGTCTCCCTCGTTCTTATGGCGCCCTCCCGGCCGGAGCCGGGAGGGCGTTCACCCGTCAGGGCTTATTGGTTGACGTAGATCGCGTCGTAATTGATGACGCGCGTCGGATCGATATAGACGTTGTCGGCGCCGCCCATGCGGAGCGACTTGGCAACGACGCGGCGCTCGTTGATCACCGGAACCCACGGCGCATCGGCCATGATGTCGGTGAAGATCTTGCCCCAGGCAGCCGTGCGTTCAGCACCCTTGGCCGGGTCGGACATCGAGTCTGCCGCAACAGCGCGGGCATCGAGTTCCTTGTTGCAATACCAGGACCAGTTCCAGCCACCGGCAACCGCACCCGAGCAACCCAGGATCGGGCCGTAGAAGTTGGACGGATCCGGGAAGTCGGCGATCCAGGCCATGCCGCCCGACCAGATCATCGGCGCTTCGCCTTCGGTGCCACCGGCCGAGATGACGTTGGCCTGTGCCAGCGCACGGACTTCAGCCTTGATGCCGACAGCGGCCAGATCCTGCTGTATCGCCTGGGCGATACGCGGCTGCGGATCGGTGTTGGTGGAGTAGAGCGTCGTTTCGAAACCATCCGGGAAGCCGGCTTCGGCGAGCAGCGCCTTGGCCTTGGCAACGTCGTAGGTGTAGCCGGTGAAGGACTTGTCATAGCCCGGCATCAGCGGCGGCAGCGGCTGGTTGGCAGGCGTTGCGCGGCCGTTCAGGATGCGGGTGATGCGGTCCTTGTTAACGGCCATGTTGACAGCCTGGCGAACCTTGACGTTGTCGAACGGCTTCACCTTGGTGTTGAGCGTGATGTAGCCGGTGTGCAGCTGCGCGCCATCGACGATCATCTTCGCGCCATCGGCGGAATTCTTGATTTCGAGGAACTTGGCCGGCGGGATGCCGTCGCCAGCGATATCGACTTCACCCTTCTGCAGGCGCAGCAGTGCCACGAGCGGCTCCTGTCCGACTTCGACCGTGAAGCTGTCGACATGCGGGACGTCCTTGACGAAGTAGTCCTTGTTGCGCTCGAACACGAGCTTCTGGCCGATCGTCCAGTCCTTCAGGGTGAAGGTGCCGGAGCCGACGGGCTTCTTGCCGAAATCGCCGCCTGCTGCCTCGACTGCTTCCTTCGGAACGACGGAGGCGAAGTTGATGGCGAGAACGTGCAGGAAGGTGGCGTCCGGACGCGACAGCGTGAAGACGACGGTGCCTGCATCAGGCGTCTCGATGCCGGAAAGCGTCTCGGACTTGCCGCCCGTCACGTCCTCGAAGCCCTTGATGGCGCCGAAGAAGCCGGCGCCCGGGCCCTGCGTCTTCGGGTTGACGGCGCGTTCGATCGAATACTTGACGTCGGAGGCGACGACTTCGCGGCCGTTCGAGAACTTCACGCCCTTGCGGAGCTTGAACGTGTAGGTGAGGCCGTCATCCGAAACGGTAAAGCTTTCGGCGAGCGACGGAACGAGGTTCGGCGTACCCGGCTCATAATCCATCAGGCGCGAATAGAGGCTCTTGATCATCGACCAGTTGACCCAGTCGTAACCGATGGCCGGGTCGAGGGTGGCGATATCGTCCTTGTAGGTGACGACAATGTCGCCGCCCTGCTTGGGTGCATCCTGTGCCATGACCGAGAGCGGCGCCAGCGCCACCACCGATGCCATGGTTGTCATTCGAAGCCAGCTTTTGAACATATTGGTTCCCCTTCTTTGGTTGCTGTCAACGTGTGCGGATACGCGGGTCGATGACCGGCGCAATGAGGTCGGCAAGCAGATTGCCGATGACGATGGCGAGCGCTGAAGTCAGCGTCACGCCCATGATGATCGGAATATCCACCTGCTGGATCGCCTGCCAGGCGAGCTGGCCGATGCCGGGCCAGCCAAAGACGGCCTCGACCACGACCACGCCGCCCATGAACTGGCCGATATCGATGCCAATCATCGCAATGATCGGCAGGATGGCGTTGGGCAGCGCATGGCGGAAGATAATGCGGCGCGACGACAGGCCCTTGGCGCGGGCAGTGCGGACATAATCCTGATTGAGCACGTCGATCATCGCCGAGCGGACCATGCGGGCATACCAGCCGGCGCCGAGAACGCCGAGCGTGGTGGCCGGCAGCACGACATGGGCAAGCGTGCCGTAACCGCTCATCGGAAACCAGCCGAGCGTGACGGCGAAGACGTAGAGAAGCAGCAGCGCGACGACGAATTGCGGGGCCGAGACGCCGACGAAGGAGGCCATCATCACAAGACGGTCGACGAAGCCGCCGCGGCGGATGGCGGCGATGGTGCCGAGCGTTAGGCCGAGGATGACTTCGACGACGATACCGGCGAGCATCAGCGTCAGCGTCGCCGGCAGGCGGGCGACGATCAGCGTCCAGACATCGGTCTTTTGCGCATAGGAGCGGCCGAGATTGCCGGAAAGAAGATTGGTCAGATAATGCCAGAACTGCACGAGCAGCGGCTGGTCAAGGCCGAGCTCATGGCGGATGTTGGCGACCGTCTGTGCCGTGGCGCTGCGCCCGGCGATCATCCGCGCCGGATCGGCGGGAAGCGCATAGAGCAGCACGAATGTGATGGCGGCAACGCCCAGCAGGATCAGAAACGCCTGGGCGAGGCGGCGGAGAACGAGGAACATCAGTTTCTCCCCCGCTGCGTCGGATCGAGGATATCGCGCAGCGCGTCACCGACGAGATTGAAGGACAGCGCGGTCAGCAGGATGACGATACCGGGGAAGAACACCAGCCAGGGAGCGGCCTGGAAGTAGCTCTGGCTTTCGAAGATGATGTTGCCCCAGGAAGCCTGCGGCGGCTGCACGCCGATGCCGAGGAAGGAGAGCGTCGCTTCGAGCAGCACCGTGGTGGCGATGCCGAGCGTGCCCCAGACGATCGCCGTCGGCACCAGATGCGGCAGGATATGCATGAAGAGCACGCGCATATGTCCGGCGCCGAGCGAGCGTTCGGCCATGATGAAGTCGCGCTCGGAGAGGCCACGGGTCTCGGTATAGACGATACGGGCGACCTGAACCCAGTTCACCAGCGCAATGACCATCGCAACGATCCACAGGCTCGGGCGCAGCAGGGCGGCAAGCACGATGGCGAGCAGCAGCGCCGGGAAGGCCATCATCAGGTCGGTAAAGCGCATCAGCACATTGCTGGCGAAGCCTTTGACATAGCCGGCGATGATGCCGACGAAGAGGCCGATCGCCACCGCGATACCGTTTGCCACCAGGCCGATGACCAGCGAGGTGCGAGCGCCGTAGAGCAGGCGCGAGAACAGGTCTCGGCCGAGCGTGTCGGTGCCGAGCAGGAACTGCCCGCCGGGCGGTAGTGGCGCACCTTCGAGCGACAGCCCGTCGAACATCTGGTTGTCAGGGTCGAAGGGTGCAATCCACGGCGCGGCGATCGCCATGACGACGACGAGCAGGACGACCACGAGGCCGAACAGCGCCGCAGGCTGGCGCAGCATTTCTTTCAGCACGCGCATCAACCGGCCTCCGGCAGGGGCTCGGCACCGCCGACGATAAAGGCGGCGATCTGTTCCATCGGCAGCCGGCGGCGCATGGCGCAATCGCGCAGGATAGCGTAGGCGCGTTCCTCATCGACCCGGTGTGCGGCCATCAGCTTTTCCACTGCGGCATGGACGAGAGGGCGAAGGCGCACGCGCTCTTCGAGATATTGCAGCCGTTCGGCATTGTTCTTGCGTTCCTGATGGATGGAGACGGCCATGACGAGGGCCGGATAGACGGCGGACGTGGCGATCGGTTTGGCGATGATGGCACCGGCGCCCTGTTCCAGCGCCCAGGCAATGCGGCCCGGCGCTTCGGAGCCGAGAAGGGCGACGACGGGGCAGGCCGCTGCCGGATCCTTCCAGGGCAGCAGGTCATCCCAGCCCTGGTCTGCATCAACGATGACGAGATCGGGCAGGTCGGTCGCCGCAAGCGGCGCCCATTGCAGGCTCGTACGGATGCCGAGAAGCCGGAGCTGACGGATCAGTCTCTCGGTGTTGCTGTCTTCGCGATGGATGATGGCAGCGTGCCAGCCGGTGAAATTCGGGGTTTCTTTCATGAGACCACCCGTAATTTCGGAGAGGCCGGCTTGTTGCGGCCGGTCAGATAGGGATCGGCGGCGAGCGGCGGCCGCGAGGCCACGACGTCGAAGCCATTTTCGGCATTGATCTGGCCGAGATGGAAGGGCAGCGGCGCATGATGGGTTTCACGGTCGATGGCAATCGAGCCGAACAGGCTTGGGCGCTGTGTGTCGTAGAGTTCGCGGCGCACGGCGGCCGGTTCGTCGCTGCCTGCGGCGATGATCGCATCGGCGCAAAGCTTGACGGCCGTATAGGCGCTCGCAAAGACACTCGAAATGCGCCGGTTCGCGCCATAGCGGGCCGCGACACGGATCTTGAAGGACAGGTTTTCGGGTGTTGAGAGATTGTCGAAATAGGAGGCGGCGCAAAGCTGGCCGATTGCTTTGCCAGGCTCGATATCGGCAAGCTCGCATTCCATCAGGTCGCAGCTGACAACGGGGCAATTTTCCGGGCGGAAAGCCGGATCGCGCTCGGCAAGTTTGCCGATCGCGGCAAGGAAAGCGTAGCTCGACGGACCGATCAGGTTGTTCAGAATGAAGCTCGGGCGGCGCTGCTCAATATCGGCGACTATGCGCTCGACCGCGGTTTCCTCCAGCGGCAGGTAGCGTTCGCCAAGCACCTCGCCACCGGCATTGGTGATCAGCTCGCGGGCCAGCCGGTTCATCTCCCAGCCCCAGACATAGTTGGCGCCGACGAGATAGGGGCGGGTGCCGAAGCGCGGGATCAGGTGTTCGAATAGCGGGATCAGGTGCTGGTTCGGGCAGCCGCCGACATAGATGACGTTCTCGTTGGCCTCGAAGCCCTCATAGGGGCACATGTACCAGAGCAGCCCGTCATGCTTTTCGACCAGCGGGATGACTTCCTTGCGGGCTGCCGACGTGATTGTGCCGACGATATGGCGGCAGCCGGAGCGCAGCAGCTGGCGGGCGCCTTCCAGATAGGCGGCGAGATCGGCATGCGGGTCGAAGAAGACCGGCTCGATCCTCACCTGGCGGGCGGCGGAAATTTCCGCCAGCGCGAATTCCGCGCCGTCGCGCGCATCCCGCCCCATCGAGCCGTAAGGCCCCGTGGTGGAGTAAAGAATGCCGATTTTCAGCGCGTCGGTCATGCGGAACCCAAAAACCAAAAACCCCACGACGCGGGCCCATCATCGATGGGGCGTCATGGGGCGAAACTGCCCAGCGACTATCGGAGTCATGTGAATGCGGTATGGCTCGTCTGCCTAATCCGCAGGCTTGAATAAAATACAGGCATCGGATCTTTGTCAAGGCCTTATCCCGTGCCGGGAATTTGTAACGCGGTATCCGCTAAACAGGCTGCTTCCCGTTGCGTATTCGAGCACGAACACGAAGGAAGCCATCAACCGGCCCGTTCTTCAGCCGCCCTAAAATGGGGACGGGACTACGCTCCGCCCGGTACCGGAACCATTGATCGAACCTTGCTGGATGGATGATATGCCGTCTGTCCACCCGAAGAAACGAAGATGCCGTTCCTTCCTTTGACGGCTAGGGTGTTGGTGTAGAAGCAATCACTTGTCAGAATATCATAGCGTTCTGTCGCTGTACGGAACGCCAACGCCGTGTTCGCGTAGCCAACGACAACCGATGCGAGGATGCAGGCGGGCAGGATCAGCAGCGGTAACTTGCGCTGCTTTGCATCCCACAGCCAAAGGCCTGCTGCTGCTGGAAAGCCGAGAATAATCGCGATGCCGAAGAAGGTAAAATCGGTAGACCTGGGAAATCCAAAGTCATTATCGACGTAAAGTGCTCGGCCGAACTCCATCACCATCGGCATGAAGTATGCAAATGCCGTCGCAAGGATCAGCACGGAGATAATCCGAACACGCATGAGCTAACCTTGGAGATATCCCATCGTCCGGGGTGAGAGCGCCGTTGAAATCAATACTCTTCTCTGCAGAGGCCGCAATCCCTGATTGTTTGACAACGTTAATGACATATTGAAGTCAGGCCGTTTGAGGTGGCAGCCCGGTGGCCCATTATCTAGAGCGTCGCGGCTGCCCGCGCCGCCTGGTTGAAAGCGCCCGAGATGAAGCGCAGGATGGCGGCGGTTTCGGACAGCGTCTGTTCGGCGGGGCGGGCATTGGCGGTCGGATCGACAAGCAGATGTCTGCGGACGTCTGCGTAGGTGTTGCAGGCTTCGGCGCCCTTGTCGGTGATCTTCACGGTCTTTTCTTTGCCGGTGCGGCCCGTCGTTAAGAGGCCTGCGGCCTGGAGCTTGCGGATCGCATAGGTGACCACATGCGTGTCCTCGATATCCAGCACCAGGCAGATATCGGCGAGTTTCTTTTCCCGGTCGCGGTGGCGGATCGAGTGAAGGATGAGGATTTCCATCGGCGATAGACCCGGAAATCCGGCCGCCGCCATGCAGCGGACGATCCAGCGGTCGAAAGCATGCGAGGCGAGGATGAGGCCGTATTCGATCTCCGACAAGGCGGGCGAGCCGCCTTCGGCGAGATGCGCCGAGGAGACGATCGGCCCGAACGAGGCCATGCCGGGAAAGGCCTCGGCACTCATATCCTTGTTTTTGCCGTCAGCCATTTCGTTCTCCTGTCTTGACGAGAATATGTCGTCATTTTATCGATATTTTATCAACGTGCAATTTCGCAATCCATCTTGAGGACGGTTCTATGCAAGCGACGAACGCCAAGCGCTGGGATTTCTGGATCGATCGCGGCGGCACCTTTACCGATATCGTTGCCCGCGACCCTGAGGGCGAATTGCATGCGCGCAAGGTTCTCTCGGAAAATCCGTCCGCCTATCGCGATGCGGCGGTCCACGGCATCCGGCTGCATCTGGGGCTGACGGCAGGCCAGGCAATCCCGGCCGGGCTGATCGGCGAAGTGCGGATGGGCACGACGGTTGCGACCAATGCGCTGCTGGAGCGCAAGGGTGAGCGGCTGGCGCTGGTGACGACCAGGGGTTTCCGCGATGCGCTGCGCATCGGCTACCAGGAGCGCAAGAAGATCTTCGCCACCGAGATCATCAAGCCCGATGCGCTGTACGATACGGTTGCAGAGATCGGCGAACGCGTGCTGGCCGACGGCACGGTCGAACTTGATCTCGATGAAGGCGAAGCCCGCCGCGCCCTCGAAGCATTGCGGGCCGAAGGCTACCGGGCGCTCGCCATCGTTTTCATGCATGCGTACAAGTTCCCGGCGCACGAGGCAGCTGTCGCGCGCATCGCCCGCGAAATCGGCTTCGAGCAGGTTTCGGTCAGTCACGAAGTCTCGCCGCTGATCAAGCTCGTCGGCCGTGGCGATACGACCGTCGTCGATGCCTACCTCTCGCCGGTGCTGGGCCGCTATGTGGCGCAGGTTTCCGATGAACTCGACATCAAGCGCACCGGCGCCCGTGTCATGTTCATGATGTCATCGGGCGGCCTGACGGCGGCCGATATGTTCCAGGGCAAGGATGCCATTCTTTCAGGTCCGGCTGGTGGCGTCGTTGGTCTCGCGAAGACCGGCGAGCAGGCGGGTTTCTCGCGTGTCATCGGTTTCGACATGGGCGGCACCTCTACCGACGTCGCGCATTTCGACGGCGAATACGAGCGCGCCTTCGAAACCGAAGTCGCGAGCGTCCGCGTCCGCGCACCGATGATGCTGATCCATACGGTGGCCGCTGGCGGCGGGTCGATCCTGCATTTCGAGGACAACCGTTTTCGCGTCGGTCCGGATTCGGCTGGTGCTCATCCGGGCCCTGCCTGCTATCGCAACGGCGGGCCGCTCGCCGTCACCGACGCCAATGTCATGACCGGCAAGCTGCTGCCGGAATTCTTCCCGGCGATCTTTGGCCCGGATCAGGATCAGCCGCTCGACGTAAAGACCGTCCGGGCGAAATTCGCCGAACTGGCAGCCCGGATCGGTGACGGCAGGAGCCCGGAGGAAGTGGCCGATGGCTTCATCCGTATCGCCGTCGCCAATATGGTCGAGGCGATCAAAAAGATCTCGGTCCAGCGCGGTTATGACGTCACCCGCTATGCGCTGAATTGTTTCGGCGGTGCCGGTGGGCAGCATGCCTGCCTGGTGGCCGATGCGCTCGGCATGAAGAGCATCCTGCTGCATCCGATGTCCGGTCTACTCTCGGCTTATGGAATGGGCCTCGCCGATATCCGGGCCACCCGCCAGAAGGCCCTCGGCGTTGCGCTCGATGCCGATGCGCCACCGGCGATCTCAGCGCTATCGGGCGAGCTGCAGCGCGAATGCGCTCCGGAGCTAGAGGCACAGGGCGTTCCGGCTTCTGCCATCGAAACCATTGCGCGCGCCCATGTCCGCTATGCCGGCACGGATACGCTGATCTCGGTCGAAACGCTGTTTCCTGCCGCCGACGATGCTGTGCGGCTGCGGGCAGAGTTCGAAAAGCTGCACAAGCGTCGCTTCGGCTTCGTTGCCGAAGACAAGCCGCTGGTGGTCGAGGCGATCGAGGTGGAGACGATTGGTGGTGCGGCGGCGCAGATCGATGTTAGCAAAGAGGAGGGCACTGGCGGGGAGGCTGAGTCCGCGCGGCGTACGCGCTTCCATTCGCAGGGCGAAGCGCATGACGCGGCCGTCGTTCTCCGCTCCGCGATGCAATCAGGGCAGACTGTAACAGGTCCTGCAATCGTCATTGAGCCGAACCAGACGATCGTTATCGAAGACGGTTGGCAAGCGAAGCTGACGGTTCATGACCATATCGTCTTGACCCGCATCAAGGCACTGCCGGAGCGCACAGCGATCGGCACCAGGGCTGATCCTGTCATGCTGGAGATCTTCAACAATCTCTTCATGTCGATCGCCGAGCAGATGGGCGTGACGCTACAGAACACCGCCTACTCGGTGAATATCAAGGAACGCCTCGATTTCTCCTGCGCCGTCTTTGACGCCGAGGGCAATCTGGTCGCCAACGCGCCGCATATGCCTGTGCATCTGGGTTCGATGGATGCTTCGGTGGCCACCGCGATCCGCGAAAACCCGGTCATCCATCCGGGCGACGTCTTCCTGATCAACGCGCCCTACAATGGCGGCACGCATCTGCCCGACCTGACGGTCTGCACGCCGGTTTTCGACAACGACGGAAGCCGCATCCGCTTCTGGGTGGCGAGCCGCGGCCATCATGCCGATATCGGCGGCATTGCTCCGGGATCGATGTCGCCGCTCGCGACCCATATCGAGGAGGAAGGCGTCTATATCGACAATTTCAAGCTCCTCGATCGCGGCCGTTTCCGCGAGGAAGAGCTGGCAGCGCTGCTTACCGGCGCCCGCTATCCGGTTCGCCAGCTGGCGCAGAACGTCAACGATCTGAAGGCGCAGGTGGCAGCCAACGAAAAGGGTGTCGCCGAGCTCGCCAAGATGATCGCGCTGTTCGGCGAGGATGTCGTCGATGCCTATATGGGCCATGTCCAGGACAATGCCGCCGAGAGCGTGCGCCGTGTGCTCGACCGTCTCAAGGACGGCGAATTCAGCTATGAGATGGACCAGGGCTGCAAGATCGTCGTCAAGGTGACCGTCGACAAGGAAAAGCGCGAGGCGACCGTCGATTTCACCGGCACCTCGCCGCAGCGCGCCGACAATTTCAACGCGCCACAGCCGGTTACCCGTGCTGCCGTGCTCTACGTCTTCCGCGTCCTCGTCGAGGCCGATATCCCGATGAATGCCGGTTGCCTGCGGCCGATCCGCATCATCGTTCCCAAGGGCACGATGCTGACGCCAGAATATCCGGCGGCTGTGGTTGCCGGCAATGTCGAGGTCAGCCAGGCGGTCACCAACTGCCTCTTCGGTGCGGTCGGCGCCATGGCGGCGGCGCAGGGCACGATGAACAACCTGACCTTCGGCAACGCGACCTATCAGTATTACGAGACGATCTGCTCCGGTGCGCCCGCTGGCCCGGGCTTCAACGGCGCGGACGCCGTCCACACGCATATGACCAATTCACGGCTGACCGATCCTGAGATTCTGGAGACGCGCTTCCCTGTCGTTCTGGAGGATTTCCATATCCGCAAGGGTTCCGGCGGCCGCGGAAAATGGTCGGCGGGCGACGGCACGGAAAGGACGATCCGGGCACGTGAAAAGCTGGAATTCGCGATCCTCTCCGGCCACCGCCGCGTGGCGCCCTTTGGGCTTGAAGGCGGGGAGCCGGGCGAGCTTGGCCGCAATGCCGTGCGCCGGAATTCCGGCGCGCTCGATGTGTTGATCGGCAGTGCCCACACGCAGCTGGAAGCCGGCGAAGCCTTCATCGTCACCACGCCGACAGGTGGTGGCTACGGGAAGGCTTGAGGCCGGCGACGGAGATCAGGTACGGGCGCGCTTCAGCGGAACAGCTGAAGGCGTGGCCTGATCGAGCTTGTTATAGGCAGCCTGGATGATGTCGAGATCCGAGGCATGGCCGACGCCTGCCAGATTGTACATGAGATCGCCGACGGCGGTATCGATCCGCGGCGCGCGGACGGCATAGACCTTCTCGACGACGCCTTGCACGGCTTCCGGGTCGCCACCCAGAGCCTGGTAGAGCCCGATGGCCCTGAAGATGAAGGCGTTGCGGCGGTCGTTGATGTCCGCGGTGGATTGGTTGCCGATCAGCGTTTGCATGAGTTCGACGGCTCGGTTCTGATATTCGCTCATCGGGCGCTCAATTTGTCGTTCGTTTGGTCGTTCATCAGGAAAGCGAAAGTCTTTTAATGATGTCTAAATAATGGGTTACGGATATTTGTAGGCGCAATCATAAGGCGTCTAAATTAATAGAATATATAGCCGCAGGAAAAATCGCTTGCCGCGATCGGCCGCCGTGCCTTGCTGTCAAGGCCAGCAATCGCAAACTTCGGCATTGCTTTTTCCGGTTCTGTTTTTTATCGATAATATGACAATGCGAGCGGGGAAGCGGCGAAGACCGCCTTCGCTCCTTCCATGCGCGACATCAAGGGAGGCTTCGACATATGACCATTTCACTTTCCGGCAAGACCGTTCTGATCACCGCCGCAGGACAGGGGATCGGCCGCGCCTCGGCGATCGCCTTCCAGCAGGCAGGTGCCACCGTGCATGCCACCGACATCAACACCGATGCACTGGCGCAGCTGACGGCCGAAACCGGGATTGCGATCCACAAGCTGAATGTTCTCGACGAGGCAGCCGTCAATGCGCTGGTCTCAGAGATCGGCCAGATCGACGTGCTCTTCAATTGCGCCGGTTTTGTCCATGCAGGTTCGATCCTCGAGATGAAGGACAGTGATCTGGAATTCGCCCTCGATCTCAACGTCAAGGCGATGATCCGCACCATCCGGGCCGTGCTGCCCGGCATGCTGGAGCGCAAGGACGGTTCGATCATCAACATGGCCTCCGTTGCATCCAGCATCAAGGGCGTGCCGAACCGCTTCGCTTACGGCGTCACCAAGGCCGCCGTCATCGGCCTGACGAAGTCTGTTGCTGCCGATTATGTGGCGCAGGGTGTCCGCTGCAACGCCATCTGCCCCGGCACGGTCGAGAGCCCTTCACTGCAGGATCGCATGAAGGCGCAGGGCGATTACGAGACGGCGCGCGCCGCCTTCATTTCGCGCCAGCCGATGGGCCGTCTGGGCTCACCCGAAGAGATCGCGGAACTCGCCGTCTATCTCGCCGGCGCCACCTATACCTCAGGTCAGGCCTACGCCATCGACGGCGGCTGGACGATTTAATCCGGAGGAAAATCATGACTCGTATCACCGGCCTTCGTGTCTTCGATCTCCGTTTCCCGACCTCGCAGAGCCTCGACGGCTCGGATGCGATGAACCCGGATCCGGATTATTCCGCCGCTTACGTGATCCTCGATACCGATGAGCCGGGTCTTAACGGCCACGGCCTGACCTTCACCATCGGCCGCGGCAACGACATCTGCTGCATGGCAATCAAGGCGATGGATCACCTCGTCGTCGGCCAGGATCTCGAAGCCTTCCGCGCCGCGCCCGGAAAGTTCTGGCGGCATCTGACCGGCGATAGCCAGCTGCGCTGGATCGGTCCCGACAAGGGCGCCATGCATCTGGCAACCGGCGCTGTCGTCAACGCCTTCTGGGATCTGCTGGCAAAGAAGCAAGGCAAGCCCGTCTGGCAGCTGGTGTCTGAACTCCCGGCCGAAGAGATCGCCAATATCGTCGACTACCGCTATCTGACCGACGTGCTGACGCGCGACGAGGCGGTGGCGATCCTGAAGAAGGCCGAAGCCGGCAAGGCGGAGCGGATCGCCACGCTGAAGGCCGAGGGCTATGCCTGCTACACCACCTCGGCCGGGTGGCTGGGTTACGATGACGAGAAGCTGCGCCGCCTCTGCCAAGAAGCGATCGATGCCGGTTTCAACCATGTGAAGATGAAGGTCGGGCGCGATCTTGAGGATGATATCCGCCGCCTGCGGATCGCCCGCGAGGTGATGGGGCCGGACCGCTATCTGATGATCGACGCCAACCAGGTCTGGGAAGTGCCGCAGGCGATCGACTGGGTGAACAAGCTCGCCTTCGCCAAGCCGTTCTTCATCGAGGAGCCGACCAGCCCCGACGATGTTGCCGGCCACCGCAAGATCCGCCAGGCGATCGCGCCGGTGAAGGTCGCGACCGGTGAGATGTGCCAGAACCGCATCATGTTCAAGCAGTTCATCGCCGAAGGCGCGATCGATATCGTGCAGATCGATTCCTGCCGCATGGGGGGATTGAACGAGGTTCTGGCGGTGCTGTTGATCGCCGCGAAGTTTGACCTGCCGGTCTGGCCGCATGCCGGCGGCGTCGGGCTCTGCGAATATGTCCAGCACCTGTCGATGATCGATTACATCGCCGTATCAGGCACCAAGGACGGACGGGTGATCGAATATGTCGACCACCTGCACGAACATTTTCTCGATCCCTGCGATATCAGGAACGCAGCCTATATGCCGCCGTCGAAGCCCGGATTCTCGATCGAGATGAAGGCGCAGTCGATCGCCGACTACACCTTCAAGGGCTGAGGAAGAAAACGCGCGCCGCTCAGGCGGCGCGCTGCTCTGTGCCCTGAATAGCGGAAAGCTTCCAGTCGGCGCCGTTCTTGCGAACGAAGGTCCAGACTTCGGTGCTTTCGCTCGGGCGCTGATCGTCGCCGGAGACGACGCGGCCGCTGTCGCGCTCGACCATCGCGTCGATCGACGAGTAGCGCATGGCAAGCGTTGCATAGTCGAGGCCGTCTTCACGCCAGGCTTCTGCAATATCGCCCTGCAGCAGCTTCACGTCGGAGACGCGGTTGCGAACGCCATTTGTGGCATTCTCGCCAAGTTCTTCCGCCAGATAGGACATCGCCTCCGGTGTCGTCAGCTTGCGCAGCGTGCCGTAGTCTTCGGCGCCATAGGCGGTCTGCACTTCGGTCAGCAGCTCCTCGAACTGGTCGAGGTCTGCCTGCGCCAGGCCGATCTCGTCGCTGGGGCGCTGGTTGTTGCGCTGCGGAGCCGCGGCGGCCGCACCCGAGCCGATCGTCGGAATGCGGAACGAGCTGTTATTGTTCGACGACATGTTGCTATAGGACGGCCCGCCTGCCGAGCCGTAGGACGGCTGGCGGCGATTGGCAAAGAAGCGCATGGCGAGCGTGATGGCGCCGAAGATCAGCGCGATCTGCAGCAGCAGGCCGAGGAAGCCGAAGCCGCCGCCGAAACCATGGCCGAGCATCATGCCGAGCAGACCACCGGCGATCAGGCCGCCGACCATCGAGCGGCCGAAACCGCCGAACATGCCGCCGGGGCGCTGCGCCGCCACGCCGGGCTGCGCCATCGAAGGGGCCGTCGTCTGCGGCTGGGGTGTCATGGAGCGCTCGACGGGTGCAGCAGGTGCCGGCGCCGTGCGGGTTGCGGGAGGAGCCTGGAAGGTACGTGTGCCGCGGCTGCCGAAGCTGCTGAAACCGCCGCCCGCCCGCCGGGCTTCGGCCTCACTATAAGCAGCAAAAACAGTAGCGCTCGTCAGAACGGCAATCGCCGCAATCTTGGCAAAACGCGAAACGGCACCCGGCATTTCATCTCCTCTCATGCGCAACCACGGCATGTTGCAGCCTAATATAGGGGCTCTTTCGGCAATTTGAAGTTATGCCAAAGTTCTATTGGCAGACATCGACCCATTTTGCAGCCGTCAGCTCTGCCAGCCGCCCTGTTTGAATGCGCACCGCGGAGTTGGGGGAACCGGCGGCGGGTATGACTTCGGCGAATTGTTTGAGCGACGCATCGCAATAAACCGGCAGCGGAGACGGCAGGCCGAAAGGGCAGACGCCGCCGACCGGATGGCTGGTGATTTCGAGCACTTCGTCGGCCCCGAGCATGCGGCCCTTGCCGCCGAACGTGTCCTTGAATTTGCGGTTATCCAGCCGCGCCGTGCCGCTGGCGACCACCAGCATGGCCTCGTCGCCGACCCGCAGGCAGATTGTCTTGGCGATCTGCGCGGGCTCGACCCCATGGGCTTCGGCCGCAAGCGTCACCGTCGAAGAACTGGCTTCGGTTTCGATGATATCGATATCGGGTGCATGGGCGCTGAAGAAGGCGCGGACGGATTCGAGGCTCATGGCGCAAATGCTAGAACAGCGGCGCGCGGAAATGAAGAGGCGGCGTTTCACGATCGCTTGTGCGCTGCAGCGAAAGCATGTTGCTAATCCGGCATATATTCGCTAGGAGAAAACTTGATTATAAAATGAAGGTTTATTTTCCGGCGTCCCCATGACCTTTCAACCGCGCATGCAGAACAGGATCGAAGGCTTCTCCGTGGTTGGCGGCATGAACCGGCGGAGCTGGAATGGCATCGTCGCCGATGTCTGGGATGTCGAGTGCGCGCCCTATGCCGGTGGCTATTATGTCGCCCACGATCCGCGGCTTTTCATTCTGCTCGACATGCGCGGCCCCGGCGATTCACGCGTCAAGCTGACACCGAAGAGCGCAGGAGCCGTCCAGGACACCGTGCGCCGGCCGATCTCCTATGTGCCCGCCGGGATGGAACTTTGGGCCGATCTCGTCGATGTCCAGTTCGTCCGCCATCTCGATATCCATTTCGATGCCGACATCGTCGGACGGCGGCTGATGGAAGATATCGACCCGTCACGGCTTGCCGATGCCCGGCTGCTGTTTCACGACGAGCGGGTGATGGCGCTTGCCAATCTGATCGGTGCTGAATGCCTGAACCCGCAGCCGCTACACGATCTCTATGGCGATGGCCTGTGCCTGTCGCTGATCATCGACGTATTGAAGCTGACCAAGGCGCAGCCGCGCAAGCGCAGCAAGCTGGCCACCTGGCAGCTTCGCCGCACCACCGATTTCATTGAACAGAATTGCCTTCGCAACATCAGGCTCGAGGAGCTTGCAAACCTGACCGGGTTGTCGCAATCGCATTTCAGCCACGCCTTCAAGGCCTCGACCGGGATCGCGCCCCATCAGTGGCAGACCAATGCCCGTGTCGAAAAAGCCAAGCGTCTGCTTCTGCGGGGCGATTTCAGTCTTCCGGCGATTGCCGCCGATACCGGCTTCTCCGACCAGGCCCATTTCACCCGCGTCTTCCGCAAGACGACTGGCGCCACCCCGGCGCTGTGGAAGAAGGCTCACGTTGCCTGAAAACCACGCCTCACGAGCATTTGTTTAAAGTGCGGAAATTTGCCCAAGAACGTTCAAATTCCCCGGATCGCGACAATCCAACCCGTTAAATTTGAGTTAAACGCTCATCTTATCAACAAGCTGTTTAGCCGGGTGACTTTGGGGTTTGCGCGGCGCGAGTGGGGTAAGACAATGCGTGGGCAGACCAAGGCTCTCATCTTCAAGACCAACCTTCTGACCGGCGCCGCCGCCATCGGCCTCGTAGCCGCCATGCCGGCGCAGGCCCAGGACGCGACGGCATTGGCGCCGATCACCATCCAGGGGCAGGCCGGAGCGGCAAATTCCGAGGCGACGGCGACCAGCCCGGTCAAGGGATATGTGGCGAAGCGGTCGGCGACGGGGTCGAAAAGCGATACGCCGATCAACGAGATTCCGCAGTCTGTGTCGGTGATCGGAACGCAGGAAATGGACGATCGTGGTGTCGTCAACAAGGTGGACGAGGCTCTACGCTATACGCCGGGCGTGACAACGCAGCCCTACGGCAATGACGCTGATACCGATTGGTTTTACATCCGCGGTTTCGACGCCACGCAGACGGGCGTCTTCATGGATAATCTGTCCCTCTTCAGCTACGGCTTCGGCGGTTTCCAGATCGATCCGTTCATGCTTGAGCGCGTAGAGGTTTTGAAGGGCCCCGCTTCGGTCTTGCTTGGCGGCGCCAACCCTGGCGGGGTTGTCAATCTCGTCCGCAAGCGTCCCACAGATGAGCCTCTCTATTACACGGAGATCGGCATCAATAGTAACGGCAACGCGTTTACCGGTTTTGATGTCTCCGACAAGGTCGGCTCGAGCGACGCCATGACCTACCGGCTCACGGGTAAGGTCGCCGGTGGAGACAACTATGTCGATTTCACCCACGATTTTCGTGGTTTCATCATGCCTCAGTTGACGGTTTCTCCCGACGCAGAGACGAATTTTACCGTCTGGGCATACGCGGGTGCCTTGGATCAGGTTCACAGCAGCAACGGGTTTCTTCCTTACGAAGGAACCGTGGTCGATAGGAACGGAAGAAAGATCGATCGAAAGACCTTTCTCGGCGAGCCCGATATCGATGCGGGCAACTACACGCAGCAGATGTTTGGCTACGAGTTCGAGCACGAGTTCGACAACGGCTGGAAGGTTTCCCAGAACCTCCGGTACGGCCATCTCGACAAGCATGAGAAGGGGCCATATCCCTATGGATATGTCGCCGGTACCGACACGCTGTATCGTGTCGGCTTCGAAGGTGACTCTGTGGCCGACACCCTTTCAATCGACAATCGTGCGGAGCGCGAATTCGATCTTGGCGGCACGCAGCACAATTTCATGGCCGGTCTAGACTACAAATATTATCGCCTCGACCACGTTCAGAAGTGGCCGACATGGCCGGCGGCTGCAAGCCCTATCGACCCTTGGGACCCAGTCTATGGCCTGCCGCAACCGGTGAACGACGTCCAGATCGATCAGGTCGTGACGCAACAGCAGTTGGGCCTCTATGCTCAGGACCAGATCCACTTCGGCGACGGCTGGCTGATGACACTTAACGGCCGCTTCGATTATGTGGACACCGATGCCGATGCAGTCGTGGGGACCACATATGCGACCACCGATACCGCGGCCAGCGGCCGGGCCGGTCTGGCCTACGAGTTCGATAACGGTCTCACACCGTATGTCAGCGCCGCCACATTCTTCAATCCACAGATCGGTACCGGCATTTCCGGTGCCCTGAAACCGGCGGAAGGCCAGCAATTCGAAGGTGGCGTCAAGTATGAGCCGACCTTTATGGACGGCTCGATCACGGCCTCTGTCTTCCACATCACCAAGCGCAACAACACTGTGACGTATCCGGATTTCAAGCAGAGCCAGCTCGGCGAAGTCGTCTCCCGTGGTGCCGAACTGGAAGCGAAGATCAACCTCGACGACAATTGGAAACTGCTCGGTGCGGCTTCCTATACCGATATGGAAGTCACTGAGAACGAGGCCAACCTGTCGCTGGTGGGTAAATCGCCCTTTATCGTGCCGAAGGTCATGGCTTCACTTTGGTTGGACTACGCCGTGACGGCAGGACCTCTTGAGGGTGTCAGCCTCGGCGCCGGCGTGCGCTATCAGGGTTGGTCGTGGGCGGATGAAGCCAATACCAAGAAGGTCCCGGGAGCCGCGATCTTCGACGCTGCATTGCGTTACGATCGCGACAACTGGGGCGCATCGGTCAACGTCACCAATCTGTTCGACAAAGAATATGTAAGCGGTTGCGGTGGCCTCGGCGTTTGCGGCTACGGCGACGCCCGCACCATCACCTTCAAGCTCAGCAAAAAATGGTAAGTTGACAATCGTAGTAAAGTTTTGCACCAAGCAAAATGGCGGGAGGGCGGTGCCCCTCCCGCAGCTGTTTCAGGAGCTCGTTTCATGTCCACGCCATTTCTGAAAATGTCGGATGTCCGCTTTTCTGCAGGTGAGCGCACCATCCTCTCGGGCATCGATCTGACACTGGAGAGCGGGCGGATCTATGGGCTGGTCGGGCCGAATGGGTCGGGCAAGAGCACGCTGATGAAGATCATCGCCCGCCAGCATGCGGCAACCGGCGGGGCATTGGAACTCCAAGGCAGGAACGTGGCCGCCTGGGGCGCGCGGGAATTTGCCCGCAAGATCGCCTATATGCCGCAGTTCACTCCGGGGACCGACGGCATGACGGTGCGCGAGCTGGTGGCGCTGGGGCGCTTTCCCTGGCACGGCACGCTTGGCCGCTTCGGCAAGGCCGATCACGATCTGGTCGATGATGCTATCGCCCGCACGAGTCTCGAAGAATTCGCCGCGCGTCCGGTTGCCAACATGTCCGGCGGCGAGCGCCAGCGGGCGTGGATTGCCATGATGCTGGCGCAGAATGCCAGCTGTCTTTTGCTGGACGAGCCAACCTCGGCGCTGGATCTCGCGCATCAGGCCTCCATGCTGTCGCTGGTGGAATCGCTCAGCCATGAGCGTGGGCTGACCGTCGTCATCGTTCTCCACGATATCAATCTGGCGGCCCGCCATTGCGACGAGATCATCGCGCTCAACCGCGGCCGGATCACCGCGCAAGGCAAGCCTGAAGAGATCATGCAGGCCGACCGGCTTCAGTCGATCTTCGGCGTCGGCATGGGCGTCTTCACCCACCCGGCACGCGGCGAGCCGGTCAGCTATCTGCTGTGATGCCGATGCAAGCTCTGACGCGGCGCAACTTCCTGGCGATGTCGGCGGTTCTCGCCGCCCCCTCGGTACTGAAGGCCGCCGCGGTGCCGCGCGCGGCCGCACTCGATTGGGCTCTGCTGGAAACGCTGCTGGCGATCGGCGCCAATGTGGTGGCGGGAAGCGAGCTGCGCGGCTACCGGCAGATCGCCGTCGAACCCGCGGTGCCCGAGGGCGTTGCCGATCTCGGGCTCCGGGGCACGCCGAATTTCGAAGTGCTGCGCTTTGCCAGGCCGGACCTGATCTTCAATTCCAATTTCTACAGCTGGGCCGATGGCCTGATGAGCCGGATCGCGCCGGTGAAGACACATGCGATCTATCGCATGGGCGATAGTCCCTTCCAACGTGCGCAGGATGTGACGCTGGCGATGGCAGGCGAGCTGGAGCTCGATAGCGGCAAGCGCTATGCGGACGATCTTATGGCCAGGCTCGATAGATACCGGACGCTGTTTGCAGCAGGCGACGGCCGCACGATCCTGCCGATCAATCTCGGCGATGCGCGCCACTACCGCGTCTTCGGCAGCGACAGCATGTTCGGCGAAGTGTTGGCCCGTACCGGGCTGAAAAACGCCTGGCAGGGCAAGACGAGCTATACGGCGATGGCGCCGATCGGCATCGAGACGCTGGCATCGATGCCGGACACCTGGATCGTCTTCATCCCGCCGCATCCGCCGGATGCGATGGTGACGCTGCAGAGCGGTGCCTTCTGGCAGGCGCTTCCCGTCGTCCGCGAAGGCCGGGTGCTGACACTTGGCTCCATCAATCCTTATGGCGCCTTGCCTGCGGCGTCGCGCTTTGCCGATCTGCTTGCGAAGGGGCTCACCGATGCATGGAATGGTTAGCCGCCGGGTGGCCGGTGGCCGCCCGAACCGCACGCTGCTTGGTATAGCTGCGTCCTTCGCTGCCTGCGCCTTCGTCTTTGCCCTGCTCGTCGCCTTCCGGCCGCGTCTGCCGGAAGGACAGGCGGCGCTCGATGCGGTGCTGCTATGGCAGAGCATGATGCCGCGCGCAGCACTTTCGCTGATCGCCGGCGCCGCACTCGGTCTCTCCGGCTTCCTGCTGCAGCGCGTCCTGCGCAATCCGATCGCCGATGCCTCGACGCTCGGAATCGCGTCCGGCGCGCAGCTTGCCATGACCATCGGCATCAGCGTTTCGCCGCTGCTGCTCGGGCTTTCGCGCGAGCTGGTGGCGTTTGCGGGCGGGCTTGTGGCCGTGGCGATCGTGCTGGCGCTCAGCTGGCGGCGCAGCCTCGATCCCGTAACCGTCGCCCTGTCGGGCATGATCGTGACCTTGATTGCCTCGGCGCTCAGCGTCACCCTCATTCTCGCCCGCGGCGAATATGCCATGTCGATCTTCATCTGGGGCGCGGGTTCGCTCAGCCAGCAGGATTGGCATGCGGTGATATCGCTGGCGCCGCGGCTGCTCGTGGGCTTCGCCGTTTCCGTTCTTCTGCTGCGGCCGCTGCAGGTGCTGTCGCTCGACGATGCTGGTGCGAAAAGCCTTGGTGTCGCCCTGCATACGACCCGCCTCGCCGTGCTGCTGCTCGCCGTCTGGCTCTCGGCTTCGGTCACCGCAGAGGTCGGCATTATCGGCTTTCTCGGCCTTGCAGCGCCGGCAATCGCCCGCTTTGCCGGTGCGCGCACCACCCGACAGCTGGTGATTGCCGCGCCGCTGACCGGCGCTGCGCTGCTGTTCTTCACCGATTGCGTGACGCAGCTTCTTGGTCCGGGCTTTACCGATCTTGCTCCCGCGGGCGCCGCAACCGCGCTGCTCGGCGGCCCGCTGTTGCTTTATCTCCTGCCACGCGTCCACTCCTTCGCGTCGGTCACGGCGCAGACGACCGTGGCGATCAGGCGTCTTCAAAGCCCTGGCCGGGTGTTCCTCATGCTACTATTGGCGCTTGCCCTTGTCGTCGCCCTGGTGCTGACCACGGCACCGGCCGACGACGGCTGGCATATCGCCACCGGTACGCTATTTACCGATCTGCTGCCGCTTCGCCTGCCGCGCACCATCGTTGCCGCCGGTGCGGGCGCGATGCTGGCGGCCGCCGGCTTCATCATGCAGCGGGTGACCGGCAATCCGATCGCCAGCCCGGAAGTGCTCGGCGTCAGCACCGGCGGTGGCGCGGGGCTGACGGTTGCGCTTTTCATCTTCGGCTTCCCACCGCCCTTCGTCATGCTGGCGTCGATGGCAATCGGCGCGCTCGTCGCCTTCCTGATCATGATCGCCATCGCCGCTCGCGCCCAGTTCGCGCCCGAGCGACTATTGCTTGCCGGTATCGCCATCGGCGCCTTCTCGATGGCGATCGTCTCGATGGTGCTGGCGCAGGGCGACATGCGCGGCTACGTGCTGCTGACCTGGCTCACCGGCTCGACCAACCGTGCCGGCGGCTTTGAAGCCTGGACGGCAGTGATCTCGCTCGCCGTTCTCGCCGCACCGCTGCCTTTCCTCAGCCGCTGGCTCACCATCCTGCCACTCGGCGGTCCCTCGGCGCGCAGCCTCGGCCTGCCTGTCGGCGCCAGCCGTCTGTTGCTGGCGATGATCGCGGCGCTGATGACAGCGGTCGCCTCCTTCCTCGTCGGGCCGCTCAGCCTCACCGGCCTCATCGCACCGCATCTGGCGCGGCTCACCGGCTTCCACCGGCCGGGCCAGCAGCTTGCCGCCGCGATCCTGCTTGGCGCAGGCGTGCTTGTCGTGGCCGACTGGCTCTCGCGCGTGGTGATCTATCCCTATCAGGTCCCGGTCGGCCTCTTCGCGGCGCTGATCGGCGGCCCCTATCTCATCTGGCTCCTGACGCGAAAGGAAGCGGCATGACGGCGCAATTCCGGCTTTCGGGTACGGCAATTCCACCGGATGCCAGGCATATGCTGGAAGAGATCGCCGAGCATTTCGCCGAGCATGCGTCGGTGACCCGCAACGGGGAAACCGTGCATCTCGAGCATGAGATCGGCGCAGCCGATATTCGCATCGCCGGCGAGACGCTGACAATCGAGCTCGCCTCGAACAGCGAGGACGAGCTGACGATGATCCGCACCGTGCTCGCCGAGCACCTCTTCCATTTCGCTGGTGAGAAGAAATTCGAGCTGACGTGGTCGGAAAAGCCGAAGCCGGCGCTGCCGGGCAATATGCGGCTGGCGACGGTAGCGGGTGCCCGCAATGTCACGCCGCATATGCGCCGGGTCACCTTCTCCTGCGCCAATGTTCAGGATTTCCAGCAGGGTGGTCTGCATGTGCGCCTGCTGTTGCCGCAGAATGGTGAGGCGCCGGTCTGGCCCACTGTCGGCGACGACGGCCGCATTCAATGGCCGGACGAGAAGATCACCGCAGTCCGCATCTACACGATCCGCAAGGTCGATCTGGAGCGCGGTGAGGTCGATATCGATTTCGTGCTGCACGAGGGCGAAACCATGCCCGGCGCCACCTTCGGGGCGACGGCGGCCGCTGGCGACTTGATTGGTATCATGGGACCGGGCGGTGGCTGGATGCCCGAGGCGACCGATCTTATCCTTGCCGGAGACGAAACGGCATTGCCTGCCATGCTGCGCATTGCCGAAGCGGCACCGGCCGGAACCAAGGTCCGCTTCTTCGGCGAGGTTGACAGCGCGGCCGAAGAGCAGCCGATCTCATCGGCGGCCGATATCGAGGCCATCTGGCTGCATCGCAACGGTGCTGCGGCCGGCACGATGGGCGGTATTCAGCAGCTGATCCGCTCACTGGCGCCGCAATGCGCCGCGCCCACCTTCATTTGGGTTGGCTGCGAGAAGGCGGAAGCCGTGGCGATCCGCGAATATCTGAAGGACGAGCTGCAATATGACCGGCAGTGCATGCGCGTCGGCAGCTACTGGGAAAAGCAAAAGGCGGACCGGCTTTCGCCGATCCGCCTGATTTCTCTTTTCAGAAAAGCCGATCAGCCGGCCAGATAGGGCCAGACCTCAAGTGCGCCGCGATACATCATGTCGAGCGCGACATAGAGGATGATTGCCAGACCGACATAGGCGATCCAGCGGTGCTTGGTGAGCAGGCGTGCGATGAAGTTTGCGGCAATACCCATCATGGCGATCGACAGGGCGAGACCGGCGACGAGGACCGTCGGGTGTTCGCGGGCGGCACCGGCGACAGCCAGCACGTTGTCGAGCGACATCGAAACGTCGGCGATGACGATCTGGCTGGCGGCCTGCCAGAACGTCTTCTTCGGCTTGCCTTCGGCGCCCTCGAGCGCGTCTTCGCCTTCCGCACCGTGCTGCGAACGCAGCTCGCGCCACATCTTCCAGCAGACCCAGAGCAGCAGCAGGCCACCGGCGAGCAGCAGGCCGACGATGGCGAGCAGCTGAACGGTGATCGAAGCGAAGATGATACGCAGAACGGTTGCGGCCAGAATACCGACCAGAATAGCCTTCTTGCGCTGATCGGCCGGAAGGCCGGCGGCGGCAAGGCCGATAACGACGGCGTTGTCGCCGGCAAGCACGAGATCGATCGCGATGACCTGCATAAGCGCAGTCAGCCCCGCGGCAGTAAAGATTTCCATGAAAAACGTCCCCCGATGTTCGGAAGCCGAACTAGAGCCCGCAAAACGTTACGTCAACCGGCAATCATCCGGGTCCACGCAAATGTCCCGGATGTGTGTCCTGCCAGTCCCACGCCGGAAATGCGCGGGCAGGCTATCGCCTAATGTTTGAGCTTGATGATCAGCTCGCGATATTCGTCGGCGATCGCAATGGCTGCCTTCGCAACGACCGGACTGATGGATTTATGGTCAATCGCGATGCGGCAGGTCTCGAAGACGCCGCGCAGCTCATGCTCGATATCCGACAGCTGCGGATATTTCTGCACGAGAAGGTGAGGCAGCAGGCGCGCCTTGTTCCTCATCGGTCTGGAATTGCTGGAGAAATTCAGGTTTTCAGCGATCACATCCCGGATCGCATCCTCGAGACGCCACGTTGCACCGATCATATCCGTGACTGACACCATGCTACCCCTCTTCTTCAGGCGGGCATATTCCGCCTGAAGAATATGAAGCAAGGCTTGTGCCAGGTTTGCGGGATGCCGGGCGCAATCATCGCGCCCGGCATCGTCTCAATTCGTGAAGCTCAGGATTTCTTCTTCTTGGCTTCATCGTCCATCAGCTCGTACCACATGGCGTTGAGGACGGCGAAGGCGGCTGCGAGCGGCAGGCCGAGGATCCATGCGAAGTACCACATCGTCTTTCTCCTTTAATAGGCGTGGCCGCTTTTGTCGGTGATGGCTTTCTCGTCCACCTTGCCCCACAGCACCTTGTAGACCCAGGCGGTGTAGAGAAAGATGATCGGCAGGAAGATTGCCGTGACGACGAGCATGATGAACAGCGTCAGATGGCTCGACGATGCATCCCAGACCGTCAGGCTCGACCGCGGGTCGAGAGAGGACGGCAGAATGAACGGGAACATCGAGACGCCGACCGTCGAGATGATGCCGAAGATCGACAGTTTGCTGAAGAGCAGCGTGGTGACCTCCAGCCGAACCCGCATGCTGAGCAGGGCAAGGGCCGCTCCGGCAAAGCCACAGGCCGGTGCGATCAGCAGCCACGGATAGGTGCCGTAATTGGCAAACCAGGTGCCGGCATGTTCCGCCGTCTTGAAGAGCGGATTGGAGGGGCCGACCGGGCTGATGTCGCTGGTGATGCGGTAGCCATCGACGCCGGCTGCGAGGAAAATGCCGCCGAGCGCAAAGAGCAGGATGGCGGCGAAGGCGGCAAGGCTGCCATAGGTCCGGGCCCGTTCGGCGACCGGTCCGCTGGTCTTCAGGATCAGCCATGCTGCGCCATGCATGACGAGCATCGCCACCGACAGCAATCCGCAGAGCAGCGCGTAGGGGTTCAGCAGCCCAAAGAACGAACCTTCGTAGAAGATCCGCATGTCGTCGGCGAAGCGGAACGGCACGCCCTGCAACACGTTGCCGACGGCAACGCCGAAGATCAGCGCCGGAACGAAGCCGCCGATGAACAGCGCCCAGTCCCAGTTGCTGCGCCAACGCGCACTGTCGCGCTTCGAGCGGTACTTGAACCCGACCGGACGCAGGATGAGCGCGAAGAGGATCGCGAACATCGCCAGGTAGAAGCCCGAGAAGGAGACCGCGTAAAGCGGCGGCCAGGCGGCGAAGATGGCGCCGCCGCCGAGGATCAGCCAGACCTGGTTGCCTTCCCAGGTGGCGCCGATGCTGTTGATGGCGACCCGCCGTTCGGTATCGGTCTTCGCCACGAAGGGCAGGAGCGTTCCGACGCCGAGGTCGAAGCCGCCAGTGGTGGCAAAGGCGATCAGGAGGATGCCGAGCAGCAGCCACCAGATGACCCGCAGGGTATCGTAGTCGATGAGTTCGTGAAGGATCATGACAATCACTCCGCAGCAGGAACGAGGGTTTCGGAGATCAGCTCGGCTTCCGGCTCGTCATCGGGCTCGGGGCCCTTCTTGATCGCATTGAGCATCAGGCCCATCTCGATGATGATCAGCGTCGTGTAGAGCACCGCAAAGCCGATGATCGTCAGAAGGACGGTGCTGGCGCCGAGGCTGGAGACGGCAGCCGCCGTCGGCAGCACGCCTTCAATCACCCAGGGCTGGCGGCCGAACTCGGCAACGATCCAGCCGACTTCGATCGCCACCCACGGCAGCGGGATCGCAAAGACGGCGACCTTGAGCAGCAGCGGATACTTGTCGAGATGCCGGCGGGCCGACAGCCAGAAGAAGGTTGCCGTCAGCACGATGAAGAACATCCCGAGGCCGACCATGATGCGGAACGACCAGAACAGCGTCGGCACATGCGGGATCGTATCGCGGGCGGCCTGGGCGATCTGCGCGTCGGTCGCCTGACGCGGATCGTCGACATAGCGCTTCAGAAGCAGCGCATAGCCCAGATCGTGACCGAGGTCTTCGAAGGAGGTGCGGACCTCCTGCGTCGGCTGGTCCGGCGCGCGCACGGCACGGATCTGCATCAGGGCGTCATAGGCCTTGATGCCGTCACGGATGCGGGTTTCGGCTTCCTTCTCCAGCTTGTCGATGCCGGGGATTTCGGTCGTCAGCGAGCGTGTGCCGATCAGGCCCATCGCCCAGGGAATATGAACGGCAAAATGCGTCTCGCGGGCTTCCTGATCCGGAAAGCCGAAGGCGGTGAACGGGGCCGGAGCGGGCTCCGTCTTCCACATTGCCTCGATCGCGGCGAGCTTCATCTTCTGGTTTTCCGTCGCCAGATAGCCGCTTTCGTCACCGAGCACGACAACCGACAGCGACGAAGCGAGGCCGAACGAGGCGGCGACGGTCATCGACCGCTTGGCGATTTCGACATGGCGTCCCTTGAGCAGGTACCAGGCCGAGACGCCGAGCACGAAGATCGACGCACAGACATAACCGGCCGAGACCGTGTGCACGAACTTTGCCTGGGCGACCGGATTGAACACCACGTCGAAGAAGCTGGTGACCTCCATGCGCATCGTCTGCGGATTGAGCGCCGAGCCGACCGGATTCTGCATCCAGCCATTGGCGATCAGGATCCAGAGTGCCGAGAAGTTGGAGCCCAGCGCCACGGCCCAGGTGGCGACGAGATGCCCGACCTTGGAAAGCTTGTCCCAGCCGAAGAAGAAAAGCCCGACGAAAGTCGCTTCCAGGAAGAAGGCCATCAGGCCTTCGATGGCGAGCGGTGCGCCGAAGATGTCGCCGACATAATAGCTGTAATAGCTCCAGTTCATGCCGAACTGGAATTCCATGACGATGCCGGTTGCGACACCGATGGCGAAATTGATGCCGAAAAGCGTGCCCCAGAATTTCGTCATCTGCCGCCAGATCTGGCGGCTGGTCATGACATAGGTGGTTTCCATGATGGCAAGCAGCACGGAAAGCCCAAGCGTCAGGGGTACGAATAGAAAATGATAGAGCGCGGTCAGCGCAAATTGAAAGCGCGATAGCGCCACTATGTCGAGTTCCATTATCTTTCTCCCACGGTCCCACGCGGTATCAAGAGTTCCACGGGCGCCGGCCGGCGCCCGCAGTCATGCCGCTCAATCCGGCCGCAGCCGGTTCAGAGCCTTTTCGAACGCCGCCTCTCCACGGCGCGAAATTTCGACGATGCACCCATCCGCAATCACCGCGATGATATCGGCGATTGCCGCCTCCCGGCGGATATGGCTGGCGATGACCACGGCGTGGCCGGATGCCTTTTCGGCAAGGCGGCTGATCACGTCGCGGGCGGTTTCGCCATCCAGGCCCTCTGTCGGCTCGTCGAGCAGCCAGAGGGATGCGTTGCGGAGAAAGAGACGGGCCAGCGCCAGGCGGCGCGATTGCCCGCCGGATAGGCCGAGCCCGCCTTCTCCGAGTTTCGTGTCGAGTCCTTGCGGCAGGGCGTCGATGGTGGTGAGCAATCCGGCAGCCTCGAGAGCATCGCGAAGCTGTGCCTCGCTGGCCGAGGGATCGGCGATCAGGAGATTGCCGCGGATGCTGTCGGCGAAGAGTTCGGTGTGCTGTGTCAGCAGCGTCGAATCCGTGATCACCGCACTTCCGTCTTGCGGCTGCAACTCGCCTGCGAGAAGAGCCAGGAATGACGACTTTCCGGCGCCGCTGGAGCCGATGAGCGCCAGCGTCTCGCCTGCTTTGAGTGTAATCGTTAGCTTACAAAGGGCGAGCTTTTCCGCCTCGTCATGAGCGCTTGCAACATCTGTCAGGGCAAAAGCAATGCCGGTTTCCGGTGCGCCATGTCCGGTCGTCCGATCCGCCGCGGTCAGACGGGCGCCGACGCGGCGTGCAGCAATGAGTGTGCGCCCGAGCTCGATGGCGCCGCGGCGCAGGGCGGCAAAGGGCTCGATGGCGGCGAAGGCGACCAGCAGGCCGAGCGCGGCGACAGGTGCGCCGATGCTGCCTGTCCCCGCAAGGGTGGCGACCGCCAGCAGCGATCCGGCGAGCAGCAGCGAGGAGGTCAGGCCGAAGCCAAAGGTGACGGCGGTTTCGATCCGGTTCAGACGGTCGTCCGCCGCCGAGATATAGGCATCGGCCGTGACAACTGCGGCAGATTGAGCGTCCAGACGCCCAGCCATCAGCAGGTCCGTTTGACCGGAGACGAGATCGATGACGCGGCCGCGGACCGCTTCGACACCATGCATGCGGCGGCGTGCGGATTTTGCGGCGGCACGGCCGGCGAGGTAGGGAATGCCGAGCCCGGCAAGCAGGAGGATCAACCCGGTCGCGGCGCCAATCAGCGGATGGATCATGCCGAGCGCCACGCTTGCCGCGATCGCGGTGCAGATCGCAACGGCAGCGGGAACGAGGACGCGCAGATAGAGGCCGTCGAGTGCGTCGATATCGGCCGTCAGGCGGAACAGAAGCTTTGAGGGCCGGGCTGCGAGATCGCGCGCCGCGCCGTCCTTCGCCCATCCGCTAAACAGGCGCTCCCGGAGGGCCGCCAGTACCGACAACGTTGCATCGTGGGTGGTCATCCGCTCGCCATAGCGCGAGAAGGTACGTCCGATCGCCAGCAGGCGGATACCAGCCGATGGCGCGAAAACGTCGAAGGTGACGGCCGTGGCAATGGATAGTCCGGCAATCGAGGCGGCGGTGATGAACCAGCCGGAGAGGCCGAGAAGGGCGATACCGGCCAGCACCGTCAGCGCCGACATCAGCGCGCCGATCAGCAGGCCGCGGCGCCGTTCGGCGATAAACAGGTAGACGACGGGTTTAAGATCACCGAGGCGCGTGTTCATTCCGCTGCCTCCCGAAGCGTCTCCGCGCCGATCGCGATCACCCGCTGCATGCGGGCGGCAAGCCGCGGATCGTGGGTGGCGACGACAAGCGTCTTGCCCTTGGCGAGATGGATGAGGCTTTCGGTGATATCCGCCGCTGTCGCAGCATCGAGATGTGCAGTCGGTTCGTCGGCGAGAATGATCTGGATGTCGGGATTGCAGGCGGCGCGGGCGATGGCAAGCCGCAGCGCCTCGCCACCGGACAGGCCGAGCCCGCTTTCACCAAGCGGGCGCTTGCCGTAAGCTGCCGCGACTTGGTCGAGCTTGGCGGCACGGAGTGCCTCATCCGCCTTGGTGCCGGCGCGGCCGAGCGTAACGTTGCCCGCGAGCGAACCAGCAAAGATATGCGGCTTCTGGCCGATCCAGGCGATATGGCGGCGCCAGTCGCCCGCTCCGTTGAGCGGCAGGCCGCCGATGCGGATCGCACCATCCGAGACCGGAGCAAGGCCGGCAATCATCGCCAGCAAAGTCGATTTCCCGCTGCCGCTGGCGCCGAGCAGGGCGACATGCTCGCCCTGCATGATGCGACAGCTGAACGCTTCGATGGCCGGTGGCTTCTCGGCAGCATAGCGGAAGCCGGTATCGGCAAGTTCGATATCGAAACGCGTGGTTTGCTTGCCGGCAGCTTCCGGAACGATATCGAGCCCGCCGGGTGCAATTGCCGCCAGCGCCGAGAGCGCGGCTTCGCCGCTCGCGCGGTCGTGCCAGACCGACGAGAGATCGCGCAGCGGCTCGAAAAAAGCCGGAGCAAGCAGCAGCAGGAACAGGCCGGTGGTCAGGTCAAGCCCGCCGGTCCAGGCGCCGAAGGTGATTTCGCCGAGCAGGCTGAAGCCGACATAGACGGCGAGCAGCGCAACGCCGAGCGCAGCAAAGAGTTCGAGCACCGCCGAGGAGAGAAAGGCGATCCGCAATACCGCCATCGTCCGGGTTTTCAGATCATCGGCATCGGCGCGCAAGTGGCTCGCCGTCTGATCGACGGCGCCGAGCGCGCGGATCGTCGTCAGGCCGCGCAGCCGGTCGAGGAGGAAGCCGTTCAGCCCGCCGGTGGCGGCAAGCTGCTTTTCGCTGGCCGCCTGGGCGCGCCAGCCGATCAGAGCCATGAAGAGCGGGATCAGCGGCATGGCGATCAGCAGGATGAGCGCTGCGATCCAGGAAATCGGGAATATGCAGGCGAGTATCGCCAAGGGCACGGCCGTCGCCTTGAAGCGCGCCGGTTGGAACCGGGCAATATAGGGCACGATCAGTTCGGCCTGTTCGCCGATGACGCTGGCCGCTTCGCCGGATGCTGGCCGCCAAGGATCGACAGGCGAGCGGCGCGCGAGTGCTGCCACGGCGGCGGCGCGGCGCTTGCTGAGTTCGGCGCGGGCGGCTTTGAATGCCAGGCGGCCACCAGCCGCTTCAAGACAGCTCTTGGCGATGCCGAGAATGACGATGAAGAGTGCCGGCCACAGCACGGCGGCGAGGCCGCCGCCGTTGGCGATGCGGCCGACGGAAAGAGCGATGAAAGCAGCCTGAGGAATGAAGACGAGGGCGCCTGCTGTCTGCAACAGCGCGGCGGCCTTGGAAGCGGGTCTGTTTTTGCCGACACGCTGTCTGCGACGGCCGCGCTTTTGCGCGCCCGGTTCTGGCTCGTCATTCGCGTCTAAGAAAGCACTCCCCATGGCGCTAACTCTTGTTCGCAGGACGGCGGCCGCGGCCGAGCGAAATCACCCGGTCCTTGGCTTCCAGAAGCTTCGTAACTTTTGCCCCCAGAGATAGTAATGTTGCGAGGCGCTCGGTTTCAAGTTGTTTTACGTCTTCATACCAATGCGTCAGCTGCTCGATCAGCCCGTGCATCTCGCCCATGCGCTGTTGGGCATATCGCTCGTGGTCACTGGCCGGCCGCTGCATCAGGATTTCGCGCAGCACGGAGAGGGTCGGATCGACCTCGCGCTTCTTGCGCTCCTCGGCGAGCGTACGCAGGATCAGCCAGACATCGTCAGGCGTCGAGAAGAAATCCCGGCGGTCATCCGGCTTGTGCTTCATCAGCACGAGGTTCCACGCCTGTAGCTCGCGCAGGCTCATCGACACGTTCGAGCGCGAGATGCCGAGCGCATCGACGATGTCCTCGGCGCAGAGCGGTTCGGGCGAGACGTAAAGCAGCGCGTAGATCTGGCCGACGGTGCGGTTGATCCCCCAGCGCGAGCCCATCTCGCCGAAATGCAGAACGAAGGATTGAACGAGTGGCGGAAGGTTCATGACAGTGATTTCCGTAATATCTGTGATTTCAGAAATTTCTGAAATCACTATATTCCACTTTTCGCTCCGCACAATCGGCGGCACCCGCCTGCGTCAATTTGGTCAGAGATGAGTGTAAGCCGTGTGACGGTCTAGAACGCGGCGCGCTTGTCGTATCTGGCGAGACGCGAGAGGAGATAATCGACCTCGGCTCTTGCCTTGTCGCTGATGGCGCTCGCTGGTTTGCGCTGGGCGTCGCTGGCGATCGCGCCGCGCTTCTGCAGCACATATTTGCGCACGGCAAGGCCGACGCCCTGTTGCTGCTCGTAGCGCACCAGCGGCAGGTGGGCGTCGAAGAGATCATGCGCTTCGTCGCGCCTGCCTTTCTGCTGCAGGCGGACGACATCGGCGAGCATGTCGGGGAAGGCATAGCCGGTCATCGCGCCGTCAGCGCCGCGTTCCAGCTCGAAATCGAGGAACAGCCCGCCATTGCCGCAGAGAATCGAGATATCCCGCATCTCGCCGGCCTTGTGCGCGGCGCGCAGCTTCGAAATCTTCTCCAGCCCCGGCCAGTCCTCATGTTTAAGCATGACGCAGGAGCGGTGATTGTTGACGATCTTCTGGATCACACCAGGCGTCATCACTACGGTCAGCGTCAGCGGATAGTCCTGGATGACGAAAGGAATGTCATCCCCGATCGCTTCGACGGCATGCGCATAATAGCCGATGATCTGGTCGTCGGTGCGCAGCGAAGGCGGCGGGGCGATCATCACCCCGGCGGCGCCGAGATCCATGACACCGCGGGCAAGCGAACGCATCGCCGCAAAGCCCGGCGCCGAGACGCCGACGATGATGGGCACGCCGGCGCGGCCGACGACCTGGCGGGTGATCGCCAGCGATTCCTCCGGCTCCAGCTTCGGCGCCTCGCCCATAATGCCGAGGATCGTCAGACCCGTCACACCGCATTCGAGATAGAAATCCGTGAGCCGGTCGACCGAGACCGTATCGAGCCGCCCATCCGGGTGAAAGGGCGTGGCGGCAATGGCGTAGACGCCCTTGGCGGTATGGTCGAGCTTCATCTGGATCCCCCTCGTTTTGCGCGAGCTTAGGCAGGCCAAGCGGGGTGATCAACCGAAATAGCCGTTTTGCTCCATCAATGACGTCGGGCAATGTTGCAGGCCGGGCCCGGCGCCGCTAAGACGGTAAGGGTTCTCACATCTGGATATTCTCACATGTTCGATATCATCTGGCGCGGCATCGTGATCGGCATCGGTGCGACCGTTCTCATGGACATCTGGGCGATCGTTCTGCACCGCTTCTTCGGGCAGAGCGCCGCCAACTGGGCGCCGGTCGGACGCTGGTTCTATCATCTGAAGAACGGCATCGTGTTCCACGACAGTATCGGCAATGCCGCGCCCTACGAGCATGAACTGGCGCTCGGCTGGATCAGCCACTACGTCACCGGCATCGTCTACGGTCTGGCGCTGGCGATCCTCATGGGCCCGTCCTGGCTCGCAGAGCCGACCTTCATTCCAGCCTGGATTCTCGGTATCGTCACCGTCGGTGCCGGCTGGTTTCTGCTGCAGCCCGGTCTCGGCATCGGCTGGGCGGCATCGAAGACGCCGAACCCGGCCGAGGCACGCACCATGAACCTGATTGCCCACACGGTCTTTGCGATCGGGCTCTATGGGACGGCGCTTTTGATCCGCTAGCGGCCGGAGGCGTCATGAGACAGATCTTCGTCATCGGCATCGGGACCGGCAATCCCGATCATGTGACCATTCAGGCGATCAACGCCATGAAGGGCGCAGACCGCGTCTTCATCCCGACCAAGGGAGCGAAGAAGGAGGAGCTTGCGAGCGTACGCCGCGAGATCTGCGATCGCTATCTCGATGCCGGAACGACGAAGACGATCGAGTTTGCCGTGCCGCAGCGGCAGACCGAGGGAAAGAGCTACGTCCAGAGCGTCGATGAATGGCATGCGGCCATCGCTGCGAACTATGCCTCGATGATCGGCGATCTCGGCGAAAACGACGCCGCGGCCTTTCTGGTCTGGGGCGATCCCAGTCTCTATGACAGCACCTTGCGCATCCTCGAGCGGATCCGTGGCAGCGTCGCCTTCGAGGTGACGGTCATCCCGGGGATCACCAGCATCCAGGCGCTTGCCGCCAGCCACAAGATCCCGGTCAATCTCGTCGGCAAGCCGGTCGAGATCACCACCGGGCGCCGGCTTGCCGACGAGGGGCTGACTGCCGACAGCACCGTCGTGATGCTGGACGGCATTCAGGCGTTTTCGCAGATCGACGATCCGGATGCGGAGATCTTCTGGGGGGCCTATCTTGGCACTGCCGACGAAATCATCCATTCCGGCCGTCTCGGCGACGTTTCGGACGAGATCGTCAGAATGCGTGCCGCGGCGCGCGAGCGGCATGGATGGATCATGGATATCTACCTGCTGCGCAAGGGGCGCGACTTCGAGGTGTGAGCGGCTTTGCCGAGCGCGCCGTCATCCTGTAAGGACAGGGGATGGAAGGGTGTGCCATGGCTGCGGCCGCTAACAGACAATTGCAGGAAACGGTGGTCACCGGGCTTCGACGCGGCGCCTGCCCGACGCTTGCCGCGCCGATGGAGACCGGTGACGGTCTGCTCGTCCGTCTGCGCCCGGCCGGCGGCGCCCTGACCGTTGCACAGCTCAAGGCGCTGGCAAGTGCGGCGGCATCCTGTGGCAACGGTATCCTTGAAATCACCGCCCGCGGCAATCTGCAGGTCCGCGGCTTGCGACCCGATAGCGTTGGCACTCTCGCCTTGGCGATCGATGCCGCTGGTATCGTGGTTCCGCCCGGCCCTGCAATCGAGCTTTCGCCGCTGCATGGCATCGACAGCGCGGAGCTCGGCGATGCGGCTGCGCTGGAAGCGCAGTTGCGCAGCACTCTTGCCGGCAAACTGCAATCGGCCGATATCGCGCCCAAGCTTGCCATTTTGGTCGATGGCCGCGGCGTTTTCTGCCTGGATCATCTGAGCGCCGATATCCGCATCGTCGCACTTGCCGGTCACGACTGGCTGGTAGCGGCCGGCGGCACCGCGCGTGTGGCATGGCATGTGTTTTCAGGGGGTATCGACGGGGCCGTGACTGCCGTCGGGCATGTCCTCGACATCCTGATCGCGACCGGCCGCCATAGCCGCGCCCGCGATATCGATATCGAAACGCTGCACGCAGCCTTTCCCGAGGCTCCGCAGTCCATATCCTTTTCACCGTCTCGTACACCGGTACCGGGCATTCTCGCCTTGCCGGATGGAAGGGCTGTTCTCGGCCTGCGACCGCGATTTGGCCAGATGCGGGCAGATGCGCTGAGGGCCTTCCTGGCGGATCTTGCCGATGACATCGAGATCCGGCTGGCCCCCGACCGGCAGCTTTTTCTCACCGGCCTTGCCGCCGCGGAAGCCGAGACGCTCGCAGTTCGCGCAGGCAGTTGCGGTTTCAGCGCCGACCCGGTCGATCCATCTGCCAACATCGCCGCCTGCGCCGGTGCTGGCGCCTGCGCATCAGGTTTCTACGACACGCGAAAGCTTGCCGCCCGGATCATAGATACCGCTCCAGATTTGCTGGATGGATCTCTGACGGTGCATCTGTCGGGCTGCGCCAAGGGCTGCGCTCATCCGCAGGCGGCGCTGACGCTGGCTGGACGCGGAAATGCTTATGCCCTTTCCATGAACGGTAAGGCCGGGGACCCGCCGGATGCAACGATTGCTGGCGGCGGGATCGAATCCGCTATAGAGAGGCTCGCCCAGCTTGCCGGAACAGAACGGCGGGCCGGAGAAACGGTGGCTGCCTGCCTTCAGCGGCTTGGCGCCAGCACCATCGCGAAAGCGCTGCAACAGGACTAGGGATGCCAGACTACGATTACATCCGCGAAGGAGACGCTATCTACGAGCGCTCTTTCGCGATCATCCGCAACGAAGCCGATCTGTCGCGATTTGCGCCCGACGAGGCCGACGTGGCAGTCCGCATGATCCATGCCTGCGGGCTGGTGGAAGCGGCTGCACATTTCGACTTTGCGCCCGGTTTTGTCCAGGCGGCTCGTGCGGCTCTGCAGTCCGGCGCGCCGGTTTTCTGCGATGCGGAAATGGTCTCCCATGGCATTACCCGCGCCCGCCTTCCGGCGGGAAACGAGGTGATCTGCACGCTGCGCGATCCGCGCACGCCCGATCTCGCCAAGGCAAAGGGCAACACGCGCTCGGCAGCTGCGATCGAACTGTGGCGGGACCGGCTTGCCGGCAGCGTCGTCGCGATCGGCAATGCACCGACGGCCCTCTTTTATCTCCTGGAATTGCTTCGTGACGGCGGGCCGAAGCCTGCAGCCATTCTCGGCATGCCTGTCGGCTTTGTCGGCGCGGCGGAATCCAAGGATGCGCTGGCGGAAAATTCCTATGGCGTGCCCTATGCGATCGTGCGCGGCCGGCTTGGTGGCAGTGCCATGACGGCGGCTGCCGTCAACGCGCTGGCGAGGCCCGGACTATGAGCGCTCCCGGCCGTCTGATCGGCGTCGGCACCGGACCGGGCGACCCGGACCTGCTGACCATCAAAGCAGTAAAGGCGATCGAGGCGGCTGACGTCATCGCCTATTTCGCCAAGCAGGGGCGGAGCGGAAACGGACGCGCCATCGTGCAGCATCTGATTTCCGCAAGCGCCGAGCTTCTGCCGCTCTATTATCCTGTGACCACCGAGATCGATAAGGGCGAGATGGCCTATCAGAGCCAGATCACCGCCTTCTACGACGCGTCGGCCGCAGCCGTCGCCGCCCGTCTCGATGCCGGAAAGACCGTTGCCATCCTCAGCGAAGGCGATCCGATGTTCTATGGTTCCTACATGCATCTGCATGTGCGGCTGGCGCATCGCTACCCGGCCGAGGTGATCCCCGGGATTACCGCCATGTCCGGCTGCTGGTCGGTCGCGGGCATGCCGATCGTCCAGGGTGACGACGTGCTGTCAGTTCTTCCGGGCACGATGGCGGAAACGGAACTGACCCGCAGGCTGGCCGACACGCAGGCCGCCGTCATCATGAAGGTCGGCCGCAATCTGCCGAAGATCCGGCGGGCGCTGGAAGCAGCCGGCCGGTTGCGAGAAGCCGTCTATGTCGAGCGCGGCACGATGGCCAATGCGGCGATGATCAAGCTCGCCGAACGGCCGGATGGCGAAGCGCCGTATTTCTCGCTGGTGCTTGTGCCCGGCTGGGAGGCGAGCCGATGAGCGGCAGGCTCTATGTGATCGGCACCGGCCCGGGCAATCCGGACCAGATGACCCCGGAAGCGGCACGCGCTGTTGCCGTCTCGACCGATTTCTTCGGCTATGGTCCTTATCTCGACCGCATAGCCTATGAGCCGCACCAGACGCGCCACACCTCCGACAATCGCGAGGAGCTCGACCGTGCCGCGGCCGCGCTGACGATGGCGGCCGGAGGACGGACGGTCTGCGTCGTTTCCGGCGGCGATCCCGGTGTTTTCGCCATGGCTGCCGCTCTTTGCGAGGCGATCGACAATGGTGATCCCGCATGGCGCGCCGTCGATCTCGTCGTTCTGCCCGGTATCACCGCCATGCTGGCGGTTGCTGCGCGCACAGGCGCGCCGCTTGGCCACGATTTCTGTGCCATCTCGCTGTCGGACAATCTGAAGCCTTGGGAGATCATCGAAAAGCGGCTGGCGCTTGCGGCTCAGGCTGGCTTCGTGATTGCCCTCTATAATCCGATCAGCAAGGCGCGGCCCTGGCAGCTGGGGCGGGCCTTCGAGCTGTTGCGCCGGGAGTTGCCCGGCACCACGCCCGTCATCTTCGGGCGAGCGGCCGGAAGGCCTGATGAGCGCATCGTTGTCCAGCCGCTCGCGACTGCCGACGCGGCGGTTGCAGATATGGCAACCTGTGTCATCATCGGCTCGCCGGAGACCCGCATCATCGCCCGGGACGGCAAATCCGATCTTGTCTATACGCCACGTTTCATGGCCGGAGGAAGCCGGTGATCGATCGCCGCCAGCGCCTCCCCGACAGTCTCGACCGTCTCCATGGCGGGCGCTACGGCACGGCCGATCATAAAGACTTCAATGCCAAGAGCGCGCGCCGCCTCGATCTTGGCGTAGGTGGCGTCACCACCACTGTTCTTGGCGACGATCGTATCGATCCGATATTCCCGAAGAAGCGCCAGTTCGGCATCGAGCACGAAGGGGCCGCGATCGAGGATGAAGGTCGCATCGGCCAGCGCCAGAGGCGGGGTCACCGGATCGACGCTTCTGACAAGATAGAAATGTTGCGCCGCCGCCTCGGCCGCATGTGCCTCCTGGCGGCCGGTGGCCAGAAAGACGCGGCGTGGTACTGTGCCGAGCGCTGCAATTGCGGCCGGGATGGTGGAGAACTGGATCCAGCGGTCGCCGGGCTCTTCGCGCCACTGCGGACGGCGCAGCGCGACGGCCGGAACGCCGGATATCTGCGCAGCCTCGGCGGCATTGGCCGAGATACGCGCGGCAAACGGATGGGTCGCGTCGACAAGCAGATCGAATTTTCCCTCGGCAAGGAATGCCGCGAGACCTTCGGCGCCGCCGAATCCGCCGATGCGGATAGAAACCGGCTGTGTGGACGGATTTTCGGTTCTTCCGGCCAGCGACAGCAGAATATCGAGCCCGTCACGATCGCGAAGGGCGGCCGCCAATGCGCGCGCCTCGCTCGTCCCGCCCAAAATCAGAACCCGGTATGCCGCCATGTCTGATCTGCCATCCCGATCCGAAAAGCCATGGCTGATCATTATCGGTACCGGCGAGGATGGTCCAGATGGGCTGGGCGAAGAGGCAAAACGTCTGATCACAGGCGCTCCGGTGGTTTACGGCGGGGCGCGGCATCATGCGCTGATGGACGGCTTGATCTCCGGTGAGCGGCGGGTCTGGCAAAGCCCGTTCGAGCGCTCGGTCGAAGACATTGTTGCGCATAGGGGCACGCCCGTCGTTGTCCTCGCATCGGGCGATCCCTTTCTCTACGGCATCGGCGCAACGCTGTCCCGGCGCATCGGCACCGGCGAGATGCGTGTGATCCCGGCGCCTTCGGCATTCAGTCTTGCCGCATCGCGGCTCGGCTGGCCGCTGCAGGACGCCGCGGCAATCTCGCTTCACGGCCGCCCGGTCGAGCTAATCCTGCCCCATCTGCACGACGGGCGCCGGATCATTGCGCTGACCTCCGACGAGAATGGCCCGGCAGCCATCGCGGCGCTGCTGACCGGTATCGGCTTTGGCCGCTCCCGCATGACCGTGCTGGAAGCCCTCGGCGGCGAGCGCGAGCGTGTCCGCACGGTGACCGCGACCGAGTTTGCGCTTGAGCGTATCGATCCGTTGAATGTCTGCGCGATCGAGGTCGTGGCGGACAAGGCTGCCCGCATCATCTCCTTTGCAAGCGGCCTTGACGATGCGCTGTTCGAGCATGACGGCCAGATCACCAAGCGCGAGATCCGCGCGGTGACGTTGTCTGCGCTGGCGCCGCGCCATGGCGAATTGTTGTGGGATATCGGCGCCGGATCCGGCTCTGTCGGCATCGAGTGGATGCTCTGTGACCCGTCGCTGAAAGCGATCGCCATCGAGCAGTCGCCGGAACGCGCCGCGCGCGCGGCGCGCAATGCAACGGCGCTTGGCGTGCCGCATCTGGCCCTTGTCGAAGGTGCGGCGCCGGCTGCCCTTGCCGGCCTGCCGGAACCGGATGCGATCTTCATCGGCGGCGGCGGAAGCGAGCCGGGTGTCCTGGAAGCGGCGATCGCGGCCCTGAAGCCCGGCGGCCGACTGGTTGCCAATGCCGTGACGCTGGAGATGGAAGCCTTGCTGCTATCCGAATATGCAAAACGCGGCGGCTCGCTCACCCGCCTCGATATTTCCCGCGCAGCGGCTGTCGGCACGATGAGCGGCTGGCGCCCGGCTATGCCGGTCACGCAATGGCGCTGGATAAAGGATCAGGAATGACCGTACATTTCATCGGTGCCGGGCCAGGTGCCGCCGACCTCATCACCGTTCGCGGCCGCGATCTGATCGCGAAATGCCCGGTCTGCCTCTATGCGGGATCGATCGTCTCGCCGGAGCTGCTGCAATATTGCCCGCCCGGCGCCCGGATCGTCGATACCGCGCCGATGTCGCTCGACGAGATCGAGGCGGAATATCTTCGGGCTGCCGATGCGGGCGAAGATGTCGCCCGCCTGCATTCCGGCGATCTCTCCGTCTGGAGCGCTGTCGCCGAGCAGATCCGCCGCCTGGAAAAGCATAGTATCGGCTACACAATGACGCCGGGTGTTCCGGCCTTTGCCGCCGCCGCCTCTGCGCTCGGCCGTGAATTGACGATCCCGGCGGTTGCGCAGAGCCTTGTGCTGACGCGCGTCTCCGGCCGCGCATCGCCGATGCCGAATGGCGAAACGCTGGAGAAATTCGGGGCGACGGGCTCGACGCTCGCCATTCACCTGGCGATCCATGCCTTGCCGCAGGTCGTGACTGAGCTTACGCCCCTTTATGGCGCCGATTGCCCGGTTGCGATCGTCGTCAAGGCATCTTGGCCGGATGAGCGGATCATTCGCGGCACGCTTGGCGATATCGAGGCGAAGGTTGCCGCTGAACCGATCGAACGGACGGCGATCATCTTCGCCGGTCCGTCCCTGTCAGCAAGCGATTTTCGTGAGAGCTCGCTCTATGATCCCGCCTATCAGCGCCGCTTCCGCGGCCGCGACACGCTCTAAACCGCCGACGCGAGGTAATCCATGCTCTGGCGCAGCGCTGCAGCCGGGTCCTGCAAGCCGTGGACTTCCGGCGAGAAGGGCTCGAAGGAGCAAGGGCCTGTGTATCCAGCCTGCAGCAGCGAACGCACCTGCCCGGCATTGTCGAGCCGATCAGCTGACGTCACCAGAACCCGGTGCGGATCGCGCATGTCCGATACCGTCACCTTGGCGTCGTCGACGCCGGAAATGTGGATCAGCCCGGTGAGATCAGCGAAGATTGCGGCCTCGCCGGCGAGGTGATGATGGAACGTGTCATGCACCAGCTTGAAGCTGCCTTCGGCGCCGAGTTCACGGATCGCCTCGGCAGCCTCGGTCTTCGAGCTCAGCGAGCAGATCTCGAAGCCGAGCGGCTCGACGAGACCGGTGATCCCGGCTGCATCCAGCATCGGCTTCAGAGCGGTGAGCGACTGGCGCAGATTGGCCTGACGTGCGCCATCCTCGCGGCCGGTGCCGTCATTTTTCGGCACCAGCACCAGTGCCTTGGCGCCGCAGGCTGCGGCATAGTCGATGAGTTCCCGGGCTTCAGCGGCACGGGTGTCGTTCCACTCGTTGAAGCGCTGCAGGGCGTTGATCGAGATGATCGTCACGCCATGGCGGGCTGCCGCCGCCTTGATCTCCGACGGCTGCGTTCCGTCGAGAATGGCGTTGCCATCGAGGTCGTTACGGATCTCAACCGCATCGATGCCTAGGCTCTTCGCCAGCGCGAAGAAATCGTCGATACCAAGTTTCGGCGCGGCCATATGGTTCAGCGCGTAGCGAATGGATGTCATATGTGGGTCCTCCCGGGGCGCGCTTGCGGTGCGCAAGTGCGGATCAATGGTCGATCGAATCTCTATCTGAAATTCGAAGCGCCGCTAGCGGCAGAAGGCCATGCGTCCCTATCATCTGTGATAGAATTTCAACGAAATGATGGAATTCCATCATTCTAGATATTCTCGGGGATATAGATCTCGAGCGGCAGAAAACTCTGGCCGGCGCTCCCCGCTTCCCCGGTTTCGATCGCGGCGGTCATCTGGGTGATCAGCTCGCGGCAAAGTGCCGGCAGCGGCGTGCTGATCGCCATGGTCACCGTGCCGTCCATCAGGCCCTCCTTGCTCTCGGGAACGAGTTCGTTGACGATCAGCGCCACTTCGCCGGTGCGCTTCTCCTCACGGATGGCAGCAATCGCCCCCTCCATGCCGCCGCCGCAGACATAGAGGCCGGCAAGATCGGGATGTTTCTGCAGCAATGTCGACGTCGCCTCGTGGGTGATCTCGACCGTATCGAGATTGATTAACGTCTCCAGCAGATCGAATTCCGGCGCCTCCTCGCGGAAATAGGAGCGGAAGCCCATTTCGCGCAGCTCGTGGCCATGGAAGCGATGGCTGCCGACGAAACAGGCTACCTTTCCGGGCTTCCGGGCCGTGCGTGCGATCGTCCAGGCGGCCGAGCGCCCGACCTTGCGGTTGTCGAGGCCGAGATAGCCGGCGCGCACGCCCTCCGCGAAGTCGGAAAGGACGGTGAAAACCGGAATACCCTTCTGCTTCAGCTCCTCGACGGCGGCCGTCACCGCCGGATAATCGGGCGCCACCATGGCCACCGCCTGATTGCGGGCCGTCAGGCTCCTGAGCTTTTCGATGATGGCGGCAGGGGTCGAGGCGGGGGGGTAATCGATCTGAATCTGCAGCCGTGCGGTGGTGCAGGCCGCAGCCGCAAGCTCGATCTCGCGGGCAAAGGCCTGGTAGAAGGATTGCATCGGCTTCTGCAGCAGAAAGGCCAGTTGATAGCGCGGCAGGTCCTCGAACACCCGCTGCCGGATGAGGCCGACCGCGTGGTAACCGATCGATTGCGCTGCGTCATAGACCCGGCGTGCCGTCTCCTCGCGCACCTTATGCCTGCCGTTCAACACGCGATCGACGGTCGCGACACTGACGCCGGAGCTGCGGGCGAGATCGGAAATGGTTGGTCGGCGCATCGTTCTTCCTGATGGATTCCATCACGAATGAAAGTCAGTCGTGATGTCTTTTGATAGAATATATCAAGACTGCATTGAGCCCGGCGCAAAGTCAACTTAACCTTCATGGCAGCCAAGGAGCGGCGGGAGGCAAGAATGACCGAGACGATGAAACGCGATTATAGCCTGCTGGGCGAGAGCAGCCGCCGGGCGGTTGAGACTGGGCTTGCCGCGGCCGAATGGTATCACACCGAAGTGTCGCGCAAGGAGATGAAGGCGCTGATGCAGCGCTCCGATGCGGCGGCGATCCGCGACACGGTCATCTGGCTCGGCAGCATGGTGATCTTCGCCGGTCTCGGCATCTATTTCTGGGGCTCGTGGCTCTGCGTGCCCTTTTTCCTGGCCTATGGCGTGCTCTACGGCTCGGCGTCCGACAGCCGCTGGCACGAGTGTGGTCATGGCACGGCATTCAAGACGCGCTGGATGAACGATGCCGTCTATCAGATCGCCTGCTTCATGATCATGCGCAATCCGGTGACCTGGCGCTGGAGCCATACGCGCCATCACACCGACACCGTCATCGTCGGCCGCGACCCCGAAATCGCCGTCATGCGCCCGCCGGATCTCTTCCGGCTGATCCTCAATTTCTTCGGCATTCTCGACGCCGGATATGCTGTCATCGATATGCTGCGCAACGCCTTCGGTGTCATCAGCGCTGCCGAGAAAACCTTTATCCCGGAGATGGAACAGCCGAAGACGATCCAGGTCGCGCGCATCTGGCTGGCGATCTATGTCGTGACCATCGCGATCGCGGTCTATCTGGGCTCGTTCCTGCCTTTGATGCTGATTGGTCTGCCGCGTCTCTACGGCGCATGGCACCATGTGCTGACCGGTCTGCTACAGCATGGCGGCCTTGCCGACAATGTCATCGATCACCGGCTGAACAGCCGCACCGTCTACATGAACCCGATCAGCCGCTTCATCTACTGGAACATGAACTATCACGTCGAGCATCACATGTTCCCGATGGTGCCTTATCACGCGCTACCGCAGCTGCACGCGATGATCAAACACGATCTTCCGGCGCCGAACGCCTCGATGTGGTCGGGCTACAAGGAAATGATCCCGGCCTTCCTGCGCCAACTGCGCAATGAGGACTATTTCCTGAAGCGCGAACTGCCGCAGACGGCACGGCCCTATCGCGAGGAGTTCCACGGCGAGCTCGCCCCCGCCGCACAATAAACGACATATCTGGGAGGAAAAGAACATGAGCGGAAACTGGATCGAAGTCTGCGCGGCCGATGATATCGATGAGGAGGATGTCATCCGCTTCGATCACGACGGCAAAACCTTCGCGGTCTATCGCAGCCCCGACGACGAGTTCTTTGCGACGGACGGGCTCTGCACCCACGAGCGCATTCACCTCGCGGATGGTCTGGTGATGGACGACATCATCGAATGTCCGAAACATAACGGCCGCTTCAGCTACAAGACAGGCGAGGCCAAAGGCGCTCCCGTCTGCGTCAACCTGAAGACCTATCCGGTCAAGGTCGAAGGCGGCGCCGTCTTCATCTCTCTCTAGGAGGCGATCATGTCTCATTTCGTCATTGTCGGGGCCGGAGAATGCGGCGCCCGCGCTGCCTTTGCGCTGCGCGAAAAGGGTTTTGACGGCAGCATCACGCTTGTCGGAACCGAAACCCTGCTGCCGTACGAGCGGCCACCGCTATCGAAGGCGAGCCTCAGCGAAACGATCGAGCCCAAATTGATCGCCGCTGCCGAACGCTATGAGGCGGCGAATATCCGCCTGCTAACGGGCGTTTCGGTGGAGAGTCTCGATCCGGAAGCTCGGAATATGGTGCTCTCCGATGGCGCGGTGATCTCCTATGACAAGCTGCTGCTGGCGACGGGTGCCAGCGCCAGGGAGTTTCCCGGTGCGCCTGCGATGAGCGCGCGGATCCGGGCGCTGCGCGCGCACCAGGACGCGATTGCCCTGCGCGGTGTCATGCAGCCGGGCAAGCATATCGCCATTATCGGCGGCGGTTTTATCGGCCTCGAGGTGGCGTCAACGGCGATCAAGCTCGGCGCGCGCGTCACCCTCATCGAGGGGCTTGAGCGGGTGCTGAAGCGAGGCGTGCCGGAGGAGATCGCGCATGCGCTGGCGGAGCGTCATCGTGGCGAAGGGATTGATCTGCGCTGCGGAGCAGCGATCGAAGAGATCGGCGAAGCGCAGGGACATGCCTTCATCCGCATGGCGGGCGAGACGCTGGAAGCCGACATGATTCTCGTTGGAATCGGCGCCCGGCCGAATGTCGAGCTGGCGGAAAAAGCAGGTCTTGCTGTTGATAACGGTATCGCTGTCGATACCCATCTGCAGACCTCCATGCCGGACATTTATGCTGCTGGAGACTGCTGCTCTTTTCCCCTTGAAATTTACGGCGGTAAACGCGTGCGACTCGAATCGTGGCGCAATGCGCAGGAGCAGGGCACCCTCGCCGCCGCCAATATGATGGGCGGCAGCGAGACGATTTCCGCCGTGCCGTGGTTCTGGTCGGATCAGTATGATCTGACACTGCAGATCGCAGGCCTCTCCGATGGAGCAGTGACGCATCTGAGGCGCGATATCGGCGACGGCGCCTTCATCCTCTTCCATCTCGATGCCGGCGGCCGTCTGCTGGCGGCAAGTGGCATTGGAACCGGAAACGCAGTGGCCCGCGACATCCGCCTTGCGGAGATGCTGATTGCTGCGCGCGCCCATCCCGATCCGGCGGCCCTGACCTCAACCAATGTCAAATTGAAGTCGCTGCTCGCGGCCTGAATGGAGAACAGAATGAAGAAGCATATCCGGCCGACCGTCGCCGATCTTTTGGCAGAAAAAGGTAAGCGTCAACTTACGATGCTGCGCGTGACCTCGCTGGAAGAAGCGGAGGCCGCGGAGAAGGCGAAGATCGATATCGTCTCGGTTCCACCGGCGCTGTTGGGGCCGGTCTTCCGCGAGATGGCGCCGAGCCCATTTGCCATCCCTGGGCTTGAATATGGCGATCTGGTCTCGGCGGACGAATATATGCGCGAGGCGTTCAAGGCGCTGAAAGCCGGCGGTGATGCCGTCTATTGCGCTGCCGGGCTCTCCACCATCCGGCGGATGCGCGAGGAGGGCATTCCCGTCTGCGGTCACGTCGGCCTCATCCCATCCAAGGCAACCTGGACCGGCGGCTTTCGCGCTGTCGGCAAGACAGCTGCGAGCGCCTTCGAGATCTGGCGCCAGACCAAGGCGCTGGAGGAAGCGGGCGCCTTCGCGGCCGAGATCGAGGTCGTACCCGGCGAGGTCGCGGCTGCGATCAGCCAGAACACTTCGCTGCTGATGATCTCCATGGGTGCCGGAACCGGCTGCGATGCGCAATATCTCTTCGCCGACGATGTGCTCGGCGCCAACCGGGACCACTATCCGCGCCACGCCAAGGTCTATCGCAACTTTGCAGCCGAGCATGACCGGTTGCAGCGCGAACGTATCGCGGCCTTCACCGAATTCGCCGAGGATGTCAAAGCCGGCGCCTATCCGGAAAAGCGGCACCTCGTCGGCGTCGATGAAGAGCAGCTGAAACTCTTCCTGCACCGGCTGCGCAGCGAGCTGGATCGCGCCTGATTGCTTGGCGAGGCGGCAGGCGTGGCGTGCTACGCCTGCCGGATGTGGATCAGATAGCAGGTTGCGCGGCCGCGAAGAACGAATGGAGACGGGTGTTCCACTGCGGCCAGGACCGCGTCGTCATTCTCGAGTGCTGCATTTTCTCCACCGTATTCGCAGACGAGGCTGCCGTCGCGGCAAAGAAGCAGAACCGTGCCGGCATTCGCTGTCCCAGTCCAATCACCATCGACTGCAAGCCGTACGACGCTGTGTGCAAGTCCCCCGCGCCGCGTCATGACATTCAGGTCGGTGATCGTGCCATCGGCGAGGGTGGCGGCCACCGGAACGTCGGCAGGGAAGGCGAGCGGCTCGCTCGATCTGGTCAGCAAAACGGGAGCCCGGCCGCCGATGGCGAGCGACATGCCGTTGCCTGTGAGGATCGACAAAGTCCGGTCGATCCCCTCGAAAATCGAAAACGGTCCATCGCTGGCAACCGTCGCCATACTGACCCGCCAATCGAATGCGCCGAGCGCCGCGCTCTCGGGGAAGACAGCAATTTCCACCGTCTCCCCGCCGCCATTCTTCCACGGCATGCGGCGATGGTTGCTGGACTTAAGGTGGGTAACGCGGGGCATATTGGGCTCCAGATTGAAAAATACGATCAAGTGGACTAAGTTTAGTGAACTAAGTTCAACGAGGCTCCTGCACCATGGAAATCGTCAATATCCATGAAGCCAAGACCAACCTGTCGCGCCTAATGGAGAAGGTCGCGAAAGGCGAGTCCTTCATCATCGCCAAGGCGGGCAAACCGATCGGCAAGGTCGTGCCGATCGATGAGGTTGAGAAGCCCAAGAAGCGGCGTATCGGTTTCATGAAGGGCATGTTCAAGACACCCGAAGACTTCGATACGATGATGGCCGATGAGATCGAGGAAATGTTCTACGGTAATCCCGACAAGTTCAAAGACCGATGAAATTTCTGCTCGATACGCACTTTCTGCTTTGGACGGCTGAGGAATCCGACCGGCTGCCAAAGGAATTCGTCAAGCTTGTCGAGGACGAGACCAACGAGCTGATCTTCTCCGTCGTCAGTATTTGGGAAGTCGCGATCAAGGTTCGGCGCAGGCCGAATTTCGACATCACGGCCGGGCTTTTGCGGCGCTTCCTGCTCGATAACGGATTCGACGAACTGCAAGTGACCGGCGAGCATGCGACGGCTGTCGAAAATCTACCGTCTATTCATGGGGACCCATTCGACCGCCTGCTTGTCGCCCAGGCCTTTTCGGAAGGTCTGGTCCTGCTGACAGTGGACAGAACCCTCGCGCAATACGGTGGTTCTGTCCGGCTGATGTGATCGTCAGTTCCCCAAAATCCCCGGCAGCCGCAGGCCCTTCTCCTTGGCGCAATCGATCGCGATGTCATAGCCCGCATCGGCGTGGCGCATGACGCCGGTCGCCGGGTCGTTCCAGAGGACGTTTCCAAGGCGGCGGGCGGCATCATCCGTGCCATCGGCGCAGATGACCATGCCCGAGTGCTGCGAGAAGCCCATGCCAACGCCGCCGCCATGGTGCAGTGACACCCAGGTTGCGCCGGATGCGGTGTTGAGCAGCGCGTTCAGCAGCGGCCAGTCGGAAACGGCATCCGAGCCGTCCTTCATCGCCTCGGTCTCTCGGTTCGGCGAGGCCACGGAGCCGGAATCCAGGTGATCGCGGCCGATGACGACAGGCGCCTTCAGCTCGCCGTTCCGGACCATCTCGTTGAAGGCGAGGCCGAGCTTGTGGCGGTCGCCAAGGCCGACCCAGCAGATACGCGCCGGCAGGCCCTGGAAGGCGATGCGCTCGCGCGCCATGTCGAGCCAGTTGTGCAGGTGCTTGTTGTCAGGCAGCAGTTCCTTCACCTTGGCGTCGGTCTTGTAGATATCCTCCGGGTCGCCCGAAAGGGCAGCCCAGCGGAACGGGCCGACGCCGCGGCAGAACAGCGGGCGGATATAGGCCGGCACGAAGCCCGGGAAGGCGAAGGCGTTTTCAAGGCCTTCGTCCTTGGCGACCTGGCGGATGTTGTTGCCGTAATCGAGCGTCGGAACGCCGGCATCCCAGAAGGCAACCATGGCTTCGACATGCTGGCGCATCGAGGCGCGGGCAGCGTCTTCAACGGATTTCGGATCGGTTTCGCGCTTGGCCTTGGCTTCCTCGACCGTCCAGCCGACCGGCAGGTAGCCGTTGCGAGGGTCGTGCGCCGAGGTCTGGTCGGTGACGATATCGGGGCGCGGGCCGCCGGCCTTCATCCGCTTGACGAGTTCCGGGAAGATTTCAGCGGCATTGCCGAGCAGGCCGACGGACTTGGCCTCTCCGGCCTTGGTCCACTTATCGATAAGGGCTAGGGCCTCGTCGAGCGTCTTTGCTTTTTCATCGACATAGCGGGTGCGGATACGGAAATCGATGCGGGTCTCGTCGCATTCGACGGCGAGGCAGCAGGCGCCGGCCATCACGGTTGCCAGTGGCTGCGCGCCACCCATGCCGCCGAGACCACCGGTAAGGATCCACTTACCTTTGAGATTGCCGTCATAATGCTGACGGCCGGCTTCGACGAAGGTTTCGTAGGTGCCCTGAACGATGCCCTGCGTGCCGATATAGATCCACGAACCGGCCGTCATCTGGCCGTACATCGCAAGGCCCTTCTTGTCGAGCTCGTTGAAATGATCCCACGTGGCCCAATGCGGCACGAGGTTGGAATTGGCAATCAGAACGCGCGGCGCATCCTTGTGGGTGCGGAACACGCCGACCGGCTTGCCGGACTGAACGAGCAGCGTCTCGTCCTCGTTGAGCGTCTTCAGTGTTGCGGCGATGCGGTCGAAGTCCTCCCAGGTGCGGGCGGCGCGGCCGATGCCGCCGTAGACGACCAGTTCGTTCGGGTTCTCGGCCACGTCGGGATCGAGATTGTTCATCAGCATGCGCAGCGGCGCTTCGGTCATCCAGCTCTTGGCATTCAATTCATTGCCGCGAGGTGCGCGGATTTCTCGGATGTTGTGACGCGGATTGCTCATCTCAGATCTCCAGGGAAGGAAGGATGTTGGCGGAAACGGACGCGTTGAGCGCCCCGGTGGCGATCAGGCTGCTTGCAGCCTCGAGGTCGTTGGCCATGTAGCGGTCGATTTCGAGCGTCGGGACCACGGCGCGGATCGCGCCGATCGCCTTCAGCAGCTCGGGGCTGGTGGCGAGCGGTGCGCGGAATTCGACGCCCTGTGCTGCCGTCAGCGCTTCGATGCCGATGATGCCGAAGAGGTTCTCGGTCATCTGCAGCAAGCGGCGGGCACCATGGCATGCCATCGAGACGTGGTCTTCCTGGTTCGCCGAGGTCGGCGTCGAGTCGACCGATGCCGGGTGCGACATCTGCTTGTTTTCGCTCATCAGCGCCGCCGAGCTCACCTCGGCGATCATCAAGCCGGAATTCAGGCCAGGCTTTTTGGCGAGGAAGGCCGGCAGGCCGTAGGACAGGGCCGGATCCACGAGAAGCGCGATGCGGCGCTGGGCGATCGCGCCGATTTCACAGACGGCGATGGCGATCTGATCGGCGGCAAAGGCAACCGGCTCGGCATGGAAATTGCCGCCCGAGACGACGGAGTTGTCGGAGAGTACCAGCGGGTTGTCAGTCACCGCGTTGGATTCGATTTCAAGCGTGCGGGCAACCGAACGGAGAAGATCGAGGCAGGCGCCATCGACCTGCGGCTGGCAGCGGATGCAGTAGGGATCCTGCACGCGCTCGTCACCCTCGATATGGCTCTGGCGGATGACCGAGTTGTCGAGCAGGGCGCGCAGCGCCGCTGCCGTATCGATCTGGCCCCTATGGCCGCGCAGCGTATGAATGTCGGGATGGAAGGGAGCGGATGAACCCATCGCGGCATCCGTCGACATTGCGCCGGTAATCAGCGCGGCCTGGGCAGCGCGGTGGGCGCGGAAGAGGCCTGCCAGCGCCAGCGCCGTCGACGTCTGCGTGCCGTTGATCAGAGCCAGACCTTCCTTGGCGGCGAGCACGACGGGCGTCAGCCCGGCCTTTTGCAATGCCGCTGCGCCCGAGAGGCGTTCGCCTGCGAAGAAGGCTTCGGCTTCGCCCATCATCACGGCTGCCATATGGGCGAGCGGTGCAAGGTCGCCGGAGGCGCCGACGGAGCCCTTTTCCGGGATCACAGGGATCACGCCCTTTTCCAGCATGCCTTCGATCAACCGTACAAGTTCGAGGCGAACGCCCGATGCGCCGCGGCCGAGCGAGACGAGCTTCAGCGACATGATCAGCCGTACGACATTCTCGGGCAGCGGCGCGCCGATTCCGCAGCAATGCGACAGGATGAGGTTGCGCTGAAGCGTGGCGACATCGGCGGCATCGATCTTGATCGAAGCAAGTTTGCCGAAGCCGGTATTGATGCCGTAAACCGGAGCGTTACCGGCGGCGATCTCGGCGATGCGCGCGGCTGCCTTATTGATCCCGGCGTCAAAGGACGGATCGAGCCTGGCCGGTTCGCCGGTCCAGTAGATGGTTTCCAGCTGTTTCAGAGAAACGGAGCCTGGATGGAGGGTGATGGTCAACGGCCGATCCTTTCGCCCTTGTAGATGCGTGCATGAAGTGGGTTGAAGCCGATGCGGTAGACGAGCTCGGCGGGGCTCTCGACATCCCAGATTGCCATATCGGCGGATTTTCCGGCCTCCAGCGTCCCGGTCTCGCCAAGAAGGCCAAGGGCGCGAGCACCCTCGCGGGTGGCGCCGGCGATGCATTCCTCGACGGTCAGGCCGAAAAGCGTTGCCGACATGTTCATTGTCAGCAGCAGAGACGTCAGCGGTGAGGTGCCGGGATTGCAGTCGGTCGCGATGGCGATCGGCACACCTGTGGTGCGCAGCGCCTTGACCGGCGGTTTCTGCTTCTCGTTGATGGCGTAGAATGCGCCGGGCAGCAAGACGGCAACAGTTCCGGCTGCAGCCATGGCCGCAATGCCTTCGTCATCGAGATATTCCAGATGATCGGTGGACAGTGCGCCGTAACCGGCCGCCAGTTTGGCGCCACCGAGGTTCGACAGCTGCTCTGCATGCAGTTTGACCGGCAGGCCAAGCGCCTTGGCACGATCGAAGACACGCGCGATTTCGTCCGTCGAGAAGGCGATGCCCTCGCAGAAGCCATCGACGGCGTCGGCGAGTCCACGTTTGTGCGCTTCATCCAGCGTCGGCAGCACGACATCGTTTATATAGTCGCCGTTGCGGCCCTTGTAATGCGCGGGTGTCGCGTGGGCGCCGAGATAGCTGGTCTTGACCCGAACGGGTCTGATGGCGCCGAGCGCGCGGGCGGCTTCCAGCATCTTCAGCTCGCCATCGCTGGTCAGCCCGTAGCCGGACTTGATCTCGATGGTCGTGACGCCTTCGGAAAGCAGCGTATCCAGCCGCCGGATCGAGGCCTGAACGAGGCCGTCGACGGAAAGCGCATTGGTCGCCTTGACCGAGGAAACGATACCGCCGCCGGCGCGGGCGACTTCCTCGTAGGTCGCGCCTTCGAGGCGCATCTCGAACTCGCGGGCGCGGTTGCCGCCATAGACGATGTGCGTGTGGCAATCGACAAGACCGGGGGTAACCCAGCGTCCTTCGAGATCGATGATCTCGGCACGCTCGATCATTGAAACAGGCAGTTCGCCTTCCGGGCCAACATAGGTGATCTGGCCGCCTTCGGTCACGACAGCACCTTTTTCGACGATGCCGAGACCGGACTGTGAAGGATCGAGCGTCGCCAGTCTGGCGTTGCGCCAGAGGCTTGGACGGTCCGTTCCGGTGAAAAGATTATCCCCTGTCATCAGCTTTACGCCTTTCCTTATGTCGAAACATGTATATACATAATAATCAGGTGACAAGTGGAATTTTGGGCGCTTCCATGGAAAAGAAAGATGGGACGCCCTGAAGGGAGAAGCCGATGACGACACTTCATGCAAAAAGCGCGCTGCTGCCGCAGGGGTGGCAAAGTGATGTGCGGTTGACGATCGAGGGCATCCGGATTGCCCAGGTCGAAACCGGTGTCGCGGCCGCCGCCGGCGATGAGCGGCATTCCGTGCTGGTCCCGGCGATGCCCAACCTCCACAGCCACGCGTTTCAGCGCGCCATGGCGGGTCTGGCGGAAGTCCGCGGCCCCGCCGATGACAGCTTCTGGAGCTGGCGCACGGTCATGTACAAGTTTGCGCTGTCGATGACGCCCGACCACGTCGAAGCCGTTGCCGCGCAGCTCTATATGGAAATGCTGGAGGCTGGCTTCTCCCGCGTCGGCGAGTTCCACTACCTGCACCATGACAAGGACGGCCGGCCCTATGACGATATTGCCGAGCTTGCCGGGCGGATCGCCAGCGCCAGCATCGATACCGGCATCGGCCTGACGCTTCTGCCTGTCTTCTATGCGCATTCCGGTTTCGGCGGCGCGGCACCGATCGAGGGGCAGCGCCGCTTCATCAACTCTGTGGAAAGCTTCGGCAGCCTGATGGAGCGCTGCACGGCGATAACGGGCGGGATCGAGGGCGCCAAACTCGGTATCGCGCCGCATAGTCTCCGGGCTGCAACGCCGGACGAGCTGAATGCGGTTCTGCCGCTGGCAGGCAACGGCCCTGTTCACATCCACATCGCCGAGCAGATCAAGGAGGTCGAGGATTGTATCGCCTGGTCCGGCGCGCGGCCGGTCGAGTGGCTGCTTGCCAACGCCCCTGTCGACGGCCGTTGGTGCCTGATTCATGCGACCCACATGACGAATGACGAGACGCGCGCCATGGCGAGAAGCGGGGCGATTGCCGGCCTCTGCCCGATCACCGAGGCCAATCTCGGCGACGGTACGTTCGCCGCGCCGCTGTTTCTGGAAGAGGGCGGGCGCTATGGTGTCGGTTCGGATTCCAACGTGCTGATTTCGCTGTCCGGCGAACTGCGCCAGCTCGAATATTCCGAGCGCCTGCATCGGCGCGCCCGCAACGTCATTGCCGCGCCCGGCGGTTCGACGGCGCGCGCTCTCTTCGACAATGCCGTCAGGGGCGGCAATGCGGCACTGTCTGCCGCGGCCGGGCTTGGCGAAGGGAGCGATGCCGATATCATCTCGCTCGATTGCACCGCCGTTCCCTATCTCTCAGGCGATCAGCTGCTCGATCACTGGATTTTCGCCGGGGGTGTCGGGATAGACAGTGTCTGGTCGCTCGGACGCAAGCAGGTCGAGGGTGGCCGCCATAAGAAGCGGGAGGCCATCAATCGCCGCTTCCTTGCCGCGATGCGCGAGCTGCTGGATGCATGAGCCTTCCCTTCCTTCCGTATAAGCTCTAGAGCGGGGAGGACGCCAACCGGAGCCAGAGATGAACGGCAGCAAGGATGCGACACTGCATCAAAGCATCTTGAGCGAGATCGAGGGTCGTATCGTCTCCGGCGAGTGGCCGCCGGGGCACCGCATTCCCTTCGAGGTCGATCTCGCCCAGCAGTATGGCTGTTCGCGTATGACCGTGAACAAGGTGATGACTCAGCTTGCCAAGGCCGGGCTGATCGAGCGGCGGAAGAAATCCGGCAGCTTCGTCACCCAGCCGCAGGCGCAATCGGCCGTTCTTGAGATCCACGACATAAAGGCCGAGGTTCAATCGCTGAACCTGCCCTACAGCTATCGCGTCGTCGCGAAATCCAGCCGGAAGGCAAAGGCGGGAGACGGGCGGTTGCCGGATCTGGCAGCCGGTACGCCGCTTCTGGAGCTTGCCTGCGTTCACTTTGCCGGGCCGCGCCCCTTTTGCCTCGAAGAGCGTTTGATCAATCTCGAAACCGTGCCCGATGCCGCAACTGCGGATTTCGGCGATGTTGCGCCAGGGGCCTGGCTTCTGAAGCAGGTGCCCTGGACGACGGCTGAGCACAAGATCCACGCGTTGTCTGCGGGCAATGCCGCTGCCGACGCGCTGGATATTGCCCGTGGCACGGCCTGCCTCGTTATCGAGCGCCGGACCTGGAGCAATGCCGGGCCGGTCACCCATGTGCGTTTCACTTATCCCGGCGACCGGCATGCGCTCGTCGCCCGTTTCAGCCCGGCTTCCTGAGAATCGACCGCCTGCTTATTGCGAATCATGCGCCAAATAGCGGAAGTAAACGCCAAGATGGCTTCCGGAAAATGACATGCGCTATGAGATCGACAACGCTCTGCTGAAAAGCCTGCTGCCAGCGGTGGTGCAGGCCGAGGATATGCTGGCGCGCCTCGATGAGCGCGCCGCGCGCTCGCCTGTGGGCGAAGGCTTTACCGAGCGTGGCCACTTTTTCGATGCCGCAGGCGCGCTCTGGGTCGCCGGAGAGCTCGTTCATATCGAGGATCTCGTTCTGCACGACGCCCATATGGACAGCCGCACGCCGAGCCACGAACTGACGATCGCGCATGCGGTTCTTCGCGCAAGGCGGCGGATCTGGACTGCGGACCCCACCTGGGCGCTGAGCGCTGCAGGATTGAACGCGCTTGCCGGAGCCGGGCTGGACGAGGGGACGGCGCCGGAGATCAAGAGCCTGCGCCCTGTCGAGGAGGAGGCAGACGATCCCGACGAGCTGCTGGCCGCCGAGCTCGCCGAGATCGATGCGGTTCTCGCCCGCTCTCAGAAATTGCTCGATGCCCATATGGGCAAGGAGGCAGAGCCGGAAGAACGGCCGAAGGAAAAGCGCAGCGACGATCCGCTCGGGCTTTTCGGCGACGACGAGTGGGACGAGGGGCTGCGGCTTGCGGATTGGCGTGCAGTCCTGCCGCTTGCCGGCGATCTGCCTCCGGTGCTCGCCGCCGCCGTTCTTTTCGAGGCTTGGGAAAGGATCGAGCCGCTCCGGCGGCAGAACTGGCTTGGCGGATTGCTGGTCTCCAGCCATTTGCGGGCGCGCGGCAAGGTCGCCTCGCATCTCTTCTCTTTCTACGGCGGCCTGAAGACCGTCCGCCACGAGCGCCGCCGCTCGCGTGACCGGTTGACCCGGCTTCTGGCCTTTCTGGAAGCGATGAGCGAGAGCGCCGCGACCGGCCTCAAGGAGATGGATCGCCTGACGCTGGCGCGCACCCAGATGGAGCTGCGCTTCAGGGACCGGCGCTCCAACAGCAGCCTGCCGCAGCTTGCCGATTTCGTGCTGTCGCGGCCGATGGTCTCTTCGGCGATGGTCGCCAAGCAGCTGAAGGTTACGAGCCGCGGCGCGCTCAATCTGCTGAACGAGATCGGCATCCGCGAGATGACCGGCCGTGGCCGCTACCGTGCCTGGGGCATCCTCTAAGCAACACGCAAAAAAGGCCGGAGCTTTCACCCCGGCCTTTTCTCTAAGGGTGAACGTCCGGCCCGCCATCCTGTCACAGATTGCGGGCCGGACGCTCTAGCGCTTCCATTGCCCCCAGAAGCGCAGTCCTATTCCCGCTCGCCCGTAAAGTTGAGCAGCAGCTGGAAGATGTTGACGAAGTTCAGGTAGAGAGACAGAGCGCCGAAGACGGCAAGCTTCTGGTTCGATTCCTGATCGTGGTTTTCGGAATACTGTTCCTTGATGTTCTGCGTATCCCAGGCGGTCAGGCCGACGAAGACGACGATACCGATGACCGAGATGGCGAACTGCAGCGCAGACGAGCCAAGGAAGATGTTGACGATGCTGGCGATGACGACGCCGATCAGGCCCATCATCAGGAACGAGCCGACCTTCGCCAGGTCACGCTTGGTGACGTAGCCGTAGAGGCTGGTCGCGCCGAACATCGTTGCGGCGATGAAGAACGTACGGGCGATGCTCGTGCCGGTGAACACCAGGAACACCGAGGCCAGCGACAGGCCCATGACGGCGCAGAACGCCCAGAACATCATCTGTGCAGCACTTGCCGACATCGTCTGGATCTTGAACGAGAAGAAGAAGACGAAGGCCAGCGGAGCGAGCATGACGACCCACTTCAGCGGCGACTGGAAGATCGGCACGTAGAGCGCCGGCGTCGAGCCGACGATGAAGGCGACGATGCCGGTAATGACGAGGCCGACACCCATGTAGTTGTAGACGCGCAGCATATGCTGGCGCAGTCCCTCGTCGAAGAGCGCCTGCGAGCCGGCGGCAGAGCCGTAGCCGTAACGCGGATTGATCTGGTTCATTGCGATCTCCTCGGGTTGAACTAGTAGAGCGAGCGGGCTAGGCCTTCGGCCGCCCTGTCGAGATTGAGGCCACCATCACCGGCAACGAGGGCATAGGCCACTTCGCCGATTTGCCAGTAGGCAGCTTCGGTATTGTCGAGCGCGAGATGGCCAACCGGTTGCACGGCAAACGCCCCCGGCCTAACGGCAAACAACGAGAGCTGTTTGCCGTTCGCTTCCTGGATAGCCATCTCCACGCTCGGGCCGAATGCAGACGGGAAGATCTGAACATCAGAGACCTTCCAGTCCTTCGGCAGTTCGGGCATGGTAATTGCAGTCGCCGCACGAATGTCGTCGGCGTTGTAATGTGGTGCCGCAGCCTGTGACGGCACGGTCTGGCGCAATTGCGCCGTCTGATAAGCGCGAACGGCGTCTTCGACATAGGCCGGAGCCGGTGTCGAGGCAGCCACTTCGGTAGCCGTGAAGGCGCCGAAAGTCGTATGGGCGACCCAGCCGGCAGCAACGAGCACGGCAACGGCAGCGATCCGCTGAACGCTGTGCAGAATGCGGCCATAGGACAGGCCACGCTCCAGCCGCCGTGCGGCATCCCGGGTTTCGATCCGGCCGAAGGCATTCTCGCCGGCCAGCGCCAGGCGCAGTTCGCCCTTGATGCTGAGATCGGCCATCACCTTCGCAGCGATATCCGGGTTCTCCGAAAGGTAGGATTCCACCTGGATGCGGCGCGCCACATCGAGCTCGCCATCCACATAGGCGTCGAGATCGGTGTCGATGATCGGATCAACTGCTTTCATTGCTGTTCCCTCCGATTAGGCGCAGGTGCGAAACGCGCGGTGTCTTCTCCTCGAATTCACGAAGCTGGGCGCGGGCTCGCGAAATGCGCGACATCAGCGTACCCACCGGAATGCCGAGCGATGCGGCCGCTTCCTGATAGGAAAGGTCTTCGATGGCGACGAGATGCAGCGCCTCCCGCTGTTCTTCCGGCAGGTTGAAGAAAGCGTCGCGAACCTGTTGCAGGCGCACGGCATGTTCCTGTCCTGCCGGCAACGACTGGTCCGCCTCGAGGGCCGCTTCGTCATGCCTTCGTGTGAGCGACCGGTTCTGGCGAACACGATCGATGTGAGCGTTGTGGACGATGGAAAGCAGCCAGGTGCGAAGATTGCCGCCGCCGCGGAAGCTTTGACGCTTCTCGTAGGCCCGCAGCAGGGCATCCTGCACCAGATCTTCCGCGTCATCCGAGTTGCGCACCAGAGCACGCGCGTAGCGCCTGAGCGCTGCGAGCTGTCCGATAACATCGAATGGGCGTTCTTTCCGTTCCATGATTGAGTATACGGATGCTGGCCGGGATTTATTCCCGAAAATTTTCGGCACCTTCAGATTTTTCGTTAGATTGCCGCGCCACGCGGGATTTGCTATACATGTATAGCAAGGAGAACCCGATGCTCGCCCTGAGATTGCCGCCGGATGTTGAAGCCCGGCTTGATGAACTTGCCAAGCGTACCGGCAGAAGCAAGAGCTTCTACGCGCGGGAGGCCATTCTCGAATACTTGGACGATCTGGAAGATATCTATCTCGCCGAGAAGCGATTGGAAGATGTTCGCAGTGGGCGGAGCGACAGCGTCGCGCTCGAAGATCTGATGAAGGCCTATGGTCTGGAAGATTAGGCTCGAGCGCTCGGCAGAACGCGAGCTTTCCAAACTCGGCGCGGATGCCGCCAAGCGAATTCTTGTCTTTCTTCACGGCAGGCTGGCGAAGCTCGATGATCCGCGTTCGATCGGTGAAGCGCTGAAGGGATCCGAGCTCGGAAATTTCTGGAAATATCGTGTCGGCGATTACCGCATCATTGCGCATATCGAGGATGGGATCGTGGAGATCCTGATCGTCCGGATCGGCAATCGCCGAGAGGTCTACCGGCGCTGAGGCTAAACTGCCTTACCATCCGAAAGCCCATCCAAAATCGGGCAATCGGGCCGGTCATTACCGTGGCAGGCGTGGACGAGATGCTCGAGCGTGCGGCGCAGCTCCATCATCTCGCGGATTTTCTGGTCGATCTCGGTCAGCTTGGTCTGGGCGATGTCCTTGACGTCGGCGCTTGCGCGGCTCTTGTCTTCGTAGAGCGCCAGAAGCTGCCGGCATTCCTCGACCGAGAAACCGAGGCCGCGGGAACGCTGCAGAAAGCGCAGCTTGTGGACATCGGACAGGTCGTAGTCACGATAGCCGTTTCCGCCCCTTTCAGGGCGGACTAGGCCGATATCCTCGTAGTAGCGGATCGTCTTTGCCGGAAGACCGGACCGGTCCGATGCCTCGCCGATATTCATGGCAGCCTCCTAGAGTTTCTGCACGCGCAGCCTGAGCGCGTTGGCGATGACCGAGACAGATGACAGGCTCATCGCCGCCGCCGCGATCATCGGCGAGAGCAGCAGGCCGAGCACCGGGTAAAGGATGCCTGCGGCGACGGGAACGCCGAGCGCGTTGTAGCCGAAGGCAAAGCCAAGGTTCTGGCGGATGTTGCGCATCGTTGCCTCCGCCAGACGGCGGGCGCGGACAATTCCGGTAAGATCGCCCTTCACCAGCGTGATGCCCGCACTTTCCATCGCCACATCGGCGCCGGTGCCCATGGCGATGCCGACATCGGCTGCGGCGAGCGCCGGCGCATCATTGACGCCGTCGCCAGCCATGGCGACAACTGCGCCCTTGGCATGCAACTCGTCGATCAGCGCCTTCTTGCCCTTGGGCAACACATCGGCACGCACCTCGTCGATGCCGAGCTGTTTGGCAACGGCCTTTGCTGTCCGCTCGTTGTCCCCAGTCGCCATGATGATCCGCAGACCGCTGTCATGCAGCGCCCGGATGGCCGCCGCCGTTGTCGGCTTGATCCGGTCGGCCACTGCGACGAAGCCAGCGAGGCTGCCGTCGATGGTGACGAACATCACCGTCTTGCCGTCGTCGCGCAGCGCGCTGATCTGTTCGTCGAGCGCCGAGGTATCGATGCCTAGATCCCGCATCATCGCGGCATTGCCGAGCGCGATTTTAGCGCCATCGACAAGGCCGGTGACACCCTTGCCGGTGATTGCATCGAACGATGTGACCTCGGATAGCGCAATGCTGCGTTCCTCAGCACCGGCAACGATCGCTTCGGCGAGGGGATGCTCGGCGCCGCGTTCGAGGCTTGCCGCCACGGCAAGCAGCCGGCTTTCGTCGATGCCCTCAAGGGCAACCGTGTCGGTCAGGCGTGGCTTGCCTTCGGTCAAGGTTCCGGTTTTGTCGACGATCAGCGTATCGACTTTGGAGAAGCGCTCCAGCGCTTCGGCATCCTTGATCAATACGCCTTCCTGAGCGCCGCGGCCGGTGGCGATCATGATCGACATAGGCGTTGCCAGGCCGAGCGCGCAGGGGCAGGCGATGATCAGCACGGCGACGGCCGCGATCAGTGCATGGGCAAGCCGCGGCTCCGGACCGAAGATCATCCAGGCGCCGAAGGCGAGGATCGCCACGGCAACGACGGTGGGAACGAAGACGGCAGAGACGCGATCGACGGCACCCTGGATCGGCGCACGGGAACGCTGCGCCTTGGCGACCATGTCGACGATCTGCGATAGGGTGGTCTCGGCGCCCACCCGTTCGGCGGTCATGATGAAGCTGCCGTTGCGGTTCATCGTGCCGCCGGTGACGGCATCACTCTTGGTCTTTTCGACCGGCAGCGGTTCGCCCGATATCATCGATTCATCGACGATCGATTGTCCTTCGCTGACCCGTCCATCCACCGGCACGCGCTCGCCGGGGCGCACCCTTAGGCGGTCGCCCTTGGCGATGTCATCGACTTCGATATCGACCTCGCTGCCATCGGTGGTGATCCGCCGCGCGGTTTTCGGGGCAAGATCGAGCAAGGCACGGATTGCCGAACCGGTGCGTTCGCGTGCCTTGAGCTCCAGAAGCTGGCCGACGAAGACGAGGGTGACGATGACGGCGGCTGCCTCGAAATAGACAGGCACCGTCTCGCCGTGGCCGCGGATGCTCATCGGAAAGAGGCCCGGCGCGAATGTCGCGACGATGCTGTAGAGATAGGCGGTGCCGACGCCGAGGCCGATAAGCGTCCACATGTTCGGGCTGCGGTTGACAAGCGAGGCCCAGGCACGGCGGAAGAAGGGGATGGCGGCCCAGAGCACGACGGGTGTCGCCAGGGCGAGTTCGAGCCAGACGGCACGCGCCTCGCCGATCATCTCGCGCAGCGGCAGACCGATCATCGGTCCCATGGTCAGCGCTAGCAGCGGAACGGCCAGCGCAGCGCTTATCCAGAAGCGGCGGGTGAAGTCGACGAGCTCTGGGTTCGGACCCTCATCTGCCGGTGGAATGCCCATCGGCTCCAGCGCCATGCCGCATTTCGGGCAGTCGCCGGGGTGGTCGGCGACGATTTCCGGATGCATCGGGCAGGTATATTGCGTGCCCTTCGGCATCGGCTTTGCCTCTGGGCGATTGCCATCGAGATAATCGCCCGGGCTTGCCTCGAACTTCGCCTTGCAGCCTGCCGAGCAGAGGTAAAACTTTTCGCCCTCGTGCTTCAGAAAATGCTTCGCCGTCGAGCGATCCACGGACATGCCGCAGACCGGGTCCTTGGCGGTGAGATAATCCTGGGGCGCTGCTTCGAACTTCTTGCGGCAGCCATCGCAGCAGAAATGGTAGGTATGGCCTGCATGGACCAGGCTCGGCTTGCCGGCATCCGGATCGACGGTAATTCCGCAGACGGGATCGCGCGTGACGCGCGCTTCGGCCGGTGTGCCGTGGCTATGGCCGGAGCAGCAGCCCTGCGCTCCGTGGCCGTGATGGTGGGAATGGTCGTGATTATCCATAAGATTCTCCTTTGCCCGCAAGGGCAGTGGATAGGCTTATGAACCTTCCAGCAACTGGAAGGTCAAGCGGGAAATTTCATCCCACCTGAAAATCGTCAATCCGGCTCGATCAGGGCGACTGGCTGGACGCCAAGAATACTGGCGAGCGGCAGCCGTGGTCCGGGATCGAGATGATGTCCGGTAAGAAGATCGCATTTGATGCCCTGCAGACTTGGCGGGATCTCGATTGCGGTATCGGCCCAGAACTCCGGCCCTGAAAACAACACACCGGGATCCAGCCAGCCGAGCATCAGGCGTGGTACGACCGTAATCGCATAGTCGCCGTCGAGCTGCCGGGCGTAGGCAACGGCGTGGTCTTTTCGGCTTCCCGTGATGCCGAGCGGCAGATACCGGCCAGCGGCAAACAGCTGTGGCTGGCGGCGGCGCAGGTGCAGGCCGATCTCGATAATCCGCTGTTTCAGCACCGGTGCCGTCAGCTCGTCGATTTCGCGATGCGCCGAAAGCGACTTGCGGAGTGCCTTGAAATTGACCGGGCGGCGGTTGTCGGGATCGACGAGGCTGAAATCGAAGCCTTCCGCGCCCTGATAAATATCGGGGATGCCGGGAGCGGTCAGCTTGATCAGCGTCTGCGACAGGCTGTTGAGATAGCCGGCGGAAAGGAGGGGCCGCAGCGTTTCGGCAAAGTCCTCATGGAAGGTGAGGTTCGATGAGGCTGTGAGCGCTGATGCGTAAGCATTCACCGCGGCTTCGTATCCCGCATGCGGCTCGTCCCAGCTGGTACCGAGCTTCGCCTCGCGGATCGCTTTCTCGGCATAGGCGGCAAATCGCTCCGTCAAAGCTTCCGCCCGGCCTTCGCTGAAATCTTCAGGCCAGATGCCGGCCAGCGCCTGATAGAGCATCCATTCGACATTGCCCTCTGGCGTCAGGCCGCCCGGTAGTTCGGTGAGGTGTTCGCGGTTCATTTCGCGCCAGCGCTCGACGCTGCGGCGCCAGAGGTCAGGCTCTTCACTGAGGGCATAGAGCCTGGCGCGGGCATCCTCGCCCCGCTTGGTGTCATGGGTGGACGTGGCCGAAAGCCCATGCGGCTGTTCTTCCGCGCGCTTTTGCATGAAGTGGTGAAAAGCCTCAACGCCTTCGGGAATCGCGTCCGGCTCGCCGCCGACTTCGTTTGCGGCGAGAAGCCGGTTGTGGCGGTAGAACAGCGTGTCCTCCATCGCCTTTGCCATGATGGGACCGCTCAACTGCTGGAAACGCCGCTGGAATTCTTCCGCGCGGCCGTTGGTCAGCAATGCGCAGACGCCGTCGAGCGCCCTGCAGTCTTTGACATGCCTGGCGGCCGATCCTTTTACCTCCTCCAGCACCGTGGCCTCGCGTGCGTCCATCGCACCGCCCTGGCCATAGGTTCGATAAACAGGAAAGGCGATCAGAAGCTCGCGAATGGCGTTCCTGATATCCGCTTCCGGCGTATCGGGGAGCGCGGCGCTTGCTAGTTTAGTCAGACGGCTCACCTCGCCCGCAAAATTCCGCTCCACCATCAGCGTCTTGGCGGCTCTCAGCCCCGCCTGAAAGTCTGCGTTGGCCGCCGCGATGGTCGCATACGCCTTCTGCAACTCGGCCGTTCCCTTGGGGTCGATGAAAAGATCGGCAAGAGCGGCGATGAACTCATAGCCCGTCGTCCCGGAGATCGGCCAATCGGCAGGCAGGCTCTCGCCATGGCCGAGGATCTTTTCGACGATGATATAGGTCTCCGGTCCGGTGGCCTTTCGCAGCCGGTCCAGATAGGCCTTGGGGTCGGCAAGGCCGTCGATGTGGTCGAGGCGCAAGCCCTGCACCTTGTCCGACCGGACAAGATCGAGGATGACGCGATGGCTGTCCTCGAAGACGGCCTCGTCCTCGACGCGCAGGCCGACGAGACCCGTGACCTCGAAAAAGCGGCGGTAGCTCAGATGAGATGCGGCCGTCTTCCAGTGCGTGAGCCGCCAATGCTGCGCCGCGTGGAGTCGGCCGATGTCGCCAGTTTCGGCACTATCCGGGTGCAACGGCAGATGCGTCTCGAAATAGGCAAGGGCCTGCTCGCCGGTTTCCGCGTCGTGAACGATCTTCAGCTCACCGTCGGCCAGCGCTTCCTCGAAGGGCTTCCCGAGGAGGGGGAGCGTCAGCGGTTCGGACCAGTCGATGTCGAAATAGCCGGCATAGCGGCTCTGTTTTCCATACCGCAGGACGTCCCGCCACCAGGCATTTTCGGTCGAGGCCGCCATGTGGTTCGGCACGATATCGAGGATCAGCCCGAGACCGGCCTGTTTGAGTTCGGCGCAGAGCCGCTCGAACCCCTGGCGCCCGCCGATCGCGGGGTCGATCTCGTTGGCATCGGTGACGTCATAGCCATGGGTCGAGCCCGAGACCGCCGTGAAGATCGGCGAGGCATAGAGATGGCTGATGCCGAGCGCCTTGAGATAGGGCACGAGTTCGGCCGCATGGTCGAAGGTCATGCCGTTGCGAAACTGGAGCCGGTAGGTGGATGTGGGAAGCGTCATGAGCCGCCTTTGTTCGGAAGGATAACGATCCGGAACGGCGGCGGCGGGCTTTTGTTCCCGCCATTTCACTCTTGCGGCAGGCGGCGGGGCAATCTCCTTCCGCCTATTGTCAGGCCCGCGCAGTCATGGTCATCCGCGGCGAAAGACTTGTGCCTGTGTCCCCTTTGGAAAGGTCTTTGAGCTGACCAGTTCAAGGCGGCGGAGCGGCGTGACGCCGGAGAAGATCGGCAGGCCGCTGCCGAGCGCCAACGGGTAGACCATCAGCCGGTATTGATCGACCAGATCGGCGGCGATGAGACTCCGTGCGAAGCTGGCCCCGCCATGAGCAACGATCGGCTTTCCGCCGGTGGCCTTGAGTTTGGCGATCTCCTCGCTGAGATCACCGCTCGCCACATAGGCGTCCGGCCAGTTGCCGGTCTCGGCAGCCTCCAGGACGGCCGCTCCCGACTTCGAAAAGACGGCCTTCGGTATCTCGTTCATCGGCGCGGCGAACGGCCCTGCCGCGTTCGGCCAGAATCCGGCCATGCTCTTGAAGCTGCGGCTGCCCATGATGTGCAGGCCGGCATTTGAGACCGTCTCCACCTTCCAGGCAATCGCCTCCTGGTCGCCGTTGAAGATCCAGTCGATCTCGCCTTCGGGACCGCAGACGAAGCCGTCGAGCGACATGGCCATGGTCAGGATCAGGTCTCGCATTGCTCTCTCCTAGCGTTGTTCTGATCCAAGGACGTAGCGAGGGCGCAGGTTCCGACAGCGCTGCCGAAAAATCGGGACGTCAGTCGATGAAGACGCCGACGCTGGCCGCACGGCCCATCGCGTCGATGACGGTCAGCTTCGAATAGCCGGCGCCATCCGGCAGCCACTGATTGGTGCGGCGGCGTGAGAGGTCCGGCAGCGGCTTGCCGTTTGCCAGCCATCGGAATGGTGCCCGGCCGCCCTGCAGTTTCAGCACGAGCGGCGAGAGATCGCCGTTCTTGGCGCCGAGATCCACATGCGCGCCCTCGGGTGGATAGACGATCTGTGGCGCGGATTCGCGTGAGGAGTTGACCAGAAGGCCGCTGGCATTCAGCGCAAAACGGCGCTGGCTGACCGGCAGGTCCTGCTTGGCGATGCGGATCGCGCCGGAGGGTGGACGAGGCAGGGGAGTCGTAGCGATGCCGGACTTGGCGAAACCCTCGAAAAGGATCGGGGCTGCGGTGCCATATCCCGTCAGGCCGGGGACCGCGCCGTTGTCAGGACGTCCCACCCAGACGCCGAGGACGTAGCGGCCGTCATAGCCGACGGACCAGGCGTCACGATAGCCGTAACTCGTGCCTGTCTTGTAGGCGATACCGCGCTGCGGCGCGCCGGCAGGCGGAATGACGCCGGAGAGGATATCGGCGATGTTCCAGACGGCGACCGGTTCCAGCAGCGGCTCACCGTCGATCTTGCCGGGGATGCCGGTCACGCCATCGCCGATCCTCACAGGCTGGCCGTTGTTGGCGAGCGCCGTATAGAGCTGCACCAGATCCTTCAGCGTGATGCCGACGCCGCCGAGGCCAATTGCCAGACCCGGCGTCTCGTTCGGCGGCAGGCTCGGCTGCACCTCGGCGCGGCGGAAGCGCACCATCAACCGCGTCGGGTTCACGGCATCGAGAAGCTTCACGGCCGGGACATTCAGCGACAGCTGCAGCGCCTCGCGGATCGTCACGTCGCCCTGATAGCTCATGTCGAAATTGCGCGGCCTATAGCCGAAGAAATCCGCCGGACGGTCCTCGATGATGGTTTCCTGGGCGACGAGGCCCTGCTCGAAGGCGAGACCATAGATGAAGGGTTTCAGCGTCGAGCCCGGTGAGCGGCTGATGCGGGTCATGTCGATCCAGCCGGAGCGGCTGGCATCGAAATAATCGGCCGAGCCGACCTCGCCGACGATCTCGCCGGAGCGGGCGTCGGCCATCACCATGGCGATCGACAGCTTCGGGCCGAGCCGCATGGCCGCGTTCCTGGCGGTCAGCTCCAGCCCTTCCTGAACCTGTTTCTTCAGCGTCGTCTTGTGCTCGCGCTCTTTGGGCGCCTTGCGCAGCGCCGCTTCGGCAACATGCGCCGCAAGCGCCGGCAGCTGCATGCGCCGCGCTGGCACCAGTGTCGCCTCGGCACGCCCGGCTTCGCCATCACCGACGGCGTCGGCGACTGCGACACGCTCCAGCACCCGCTTGCGGGCCGCTTCGGCGGCCGCGAGATTGCGGTCGGGGCGCCGTTTTTCGGGAAGCTGCGGCAAGGCGACGAGGAGGGCGGCCTGCGCCACCGTCAGCCGTTTCGGCTCCTTGCCGAAATAGGCAAGGCTTGCGGCCCGCACACCTTCAAGATTACCGCCATAGGGTGCATGGGTCAGGTAGAGATCGAGGATCTGCTCCTTCGACAACCGCCGTTCGATCTGGATGGCGCGCACCACCTGCAGCAGCTTGGCCGACAGCGAGCGGCCGCTGCGCGGCTCGATCAGCCGCGCCACCTGCATCGACAGCGTCGAGGCGCCGGAGACAATGCGGCCGCTGGTGGCAAGCTGCAGCGCTGCCCGGCCGATCGCCAGCGCATCGATGCCGTGATGGTCGTAGAAGCGCCGGTCCTCATAGGCGACCAGCATGCGCAGGAATTGCGGATCGACGTCGGAGACATCCGTCTTCAGCCGCCAGCGTCCCTCGGGCGTTGCGAAGGCGCGCAGCAGCTGGCCGTCGGCATCCAGCACTTCAGCGGAGACCTGCCCGGCAGTATCGAGCGGCGGCGGGTAGGCCTTGTCGAGCGCATCGAGGCCAAGCGCCAGCGCGCCGGCGAAGATCACGCCGGCGGCCGATGCAATGGTGAGCCTGTGCCAGAGCCGCATTACTGTGCTGCGACAACCTCCATCTTGCCGGTCGCGGTGCGGGCCGAAAGCTGCGGCCGGTACATATCCTCGACGACGGCAGCCGGATGGTCGTAGGTGCCCGGGGTCACGGCGCGCACGACATAGGCGACGTTGATCTCGCGGTTATCGCCTTCCGAGCGGTTGAAGGCCGCCACGAAGCGGTCGTCGCGGAACTCGGTATGGGCGGCCGTCTGTTCGCCGATCCAGTCGAAATTCGTCAGCTGGGCGCTATCGACCAGGCTCGGATTGTCGATCTGGAATCCGGCCGGCAGCAGGTCGGTCACGACGATGCGCGACGGCCAGTCGTTGCTTTCGGTGACATGCAGCACGACGACATAGCGCTCGTTCTGCTTGGCCTCGCTGACATTCGCTTCCTCGCCATCGAGCGTGTAGTAACTGCGCTCGATCGCGAAGCCGTCGCCGCCGGCGGGCAGCGGCGTCACCGGGGCGGCAACCGTCGTCACCACGGCGGAGACCGTGTCGCTGGTGGCGCTGGTCAGCGTCAGCGGATTTTTCAGCAGCGCATCGCCGCTCATCGACGCCATGTAGGAGCCCGTGTGTTCGGCACCGTTGACGTCGACCTTCAGCGCGTCGTCGCCGCTCTGGATGGCGCGGGCGGCCAGCAGCATCCAGGCCTGTTCCTGCGTGCTGGTCCATTTCGAGCGGTTGAACTCCTTGGCAACGGCCTTGGCGAGCTCGGGAATGACCGGCGGCACCGGACGGCTTTCAGCCGCCAGCGCCAGGATCGCCGCGCCATCACGCAGGATCGAGCCGTAATCGGTGCGCGAAAGATTGACGCGCTGGACCATCGACGTCTCGGTCATCTGCAGCGCGTCGACGAAGATGTTCTTCGATCGCGTGGCATCGCCGTAGAGCGCCAGCGCCGCGGCGATATGGGCCTTGGCGAGCGGTGTCGGGAAGTCGTTGATCATCGTGTCGGCGTAGTAGCGCAGATCGCTGATCGCCGCCTTCTTGTTGCGGGCGAGAACGTAGAGCGCATAGGCGATATTGTCGCCCTGCGTCTTGACATCGACGTCGTAGCTCAGCGCGTTCTGCAGGTTCTCAAGCGCCTGCACCAACGCCCGATCCGGCACATCATACTTCTCTTCACGCGCGCGGGTCAGGAAGTCGGTGACGTAGGAATCGAGCCAGAGGTCGCCTGAGTCAGGTCCCCAGAGGCCGAAGCTGCCTGCCGATGCCTGATAGGAGAGCACGCGGTAGATCGCGTCCTGCACCCGCTTCTTCACATCGGCGTCGTCTTCAAGCCCGTTCTGCTTGGCGAGTTCGCCGAGATAGAGCAGCGGCATGGCGCGGCTCGTCGTCTGCTCGGCGCAGCCGAACGGGTAGCGATCGAGCGTCATCAGCAGCGCCGGGATATCGAAAGCAGCCGAGCGGGTGACGTTGACGCTGACGGAGGCGCCGGGCAGCACGCTGTCGGCCAGCAGCTCCTTGTCGATCTTCAACGAGGCCCCCGGCTTCAGCGCGATGACGCGGCGCTCTGTGACCGGCAGCGAAGCCGGGCGAACCGGCACATCGACGGTCTGGTCGAGCGACAGGCCCGAGGCATCGGAGAGGTTGATCGAGACGGAACCCTGACCGGGCTGCTTGCCGATAAGGGCAAGCGTCAGATCGGACTTGGCACCGGCATCGAGATGAATGGTCTTGGAAGCCGAGGCGGCATCGACGTCGACGGCGTCGTTGCCTGATATCGCCACCTTGAAGTCGCCTGCGGGGGCATCGGTATTGGCAATGTCGAGGCGCAGTTCGGCCTTGTCTCCCGACGCCAGGAAGCGCGGCAGGCTGGCGGTGACAACGACGGGGTCGCGGATGATGACATCCTTGACGCCATGGCCGACACCGTCCTTCGACCAGGCAACCGCCATGACGCGGGCCGTGCCGTTGAATTGTGGAATATCGAAGCTGACATTCGCCTTGCCCTCGGCATCGAGCTTCACCGGGCCGGAGAAGAAGGCGACGAGCTTCTGCGTCGGCGGGCTGGCCGAGAGCGCCACGGCGCCGCCATCGCCGCCGGTGCGCAGCTTGCCGGTTGCGCCGAGCGATCCGTCGATCAGGCGGCCGTAGAGGTCGCGGATTTCGAGACCGAGCTGGCGTTGACCGAAATACCAGTCTTCGGGGTTCGGCGCCTCGTAGCGCGTCAGGTTGAGAATGCCGACATCGACGGCGGCAACCGTCACATAGGCATCCTCGTTGGCACCGGCAACTGCGAGGCTGATATTCAGCGGCCCGCGCGGCAGCATCTTCTCAGGCGCATCGACCTTCACCTGCAGCGCCCGCTGCTCGGGATCGACTTTCAGCCATTTGATGCCGATGGACCGCATCGGCATGTGATTGTCCTGGCTGTCGCCGGGGCGGAAGAGGGTGGCGGTGACATAGGCGCCCGCACCCCATTCGGCGGTGACGGGAATATCGACCTCACCGCCGGTCTCGCCCATCGTGGCGTTCTGCACGGCCACCAGGTTCTCGGTACCCGCGGTGACCATCAGCTCGCCGCCATAGCGCGAGGTAACCTTCAGCTTGGCCGTCTCGCCGACCTTGTAGCTGTCCTTGTCGAGGGCGATTTCGAGACCATCAGGCGTTTCCGTCGAGGTCGTCTCGACAAACCAGCCGGCGTCGAATTCGAAGCTTGAGGTCGGGCCGTCGGCATCCGGGCTTTCGACTTCGAGTCGATAGCGGCCCCAGCCGACCGGCACGGAAATCTTGCCGCCGTCTGTTCCGGCATCGATGACGCCGTCGGCGACCTGGCGGGCGTTGTAGGCAGGCTCGTATTTCCAAGCGGTGCCGTCGCGATACCACTGGTATTCGCGCTCGAGATTGTAGAATTTCCAGCGCAGGCCCTTTACCTCCTGCTTCTGCCCTTCGGCGGTGATGCCGATGACATTGAAGGAGGCGGTGGAATTCTCGGCCACATCACCGGAGAATTCCGGCTTGATGCCGATCATCGGACCCTGGTTCTTCACCGGGATCACCAGCGAGCGCTCCAGCGCCCGGCCGCCCTGTTCCTGCATGCGGATATAGACGGTGGCGTTGAGAAGCTGGGTGGTGGCGGGCAGGTCGCCAACCGTGAGATCGGTCGATGCCTTGCCGTTCTCATCGAGCTCCGGCAGGCCCTCGATCGTCTGGCGGTTTTCTTCGGAGGCTTCTTCGTCGGCAAGGCCGAAGAAATAGCCGGGGAAGGCAGCGCTTTCGCGGGTCGGCTTCAGCACGACGTCGCCTTCGAGCGTCAGCCCGGCGGCCGGTGCGCCATAAAGGTATTTGCCGTCGATCTCGATCGTCGCGGGCGTATCCGGGCCGATTTCCTTGGCCGCGGTCTTCAGCTCCATGTCGGTGCGATCAGGCACGAAGTCATCGACCAGGAAGCTCTTGGTGCCGATCGCAGCACCCTTCGGATCCGTGTAGATGTTCATCGTCCAGGTACCGCGCATGGCGTTCTGCTGCACCGGCAGATCGACGGTGTAGCCGCCGAGATCGCTTGTTTCCTTGACGATGCGGCGGTCCTCGACGCCATCGGGGCGCAGGAAGACGAAGGTCAGCGGCAGGTTCTCGATCGCCTTGCCGTCGGTGTCACGGGCTAGTGCGGAGGCATGCACCGTCTCGCCGGCACGATAGATGCCGCGCTCGGTAAAGGTCATGATATCGATTGCGCCCGGCGAGGCGCGGCCGGTTACGCCGCGGTCGGAGAGGTCGAAACCGGCGCGGGTCATGTCGAGGAAGACGTAGTCGGAATCGCCGTTCTTGGCGGTGATGACCGCCGGCGTCAGCGCCGCCGTGCCGCGCATCAGGCCGGCGGTGAAGGTGGCGCGGCCGTTATCGTCGGTCTTGGCGGTGCCAAGCACTTCATTGTTCTTGGCAAGCAGCGTCAGCTCGACGCCCGCGATCGGCTTGGCGGAAGCCAGCGAGCGGGTGAAGACGTTGAGGCCGTCGGTGCCGGCATAGGTGGTGATGCCGACATCGGAGACGACGAACCATTGCGTCGCCTTGCTGTCCCATTCATTTGCGGGCGCGTTGGCAGGCGAGGCGATCAGCACGTAGACGCCGGGCTTGCGCTGCGGCAGCGCCTCGTCGACCGGGAAGCTGGTGACGACATCCTTGTTCAGGTCATTGGCGATGTCGATCGAACCCTGCCAGACCAGCTCGCCGCTTTCGTCTTCGATGCGCTGGGCGCTGTAGCCGTCGAGCTGCGTCAGGAACTGCGAATTCGTCAGCAGCGGCGCGATGCCGCGATCGCCGATGCGGTAGAGCTTCAGTGCCGCCGACTGGATGTTGACAGACACCAGCGGAATGCCGCGGCGCGCCGTGGACGGCAGCACGAAGCTGTCACCGGTGAAGCGCACCGTCTGGCTGCGGTCCTTGACGTAGATGTCGAGGCTGACGGGCGCTTCCAGCACTTCGTCCACCGAGGACGGCAGGCCGGAGCGGAAGACGATCTTGTAGTTCTCGCCATGAACGAGACCTTCGACGCAGATCTGCTTGTCCTTGGCTTCGAGCGCTTTCGGCGCCTGGCCGTTCAGCGTCACGAAGGGCGTGTAATCCGTCGTCTTGACCAAGGATTCCGAGAAGGTGACGCAGGCGCGTGGATTGGCGCTGTCGGCATCGACATTATGCTCCGTGATCCGGAAACCCTGCTCGGCCTTGAGCTTCAGATAGGCGTCGTTGACTTCCTTGGAGCTCGCAAGCGCCAGGCTCGCCTTGTAGGCGTTGAGTGCCGCACGGTAGTTTGAATTTTTCGACAAAGAGGTAGCAAGCACGGCCAGCGCGTCGGCGCGCTTGGAGGCGGTGCGGGTCAGGTCATAGGCGTTCAGCGCATCGAGCTGCGCCTGGCCGAAGACCTGACTGTCGGTGCCGCCGAGCGAATTGGCGGCGCGCGCGGTTTCGAGCCAGAGGTCGCCGTCGTTCGGCGTGAGCGCCAATGCACCATGGAAGGATTCCAGTGCGGCGGCGAGATTGTTGGCCGTCAGGTCGAGGCGGGCGGTCGCCGTGAGATTATCGACCGACTGACCTTCCTGGGCCTCGGTCAGCTCGTTGTTGGTCTTGTAGTCACGGGCCTGCTGGATGACGTCGGCCGAGAGAAAGTTGAGGCGCGGCGCGGCACCGAGATCCGGCTCCTGCGGAATGGCGGCAGCCGTCGTCTCGACGATCCGGCCGGCGATCGCGCCCGGGAAGGCGTTCATCGTCTTGAAGTCGGATTTCAGGAAGCACCACTGGACCTTTGGATTATAGGTAAAGGCCTTGCAGCTCTTGTCGCCGATGCAGGACTTCTTGCACTGGTCGAGCGAGACGTTCTGCTCCGTCCTGAGATCGAAGCCGAAAAAATCGGCATCCTTGATCGTCTGGATATCGCGCTTCGCATCGGCGGCGCCGGCTGGCAGGCTGATCGCAAGTGCAGAAAAGGCGATGGCGGCGAAGGCGAAGAAAGAGCGTACAGACATCAAGTCCCCCCGGGCGGCTGCGCTGATCGGGCCGCACTCTTGGCTGCCCCGATGGCGTTGTCAACACAACTTATGCGGTGTCGCGTTTTCGCACAGAAGCCGCCATCGCATTGTCATGTCATCATGAGATAAGTGCTTTGGAATTGGGCCTTTTTGCTGTTTTTGGCAAGACGAAACGCGCCAAAGGGAATTGCCCTCCGGTGGACCTGTTTTTGTCAGGAAGGCGTGTCGCGCCGAGCGCGATTTCACTGCTTGCCTGCTTCGTCGAAAGCGCTGCCCCAATAAGCGGCTGTCATCCCGGCGACCGGCCGATCAGCCGGATACACTCGAACTCTCGCCGAAAATCCGAAAAGGTTTCTTGCGAGGCGTGCCGGGAAGATCCGTTCTTGCTCTGAGGGCCTGTCGAGTGTTATTCCGCCCTGTGGATAACCACGCAGGCGGCACCCTGAGCCGCCTATCATTTCAAAGGCTTAGCTAATTTTAACATTTTATCAATGTTAACAACGGGTTAAACTCAAAAAAATACGTTCCGGCCCGGAACATAACCTGTTCAGCACCGTTATCTGCTCAAGTTCCAGAGGCTCACAACCGTCCGGAATGAAGTTCTTTCGCGTGCTTGGGTTAACGGAAGAGGGCGTCATGGCCATCAATGTTGTGCGTAAATGGCTGCGGGATAACGTTATGAACCAGAGAGTATTGATTGTAGAAGACGAGTTTCTGATCGCCCTCGACCTCGAGGCGACAGTCGAAAACTTGGGAATGGAAGTCGCGGGACTTGCGACCAACAAGGAGCAGGCGTTGCAGCTTGCGCACCTGGCGGACGTGGCTTTCGTCGACATCAACCTGTCCGATGGCGCGACAGGTCCGGAAATCGGCCGCCGCCTTGCCGAAGAGCATGGCATCACGGTCGTTTTCATGACCGGCAACCCGGAGGCTGTCGCAAACGGCGTCAAGGGTGCGCTGGGTGTCGTCAGCAAGCCCGTCATGCCTGCGGTGGTCGAACAGTCGCTGAAATATGCCGTCGCGCGCCGCGCAGGCATGTTGGCGTCGGTGCCGCCGCAGATGATGGTGTTTGCCTGAAATTAGCCGCTGACGGCCGCAAGTTGCGGCCGTTCGGCTAGCTTTTCCGTGCCGTAGGCACGAAGGAAAGTCCGCACGGCATTGCGTGCTGCGCTTTCGAGCTGTGATTCCGTCGGCAATTGTCCGAACAGAAGCATCAATTGCAGATCGGCATTGCCGAGCGCCAGAAACTGGCGGGCTGCCACATCGAAATCATCGATCTTCAGAGACCCTCCGGCACTCAGCCGCGCAAACAGCGCCCCGAGCGCTGAAATGATCCTGCCCGGTCCCTGCTGACGCCAGGTCTCAAAGAGATGCGGATAGCGCTCGCCTTCGTTCTGGATCAGACGGCGCAGGAATTTTCCGTCCTGATTGCAGAAGCAGTTCTTGTTGATGCGAATTGAAAAGGCGACGAGATCGTCTTCCAGATTGTCGGCATTGATCGGGAAGGTCGAAAGCATCGAGAACAGCATCTGGTCCGCGCGGCTCATGACGTCCTCGACGACGGCGACGAATAGCGTTTCCTTCTCGCAGTAGTGATTATAGACGGTCTGTCGCGAGACATTGGCCTCGATGGCGATCTCGTCGACGCTCGCTCCGGCGAAACCCTCGCGGCAGAAAACCTCGGCCGCGGCCTCCAGGATCGATGCACGCTTCTTGAACTGGCCGCGCTGCGTCGGTCCTTCGGATCGCTTTTCGGGTGTCGCGGAATTTTTCATATCCGTAAATGTAGTGCGTCTTGACGTTTTAGACAATGCTGTCTAATTTTACACCAGTGTCCAAAATAATTGACATATTGATGCGTATTCGTTGACGCTTCTCCCAAGGCGCCGATGGACCGCTCCGGACACCCAATTGAACCCCTTCGAAAGCAAAGCGGTGGTGTGAATTTCCGCCTCGTCCGCTGCGTTTTTATGAAAGATCACCGCCATGAACGCTCCATTCTTTCGCACTGCGCTCATTCTCGGCTTGCTGTCGGCCATCGGCCCGTTTGCCATCGACATGTATCTGCCGGCGCTGCCGTCCATCGGGGCGGACCTTCACTCCGACAACAGCGTGACACAGCTGAGCCTGCTTGCCTTCTTCATCTCGTTTGCACTGGCGCAGCTTCTCTATGGGCCGCTGTCCGACATGTGGGGCAGAAAGCTGCCGCTCTATATCGGTATCAGCGTCTTCGTCGTCGCCAGTGTCGGCTGCGCGCTGGCGCAGAATATCGAAACGCTGATCGCCTTCCGCTTTATCCAGGGCATCGGCGGCGCTGCCGGCATGGTCATTCCGCGCGCAGTCGTCCGCGACATGCATACCGGCGTCCAGGCAGCGCGGCTTATGTCGCTGCTGATGCTGGTTTTCTCGATCTCGCCGATCCTTGCGCCGCTGACCGGCAGTGCCGTCATTGCCTTCTACGGCTGGCGGGGCGTGTTCTGGGCAGTCACCATTGCGGCTTTCATCGGTATCCTTCTGCTGGCAACGCAGCTCGAGGAAACGCGGCCTGCCCACCATCGCAAGGAAAGCAGCATCGCTGGCGCCATGCGCGCCTACGGCATGCTTCTCCGCGACCGCAACTTCATGACGCTGACTTTCATCGGTGGCCTGGGTATCTCGAGCTTCCTCGTCTATCTCGCCAATTCGCCCTTCGTGCTCATCGAGCATTACGGGCTGACGCCGACGCAATACAGCTTCGCCTTCTCGATCAACGCCGTGTCGTTCTTCGCCGTGTCGCAGGCAACCGGCTGGCTCGGTGAGAAATTCGGCCTTGTCCGCGTCATGCGCATCGCCGTCACCTCCTACGCGCTTGTGATGATCGCCATGGTCGCCGTCATGGCCGCCGGCCTCGACCAGCTTCCTGTCATGGCTGTGTTCCTGTTCGCCGGATATGGCTTCCTCGGCCTCGTCATTCCGACCAGCGCCGTCCTGGCGCTGGAGGATCACGGTGAGATCGCGGGCACCGCGTCGTCACTGATGGGCACACTGCATTTCGTCATCTCGGCGGTCGCCATGGTCTTCTCGAGCCTGGTTGCCGATGGTACCGCGCTGCCGATGGCCGGCGGTATCGCCATCTGTGCTTTCCTGGCTTTTGCCGTGACGCAGGCAACCATCGGCCGCCGTACCGCGGTCGCAGCCGCCGAATGAACCATTGCCGCGCCGCTCCGGCGGCGCGGCGGTACTGATATCTGCAACGTTCGATTGATAATCGCCGGACGGGCCATAAGTACCTGCTGAGCAATATCATTTCGGAGAAGCAAGCATGGTCAGCGAACGGGAATTGATCTCCAAGATCACCTGGCGCCTGATGCCGTTCCTCGGCATCCTTTATCTCATCGCCTATATCGACCGGCAGAATGTCAGTTTCGCCAAGCTGCAGATGGTTGGCGATCTCGGCATGAGCGAATATGCCTACGGCCTTGGCGCCTCGCTGTTCTTCATCGGCTATTTCCTCTTCGAAGTTCCCAGCAACCTGTTTCTGAACAAGCTCGGCGCCCGCATCTGGTTCGCGCGCATTCTTGTCTCCTGGGGCATCGTCACCATCGCGCTCGCCTATACGCAGAACGCGACGATGTTCTACATCCTGCGCTTTCTGCTTGGCGTCTGCGAGGCGGGCTTCTTCCCGGGCGTGCTCTATCTGCTGACGCTCTGGTTTCCGGCGGATTATCGCGGCCGCATGGTGGGGCTGTTCATGATCTTCAGTGCGCTGGCAAACGCCGTCGGCGCGCCGCTCGGCGGCATGCTGCTCGATCTCGATGGCCTCTATGGCTATGCGGGCTGGGAATGGGTGTTCCTGGCGACAGGCATTCCGGCCGTCATCGCCGGTATCGTCACCTTCTTCTACCTCCCGGGCAATCCGCAGACCGCGACGTTCCTGAGCAGCGACGAAAAGAGCTGGCTGCAGAACCGGCTCGACAGCGAAAATGCCGGCATGGACAAGAATGCCGAGAACGGCTTCAAGGCGCTGATCGATCCGCGCGTGCTGTTGATGTCACTCTGCTACGTGGCGTTCCCCCTGGCCGCCTATGGTCTCAGCTACTGGCTGCCGACCATCGTCCATGGCTTCGGGGTCACCAACACGGTCAACGGTTTCATCAATGTCATCCCGTGGATCCTGGTCGCCGTTGCGCTCTATGCCGTGCCCGCGATGGCCGATAAGGCGCCGTCCAAAACGCCCTATATCGTCATCCCGGCCTTTATCGGTGCGGCCTGCCTGTTGCTATCGGCGCTGATCCCGAACAACACGCTGCAATTCGCCTTCCTCTGCGTTGCCGCAGCCGGCATCTTTGCGCCGCAGCCGGTATTCTGGAGCCTGCCGTCGCGCTTCCTGAAGGGCGCGGGAGCTGCCGCAGGCCTAGCCGCCATCAATTCGGTTGGTAATCTCGGCGGCTTCGTGGCGCAGAATGTCGTGCCCTGGATCAAGGATACAACCGGCAGCACGATCGCACCGATGATTTTCCTCGCGATCTGCCTGGCGGCAGGCGGCCTGCTCGTCTTCCTCGTGACGCAGCTGATCGCCCGCAAGGACCACGAGAATACGCAGGCTACAGTCAGGACGTGAGCGAGAACGCGTCACTTTCGCCGGGCACCAGCTCTAGTGGCCAGATCGTGTTGCGGGCTCCCTCCGGATAGGATTCCGCATAGGCCGGCATGGTCGCAAGCAGGGTCTCGGCGAGTTCGACGCCGAGATCGCGTAGCGACATGCGGAAGCAGGTCAGCGACGGCTGCAGGAACCGTCCGCGCGGCTCTTCGCGGAAGCCGATGATGGCGAGGTTGCGGCCGGGAATCACACCCGCTTCGACCAGCCGGCGATAGAGCCCGAATGCCATCAGCTCATAGATCAGGATGATGGCTGTCGGTTTGCTGTCGAGCAGCAAGAGCTCATGGCCCGCCTGATAGCCGCCCTGTTCGCTCGATTTCACCCGGATGACGAGATTGGGATCGTATTTGATGCCATGCCGCTCCAGCGCCCGCCGGTAGGAATCGACGAAGATGTAGCCGAGATTGATGTCGTTCGACGGTGCGGCGATAGCGATCTTGCGGTGACCCTTGGCAACCAGCCGGTCGACGGCCGACGTCGCGACGCCCTCGAAATCAAGGTCGATCCACGGGTAGTTGCCGCCCGACGAGCTGCGGCCGAGGCTGACAAAGGGGATCTTGGCCTTGACCAGCAAATCGATGCGCTTGTCGATCCGCTGTGTTGCCGAGATGATCATGGCATCGACGACGCGGCGCGCCACCATGCGCTTCAGATATTCGTAGGGGTCTTCGTCATTGGGGCAGGGCAGCATGACGAGGTCGAGCTTGTGCCGTGCCAGGACGCTCTGCAGGCCGCCGGTGACGCCGAGGAAGAAGTCGTCGCTATTTTCGACGGTCTCCTTGCTGGATTCGATCATCAAGCCGATCGCGTTGGTCGTTCCCTGACGCAGGCTGCGGCCGGACTGGTTGGCGACATAGCCAAGCTCCTCGGCGGCGGCGAGAACGCGCTTGCGGGTTTCCTCATTCACATCGGGCTTGCCGTTCAGCGCGCGGGAAACCGTTCCGATCGAAATGTCGAGATGCTTTGCAAGTTGTCGGATCCCTTTCATATCAGGCGATCTTCCTCCTCGATCAAAGCCCGTAGAACCCTCTTCTTGCCACAGGAAAACGTTTCCGGAAAGCGCTACCGCCGTCAATCGGCGAATTGGTGGATATGAATAATGAGCGAATCCGGGTCGGCGAGGATGATCGAATAGACCGGCGGCTCGAAGCAGTTCGTCGTCTTCGGTGAAACGAAGTCGAGCGCCGTCTGGTGGTTGGTACTGCGCAGGATGGCGAAAGGGATGCCCTGCCAGTTGCCGGTGATCAGCCGGTGCAGGTGGCCGGCAAAGATGTGGCGCACATTGCCATGGCTTTTCAGGAGTTCGAAGAGCGGCTCCGGTTCGGCAAGTCCGAAAAGGTCGAGGGCAGGCAGATACACCTTGGCCGGCGGATGGTGCATGAAGAGATAGACCGGCCGGTCGCTGGCTTCATCGAGTTTTTCCTTGAGCCAGGCCAGTCTCAAAGCGCAGAGCCTGCCGGTCACCTTGCCGTCGTCGAGCGTATCGAGCGTGATCACCCGGCCCTCGGGGAGATCGATCGCTGCCTGGGCAAAGCCGTTTTCGGCCATCTGATCCGGGAACGCTGCGGCAAAATTCTTGCGGATATCGTGATTGCCGAGCATCAGCCGGATGGTCAGCGGCGAGCGCTGAACGCGGGACTTCAGTATCTCGTAGGTATCGGCGCCGCCGGTCTCCGAAAGATCGCCCGATACGACGACGAGCGAAGCGTCTGGGTGAAACTGCTCGACGTCTGAAAGACACGCATCCATGCGGGCGGCCGGATCGAGGCCAAGCAGCGTTTCACCAGCGGAAACCAGATGGAAATCGGAAATGTGGATGAGCTTCATGCGGCAGCCTCGGCATTTGCAAGCGAATGAGTGATAAGCGAAAGCAGTTCGTCGCGCATCTGCGGCGCTGCGGCGATGACGGGGCCGCCGGTCAGCAGCGTTCCGCCTTCGCCCGGAAAGTCCGCGGTCCAGCCACCGGCTTCGCGGATCATCAACAGGCCGGCTGCGCAGTCCCAGGCGTTGATATGCGGCTCGTAATAGCCAGCCAGCCGCCCGCTGGCGACCTGCGCCAGCATGAGCGCGCCCGAACCATTGCGGATGAACATGCCGCCCGCTTCCAGAAGCAGCTCGATGAAGACAGACACCTGCCGGAGCGGAATGCGGAAATTAGCGCCGACGCCGAGCAGGCCGGTCGAGATACTGCCGGTACCGGTCACCTGCATCGGCCGCCCGTTGAGCTGCGCGCCAGCGCCTTGCTTGGCAACGAAGAGATCGCCTGTCGATGGCTGGCAGATCAGCCCGAGCACTGTCTCGGTGCCCTTCATGACGGCGATTGAGATGCACCATTGGTCGAGGCCGTTGACGAAACAGCTGGTGCCGTCGATCGGATCGACCACCCAGAGATAGCCCGATGGGCCTTCGCTCAGGCCCTCTTCCTCGCCGAGCACGCCATCATCGGCAAAGGCGGCGGCAATGCGTGTGCGGATCAGCGCTTCGACCGCCTTGTCGGCCTCGCTGACGATATCCTGACCGTTGAGCTTCTGGCTGCTTTCCAGCGAAGCGAGGTCGGCAAAGTAGGCGAGCGCCTTTGCCGCGGCTTCGAGGATCACCTCCCGCGCCAGCACGAAGCGCGGATCATCAGGGAATTCGCAGGGCATGGGGATCTTTCTGGGTCAGGGAACGAAGCTGTCGCGGACGATCAGCTCCGGAATGACCCGCTCATAGGCGGGGGGAAGGTCGGGATTGGCCAGCCGTTTTTCCACCAACTCGACAGCGCGCTGCGCCATGACGACAGGGTCCTGGCGGAAGGTCGTCAGCCGGTAGCTCAGCCAGGCGGCTTCGGGAACATCGTCGAAGCCGATGACGGCGACGTCTTCCGGGATACGTAGACCGAGTGTGGTGCGCACATAATCCATCAGTCCGAAGGCGATCTGGTCGTTGGCGCAATAGACGGCGTCGGGATGGTCGTCCGAACGCGCGAAAAGCTGCCTGGCGGCGGCGATACCGCTGTCATAGTCGGAATCCTTGCCACGGCCGATGGTGACGGTTGCCCCCAGTGCTTCGGCAGCAGTTCTGAAGGCGTTCTCGCGCTCGGCGATGCTTGAGGTCGCGGAGAAGGATGCGGCGACGGCAAGCTTCCGGCGGCCCTTTTCGAAAAAGGCGTTGGCCGCTTTTCGCGATGCTTCGGAGTTGCCGGCGCGCACGTGGTCGGCATCCGGCTCGGAGCGGCCGATCACCACCAGTGGCTGGCCGTTGCGATGCGCCAGCTCGACGAAATTGGCCGGCGGCGAGCCCGAGAGGATGATCGTTGCCTCGGCGCGGTGGCCAATCAGCATCTTCTGGGCGGCCAGCATTTCCTCTTCGGTCTGACCGGTGTTGATCAGGATCGGAATGCTGCCGCGCTGGATCAGCGCCTTCGACAAGGCCGCCGCAAGGTGGGCCCGGAAGCCGACTTCCGGCCGTGTCGCAACGATGCCGACAAGCCGGCTCTGGTTGGCAAGCACGCCGCGCGCCAGGTCGTTGACCTGATAACCGAGCTCGTCGGCTGCCTTCAGTACCTTCTCGCGCGTCAGCGGCGCCACGCTGGCGCCCGGCGTGAAGGTGCGCGAAACCGCCGATCGCGAGACGCCGGCAAGCTGCGCCACCTGTTCGGCGCTGACGAAGCGCATCCGCTCCTTGCGCTGGTTCTTGGCGTCGTTGATCGGGCCGTCATTCATGACAATCTCTCAATGCCCCACGCGTGAAAGGACGTCTGCCTTCAGGAATCGCTCGACGATAAACATAAAGACCAAGGAAGGAATGAGCAGCAAGAGGGCAGTGATCGAGGCGATCTGATAATTACCGCCGGAACCTGCAGTATACAGCAGAAGCGGCAGCATGTTCACATCCGGTGCGCCGACGAAATAGCTTCCGGTAAATTCATCGAGACTTTCGAGGAAGACGAAGATGGCGCTGGCCATCAGGCCGGGGGCGGCGAGCGGCAAAGTGATATCCATGAAGGCCCTGATGGCACTGGCTCCAGCCGAGCGCGCCGCCTGCTCCAGCTCCTCGTCGATTGCCGAGAAGGCCGCCGTGGCGATCCAGACGGCGTAGACGAGACCATGCGAGGCATGGACGAGAACGACGCCGAGGATCGTGCCATTGAGGCGGATCTCGTAGAAGATGCGGGCGACGTTCACATAGACCGTCAGGTTCGGAAACGCCTGAGGAATCAGGAAGGCAAGCAGGATCAGAGCCCGGAAAGGCAATTTCAGCCGCGCCAGAGCGTAGCCGGCGGGGATTGCCAGCAGCAACGAGAAGACGACGGTCAACACGGCGACGATGAGCGAATTGGTCAGCGATTCCAGCGCCCCGCCGCGCGGCGCGAACACCTTCGCCCAGCTGCTGAAGCCGTATTGCAGCGGCAGGCTGTGCGGGAAGTACCACTTCTCGGCGACTGTCCAGAGCAGCAGGTTTGCCAGCGGCCCGAAGATAAAGAAGGCCATCAGGCCGAAGATGATGCCGCGCGGGATCCACCAGAGTGCCGAGAGCGGGCTCGCTTGCGATTGCGAAGGGGAAAGCGTGGCGAGGGTCATGCGCGCTCCTTCAGGCTCTGGCGCAGGTAGATCCAGGCGACCGACGAGGCGAGCACCAGCGAGACGAGGCCGAGCGCATTGGCGACACCATAGTCACCATAGGCGTTGACGCGGAAGGCGATGTCGGCCGTCAACATCGTCGGCGACTGCGCGTTGATCATCAGCGGTACCGAGAGAACGGACATCATGGTGACGAAAGACAGGATCAGACCGACGGTCAGCGTTACCGACACCTGCGGTACGAGGATTTCAAAGAGCAGGCGCAGGCGCGAAGCGCCGAGATTGCGGGCCGCCTCGATCGTATCGCGGTTGACCGAGGCCATGGCGCCGGCAACCAGCAGTGTCACGAACGGCGTCTGTTTCCAGACGAACGCAATGACGATACCGCGCCAGTCGAGATAGCTCTGGGCGTCGATCGGCGTCAGCAGCCCGAGGCTGATCAGCGTGCTGTTCATCAGCCCGCTCTTGGCGAGGAACGTGCGCAGGATCTGGCCAACGACGATGAAGGGAATGAACATCGGCCAGCGATAGAGCCAGCGCAGGATGGCAACGGCGACCGGATGCTCGCCGAGCGTCAGATAGCCGCCGATGGCGATCGAGGCGAGGCCGATCAGGATAGTCGAGATGGTGATGATCACCACCGAAAAGATGATGTCCTTGGTGTAGAGATCGAAGGTCTTGTAGAAATTGTCCCAGCCGAACCCGCCGCCTTCGATACGAAAGGCGCCAACCGCCGACATGACCAGCGGCAGGATGAAGAGAAAGGCAATCACCGCAAGTGCCGGAAGCACGAGCAAGAGACCGAGCAGGCGTCTGGACATCGTTTGACCTCGCTTCTTGTTCCCTTCTCCCCTTGGGGAGAAGGTGGCCCAGAGGGCCGGATGAGGGGGCGATCGGGCGGGGAGCGGCCTTGCTTTCGCCGGCCGTTCGCTCCTCCGTCGCTCACCCCCTCATCTGTCCTTCGGACATCTTCTCCCCGCTGGGGAGAAGACAGTGCGTTACTTCACAGACTGCTCGTAGGCTTCGAGGATCGCGGTGTTGTAGGGCGCGATCGGGAAAGGCTTGCCTTTGGTGGCGAGGTCTTCAGGCGTGATGTCGACGAACAGCTTGTTCCAGGTGGCATCGTCGAGCCTCGGCTTGACGAACTGGGCGTCGATACCCGGATACCAGTTGAACTTCTTCACGATGCCGTCGGCCTGAACTTCAGGGCTGGTGGCGAGGGCGATGAACTTCTCGGCGAGGTCCTTATGCGATGCCTTGGCCGGAACGACATAGTGCATCGGCTGGCCCGGCATGCCCGGAGCCGGCAGAACCAGCTTCAGTTCCGGCGGCAGCTGGCCATTGGCCTGCCAGGAGTAGAACATGTCGACCCAGACCGGACCCATAGCGATTTCGCCGCGCGACAGCAGGTCGAGCGTGCCGGCGTTGCCAGGCGTCAGCGTTGCGTTCTTGGTGAAGTCGGCAAGGCTCTTGAAGGCATCGCCCCACTTTGTGGTCTCATCCTGCTTGAACGGGCCGGTCATCAGGTTGGCAGCATCGCCGCCGCCGAAGGCGTAGATCCAGCCCATGACGAAGCTGACGCCGGAAGCGCCGCCCTTGATGCCGTTATAGCCGAACTGCTTCGGATGTTCCTTGGCCCAGGCTGCGAGCTCGGTGTAGCTCTTCGGCGGGTTCGGAACGAGAGCCGGGTTGTATGCGATTGCCGTCTGGCTGTTGAACATCGGCATGACATAGCCGTCGACGTCGGAGCCGAGAGCGTTCTTGGCATTGTCGCGCGAAACCAGCTTGCCGGTGTCGATCGCGCCACGATACTTCTCGAGATAGCCCTTCTGGACCATCGGGCCAGCGAACTTCTCGTGGACGACGGCAACGTCGATATCCCAGTTTGCCGTGTTGGCAGCCTGCTGGGCGTCGAAGCGCTCGAGGATCTTCTGCGAACCGGCGTCGCCGGGGCCGGTGCCGACGGCGCGAACGGTATTGCCCGGATAGGCCTTTTCAAAAAGCGGGCCGAGATACTGGTTGATGTAATCGACCATGTTCTGGTCGCCAGCGGTCGCAACGGTCAGTTCTTCGGCCTTCAGCGGGAAGGCGGCGAGAGCGACGGCGAAAGCTGCATAGGTCAGTCTCTTCATGAGTATGTCTCCATGGGTTCAAAAAGATAAAGTCATGCGTGAGCTTTCCCGGCCGCGGACCGGGAAATGGCAATGGCCGGGTTGGACTCCGGCGAATTGAAAAGAAACAGCGCGTCCGGTCCGACATGGACCTGCACGCGGTCACCAGGTTCGAAGGCGCGCGGCGCATCGGCCATGATGTCGCGCTCGCCGAGCCTGACGGAATGGCGCCAATGGCCGCCCGGATAGCTGACGGCGGTCACCTCGCCCTCGAAGGTCATGCCGGGTGCCGCGATCGGCGTGTCCATCGGTAGCAGCTGGGCGGCTTCCGGCCGGAACCGCGCCTCGATGGTGCCAGCTAGAAGCTTGCGGCCGAGCAGCGGCACGCTGCCTGCAGCATTGGCAGGACCTGCGGCGATGTGGAAACTGTCGCCCTGCGGGGCGCCTTCCAGCGACAGCACGTTCTCGGCGCCCATGAAGGCGGCGACGAAGGCGGATGCCGGGCGGTTGTAGACATCCTCCGGCGTTCCCTGCTGGGCGATCTCTCCGGCATTGAGGATGACGATGCGATCGGCCATCACCATGGCCTCCTCGCGATCGTGGGTGACGTGAACGGCAGTGATGCCGAGACGCTTCTGCAGCGCGCGAAGCTCGTGGCGGACCGTGAGGCGAATGCGGGCGTCGAGATTGGAAAGCGGCTCATCGAGCAGCAGTATCTCGGGGTCGATGGCCAATGCACGGCCAAGGGCGACGCGCTGGCGCTGGCCGCCTGACAGCGCCGCGGGCTTTCGTGCGCCAAGCCCGTCGAGGCCAAGCAGGCTCTGCATGGCGGCGACGCGCGTGGCGATCTCGGCCTTCGCAACGCCGCGCAGCTTCAGGCCATAGCCGATATTCTGTGCGACCGTCATATGCGGCCAGAGCGCGTAGGACTGGAAAACCAGCGCCATGCCGCGCTTGTCCGGCGGCAGATGCGTGACATCGCGATGCCGGACGCTGACGGTGCCGGAAGAGGGCGCGATGAAACCAGCCAGCACGCGCAGCAGCGTCGTCTTTCCACAGCCGGAAGAGCCGAGAAGGGCCACGAATTCGCCGCGCTGAATGCTGAGGTTGATATCGTTCAGAACCTTGGTGCTGCCATATCTGCAGGCAACAGAATTCAGTTCCAGAAACGCGTCCTGGTTCATCGTGTCTCCTCCCATTGCACGGCTGTGCAATCCGGTCTGGAGCTTAGTAGAATGTTTGTTTAACAGCCAGATGACATCGAAGATATTTCTGTGCTGCACTGCCGCGCAAACCAGCCTAAGGGCTGGCTTTCACTGGTGTTTTCCGCAGCATTTTTTCTAATTTACCGGTGCCTTGACAGCAGGAAACCTTTCCGAATAGTATCGTAAACGTTTACGGAATGCGCTTCCGGAGGAGACGGGAAGCGCGCCGCGGGAGGAAATCGTGACATTGAATGCCGTTTTATGCGGATGCGGAGCCATGTCGAAAGGCTGGCTGCGGGCAATCCAGGACACGCCGGCGTTGGCCGGTGCGATCGCCGTCAAGGGCCTCGTGGATCTGAACCCTGCTGTCGCCGAAGCGCTCGCTGCCGAATTCGGCTTGAGCGATGCTGTCATCGGCGCCGCCCTTGGCGATGTCATTGCGCGGACAGAGGCCGATATCGTCTTCGACGTCGTCATTCCCGCTGCCCGCTTCAATGTCGTTTCCACGGCGCTTAAGGCCGGTTGCCATGTGCTCAGCGAAAAGCCGATGGCGACCTCGCTTGCCGAAGGTGCAGCGATGATCGATCTGGCCGCCGATGCCGGAAAGATCCACGCCATCATTCAGAACCGCCGCTTCATCTCGGGCGTGCGCCGCATGCGCCGCTTCGTCGAGAGCGGGGCGATCGGCGATCTGACCGGCATTCATTGCGACTTCTTCATCGCCCCGCATTTCGGCGGCTTTCGCGAGGAGATGGACAATGTCCTTTTGCTAGACATGGCAATCCACACCTTCGACGCCGCCCGCTATGTGGCGGGCAAGAAGCCGCTGGCCGTCTATTGCGTCGAGAAGAACCCGAAGGGCTCGTGGTATCGTCATGGCGCTTCCGCCAACGCCACTTTCGAATTTGCCGACGATGTGGTCTTCACCTATCGCGGCTCGTGGTGCGCCGAAGGCGAGCGCACCAGCTGGGAAAGCGAGTGGCGGCTGGTCGGCTCGAAGGGCATGCTGACCTGGGATGGTGCGGAAAACTTCAGCGCCGCCGTTTCGGGCGTGGAGCCCGGCCTGTTGCATGGCTTCAGCGCCGTCGAGGTTCCACAGCCCGAGCATGATGACGAGACGCATGGCCATGCCAGCGTCATCGCCAGTTTCGTCGAGGCCATCCGCTCCGGCAAACGGCCGGAGACCGTCAGCTCCGACAATATCAGAAGTCTTGCCATGGTTTTCGGCGCCATCGAGAGCGCCAAGACAGGCAAGCGCATTGAAATTTCAGCATAGGACATGAGATCGTGAGCAACCCCGCAAAGTCCATCCGTATCGGCACCATGATCAGCGCCTCCAACGGCGGCGCCGACAAGCGCATCGGCCAGATCGCCGATATGGGTTTCGAAAGTTTCGAGCCGTTCTTCTGGCAGACGACCAACGGCCAGGATCTCGCCGAACTCGGCAAGCGCTCGCGCGACGCGATCGGCGATCGCGACATCACCATCTCGACGCTCGGCATGTTCGGCAACCCGCTCGAAGAGACCGACATCGACCTGCAGACACTGCAGGGCTGGAAGGATTGCATCGACAACGCCCATCATTTCGGCGCCACCTGCGTTGCCGGCTTTACCGGCCGCATCCGCGGAAAGGTGCTGACCGACAGCCTGCCGCGCTACAAGCAGATCTTCGGTGATCTCGCCAAGCGGGCAGCCGACAAGGGCGTCAAGATCGCCTTCGAAAACTGCGCCATGGACGGCAACTGGGCGACAGGCGACTGGAACATCGCTCATAACCCCGATGCCTGGGAGCTGATCTTCAACGAGACACCCGACGACAATATCGGCCTCGAATGGGAACCCTGCCACCAGATGGTCTATCTCATCGAGCCACTGCCGCAGATCCGCAAATGGGCCTCGAAGATTTTCCACGTCCACGGCAAGGACGCGACGGTCCGCTGGGACGTCATCAAGGAGCACGGCATCTTCGGCAAGGAAAAATTTGTCTTCATGCGCACGCCGGGCTTCGGCGACAGCAACTGGACCGACATCATCTCCGAACTGCGATTGGCCGGCTGGTCGGGTTCGATCGATATCGAAGGCTGGCACGACCCTGTTTACCGTGATGCGCTGGAGATGACCGGTCAGGTTCATGCGCTGAACCACCTAAAGCATGCCCGGGGCGGTGATTTTGTTGCCGATCCGGTTTGACTGACCTATCGTGCGGCGTGCGCGGGCGGAGGAGGCCAGGCGTGCAACGCGATCATTTAAGCTTTCGCGGCATGGCCGCTTTTGGGAGGAAAGTATGAAAGCGATATCAAAACTTGCGTTGGCGCTCGGCGTTTCGATGCTGCTGTCCACGACCGTCCATGCCGAGGACAAGACCTTCAAGATCTGGTGGTATGAAGACGCGGCAAGTGCCGCCGGCATCACCTGGAAGAAGGCGCTTGAAACCTTCCAGGAGAAGCACCCCGACGTCAAAGTTCAGTTCGAGCTGAAGACCTTCGACCAGATCACCAAATCCGGCACCATGATCCTGAATTCGGCCGAAGCGCCGGACCTGATGGAATATAACAAGGGCAATGCCGTTGCCGGTCTCGCCGCATCGCAGGGCCTGCTGACCGATCTCGGCGACGTTGCCAAGCAGCGCGGCTGGGACAAGGTTCTCTCCGATGCCAGCAACCAGCTGAGCCGCTACGACGAGAAGGGCATCTACGGCAACGGTCCGCTGATCGGCGTTGCCAATTACGGCGAATTCGTCTCGGTGTTCTACAACGAGAACATGTTCAAGGAAGCCGGCGTCGAGGTTCCCAAGACCCTCGAAGAGATGGAAAAGGTGATGGACGTCTTCGTCAAGAAGGGCGTCACGCCGATCGCAGAGGCCGCCAACGATTACCCGGCCCAGCATCTGATGTATCTCTTCGCGCTGTCGAAGGCCGATCCGAAGTGGGTCAACGACTTCCAGGCCATCCGCACGCCGCTCGATACGGCCCCCTTAGTCTATGCCGGCCAGAAACTGCAGGAGTGGGTCAAGAAGGGCTATATTTCCAAGGATTCGACCGGCCTCAAGGCGCCTGACATGGCGAACCTCTTCGAAACCGGCAAGTCTCCGATGGTTGTGACCGGTACCTGGTACGGTGCCCAGTTCGGCGCCATCAAGAACTTCAAGGCCAGCCAGTTCCTGTTCCCGGGCAATGTCATTTCGCCCGCATCGACCGGCAATATCTGGGTCGTGCCGAAGAACGCCAAGAACAAGGACCTCGCCTACGACTTCATCGACATCACGCTGTCGAAGGATAATCAGGCGCTGTTCGGCAATTCCGGCGGTCTGCCGATCGCCGCAGATCCGGCCATGGTCACCGATCCGGTCGGCAAGATCGAGGTCGAGCTCTTCAACAAGCTCGTCGCCCAGAATGGCCTCGGCTTCTATCCGGACTGGCCGGTTCCCGGCTACTACGACGTCATGCTGAAGGCCACTCAGGCTGTCATCGGCGGATCGGTCACGCCCGAGGAATTCGCCGAACGCCTGAAGGAACCCTACGACGAAGTGCAGGGCGACCAGTAAGTCATCCTGACCGGCAGGGCGCCACGGCGCCCCGCTTCCCCTCTCAAATGAAGCCGGAGGAAATATGTCGGGCGCATCCGCGGACGCACAGCCGGGCAGGGTCTATTGGTTTTACCTGATACCCGGAATGCTTGGTTTCGTGACCATCATTCTCATCCCGTTCGTCATGAATCTGATGATCAGCTTCACGACGTGGAAGGGCATTGGCATTCCGAAGTTCGCCGGTCTGCGCAACTACGAACGGCTGCTGACGGACGATACGTTCTGGCATTCGCTGGTCAACACCGCCGCCTTCGTCTTCGCCATGGCGATCATCCCGACCGCGATCGGCGTTCTTCTTGCCGCGCTTCTGTTCGACTACATCAGTTCGCGCTTTTCCAACGCGCTTGCCAGCTTCTTCCGGGCCGGCTTCTATCTGCCGCAGATCCTGCCGGTCTCGGCCGCCGGCATTCTCTGGGGCTGGATGCTGAACCCGTTCGGCATCATCAACGCCATCCTCGACGCAACCGGCATGGGGAGCCTCAAGCAGAACTGGCTCGGTGAGCCGCAGCTGGCGCTCTGGGCGATCATGGTCGTTATGGTCTGGCTGCAGCTCGGCTATTGCCTCGTCGTCTTCATGTCCGGCCTCGCCCGCGTCGATCCTTCGCTGCAGGAAGCGGCAGAGCTCGATGGTGCTGCCTGGCTGCAGCGCTTCTGGACGATCACCGTACCTCTTCTTAAGCCGGAGATCTTCGTCGTCGGCCTGACCACGACCATCGCCGCGCTCAAGGTTTTCGCGCCGATCTTCGTGCTGACGTCGGGCGGACCCGACAACGCGACGATGGTGCCGTCGCAAATGTCCTATCACGAATTCTTCGCCACCAACCGCGTTGGATACGGCGCGGCCATCACCACGGCGCAGATGCTGATGACCCTCGTCATCTGCTTCATTTTCATCCGCATCCAGTCGCGTCACACGGAGAATGATCGATGAGCGAAGCAGCGATCTCCCTCGACACGGCCGGCCGGCCGGCGCATGCGGCATCGACCGGGTCGATGTATGGATCGTCGCGCTGGTGGGTGCTTGCCGCCATTTCCTTCGCGCTTATCCTCTTCCTGTGCCCCTTCGTGCTGGCCTTCACCAACGCGATCCGGACACCTGAGGACTACGGCACCTACGGGCCGCTCGCCATTCCCCGAAGCTTCGACCTGACCGCGCTCAAGACGTTCTGGAACAATGTCGATTTCACGCAGAAGCTGATCAACAGCACGATCATCAGCGCATCGACAGCCGTTATCGCCGTGCTGCTCAGTCTGTTGAATGCCTATGCGTTCGGCATCGGCAAGGTGAAGGGCAGCAAATACATGCTGACGATCCTGCTCGTCGGCATCATGATCCCGCATGAATCGCTGATCTATCCGATCTACTATCTCTCCAAGGCCGTCGGACTTTTCGACACGATCTGGTCGGTGATCATCGTCTTCTCGGTCCTGCAGAGCGCCTTCGGCACCTATCTTCTCTCGTCGGTCATGACAGCATTTCCGCGCGAGATCATCGAGGCCGCCGAGATGGATGGCGCGACACCCTGGAAAATTCTCTGGACCATCGTCGTGCCGATGCTGATGCCGACGCTGGCGGTGCTGGCGACCTTCTTCTTCATCTGGACGTGGAACGAGTTCCTGCTGCCGCTGGTGCTGCTGGTCTCGAATGTCAACCAGACGGTTTCCGTCTCGATGGGCGTGCTCAACGGCCAGTTTGTACAGACGCCGACGACGACGGCTGCCGCAGCTCTGCTCGGCATTGCGCCGACATTGATCTTCTTCCTGATCTTCCAGCGCACTCTGACGCGCGGCATTGCCGTGGGAGCCGTGAAATGATGCTCGTGAACAATCCGCTCTCCGTTCCAATTACAGGTCGCCTCGCATGAACCAGGACATCCAGATCGAACTCTCCGGAATCGAGAAGCATTACGGCGCCTATCACGCCCTCAAGAATATCAATTTGACGATCCCGAAGGGGCAGTTCGTCGCCCTGGTCGGCCCGTCCGGCTGCGGAAAATCGACGCTGCTGCGCTCGCTGGCAGGCCTCGAACGGATCACCGGCGGCACGATGAAGATCGCCGGCGACGTGATGAACGATGTGCCGCCGCGCATGCGCGATATCGCCATGGTCTTCCAGTCCTATGCGCTCTACCCTCACATGACCGTCGAGCAGAATCTCACCTACTCGCTGCGGATGCGGAAGGTCCCGAAACCGGAGGCCAAGCGCAAGGCGCAGGAGGTGGCGACGATCGCCGGCCTGACGGGCCTGCTGGATCGCTATCCCCGCCAGCTTTCTGGCGGCCAGCGCCAGCGCGTCGCCATGGGCCGGGCTATTATCCGAAACCCCAAGGCCTTTTTGTTCGACGAACCCCTGTCCAATCTCGATGCCGCATTGCGTGTTTCGATGCGCAAGGAAATCCGCGCATTGCACGACCGGCTGCATGCGACGTCGGTCTATGTGACGCACGACCAGATCGAAGCCATGACGATGGCCGACCATGTCGTCGTCATGCGCGAGGGTATCATCGAGCAGCAGGGCAAACCGCTCGATCTCTACGACAGGCCGGCCAACAAGTTCGTTGGCGGATTCATCGGCTCGCCGGCGATGAACTTCATCCCGGCAATCGCCGGCGAAGACGGAAGGAGCCTGGTTCTCGATTTCGGCACCGTAAAGCAAACCATCACTTCCAACCATCAACTACAGCCGGGCGCCAGGGTGACGGCGGGGCTGCGGCCAGAACATCTCGGTATCACCGGGCAGGGGCAGGGGACCTTCGATGTCCCTGTCGCTTTTGTGGAATCGACGGGCTCATCGACCTTCGTCGCGACGGCAACCACGCCCGAAATGACCATCGTCCAGACCGGCCGCAGCGGCGCACATGCGGGCGAGACGATCGGTGTGACCGTCGATCCCGCCCATCTTCATCTCTTCGACGAAACGAGCGGCGTCAGGATCTGACGCCGCCTTCGATTGTCAGCGTCCGCCTTCCATCTTGCGGTGGCGCTGGTTGGTGCCGTTGACGCCGTAGGGATATTGTCCGGGCGTCGGGGCGCTGATGTCGGTCAGCCGCTGCGTTTCTTCATCCGACAGCGTCAGCTTGGCGGCGCCGAGATTGTCGGATAGCTGCTCGGTGGTGCGGGCGCCGAGGATGACCGAGGTCACGGCGGGGCGAGCTGCGGTCCAGGCAAGCGCCACCTGCGCCATGCTGACGCCGCGGGCTCTGGCGATTTCCTCGACCGTGCCGATGATATCCCAGGTGCGCTCCTGCGCGTTGCGCGCCTCGTAGGCCTCGCCGCCACGCTTCGGATTTTCGCCGAGGCGCGTTGCACCCGTCGGCATCTGGTCGCGCTTGTACTTGCCGGTCAGCCAGCCGCCGCCGAGCGGCGACCAGGGAAGCAGGCCCATGCCGGCATCCTGGCAGGCCGCGACGATCTCGAGCTCGATATCGCGCATCAGCAGATTGTATTGCGGCTGCAGCGTCACCGGGCGGGTATAGCCCTTCGCCTTGGCGATTTCCGATGCCTTGGCGATATGCCAGCCGACATAGTTCGAGAAGCCGTAATAGCCGATCTTCCCCGCCGATACGGCGTCATCGAGGAAGCGCAACGTCTCTTCGATCGGCGTTAGAGCGTCCCAGGCATGCATCTGGTAGAGATCGATATAATCCACGCCGAGACGCTTCAGCGATGCATTCAGCGCGTCGTGAAGATGGCGGCGCGACAGGCCGATATCGTTGGGCCCGTCACCCATCGGAAAGCGGCCCTTGGTGGCTATCACGGCCTGCTTGGCCTCCGCCGGCCGCGCCTTCAGCCAGCGGCCGATGATCTCTTCGGAAACGCCGGCGCTGTAAACATCAGCGGTATCGATAAAATTGCCGCCCCAGGCGAAATAGTCGTCGAGCAGCTTGTGCGAGGTCGCCTCATCCGACTCTGCGCCAAATGTCATGGTCCCCAGGCAATAGGCGGTCACGATCGTGCCGCTCGGACCGAGCTTGCGATAATCCATTGAAAATCCTCCATTTCAAAAGACAACGCCAGATCTATCGCGCTGTGCCGTCACACACAACGCTTGCTCTCTCAATCGTGAACGTGAAGGCCCTGATTAGCGGAAACGGATATTCGCGCGGGTGAGCTGGTCGATCGACGAGCAGCCCATCAGCTTCATTCCGCGTTCGAGTTCCGCGTGCATCAGCGTCAGCGCGCGCTCGACGCCTGCCTGACCGGCTCCGGCCAGCGGGAAGAGGTAGTAGCGGCCGAGCCCGACGGCCTTTGCGCCGAGCGACAATGCCTTCAGAACATGGGTGCCGCGCTGCACGCCGCCATCGATCATCACGTCGATCTTGTCTCCGACCGCATCGACGATCTCGGCCAGCTGATCGAAGCCGCTGCGCGAGCCATCCAGCTGGCGGCCGCCGTGATTGGAGAGCACGATGCCGGTGCAGCCGATATCGATCGCCCGCTTGGCGTCCTCGACGGTCATGATGCCCTTGAGGCAGAACTGGCCGCCCCAGGTCTTCACCATGTCGGCTACGTCTTCCCAGTTCATCGCCGGGTCGAGCATCTCGGTGAAGTAGCGGCTGATCGACATGGTGCCACTGCCCATATCGACGTGGCTATCGAGCTGGGGCAGCTTGAACTTCTCGTGGGTGAAGAAGTTGAGTGCCCAGCCAGGCTTGACCGCGAATTGCGCGATGCCGGCGAGGTTCAAACGGAAGGGGATGGAGAAACCAGTGCGCTTGTCGCGCTCGCGGTTGCCGCCGGTGATGCTGTCGACGGTCAGCATCATCACCTGAACGCCCGCTTGCTTGGCGCGGGACATCATCTCGCGGTTCAGGCCGCGGTCCTTGTGGAAATAGAACTGATAGACCTGCGGCGCGCCGCTGATCCGCCGCGCTTCCTCAAGGCTGACGGTGCCGAGCGAGGAAACGCCGAACATCGTATCGAACTTGCCCGCCGCCCGCGCAACCGCCCGTTCGCCGTCATGGTGAAACAGCCGCTGCAGCGCCGTCGGCGAGCAATAGACCGGCATCGCCAGGCGCTGCCCCATGACCGTCACGGACATGTCGACATCGGTAACCCCGCGCAACACGCTCGGCAGCAGATCGCAGCTTTCGAAGGATGCCGTGTTGCGCCGGTAGGTCACCTCGTCGTCAGCCGCGCCATCGATGTAATTGAAGATCGGGCCGGGCAGGCGGCTCTTCGCGAGACGGCGGAAGTCGTGGAAGTTATGGCAATCCGTAAGGCGCATGTTTGTGTCCAGAATCTCGTTGTCGCAGAGCGTCGCTTGCTTGGATTGATCGAGAAGCGCGAGCCACCGGCGGACGGCAAGCGCTACCCTGGTTGGAAATTGGCGGCGGCGCAGGCGGGGAGCCGCGCCGCTATCGTCTTTATACACATCGGCGCGCCGCCGTCGATGAACCTGCCTGACATCATCAGCATTTCGCTGCCGATATTGCGCCGACCGGTCCGGCGCTGATCTTCCATGGTGTCTTGGCACAATCGACAGCTCTTGCAAAGATAACCCATATGTGAAAATAATCTTCACATAAGAAAATTCATGGCCGGGAGGAGGCGTGATCGTGGCGCAGGTGCCGACAGTCGGGATTTCGTCCACCCATCCGTCCGACATGCCGCAAGCGCATGCCGATCTGCCGGTATGGAATGCCGAGAACTGGTTTTACGAGGATTGGCCCGAGGGCCAGAAGATCCGCTCGCTCCGCCGCACGATCGGGGAGAGCGACAGCCACCTTTTCAATGTGCTGGTGACCGACATCCATCCCTATGTGCAGGATCAGATGTTTGCGGAAAAGGACGGCGTGTTCGGGCGGCGTCTCGTTGCCGGCGCCTTCGTCTTCTCGGCAGGGCTCGGCCTCGTCGCCACCAACTGCGTCAACGCCTTTTCCTATGGCTACGACAAGCTGCGCTTCATCAAGCCGGTTTTCATCGGCGATACGATCTACACCATCCGCACGAACCTCGACAAACGCCCGCGCTACAAGGAGCTCGGCCTCATCCGCGCGAGCTACGAGGTTTTCAAGGGCGAAGGCGAATTGGTGCTCTACTGTGAGCATCTGCAAACCGTGAAATACAAGAACCCGGCCGACTTCGCCGGTAAGACAGAAAAGTAAGATGCAATGACGCAATCCAGCGATCTTCCCTTAAGCGGCCTCGTCGTCGTCGACATGAGCCAGTTCCTCTCCGGCCCCTATTGTTCACTGCGCCTGATGGATCTCGGCGCGCGGGTCATCAAGGTCGAACGGCCCGATGGCGGCGACCTTTCGCGCCGGCTCTATCTCAGCGACACCGAAATCGGCGGCGACTCGACGATCTTCCACGCGATCAACCGCGCCAAGGAGAGCCTGGCGATCGACCTGAAGAACGAGAGCGACCTGAAGGCGCTGCGCGCGTTGCTCTTGAAGGCCGATGTCCTGATCCAGAATTTCCGCCCCGGCGTGATCGAACGGCTCGGTCTTCATTACGATGCGGTCAAGGAAATCAATCCGCGCCTCGTCTATGCGTCGATCAGCGGCTATGGCGATGAAGGTCCCTGGGTGAAGCGTCCCGGCCAGGATCTGCTGGCCCAGTCGCGTTCCGGCGTGATGTGGCTGAACGGCGACGAGGATCAGGGTCCTGTGCCGTTCGGTCTGGCGATCGGCGACATGCTGGCGGGAGCGGCTGCGTGCCAGGGCATCCTCGCGGCGTTGGTGCGCCGCGGCATCACCGGCAAGGGTGCGCTCGTCGAGACCAGCCTGCTCGAGGCGCTTGTCGATTTCCAGTTCGAGGTGCTGACCACGCATCTGAACGACGGCAAGCGGCTGCCGAAGCGGTCAAACTTCCGCAGCGCCCATGCCTATCTCGCCGCTCCTTACGGTGTTTACGCTGCCTCGGACGGCTATCTGGCGATCGCCATGACGCCGATCCCGAAGCTCGCCGATCTCCTTGGCATGCCCGAGCTCGATCCTTATCGCGACGATCCGTCCAGCTGGTTCCTGCAGCGCGATGGCATCAAGGAACTGATTGCCAAGCAGATCGCCACCAGGACAATCGACGAGTGGCTGGCAGTGCTGGAGCCGGCCGATATCTGGTGCGCAAAAGTGCTGAATTGGAACGAGCTTATGGACAGCGACGGTTTCAAGTCGCTCGACATGCTGCAGACGGTGACGCGCGAGGACGACGTCTCGATCTTGACGACCCGTTCGCCACTTCGCGTCGATGGCGCCCGCCCGGTCTTCCAGCGCGCTGCCCCCCGGATCGGCGAGCATAGCGCCGCCATTCGCGAGGAGTTCGGCCTGTGAGCAAGGTGACCTTGAAAGGCATGACCTGGAGCCATCCGCGCGGCTACGATCCGATGGTGGCCTGCGCGCGGCTCTTCGAAGAGCAGACGGGCGTAGCAGTCCATTGGGAGAAGCGTTCGCTGCAGGATTTCGAGACCTATCCGGTCGAAGAGCTGGCGCGCGCCTATGACCTCATCGTCATCGATCACCCGCATGTCGGCCAGATCACCAATGAGAAATGCCTCCTGCCGCTCGACGTTTCCGGGCGCGAGGAGGAGCGCATGGCCCTCGAAAAGGGCAGCGTCGGCGCCTCCTATCCGAGCTATCTCTGGCAGGGACATCAATGGGCGTTCCCGATCGATGCGGCGACGCAGGTCCAGGCCTTCCGGCCTGATCGGTTGCCGCAACCGGCCGCGACCTGGCAGGAGGTGATCGCACTGGCGAAGGACGGACGCGTGCTTCTGCCGCTTCGCCCGCCTCACACGCTGATGACCTTCTACACCCTGTCGGCCAACCGCGGGCATCCGTGCCAGACACAGGCTGGGCAGTTGATCGACCCTGAAGCCGGTGCTGAAACCGTCCAGATGATGCGTGAAATCTCCGCGCTGATCGACCCCGCCTGTTTCGAGATGGATCCGATCGCGGTCTTCGAGCAGATGGCGGCTGCCGATAGCAGGATCGTCTGCGTGCCGCTGATCTACGGCTATGTCAGCTATTCGATGCCGGGTTTCCGTGACTGGCTGATCAAGTTTGCCGATATTCCCGTTGCCGGTGATCTCGGGGCAGTCGGCTCGGCGCTGGGCGGCACGGGCATCGCCGTCTCGGCCTTTTCAGGCAATCCCAAGGAGGCGGTCGATTTTGCCTATTGGGTCGCGGGCGCAGGTGTCCAGCGCGGACTGTATGCCAGCGCCGGCGGGCAGCCGGGCCATGCGGCGGCATGGGAAGACGACGCGGTCAATCTGGCAACGGCCGACTTCTATCGCGGCACGCGCGCAACGCTGGAAGGCGCCTGGGTCCGTCCGCGGCACGATGGCTACATGGCGTTCCAGCAGCAGGGATCTGACAGGTTGAATGCCGGATTGAAGAGTGGCGAAAGTGCCGCGGCAATCGTTGCCGATCTGAATAGGCTGTTTGCCGCCAGCTTCTAGGGAGCTGCCCTGGCGCTCCTACCTCTGGGATGAGAGCGCCAGGGCGAGCCTGCTATCAGAGATTCCAGAGCCGTTTCGCATTGGCGGAGAAGACCTTTGTTCGCTCCGCTTCGCTGCTGCCTGCAAACAGCGCGTGGGTGGTTGCAACCCAGGTGGAAAGCCCGCCGCCCAGCGTGCAGACGGGCCAGTCGCTGCCCCAGACGAGGCGGTCCCAGCCGAAATTCGCCGTGACCTGCTCGATATAGGGCCTGAGTGTCTCGACATCCCAGGTCTCCGCATCGGCATAGGCCGCGACGCCCGATACCTTGCAGACGACGTTCGGCCGCTTGGCGACCTCGCGAATGCCGTCCTTCCATACGTCTAAGGCGCCGCTGCTGATCGCCGGCACGCCGCAATGATCGAGGACGAACTGAACCTCGGGTGCGAGGTCGATGAGCGCTAAAACCCGGCTCATCTGATGCGGCAGCGCGCAGATATCGAAGGTCAGCCGCGAGCCGGACATGCGCCTGATGTGCTCGCGAAACACTGCACCCTCGGAGAGTTCGTCGGGAACGACGTGCAGCACGCGGCGAAAGCCTTTGACGAAGGGATCGGCCATCTGCCGCTCGAGATAGCCGGCAAAGCCCTCGTCCTCGGGACGGCAGGCGGCGATGGCGCCACGGATCAGCTGGCCGCTGGTATCCGAGAGCTCTTTGACAACATCGGTTTCGCGCTGCATCTCCCCGGCATCGACATCCACCTCCATGTGCAGCGCTGCATCGATGCCGCAGCGGCGGGCTTCCGATGCATAGGTATTGTAGAGGAAGTCCCGGTCCAGCGCCGGGACGCCGGAGAGCCAGGGGTAGGTCAGTTTCGACCTGTCGATCAGGTGCAGATGGGTATCGATAAGCAAAGCGTCCTCCGCGTTTTGCGATGAATGGACCGCGCTCAGGGCGCGACGTTGACGTCCGATCCGACCAGCAGCGACAATTGTTCGGCGGTCTTCTGGAGATGGGTGATCGTCCGGGTGATATCAGGCGCGGACGGCGCGTTGACCAGCGCGATATAGGGGCAGGTGAGGGCGGCAATACCCCGGCCATCCGGCCCCATGATCGGGGCGGAAAGGTTATAGACGCCGGCGGTCTGGGCGCTGGCCATCATCTCGTATCCCCGCTCGCGGATCTGATCGAGCCTTTCGTAAAAGTCAGGCGTCAGGCGGGGATCGTCCTTGCTGCGGACGTGCTCCGAGATCATCAGTTCACGCTCTTCGGCATCGCGGAAGGCCAGAAGCACATGGCCGGAGCCGGTGTCGAAAAGGTTCACATGCGAGCCGACGCGGATCGAGATACCCCAGTAATCAGGTGCCTCCTGCTGGGCGATAACCACGGCATACCCGCGGTCGAAAACGGCAAGATGATTGGCCTGGCGGGTCTTTTGCGCCAGATCGCGCATCAGCGGCGTTGCGAAGGATGCCAGGCGTCTTGTCGGCGCGTGAAGCTGCGACAGGCCGAATAGCTTGAGCGTCAGCGCGAAGCGGTCGCCCTCCAGCTTGGTGACATAGCCGCGGCGTACCAGGCGGTCGAGCATCCGGTAGAATTCGTTCGGGCTGCGATCGAGCCGCTTCGATATCTCGGCCTGCGTCAGGCCGTCCTCGACGCTGGCGAGCAGTTCCAGAATATCGAGACCCTTGTCGAGCGCGGGCGCGCGGTAACGGTCTGCGTCGTCCATGTCCATGTGCGATCTCCCATGAATGATAGTTGCATATACGCAGATGAACCATTCGAGAAGGGAAAGTTCCGCTTGACGTCGCAACTTTCTTGTCGTTTGTATATAAACATAAAACTCATATGTGAGGAGAGTCGGCGAACTCATCAAGATCGCCGTTGTGGAGGAGAGGAATATGAAAAGATTGCTAGCCAGCCTCGCGGCTGGAATTTCGCTGTTTGCATGCTCTGCCAATGCTGCGGACCTGCCCGGCAAGTTCGAAGGCGTGACGATCGATGCCAAGCTGATCGGCGGACAGCAGTACGAGCCGCTCTACGGACGCATTGCCGAATGGGAAAAGGCGACCGGCGCCAAGGTCAACGTGCTCTCGAAGAAGAACTATTTCGAGCTCGACAAGGAAATGAAGTCGGATATCGCGTCCGGCGATATCAAGTGGTGTGTCGGTTCCAACCACTCGTCCTTCGCGCCGATCTACGAAGGCCTCTACACTGATCTGAAGCCGCTTCTGCCGGCGGAAGAAATCGCCAAGTTCGTCGATTCCACCATTTCGGCTTCGACGATCGACGACAAGCTGGTGATGTTGCCGCGCGCCCAGTTCGACGTTTCGGCGCTGTATTACCAGAAGAGCCTTTACACCGACGAAGCCAAGAAGAAGGCTTTCAAGGAAAAGTACGGCTACGATCTGACGCCGCCCGACACCTGGAAGCAGGTTTCGGATCAGGCGATCTTCTTCTCCAATCCGCCGAATTTCTTCGGCACTCAGTTCCCCGGCAAGGAAGAAGCGATCAACGGACGCTTCTTTGAAATGCTGGTCGCCGAAGGCGGCGAATATCTCGACAAGGACGGCAAGCCTGCGTTCAACTCCGAAGCCGGTGTTCGTGCGCTCGACTGGTTCGTCAACATGTACAAGGCGAAGGCCGTTCCGGCCGGCACCACCAACTATCTCTGGGACGACCTCGGCGCCGGCTTTGCGTCCGGCACCGTGGCGCTCGATCTCGACTGGCCGGGCTGGGCCGCCTACTTCAACGACCCGAAGAACTCCAAGATCGCCGGTAATGTCGGCGTGATCGTCCAGCCTGCCGGTTCGTCCGGCAAGCGGACCGGCTGGTCCGGTCACCACGGCTTCTCGGTCACCGAAGCCTGCGAACACAAGGATGCGGCTGCGTCGCTGGTCTGGTTCCTCACCAACGAGGACTCGCAGAAGATCGAAGCGGCAAACGGCACGCTGCCGACCCGCAAGGCTGTCTGGGACTGGGATATCCAGCAGGCTGCCAGCGATCCTTACAGGAAGGAAGCCCTCGGCGCCTTCCAGGAAGCCATGAAGCATGCCTTCCCGGTTCCGCGCACGCCGGAATGGATCGAGATCTCCAACGCCGTCTATCCGGAGCTGCAGTCCGCCATCCTCGGCGACAAGACCTCCAAGGAAGCGCTCGACGCGGCTGCCGAAAAGGCAACCGGCATCCTCAAGGACGCCGGCGCCCTCTAATCCTGTCATAACAGGTCCCGCATCCGGCGACGGGTGCGGGGCCTCATTTTTGGAAGACCGGAGCGCTTCCCGCGCTCCCTCTTGCGGTCCCGGCGCCCTATCAGGTGTGGACAGGTCACTCGATGTTGAAAAAAATTCCGACACCCATTCTTCTGCTCCTGCCGGCGATCGTCGTGCTGGTCGCAGTCGTCCTGGTTCCCTTGCTGCTTTCGCTTTATTCCAGTTTCACGCCATTCCGCCTGACCCGCCCGCAGACGCTCTATGTCTTCGTCGGCCTGCGCAATTACGTGCGCATCCTGACCGATCCCGTTTTCCTCGCCGCCTTCGTCCGCACCGTCGTGCTTCTGACCATCGCGCTCAATCTGGAAATGCTGCTCGGCCTCGGCCTGGCGCTGCTCGTCAACAAGGCGACGATGGGCCAGCGGGTGCTGCGCACGCTGATGATGTTTCCGATGATGTTCTCGCCCGTGCTCGTCGGCTTCCAGTTCAAGTTCATGTTCAACGACAATGTCGGTCTGATCAACAATGCGCTTCAGGCGCTCGGACTGACCGACAATGCGATCCCGTGGCTGATCGACGGCAATCTGGCGCTATTTTCGATCGTCGTCGCCGAGGTCTGGTCATCGACGTCGGTCTTCGCGATCCTGATCCTCTCGGGCCTGCTCGCCATGCCGCAGGAGCCGGTCGAGGCCGCCCGCGTCGATGGCTGCACGCCGCTTCAGACCTTCCGCTATGTCATCTGGCCGTTCCTGATGCCCTTCGCCTTCATCGCCATGACGATCCGCTCGCTCGACGTCGCGCGCGCCTATGACATCGTCAAGATCATGACCGATGGCGGACCGGCGCGGCGCACGGAGCTGCTGTGGACACTGGTCGGCCGCACCGCCTATGCCGATGCGCAGATGGGCCTCGCCAACGCCATGGCCTATGTCTCGATCATCCTGTCGATCGGCTTCACCGTCTATTTCTTCCGGAAGCTGGCGCTTGCCCGCACCCAAATCGGCGCGGAGTGGTAATCATGGATCGCAACGCTCAACAACGTCTGCGCCGCCGTATCGGCAAGGTTCTCTATCTCATCGGCCTGTTCCTGGCGATGCTCATCATCTGCCTGCCGGGCTTCTGGATCGTCCTCAGCTCGCTGCGCCCGCCGGTCGAGATCATGGCCAAGCCGCCGGTCTGGATCCCCAACGAATTGTCGCTCGATGCTTACCGCGCGATGTTCTCGGGCATCGGCAAGGGCGGCATTCCGATCTGGGATTACTTCCGCAACTCGCTGATCATCTCGATCACCTCGACTGTCATCGCGCTCGTGATCGGCATGTCCGGTGGCTATGCCTTCGCGCGCTTCCGCTTCGCCGGCAAGTCGGCAACCTTCCTCGGCCTGATGCTGACGCGCTCCGTTCCCGGTATCGCGCTCTCGCTGCCGCTGTTCATCGTCTATTCGCGCATCGGCATCATCGATACGCATTTCGGCCTGATCCTGACCTATGTGGCGCTCAACGTGCCCTTCACGATCTGGCTGATCGACGGCTTCTTCCGCCAGGTGCCGAAGGATCTGGCGGAAGCCGCGCAGATCGACGGCTGCACGCGCTGGCAGGCATTCTGGAAGGTCGAGTTTCCGTTGGCCGGTCCCGGCATTGCGTCGGCAGGCATCTTCGCCTTCCTCACCTGCTGGAACGAATATGCGCTGGCCTCGCAGCTGACGCGCTCTGTCAATTCGAAGACACTCCCGGTCGGGCTCCTCGATTATACGGCGGAATTCACCATCGACTGGCGCGGCATGTGTGCGCTTGCGGTCGTGATGATCGTTCCGGCGCTGGCGCTCACCTTCATCATTCAGAAACATCTCGTGTCCGGCCTGACATTCGGCGCGGTCAAAGGTTGATTTCCCATGGCTCAGGTCTCTCTTAAAAAACTCGTCAAGCGCTACGGCGCCCTCGAAATCGTCCACGGCATCGATCTCGATATTGCCGACAAGGAATTCATCGCCCTCGTCGGCCCGTCCGGCTGCGGCAAGTCCACGACGCTTCGCATGGTTGCCGGCCTCGAGCCGATCTCAGGCGGCGATATCGAGATTGGTGGACGCGTCGTCAACGATCTGCCGCCGCGCGACCGCAACATCTCGATGGTCTTCCAGTCCTATGCGCTCTATCCGCATATGAGCGTGCGCGAGAACATGGGCTTCTCGCTTAAGATCGCCAAGGTTCCGCAACCCGAGATCGACCAGCGCGTCAACGAGGCGGCGGCCATTCTGAGCCTTGAGGCGCTGATGGACCGGCGGCCAGCACAGCTTTCCGGCGGCCAGCGCCAGCGCGTCGCCATGGGCCGCGCCATCGTGCGCAATCCCGAGGTCTTCCTGTTCGACGAGCCGCTGTCCAACCTCGACGCGAAGCTGCGCACGCAGATGCGCACCGAGATCAAGAAGCTGCATGCCAAGGTTCAAGCGACCGTCATCTACGTCACCCACGACCAGGTGGAGGCAATGACGCTGGCCGACCGTATCGTCATCATGCGCGATGGCTATATCGAGCAGGTCGGAACGCCCGACGAAGTCTTCAAGCGCCCGGCGACCCGCTTCGTCGCAGGTTTCATCGGTTCGCCGCCGATGAATATCCTCGATGCCACCGTCGATGGCGACAGCATCGTCTTCGCCAATGGCGATCGCCTTCCGCTGCCGCCGAAGTTCAGGAATGCCGTCGCTCATGGCCAGAAGGTCACCTTTGGTCTGCGCCCGGATGACCTGTTCCCGACCGGCCACGGCCTGGTCTCGGACAGCACCTCTGCGGTTCATGAGATCAGCCTGCCCGTTGTTATCACCGAGCCGCTCGGCAACGAGACGCTGGTTTTCGTTGAATTTGCCGGCCGCGAATGGGTGGCGCGCATGCTGAACCCGAGGGCGCTGGCAACGGGCGAGCAGATCAGGATGAGCTTCGATCTGTCACAAGCGCATCTGTTTGCTGCGGACACCGGCAAGACGCTGGCGATCTGAGAGGGGAGAGAGACATGGCCCGCATCGAGAAAATTGACATCCGGATGGTCGATCTTGCTCCCAAGGTCAAGCGCACCGACGCGATCCAGAGCTTCGTCAGCCAGGAAACGCCGATCGTCACGATCACGGATTCCGACGGCGCGACCGGCATCGGCTACAGCTATACGATCGGCACTGGCGGATCGTCGATCATGCGACTGCTGTCGGATCATCTCGTCCCGCTGCTGATCGGCGAGGATGCCGATTGCATCGAGGCGATCTGGCGCAAGATGGAGTTCGCCACCCACGCCACGACGATCGGCGCGATCACCGCGCTGGCGCTTGCCGCCGTCGATACCGCGCTTTGGGATCTCAGAGCGAAAAAGCAGGGCCTCCCGCTCTGGAAGCTGGCGGGTGGCGCCAAGGATAGCTGCCCGCTCTACACCACCGAAGGCGGCTGGCTGCATATCGAGAAGGAGGCGCTGGTCGAAGACGCGCTTCTGGCAAAGTCGAAAGGCTTCTCTGGCTCCAAGGTGAAGATCGGCAAGCCGCATGGCGCCGAAGATTATACGCGTCTCTCCGCTGTCCGCGCTGCCGTCGGCGACGGCTTCGAGATCATGACCGATTGCAATCAGGGCTTCATGGTCGATGAAGTGATCCGCCGCGCCGCCCGGTTGAAGGAGCTCGATCTAGCCTGGATCGAAGAGCCGCTTCCGGCAGATGATCTCGATGGCCATATCCGTTTGTCGCGCTCGACGACGACGCCGATCGCCGTCGGCGAGTCGATCTATTCGATCCGGCATTTCCGAGAATATATGCAGAAGGGCGCCTGCTCCATCGTCCAGGTCGATGTCGCGCGCATCGGCGGCATCACGCCCTGGCTCAAGGTCGCGCATGCGGCTGAGGCCTTCGATATCCCGGTTTGCCCGCATTTCCTCATGGAGCTGCATGTCAGCCTCGTCTGCGCGGTGCAGAACGGCAAATATGTCGAATACATTCCCCAGCTCGATCAGCTGACCACCAAGGGCATGGAAATACGCGACGGCCGGGCGATTGCCCCGTCCGAACCGGGCCTCGGCATCAGCTGGGATTGGCAGGCGATCGAGGAGCGGTCGATCAAGGAATTCACCCGAGAGTTTCGCGGCTGAGGAGACGGGCCATGCAGCGCATGGGAATGGTTGTCGGGCTGAAGCCCGAGAAGATCGCCGAATACAAGCGCCTGCACGCCGCCGTCTGGCCGGAGATCCTGGCGCTGATCTCGGAATGCAACATCAGCAACTATTCGATCTTCCTGAAAGAGCCGGAAAATCTGCTCTTCGGCTATTGGGAATATACCGGCAGCGACTTTGCGGCCGATATGGCGAAGATGGCCGATCACCCGAAGAACAAGGAATGGTGGGCCGTCTGCATGCCGCAGCAGCAGCCGCTGGAAACGCGAAAGCCCGGCGAATGGTGGGCGATGATGGAGGAGGTCTTCCATCATGACTGAGGTCTTCGATCCCAATCGTCTGCAGCAATCCTGGCCGCGTCCGGCCAAGCCGCGCCCGATCGTTATCTTCGGCGCGGGCAGCATTGTCGGCGATGCCCATCTGCCGGCGTACATGAAGGCCGGATTCCCGGTCGCCGGGATCTTCGATCCCGATCTCGCCAAGGCCAGCGCGCTGGCAGAGCAATGGCGCACGAAAGCCTTTGCCTCCGAGAGCGAAGCACTGCAAACCGAAGGCGCGATCTTCGATCTCGCCACGCCACCCGCGGCCCATGCCGCCATCCTGTCTAAACTGCCGGAGGGCTCTTTTGCTTTGCTGCAGAAGCCGATGGGCAGCAATCTCGATGAGGCGACCGAAATTTTGAGGCTGTGCCGCGCCCGCGGCATCAAGGCTGCAGTCAATTTCCAGCTGCGCTTCGCGCCGATGATGCTGGCGCTCAAGGATGCGATCGCCAAGGGCCATCTCGGCGAGATCGTCGATTTTGACGCCTGGCTGGCGCTTGCAACGCCGTGGGGACTCTGGCCTTTCCTGAAGGGCCTGCCGCGCATCGAGATCGCCATGCATTCGATCCACTATCTCGATGTCGTCAGGGATCTGCTCGGCAATCCGCTCGGCGTGCACGCCAAAACTATCGGCCATCCGAACCATGACGTGGCGCAGACACGCACCGCGGCGATCCTCGACTACGGCGACCGCATCCGCTGCGCCTTGTCGATCAACCACGACCACGATTTCGGCCGCCGCTTCCAGGCCTGCGAGTTCCGGATATCGGGGACGAACGGGGCCGCCTACCTGAAGCTTGGAGTCAATCTCGACTATCCACGCGGCGAGCCGGACGAGCTCTGGATCAAGACGGAGGGCGCCAGCGACTGGGTCTCCGTGCCGCTCGAAGGCACATGGTTCCCCGATGCCTTCGCCAACCGCATGGCGAACCTACAGCGCTTCGCTTCGGGCGAAGACGACAGGCTCGTGGGCGCCGTCGAGGACGGCTGGCAGACCATGGCGCTGGTCGAAGCCGCCTATCAATCGAGTGCCAGCCCGGCGACCCCGCTCAGCCCGCTGCCGAAGGAATAGACCCATGTCGGAACAGATCATCCATTTTGAAGACTACGCACTGAACGCGTCGCGCACGACGACAGGCCGCACGATCACCGAGACGGATTTCGTCGTCCATGCCGGGCATACCGGCGATTTCTTCCCGCATCACATGGACGCCGAATTCGCCAAGACCCTGCCGGGCGGCCAGCGCATCGCCCACGGCACGATGGTGTTCTCGATCGGTATCGGCCTGACGGCGACACTCATCAACCCGGTCGCCTTTTCCTATGGCTACGACCGCCTGCGCTTCGTCCGCCCGGTTCATATCGGCGACACGATCCGCACCCGGGTGACTATTTCGGCCAAGGAGGACGATCCTAAGCGGCCGGATATGGGCCGCGTCGTCGAGCGCTGCGAGGTTTTGAACCAGCGCAATGAAGTGGTGCTGGCCGCAGACCATATCCTGCTCGTCGAGCGCCAACAGAAACAGGGATAAGATCATGTCACAGGATTTGACCGGCAAGATCGTTCTGATCACCGCCGCAGGGCAGGGGATCGGCCGCGCCTCCGCAATCGCCTTTCAGCAGGCTGGTGCCACCGTACATACCACCGACATCAACACCGATGCACTGGCGCAGCTGACGGCCGAAACCGGGATTGCGACCCACAAGCTGAATGTTCTCGACGAGGCAGCCGTCAATGCGCTGGTCTCAGAGATCGGCCAGATCGACGTGCTCTTCAATTGCGCCGGCTTCGTCCATGCAGGCTCGATCCTGGAGATGAAGGACGCCGATCTGGAATTCGCCCTCGACCTCAACGTCAAGGCGATGATCCGCACCATCCGCGCCGTGCTGCCCGGCATGTTGGAAAGCAAGGATGGCTCGATCATCAACATGGCTTCGGTGGCATCTAGCATCAAGGGCGTGCCGAACCGCTTCGCCTATGGCGTCACCAAGGCTGCCGTCATTGGTCTCACCAAGTCTGTTGCTGCCGATTACGTAGCGCAGGGCATCCGCTGCAACGCCATCTGCCCCGGCACTGTCGAAAGCCCGTCGCTGCAGGATCGCATGAAGGCGCAGGGGGATTACGAGACGGCGCGCGCCGCCTTCATCTCGCGCCAGCCGATGGGCCGTCTGGGCTCGCCGGAAGAGATCGCCGAACTCGCCGTCTATCTCGCCGGCGCCACCTACACCTCAGGTCAGGCCTACGCCATCGATGGCGGCTGGACCATCTGACCTTCGAACCGACACAGGAATGGAATCCGCATGAAATTTCTTCGTTACGGTGAAGCCGGCCGGGAAAAGCCCGGCCTTCTCGATGCCGGCGGCAAGATCCGCGATCTCTCCGGCCAGCTTGGCGATCTCGCCGGAGCGGCCCTGAACCCCGATCGTCTCGCCGAACTGTCGCGGCTCGACACCAGCACGCTGCCGGTTGTCGAGGGAACACCACGGCTCGGCCCCTGCGTTGCCGGTACCGGCAAGTTCATCTGCATCGGCCTCAATTATTCCGACCACGCCGCCGAGACCGGTGCCACCGTGCCGCCGGAACCGATCATCTTCATGAAAGCGACCTCGGCGATTGTCGGCCCCAATGATGATCTCGTCATCCCGCGCGGCTCGGAGAAGACCGATTGGGAAGTCGAGCTCGGCATCGTCATCGGCAAGACGGCGAAATATGTCAGCGAAGCCGATGCGCTCGATTATGTTGCCGGCTACTGCACGATCCACGACGTCTCCGAACGCGCCTTCCAGATTGAGCGCTCCGGTCAGTGGACCAAGGGCAAGTCCTGCGACACGTTCGGCCCGACCGGTCCCTGGCTTGTCACCAAGGACGAGGTGCCTGATCCGCAAGACCTGAAGATGTGGCTGAAGGTCAACGGCGAGACGATGCAGAACGGTTCCAGCAAGACCATGGTCTTCGGAGCCGCCTATCTAGTCTCCTACCTCAGCCAGTTCATGTCGCTGCATCCCGGCGACATCATCTCGACCGGCACACCGCCGGGCGTCGGCATGGGCATGAAGCCGCCGCGCTACCTGAAATCAGGCGATATCGTCGAGCTCGGCATCGAAAAGCTCGGCAGCCAGCGGCAGGCCGTCAGGGCGGATATCTGATAGCTCCATGGTGCTGATGGGCACGAGGCAGGCGACGCCATGCCTCGTGCTTTTTATGTCGCCGAGCTGCCTGATGCCGTCTCTTCGAGCACGTCTTCGGGAATATCGTCGAAAGACGCGTAGTTGAGATTATAGAGCCGGGAATAGAGCTTCCCGTTCTTCATCAGCTCATTATGGTTGCCGCTCTCGATCAGCTCGCCGTTCTGCAGCACGATGATGCGGTCGGCTTCGCGGATCGTCGCGAGACGGTGGGCGATGACGAGGCCGGTGCGGTTTTCCAGTAGCTTCACCAGGGCCTTCTGGATCAGCATTTCCGTATAGCTGTCGATATTGGCCGTAGCCTCGTCGAGAACGAGGATCTTCGCATCGGCGACGAGCGCGCGGGCGAAGGACAGAAGCTGCCTTTGCCCGAGCGAGAGATTGCCGCCGCGCTCACCGAGAATGCTGTCATAGCCTTCTGCCAGCCGCATGATGAAATCATGCGCACCGACGGCCTTGGCCGCCTCGATCACCTGTTCGCGGGTGGCATTTGTCTTGTGATAGCGAATGTTTTCAAAGACGCTGCCCGTGAAGAGGAAAGGCTCCTGCAGCACCATGGCGATCTGGTCGCCGAGTGAATCCTGCGTCAGATCCCGCACGTCATTGCCGCCGACAAGCACTTGCCCCTGCTGTACATCGTAGAAGCGGTGGATCAACGACATGCAGCTCGATTTTCCCGAGCCGGTCGGTCCGACGAGCGCAACCGTTTCGCCCGGATTGACGCGGAAACTCACATGCTTCAGCACCGGATGCTTCGGATTGTAGCCGAAGACCACGTCGCGGAATTCGACCGAGCCGTCCATATCCCGCGAAAGCACCTTGGCATCGGGGGCGTCCTGGATGTCGACGGGAACGTCCAGCACCTCTGTCAGCCGCTGGCCTGAGGCCATGGCGCGCTGCATCACCGAATATTGCAGCGTCAGCGAACGGATCGGATCGAAGAAGCGCTGGATATAAAACAGGAAGGCGACGAGCACGCCGACGTCAAGCGCCTGGTTCAGGACACGTGCTCCGCCGACGACGATGACGAGGGCCATGGCGACGCCCGTCAGGCTGTCGACGATCGGCACCATCACCTGCGCATAGCGCGCTGCCGTCAGATGGGTGAGAAGATTGGCATGGGCCTTGTCGTCGTAGAGCGTGAAATTCACACTCTGGCGGTCCATGCTCTGGACTGCGCGCACGCCATGGATCGCCTCTGCCAGCGCGCCGTTCGCCACCGAGTTCGTTTCATGTGCTGCCATGAACGACTTGCGCGCCAGCGGCAGCCAGAAGAGGCGGACGACGAAGAGCACCGGCAGGGCCGATAGCGTCAGCAATCCGAGCTTGAAATCGAGATAGAGCATCACGAAGACGATGCCGAAGAGCAGGAAGATATCGCCGACGGACAGGACCGACGTTTCGAGAAACTCCTGCATCGAGTTGACGTCGCCCTGTAGCCGCGACATCAGGCGGCCAACTTCGGTCTTGTCCATGAAGGAGAGCGAGACGCGCTGCAGATGCGAGAACATTGCCTTTCGCATGTCGAAGAGCACGTTTTCAGCCACCCCGCCCACCAGCGTCTCCTGCGCATAGCTGGCGGCATAGTTGACGAGGATGGCACAGAGGAAGGCAAAGATCGACCAGGTGAGCGCGCTGGAACTGCCCCCCTGCCGCATGCCGTGGTCGATGGCGTAGCGGATGATCAGCGGGATCAGCAGCTGCATGGCCGTGAAGGTCAGCACCGCCACGACGGACCAGATGATCTTGTCCTTGTAGGGATCGACGAAGGTCCAGATGCGCTTGACAATGTTGCCGTCGAAGGCGGTACCGAACATCTCTTCTTCGATCCGGTGCGAACCGACCACCGCCCGCGGCGGCCGCCTGCCGTCTTCGCGCGGATCGGGGCGCTCGGGTTCCATTTCCTCGGCCATCATCCACTCCCTGGTCTTGAGGCTTCTTGTGGTCTGGACCCACTGCAGATGCCTCTATCTGCGGCTGGCATAATTCTCTTCCCTCATTCCTGTGCTCGTCACAGGAATCTAGCCACGCGAAGTCTTTCGCGTGAAAGAGTTCTTCCGCGCCGCAGACGCGGCGCTGCTGGATCCCTGTGACAAGCACAGGGATGAGGGAGCAAAACGCAAACACACAGTCTCACAAACGCTTGTTCGTGCTAAGCACTCAGCGCCTCATCTCCCGGCCGTACCTGCAGGTCGTAAAGCGCCTTGTAGCGCCCACCGAGAGCGAGCAATTCCGCATGCGTGCCGCGCTCGACGATGCGGCCGTCCTCGACGAAGAGGATCTGGTCGGCATGCATCAGCGAGCTCAGCCGGTGCGCGACGATGATCGTCACCCGGTCGGCGGCGTATTTGCGCATCGCCGAGCGGATACGCTGTTCGGTCGCCGCGTCGATTGCAGCCGTCGAGTCATCGAAGACCATCACGGCGGGGCGCAGCATCAGGGCGCGGGCGATCGACAGGCGCTGGCGCTGGCCGCCGGACAGCGACACGCCGCGCTCGCCGACGACCGTGCCATATCCAGTCGGCAGGCCGAGCACGTAGTTGTGCAGCTGCGCGCTTTCGCTGGCACGCTCGATCCGCGGCTCCTTCGCCCATGGGTCGCCATAGGCGATGTTGTTCTCGATCGTCGTCGTGAACAGGAAGGAATCCTGCTGCACAACGGCAACGGAGCGGCGCAGCGATTGCAGTGTCGCCTTGCGGATATCCTGACCGTCGATGGTGATGCGGCCACCGGTGGCGTCATAGAAGCGCGGGATCAGATGCGCGATCGTCGACTTGCCGCTACCCGGAGGGCCGACAATGCCGATCGTTTCGCCGCGCTTCGCCTCGAAGCTGACATCGTAGAGAACCTGGTGCATCTCCGAGCTCGGATAGGCGAAGTCCACATGCTCGAAGCGAAGCGTTCCCTCGGTGACCTTGAGCTCCGCCGCATCGGGCGCATCGCGCACGGCAATCTCAAGGTCGAGAAGATTGAAGAGGCGCGTGCCGCAGGTCGAGGCCCGGGCGAAGGCGTTGACCATCAGGCCGAGCTGGCGCACCGGCATCTGCAGGATGGTCATGAAGGTCAGGAACGAGGCGAGCGTGCCCACGGTGATTTCGCCGGCCATGACCTTGCCGCCGCCGACCCAGAGCACGAGACCCATCGACACGAAGAACGAGAAGGTCATGGCGCTGGTATTGGCAACGCGGATGCCGACACGCTGATGTGCGAGTTCGATCGCACTTTCGGATGCCGCTTGGAATTTCGCCATCTCATGGTCCTGAGCCGCGAAGGCGCGGACGACGCGAATGCCGCCGAGGTTTTCTTCCATGATGCGGGTCAGCACCGAAAGACGCTCCTGGAGCTCCAGCCATGTGGCACGCAGGCGCAGCTGCGTGACCGATGAACGCCAGCCGACGAAGGGAACGAAGCTGAGGGCGAGGAGACCGAGCACCGGATCGGTGGTGATCAGCATATAGGCGCCGATGCCGATTAGCATCGACAGCAGGAAGACACGCACCAGCGCCGTCGAGAAATACATCCGGACGCCTTCGAGATCGAGCAGGCCGATGGTGATGAGGTCGCCGGAATGCACGGTGTCGTGGAAGCTGAAGGAAAGCCGCTGGATCTTTTCATAGCAGGCCAGCCGCAGCGAATAGCCCATATGATGGCCGACGCTCTCGGAATAATAGTTCTGCACCATGGTGAAGAGGCCGCGCAGCACGCTGGCGCCAAGCAGCATCAGCGCCGTCGTCAGCAGCGCGTCCTGCGCCGCCTGGCCGACGGTGCCGCCGCTCAGGGCGACCTGGGTGTGGTCGACCGCCTGGCCGAGTAGCCGCGGGATCATCAGCTGAAAGGTGGACGCCACAAGCGTCGCGCCGATCGCCAGACTTGCCTGCCAGGGATGCCGGAAGGCCATGACGGTGATGCGGACCAGTGTGTAGAGCCCCTTGCCCCAGCCTGCCGCAGTTGCTTTCGCGAGCGAAGCCGAATGCTTCGTCGCGCTTAAGGACGCATCGCTGCTCACGGTAATGATTCCAAATAGATAAGTGCATTCGGACGCTGACCCGAAAACACGGCAATTCCATGATGGGATTGGTAGTGCGCTTACTTTTGCCGATTCCACCTGGCCGTTCAAGTAAAGAATTCACCAACTGGTTATTTTCTCGTGAGCGCGATCACGCGCCGTTTCCGCGCGGAACAATCGATGCTTTGCCGTGTTCGTGTGACGGACCGATATGAGTCCGTGGAGCACCGCATGTCTCTCAAAGCACTCGCCCTCAACGCCACCCTGAAAACCGCGGAAAGCCAGGAGCAGTCATCGACCGAACGAATGATTGCGCTGATCGACGACGAGTTGGCGAAATACGATGTCACGACCGAGGTTCTCCGGCTGGCGGATTTCAACATCAAGCCCGGCGTCACATCCGACGAAGGCGAGGGGGACGATTGGCCCGGCATCCGCGAAAAGATCCTCGCCGCCGACATTCTGCTCGTCGGGACGCCGATATGGATGGGCCAACCGTCGAGCGTCTGCAAACGAGCCCTCGAGCGGATGGATGCGTTCCTATCGGAAACCGACGCGGAGGGTCGCATGGTATCGTATGGAAAGGTGGCGGCGGTTGCCGTGGTCGGAAACGAGGACGGCGCGCACCATGTCTCGGCCGAACTCTATCAGGCGCTGAACGATGTCGGTTTCACGGTGCCGGCCAATGCCGTCGCCTATTGGGTCGGCGAGGCGATGGGATCAACGAATTTCGCCGATCTGAAGCAGGTGCCGGAGAACGTTACCACGATGATCGAGACCCTGGCGCGAAACATCACCCATCTCGCCGCACTGCTCAAGGCGAAGCAATATCCCGGCGAAGAGAGCTAAAAAACAGCGCCCGTAATCAATGTGTTAACCCGCATTTTTGCTCCGGCGGAAATCAGAGGCTTGCGGCGAAGGCATTTTAGCGCTTTCATACACGACTAGTTTAATAGACTATGGGCGGGAGACCTCACTCCCCTAGATTCCTTTCCGGCCAGTTCCGGACGACCGCTGGTATAGCGGTTCGAACCCCGGCCGACGCAGCCTGATTTTTCTGCGTCGATACCTTGATCGAGACACGGATGCGGTGATGACCGCAAGGGAGTTGAGATGACGGTTCAAGGACTTTTCTCTGCGAAGGCCGCTGCCGCGGCAAAGCCTTCGGCTATCCCGCGCATCGCCATTGTCGGGCGCGGCTTTTCCGGGATGATGACGGCAATTGCGCTGATGAAGACAGTGCGTACGCCCTTCCATCTGCAACTCTTCGATCCGAATTCCTCCGTCAGCGGCGGACAGGCGCTGTCGTCGGCAAAGAGTTCCGCCATCCTCAACACCCGCGTCCGCGACCTTTCGGTGTCGGCTGGCGATGCCGATGATTTCAACGACTGGCTCTGTAGCAACACGGAATTCCGCGCTGCCGTCCCGGCGGCGATCCCGGGATTCCGCCAGATCTTCGTGCCAAAGGAAATTTTCAGCGACTACGTCTACCAGCGCTTTTCCGAAGCGCTCTCGACCCGCAAGGACATCACCGTCCAGGTCTGCCACGAGCCCGTCGTGGCGATCCGCAGGAGTCACGGAAACCGCTTCCTGCTGGAACATGCCGGCCCTGCAAATCCGCTTTTCGACACCGTTTTCCTCGCCACCGGCTATGGCCTTGCGCCGTCCGCTGCCGTGACGGAGAACACCTCGCCGGTGCGCGCCCAGCGGCTGGTCGCGCGTCCGCATACCATCCTGCTCGGTAGCGGCATCCGCGTCGTCGATCAGTTGCTGCAGCTGCGGGATCAGGGCTATTCCGGCCAGATTTCCATCGTTTCAAAGCATGGCTTCCTGCCGCAGAGCCATACGCCGAACTCCGCCGATCCGCTTTTCCCTGCCGAAGAGCTTCCCAAGGATCTCGCTGGTATTGTGCATTTCATCCGCAAGGCCTGCAGGGATGCCGAGGAGGGCGGCCGCAGCTGGCAATCCGTGATGAACGGCCTGCGCAAGCATGCGCGTTCGCTCTGGCGCTCGCTGCCTGCGCGCCAGAAGCAGCAATTCAACCGGCATCTGCGGGCGATCTACGACAGCCACCGCAACAGATTGCCGGAAGCGATGTATGCGCGGCTCAAGCGTGAGCTCGCAGGCGGCAATACCGTTCTGCGCCGCGGTTTGGCGGGCCGTCAGGGCTTGAGTGGTATCTTCTTCACGCCCTCAGGTACGCGAACGGAGGAAGTCATCCATGCCGATCGGGTGATCGATTGCCGTTGCAGAGCCGCAGACCTCGATGTGCCGCTGATGCAGAGCCTCTTTGCCTCAGGGCTTGCGATGCCGGACGAACTGTCGCTCGGCATCGCCGTCAACCAGCGTGGCGAGCCCTATCTTGCCGACGGATCGTCCGTCGAGGGGATTTTCGCCATCGGTCCGCTCGGGCTCGGCAGCCTTCCGGATATCGATCTGGTGCCGGAGATCGTCAGCCAGGCCTATGCCGCTGCCGAACAGGTCGCGGTCCGTGCATTTCCGCAATGCCGGGCCATGTAGCCGTCGCTTCGCTCAGCGGCGGCGGAGTTCGCTGCGAACGGCGGCTGCAAACAGGCCCATGACCATCAGCGCCATGGCGAACCAGGTGATCGCATAGCTCAGGTGGCTGTTCGGGAAGACGACGCGCGTCAGCCCGCCGACCGGGGCGCCACCCGGATTCGGCGCTTCATCGGCGTCGATGAAGTAGGGCTCGATCTTGCCGATGCCCTTGTCGGCTGCAATGGCCGCCACGTCGCGCGAATACCACCATCCCGTCTTGGGATCATTGGATTGCAGCAGTGAACCTTTCGGCTCCGTTGGCCGCAGCAGCCCCGTTATGTTGACCGGTCCCGAAAGCTGACCCTCAGTGCGCATTTTCGGGTCGCGCTTTTCCAGCGGTACGAAGCCGCGATTGATGAGGATGGCATTGCCGTCTTCCAGCCGGAGCGGCGTCATCACCCAGTATCCGGGGCCGAGCTCGGTGGAGGCGTAGACCAACGTTTCCTTGCTGTTGTCGAATGTGCCGGTCGCGGAGACCCGGAGGTATTCATCGGCCGTGGCGTCGATGGCGGCGCCTTCTGGAGCGGGCACCGGTGCCGCATGAATGCGCTGATCGACGCGGGCGATCAGATCGCGCTTCCAGTAGAGCCGCTCCACCTGCCAGATACCAAGTGCCATGAAGGTAGCGATTGCCAGCAGCATCAGGCCGCCAAGCAGAATGAGCTTGCCGGTCGAGCGGGGTGTGGTGGGTTTGGAGCCGGACAGATCGGTCATGGTCAAATGCAGCGGGCGGCCCGGAGGCCGCCCGCATCTGCCTTACGGCATGTTCTTCATCATTTCGGGGCTCATCGGCATCATGTTGGTGTTCAGATGATGCATGACCCAGAAGGAGCCGGCCAGCGCGATGGCGACGATGACGATGGTGAAGATCAGCGCCATGATCGTCCAGCCGCCTTCCGAACGGGTGTTCATGTGCAGGAAGTAGATCATGTGGACGACGATCTGCACGGCGCCGAGCGCCATCACCGTGACCGCCGTCACCAGGGGGCTTTCGAAGACGCCTGCCATGACCAGCCAGAAGGGGATCGCCGTCAGGATGACAGACAGCACGAAGCCGATCATGTAGCTCTTGAAGGAGCCGTGATCCGCATCGTGGCCGCCGTGACCATGGTCGCCATGGCCATGGCCGTGATCGTGATGCGCGTCGTGGGCGTGAGTGTTCGAGTTCATCCGAGAACTCCCAGCAGATAGACCAAGGAAAAGACGCCGATCCAGACGACATCGAGGAAGTGCCAGAACATCGACAGGCACATCAGGCGTCGCTTGTTGGCTTCGATCAGGCCGTGCATCGAGACTTGAACCATCAGCGTGATTAGCCAGATGATGCCGAAGGTGACGTGCAGGCCGTGGGTGCCGACCAGCGTGAAGAAGGCCGAGAGGAACGCGCTGCGCGACGGTCCGGCGCCCTCGTGGATCAGATGCGCGAACTCATAGAGTTCGAGCCCGATGAAGGCGGCGCCGAACAGGCCGGTGATCGCCAGCCAGAACAGTACGCCGGCCTTATAGCCTCTCATCATCTGCAGCATGGCGAAGCCATAGGTAATCGACGAGAACAGAAGCATCGACGTGTTGATTGCCACCAGCGGCAGATCGAACAGATCCTTCGGCGACGGGCCGGCTGCATAATTGCGGCCGAGCACGCCGTATGTGGCGAAAAGCACGGCGAAGATCAGGCAGTCGCTCATCAGATAGAGCCAGAACCCGAGATTGGTGCTGCTCTCCGGATGATGATCCTCGGTCAGATAGAAGACGGGCTTTTCGGCCGTGTCGATGGTGTGATCGGTCATGGTCGTCATGCCTGCACCGCAAGCTGCTTGGTGCGCTTGTCCTCTGTCGCGGTGACTTCCTCGACGGGAATGTAGAAGTCACGCTTGTAGTTGAACGTATGGGCGATCGACACGACGACGATCGCGACGAAGGAGACGGCAGCCAGCCACCACATGTACCAGATCAGGCCGAAGGCGAGACCGATGCTGAGGGCCGAAAGGATCGCGCCGGTGCCGGTGTTCTTCGGCATGTGGATCGGGCGGAACCCTTCGAGCGGACGGACATAGCCGCGCTTCTTCATGTCGTACCAGCTGTCATGGTCGTGAACGACAGGCGTGAAGGCGAAGTTGTAGTCCGGCGGCGGCGAGGACGTCGCCCATTCCAGCGTACGGCCCTCCCAGGGGTCGCCCGTCTCGTCCTTCAGGGCCTCGCGCTTGCGGAAGCTGACGAAGATCTGCACGAGGAAGGAGACGATGCCGAGTGCGATCAGGCCGGCACCGAAAGCGGCGATGATGAACCAGATCTGCAGCGACGGATCCTCGAACTGCGAGACGCGGCGGGTCACGCCCATCAGGCCGAGCACATAGAGCGGCATGAAGGCGAAGAAGAAGCCGATCTGCCAGAACCAGAAGCTCATCTTGCCCCAGAACGGGTCGAGCTTGAAGCCGAAGGCCTTGGGGAACCAGTAGTTGACACCCGCAAACAGGCCGAACAGCACGCCGCCGATGATCACGTTGTGGAAGTGGGCGATCAGGAACAGCGAGTTGTGGAGCACGAAATCGGCAGGCGGGATGGCGAGCATGACGCCGGTCATGCCGCCGATGACGAAGGTCACCATGAAGCCGACGGTCCACAGCATCGGCACTTCGTAGCGGATGCGACCGCGATACATCGTGAACAGCCAGTTGAACATCTTTGCCCCTGTCGGGATGGAGATGATCATCGTGGTGATGCCGAAGAACGAGTTGACGCTGGCGCCGGAGCCCATCGTGAAGAAGTGGTGCAGCCACACGAGGTAGGACAGGATCATGATGACGCAGGTGGCGTAAACCATCGATGCGTAGCCGAAGAGGCGCTTGCCGGAGAAGGTGGCGACGACTTCGGAGAAGATGCCGAAGGCCGGCAGAATCAGGATGTAAACTTCCGGGTGACCCCAGATCCAGATGAGGTTCACATACATCATCGGATTGCCGCCGAGATCGTTCGTGAAGAAGTTCGTGCCGGCATAGCGGTCGAGCGACAGCAGAACGAGCGTTGCGGTGAGGATCGGGAAGGAAGCGACGATCAGCACGTTGGTGCAGAGCGAAGTCCAGGTAAAGACCGGCATCTTCATGAAGGTCATGCCGGGCGCGCGCATCTTGACGATCGTCGCAATCAGGTTGATGCCCGATAGCGTCGTGCCGACACCGGCGACCTGCAGCCCCCATATGTAATAGTCGACACCGACACCCGGACTGTAGTCAGCTCCAGACAGCGGCGGATAGGCCAGCCAGCCGGTACGGGCGAATTCGCCGACGAACAGCGACATCATGATGATGATCGCGCCTGCCGTCGTCATCCAGAACGAGAAATTGTTGAGGAACGGGAAGGAGACGTCGCGCGCGCCGATCTGCAGCGGCACGACGAAGTTCATCAGGCCGGTGACGAAGGGCATCGCCACGAAGAAGATCATGATGACGCCGTGCGCCGTGAAGATCTGGTCGTAGTGATGCGGCGGCAGATAGCCTTCATTGCCGTTGAAGGCGATCGCCTGCTGGATGCGCATCAGGATTGCGTCGGAGAAGCCGCGCAGCAGCATGATCACCGCGAGGATGATGTACATGATGCCGATCTTCTTGTGGTCGACGCTGGTGATCCAGTCGCGCCAGAGCGGACCCCAGAACTTGAAATAGGTGATGAGACCCAGCACGGCGATGCCGCCGATCGCCACGCCGATGAAGGTGAAGACCAGGATCGGCTCGTGATAGGGGATCGAATCGAGGGTCAACCGGCCGAAGATAAACTTCAGGAGGTCAGGATTGGAAAACATGGAATAACCCGTTCATTGATGTCTTAGCGACGCAAAGCGCCAGGTTTAATTGTTGTTCAGCTGGGCCGGAGCCGGATCGCCAGTACCATGGTCCATTCCGGGCATCGAATGGCCATCGTGGCCGCCGCCATTCATGTCCATTCCAGGCATGTCGTTCTGCATCGGCTGCTGGCCATTTTCGCCGGTGCCGGCGGGCTTCTCGTCGCTGCGGGCAGGCGTGCCGGTTGCCGGGAAGGTCGCGGCATTGGTGCCTTCGCCCTTTTCCACATGGCGGTTGTCATATTGCAGCTTCTCGCGGTTCTCGGCGCTTTCCTTGCCGCCGCCGCCCATCATGTCGATATGCATCATCTCGCTCAGGCACATCTTACCGGGTGCTGCGCAGAGATTGAGGATCGCGTCGTAGAGATCCTTGTCGGCGCTGGCATAATAGCGCACCGGTTCGCGCTCGGAGGGCTTTTCGAGCTTCAGGTAGGTGTCGCGGTTCAGCGCCGTACCCTGGCTCTTCACCCGCGCGACCCAATCGTCGAAGCCCTGCTGGTTCAGGCCATGGAACTTGAAGCGCATGTGCGAGAAGCCGTCGCCGCTATAATTTGCGGAGAAGCCTTCATACTCGCCTTCCTTGTTGATGACGGCGTGCAGCCTGGTCTGCATGCCCGGCATCGCATAGATCTGGCCGGCAAGGGCAGGGATGTAGAAGGAGTTCATGACCGACGATGCGGTGATCTTGAAGTTGATCGGCACATCGACCGGCGCTGCCAGTTCGTTGACAGTGGCAATGCCAAGATCCGGATAGAAGAACAGCCATTTCCAATCGAGCGCCACGACCTCGACGGTCAGCAGCTTGGTATCGGCCGGAATGCTGCGCTCCGCGTCGATCCGGTCGAGCGGGCGGTATGGGTCCAACTTGTGAGTCGAAATCCAGGTGATCGCGCCGAGCGCGATGATGATCGCCAGCGGCGCAGACCAGATAACCACTTCCAGCCGTGTCGAATGATGCCATTCCGGATCGTAGGTCGCAGCCGTGTTCGAACGCCGGTAACGCCAGGCGAAGAACAGCGTCAGGAACAGGACCGGCACGATGATGAGCAGCATCAGGAAGGTGGAGACCAGAATGAGATCTGCCTGCTGACTTGCGATATCGCCCGACGGCGACATCACGACCATATTGCATCCTGCCAGCATCATCAGCGGCAACACGGATAGAAGGCGGGAAAACTTCACGAGTTTTTGCACGTCTCTAAGCTCTTGTTGTTTCGTCCAAACCGCGACTAAAGCACTGAACCTGATGGCAACATGAGGTGTTTGGTCGCACTGCAGCAAAGATGCCGCAGCGCGGCAAAAATTGTAAGACGCTACGGCTTTGAAATCCTGATAAATTACGAAGGATTTGGCCCGGGCGCATGCATGTTAGCGGCATAATATATCCGTGAAAATGAAAAGGGCCACCTGGCGGCGGCTCGATTCGCCGGATCACGCCCGATTTCTCGTCCACATCTAATTTTGAGAATGGATGATGAACTATTTACGTCCATCAGACTTGATAAGCTTGCGGGTTTGATCAACATCGTCTTGAGGCGCTTTGCCGCGGCGTCTCAACGAGGGAGGCGTTAATGACTGCAGCAAACTATGGACCATCGTCCACGACACTTGAACGCGACGCAAGACAGATCCATTCTGGCGAAAAGGTTTCGCCCGGAAGTATCGCCCTTGGCGTCATCATCGGTCGAATGTCGGAATTCTTCGACTTCTTCGTCTATGGCCTGGCTTCGGTTCTGGTCTTCCCGCAACTGATCTTTCCCTTCGCACCGGATCGCCTGACGGCGACGCTCTATTCCTTTGCGATCTTTTCGCTGGCTTTCCTGGCGCGTCCGGTTGGCTCCGTCGTCTTCATGACGATCGACCGTTTCTATGGCCGCGGCACGAAGCTGACGATTGCGCTTTTCCTGCTCGGTGGTTCTACGGCGTCGATCGCCTTCCTGCCCGGCTATAACGAGATCGGCTACTGGGCGATCGCGCTTCTGGCCCTGTTCCGGCTCGGCCAGGGCTTTGCGCTCGGCGGCGCCTGGGACGGCCTGGCATCGCTGCTGGCGCTGAATGCGCCGCAGAACAAGCGCGGCTGGTACGCGATGATCCCGCAGCTCGGTGCGCCGATCGGCTTCGCGCTGGCGAGCATTATCTTCGGCTTCTTCATCGCCAATCTCTCCAACGAGGATTTCCTCTCGTGGGGCTGGCGCTATCCGTTCTTCGTCGCTTTCGCGATCAACGTCGTGGCGCTCTTTGCCCGCCTGCGCCTGGTCATGACCCAGGAGTTCGGCACGCTGCTGGAACAGCATGAGCTCGAGGCCGCGCCGATCGGCAAGGTTCTGAAGGTTCATGGCCGCGATATCCTGATCGGGGCATTCGTGCCGCTGGCGAGCTTCGCGATGTTCCATCTGGTCACCATCTTCCCGCTCGGCTGGATGAGTCTTTATGGAACGCAGCCGCTCGACACGTTCATGGTGGTGCAGATCATCGGTGCACTCGTCGGCATCGTCGCGATCATCGCCTCCGGCCTGATCGCCGACCGTATCGGCCGCCGCGCCCAGCTCGCCGTCTGTGCGGTGCTGATCGCGATCTTCTCCTTCGTCGGGCCGATGCTGATTGCATCCGGCGATGCCGGACAGGATGCCTTCGTCATCATCGGCTTCGGCGTGCTCGGCCTGTCCTTCGGTCAGGCGACCGGCTCGATCTCCTCGCGCTTCGGCCGCGGCTACCGCTATACCGGTGCCGCCTTTACCTCCGACCTCGCCTGGCTCGTCGGTGCCGGCTTTGCACCGCTGGTGGCGCTGAGCCTCTCCAGCAGCTTCGGCCTGACCTTCGTCGGCTACTACCTGCTCTCGGGCGCAATCTGCACGCTTGCAGCACTGGCTTTCAGCAAGGCGCTGGAACAACGCGAGTAGCGAATGCTATCCTGATCGAACAAAAGAGCCCGGTTTCGTACCGGGCTTTTTATTGAATAGCGCATTGCAAATTATAATTGATTGCATATCCTTCCGGACCAAGGAGATGCTCTCATGACCCATTCGATGATCGACCATGCGACCCTCTCGCGGCTCGCGGAAGCCGGCGCCATCGACAAGACCCTTGTCGTCGGACAACTCGGCGGCTGGTCCATCGTCGTGCGCTATGGAAAGAGCGAGCATTCGCTTGCCGCCCAGCGCAGCCGCCAGGTCAGGCTTTTCAAGCGCATGGAGACGCTCGTCTCCTATCTCAAGGATGTCGGCATCTCGCAATTCGATGTGGATGCTGCCGACTACGCCGCAAAATCCAGCAAGCGCCCTGATCGTGCCGATGCACTGAAGCGCGCGCATGAGGCGGCCGAACACGACCGGTGGTTCCGCGAGCAAGTCCAGATCGGCCTTCGCGAGGCGGATGATCCGAATACCGTATGGGTCAGCCAGGAAGAGATGGAAAAGGAGTGGGAAGAGATGCGTGCTGAACTTGAAGCGCGCATAGCTGCGCAAGAGGGCAAGGCGTGATCGTCAAATGGACCACCCAGGCCCGGCACGATAGAAATCGCCAAATCCACTACATCTCAGAAAAGAATCCCCGCGCGGCGTTGGCGCAGGGTGATCTTGTGCTTCGCAACGCTGCTATGCTCGGTGAGCATCCGCGTGCTGGACGCCCCGGACGTCAACCCGGGACACGTGAACTCGTTGTCCCGCAGACGCCCTTCGTCATCATCTATCGCGTCGATGAAAACGCGCAGGAAATCCAGATCCTGCGCCTGCTTCGCGGCGCCCAGCAATGGCCGCCGGATTAATATTGATCAGTTAACCGGTTCCGGTGGCTGCTTTGCGCGGGCCGCGGTCAGTTCGGCAGTCGTGTGGTTCAGGCGGTCGGCCAGCACGCGCATGATTTCGACGGCCATTTCTGGGAAGTCGCTGAGCAGCTTCAGGAAGTGCTCTTTGCTGATGCGCAGGACTTCGAGCCCCGAGGTGGCGCGCACGGTTGCCGTTCGCGAGACGTCGCAGAGAATGGCGATCTCGCCGACGATCGAGTTGAGTTCGACATCGGCGACCTTGATATCGCCAGCAGGAGAATGGACGAGAATGTCGGCCGTTCCCGAGAGGATCACGTAGGCTGCATCGCCCGGATCGCCCTGATGGAAAAGGTTCTGACCGGCCTTGTAGGTCATCCGGTCGGAGGTGAATGCCAAAAGCTTGAGTTTTGCCGGCGCGATCCTGGAAAAGATCGGCACCCGCCGCAGCATTTCGACTTCATCTCTCAACAGCATGAGTGTTTTACCCCCTGGCGCCTCCTCTCGTATAAGGAGAAAGCGTTTTCTAAAACTCTACCAGGCATTCCCTCGCAAGAATGCCGTCTCAGCCGCCCCAGTAGATTATTACGATAACAGTTCCTTGAACATAGTGTTTTTCTCCGAAAGTTCCGGATAGCCACCGGCTTGCGCCAGGCCACCGCGTTCGAAAAGCAGGATCCTGTCGAAGACCTCAGCAAGGCGCGCGTTCGACAGAACCCAGATGATTGCCGGGCGTTTACCTTCCTCGTGAAGGCCGGTCACCACGTTTCGGGTGATCTGGTCCTGGACGCGCTGGTCCAGCGCCAGCAGCGGCCGGTTGAGGATGAAATAGTCGGAACGGCGCAGCAGCGCGCGCGCCAGATTGATCTTCTGGCGCTGAACCATCGTCAGGCGCTTGCCGCCAGAGCCGACATCGAATTCCATACCGATCGACAGCACGTCGTCGAACAGATCGAGCTTGTCGAAGAGCTCGCCCATGATCGAGCGGATATGCTCCGATGCATCGGCCTGCTGATAGGCGATGCGGCCGAAAAGCACGTTGTCCATCAGGCTGGCAGACGCGGTGAAACGTTCCGGATCGTAGCGCTCGATAAGTGCCGAGAGATCACTCGGAATATGTTCGTGGAACTGTTTGCGCGCCGAGACGATCTTTTCCATCAGCTCGTCGGTCAGCAGACCGAAGCGGTGGCGGGGTTCAATATAGGCGAAGCTCAGGCGGATGATACTTGAGCGTTCCTCGGCCGTTGCGTCCTCGAACTTCCGGCTCTGCAGCTTTTGCAGCAGTGCCTGGTAGGCGGGGATGTCGTCCGCGGTCATGAAGGTCAGTTGCTGGAAGAACGGGTGATCCGGCGGCAGGTCATGGAACAGTTCCACGGCGTTTTCGGCGATCTCCAGGCCCATCGCGTAGAGATCGTTGCTGAGGCCGGTGTCGCGGAACAGTTGCTGGAAATAGGGGTGGGCGGCGAGACGCCTGTTGGTCATGTGCGGCCGCTTCATCGTGCCAAAAAGCAGGTTCTCGCCAACGGTCGCCTGAGCGTTGTAGGTGTCGAAATCGAAGGGCACGACGATGGTGTCGAGCTTCTCTTCCTCCAGCCGCTCGCGCAAGGAGGCGCGCAGATCGACGATGCGCTCCGCAAGCGCCACATGCACGCTGGTATCGACCGACGACCGCAGCGCCAGATCGAGAATGTCCTGCGAAATCAGCACGGCGTCGAGTACCGGGCGGATCGCTTTCAGCAGATCGTCAGGACCTGTCGCACCGGCGGCGTTATAGTCCACCCAGTCGCTGTTGAGGTCGAATATCGGGTTTCCGGCGCGCAGCGCCTCCGCGTTTCGCCATTTGAATTCGAGAGCGTCCTGACCCTGGTAGCCCGGATCAGTCAGCGGCGCGTGCTTGAGGCCGTAGAGGATGTTGTCTTTCAGCGTGCCGTGGAAAAAGTAGGTATCCGACGATACGTAGGAAATCCGTCTGCCGGTAATATATTCCGGCAGCGCAAGCAGATCCTGGCCGTCGATGCTGATGCGCCCGCCTTCCGGCCAGACGATGCGCCCGAGCGCTTCGGCAAAAGCTTCCGCGCCGCTTCCATTCGGGCCGACGATCGCCACCGTTTCGTTCGGCTTGATCTCTACCGAGACGTGATCGACCAGCCGCGCGCCACTGTCGTCATTGACGGCGAGGTTGGTCACGACGAGTGCCGCCGTCAACGGGCCTATCGCTTCGGCGGGCACGTCTTGGATCTTGCTGTCAATCAGCGGCTCGACGTTGAACTGCTCGTAGACCTGCTGATACTTGACCTGAACGTCCTGGCGCATCTGGTCCCAGTCGATCAGCTCTTTCAGCGGTCCCGGCAGGTCCTTGTAGGCGGAGATGACGGCTACCAGCTGGCCGATGTCGAGGCGGCCCTGAAGCGCCAGATAGCCACCAATGGCGTAGAACAGGAATGGGGTGACCTGGGCCAGGAAGTTGTTCAGGAATTTCACCATGAACTTCCACTGGTAAAGGTCGTAGCGGATCGAGAAGATCAGGCCGAGGCGCGCTGCGATATCGGCGCGCTCGAGGTTGGAGGTGTCGTTGCCGTGGATCGTGCCGATGCCGTCGACGATTTCGCCGACGCGGCCCGATAGCTCGCGTGCCGTCAGCTGCCGCTGGCGGCCGAGTTCGAGCAGGCGCTTTCTCATGCGAGGGATGACGATGGCCTGCACGCCGACGATGCCGGCGGCGATCATGCCGAGCCAGAAATTCTGGATTATGATGAAGGCGAGCGCCGTCAGCGCCTGACCGCCAAGCAGGGCGGGCGAGACGAAGGCATCCCCGGTGAAGCCGCCCATCGGCTCCACCTCGTCCTTGATCATCGTGGCGATTTCAGCGGATTTCACTCGCTTGAAATGCGCCGGCGGAAAGCGCAGCACCCGGTCGATCAGCTGAAAGCGGATACGGCGCAGCATGCGCTCGCCGAGGCGGCCCTTGTAGGTGTTGATGTAGAATTTGAAGAGACCGTTCAGCACCACGAGCGCCAGGAAAACCAGGCTGAGCGCCATCAGCATCTGCAGACGGTTGAGTTGCAGACCCTGGAAGAACTCGACATGCCCAATCAGCGGCAGATCATAGGCCAGATGCATGAAGGTCTGGGTGGCGTTGGCATTGTCGAAGCCGTCGCCCTGGATTGGTCCGTTGACGATCTGTTTCGGCAGATCGAAGGACAGGAAGTAGGGGATCATCGACGCCGCAACGACCGCCAGAATCCAGAGCTGCTGGAGGCGGGTGTTCGACCAGATGTAGCGGGCGAGACTCTTTTCCATTGCTAACCGTCAACCTGAAGGGAGGGTCCGGAGACGTTTACGAAGGGGGATTCGGAAAACAGGTTCATGCCGCCGGACCGCCGGATATCGTAACGAAAACAAGGCGAAGCGGACTACCATCGAACTGCCGATTCTGCCGGAAATCCGTTTATATCACAGGACTTTCATAAAGTGCGAGCAATTCAGCCGAGCATTGAGCGAATGATCGCCGCTGTGGTTTCAGCGCCCGCAAGGTCCAGCGCGGCGGCCTGCCGGGGCGGGCGCGCAAGGGCTTCGGAGACGGCACTTACGACATGCTCAGCGGTCAGCCCGGTCTCCGGAAGAATGCTAGCCAGACCCATGGCTTTCAGCCGTTCGGCGCGCACGGTTTGCTCCGTTTCGCCGCCGGCAACGAAGGGGATCAAGATTGCTCGGCAATCAGTGCGCAGAAGATCGCCGACCGTATTGTAGCCGGCTTGCGATATGGACACCTTGGCGCCCTTCAGCAGAGATGGGAAATCCTTGCGGAACCGCACCAGCGTCACGTTTGCCGGGGCTTCGTGCTGGAGCATTGCGAAATCCCGTTCAGGGAGATTCGGGCCCGAAATCAGCAGCCAGCGATAGGAAGCGGAAAGTGAGGATGCGGCATCGCGGGCGGCGCGTATCAAATCCAGGCCGACAGCGCCACCGCCTGCTGACGCGATGATATCGAATCGCTCAGCCGGATCGGCCACCAGCGGTGGGGCGACAAGGCCGGTGTATCGCACCTTGTCGGCAATATCAGCAGTCAGTGGAAAGGTGTCTTCCAGCCGCACGAAATCAGGATCGCCGTGAACGAGAACGGCATCGAAGTGATCCTTGACGAGCTTGACGGTTTCTTCGTCGCGGCCGGGTTTCCTGTTTTCCTGCAGGATGTCGCGGACCGAGCTGAAGAGCTTTGGCCGCGGATTGACCGAAGCGATCGCATCGAGCAGCGGCAGCAATTCGAAGCGCATTTGCCGGCGGCCGAAGGGAAAGGCTTCGATGATGACTGCATCCGGCTTGGTCTCGCGAAATGCCGAAAGCAGCATGTCGCGGCGGGAAGACAGGAACGCTTCGGTGGCCGGATTACCATTTGCGTCTGCAAGCCCTGAAAACCCGGCATTGCTGGCAACGACAGGCGGCAGCGCAATCGTCTTCAGTCCCTCGGCCGGAAACCCCGGAACCGGCAAGCCGCCGGTGACGACGGTGACGTCGAAACCATCTGTTGCCATGGCATTGGCGATGCGGCTCGCGCGGGCGATATGGCCGATGCCGAGCAGGTGCTGAACGTAGAAGAAGGCTCGCTTCGCGCTCATGGGGTCTTCTCCCATTCGGCTTCAAAAAGCTGCGTAAGCTGCGCGATGCTGGAATGATAGTCGAAATGCGCCCGGACGCGCTGTTCGGCGGCGTCGCCGAGGCGGTGGCGCAGAGCCGGATCGCGGATTGCCCGCTCAAGCGCTGCAGCGAGCGCTTTCGGGTCTTCAGGGGGCACGACAAGGCCATTTTCGTCGTCAGTCAGCAGTTCCGGCACGCCCGAGATATTGGTGGACAGACAGGCAAGCCGTTGGCTCGACGCCTCCACCAGCACGTTCGGCAGCCCGTCACGATCGCCATTGGCGGCGATCCGGCAGGCGAGCACGAAGAGATCGGCCCGTCTGTAGTGATCGAGAACATCTTCCTGCGCGAGCGCGCCCTTCCAGATGATGCGCTCAGAAAGGCCAAGAGTGCTGGCAAGTGCCTTGAGCTTCGCAAGCTCATCACCGCCGCCGATGTGCTCGAGACGCCAGGCAAGATCCTTCGGCAGCAGGGCCAGCGCATTGAGCAGGATGTCGTAACCTTTCTTCTCGACGGCGCGGCCAACGCTGAGCAGGAAGACCGGATCGCTGGTGGCCGATCCGTCACGCTTTGGCCGATCGCCTGAAAAATGGCCGAAACGGGCAAGATCGAGCCCGTGATAGCTGAGATGCACCGCATCCGGACGGCTGGTCAGCGTCCGCATGTGTTCATAACCGGTTCGGGTGCAGGTCACCGCCCAGCGGGCGCTCGAAAGCTTCTCGTTGAGCTCCCAATCCGGTGAAGTCCAGATGTCCTTGGCATGGGCGGAAACCGTCCACGGGACGCCGGTTAGAATGCTGGCATATTCCGTTACCGAGGCCGGCGTATGGATGAAATGCGCATGCAGCCACTGGCCGTTATCAGGCCATTCGCGTGCGAGAACCAGCGCCTGGCCAAGCCTGCGAAAGCGATTGCGGGAAACATCGCGCGGCAGGTCGGCGAAGAAGCGCTTCATCAGCGCTCCGAACCCCTTCCTGCTGAAGCTGGCGAAAAGGCCTTTCAGAACGCGAAGCGGTTCCTCGTGGAGATATTCCGGCAGATAGACGACGCGCGCCTTGATCTCGTCATGAACAGGATGCCGCTTCTTGTCGGTCGGGCGGCGCATGGAAATCAATGTCAGGTCGAAGCCGGCCCTTTCGAGACCAAGCAGCTCCTGGGCAATGAAGGTTTCCGAAAGGCGTGGATAGCCTTTCAGGACGACGAGGATCTTCCGGCGCTCTGGCAATGTCGGTGTCTTCACTCTGCGCCGACGAGCGAGAGATGACGGCCGCGGTTGTCGAGCCAGCGGCCAACGGTCTGCGAGATATGATCGAGGCCCTCAAGCCGCATTGTGCAGCCGCTCTGCGACGGCGGCTGGCGGTTTGGCAGCTGCTTCAGGGCTTCGGCCATAATGGCAGGATTGGCGGACTGATCCGGCAGCAGCATATCGACGAGGCCGAGTTCGCTGGCGCGCTGCGCCCGCAGCAACTGCTCCTCGCGCGGCTTGACGCGCGGCACGATCAGTGCCGGCTTGTCGAAGGAGAGGATCTCGCAATAGGTGTTGTAGCCGCCCATGGCGACCACGCCCGTTGCTCCCTCGATCAGCTCTTCCATGTGATTGTCGAATTCGATGACCTCGATGGACGGAATCTTTTCGCCCTTCTTGACGAGCTTGGTGCGTTCGGCAGCCGGCATATAAGGGCCGAGCACGACCAGCGCCTTCAGCTGAAGGGTTGGATCCTGCTCGTAGGCGTTCATCACGTCGTGGACCAGGTCGGAGCCGTCGCCACCACCGCCCGTCGTGACGAGAATGTATTTTTCCTTCGGCGTGTTCACCGACTTCTTGCTCTTCGAAACGCTGCGCTGCAGGAAGCCGACGAAATCCATCTTGCGTCGGACATTGGCGGGAACATCGAGGCCGACCAATGGATCGTAGAAGTCAGGCGGGCCATAGACCCAGACGCTGTCATAATACTGGTCGATCTTCTGCATGATGCCGTTACGCTTCCACTCGGCATCGAGCAGGTGCGGCGCGTCCATGATCTCGCGAAGGCCAAGCACCAGCGTTGTACCGCGCGCTTTCAGATAGGCGAGCGTATCCTCGACTTCACCCTTGAGGCCCATGGGCTCCTTGTCGACGATGAAGATGTCGGGCTGGAAGGTCTCGGCGGTATGGCGAATGCTGGATTCGCGCATCTTCAGCGTATCCTGCAGATCGATATGGCTCGCCATCGACGTATATTCGCCGTTGCGCAGCTTGATCACGCTCGGAATCTTCACGAAATCGACACGGGCTCGATAATCGAAGGCGCCGGCGATCGTGGCGCCCGAGATGATCAGGATGTTGAGGCCGCGATAGTCTTCGACCAGCGCATGAGCGATCGTTCTACAGCGGCGCAAATGGCCGAGACCGAACGTGTCGTGGCTGTACATGAGGATACGTGCATCTTCAACACGTCTGGCCATGGAGAGTACCTCTGGGGCGAATGACATAGTTCACCCCCGTTTGCCGGAGGCCAAGAGACAGCGGGCCGATGATCCGCTGGACTTGCTGTTATTTGTAGGGATCTGCGGCATCGCGCAACCCGTCTCCCAGAAAGTTGAAGGCAAGAATGACAAGAACCACCGGAATTATCGGGAACAGAAGCCACGGGTAGAAAGCGATGACACTGACGCTTTTCGCTTCGGTGAGCAAGATCCCCCAGCTGGTGATCGGTGGCCGAAGTCCAAGGCCGAGGAACGACAGCGCCGTTTCACCAAGGATCATTCCGGGGATGGAAATCGTTGCAGAAGCAATGAGATGCGACATGAAGCCGGGGACCAGATGGCGGCCGATGATGCGCGGCGTGCTGGCGCCCATCAACTGCGCGGCCTGCACATAGTCTTCCTCACGCAGCGCCAGAAGCTTGGATCTGACGGCACGTGCCAACCCGGTCCAGTCGATGATGCCGAGGATCACGGTGATGCCGAAATAGATAACGATCGGGCTCCAGGTCACCGGCATGATGGCGGCAAGCGCCATCCAGAGCGGCAAGCTCGGCAGCGATTGCAGCACCTCGATCATGCGCTGGACGAGCAGGTCGAAGACGCCGCCGCGATAGCCGGCGAGGCCGCCGATGACGATGCCGAGCACAAAGCTGATGGTGATGCCGATCAGGCCAATGGTCAGCGAGATGCGCGCGCCGTAGAGGATTCGCGAGAGAACGTCGCGGCCGAGACGGTCGGTGCCGAGCAGATACATCTGGCCGCCTTCGGCTGGGCAGACGAGGTGCCGTCTGGATTCGAACAGACCCCAGAAACGATAGGCATCGCCGCTGCAGAAGAAGCGGATCGGCTGAATGTCGTCGGGCTTCTCGGTGTAGATGCGGCGCAGCGTATCGATATCGAGCCGCATCGAGCGGCCATAGACGAAGGGACCGATGAACTCGCCCTTGTCGAAGAAGTGCACCCGCTGCGGCGGCGAATGGATGTAGTCGACATTGCGGCTATGCAGGCCGTAGGGCGCCAGGAATTCGACGATCAGGATCGCGAAATAGACCAATGCGAGGAAGATGCCGGAAATCAGCGCCAAGCGGTGCTGCTTGAACTTCCACCACATCAGCTGCTTCTGCGACGCGAGATGAATGCGCGACTGCGCAGAGGTCATCGTCTCCTGCGCCTGTGGATCGAACGGCGTCGTCGAGACAAAGTGCTCCAGAGGCGCACCGGGCGGCGGCAAGGGCGACATTATTTGGTGCTCCTGCCTTGCAAGCGGATGCGGGGATCGAGGAAGCCGAGAGCGATATCCGAGATCAGCACGCCGATAACGTTCAGGAAGGCGAGGAACATCAGGAACGAACCGGCCAGGTACATGTCCTGGCTCTGCAGCGCCTTGACCAGCATTGGCCCGGTGGTTTCGAGGGATAGCACGATGGCAACGATTTCCGCGCCCGAAATGATCGACGGCAGGATGGAGCCGATATCTGCGACGAAGAAGTTCAGTGCCATGCGCAGCGGATATTTGATCAGCGCCCGGGTGGGATGCAGGCCCTTGGCGCGTGCGGTCGTCACATATTGCTTCTGCATCTCGTCGAGCAAATTGGCGCGCAGGCGGCGGATCATGCCGGCGGTACCGGCGGTGCCGACGATGATCACCGGAATCCAGAGATGCGCGAGGATCGACTTCGCCTTTTCCCAGCTCATCGGCTCGTTCAGATATTGCTGGTCCATGAGATGGCCGATGGAGAGGCCGAACCACACGTTGGCGAAATACATCAGGATCAGCGCCAGCATGAAATTCGGGATGGCGATGCCGAGCAGGCCGAAGAAGGTCAGCCCGTAGTCGCCCCAGCTATATTGATGCGTGGCCGAATAGATGCCGATTGGGAAGGCGATCAGCCAAGTGACGAGGATGGTGGTGAAGGAGACGAGGATTGTCAGCCACAACCGGTCGCCGACGACATCGGAGACTGGCAGCTGATATTCGAACGAATAGCCGAAATCGCCATGCAGCATGCCGCCGACCCAGTAGAAATAGCGGACGATCTCTGGCTTGTCGAAACCGTACTGCTTCCGGAGTTCTTCGATCTCCTGGAGGTTGGCGGCTTCGCCCTGGGCGCGCAGCTCGGCGATCTGGCTTTCGAAGAAGTCGCCCGGCGGCAGCTCGATGATGGTGAAGACCAGAGCCGAGATCACGAACAGCGTCGGCACCATGGCGGCGATGCGCCAGAGGATATATCTCAGCATCTCACGCCTCCTTCAGCCAGAATGCGTCAGGCATGTAGATGCCGAGGAAGGAGGTCGGGTCGAAGCCGTAGAGCGCCCGTTCCGGAACGTTCTGCATCTTCTTCGAGATCAGGATCGGCTGCAGCGCACCGTTGATCAGGCCGATCGAGAAGACCTGCTGGGTATAGAGCGCCAGCATCTCGTGCCAAATCTCCTCCCGTTTCTTGAAGTCGGCGGTCGCTCCCCACTGGTTCAGTAGATCAACGAGCTGCACGACCTCGGGGATATCAGGCGCACTGCCTTCCTGGCCGGCCGAGAGGTAGTACATGCCCCAGATCGGCCATTGCAACTGATCGTCTACGGTCGGTGCAAGCTGTACCGGCGCCATGTCGGCGGTCGGCACGCCGTTCTCGATGCCGAACCAGATCGCCATCATGATCGAGCCGCTCATCGCGCGGCTTCTGAAGATGTCACGCTGCGAGGTACGGGTGTAGAGCGCGATGCCGATCGTGCGGAAGTGATCGCGCACGAGTTCCAGCACATCGGTGTCGAGCGTGCTTTCGCCGGGCGTCTCGACGGTGATCTCGGCACGCCGCCCGTCCGGCAGAAGGCGGATATCCTCTTCGTCGCGATTGGTCAGGCCGAGTTCGTCGAGCAGCTTGTTTGCCTGATCGACATCATGCTGGATGAAGGCGTCGGCATATTCCTGCTTGAAGAGCGGGCTGTCGGGCAGAACGGTATCGGCGCTCGGCGTGCCAAGCCCATAAAACGCCACCATATTGATCTCGTGGCGGTCGATCGCCAGCGACAGCGCCCGGCGGAAGCGAACGTCGCGGAACAGCTTGCGCCAGACCTCATCGGCGCAATTGAGGTTCGGCAGCAGCGCAACACGCGAGCCGCGGGCCTGCTTCCAGAGATTGACCTTGACCGGGAAGCGCTGCTCGGCCTCCTTCAGGAAGGTATAGTCGTTGAAATCGATGCCGGTTGCCTGCAGGTCGGATTCGCCCGCACCCGCCTTGGCGGCGATGATCGACGAGGAGCTGACATTCAGGATGAAGCGGTCGATATAGGGCAGCTGCACGCCGTTCTCATCGACACGGTGAAAAAAGGCGTTGCGGTCGAAGATGAACTGATCGGCCGGCGGCTTGGTCATGACCTTCCAGGGGTCGAGCGTCGGCAGATCAGGGTTCTCGGGACGCGAGGCGCGCGACATCTTGATGTGCAGGTCGGCCCACTTCTTGACCCGGTTTTCCTTCATCAGCGCCGAAAGGCGGAAATCGTCCTGATACTTCTTGTGGAACTGTTTCAGGTAGTGCGCCGGCCCGAAGATGACGAGCGGCAGAGGACCGGCGAGTGCCGGCAGGAAGCTTGGGTTCGGCTTTTCCCAGGTGTAGCGGACGATGAGGTCGTCGAGCACCTCGAACTTCGGCAGGTCGCCGTGCGGACGCAGCTCCAATGCACCGCCACCCGGGGTCGCTTCCTTGTTGAGGATGACATCCTCCCACCAGTAGCGGAAGTCATCGACCGTGAATGGCTTGCCATCCGACCACTTGTGATCTTCGCGAAGGTGGAAAGTGAAGATGCGGTCGTCTTCTGTCGTGTAGCCGCCGAGAATGTCCGGCTGGAATTGCAGGTGCTTGTCGTAACCGATCAGCCTCGAATAGCCATAGACGGTCATGTAGCGGACGTCGCGCGGGCCGCCGATAATGGTCTTGACCTGGCCGCCATAGGTGCCGGGCGCCAGGCCCGCTTCCTTCATGTTGATGATGCGCGGATGCTTCGGCAGCCGCTGCGCCATGGGCGGAATGGCATCGGCTCGCAGCTGGTCGCGCAGGAATTCCGGCTCGATGTCGCGGTCATCGGAGGCGGCGCGGACAAGGGTAGGCGCAACCGTTGCGCCGATCATGCCGCCGAGGAAGGTGCGACGCGTTACCATGCGCGCAGCTCCTTGACGTCGGCACCTTTTCGGGCGCGCACGAAATGGCCTTCGCCGAGATCGGCATAGGCAAGCTCGGAAGCGTCGTCATGTTCGGCGGTAAAGGTCAGGCCCCAGTTCTGCTTGTCGGCAGCACCATTTTTGCGCAGCGCTTCGAAATCGAGCGGCCGGTCGAGATCGGGGAAGGGGACGGCCGCCAGCAGCGACTTGGTATAGGGGTGAACCGGATCGCGCAGGATGATTTCGCGCGGTGCGATCTCGACGATGCGGCCCTTGCACATGACGGCGATGCGGTCGGCCATATAGTCCACCACTGCGAGATTATGCGAGATGAACAGGTAGGTCAGCCCGAGTTCCTTCTGCAGGTCCTTCAAGAGATTGAGGATCTGCGCCTGAACCGAGACGTCGAGCGCCGAAACCGGCTCGTCGAGAATGACGAGCTTGGGACCGAGCGCAAGCGCGCGGGCGATACCGATGCGCTGGCGCTGGCCGCCGGAAAAGCTGTGCGGATAGCGGCTGAGGTAGCGGCGGTCGAGACCGATGGCGCCCATCAGCGCTTCGACCTTGCGCTTGCGCTCCTCGCTGTCGCCGCGGTCGTGAATTTCAAGCGGCTCGCTGAGAATATTGCGCACCGTCATGCGCGGCGAGAGTGATGAGACCGGATCCTGAAACACCATCTGGATCTTGGTGCGCAGCTCCTGCAGCTCGTCGCCCTTTACGGTCAGAACGTCGATGACTTCCTTGCCGTCGTTGAAGATCACCGAACCGCTATCCGGTGTGATCGCCCGCATCAGGATCTTGCTGACCGTGGTCTTGCCGCAGCCGGATTCGCCGACCAGACCCAGGCACTCGCCGCGCCTGATGTCGAAGCTGACATCATCGACGGCGCGCAGCACGGATTTCTCGCCCTGGCCGAAAAGACCACGCTTGCGTATCGCATAGGTCTTCGAGAGATTGTTGACCGACAGCAGCACCTTCGGCGCGTCGTGATCGACGGACGACTTCTTCTTGCCGATCAGCGATTCGAGATTGACCGGCACGTCGCGCAGCGCCTTCAGCCGTTCGCCGGGCTTCATGTCGAAATGCGGGACCGCGGCCATCAGGCCCTTCAGATAGGGATGCTGTGGGTTGCGGAAGATTTCCTTGACCGGGCCGGCTTCCATGATCTCGCCATGATAGATGACGACCACTTCGTCGGCCATGTTGGCGACGACGCCGAGATCATGGGTGATCAAGAGCATCGCCATGCCGAGCTTGTGCTGCAGATCGCGCAGGAGTTCCAAGATCTGCGCCTGGATCGTCACGTCGAGCGCCGTCGTCGGCTCGTCGGCGATCAGCAGCGCCGGCCGGCAGATCAGCGCCATGGCGATCATCGCGCGCTGGCGCATGCCGCCAGACAGCTCGAACGGGTACATGTCGTAGGTGCGCTTCGGATTGGCGAAGCCGACAAGGCCAAGCATCTCCTCGGTCTTCTCGCGCGCTTCCTTCTTGTCGGCGTCGGTGTGGATCAGCAGCGACTCGCTGATCTGGTTCCCGACCGTATGCAGCGGTGAAAGCGAGGTCATAGGCTCCTGAAAGATCGTCGCCATGCGCTTGCCGCGCAGATCGCGCATCTGTTCGCTGTCGCGGCCATATTGCAGGATATCGGTGGTCTTGCCGTCGAGGGGATCGGTGAACAGGATCTTGCCCGTCGCCTTGGCCGGCGTCGGCAGAATGCCCATGATCGATTGACTGATGACGGATTTTCCGGAGCCGGATTCACCGACAAGCGCGGTGACTTTACCGGGAAGAATCCGCAATCCCGCGTCTTTTACGACACGCAGCTTGTCCCCGAAAACCGAGAATGAGACGTCGAGATTCTCGATACGCAACAAGTCGGACGCGGACGCCATACCAATGATATTCCCCAGTCTTATTCTGTTCCCGTTAAGGCACACTAGCCTACCGTAAGCGGGGTGTCCAGTTTATGACAGCTCTGGAGAATTTGGCGCTTTAGCGCTGATATTCAAGCAAAAATCGGCCTCTTTGAAGGCCACTTACTGAACGAACCTTTCAACCGTCGGACGCTTCTCCTGCTTCTTCGCGTCACGATGCAGCAGGATCACCTGTTCGGCTTCGGACAGGCCATTCTGGGCGACGTCCTGGAAGGTTCCGCCATCAGCGAGCGGCGGCGGCGTGATGCGCGGCTGCAGCACGGTGACCTTCTGGCGGATACCGCGCAGCTTTTCCTCGCCGAGCGTCGTCCATTCGCCGCCGCAATAACCGGCAAAGGCCTGGCTGGCGACGACCTCGCGATTGTACTTCTTGGTCAGCGACTGCAGGCGCTGGACTTCGTTGACGGCCGACCCGAAGGCCGAAAACGTCAACCGGTCCTTCAGCCCGACATTGCCGAACATGACGTTGCCAATATGCAACCCGATGCCGTAGCGCACCGGGCTCATGTTTTTTCCGGCGCGCTCATTGTTGAGCTCGGCAACACGCGACTGTGCCTGATGGACGGCCGATAGTGCTGCCTGTGCAGCAATTTTCGAGGGGTCCTTGTGGCGGCCGCACGGATAGACGGCGAGAAAGCCGTCGCCGAGGAAGCTCAGGATCTCGCCGCCATTGCGGTTAAAGGGTGCAGCGATCGCGTCGAAGAACTCGTTCAGCGTATCGATATAGGCCTGGCGGCCTTCCTTTTCGGCGAACATCGTCGATTGGCGCATGTCACCCATGACGAGCGCCGCACGGATCGTCTCGCCGTCGCCGCGGCGAATCTGGCCGTTCAGCACCCGCTTGCCAGCATCGCCTCCGAGATAGGTGGTCAGCATATTGTTGGCGAGCTTGCCGAGCACCGCCATCTTGGCGGCGACCGCCAGATGGTTCTGCATGCGCAGCAGCGCCTCGATCATGTCGTCGGAAAAGCCGGAATGCGCATCAGTCGACCACGAGCCCATCATGCCCTGTACCGAGCCATCGCCGAAAGGCTGCACGAAGGCGAGATAGTCGGTGATCTTCTCCTTGCGGAGATCGTCGAAGATCGGAAATTCCGCCGGTCCTTCTTGGCTCATCCGGCGGCGGATATGCTGCAGGTTGTTGTCGAGCAGGTAGTAATAGGGGCTCTGCAGGAAGCGGTCAGGCTTGGCGCCGGCCGAATGCCGGTAGCCCTCGATCGTGACGCCACTCGAACGCCGCCAGGTGAAGCTCAGCGCGTCATAAAGCGGATGCAGCATCGAAAACGTCAGGTGAACGCGGGCGATCGGCAGACCGGCAGCGGCAATGCGCTCGCAGAAACCGCGAACGATATTCTCCAGATCATCCCCGGCCAGCGAAGAATTCGTCAGCCATTCGGCGACTCGGTCCAGAAGAATGGAGGACACGCTGGATTCGATCGTGCTCATTTTTGGTATTATCCTCATCAAGCACGTCCGTTCCTGAAAGCGACGAAAAACCTGCCTGCAGCGCGGTCACGCGCAGGGCGGGGGTCAAGATGGACGAGCGGTATTATTGTGTCAACGATCTGCCGAAGACCCGGCAAACCTACCTGTCAGAGCCCAAAAAGAGCGAGGACGGGTGTCCTTTCTGGTGGTTCATTATCCTATTCAAATAGGCATTTGGCATCCTATTCAAATAGGCATTTGGCCGGTCCGAAACAATGGTATCCGGATAATTTTCTGCCTCCGGTTTCGATGTCTGCGGCCAGCGAGTCTTTTCGGCCACAGTGCAAAAGAGGTGCGTTGCGATTACGGCTTGTATCGGGCAACGCCGATCACGACCGCTTCACCATCCTGTCAGGCAGAAGGCGGGTTTAAATCATTGCGATCTTGCATTATCTCACCCATGACTTTCCTCGTCAAAAGAGACCCCGTCTTGGCCACCTCGCAGACATCAGCCGCCCTTTCCGCAAAGATCAGCGATCGCACCGCCCGCGCCGGCATCATCGGCCTTGGCTATGTCGGCCTGCCGCTGGCCATGGCGATCGCCCGCAGCGGCTTTCCGGTCAGCGGTTTCGACATCGATCCGAAGAAGATCGTCGCGCTTGATGCGCGGAAATCCTACATCGATGCGGTGACCGATGTGGCTCTCGCCGCTGAGATCGAGGCAGACCGCTTTTCCGCAACCACCGATTTTGCCGGGCTGAAAGCCTGCGATGTCATCGTCATCTGCGTGCCGACGCCGCTGACTAAACACCGGGATCCGGATCTTTCCTATGTCGAGGCGACGTCGCGCGCCATTGCCGAACACCTGCGGCCGGGCCAGTTGGTCGTGCTGGAATCGACCACCTATCCGGGGACAACCGACGACGTCGTCAAAGTAATCCTCGAAAAGACCGGTCTGAGGTCGGGCGCCGATTTCTTCATCGGCTTTTCTCCGGAGCGCGAAGACCCCGGCAACCAGCATTACAACACGGCGACCATTCCCAAAGTCGTCGCGGGTGACGGGCCGGATGCGCTGGAGCTGATGAAGAGCTTCTACGGGGCGGCCGTCTCGACAGTCGTCCCTGTCTCGTCGAATGCGACCGCTGAAGCCGTCAAGCTGACGGAGAACATCTTCCGCTCGGTCAATATCGCGCTCGTCAATGAACTGAAGACCGTTTACGCCGCCATGGGTATCGACGTCTGGGAAGTGATCGACGCCGCCAAGACCAAGCCGTTCGGCTATATGCCGTTCTATCCCGGTCCCGGTCTCGGCGGGCACTGCATTCCGATCGACCCCTTCTATCTGACCTGGAAATCCCGCGAATACGAGCTTCCGACCCGTTTCATCGAGTTGGCGGGCGAGATCAATTCCGCAATGCCGCGCTATGTCGTCGGAAAGCTCGCCGAGGCACTCGACATCCGCGCCGGCAAGGCGCTTAGCCGCAGCAAGGTGCTGGTGATCGGTCTCGCCTACAAGAAGAACGTCGCCGATATTCGTGAGAGCCCGTCGCTCAGGCTGATCGAGATCATCGAGGAGCGCGGCGGCAAGGCCGACTACAGCGATCCCTTCGTTGCCGAAATCCCGCCGACTCGCGAATATCAGGCGCTGAAGGGCCGTAAGTCCGTCGAGATCAGCGCCAAGACGCTTGCAGACTATGATGTAGTTCTTATCGCCACCGATCACGATGCGGTTGACTACGGCGTGCTGGCTAAGAGCGCGCCTCTGATCGTCGATACGCGCAATGTATTCGCGCGCCTCGGCCTGGCTGGCGATCACATCATCAAGGCGTGATCGCCGGGGTGCTTGGCGCGGTGCTTATTCTTTCCAGCGCTGAGATCAGTCCTGTGTAGATGAAGGTCGCATTAGGCGCCAATTTGCAATTTGCGACATTAGAACCCATCTAATGTCAGGTAACACGGATCCGTTCTTCGCCATTTGCAGGCCCAGCCGCTTCCGTTTACCGAAAACAAACCATATCCAGTTGCAATCCAAGGCGAAAACCGCTTGCTTAGGAAAATCTACTTGTTCTGCCTGTAGCGGTAGGCGGATTGGTAAGGAAACGGCATGTCCGTAGCATGGTGCTCTTCGCAACCAGATCAGTTTGTGGTTACGATCGCATCCACGGGAACGTCCGATCGACGAAAGAATGAGCAAAGAACTATTTCAGGTTAAGTTTTGGGGCGTCCGGGGCAGCATCCCGGTTTCGGGACCCGAGTTCGATCACTATGGTGGCAACACCACGTGCATCGAAATCCGTTGCGGCGCCCACCGTATGATTTTCGACGCGGGCTCCGGTCTGCGCGAAGCCGGGCTCGCGATGCTCAACGAGAGCGTCAGCGACGTCGATCTGTTTTTCAGCCACTGCCACTATGACCACATCATCGGTCTGCCCTTCTTCAAGGCCATCTATTACCCGTCGATCCACCTGAACATCTGGTCAGGACATCTGGACGGAAAGATGACCACCAAGGAGATGGTCAACCAGTTCATCAGTCCGCCCTGGTTTCCGGTGAAGACCGACATCTGCCAAGCAACGATGGATTTCCGCGATTTCCACGCCGGCGAAGTCCTGTCGCCGCGCGACGGCATCAAGATCAAGACCTACATGCTGAACCATCCGGGCGGCGCCATCGGCTACCGCATCGAGTGGGGCGGCCGCTCCGTTGCGCTGATCTTCGATATCGAGCACATCCCAGGTTCCTACGATCCGGTGTCGCTGGAGATGATGAAGGACGCCGATCTGGCGATCTACGACTGCACCTATAACGAAGACGAGATGCAGCGCTTCAAGGGCTTCGGTCACTCGACCTGGCAGCACGGTGTCGAGCTTGCCAAGATGGCGGGTACAAAGCAATTCGCGCTTTTCCATCACGCCCCGTCGCGTACCGACGAGCAGCTCGGCCAGATGGAGCGCGAGGCGCAGGCCGCTTTCCCGGCATCCTTTGCCGCCCGCGACAATCAGGTCATCGACATCTAGCTTTTGAGCAAGGCGGCGGCGGGCGTCCAGGCGATCGCCTTGATCCCGGCTGTCTCCCTGAACAGCGCATCGCAGAAATTCCAGGCTGCGGCGTCATGGACGAGATGGTGCGTCAGCAGACCGATTGGCTCGTCGCTGCCCTCGAAGCGGTTCTGCAGCTCGGCGACCAGTTCTGCAATCAGCTCTTCTTCCGGCCGCCCGCCGCGGGTACCATGCCAATCCATGATATCGACATGGGTGTTCAGGATGCCGATCGGCTGATCCGGCGCGGCTTGTCCATAAATGGAAAGGCTCTCGAAGCCGAGTGCGGAAAGCTTCGGGATCAGCGCATCGTCGATCCGGTTCCACGGCGGCACCAGCATCGGCACGAAAGACGTCTCGTGAAGCTGCTTCAGATTGAGGAAGCCGTGATAGAGCTCGCCAAGCACCGCCTCGGCCAGGCGATGGCTGCCAAGCTCCTGCTTCTTCTCCTCCGCCGGGGCGTGATTTTGATGCGCCCAGCCGTGAACTGCCACCGCGGCGTGCTTCTCATTGGCCAGACGCTGCGACAGCGCCGGTCCGGTCTTCGCCGGCACAACGGCAAGCGTCAGAGGGACGTCATAGCGATTGGAGAGGCCCAGCAGTCTGTCGAGCGCGTCCGTCGGTTCGGTCGCATCGTCATCGCGCCACCAGAAGACCGCGGTGCGACCCGCGGCAGTCCACCGCGCCAACTCGCCGCGAAGGGGTTCCCAGGCCGTATTGCCGCTCATCGCTTCACTCCTGCATAGGTCTTCAAGATATCGTCGAGGGCTGCTGCCGCGGTTGCGATCGACCGCTCTTCGAGAATGAACCGGCGGGCTTCGGCGCCCATCTTACGCCGTTTCTCCGGGTGCTCCAGCAGCTCACGGATCGCGTCTGCATAGGCCGCCACGTCGCCATCAGATGTCAATACGCCGGTCGTGCCGTTGCCGATCACTGCGGGGACACCCGCGGTCTCCTGCGCGACGGCGGGAAGTCCGGCGGCCTGCGCCTCCAGATAGGCCAGGCCATAGGCCTCACCGCAACCCGGCCAGACATATATTGCAGACTGCTTCAGCAGCGCAGCAATATCTTCCGGGCTGCGCTCACCGCACCACTCGATGCGTCCGGGCTCGAAACCGGCAAACAGCGCTTCGACAGCATTCCTTTCAGGACCGTCACCGGCGATCGCCAGCGTCCAGGCCGTATCGCGGATATGATGCAAGGCGGCCGCGAGCGTCGCATAGCTTTGCATCTTGTCGCCTGGGCGCATCATCGCGACCGCGATCAACCGCGTTGGATCGGCAACCGTGCCGGGCTCCGCATAGAGCGCCGGATCGATGAATGGCTGGATCGAGGCCATGCGTGCCTCGGGAATCGCCCGCTCGACACCGACGCGGTCCCGCGCCGTCATCGCGATGTTAACCGCCGCCTGCCGGATAGCGCTGGCGACCAGCACCTGGGACGGCTGCCAGGGGCCTTGATCACGCTTCGGCGAATAGGATGCCTCGACGGTCACATAGGGAATGTCGAGTTCACCGCAAAGGACGGGACCGAACGGATCCGGCGATTTGTAATAGGGGTGGTAGCAAAACCAGAGGTCCGGCTTAGCGCCGGCAGCAAACTCTGTCCGCAGCCGCTGCAATTCGCTCTGGCGGCCCTCTTCCAGGAGTGCTGCGGCCTCCGGTGTTGCGGCGAAATTCCGGAAGCTGGAGACGAGTTCGACCTCATGGCCTGCCAGACCGAGCGCGCGCATCAGAAGCCTGCCCATCAGCCGGTCGCCGGAGGGAACGGGATGGCCGGGAGACTTCAAAGGCGCGTAAAAAGCAATCTTCATCAGCAAGCGCTCGCCGAGACAGAGCGTTTCCAATTCCCAATCCAGCCCGCGGCGAAATTCTGCGCTATGGTCCGCTTCCTTAAGAGTTGCTGATAAACATATAGAATGTGATCGCAGTTGAAGAAGGCGGCATTCCGCTTCTCTTCGAACATCTCTATTGCATAAGAGATTCGATCTTCAAGAACGGGAATGAATGGCCGCCGTCGCAGACACAAGCATTTTCACCGAGCGGAACATCCGGCGTGCCCGGCTGGGCGCCGGGCTGATAATGTTCCTGTTCGTGACGCTGCATCTGTCGAACCATGCGCTCGGGCTGATTTCGGTCGGAGCCGCGGAAGATGGACGCCGGCTGTTCATGATGCTGTGGCGTAACCCGGTCGGGACGGTTGCTCTTTATGGCGCCATCCTCACCCACATGACGCTGGCGCTGCGCTCGCTTTATATCCGGCGCAGCCTCGTTATGCCGAAGGGTGAGCTGGCGCAGATCGCCCTCGGCCTGGCCATACCGCTGATCATCATGGACCATGTGATCGGCACGCGCATCGTCCACGAGCTGTTTCACTACTCCGACAACTACGAAACGATCGTCAGTCTGTTGTGGATCAATTCGCCGAGTTCGGGTGTGCGCCAGGCGCTTGCGGTCGTCGTCGTCTGGACCCACGGATGCATCGGCCTGCATTTCTGGCTGCGCTATCGTCCGTGGTATCAGGCTTTTTCGCCGCTGCTTCTGGCTTTGGCAATCCTGCTTCCGGTGCTCGCCCTTCTCGGCTTCGCCGAAATGGGGCGGACGATCGCCGAGCCTGCCTATGAGGGTCTCGTCGATACCGGCCACTATCTGCAGAACCTGAACCGCCGCTACTATTCCGACCCGGAAGCGCAAAGGCAGATCGCCTTGATCCGCGCCGGTCTCTACAGCAGCTTTTCGCTGGCGCTGCTCTCGGTCGTCCTCGCCCGCAGCCTGCGCAAATGGAAGGAAGCCACCGATCAGATTGCTGTCCACTACCCGGCTGGCGAGACGATCCATGTGCCGCGCGGCTTCACCGTGCTGGAGGCGAGCCGTCTTGGCGGCTTGCCGCATTACTCTGTCTGCGGCGGCAAGGGGCAGTGTTCCACTTGCCGCGTGCAGATCCTCAGCGACTACGAGAGCCTGCCGCCACCCGACAAGATGGAACAGACGACGCTCCGGCGGATCAATGCCGCCCCGGATGTCCGGCTTGCCTGCCAGCTGCGGCCGAACCATGACCTGACCGTCGTGCCGCTGCTGATCCCGGCAACGGAGGCGACTCTACCTGCCAACACGCAGGAAACGAGCCCCGGCCGCGAGCGGGATATCGCGGTGCTCTTCTGCGACATGCGCAATTTCACGGCGCTGACGGAGCCCCGTCTTCCCTTCGATATCGTCTTTTTGCTGAACCGCTATTTCGCGCTGGTCGGCAAGGCCGTCGAGCAGGCCGGCGGCCGTGTCGACAAGTTCATCGGCGACGGCGCCATGGCGTTGTTCGGCATCAACACCTCGCCGGAAGAGGGCTGCAGGCAGGCGCTGAAGGCGGCCGCGACCATCGCCGAAGAGATCGAGAAGCTTGGCCATGAGCTGGCCGAGGAGCTGTCGATCCCGCTGCAGATCGCTATCGGCATCCACACCGGTCCGGCAGTCGTCGGCACGATGGGTTATGGCCGCGTCCGCAGCCTGACCGCCGTCGGCGATACCGTCAACGTCGCCAGCCGCCTCGAGCACGCCGCCAAGGAGTTCGACGTGGCGATCGTCGTTTCCGAACCGGTTGCCGAGCGCGCCGGCGCCGATATGACCGGTATCGAGAGTCACGAGATCAACGTCCGCGGCCGGGCACTGCCATTGAAGGTCTTCGTGATTCCCAAGGACAAGGCGGCGCTGCCGCTGCAAGGAAAAGCCTGATGGCCGCCAATGCGCTGCTGACGCAAAAATACTGGATGAAGCGGCTCCGCAAGATGCGCAATGCCGCCGCTGCCCGCTTCTTCGATACCCGCTTCGGCCGCCGTCTTTTGATCGAAAGCATCGGACCGCGGGTGCTGACGATGACCGTCGATGCCGGCGACCACCGCATGACCTTTTCGCCATCCGACTATATCGGCCGCAAGGTCTTCCGGAAGGGGCATTTCGAGCGTGATCATGTCGATCGCCTACTGGCCGTGCTCCGGGAGCGCGGCCTGTCGCGCAAAGACAGCGTGCTGCTGGAACTCGGCGGCAATATCGGCACGCAGACCGTCTATTTCGCGCTGAGCGGCGCCTATTCCCGCATCGTCAGCGTCGAGCCGGATCCGCGCAACTTTCCGCTGCTGCAGACGAATATCCGCCAGAACCGGCTGGACGGGATCGTCACACCGGTCAATTGCGCCGCAGGAGAGACGGTCGGTGAGATCGACTTCTTCATGAATGCCGCCAATCACGGCAAGAGCAGCGCGATCAGGCAGAGCCCGTCCGATACCAGGATCAGCGTTCCCGTCCGCCCGGTCGCGGCGATCCTTGGCGATCTCGGCCTCGAACAGAGCGCCGTCGGTCTGGTCTGGATGGATATCGAGGGATACGAGCCCGTTGCCTGCCGCTCGATGACGGAGCTGATGAAGCGGCGCGTGCCTCTCTACATGGAGTTCACGCCGCTCTTCTACGGCCCGGAACAGACCCGCGATTTCATCGCCACCCTGGCTTCCTTCTACGAGAACTGCCTCGTGTTTTTCGAGGAGGGCGAGCAGCAGATGAAAGTGCGCGAGCTGCCCGGCGGGATCGATCAGTACGACGTACTGTTTCTACCCTAATGCGCCATACCCAGCGCCAGCGACTGGTGGCAATGGACGCCGGCAAGCACGCCGGAGGCTGAGGCCAGTGTGGCGTTGTGCATCGGGTTCGTCGCGTCGCCTGCGGCGTAGACGCCCTTCACCGTGGTTTCCTTGCGCTCATCGAGACGAATGACAGGGCCAAGCGGCGCATCGTCGAATTCGCAGCCGAGCTGTTCGGCAAGCGGGGTGGCCATCGATACTTTGGGCGCGACGAAGATCGCCGAGAGCGGTAGGACACGGCCATCCTGAAGCCTGACAGCCTCGAGATCCGGCGCGGTGCCGAGGAATTCGACGATCGGGCTGCTTTCGACGCGAACCTGACGGGCCGCCAGTTGCGCCAGCTGCTCCTGATCAGGCTCGACGAGCCCCTGCGAGAAATAGGTGGCCGGACCCCAATCCGGGATCAGCAGCGCTGCGTGGATCGAGAAGGGGTGGCTGCCGAGCACGCCGAGCGCACGGTCGCGCACCTCGTATCCGTGGCAATAGGGGCAATGCAGCGCCGAGCGGCCCCAGCGTTCGGCCAGCCCCGGAATATCCGGAAGCGTATCCCTGACGCCTGTCGCCAGCAGCAACCGGTCGGCGCTGAACTGCCGTCCATCCGCCAGCGCCACATTGAATTCGCCACCGGTCTTTTCGGCCGCGATCGCTTCCCCTTCGGCGAAGCTCACCGTCGGATAGGCCGAAAGCTGGCGCTTGCCCTCCAGCATGATCGCAGCCGGGGCCACGCCGTCCTGGCCCAGAAACCCGTGCGATGCCTCGGCGAAGCGATTGCGCGGACGCCCGGCATCGATCAGCAGGATGCTGCGGCGGGCGCGGGCGAGCTGCATGGCGGCGGAGAGCCCGGCAAAATTGCCGCCGATGACGATTGCTTCGTAATGCATGATATCGCTCCTTCTTGCATTTCACGCATCTACATAAGTTACGTGAAATGATGTCGTCAAGTCTTACGTCACTTGTGTTGTTACGAATGGCATGGGATAGTGCGTAGTAGACGCATACGAGGATGATGATGAGAAGTGACAGCCGCCTGTCCCGCATGCTGCATGTGCTGATCCACATGGACCGGCATCAGAAACCGGTGACATCCGAAATGATCGCCGGGATGCTGAGCACCAATCCTGTGGTCGTCCGCCGCACCATGGCGGGGCTCAGGGATCAGGGATATGTGCGCTCGGAGAAGGGGCATCATGGTGGCTGGACGCTGGTCAAGCCACTGTCCGAGATCGCCCTGCTCGATGTTTACCAGGCGATCGGCGAGCCGGAGCTGTTCGCCATCGGCCCTGCATCCGATCATCCGGAATGCCTGGTCGAACAGGCGGTCAACAATGCCGTCGGCGACACCTTGCGGGAGGCCGAGGCGCTGATCCTCGCCCGGCTGAAAGCGGTGACGCTCGGCGATCTCGCCGGCGAATTCGAGCGCCGCTACGCGAAGCTCGGCGCGTCCGGCCCAATGCCGGAGATCTGTAGCGACTGAAAGCTATGTGCGGCGGTAGAGGAAATAACGCCCGGATTTGATGCCGTCAGGCAGCGGCAGGGGAGTGAGCTCCGGCCGGTCGAGCGGCAGGCCGGAGACGGCAATGCCGCCGGAGCGCAGAACGCCGGCCATCAGCTGCGGCAGCCAGGTCAGGGTCACGGCATCGATATCGTCGTGACCGGTGCCGATATCGGCATGCGCAAGCGCCGCGTTGACGCCGAGAAAACGCTGCCCCGTCTCGCGGATATCGCCGGTCACCATATCTTCGGCGGGCGGCGTCGAGGCGGAATAGGAACGGACCTCGCGGTCGAAGGCGATGATGCGGCGGCCGGCGAAAATCTCGCGCAGATGGTCGTAGGTCCGTCCGTTGCCGAGACCGAGTTCGATGACCGGACCTTGAAGCGGCCCGACCAGATCGACGATCGAATTCAAGATATCGCGCTGAGCCGTCAGGCGGCGGATGAAGCTGTCGAGGCGGCTCATCTATGTCCTTGTCCGTCATTCATTTTTATCTTGCGGTGCTATCACACGAAACTGTGCGAAGTCGATTGCCGTAACTCCTGAAATGGCGTTGCCGCCGCTACAACTGTCTGTGATAAGGTCGGATCATGAGCGCCGCTTCCAACGATCAGTTCTTTGCTTCCGTGCCGGTCTTTGCCGAGTTCAAGGGTGTGGCCGATACTGGCAATTACCGCCCCCTGCCCGAGGGATGGATCCTGGCGCTGGCCGACATCGTCGGCTCCACCAAGGCAATCGGTGACGGGCGCTACAAGGACGTCAACATGGCGGGCGCCTCGGTGATTTCCGCCGTGCTAAACGCTGTCGGAAAGGGTGATTTTCCCTTCGTCTTCGGCGGCGATGGCGCGATGATCGCCCTGCCTGCATCGCATGAGGATGCTGCCCGCGCGGCCCTTGCCTCAGTCCAGGTCTGGGTGAGGGAAGACCTCGGCCTCGACCTGCGGACCGCGATCGTTCCCGTTGCCGACATCCGCAAGGAAGGGCTGGATGTGCGTGTTGCCCGCTATTCGGCAAGCCCCTACGTGACCTACGCAATGTTTGCCGGCGGCGGCAACAGCTGGGCGGAAAAGCAGATGAAATCGGGACGCTACGGCGTTGCCGCAGCCCCCGCGGGCACCCGGCCGGATTTGGCCGGTCTCTCCTGCCGCTGGAACCCGATCGAGGCCGAGAACGGGGAAATCGTCTCGATCATCGCCGTTCCCGGTGAAGCGGGCTCCGGTCCGGAGTTCCAGTCGCTGGTCACCGCCATCGTCGCCATCTCGTCGGAACAAGGCCGTGGCGGCCATCCAGTACCTGCCGACGGCCCGGACCTGTCTTTCTCGAGGAAGGGCATCGAGCGCGAGGCCAAGGCAACCGCGGCGGCTGGCAGGCAATGGCGCCAGAAATTGTTCATCATGCTGCAGCTGGCACTGACCGTGATTTTCTTCAAGCTGGGCATCCCCTTCGGCAGGTTCGACGCGCGTCAATACAAGCGCGACGTCGCCGGAAATTCCGATTTCCGCAAATTCGACGACGGACTGAAAATGACGATCGATGTCGATAGCGCGCGGTTCGAGCGGATCGAAGCCCTGCTCAAGGAGGCGCAGAGCAAGGGGATCGCCCGTTACGGCCTGCACCGGCAGGATTCGGCGCTGATGACTTGCTTTGTGCCGACGCCGATGTCGCGCGACCACATCCATTTCATCGACGGCGCCAGCGGCGGCTATGCGGTCGCCGCCAGCAAGATATCGGGCAAGACATTGGGGCCGATCGAGTTGCTGGATCGCTAACCACCGGACCTCGCGCCCAAGAGCGCATCCACCCAATGTCATCAAACTGAAATCGAACTGTCGCAAAGCTGTCATCCGGCCTGCCTAAATGTCGCCGTAATTTCTGAAGCGACATCCGGTTCCCCATGAACGCCCCCGCAATTCCGTCGAATACCGCCGTTTCCGCGGCCGGGCTCGAATTGAGCTATGGGCAGACGCGCATCCTCAAGGGGATCGACTTCTCTCTTCGCAAGGGCGAGACATTGGCGCTGCTTGGCCCATCAGGCTGCGGCAAGACCACGCTGCTGCGGCTTGTCGCCGGCCTGCTGGCGCCGACGAAAGGCCAGATCTCCATTGCCGGGCAGCACGTTGCCGGCGAGGGCACCTTCGTGCCGCCGGAGCGCCGTGGGCTGGGCATGGTTTTCCAGGATTATGCGCTCTGGCCGCATCTGACCGTTGGCGGCAACGTTTCCTTTCCGCTGGAGATGCGTGGCGTCGGCAAGGCTGAGCGTCGGGAACGAACGATGCGGGCGCTGGATCGCGTCGGGCTCTCGGCCTTCTCGGACCGCCGCCCGAGCGATCTTTCCGGCGGCCAGCAGCAGCGCGTGGCGATTGCCCGCGCCATCGTCGCCGAGCCGCAGCTGATCCTATTCGACGAGCCGCTTTCCAACCTCGACCGCGAGCTGCGCGAGAATATGGTCGGTGAGCTCGCCGACCTGATTGCGACATTGGGGCTGACGGCGATCTACGTGACACACGATCACAGTGAAGCGCTGACGCTGGCCGACCACGTTGCCGTCATGCGCGGCGGGCTGATCGAACAGCTGGCATGCCCGGACGAGCTGATCGAACGCCCTGCTACGCCCGCAGTGGCGGATTTTCTGCGCCTCGGCCGCGTTGCCGGGATCGAGCGGCGCGGCGCGCTCTGGTTCTTCAAGGACAGCACGGTGGCGCTGATGGAGGCTGCTGCCGATGGGCCGCGCGCCGCAGACATCCTCATCCCGACATCCGGAATTTCGGTTTCGGCCGATGCGCCCGAGCGGCTCTGCGCTGTGGTGTTGCGATCGCAATTTCGCGGTGACGGCCACCTGGCGACGGTATCGCTGAGGGACCTGCCGTCATTCGAGCTGCAGGTGCTGAGCCGTCTCAAGCTTCGCGCCGGTGAAACGGTCGGTCTTTCGATCGATGCCACCCAGATCCGCTGGTTTCCAGAAACTGCCGATACTTCAAAACAGGAGAGACTCGAAAATGTTTAAGTCATTGAAGAGCATTGCGTTCGGCGCTGTTGCCGCCGCGCTTATGGCGGGCGTCGCCCATGCCGACGTTACCGTTTACACCGCTGGCCCGCAGAGCCTGATCGACAAGCTGTCGGCCGGCTTCACCGCCCAGACCGGCGTCAAGGTCAATGTTTTCCAGGCAACGACCGGCAAGGTCATGGCCCGTATCGAAGCCGAAGCTGCAAACCCGGTCGTCGATGTCGTCATCTCGGCGTCCTGGGATACGGCAAACGATTTCGCCAAGCGTGGCTGGCTCGTCAACTATGCCAGCCCGAACGCTGCCAAGGTTCCTGATTTCCTGAAGTCGGAAGGCGCCGTGGCGCAGGGCATCTCGGCTCTCGGCATCGTCTGGAACTCGAAGAGCGGCACGCCGAAGCCGTCCGAATGGGCCGATCTCTCGAAGCCTGAATACAAGGACCTCGTCAACATTCCGGATCCGGCGCAGTCGGGCTCGTCCTTCGAGCTGACCGCCGCTCTCGGCGGCCAGGACGACTGGAAGCTCTTCAAGGATCTGCAGGCCAACGGCGCCATCATTGCCGGTGCCAATGCTGACGCCCTCAACCCGGTTCTGCAAGGTGCCAAGGCCGTTGTCTTCGGCGCTGTCGACTACATCGCGCTTGCTGCCCAGAAGAAGGGCGAGAATATCGAAGTCGTGTTCCCGGCTTCGGGCACCGTCATCGCGCCGCGCCCGGCGATGATCATGAACTGGTCCAAGAACCAGGACGATGCCAAGAAGTTCATTGACTACATGCTCTCGGACGAAGGCCAAAAGCTCGTTGCCGGTGAGATGCTGATGCCGTCGCGCACCGATATTCCGGCTGCCCGCCCGCTGATCAGCGATCTGAAGCTCCTGAAGTATGATACGGCCGCCGTTTACGGCAAGCGCAAGGAAACGCTGAAGTCCTTCGCGGAACTCTACGGCGCCAAGTAAGGTCTGACGAGATGAAAGCGAACGGCATCGGCGGCACGGCTCCGGCCGCCTGGCTGGCAACAGCGGGTCTCATCCTCGTCGTTGCCGTTCCCTTCATCGCCGTCGTCCTGCAAGGCATTTTTCCCGAACTCGGACGGGGCTCGTTTGCGAGCCCCTTCTCCTCGCTCTACGCGACGCTTGCCGATAGCGCGCTGATCCGCATGGGCGGCAATACCATCCTGCTCGGCGCCTGCGTCGTGCTGGCTTCGGCGCTCGTTGCCGTGCCGCTCGGCGTCTTCCGCGCCCTCTACCGCATTCCCTTCGCCACCTTCTGGGATGTGGTGCTGCTCGTTCCCTTCATGATCCCGCCCTATATCGCCACGCTCGGCTGGATCATGACGCTGCAGCCGCGCGGCTATCTTGAGCAGCTCGCCGGTTTCAATCTCGCGCCCTATCTCTTTTCGCTGTTCGGCATGACCGTCGTCATGGCCTTCAACACTTTTCCGGTTGTCTATTTCGCGGTGTCGCGCACCGTCGAGGCTGTCGGCGCCCGTTATGCCGATGTCGGCCGGGTCTTTGGCGCAAGCCCGGCGCGCGCCTTCTGGCGTATCACGCTGCCGCTCTCGGCGCCCGGCCTGACGGCCAGCCTGATGCTGGTCTTCGCCGCGGCGATTGAGGAATACGGCACGCCCGCAGCACTCGGCCGCCGCGCCGGTTTCCAGGTTCTGGTCACCGGCATCGACCTGCGCGTCACCGACTGGCCGATCGATCTGCCGGGTGCTGCAATCCTGTCGCTGGTGCTCGTCGCCATGTCGCTCGCCACCTTCCTGCTACAGCGCTGGATTCTGGCGCGCCGCTCCTATCAGACGGTCGGCGGCAAGCCGACAGCGAAGGACAAGCGGCCACTCGGAGCGCTGAAGGTTCCGGTCATGATCGGCTTTGCCGTAGTCGCTTTCCTGGCGACAGGCGTGCCGCTCTTGGCGATCCTGGCGACGGCGCTGGCGCGCACCATTTCCGGCGGTCTTGCGCTCGACAATGTCAGCCTCGACAATTTCATCGCCGTTTTCAGCAACAGTGCCGGTGCCGTCACCGCGCTGATCAACAGTTTCTCGCTCGGCATCGGCACGGCTATTATCACCGGCCTCGTCGGCGTCACCGCCGCTTATACCGTCGTGAAGACGAAGATGCGGGGCCGGATTGCGATCGATATCATGACCATCCTGCCGAACGCGCTGCCCGGCATCGTCGTCGCCGTCGGGCTGATCCTTGCCTGGAACATGCCAGGGCTGGCGTTCACGCCCTACAATACCGGCTTCATCCTGCTGCTCGCTTATTGCTGCATCCTGCTGCCGCAGCCTGTGCGCTACACCGCAGCCGCCTTCCAGCAGATCGGCGACAATCTGGAAGCCGCCGCCCGCGTCTGCGGCGCCAGCGGCGTCATGGCCTTCCGGCGTATCCTGCTGCCGCTGGTCTTCCCGAGCCTTGCCTCATCGATGCTTCTGGTCTTCGCGCTGGCCTCGCGCGAGCTCGTCGCCTCGGTCGTCGTCGCTCCCTTCGGCATGCAGACAATCGCCACCTTCATCTGGCGGCAATTCGAGCAGGGCTCGATCGGTCTCGGCATGGCGATGGCCTTCATCGCCATCTGCATCACCACGCTGCTGCCGCTTATCCTGATGCGGCTGATGCGCCGTGGAAACATGGTCGCCGACTAGAGGCTGGTGGTGATCCCGCCATCGACCATCAGCATGTGGCCGTTGACGAAGGACGAAGCCTCCGAAGACAGGAACACCGCGGCGCCCACCAGCTCTTCGACATTACCCCAGCGCCCGGCAGGCGTGCGCCCTTCCAGCCAGCTGGAAAATTTCGGATCATCGACCAGCGCCTGGTTGAGCGGCGTCTTGAAATAGCCGGGCGCGATTGCGTTCACCTGCAGTCCATGCTTGGCCCAATCCGTCGCCATGCCCCGCGTCAGGTTCTTCACCGCGCCTTTCGTCGCCGTATAGGGCGCGATGCTCGGGCGGGCGAGTTCGGCCTGTACCGAGGCGATGTTGATGATCTTGCCGCGTCCGCGGGCAATCATCGCCTTGGCGACCGGCTGGCTGACATAGAAGACGCTGGAGACGTTGGTCTTGAAGATCTCGTCCCACTTCTCGACCGGAAAATCCTCGAGCGGCGTGCGAAACTGCATGCCGGCATTGTTGATAAGGATGTCGATCGGGCCGATTTCCTCTTCGATATAGGCAATGCCGCTGCGCGCTGCCTGCGCATCCGTCACGTCGAAGGCGGCACTCAACGCATGATGACCCTTGCCCCGGATCACTTCCGCCGCCTCCGAAGCCTTGCTGGCATTGCGGCCGTTGATCACCACGGACGCGCCATGCTCGGCCAGCCCGAGTGCCAGCGCATAGCCGATGCCCTGGCTTGAGCCGGTGATCAACGCACGTTTTCCGGTGAGGTCGAATAGGGGGAAGGACAAGCGGGATACTCCTCTTTGGCCTGCGATCAAAGAGGAGTCGGCGTTCCAATGCAAGCTGCGGCTTTGACGCAAGTGAGGCTATTTGCTACCCGATTTGCTGTCATTGGAGGACAGCGATGAAGCTTCGCGAAGAAACCGCAGCCGATATTCCGCTCATCCGGGCGCTGATAACCCGTGCCTTTGCGCCGATGGCATTCAGCAGTCAGACGGAGGCGGCGATTGTCGATGCCTTGCGCGACCGCGGTAAGCTCAGTGTCTCACTGATTGCCGAAGATGAAGGAAATGTCGTCGGCCATGTTGCATTCTCTCCAGTGGCGATCGATGGCGCCGATCTCGGCTGGTACGGGCTTGGCCCTATTGCCGTTGCACCGGAATGGCAGGGGCAGGGAATTGGAGGCGCGCTGATAGACGCGGGCCTGGCGGCAATCCGGGCGCTTGGCGCCAGGGGCTGCGTGCTGCTTGGTGATCCGGCTTTCTACAGCCGCTTCGGCTTCCAGGCAGATGCGAAACTAACGCTTCCGGGCGTCCCGGCCGAGTATTTTCAGGCAGTGACATTCAGCGGTGAGACGCCGTCGGGCGAGGTGACCTATGACGAGGGCTTTTCCGCGAGCTGAGCGTTAGTGCAGCCCACCCACGCCCAGCAGCCGTTCCACCGCGTCATGATCCTCAGACAGCGCCGCCGGCGTGCCGCTCCAGGCGAGCCTTCCGCGTTCGAGGATGATGACCTGGTCGGCGAAGTCGAGCGCGCTCTGAATACGCTGTTCGACCAGCAGAATGGTCATGTCGCCTGTTTTGGCGAGTTCGGCGAAGGCGGCCATCAGTTCCTCGCAGATGACCGGCGCCAGGCCTTCGAGCGGCTCGTCCAGCAATAGCACCGAGGGGCGACCGAGGATCGAGCGGGCGGTGGAGAGCATCTGCTGCTCGCCGCCGGAAAGTTGGCTGCCGAGATTGCGGCGGCGTTCCTTCAGGCGCGGAAACATCTGGTAGGCTTCGTCGAGCGCCGTCTTCGGCCGCCCCTTGAGGCCGACGAAGAGGTTTTCTTCCACCGTCAGAGTTGGGAAGACGCAGCGCGCCTGCGGCACAAAGCCCAGCCCCTGATGCGCGCGTGCGGCGCTCGGCATCGCCGTCACGTCGGTTGAACCCAGCCGGATGCGGCCGTCATAGCGTTTCGTCTGTCCGGCAAGGGTGGCGAGCAGCGTTGTCTTGCCCATGCCGTTGCGGCCGAGCACGGCGAGGCGGGCGCCCGCCGGGACCGAAAAGGACACGCCTTCGAGAACGCGGGTCGGGCCGTAGCCGGCCGACAGGTTTTCCACCTCAAGCGGCGTGGCTGGCATTGGCATAGCTCCCGAGATAGGCCTCGCGCACGCGGGCGTCCTTGGTGACGTCGGCGGGCGATCCGTCGAAGATGATGGCGCCGGCGGCAAGCACGATGACGCGCTTGGCGAAGCGGAAGACGAGGTCCATGTCGTGCTCGATCATCAGCACCGCGAGATCGGCGGGCAGATCGGCCAGCGCCTGTTCGATGCGGCCGGTATCGCTCTGCGGCACGCCGGCGGCGGGTTCGTCGAGCAGCAGCACCTTGGGCTTCAAGGCCATGGCGACGGCGATTTCCAAGAGACGCTGCTGGCCATAGGCGATCTCGCTGACCTTGCGGTGCATGAGGGCGATCAGCCCCAACGTCTGCAGCATGCCGCTCACTTCGTCCATGACGCCTTGCATCGACAGGAAGTTTCCGAACATCCGGCCGGTCTTCCCGTCGCGCTGCAGGATGGCCAGCGCCACGTGCTCGGCTGGTGTCATCTCCTGGAAGAGGCGGGTCACCTGGAAAGAGCGGACCAGCCCGCGTTTCACACGCCCTGCCGCGTCCACCTTCGTCACCGTCTCGCCACCGAGGCGGACTTCGCCGGAATCGGGGGCCAGATTGCCGGTGACCAGATTGACGAAGGTGGTCTTTCCGGCGCCGTTCGGCCCGATCAGCGCCACCCGGTCGCCCGGCTGCATCGCAATGGAGACGTCGTTGGTGACGGCAAGGCCGCCGAAAGATTTCTTCAGGTTGGCAACTTCGAATACGGCGCTCATTCGCCTGCCTCCTTGCGGCGGGAGAGGACGGCAGCGGCTGTGCCGTAGAGCCCCTTGGGTGCGAAAAGCACGACGGCGATCAAGAGCGCACCGACCATGGTCAGCCAGTGGAACGGGTTGGCGGCCGAGACATAATCCTCGAACAGCATGAAGATGACGGTGCCTGAGAGCGCGCCGAACAGCGAGCCGGTGCCACCGAGGACGAGCATGACCAGGCTTTCGGCAGAGAGCGTGAAGGACAGGCTGTCGAGGCCGACGACTTGCGTCGAGATCGCCGTCAGCGCGCCGCCGATGCCGGCCACCGCGCCGGAGATGACATACATCTTCATCAGCGCAGCCTTCGGCGATGCCCCCATTGCCTTGATACGCAGCGGATCTTCCTTGATGCCGCGGCAGAGCATGCCGAAAGGCGAGCGCACCAAAAGGCGCAGCAGGATGAAGACCGCGAGCAGCAGGACAACGCCGAAGAAATAGGCGGTATGCCCGTAGAGATCGAATTCGAAATGGCCGAGCACCGGATCGGCCGAAATTCCGGAGAGACCGTCGCTGCCGCCGGTCCAGGAGGACGTCTTGTTGGCGAATTCATGAAACAGGTTGATCAGCGCGATCGACAGCACCAGCTGCGGCAAGCCGTGGGCGCGCAGGATGATGGCGCCGCAGATCAGCCCGGCGATCGCGCCGCCGGCGATACCGGCAAGCGTCATCAGCAGCGGATCGGTGATCCCGTAATGGGCCGAGACGATACCGGCGGCATAAGCGCCGGAACCGAAGAGGGCTGCATGGCCGAGGGTCGCGACGCCGCAATAGCCGGTCACGAGATCAAGCGACAGAACGAGCAGCGCGATGGCGATGATGCGGGTCAGCAGGGCCAGATTGTCAGGAAAGAGCAGGTAGCCGATGGCAGCGAGGACGATGATTGCCGCAACGCCGGCGAAGTCTCTGCCCGCCGAGCGGTGACGGCGTGCGGCAGCGGCAGCCGTTTCAGTGTTCATGGCAAGCGTCATCCTATTTCGTCCTCCCGGCAAAGCCACGCGGGAAGATGCAGATGATGGCGATGACGGCGAGATAGAAGAAGAATTCGCCGAACTCAGGCATCAGGTAGCGGCCTGTCGTATCGATGCCACCGAGCACGAGACAGGCAATCAGCGCGCCGGGGATCGATCCCGCGCCGCCGACCGAGACGACGACCAGGAAGGTCACCATGTAGCGCAGCGCGTAGTAGGGCTCGACCGGCAGCAGCTCCGCCCCAACGACGCCGCCGAAGGCGGCAAGGCCGACGGCCACGGCGAAACTCAGCGCGTAGATGATCTCGGTGCGCACGCCGAGGGCAGCCGCCATCGATGCGTTGTCGACGGAGGCGCGCAGTTTCACCCCGAAACTCGTCCGTTCGATCGTGAACCACAGCGCGATCGCGACACCCAATCCGCAGACGATCGCGAAGAGGCGATGAACCGGGATGGTGCGGAAACCGAGATCGGCCGAACCCTGCAGCCCCTGCGGCAGCGGAATGGTCTTCAGCGTCGGACCCATGACATAGTTGGCGATGCCGATGATGCAGAAGGTGATGCCGATCGTCATCAGCACTTGTGTCAACTCGGGCGCGCCATAAATCCGGCGGTAGAGGAAGCGTTCGATCGGGATGGCGATGATGATCGTGCCGATGACGGCGGCGATGACGCCGATGCCGTAGCCGAGCCCGAGATCGCGCACCGCGTAGGAAGCGATATAGCCGCCGATCATCGCGAAGGCGCCGTGGGCGAGATTGACGACCCGCATCAGCCCCATGGTGACGGAAAGGCCGATCGAGATGACGAACAGCACCATGCCATAGGCCAGCGCATCGACGGCTATGCTGAAGACGGTTTGCATGGGTTTGGTGTGGTCCTTTTGTTGGCGGGCGGCGATCAAGTTGGCGAGGGTGTTTGTGGCCCCCTCATCCGCCTGCCGGCACCTTCTCCCCGAGGGGAGAAGGGAAATTGGAGCGCTACGGTCGCTTCCCCTCTCCCCAGCGGGGAGAGGGTAGGGTGAGGGGGCTCACGGCACAACGTCTAAGTCGGAAATCCTTACTTCACAGCCGCAAGCCCCGGATCGCCCTGCTTTTCGAAGGTCTGGATTTCCTTGTTGATGTATTTGCCGTCCGCGTCCTTGGCGACTTCGCGCAGGTAGATGTTCTGCGTGATGTGGCGGCTATCGGGATCAATCGAGACCGGGCCTCGCGGGCTCGTCCAGGCGAGACCCTTCACCGATTCGACAGCCTTCGCCGCGTCCTGCTTGCCGCCGGTTGCCTCGATCATCTTGTAGATGACATGCATGCCGTCATAGGCGCCGACAGCCGGGAAGGTCAGCTCGGCCGGGTTGCCGATCGCCTTGCCGGCGGCTTCGACGAAGGCCTTGTTCTCGGGCAAGTCGTGGGAAACCGCGTAATGGAAGGTGGTCAGCATGCCCAAGGCTGCATCGCCGAGTGCCGGAAGATCGGATTCCTGCGTCAGATCGCCCGGTGCGAAGAGCTGGATGCCGCCGGTCTTCAGGCCGTTTTCGTTGTAAGCCTTGACGAAACCGAGCGTCGTCGGGCCCGATGGCAGGAAGGCGAAGACGCCGGTCGCGCCAGAATCCTTGATACGCTGCATGATCGGGCTGAAGTCGTTGGTCGCAAGCGGCATTCGGATCGCTTCCACGACCTCGCCGCCAGCCTTTTCGAAACCGGCCTTGAAGGCATTTTCCGCGTCGACGCCCGGGCCGTAGTCGCTGACCACGGAGATCACCTTCTTGACGCCCTTGTCGAAGGCGACCTGCGCCATCGGCGTCGAGGTCTGCCAGGTCGTGAAGGAGGTGCGCACCACGAGCGGGCTCTTGGTGACGATCGCGGACGTCGCGGCGTTCATGATGACCAGCGGCGTATTGGCCTGCTTCAGGATCGGGGTTACGGCCATGGCATCAGGCGTGAAGTAGAAGCCGGCCAGATACTGGACCTTTTCCTTGACGACCAGTTCCTGGGCAAGCGCCTTCGACTGCGCCGGATCGGCGGCGGGCAGGTCGCGATAGATGACCTCGACCATGTTGTCGCCGACCTTGCTGCCGTTGGTCGCCATATAGGCGTCGATGCCGGCCTTGAAGTTCTTGCCCTGCAGGGCGAACGGACCGGAAAACGGTCCGATGACGCCGACCTTGATCGTATCCGCATAGGCGCCCGAGCCCATGAGCATGGCCGCAGCGGCGGCCAGAAGCAGCTTCTTCATTCTTCTCTCTCCCTTTTTCGGCGTACTCCAGCGCCGTATTAGCTCGCAGCTAAAACTTTTCGCGCTAGTTTGTCATGCGAAACGGTAATGTAAAATGAAATAAATGCCAGAATTCATGATCGAACGGTTATGAATTCGCGGCGCCGAGCCTCTGGATGTTATCCGCAAGCTCGCGCGAAAGACGAAGGGCAGCCCCGGTCGCCACGACCATCTGCGGCAGGACGAGCCATTCCAATGTCCAGGCCGCGCCGGAGCGTTCCTGCTCATGGACCATCGACTGGTGGATCGCCGAGATTTGCGTGGCATTGAAGCGGGCCAGCGCCACCAGCGTCTCGGCGGCAACAGGGTTCTGCTTGTGCGCCATGGCCGACGAGCCACCGCCGCCGCTCAGCGCAATCTCGTCCCCCGCCTGCGACATTAGCGCAATGTCCTGGCCGAACTTGCCGAGGCTGCCGGTCACAACCGACAGCAATCCCGCGAATTCGGCGATGAAGGCGCGCTGGCTCTGCCATTGCGGCAGATCGGCGAGGCCGAGTTCCTGGGCGAGCGAACCGCGCACGGCGGCCGCCTTGCCGCCAAGTTTTTCCAGCGTGCCGGCCGCGCCGCCGAATTGCAGCGGGAAGCGCAGTTCCGTCAGCTTTTCGCGATAGCCGTCGAACGGTGTTCGCCAGGCATGCAGCCGGTCGGCAACGGTGATGGGGATCGCCGCCTGCATCCGGGTGCGGCCCATCAGCGGTTTGGCGCCAAGGCTCGCTTCCAGGGCGGCGAGCTTGACTTCGATCGCGGTCAGACGCGCCGCAAAGATGAAGGCCACAGGTTTCAGTCGCAGCATAAGGCTGGTGTCGATCACATCCTGGCTGGTGGCGCCGGTATGGACATGGGGACCGGCCTCGCCTGTAGCGGCGCGCAGCTGGCGCACCAGCTCGGGGATGACGACGCCGTCGCGGGCGGTGGCGGCGCGCAGTGCCGGGATATCGGCGGCAAAGCTCGTGCAGGCGGCGGAAATGGCCTCGGCGGCGGGCCGGGCTATGACATCGTGAGCCGCCTCGGCGCGCGCTAGCGCCGCCTCGAACTGCAGCATGGCGCGAATATCGGCCTCGGCGGTGAAATAGGCGGATATCTCCTCGTCACCGAGCAGGCCGGAGAGGAAGGGGTGGTCGAAAGCCGTTGCGCTCACTGTCGTCTCTTCTTTCATGGCCGGCATCTGCCGCCGTCTAGCGGCAGAAAGCCTTGAGCCCGTCGAGACGTCAATAGCGTTCAGGCGTCAGCCTATGCCTTAGCTGGCTTCTCGACAGGGAGGATCTTCGGTTCGCTGGCCTCATCCACGCCACGGGCCTTGGCGACGAAGGAGAACTTCTTGCGCATGCCGAGAATGGGTTTCTCGATCATGTGCCAGGAAATGACCGCCACCGCCATCGCCGCGCAGATGCCGATCGCATAAAGCGCCAGCGCTCCGGTTTTCGGAACCAGGAAGACACCCGGCGCCAGGCCGATGAGAATCTGCAGGAAGGGGTCGTGATAGAGGTAGACGCCGTAGGAATAATCGCCCTTGTGGAAGACGGAGGGCAACGGCACCGGTGTCAGCCCGATGAAGGTGGTGATGTAGACCAGCGCCGGGATGACGAAGATGCGGTTCGGCACCGTCTCGATCGACGAGCTGTTGAGTACGAAGATCGCGGCAATCGCAATCGCGGCGCAGACGGCAAGCAATGTGCGGCTGTGCGGGATCACGTCGCGCAGCTGATAGGCAAGAATGCCGAGCAGGAAGGCAAAGACCAGCTGGGCGCCGCGGCTGACGAAGACCGTACCGAGCACCAGGTTGACGCGGTAGGGCAGGTGCGGTCCCAAAGTCTGGATCAAAAGACCGGCGACGATGAAGCCTGCAGTCAGCAGCGCCGTCTTGCGCCAGGAAGAGATGATCGAGGTCATCATCAGGCCGGACATGATGATGTAGCAGAAGATCTCCCAGGGGACCGTCCACAGGGCGCCGTTGACGCGATGGGTCGGGTTGTTCTCGAAAACGCCCGGCAGGCTGTAGTGGATCCAGCCTATGATGTTCAGGAAATATTTGAAGAAATCGGCGCTGCTGAAATAGGCGCTGAGCGCCACCGGCGTCAGCAGCGGGCCGATGATCAGGGCGCAGACGACGATATCGACGGCAAGCGCCGGAACGATACGCAGCCCGCGATTGAGCAGGAAGTTCTTGAGACTCAGCCGCTGGGCGCTGCCTGCAATCAGGAAGCCGCTCAGCGCAAAGAACATCGGCACCAGCGCATATTCCGCGAACCACAGCGGCGTGGAGCGGAAGAATTCGTCATTGCCGGTCAGCAGGAAGGAATGCGCGAGGACAATTGAAAAAGCGAGCGCGATTCGCAAGAAATCAAAACCTGGACCGAGGCCCCTATGCGCCGCCAGGACGTGTCCGAAAGTTTTCTGCATGTTTCCACCATCAACGTTTCAGCCCGCCCGCTTCATACCGCGGCGCAGCATGAATGCCAACCCGCTTTACGCGGATGCAGCATGGAAAATACATTCCCGGTTGTATCTTGAATTGCGCGTGCTTAACGAAAGCTGGCTGCTGCCGGATTTCCGAGATCAGGCGAAAATCCAGCAGCAGTAATGCTTGTCAGATATCGAGAAAGACTGTCTCGTTTTCTCCCTGCAGGCGAATGTCAAACGTATAGGTTGCGCCGTCGCGTGCGGCAATAAGTGTCGCCACGCGGTCGCGGTGCTCGATCCGCTGCAGCAGCGGGTCGGTAGCGTTGGCTTCCGATTCTTCCGGGAAGTACATGCGGGTGTGCAGGCCGATATTGATGCCGCGAGCGACGATCCAGAAGGTGATGTGCGGCGCTTGTCTGCGCCCGTCCTTGAACGGCACCTTGCCGGGCTTGATGGTTTCGAAGCTGTAGACGCCGTCCTCCGCCCGGGTCGGGCAGCGGCCCCAGCCGTTGAAATTGGGATCGGCGGTGCCGCGCATTTCCGAGGGGCTGTTATAGAGCCCGGCGCTGTCGGCCTGCCAGATCTCGATCACCGCATCGCGCACCAAAGCGCCGGCACCGTCGAAGATGCGGCCTGCCACGGTAATCCGCTCGCCTGTCGTCTTGTCGTTGACCATCGCGGTACCGAGGTCGCCGTCATAGACACCTGATATGTCGCAGAAATTCGGCGTGAGACCGATATGGACGTAGGGTCCCGCGGTCTGCGATGGCGTTTCCTTGAGGTAACGGATTTCCTGGGCCATCAGTTGCCCTCCAGCTTGTTCTCGAACATCGTCGAGCGGCGGCCGCGCAGCACGATGTCGAATTTGTAGGCGCGGCTATCCATCGGAATGGTGTTGCCCCAATCCATGGGGGCGATCAGCTGTTCGATCGCCGCCTTGTCGGGGATCGTGCTGACGATCGGACACTTCCAGATCATCGGATCGCCCTCGAAATACATCTGGGTGATCAGGCGCTGCGAGAAGCCGTGGCCGAAGACCGAGAAATGGATATGGGCCGGGCGCCAGTCGTTGACGCCGTTCGGCCAGGGATAGGCGCCGGGCCGCACGGTGCGGAAATAGTAGCGGCCTTCCTCGTCGGTGATCGCCCGGCCGCAGCCACCGAAATTCGGGTCGATCGCTGCCAGATAGCTTTCCTTCTTGTGGCGGTAGCGCCCGCCGGCATTGGCCTGCCAGAACTCGACCAGCACGCCTGTTTGCGGCCGCCCGCGCTCGTCCAGCACCTGGCCGTGAACGATGATGCGCTCGCCGATCGCGCTCTCGCCGGGCTTGGCATAATTGTGGAGCAGGTCGTTGTCGAGTTCGCCGATCATGCCGTGGCCGAAGACGGGGCCGGTTATCTCGGAGATCGTGCCGTCGAGAGACAGCAGGGCGCGCTGCGGCGAACGCAGGATCGAGGTCTTGTATCCTGGCGCAAAGGCAGGCGGATGCCAGGCGTGGTCGCGGGCGAAAAAGGCGCCTGTTTCGGGCTTGCGGTTCGGTATGTCGGACATGGCTTCCTCTTATGCCGCCTTATCAGCGTCCATCTGTTCGAAGACCTGCTTGGCAATCTTGATCGCGTGATTGGCGGCCGGAACACCGGCATAGATCGCCACATGCAGCAGCGCCTCGCAGACATCATCGCGGCTGGCGCCTGTGTTGACTGTGGCGCGCACATGCATAGCCACTTCATCGTCCTGGCCGAGAGCGGCGAGCAGCGCGATGGTGACGATCGAGCGTTCGCGCTTGGAAAGCGTTGGGCGCGACCAGACATGACCCCAAGCGGCTTCGGTGATCAGCTCCTGGAAGGGCTTGTCGAAATCCGTCGATCCGGCCTCGGCGCGGTCGACGTGGCTGTCGCCGAGCACGGCGCGGCGCGTCGCCATGCCCTGCTTGTAGCGCTCGGAGGCGCGCGAACTGTCACTCATGGGCTCTTTTCTCCATGCAATGCGAAATCGATGAATGCGCGGATGACTGACGTCAGCGCTTCGGGCTGCTCGACGCAGGGAATGTGGCCAGCATCGAGAATGATTTCGAAGCGTGCGCCGGGGATCAACTGCGCCAGCGACTTGACGAGGTCTGGCGGCGTCGAACCGTCCTGAGCGCCGACGATGCAGATCGTTGGTACGGCGATGGTCTTTGCCGCTTCGGTAAAGTCGGCGTCGCGCACGGCAGCGCAGGTCGCGGCGTAGCCGGCCACCGGCTGGCGCACCAGCATGTTGCAATAGCCGGCATAGGCGGTGTTCTCAGGGCGGCGGAATGCCGGCGTGAACCAGCGCTCCATTATCGCGTCGCACATGCTGGCGATGCCATTCTGCTCGACGGCAGCAATGCGGCTATTCCAGCTATCGGCCGTGCCGATCTTGTGCGCGGTGTCGCAGAGGATCAGCGCGCTGACGAGATCGGGACGCTGCTGGTAGAGCGACTGCGCGATCAGACCGCCGACGGACAGGCCGCAGATGATGGCCTTCTTGATATTCAGCGTTTCGAGCAGGCCGATGAGATCGGACGCGTGGTCCTCGATCGAATAGGGCGTCTGGCCGACATCGGAAAGGCCATGGCCGCGCTTGTCATAGAGCAGGATAGCGAAATCGCCTGCCAGGCGGACGACGACATCGCGCCAGATGCGGAAATCGGTGCCCAGCGAATTGGCAAAGACCAGGACCGGCTTGTCGGCGGGGCCGCCGATAACCTGATAGTGAATGGCGATGTCGTTGACGCGGGCAAACTGCACTGGAAACTCCTCCGGACAGGAAATTGAATGTTTAATCTGGTTAGGTAAAATGATATTTCGTGGCTTTCCGATAACTCCGGAGTTATGTGATCGATGATCGACAGCCGCATAAAGTTCCGCCATCTGCAAACCTTTGTCGAGGTCGCCAGGCAGAAAAGCGTGATGAAGGCGGCCGAACTGCTGCATGTCAGCCAGCCCGCGGTGACCAAGACGATCCGTGAGCTGGAGGAGGTTCTCGGCGTCGAGGTCTTCGAGCGCGACGGCCGCGGCATCAAGATCACCCGTTATGGCGAAGTATTTCTCAAGCACGCGGGCGCGGCGCTGACGGCGCTGCGTCAGGGACTGGATTCCGTCACCCAGGAGCGCGTCGGCGACGCTCCGCCGATCCGTGTCGGCGCGCTGCCGACGGTATCGACGCGCATCATGCCGCGGGCGATGGAGCTGTTTCTGAAGGAGAACACCTGGAGCCGGCTGAAGATCGTCACCGGCGAAAACGCCGTGCTTCTGGAGCAGTTGCGCGTCGGCGATCTCGACCTTGTCGTCGGCCGTCTTGCCGGGCCGGAGAAGATGACCGGCTTCTCCTTCGAGCATCTCTATTCGGAGCAGGTGGTCTTTGCCGTGCGCGCCGGCCATCCGTTGCTGAAGACCCGGCAATCGCATTTTGCGGCGCTCGCCGATTACACGGTGCTGATGCCGACGCGGGCCTCGATCATCCGCCCCTTCGTCGAGAGCTTCCTGATTGCCAACGGTGTGCCGAGCCTGCCGAACCAGATCGAGACCGTCTCGGACAGTTTCGGCCGCGCCTTCGTGCGGGCGAGCGATGCGGTCTGGATCATCTCGACCGGTGTTGTCGCCAAGGATATCGAGGATGGCGTCCTGGCGATCCTGCCGATCGACACCAGCGAGACGAAGGGGCCGGTCGGCCTGACGATGCGCACCGACGCGATCCCATCACTGCCGCTATCGATCCTGATGCAGACCATCCGCGAAGCGGCCGACGAGGTCTCGGCCAAGTCCTGAATGCTACCAGGCCAGTGCCTTACGGCCGATCAGGGCACCAAGCGTTGCGACAATGACAATCGCCAATCCGTACCAGACGGCAACGAAGAGTGCGCCGTCGTTCTTGCAGACGAAGGCATAGGCCGCTCCGCCGATCGTTCCGGCAAGGAAGCCTGCCGACAAACCGGCGCGCAGAGGCTGGGTCGGCACGCCGCGCTTCAGCACACCGAGAGCGGCAGCAAGCGCCGGAAGCGATAGAAGAACGATAGCGCCGACGCAGCTCGGCACCGCGCCGCCATGCCGGCCCAAAAGCGGAAAGCTGGAGCCATCGAGTGCCAGCCCCATGGCGAGCACCAGGAAGCCCGGAATAAGCATCATCCAGGCAGCACCGCCGCTGTCAGGCTCGCCCGCCCGGCGAACCAGCGCCAGTCCGCCACCGGCCAGAAGCAGCATCGTCGCGAACTTGAAGAGAAACGGCGCGCCGACCAGAACGGCAGGCAGATTGGGGCGGATGCCGAACAGGCCGAGCGCCAGCGCGATCGACAGCAGCAGCGAGAAACCGCCCGCCAGCATCAGCAGACGATCGAAGCGCAGGCCCTGCGACGGTTCTTCCTCGGCGGCTTCGCGCGCCAAGCTGCGGATCAAGGCGGAGGTGTCTTGGGCGGATTTCATGATTTGCCTTTTCTTGCATAGCCGGGCCCCGGATCGGCAAAGGCCGTCAGACGCTGCAGGGCGCGATGCAGGGTGACGCGGACGGCACCCTCACTGGTCTTTAATCTCTCGGCCGTTTCCCGAACAGACTGCCCCTCGATCGCCAATGACGAGACGACGTCGCGCTGGCCGGAAGAAAGGCTTGCAAGCGCCCGGTCCATGTCAGGCATGTGGCGGTCGCCCTGATCAGGCGCGGCGATCACATCGGAGAGCTCGTCCAGCGTCACGTCGCAGCGGTGGCGGGCCTCGCGGCCGCGCCTGCGCACAGCGTCGCCGATCTTGTAGCGGACGATCGCGTGCAGCCAGGGCAGGAACGGCCGGCTGTCGTCCCATCGGTCGCGCATCATATGCAGCCCGAGCAGGGCTTCCTGAACGATATCTTCCGTCTGGTCGGTCCCCATGCCGAGCCTGGCCAGCTTGCGGCCGACGAGCACGCGCAGCGTCCGCCCAATATCTTCGAGCAGCGCTTCGTAGGCTCCGGCATCGCCACGGCGGGCGGCGCGCATTGCATCCGCCCAATTGTCTTCGCGAGGGGTCATGATCGTCTTTTCGCTGTTGTCAGCGTTTCGTTACATGGACTGGTGAAAAAATTGAGGCCGTCACAAAAGCGTGATAGTGTTGCGGACCTGAAATGCCGATCGAATAGGGCTTTTGAAGCGACGTGCTTCATCACGAAACGATACGGACGTCAGATCATGAACATTTTCCAGAAAGCCGCTTTTGCTGCGGCAACATTTATCGCTGCGGTCTCTTTTGTCGGCGCCTCCTCGGCTGCCGGTGAAGCGCCGGTCAAGGCGCGCAACGTCGTGCTCGTCCACGGCGCCTATGCCGACGGCTCCAGTTGGTCGAAAGTCATCCCGCTGCTGCAGAAGGCCGGGCTGCATGTAACCGCGGTGCAGAACCCGCTCACCTCATTTGCCGACGACGTTGCCGCCACCAAGCGGGCTCTTGCCCTTCAGGACGGCCCGACCGTGCTCGTCGGCCATTCCTATGCCGGCATGGTGATCAGCGAGACGGGCGTCGATCCCAAGGTCTCGGCACTGGTCTATGTCGCCGCCCGCGCGCCCGACGCGGGTGAGGATTATCCGGCGCTTGCCGCAAAGTTCCCAGCTCCTCCCGCAAGCAAGGGCCTGGTGCATAGCGGCGGCTTCGCGCAGCTGAGCGAGGATGCTTTCGTCCATGATTTCGCGGGTGATCTGAGCAAGAAGGACGCGCTCGCGCTCTACGCCGTCCAGGGCCCGATCTCCGATACGCTGTTTTCGACCAAGACGACGCAGGCTGCGTGGAAGACAAAGCCGAGCTGGTACGCCGTTTCGAAAAGCGACCGGACGACCAATCCGGATCTCGAGCGCTTCCTTGCCAAGCGCATGAACGCCACCACCGTCGAGCTCAATTCCAGCCATGTGTCGCTGATTTCGCATCCGCGCGAGATCGCCAATCTCATCCTCGCAGCCGCCGGATATCCGGTTAAAAAATGAAGACAGCGGGGCCGGACGCGGGCTGCGTCCGGCCCCGAATAGCCGGCTCACCAACTCCCGGCTGAGCTGCGGTGGCGCGTGCGGTGCACAACAGTTGAATTTGCCCGCACATTAAGCCAAACTCATATTTCCAGGGCACTCGGCAAAAGCTTGCTTTGCCGAGCATTATTCGTATTTTTGGTTGCATTAATATCTCGCACGAAGGATGCGAATCAGGGCGGCGCAACTCAAAGGTTGAAATGGCTTTTCTCGTAGAAACGTTTGGACGTCTGCGGCTTGCCGACGCGGAAAGCAACGATATTGCTTTCCCCGAGAAAGGCCTGCTGCTCGTCGCCTATCTGCTGACACTCGAAAAGCATGCGGCGCACCGCACGATGGCTGCCGACTTTCTGTGGGGCAATGAGGACAAGGCGATCTCGCTGTCCAACCTGCGCAAGACCATCTCGCGCATCAAGGCCCGCCAGGAGCAGCTCGGCACCGAATTCCTGACATTCACCGAGAGCTCCGTCTCCCTCGATCCATCGTCGCTGAGCGCCGACTTCGTTGCGCTGCAGGCAGCAGGCGAGCCGATGGCCCGGCTGACGAAGCTGACGAAAGCGATGGGTCAGCCCTTCCTGGGGCAGGTCAATTGCCAGAGCCACGTCTTCGATGGCTGGCTGAAGGATCAGAATTACCGCCATTCCGGTGTGCTTCAGGATACGCTGAAAGCGGTTTCTTTTCCCGTCGAAACGACCGAGGAATGGGAGGTTCTAAGGAAAGCCGGGCTTCTGGTGTTCCGCGACGAGCCGAAAGACCCGGACATGCTGCGCCTGCTGCTCGATATTTTCGACGCGCAGGAAGAAGTCGAATATATCCGCGACTATATCGAGAAGCGGAAGAGCTCGATTGCGCGCGGCCTCGATGCCGTGTCGCCCGTCAACGGCAACGGCAGCAGCAAGCTGGAGGCAAGACCGGCGGGTGCCGCAGCAGGGGATGGGATCGAGGGTCTGTCACTGGAAAGGGCAGGGCGCCCGGCCATTCCCCGCCTGATGCTGCTCGCGCCGCGTAACCTCTCCAGCAATCCGCAATCGGTGATGATTGCCGCCTCGCTGATCGAGGATATCACCATCGGTTTCTGCGCCTTCAACAGTCTGCAGGTCATCGCGCCGCATTCGGCCGTACAGATCGGCCATCAGAGCGAGGACCAGACCGCATTCTTCGAACGGCACGCCGTCAACTATGTGCTGGAAACCCAGATCACCGGTTTCGACGAGGTCAAGCTCTTCGCGCAGCTGATTTTCTTCGACGACAACCAGATCGTCTGGGCCGAACGCTTCAGCCTCAATCAGGCCGATCTCTTGCGCGACAGGCGGGTGATTTCACGGCGCGTGGCGCTGTCTGTTTCCAGCGAGATCGAGCGGCATGAGGCGACACGCTCCTATCTCGAGCTCAATCCGGCCGCCTACCATCAATATCTGGTCGGCAAGCAGTATCTCGGGCGCCTGACGCTGCCCAACCTGCGCCGTGCGCGCAAGGAGATGCGCTCGGCACTGAAGGCGACGCCCGATTTCGCACCGGCGCTGAGCTCGACTGCCAGAACCTATTCGAAGGAATGGCTGCTGACGGCCCGCGGCGATATGGAGCTTCTGAAGTCGGCCGAGGAATTTGCGACCAAATCCATTGAAGCCCGCAACGATCTGGCCGATGGCTACCGCGAGTTTGGCGTCGCCAAGTTGCTGCAGGGCGCTTTCGACGACAGCGCAGAGGCGATGGAAATCGCCGAAACCCTGTCGCCGCACTATGCCGACGTCATTGCCGACCATGCCGATACGCTGGTGCATTGCTCGCGCCCCGGCATGGCGCTGCAGAAGATCGAGCGCGCAATCGAGCTCAATCCGCTGAGCCCGGATCCCTATCTCTGGACTGCGGCCGGCGCCAACTATGCGCTCGGCGAATTTTCCGCGTCGATCGACTATATCAGCCAGATGAGCGATCCCAGCCTGGCAGACAGACTTGCTGCCGCCAGCTGGGCGATGCTTGGCAACAAGGACAAGGCGCGCGTTCTGGTGCGCCGCGTCCGCGAGGCCAATCCGAACTTCGATGTCGATAAATGGTTGTCCGCCGTTCCGAGCAAGGAACAGTGGCACAAGGACCTTTATCGCGAAGGACTGAAGAAGGCAGGCTTTTAACGTCAACTCTGGAAGAGGGAATAAGAGCATGACCAAAGTTGTTGTAATCAGTGTTGAGGGTGAAAAGGGGCTCTGGGTGGCGGATCTCGGCCGTGGCACGGTCACGCCGCTGAGCGTGCCGAAGGCTGGCGCACTTGCCGAGGCTGCGGCTCTCGCCGCCAAGGGCAGTGTCATCACCAAGGGCGTCAATCTGGCCGTTGCCGTCAAGTCGGCGGATACTGTCGCGGCCGGCCACTACGACGGCTAGTCGCGCCTTAAGACAACCAGCATCAAAATCGCCGATGTGAGCAGCGAGCGGCGCTGCTCACGCAGGGTCATCGTGCCCTCTCGAGCGATATTCCACCGGCCCGCATGCGATGCGCCGGGCGATGCCAAAAAAACCGCTACTTGAGCGGCTTCGAGTAAATCCGGTGATTGGGAGATTGCCGGTAGCTGGCTGACCGGTAGTAGTCCGCGGCGACACCCTCATTTTGCGACAGCAGCCAGGTGCTCGAAAAACCGGCTGCCAGCGCTTCTTCTTCCAGCAGCTTCAGCAGCGCGGTGCCGATGCCCTTGCCTTGATGGGCAGGCATGACGGCGATCTCCGGAATATAGAGCATGCAACCGGTTGCCGCGGTGTGCGGATAGCCTATGGCAAAACCGTGAAGATCCTCGCCATCAAGCGCGCCGACCCCGAGCCAACCCGGCGTCGTCGACAGTTCCACCATCCGGGCGTTGGCCCGTTCGATCGTCCAGTGTTCGTGCCATGGCGCGGCACTATAGGCTTCGACGATGATGGCGGCGCCCTGAAGCGCCTGGTTTTTATTGATCCGCTTGAAAACGACTGTCATGGCCACTGTCTAACGAAGCACCAAGGGCGATGCTGATGAATATTATGAGCGCCGGTCCTAAACAACTGGTTGCTGTATTTTTTACCGCTCAATTGTGGTCTAAAGTTGTGAATGGTGCCGTCCTACAGGTCTTTTCCCGGTGCCGCGACAATTTGACGGAGCACTAATCTTCAAGACGACGCCATCGCCGCCTGCCATTGTCGTCTATCGGCGATTGGAGGGCACATGCGCATAGGCTTCATCGGTCTCGGGATCATGGGGACGCCCATGGCCCTCAATCTGGTGCGATCGCGGCGCGGCGTCATCGTCTGGAACCGCTCTGCGGAAAAGGCAGCCGTTCTCGAAGCTGAAGGCGCCGAAGTGGCGGCAAGCGTCGCGGCCCTTTTCGCCAGCTCTGATGTGATCATCCTGATGCTGGCGACGGATGCGGCAATCGATGCGGTTCTGCAGCGCGGAACCCCTGCCTTTGCCAGCCTTGTTGCCGGGCGCACCCTCGTTCACATGGGCACCACGGCGCCCGATTATTCGAGGGCGCTGGAATCGGATGTGCTTTCAGCCGGAGGTGCCTATGTCGAGGCGCCAGTTTCAGGTTCGCGTGTTCCAGCCGAGGCTGGCGAGCTTGTGGCCATGCTGGCCGGAGCGGCCGAAACAGTCGAAACTGTGCAGCCCTTGCTCCAGCCGCTCTGCCGCGATGCGATTGTCTGCGGCGCGGTTCCCAATGCCTTGTTGATGAAATTGGCGGTCAACATCTTCCTGATCTCGACTGTGACAGGTCTTGCCGAAGCCGCGAATTTCGCCGCCAGCCACGGCCTCGACCTGCAGCTCTTCAAGCGGATTGCCGATGGTGGCCAGATGGCGAGCGGCATTTCGAGGATCAAGAGCGCCAAGCTTGCCGAAGGCGATTTCTCGCCGCAGGCCGCGATCTCCGACGTGCTGAAGAACAATCAGCTGGTTGTCGAGGCCGCACGGCGCTTGGGGATAGCTTCACCGCTGCTCGATGTCTGCCGCGCGCTCTATGCCGAAACCGAAGAGATGGGTCTTGGAGGGCTCGACATGGCTGCCGTTATCAAGGCGATCGCGGCTCGCGCGGCGAAATCCTAGGCCGGTTTCTCACTGGGTTTTTCCACGGCCGCCAGCGCTTCCATCAGCGCCGCCTTGACCTTGCTCCTTTCGCCAGGCTCCAGCTGCGACATGTTGAGGTGGAGATCCAGACCGGCAAAATGCTCGCTCATCACCCTGGAATGACCGTCGTTGCCGAGGAGCAGGCCCTGCACCTCGTAAGGCACGATATCGCGCTGGATACCCTTCATCGTAATCGGCGCCAGCGGCACGGCTTCGACAATATCCTCCACCAGCGCATAGGTTTCATAGCTCATGACGATCTTGCCGCCCTCGGCGATTGATTGCAGCCGCGCCGCCAGATTGGCCTCGGCGCCGATGATCGTATAGTCCATGCGATCGGTGCTGCCAAAATTGCCGACATTGCAATAGCCGCTGTTGATGCCCATGCGCACGATGAAGGGCTCGGCCGTACCGTCGCGTCGCCATTTCGCCTTCAGTTCGCCGAGCCGCTGCTGCATATCGACGGCCATGCGCAGGCAGGCTTTCGCATCTTCTGCCGCGCCCTTGGTTTCGGGGTCGCCGAAGAAAACCAGGATCGCGTCGCCGATGAACTTGTCGACGGTGCCGCCATGCTTCAGCGCGATCTTCGACATCTCGGTCAGATATTCGTTCAGCATCTCCGTCAGCGCTTCCGGCTGCAGCCGCTCGGTGGTTGCGGTGAAATCCTTGATATCGGAAAAGAAGATCGTCAGCCGCTTGCGCTCGGTCTGGATGACGACGTCGCGCTGGCCGCTGAAGATGCTCTTGTAGATCTGCGGCGAGAGATAGCGCGAGATCTTCAGCGAGATGCTGGCCAGGAACTCGTTGGTGGATTCGAGATCGCGGTTGAAGGCATGCAGCACCGAGGCCTGGCGGCGCTGCATGACGATGAAGGACGCGCCAAGTACCGCGACGCAGATGAAATAGGCGAGCAGATATTTGAAGGCAAAGACATTGGCCGCAAAGGGCTGACGGATGATCACTTCCTGAATGCCTCTGACATCGCCTACCTTCCAGTCGGTCTTCGGGCTCTCCGGATGGGTGTTGTGGCAGGCGACGCAGGCAGGCCCCATCAGCACGGGCGTGACGAGACGGAAGATATTGGTGAAGCCCGAACGCTTGTTCTCCGTCATCGTCTGCTTCGGATTGGTGCGAAGCGCGGTGAGCGCATCGCTCTCGAATTTGTCCAGATCGTGCGATGCCCGGTTTTTGAAGGGAAGATCGGAGACGAAGCGGTAGGTGATATTCGCCTGCTGCTCCTTGATGACATCGCCGAGTTCCAGCGATAGCGTCGCCGGTATCGGAATGGCGCCGGGAATATTGGCGTAGTTGTGGGAGGGGACCGTCCCGTTTTCCTGGCCGGCCGCGTGGGCTGCGAGAATCCGGCCGACGACGTTGGTCGAGTAATAGGAGCGGATACTCGTGATCAGCGAGCTCATGTCCTGCGCCTGCCGGTGCACGGCATCGCGCGACAGTGTGCTGACATCAAGCCAGGCCGCAAGCGGCAGGCCGGCCAGCATGATCAGCGTCACCAGTCCGATCAGGTGCGCGTTCTTGCGCGCCGTCGATATTTCCTTTTCCCGCGTCGCCACGATCTGCCCCACCCGCTGATCGATATCAAAACCCAAGGGGTACAAGATCGGCCATCATATTTCAGTTGTCGAGCATATTCATCGGTGGGGCGCTTTCCGTGGATGGCGGAAGGCGTGTCGTCAGTAGGGCAACCCGACATAGTTTTCGGCAAGCGCCGTCGAGGCGGCTGTCGAATGGGTCAGATAATCGAGTTCGGCTTCCTGGATCCTCTGGCCGAAATCGCCGGTATCCGGGAAGCGGTGTAGCATAGTCGTCATCCACCAGGAAAAGCGAACGGCTTTCCAGACGCGCGACAGGGCGCGCTGCGAATAGGCGTCGATCCCGGCACTTGAATGCTCGGCGTAATATTCGGCGATGCCGGAGAACAGGTAATGGACGTCGCTTGCGGCGAGGTTCAGCCCCTTGGCCCCGGTCGGCGGCACGATATGGGCCGCGTCACCGGCAAGGAACAGCCGCCCGAAGCGCATCGGCTCGGCGACGAAGGAGCGCAGCGGCGCGATCGATTTCTCGAAGGACGGTGCCGTCTGCATCGCTTCGGCGTGATGCGCAGGCAGGCGGCGGCGCAGCTCGTCCCAGAAACGCTCGTCGCTCCAATCCTCGATCTTTTCGTCAAGAGGGCACTGGATGTAATAGCGGCTGCGGCTTTCCGATCGCATCGAACAAAGTGCGAAACCGCGCGGATGGTTGGCATAGACGAGCTCGTGGCTGACAGGCGCGACATCGGCTAGGATGCCGAGCCAGCCGAACGGATAGATCTTTTCGAAGGTTCGGATTGCCTTCTCCGGTACGGCCTTGCGGCTGGCGCCGTGAAAGCCGTCGCAGCCGGCGATGAAATCGCAGTCGATGCGATGGGTCACGCCGTCTTTGTCATAGGTAACGTAGGGCGCGGCACCGTCGAAATCGTGAGGCGTCACATTGGCCGCTTCGTAGATCGCCAGCGCGCCGCTCGCCTCGCGATGTTCCATCAGATCCCGGGTCAGCTCCGTCTGGCCATAGACCATGACGCGCTTGCCGCCGCTCAGCTGAAAGAGATCGATGCGATGGTCGCGGCCGTCGAAGGCGAGCGAAAAACCATCATGCGGCAAGCCCTCGGCATGCATGCGGGCGCCGGATTTCGCCCTGTCCATCAGCCCGACGGTGCCTTCCTCCAGCACGCCGGCGCGGACCCGTCCGAGGATATAGTCTTTGGTGGCGCGGTCGAGGATGACGTTGTCGATCCCGGCATCCGTCAGCAGCTGGCCGAGCAGCAGACCGGCGGGGCCCGAGCCGATAATGGCGACTTTGGTGCGCATGGTTCCTCCTTGCATCCTCTTGCCCGAATTTTGCGGAACGCGGTGGCCCGCAGCAATGGACATTTCGCGCCAGAAATTGCACTTATCGAACATGGCAGGAGGATGCGGCCATGACGAAATTCGTCCCGACCTATGAGCTCTATGGCGAGAATACCGGCAGAAATCCCGATTTCTGGCTGCATTGCGAGACGATACCCTCGCGCAGCAGCTTGCATCATTGGGAGATCAAGCTGCATCGCCATGAGAGCTTCTTTCAGATCTTGTACATCAGCGCCGGATCCGGAGATGCGATCTTTGGCGCAGAGCGGCATGAGATCACGCCCAACACGGTGATCACCGTGCCGCCGGGGCTGAACCATGGCTTCCGGTTCTCGAAGGATATCGACGGCTTCGTCATCACCGTGCTTGCCTCGCATCTGAAGGCGCTGCCGGGTGGCCGGAGCCCGCTTGGCGAATGGCTTGCCCGACCGCATCTGACGAGCCTGCACCGGGACGATCCGGACGCAGTCTATGCCGGGCAGACGCTCTCACGCCTTGGTGCCGAGTTCGCGGGACGTGGCAGTGGCCGCGCCGATCTGCTGGAAGCCTATGTGACGATCGCGCTGCAGCTGACGATGCGGCTCTCCGGCAGCGATGCCGGGCAGGCTGGCGACGAAAACGGGCGGCGGATGGAATTGCTGAACGGCCTGATCCAGCAGCATCTGAGATCCCACCGGCCGGCCGCTTTCTATGCCGGTGAGCTCGGCGTCTCCGCAACGCATCTGAACCGCATCGTTAAGGCAGCGACGGGGCAGGGTACGCATGAGATGATTGCGCATCGCCTGACCGATGAGGCCAAACGCGAGCTGGTCTTCACCTTCGGCAGTGTCCAGGAAATCAGTTACCGGCTCGGCTTTGCCGATCCCGCCTATTTCTCCCGCTTCTTCCTGAAGCAGACGGGCGAGACGCCGCGGGCCTGGCGGATTGCCGAGCGGGCGAAGCTCGGCATGTGATCAGCGCAGGACCAGGCGAAGGGCGGCCTGTGTTTCCTTCAGCAGCGGCAGATAGCGCGCTGCCATCTCCGACGCTGCAACATGAGCGGCGGGGGCGCCGATGTTCAGCGCGCAGATCAGCTGGCCGCGATCGTTTTCCACCGGCACGGCGATCGAGCACAGGCCGAGCTCCAGTTCCTGATCGATAACCGCATAGCCCTGAGCGCGGACGCGCTGGAACTCGGCGATCAGCTTTTCGGGATCGGCGATCGTGCGCGGCGTATTGGCCTTGAGATCGCTGCGGGCGAGAATGGCGCGCGCCTCGGGCTCGGGCAGGGCTGCAAGAAGAACGCGGCCCATCGAGGCGCAATAGGCGGGCAGGCGGCTCCCCGGCGTCAGGTTGATCGACATCACCCGCTTCTGCGAGGCCCGTGCGATATAGAGGATCTCGGTGCCGTCGAGCACCGAGGCCGAGGCGCTTTGCCCAGCCTTGTCCGACAGCAGGTCGAGATGCGGCTGCAGGATTGCGGGCAGCGGCGTCGCCGAGAGATAGGCGTGGCCGAGGCGCAAAACCTTCGGCGTCAACGTGAAGAACTTGCCGTCGTAATCGGCATAGCCGAGTTCGGAGAGCGTCAGCAGCGAGCGCCGGACCGTTGCGCGGTCGAGGCCGGTCAGCTTCGCGGCATCGGTAATCGACAGCCGCTGATGCATCTCTCCGAAGGCTTCGATGACCTTCAGGCCTCTCGCAAAGCCGCTGACGAAGTCCGTTTCGCGCATTCGATCCGGTCAAGTCCAGAATTTCTGTTGCTGGCTCGATCGAGCCTAGCGGTTTGCTAGCACGGCATTGCTCGCCGGCAAAGCTGGGCGGTGCTATCGGAAGTGGACTTCAAGATGCTGGCGATCTTGCGCAACGACGCGGCAGGCGGTTTCGAAGCGATCGCCGGGAATGCCCAGAGTGAATTCCGGCGGAATGCCGGTTGCGTTCGAGACGGCAAGGCTGGCGCCATCAGGTCCGAGAGAGCGGATCGTGCAATCGAATGTCGAGCGCCTGTCGTTGAAGATGATCACGCCCGCTTTGAGCACCCGGCGCCGCTCGCCGGCTTCTGATGACGAGGCCGGGGCGGAGGAAGCGCAGCGGTTCCGGCCCGCCTGCTTCGCCCGGTACATGGCGGCGTCCGCCTGCGCCAGAAGCGCGTCGATGTCCTTGGCGATGATCGACATGCCGGTTACGCCGAAGCTGGCCGTAACGCGGATCGCGTTGTCGGCAACGGGAACCGGACTGGCCTCCAACGCGCCGCGCAGCTTTTCGGCCACAGCGAGAGCCGCGTCCCGATCGGCGTGCGGCAGCAGCACCGCGAATTCTTCGCCGCCGAGCCGCCCGAGAATATCGCCGGCACGAATTTGTTCCCGGCAGGTCGCCGCAACGGCCTTCAAAACCGCATCGCCAGCCGAATGACCATAGGTGTCGTTGACCTTCTTGAAATGGTCGACATCGAGCACGATGCAGGCCGCATCATGCTGATGCCGGGTGGCAAGCGAGAGAAGGCGGCGTGCTTCCTCATTGAAGGCCCGGCGGCTGAGGACGCCCGTCAAGCTGTCGGTGGCGGCCGAGCGTAGCAGCTCGACGCGATCCATCGCGATACCGGCGATTTCTTCCAGGATGCTGAGGTCCTTGCTGCCGAAAGAACGCGGCCTGCGGTCGATGGCGCAGACCGTTCCGACCGTATGGCCGTCGCGGGTCTTCAAGGGAACGCCGGCATAGAAGCGGATATGAGCCTCGCCGGTGACCGCCGGATTGGCCGCAAAGCGCGGATCGCGCGTGGCATCCTGGACGACGATCGGCTGTTCGTCATCGACGACGTAGCGGCAGAAAGTGTCCTCCCGCGGCATCTCGTCGTTGGTCAGGCCTGAGCAGGCCTTGTACCATTGGCGGTGCGCATCGATGAACGAGACGATGCCGATATCGACGGAGAAGATCTGCTTGAGGAGACGGACGAGCCGTTCGAAGCCCTCGTCTCTTGGCGTATCGAGCATATCAAGCTCGTCAAGCGCATTGAGGCGCTCCAGCTCCCGCTGCGCCGCCTCGACCGATGATCTGCCAAATGCCCTAGCAACCGCCATTTGCCACCTCTTTTGCGAGCAAATATGCGGGCTAATTGTAAATAACGGGTAATGTTTCCAAACCACATCATATAATCATCGGTGCGATATACGAACAAATATCAAATATCGCACAATTAGCTTGCCTGACCCAAGGTCCCGGATTTATCCGTAGCAGTCAGATCGAGGCGAATGAGCCTCGCGATGCCAGGCGAGGAGATATCCGGCATGGACAAGACAATCCGGAGCGCGGCGGATGCCGTTTCCGAAATCGGCGATGGCGCCGTCGTCATGATAGGCGGTTTCGGCGGGTCGGGTGCGCCGATCGAGCTCATTCATGCGCTGATCGACAAGGGGCCGAAGAACCTGACGGTGATCAACAACAACGCGGGCAATGGCCGGATCGGTATTGCGGCGATGATCGATGCCGGGATGGTCAGGAAGATGATCTGCTCCTTCCCGCGCTCGTCCGATCCGCGGGCCTTCACCGACAAGTATCTGGCGGGCGAGATCGAGCTTGAGCTGGTGCCGCAGGGCACGCTTGCCGAGCGCATCCGCGCCGGCGGCGCCGGGATCCCGGCCTTCTATACGCCGACCACCTTTGGCACCGAGCTTGCCGAGGGTAAGCCGATCGCCGAGTTCGACGGGCGGAAATATGTGCAGGAGCGCTGGCTGAAAGCCGACTTTGCGATCGTTAAGGCGCATCTCGGCGATACCCATGGCAACCTCACCTACAACAAGGCGGGCCGTAACTTTAACCCGCTGATGTGCATGGCGGCGGGCAAGACCGTCGCCCAGGTGTCGAGATTGGTGCCTGCTGGCAGTATCGATCCGGAACAGGTGGTGACACCCGGGATCTTCGTCGACGGCGTCGTCGAGATCGCCAATCCGCAACAGGAAGAAGAGCTCATTCGAGCCGGAGTGGCTTACGTATGACTGTTGACACACGCGAAGACATCAAGCTTTCGAACGCCCAGATCGCCTGGCGCGCCGCTCAGGACATTACCGACGGTGCCTATGTCAACCTCGGCATCGGCTTCCCGGAGATGGTTGCCCGCTATCAGCCGGAGGGCCGCGAGGCGATCTTCCATACCGAAAACGGCATCCTGAATTTTGGCGAGGCACCAGCTGCGGGCGAAGAGGACTGGGATCTGATCAATGCCGGCAAGAAGGCGGTGACGCTTAAGCCGGGTGCGGCCTTCTTCCATCACGCCGACAGCTTCGCCATGGTGCGCGGCGGTCATCTCGATATCGCGATCCTCGGCGCCTATCAGGTCTCTGAAAACGGCGATCTCGCCAATTGGCGGGTCGGCTCGAAGGGCGTGCCTGCCGTTGGCGGCGCCATGGATCTGGTGCACGGCGCCAAGCAGGTCTGCGTCATCACCGAGCATGTCACCAAGAACGGCGAGCCGAAACTTGTCGAAACATGCACCTTCCCGCTGACCGGCGTCGGCTGCATCACCCGCGTCTATACGAGCCATGCGGTCATCGACATTGTCGAAGGCCGGTTCGTGCTGCGCGAAAAGCTGGCCGCCATGAGTGTTGAGGAACTGCAGGCAATGACCGGCGCCAAGCTGCATGTCGATGGCCCAGTCGCCGATCTCACCGTGCCCGAACTCTGAGGACTGACCGATGGCTGACGCTTTCATCTGCGACTACATCCGCACCCCGATCGGCCGCTTCGGCGGCTCGCTCTCCTCCGTCCGCGCCGATGATCTGGGCGCCGTGCCGCTGAAAGCGCTGATGGAGCGCAACGCTTCCGTCGATTGGGAGGCCGTCGATGACGTCGTCTTCGGCTGCGCCAACCAGGCCGGCGAGGACAACCGCAATGTGGCGCGCATGTCGCTGCTGCTGGCCGGTCTGCCGCTCGGCGTATCAGGCACGACGATCAACCGGCTCTGCGGATCCGGCATGGATGCCGTCATCACGGCAGCCCGGGCGATCCGTTCCGGTGAAGCAGAGCTGATGATTGCCGGTGGCGTCGAAAGCATGTCGCGGGCACCGTTCGTCATGCCGAAGGCCGATACGGCTTTCTCGCGCAATGCCGAGATCTACGACACGACCATCGGCTGGCGCTTCGTCAATCCGCTGATGAAGAAGCAATATGGCGTCGAATCCATGCCTGAGACCGGCGAGAACGTTGCCGAGGATTACAAGGTCAGCCGCGAGGATCAGGATGCCTTCGCGGTCCGCTCGCAGGCCAAGGCCGCGGCATCGCAGGAAAGCGGCCGGTTGGCCAAGGAAATCACCGCCGTCAACATTCCACAGCGCAAGGGCGATGCCGTTGTCGTCGACCGGGACGAGCATCCGCGTGCAACCTCGATCGAAGCGCTCGCCAAGCTCGGCACACCCTTCAAGAAGGAAGGCGGGACGGTCACCGCGGGCAATGCCTCCGGCGTCAACGACGGCGCGGCAGCCCTGATCATCGCCTCGGAAGCGGCGGCGAAGAAATACGGTCTCAGGCCGATCGCCCGCATTCTCGGCGGGGCCGCCGCCGGTGTGCCGCCGCGCATCATGGGGATCGGCCCCGTCCCCGCTTCCCGCAGGCTGATGGCGCGTCTTGGGATGAGCCAGGAGCAGTTCGATGTCATCGAGCTCAACGAAGCCTTCGCCTCGCAGGGGCTGGCCGTGCTACGCGAACTCGGGATTGCCGATGACGATGCCCGCGTCAATCGCAACGGCGGGGCGATCGCGCTCGGGCATCCGCTCGGCATGTCGGGCGCCCGCATCACCGGCACGGCGGCGCTGGAGCTTGCCGAAACCGGCGGCCGCTATTCGCTTTCGACCATGTGCATCGGCGTCGGGCAGGGGATTGCGGTGGCGCTCGAGCGGGTCTGAGCGCCAAGGGTTATCGTACAAATTCTCGTGTCCGGCATTGCAGTTGCCGGACGCAGCCTGCTAAGACTCCTGCATCTCATTACCATGCAATTGTTTTAGGGAGGCTTTGTAGCCATGGCTGATCTTGCTCAATCACTCGCGTCCATCAAGTTGCCGGATCTGGCCGGCAAGGCCGTGCTCATCACCGGCGCCTCGACCGGTATCGGCGCAGCGCTCGCCCGCGCCTTCGCGGCGCAGGGCATGAAGGTCGGCATTCATTACAATGCCAGCCGCGAACCGGCCGAAAAGCTCGCCGAGGAAATCCGCGCCACCGGCGCCACCGTGCATCTCGTGCATGGCGACGTGTCGAAAGAGGGCGAGACGGAGCGCGTCGTCGAAGAAACGGCAAAGACCTTCGGCCATCTCGATGGCCTGATCAACAATGCCGGCGGCATGCTCGGCCGCAAGCCCACCGCCGAATATACCGACGAGCACTACGATAACGTCATGAACCTTAATGCACGCTCGGTCCTCGCTGCCGTGCGCGCCGCCCATCCGTGGCTGAAGAAGCAGGGCGGTTTCATCATCAACACCACCTCGATCGCCGCCCGCAATGGCGGCGGCAACGGCGCGATCCTATATGCGGCATCCAAGGGCTTCGTCTCGACGATTACCCGCGGCCACGCCAAGGAGTTCGTCGGCGATCGCATCCGCGTCAATGCGGTGGCGCCCGGCGTTATCGCCACGCCGTTCCACGAGCGCTATACCAATGACGAGCAGATGGAGATGCAGCGCAAGTCGATCCCGATGGGTTTTGTCGGGACCTCGGAAGATTGCGTCGGCGCCTATCTCTTCCTCGCTTCGCCGACCCTGTCTGGCTACATCACCGGCCAGATCATCGAAGTGAACGGCGGCCAGCTGATGCCGTAATCCGGCATTTTTTCTCCCCGATATTTTGCACTGCACAAGGGAACCTTCGGGTTCCCTTGACGTTTCGGAGACGGGGGAAAGGCGATCGCCGTTCCTTGTTATTTGAGACGGATGATCATGTTCAAGCCAAGCCACTCCAATCGCTGTGCCGGGCAACGCTGCCGGACGCAGTGCTTTGCCGTGTCTGATTGGTGAACTGCCCATCCGCCTCGTCGCTGCCGCGGCAGCGAAAACCGTACAATGAAGCGACATAAAGGATGGGCGACACAAAGATGAGCTATTCGTTCTCGGAACTCGATTTCCTCAAGCCGGAGCTTGGTGCGGAATATACCGGATCCGGGACGCATTTCGCCGTCTACTCCGCCCATGCCGAACAGATGGAGCTCTGCCTGTTCTCCGCCGACGGCAAGAAGGAGGAGGCGAGGCTGGCGCTGCCCAAGCGCGAGGGCGACATCTGGTCGGGCTATATCGCTGGCGTCGGGCCGGGAACGGTCTATGGCTATCGCGCCCACGGCCCTTACGATCCGAAAAACGGCCATCGTTTCAATCCCAACAAGCTGCTGCTCGATCCCTATGCCAAGCAGGTGAAAGGCGATCTGAAATGGGATGATGCTCTCTACGGATATGCGATCGGCAAGGACGATCTGTCCTTCGACGAACGCGACAGCGCGCCCTTCATGGTCAAGGGCGTCGTCCAGGATCCGGATTTCGACTGGGATGGCGACCAGGCGATCCGCAGGCCATGGACGGAAACCATCGTCTACGAGGCGCATGTACGCGGTATGACGATGACGCATCCAAAGGTGCCCGATCATCTGCGCGGCACGTTCCTCGGCATGGCGAGCGATCCGATCATCGATCAGCTGACCAAGCTCGGCATTTCCGCCATCGAACTTCTGCCGATCCAGTTCTTCCCGAACGACCGGTATCTCGAAGAGAAGAACCTGACCAATTACTGGGGCTACCAGACGCTCGGCTTCTTCGCGCCGCAGTCGCGCTACATGTCGAGCGACAAGATCACCGAGATCAAGACGATGGTGCGCAAGTTCCATGCGGCCGGCATCGAAGTGATCATGGACGTGGTCTACAATCACACCGCCGAAGGCAGCGAACGCGGCCCGACACTCTCCTTCCGCGGCCTCGATAATGCCAGCTACTACATTCTCTCGCCAGACGATGCGCGCCATACGTTCGATACGACGGGCACCGGCAACACGCTGAACATTGCCAACCCGATGGTGATGCGCATGGTGCTCGACAGCCTGCGCTACTGGGTCGGCGTCATGCATATCGACGGCTTCCGCTTCGATCTCGCGAGCACGCTCGGCCGCCAGGATCTGGAATTCGACCGTGCCGGCATCTTCTTCAGCGCCATCCGCCAGGACCCGATGCTGGCAGGCGTCAAGCTGATCGCCGAACCGTGGGATGTCGGCGAGGGCGGATATCAGGTCGGCGGCTTCCCGCATCCGTTCCGCGAGTGGAACGACAAGTTCCGCGACGATGTCCGGCGTTTCTGGAAGGGCGATGGCGGTCTGGTCTCCAGCCTGTCGCAGCGCATCACCGGCTCGTCGGTGCAGTTCAATCATTCCGATCGCGGCGCAACGTCTTCGGTCAACCTGCTGGCTGCCCATGACGGCTTCACGCTGATGGATACGGTGTCCTTCAACGACAAGCACAATGAAGCGAATGGCGAGGACAACAATGACGGCCATTCCGACAATCATTCCGACAATATGGGCGCCGAAGGCGCCACCGACGATCAGGGCATCAACGACAACCGCGCGCGGCGCCGCCGCAACATGATGGCGACGCTGATGCTGTCGCAGGGCGTGCCGATGATCGTCGCCGGCGATGAGGTCGGCAACAGCCAGCATGGCAACAACAATGCCTATTGCCAGGACAACGAGATCGGCTGGATCGACTGGAGCGGTCTCGACGATCCGTTCCTGAGTTTCTGCCAGAAGATGATCGGCTTCCGCAAAGCCCATCCCGAGCTCAGGCAGGAGCGCTTCCTGACCGGCGAAACCAGCGAGGATGGCCGGACCGAGATCGCCTGGTTCAAGCCCGACGGCAGCTTCATGGATGATGGCGCCTGGAACGATGGCGAGCTGCGCGTGCTCGGGGTCTATCTGTCGCGCAGCGTCAGCGCACCCGAAAACGAGGACATGCAGGGCCTCTACATGCTCTTCAACGCCGGTGGCGATTGCGAGATCAATCTGCCGGAGGTGAACGGCGTCAAGGAATGGCAACGCCTCGTCGAGACCGGAGCAGACGATGCCTTCGAGGTCATCAACGCCGAGAATCCGTTCACGCTCTATCGCGAAAGCATCGCTGTGTTCGCGCCGAAAGGCGCCACCGAGCCGCCCAAGGATGCCGATACCGCCGAGCGCCGGCGCTGGTTCAGTTTCGGCCGCAAGAAGAAGTGACAGGCCCAGAACAAAGCGATGAATGCGGACGCGATAACTGAGCTCGGACTGACCTATGTGAACGATACCGAACCGGGTATCTGCCGCAGCCGGAAGGGCAAGGGCTTTTCCTACCGTCTGCCGGATGGTTCGCTGGTCTCCGATCCGGATCAGAAGAAGCGCATCGCATCGCTTGGTCTGCCGCCCGCCTATGAGGGTGTCTGGATCTGCCTGCAGGAAAACGGCCACCTGCAGGCAACCGGCTACGACGCGCGCGGGCGCAAGCAGTACCGTTATCACAAGGACTGGAACAGCTTCCGCAGCGTCGAGAAATTCCATCAGCTGATCGAATTCGGCCAGGCGCTGCCGAAGATTCGCCGGCAGGCATTGCGTGATCTCGATACCGGGGCTGACGATGTCAGGGGCGTGCTTGCAGCCCTGACGACGTTGCTCGATGAAGCGCATCTGCGCGTTGGCAATCAGGCCTATGTCAGGGAGAATGGCACCTATGGCGCAACGACGCTACTCAAGCGCCACATCAAGCTGAACGACGGCAGGATAGAGCTCAAATTTCGGGCGAAGGGCGGCAAACGCGTGCAGCGCAGCCTCAAGCATCCGAGGTTGCAGAAAATCCTTGAAGAGATTGCCGATCTGCCAGGCCGCCAGCTTTTTGTCTGGAAGGACGAGGCAGGATCGCTGAAGCCCGTCGAGTCCGGCAGGCTCAACGCCTATCTGGCCGAAATTTCCGGCATCGCGATTTCCGCCAAGACCTTTCGTACCTGGGCGGGCTCGCTTGCCGGGTTCGGCGCGGCACGCGGCGCAATCCTCGATGGCCGCCACCCAACTGTGAAAGAGATGGCGGAGGCCTCGGCCGAAGTATTGCACAACACGCCGGCCATCTCGCGCTCCAGCTATATCCACCCGCGCATCATCGCTCTTTCGGACCGCGGCAGCGCGTTGGCGGAAGAACTGCCGGAGCCGGCAGAGCCGCTGCGCGGTCTTCGCGCCGAGGAAAACCGCCTGCTCGATTTCCTGATGCGCGAAGCGGGCATCACGCCCTCATCAAGATGATGAAAAACGCCCGCGCTCAGGAGCGCGGGCTTCTCAAGGTAACAGGAGGTCTTATCAAGCAGCCGCTTCTGAAAGACGGCCTTCCTCGATCTACTCGCCGCGCCGATGTCGCAGTAAATACGCGCTCCACTCGGTGCGGTCGCAGAAGTAGAACCGCTCAAGCGCCAGATCGTTCCTGAAATGCGGCGCGCGATCTGCAAACTTGGCTTTAAAGCGGCGGCCGCGGAACAAATTCTCTTACATCTCGTTGAAAAGCTTGATCGGAAGTCATTCTGAAAGGGCGCTCCCATGCCGAATGTCCGCAAAGCCGCTGATAAGGACCGAAAGTTCGATCCTCGTGACCGGTTGATCGTCGCTCTCTACGCGCAGCTGAAGGCCGAGCGGGAGACGCGCGAGACGCTCGAATGGGTCATCCGCAATGGCGGATTGTCGGACGCGGTGCTGGAAGCGATCGCCTCCGATCCCGTCAGGCCGGTGACCAGCGACGAGATCGCATCGGTCGAAAAGATCATAGCTTTGGATGAGCGCCGCAAAGGTGCGCCACAAGACTACGACTGAAGAAAGAGGAGCTGAAGATGGTGGATATTACATATCAGATCGTGCCGCATGACGAAGGCTGGGCCTACAAGCTCGGCGAAACCATTTCCGAGACCTATGCCACGGCCGAGGAAGCCGCTGACCGCGCGCGAAGTGCTGCGTCGCGGCAGAAGATCGGGGCTGGCGATGCCACGCTTGCCTATCCGTCGCCGGATGGCGGCTGGCAGTTTCAACCCCTGGAAACGGACAAGAGCGGAAGCAGGCTCTGACGGGACAAGCGTAGGAGAGTGACATGGCGGCGCGGGCAAGCTGGAAAGGCCATCTGAAGATCGGCGACCTTGTCTGCGCCGTCGGTCTCTACACCGCCATTTCATCGTCGGACCGCTTGTCCTTCAATATCATCAACCGGAAGACCGGCCATCGCGTCGAGCGGCAGTTCGTCGATAGCGAAACCGGAAAGCCCGTGGACCGCGAGGACCAGGTGAAGGGCTACCGGATGGACAATGGCAATTACATCGTCATCGAAGGTGACGAGATCGCCAGCGTCATGCCGGAGAGCGACAAGGTGATGGGCGTCCAGAGCTTCATCCCGCTGGAGGAGATCGATAAGCTCTATTTCGACCGTCCTTACTATCTTGCGCCAGTCGAAGATCATGATGCCGAAGCGCTCGGCCTGATCATGCGCAGCATGCGGGACAACAAGGTCGCAGCGCTCGCCCAGGCCGTATTGTTCCGCCGCAACCGGACACTGTTGATCCGCGCGCAGGGCGATCACGTCATCGCCACCATGCTCAATTTCGACTACGAAGTCCGCTCCGCCGAGACAGTCTTCAAGGACATTCCCGATATCAAATTTGACAAGGAAATGCTGGAGCTTGCCGGCCACATCATCGGCACCAAGAAGGGCAGCTTCAATCCGGCCGAATACGAGGACCGCTACGAGGCGGCACTGACCGAACTCGTGAAAGCCAAGATCGAGGGCCGGGAGCCGCCGAAGCGCAAGCCGAAGCCGGAGGGCAAGGTCGTCGATCTCATGGAGGCGCTGCGCCAAAGCGCCAAGATCGGCGGCAAATCCGGATCTGGTAAGCCTGCCGCCAGCGCATCCAGCCGCCGCAAGAAGGCGAGCTGACGATGGCGCTCGAAACCTATCAGCAGAAGCGCGACTTCAAGGCCACTCCCGAACCGCGCGGCGCAAAAGGCAAGAGCAAGGGCAACAGCTTCGTCATCCAGAAACACGACGCGACGCGGCTGCACTACGATTTCCGGCTGGAGATGGATGGGGTGCTGAAGAGTTGGGCGGTGACGCGCGGCCCGAGCCTGAACCCCGATGACAAGCGGCTGGCCGTCCATGTCGAGGATCACCCGCTCTCCTATGGCGATTTCGAAGGCGTCATTCCGAAAGGCCAATATGGTGGCGGCACCGTCATCGTCTGGGATCAGGGAACCTGGACGCCGCTGTACAATGCGAAGAAAGCCTATCGAAAAGGCCATATCGAATTCGAGCTCGACGGCGAAAAGCTGAAGGGTCGCTGGCATCTCGTCCGCATGCATGGCAAGCCGGGCGAAAAGCGCGAGAACTGGCTGCTGATCAAGGGCGAGGACGCCGAAGCCCGCCATGGCCGCGAGGACATCCTCAAGAAGCGTCCGGAATCGGCCAAGAGCGGCCGGACGATCGAACAGGTCGCCAAGAACCCTGATGATACCTGGAATTCAAAGCCGAATGGCCGGAAGGCGGCAGCCAGGCCTGCGACCAAAGCCAAGGCGAAGCCGCAGGCTCACCAATGGCCGAAGGGTACGCGAAAGGCGGCGATGCCCGATTTCGTCGAGCCGGTGCTTGCCAAGCTGAAGCCGCGTCCTCCGGCCGGTGACGGCTGGATCCACGAGATCAAGTTCGACGGTTACCGCCTGCAGATCCGTATCCGCGACGGGAATGTGGCTATGCTGACCCGCACCGGCCTGGACTGGACGGAGAAATTCGGGGAAGAGATCGCCGCCGCCTTTGGCGAACTGCCTGTCGAGACTGCGCTGATCGACGGCGAGCTGGTCGTCGAACGCGAGAATGGCGCCTCCGACTTCTCGGCGCTCCAGCACGATCTGAGCGAGGGGCGTAGCGACCGCTTCTCCTTCTATGCCTTCGACCTGATCCATCTCGATGGCCATGATCTACGGCATGCAGCGCTGATCGACCGCAAGGCGCTGCTGGAAAAGCTGCTGCCGGCGGGGAGCAGCAAGCTGCGCTACAGCGACCATTTCAACGAGAATGGCGGCCTGGTTCTAGACCACGCCTGCCAGCTCAGCCTGGAAGGCGTCATCTCCAAGGGTCGCGACAGCAAGTATGTGTCGGGCCGCACCGGCGACTGGATCAAATCCAAATGCGTCAAGCGCCAGGAATTCGTCATTGGCGGGTATGTGCCCTCGACCTCGATGAAGAGCGCGATCGGCTCGCTCGCCATGGGCTATTATGACAAGGGCAAGCTGAAGCATATCGGGCGGGTCGGCACCGGATATACCGTGAAGCTCTCGCACGATCTCTACACTCAGCTCTCCAAGATCGAGCAAGCCAACAGCCCTTTCGACGGCAAGCTGACGGCCGAGGAGCGCCGCGGGCTGGTGTTCGTCAAGCCTGATAAGGTTGCCGAGGTTGAGTTTGGCGCCTGGTCGGCCGATGGTAATCTCCGCCATGCGGCCTTCCGCGGTCTGCGCGAGGACAAGGCAGCAAAGGATGTGGGGCGCGAAATGGGTGGAACTGCTGCAAAAGAACTGCCGGTATCGAGCGTGACGCTGACGCATCCCGATCGCATCTACTGGCCTGACGAGGGCATCACCAAGGCCGGGCTGGCGGATTACTACGCCCATGTCTGGGAACTGATGAAACCGTTCGTCGTCAACCGGCCGCTCTCGCTGCTGCGCCTGCCCGATGGCATAGCAGGCAAGCAGCGCTTCTTCCAGAAACACGCCTGGAAGGGCATGAACGAACATATCGAAGAGATCGTCGACCCCAAGGATCGCAGCGGCGAGAAGCTGCTGCGGATCAGGGATTTCGACGGGCTCGTCGCGCTGGTGCAGTCGGCCGTCCTGGAGATCCACCCCTGGGGCGCGACGACCGCCAAATGGGAAAAGCCCGATATGGTGACCATGGATCTCGATCCGGCCGATGATGTGCCATGGGACGCGGTGATATCGGCGGCGCATGAGATCAAGGCGCTCATGGAAGGCGAGGGGCTGGCTGCCTTCGTCAAGACCTCGGGCGGCAAGGGGCTGCATGTCGTGGCGCCGCTGGCGCCGAAGGCGGGCTGGACCGAAGTGAAAGCCTTCGCCAAATGGATCGCCGACACGATGGAAGCCTCCGACCCATCCCGCTACATCGCCAAGGCGACAAAGGCCGAACGAACGGGCAAGATCTTCATCGACTATCTGCGCAACGGCCGCGGCAACACCGCCGTCGCGCCTTATTCGGCCCGCGCCCGCAAAGGCGCGCCGGTCTCAATGCCCATCGATTGGAGCGAGCTGACAGGTGAAATCGGCCCCGCCTATTTCACCGTCGACAACACGCCGGCGAGGGTCAACGCGCTGTCAAGCGACCCCTGGGCCGATTTCTTCGATGCAGCGAGGCCTCTCGAAAAGAAGAAGCGGTCCTGAAACGTCAGGATCGCTCTCGTCTGATCATGCAGCGATCGGTCTGCTCCGGTCGAGCAGGCTGGCAAGACCGGCGCTGACAAGAGCCAATGCCGCCGGGATGAGGATCACGCAGAGCAGATCCCGGCCGCTCGAAGCGTCATTTAGCAGAAGTCCGGCGATCGAGGCGATAATGGCGCCGCCGCCGACGCTGACGGCTGCCGCTAGCCCGGCGGCCGTACCCGCGAGATCGGGCTGGACGGCCAGTATCCCCGAATTGGCGGCAGGCATGGTCAGCCCGTTGCCGATGCCGATGAATATGCAGGCCGCGAAGAAGGCGGGAGGCGCGGTCAATCCGCTGACGGCAAGAGCCAGGCCGCCGAGCAATCCGGTGCAAGTGACTGCGCGTCCCGCAACCAATACGGCAGCGATTGGAATGCGGCCGGCATACCGTCCGGCGAGATAGCTGCCGAGGATGAAGCCCGCGGGCACCAGTCCCATGTAGAGGCCGAGCATGGCGCTTGATCCGCCGAGCGCGTCGTTCATGACCAGCGGCGCGCCGGCAAGAAAGACGTAAAGTGTTCCCATCGAGCAGGCCATACAGGCGGCATAGACGAGGAAGCGCGGCGAGCCAAGCAGCCGCCGGTATGCCGCGAGATAGCCATGTCCGTTAGTTTTCCGCTTCCCGGTCTCATCACGGATCTCACGGGCGGCGAGCGCCAGCATGATTGCCCCGAGTATCGCAAACATCACGAAATTTGCCCGCCAGCCGAAGAGCTCGCTGACAGATCCGCCGATCGTCGGGCCGATCATTGGTGCTACCGCCCAGCCCATGGCGAGATAGCCGAACTTGCTGGCGGCTTTCTGCCCGCCCCAGCTTTCCTTGACGATGACGAGCGCGATCGAGAAGCAGGCGGCAATGGCCGCCTGCAAGGTTCGGAACAGCAAGAAGACATGAATGTTATCCGCCAGGGCACAACCGGCTGAGGCCAGGATGAAGACAGACAGCGAGAAAATCACGACCGGCCTGCGGCCAAAGCGATCGGACAGGGCGCCGCCGATGATCTCGGCAAAAGCGGTCAGCGCAGCATAAGCGGCAACGGAGAGCGCCACCAGTGCCGGATCGGCGCGCAGATCGGCGGCAATCTCCGGCAGGGACGGCAGGATCAGGTTGACGGGTAGGACGGAGAGGGCGGTCAGCAGGATCAGGGTGATCAGCCGTGGCGGCCCGGATTGGAGTTGCCCTGCGGGCGCGGGTTCGGATGCGGATTGTCCGGTCATCGGTCGGTCTCTCGGGTGATGGGAAGAGGGATGTCCGGCAGGCCGCTGCCCGGAATCCGGGCAATAAAAAAGGCCCCGCCGGGAGCCTGCTTACCGCGCATGGGTGCTTTCGCCGGATGGCTACGCCATCCTGCCCATGCGCCCTATCACCACTACGAGAACCGTTGCGATCATCATTGCCTAGAGCTAGCGGCAAACCTTGGGCTGGTCAATCGCGAGCACATATGAAAAGGGCGGCTTGCGCCGCCCCTTCCGAAATCAGGCTGCCTTCGACACCACGCCATGCGGGTCGAGGACGAATTTCGTCGCCGCGCCCTGGTCGAAGCTCTCGTAGCCCTGTGCGGCGTCTTCGAGCGAGATGACCTTGGCGTTGACGATGTCGGCGATCGGCAGACGGTCGTGCAGGATCGCCTGCATGAGCTGGCGATTGTACTTGATGACAGGGGTCTGGCCGGTGTGGAAGGACTGCGCCTTCGCCCAGCCGAGACCGAAGCGCAGCGACAGGCTGCCCTGCTTGGCGGCGGCATCGACAGCGCCCGGATCCTCGGTGACGTAGAGACCGGGAATACCGATCGAGCCTGCGGCGCGGGTGATTTCCATCATCTGGTTGAGGACGATCGCCGGCTGTTCGCCACCAGCGTGGCCGCGAGCCTCGAAGCCGACGGCATCGATAGCGCTATCGACTTCGTTGGTGCCGACGACCTGGGCGATCATGTCGCCGAGACGGTCGCTCTTCGACAGATCGATCGGTTCGAAACCGACCTTGGCAGCGTGCGCCAGACGATCCTTGTTGAAGTCACCGATCATGACGACAGCGGCGCCGAGGATGCGGGCTGAGGCGGCGGCAGCAAGGCCGACAGGACCGGCGCCGGCGACATAGACCGTCGAGCCGACACCGACGCCCGCGCGGACCGCACCGTGAAAGCCGGTCGGCAGAATGTCGGACAGCATGGTCAGGTCGCGGATCTTGGCCATCGCCTTGTCGCGATCCGGGATCTTCAGGAGATTGAAGTCGGCATAGGGAATGGTGACGTAGCGGGCCTGACCGCCGATCCAGCCGCCCATGTCGACATAGCCATAGGCGCCGCCGGCGCGCGACGGATTGACCGTCAGGCAGACGCCGGTGTCCTGCGACTTGCAGCAGCGGCAGCGGCCGCAGGCAACATTGAACGGAACGGAGACGATGTCGCCGATCTCGAGCATCTCGACATCGATGCCTTTTTCGATGACTTCGCCGGTGATTTCGTGGCCGAGAACCAGGCCGGGCATGGCGGTCGTGCGGCCGCGGACCATATGCTGGTCGGAGCCGCAGATGTTGGTCGAAATGACTTTCAGGATGACGCCATGTTCGATGCGGCGGCCATCGGGGGCCTCCAGCTTCGGATCGTCGATGTCGCGGACTTCGACCTTGCCGGGCCGCAGATAGACTACGCCTCTATTCTTGCTCATTTTCGTCTCCTCCGTTGAAAATGCCGCCATCCCGCAGGGCTCCTCCCGCTGCAGGCTGTGCTCACAGATTAGAGCATATGCGAACAGGCACCGTTCCGAATGCGACGGTTTGGGTCCGGAATTGGCCTGTCAGTGCCGCTTCGGCTGGCCGCTTTCTTTCGCCAGGCTCTTCTTCAGGGCGTCCATGATATTGACGACGTTGCCGGTCGATTTGACCGGAGGCGCCTTCTTGGCCGGCGCCGCCTTTTTCATGGTTTTCAGCTTGGCGCGGATGATGCTCTGCAGCCGCTTCTGCACCGGATCCTGCATCAGGGCGGGGCTCCAGTCCTGCGTCTGGTCCTTCACCAGCTTCTTCATCATCGCCAGCACCTTGGCATCGGGCTTGGCGTCGATATCGACCGTTCCGACAGCCTCGCGGACCTCGTCGCCGTAATGCAGCGTCCAGAGCACGATGCCCTTGCCCTGCGGCTCCAGCAGCACCGCGCGCTCGCGCCGATAGAGCACCAGCCGGGCGATGCCGACCACGTCATTGGCAGCCATCGCCTCGCGGATGACGCAGAAAGCCTCGGTCCCGACCTTGTCCTCGGGCGCCAGGAAATGCGGCTTGTCATACCAGATCCAGTCGATCGAGCCGCGCGGCACGAATGTGTCGATATCGATCGTCCGCGTACTTTCCAGGCCGACCTCGTCGAGCTCGGCATCTTCGAGCAGCACATAATCGTCCTCGCCGCGCGGATAGCCCTTCACCTGCTCCCTGGCCGCAACCGCCCGGTGGGTAACGCTGTCCACATAGCGGCTTTCGACGCGGTTCTTGGTGTTGCGGTTCAAAACGTTGAACCGCACCTTGTTGCTGTCCGTCGTCGCCGGCGTCAGCGACACCTGTGCGGTCACCAACGAGAGCTTCAGATAGCCTTTCCAGAATGTCTGCCGGGGCATCTCGGTTCTCCTCAGGCCGCCTTGTCCAGTTCCGGATAGTGGCGGAAAATGCCGTTCTCGTTGAATGCGAGACGGCGATCGGATTTCAGGTAGGCAGCGATATTCGGTCGCTGCTCGACCCTGTCATGCAGCGCCTGCAGCAGCGGATATGCCTCTTCCGAGCCCTTCATCGCTTTGGGAAAGGCATAGCGCAGTCCTTTGAGCACCTGAAACAGCGACAGGTCCACATAGGTTAGCTTGTCGCCCGAGATATGCGCCGGCCCCTTCGGGTTGTTGGCGATGACGCGCTCGAAATAGCCGAGAAATTTGGGGATGCGTTCCTTGATGAACTCGGCCGAGCGCGCCCTGGCCTCTTCCTTCTGGTCTTCATAGTAGAGTGACGTCGCGATCGGGTGATGCGTGTCGTGCACCTCCGCGACGAAATCGGTGATTGTCAGCTGCAGGCCGTTGAGGACATAGCGCGCCGTATCATGCTTCTGCGCCAGTCGAGCTTCGCTCCGAGATAGAACAGGATGTTGGCGACATGGGAAATGATCAGGTCACCGTCCTTCAGGAATGGCGGCGCGAAGGGGATGTCGCTACCGGAGCCGCTCTTCATTATTTCCATCATTTCGCCCGTGCCTCTGCCGGGCTCCCGCGTGACGTCGATGTAGCTGGCGCCAGCTTCCTCAAGCGCAAGGCGGACGAATTCGCCGCGACCCTGTATGCCGTCCCAATAATAGAGTTCGTATGCCATTCAACTCCCCGGCCAGATACGCCATGTTTCATCCATTGAAGTGTAGCGGCTGGCGCATCCGTCAACAGGCGCGGCTTTTACCATCAGTGATGAGCGTGTTGCGCATTGCGCTTGCGAGTTGCCGCTGCCTTGCTGGCGGAAGCGGAGCGCTCGGCGGGCGTGCGTGAGGCAGAGGCTTTGCCGCCGGTCCGGCCGCCCTTTCCCGCGGAGACGTGGGTGTCCGTCTTGCCGCGGCCGGATCCGGATTTGTTGCCGCCGCCGTCTTCCTTGTTGACGGTCGCCCAGGCCCGGCGCTCGGCCTCCTCGTGGGAGAGCCCGCGATCCTCGTAGCTCTCTTCGATATGCTCCGCCTTGCGCTTCTGCTTGCCGGTATAGGCCGATTTGTCGCCTCTGGGCATCATCGCCTCCTGTTGCTCCAAACAAGTTTCAACCGCCCGGAACTTGAAAAGTTCCGTCCATTCCGCGGCGCGGTACGATTCTTACGTAAACGGAACAAAAATCGCGTTGACCCCGTTTTTGGCGGCGAGTCCTGAAACCTCATGACCAAAAAGGAAGGAGCACAGACATGGACAACCACATCAGCGAAGCCGATGGAAACGGCAAGATCGATCTGAATGGCCAGCTATCGCCTGTGGCCTACAGCCTCAAGGTAAGGAAGGGCACAGGCCAATCCTTTGAGATCAACGTTCGCCTGATGGCGTCGCGCGACTGGCTGCTGCAACGCGGCTTCGCCAGCGATGCCGTGCTGATCAGCGCCAGTGGCGCGCGTATTCCCGTCTATCACCCTGGCGGCGCGCTCAATACCGGCGACAGTCTGGCGGTCGAACTGATCGCGCGCGACGACAGCTGCGTCAGCACCGATGACATCGTCCGCAAATATCCCGAGTTCAACAGCGGCAGCCACAAGCTCGATGGGTTCTAGGCGATCGGGCGCTGCTGGGCCGCGGTCTTGATGGCTGTGTCGAGAGCCGTGCTGCTGAAGGGTTTTGTCAGCAACACGGAGCCGGCAAAGCGGGCCGCTTCCGGAAGGCTGCTATTGCCGGTGGCAAAGACCAATCCGACGGACGGGAATGCCGCACGCGCCTTGGCGGCGAAGGCGGGGCCGGACATACCCGGCAACCCGACATCGGCGACGATGATATCGACCGAGGCAGCAGCGAGGATTTCGACGCCGCGTTCGCCGCTCTCGGCTTCGATCACGTCATAGCCGAGATCCTGCAGGATCTCGGCTGTATCCATGCGGATGAAAGCGTCGTCTTCGACCAGCAGCAGCTTGAGCTTTTCCTGGACGATTTCGCGCGGCGGCGTTCCGGGCGCGCTGATTGCCGCTGCGGCGCTCTGGCGGCGCTGGGCCTGATTGGCAAGCACATGGCGGATCTTCCGGGCCAGCGCTTCGCGGGTATAAGGCTTCGAAAGCAGCTCCAGCCCCGGATCCAGACGGCCGCCATGGACGATGGAGTTTTCGGTATAGCCGGATGTGTAGAGGACGCCGACATGCGGAAGCCGTTCGCGCGCCATGCGGGCCAGCTCTGGGCTCTTCAGCGTGCCGGGCATGACGACATCTGTGAACAGAAGGTCGATATGGACGCCGCTCTCGATGACCGTCAGCGCGCTCTGCGCATCGCGGGCCTTCAGCACGTAATAACCGAGATCGGTCAGCATCTCGACAACGGTGGCGCGCACGCCCTCGTCGTCCTCGGCGACCAGAATGGTCTCTGTGCCGCCGACGGCAGGCACGGTCTCGATGCTGGCGATACGATCCTCGCTCTGGAAGGAGCGCGGCAGATACAGCTTCAGCGTCGTGCCTTCGCCTATCTCACTATAGATCTTCACATGCCCGCCGGATTGCTTGACGAAGCCATAGACCATCGACAGGCCGAGCCCGGTGCCCTTGCCTTCGGGCTTGGTGGAGAAGAACGGCTCGAAAGCCTGTTCGATGACATCAGCCGTCATGCCCGAACCGGTGTCGCTGACAGCGAGCACGACATATTGGCCGGCGACGACCTCGGGATGGGTGCGGCTGTAGGAATCGTCGAGAAACGCGTTGCCGACCTCGATCGTCAGCCTTCCCGAGCCATCCATAGCATCGCGGGCGTTGATCGCCAGATTGAGCAGGGCATTCTCGATCTGGATCGGATCGGCAAAGGTGTTCCAGAGCCCGCCGGAGACGATGGTCTCGACCTCGATTTCCTCGCCCAGCGCGCGGCGCAGCATGTCGTCCATGCCCGAGACGAAGCGGCCGATATTGATCACCTTCGGTTCCAGCGGCTGGCGCCGGCCGAAAGCCAGAAGCTGGCTCGCAAGCCGTGAGCCGCGATCGACAGCGGTGAGGGCGTTGGAGATACGCTCCTTGGCGCGGGTGTTGCTGGAGACGTCCTTGCCGAGCAGCTGGAGATTGCCCGAAATCACCTGCAGCAGGTTGTTGAAGTCATGCGCCACGCCGCCGGTCAGCTTGCCGATCGATTCCATCTTCTGCGCCTGCTGGAGGGCAGCTTCGGCGTGCTGGCGATCGGCGATCTCTGCGGCAACACGAACCTCGAGCGTCTCGTTCAGCCGCCGGAGCTGTTCCTCGACATTGCGGCGCTGATTGAGTTCCATCTCCTGGGCGCGAACGAGGCGCGCATTGTCGATCGCCACGGCGGCCTGGCCGGCGAGGCTAACAAGGCTCGATTCCGCGGCATCATTGAAGCGGCCGGGTTGCGCATGGCCAAAGAACAGGCCGCCGATCACCGAGCCGTCGCGCGACTTGACCGGGACGGCGAGATAGCTGCGCACGGGCAGGTGGCCCTTCGGCATTCCCGCATGCGGCGCGTTCTTGCCATAGCGCGGGTCAAGCAGGATGTCGTCGGAGCGTACGACGCCTTCACCATTGAAGGTCGGCGCGAAGACCTTTGTGTTGCGCGGCATCGGAAAGCGCTCGAAGTTCTTCCGGTCAACGCCCGACAGGGCGTAGAGCATATAGCTGCCGCCTTCGCCGTCATCGACATTGTAGAAGAAGGCGCCGAACTCGGCGCCGGTCAATGCCACGCCGGCATCGACGGCAGTTTGCGTCAGACGCTCGACATTCAGCTCGGCGGTGATCGCCGATCCCGCGGCATTGACGATCGACAGCGCATCCGACTTGATCCGGAGTTCATCGAGCGCCCGCCGCTCGCCACGTTTCGCAGTGACCTGGCCAGAGACTTCCATTGTCGCACAGAGAATGCCGACGATCGAGCCGGTCTCGTCGCGCAGCGGCGTATAGGAGAAGGTGAACCAGGCATCCGCAAGCTTGCCGCCGCGGCGCATCGGAACCAGCAGCTCTTCGAAAAGCTGCGCCTGGCCGTCAAGCGTTGCCTTTACGATCGGCTCGAACTGCGGCCAGATATCGCTCCAGACTTCCTTGAAGGGACGGCCGAGCGCATGTGGATGGCGCTCCGAAAAGATCGGCACATAGGCGTCGTTGTAGATGAAGGCGAGGTCCGGACCCCAGGCGATGAACTTCGCATGGCGGGAATCGAGGGCTGCGTCGACGATGAAGCGGAGCGAGGCGGGCCATTGATCGACAGGTCCCAGACCTGAGGCGCGGAACTCCGGATCCCGAAGCATTTTGCCGATCCCGCCGCCACCCTTCGGCCAATCGCCTTCAGTCTGCCCCGTCATTCAAATTCACTTCCGTGCGATGCCGCTGCTTTCGCAGCGCGATTCTGCCCAATTGCAGGCTAAAATAGAGGGTCGCACGTATTGGGAAAGGCCTGACGGAAAATAAGCTTAACACGCGTGTATTCTTGCGCGCGAAGGACTGCCGGAGATGGGGAAACTACTTGCGGCCGAAGCGCTGGGCGACCGCGATCGCCTTGGTCAGATCGAAGAAGCCGCCGGATGCCGGGCGGCGCTCTGGAAAGACGAAGCCGACCATATTGTCGATGACAATCACCAGCCCGATAGCGAGCAGAAAATAGGCCAGCGCGGCGATCGTCAGGACAAGCATTGTTCCCTCACACCGGCGCTATGAACATGTAGCAGCTGGCTACGATGAGGGACACGAGGATGACGTCGAAATAGCCTTTGTTCATGGCGGTTCTCCCATTCCCGCCAATAACATTCCAGGCGGGTTTTGGTTCCGCCATTCGTGGCCATTTCGCGGCAATATTTTGAAGATGCCAGATTGTGGTCTTCATTTGGCCTGATCGATCCCCCGGGGAGCTGTCTGCTCCATGAATCACACCATAAAACGCAAGTAATTCAGATATATGACACAAATATGCAGACGCGAGTTTCCGCGCGTCTGCGAAGATCGGATAAATGATGTCAGGCTAAACCGATTTGCGGCTTGCCGTCTTCTTGGGTGCGGCCACGGCCTTCACGGCGCCATTGGTCTTGGCGCCGGCCGTTGCAGTCCGCTTTGCCCTGGTCTTGACTTCGGTGCCGTCCTTGGATGCGGCAGAGGTCTCGAGCGTCTCGCGCTCTTTCCTTGCCTGTTCCCAATGAACTGAATCGCGCCCCGTCGGGTGGCCTTCTTCTTCCCAGAGGGAATATGCACGCTTCTTGATCCACTCGTCGCGAGTTTCTGCCATCGCTGATCTCCCGTCACAACATGCCGCAGTCAAACGCTAGACTATATGGGATGGTTCCAGAGGAATCATGCAGTTTCAAGAAGAATTTTGACACACTGCAAAATATTGTTTGCGGTGCAATATAAATGGGCAGTTTTGCTCGCTGGCAGCCTGCAATTTTGAGAGGTACTGCACAAAACTTGTGCTTTTCCACTTTCTAATGTTCGGCAGCTCGCCATCATGGAACAACCGGCGCGATCGTGGATTTCAAACCATGTTCTGATATCCGCGACGAGGGGACGGCATGACGGGAAATGCAAGGCACGCCTGGGGACCACAAACAGATGGCGATGCAATCAAATTCCGCCTCTGGGCACCGGGAGAAGCGGCGGTTGTTCTGCAGCTGGCTGGCGCCGCCCATGAGATGGAAAACACCGGTGACGGCTGGTTCGAGACGCGCGTGTCCGGACCGCTCGAAGGACAGGATTACGTCTTCGTTCTCGGAGATGGACGCGCCGTGCCCGACCCCGCCTCGCGCCAGCAGCGCGGCGATGTACATGGACCGTCGCTGGTGCCGGCCAGTGGCTATCGCTGGCGGACCGACTGGAAGGGAAGGGACTGGGAAGAGGCGGTCATCAGCGAGATCCATGTCGGCACCTTTACCAGCGAGGGTACGTTCTCAAGCGCGATCGGCAAGCTTGATCATCTCGCCGAGACCGGCATCACGGCAATCGAAATGATGCCGGTGGCGCAGTTTTCCGGCGAGCGCGGATGGGGCTATGACGGGGTGCTGCATTACGCGCCGCATTCGGCCTACGGGACACCGGATGATTTTCGCGCCTTCATCGATGCAGCGCATGCCCGCGGCATCATGGTGCTGCTCGATGTCGTCTACAATCACTTCGGCCCCGAAGGAAACTACCTGCATGGCTATACCCCGGATTTCTTCCGCGCCGACCGCCAGACACCGTGGGGAGCGGCAATCGATTTCGCTCAGCCCGCGGTGCGCCGCTATTTCATCGACAACGCACTCTATTGGATCGGCGAATTTCAGCTTGATGGCCTGCGGCTCGATGCCGTCGAACAGATCCATGACCTGTCGGAGCGCCATGTCCTCGAAGAATTGTCGGAAGAAGTGCGTGCGGCTTTCCCCGGCCGAAAGGTTCATCTGGTCGTCGAGGATCAGCGCAATCTCGTCAGTCTTCTGGAGCGCGACGAGAAAGGCGAGGTCAAGACCTACACGGCCGAATGGAACGACGATTTCCACCATGTCGCGCATATCATCGCAACCGGCGAGGACAACGGTCACTACAAGCCCTTTGCCGCCGACCTCTGGGAAAAGACCAAGCTCGCCCTGCAGCATGGCTTCGTCTATCCCGACCGTGCCGATCCACCGGAACTGCCGCGCGACGAGCGTGTCTATCTGCCGCCCGAAGCCTTCGTGAATTTCCTGCAGAACCACGACCAGATCGGCAATCGCGCCTTTGGCGAGCGTTTGCTGAGCCTGTCCCGGCCGCCGATGGTGGAGACGCTGACAGCGATCATGATGCTGGCGCCGCAGATCCCGTTCCTGTTCATGGGCGAGGAATATGGGGAGACGCAGCCCTTCTATTTCTTCTGCGACTATGCCGGCGAACTCGGCGATATGATCCGCAAAGGCCGCATGACGGAAGCTGAAGGCTTCGGTGGTCTGAAGGAAGGCCAATCGAAGGAGACGCTGCCGGACCCCAATGCGCGCGCGACCTTCGATGGCTCAGCCCTGCAATGGCAGCGCGCCGAGGCTGTCGATGGCAGGCGCCGGAAAGCGTTCGTCGCGGAGCTGGCGCGGATCCGGCAACAGCATGTCGTGCCGCTGCTGAAGCGGACACCGCGGATGCAGGCCGAGGCGCTGGAAACCGGCGATGGCGCCCTGGCGATCGACTGGGCGATGGACGGCGCAAGACTTCAACTGCGGGCCAACCTCACGTCGCTGCCGATGACGCTGCCCGCGGTCAATGGCCAGACGATCTTTGAGCTGATCCGCGAGGCGCATGGGGAAGGATTGCCGCCGGAATCGGTGGTTTTCGCTCTTGCCTGACCGCATTTCACATCTGCACGAAAGATTCACGCCTGACGCGAAGAGTGGCGAATTGAACGCCGCCGTTTCGCGGCTATATTCCTGAGCGATGTTTTATCTCATCTCGACCTACTGGCCGCATATTCTTTTCATCATCTCGATCGCCATGGGAGCCGCGGCGGCGATTCACGCCGCCATGACCAAGGAGGAAGTGCGCGCCGCGATCGGCTGGGTCGGCGTCATCATCCTGTCGCCGATCGTCGGTGCGGTGCTCTACGCCATTGCCGGCGTCAATCGCATCCGCCGCAAGTCGCTGAGTATCCGGCGCGATGAACTGCTGCCCGATGCGGCGCTGGACGAGCTCGAGACTTTCGATGCCGATGCGGAGATGGTGATCAGCGGCTATGGTTATCGCTTTGCCGCCATGCAGACGCTCGGCGACCGCGTTGCGCGCAACCCGCTGACAACGGGCAACACGATCGACATGCTGGAAACGGGTGACGATGCCTATCGCGCCATGAAGGCGGCGATCGATGGTGCCGAGCGCAGTGTCCTGCTTGAGACCTACATCTTCGACCGCGACAGGATCGGCCTCAGGATCGCCGATGCGCTGATAGCGGCCGTCAAGCGCGGCGTGGAGGTGCGGGTCCTGATCGACGCCGTCGGCGCCCGTTATTCGGTGCCGAGCATCCTCGGCTATCTCGCCGAGGGCGGCGTCACCGTTTCGGTCTTCAACGGCAACGTCATCATGGGCCTCAGGCTGCCCTATGCGAATCTCAGGACCCACCGCAAGATCGTCATTGTCGATGGGCGGCTGGCGCTGACCGGCGGGATGAATATCCGCGAAGGGTTCAGCGAGGAGATGTCGGGCGAGAACTATGCCCGCGACACGCATTTTTCCGTCACCGGTCCGGCCGTCGCCGATCTGTTCGATGTCGCAGCCGAAGACTGGCGGTTTGCAACCGGCGAGCTTTTGAACAGCGCGGCTTGGCAGACCGCCACGCCGGAGCGCGAGCCGGGTGATCCGGTGTTCATGCGCGTCGTTGCATCGGGGCCGGACCGCAGCGTTGAAACCAATCACAAGATGCTGATGGGTGCCTTCTCGGTCGCCCGAAAATCGATCCGCATCATGTCTCCCTATTTCCTGCCGGACCGCGAACTGATCAGCGCGCTGGTGACGGCGGCGCGGCGCGGCGTCGAGGTGGATATCATCGTTCCCGCCGTCAACAATCTGATGCTGGTCGACCGGGCAATGACGGCGCAGTTTGACCAGATCCTCAAGAATTACTGCCGCATCTGGCGGGCGACCGGCAGTTTCAGCCATTCCAAGCTGATGACGGTCGATGGCGCCTGGGCCTATGTCGGTTCCTCCAACATCGATCCGCGGTCGCTGCGTCTGAATTTCGAGATCGATCTTGAAGTGTTCAACGAGGGATTTGCAGCCGAGATCGACGAGCACGCCGAAGAGGTGCTGCGCACGGCAACGCCGGTGACGCTGGAGGGCTTGCGCGCCCGGCCCTTCCTGGTCCGTCTCGTCGAGAAGGTTCTCTGGCTCGGCTCGCCCTATCTCTGATTTTCTGCGCTTCCCCTATGGCAGCTTCCGCTGTGCCGCCTATAATCCCGGGAGAGCTATTTTCGATCAACGGAGCCTTTGCCCACTCCGATGCATGCCAGAAAAGACAGTATCCCCGCCAGCATCCTGGCCTCGATCCGCAACAGGAAGAAGCGGCTTGACGCCGCCCTTGCCGAAGCGCGGCCGCGTGCCGAAGGCACATTGATCGCCTCCTACAACGTGCACAAATGCGTCGGCGCTGACCGGCGGTTCGACCCTGAGCGGACCAGCCGCGTCATCCACGAGATTGATGCCGACCTGATCGCGCTTCAGGAGGCCGATACGCGTTTCGGCGAGCGCACCGGCATTCTCGATCTTGCCCGGCTGGAGCGCGAGACCGGCCTTATCCCGGTGCCGATCACTGGCATGGCGAAGGCGCATGGCTGGCATGGCAATGTCGTGCTCTTCAAGAAAGGCCTGGTGCGCGACGTCCACCAGATCAAGCTCCCCGGCCTTGAGCCGCGCGGGGCGCTGGTGGCCGAAATCGAGTTGGAGCGTGGCGGGGCACTGCGCATCATCGCAGCGCATTTCGGCCTGCTGCGCCATTCGCGCGCCCGTCAGGCGCAGATGCTGGTCGAACTGATGGCCGACCGGCACGAGATGCCGACCATCCTGCTTGGCGATCTCAACGAGTGGCGGCTGGGCGACCGCTCGTCGCTGAATAGCTTTCAATCGGCTTTCGGGCCGCAGCCGCCGGCTGTTCCAAGCTTCCCGGCGCGTCTGCCGATCCTGGCGCTCGATCGCATCATCGCCAACCGCAAGGGCGTTCTGACGACGATCGAAGCGCATGACACGCCACTGTCGCGCGTTGCCTCTGATCATCTGCCGATTAAGGCGGTGATCAATCTGCAGACGATCGAGAAACTGACGACGGCCTAGATTCTATTCGACGAACGAGGTCAGCGCATCTGCTCGGCATAGATGAAGTGGCAGCCCGGCTTTGCGGCGATGACCGCGTCGAGCGCGGCTGCGGAAATCCTTTCCGCCGGATTGAGATGGAACTTCTTCGGCAGGACCGGCGCCAGAAGCCGAACCATGGCGAGTGCCGCTCTCTCCGCCCGCCGCGTCTCGCTACGCTCTCCGCCGATCAGGCTCGGCCTGCAGATCGTCAGGGATCGAAAACCGATATTCCGGATGTCCCGCTCGACCTCGCCTTTCGTCCGCGAATAGAAGTTCATGGACTTTTCCGATGCGCCAACGGCGCTGACGATGGCATAGGTTTCGACCCCGGCGTCAAACGCCGCTTGGCCGAACGCGACCGGTAATTCGTGGTCGACGTAGCGAAATGCTTCCTTCGAACCAGCCTTGGCCTGTGTTGTTCCGAGCGCGCACAGGATTGCGTCCGGCTGGTACGATATGGAGGTTTGAACAAGCGCCTCCAGACGCGGGGCAACGGGGTTCAACAACCGGTCGCGGGCAGGCAGCGGCGTTCTTGTCGGTGCGATGACTTCGGAGATCGCGGCGTTGGCAAGTGCCAATTCCAATGCCTTGTTGCCGACCAGTCCCGTTGCGCCAAGCAATAGCAGCTTCATCTTCAGCTCTTTCATAGGGTGAGATCACGCTGGCCTTATCAGGCATAGAGAATGCCCTGGCCCCGGAAGCCGTCAAGCAATTCCCGTGGCGCTGTCCGCAAACGGAAAAAGCCCGCCGCAAGCGGCGGGCCTTCCGGAGACCGGGTCTCTTCCCTGGGAGGAATTATTCGGCGGCCTGAAGAACCGGGACAGGTTCTTCGGTCGCTTGACCGGAGAGCGCGCGGGCCAGCATGCCTTCGTCCAGCTCGTTCTCCCAGCGGGCGACGACGACGGTCGCGACCGCGTTGCCGACGAAATTGGTGAGGGCGCGGCATTCCGACATGAAGCGGTCGATGCCGAGGATCAGCGCCATGCCGGCCACCGGGACGGACGGGACGACCGATAGTGTTGCCGCAAGCGTGATGAAGCCGGCGCCGGTGATGCCTGCGGCACCCTTGGAGCTCAGCATCGCGACGAGCAGCAGCAGGATCTGGTCGCCGAAGGTGAGCGGCGTGTCGGTTGCCTGGGCGATGAACAGGGCTGCCAGCGTCATGTAGATGTTGGTGCCGTCGAGGTTGAACGAATAGCCGGTCGGGATGACCAGACCGACGACGGATCGCTTGCAGCCGGCCCGTTCCATCTTCTGCATTAGGCCGGGAAGGGCGGCTTCCGACGACGAGGTGCCGAGAACCAGCAGAAGCTCTTCCTTGATGTAGCGGATCAGCGCGAAGATCGAGAAGCCGTTGTACTTGGCAACAGCGCCGAGCACGACGATAACGAAGAGCAGTGACGTCAGGTAGAACGTGCCGATCAGGAAGGCGAGGTTGGCGATCGAGCCGATGCCGTATTTGCCGATGGTGAAGGCCATGGCGCCGAACGCGCCGATCGGCGCTGCCTTCATCAGGATGGCGACAAGACGGAAGATCGGTGCAGTCAACGCGTTCAGGAAGTCGAGAACTGGCTTGCCGCGATCGCCGACCATGCCGAGCGCGATACCGAAGAGCACCGAGAAGAACAGCACCTGCAGGATATCGCCCTGGGCGAAGGCGCCGACGATCGTGTCCGGAATGATGTTCATCAGGAAGCCGGTGATGGTCGCGTCATGCGCCTTGCTGGCATAGCTGGAGACGGCATTCGCATCGAGCGAGGCGGCGGAAATATGCATTCCGGCGCCCGGCTGCAGAACGTTGGCGATCAGCATGCCGACGGCGAGCGCCAGCGTCGAGAAGACGAGGAAGTAGATCATCGCCTTGCCGGCAACGCGTCCGACCTTTTTCAGATCTGACATTCCGGCAATGCCGGTCGCGACCGTCAGGAAAATAACCGGGGCGATGATCATCTTCACGAGCTTGATGAAAGCATCGCCGAGCGGCTTCAGCGCCGTACCGGTATCCGGATAGAAGTGGCCGAGCAGGATGCCGGCGACAATGGCGGCGATCACCTGTACGTAAAGATGCCGGTAGAACGGCAGAGGCGCACGCGGCTGCGTGTCTTGGTGTGCAATGTCCATGATATCCTCCATGAAGCCCCAACCAAGGATTTGGCTCTCCCGGGGCGAATTGCGTTTCGTCGTAGAACGATCAGCAATCGGCGTGCCAGACTCGGAAATACTGACTAAGGCATTGATTTGTTTTGAGACTATACATTGGTGCGCAAGTCGTCTGATGCGGAATGTGCGTAAATCCGCACGGCCTATATTGAATGAAGTGCGGTTTTGTGCTCAATATCGGCAATGGGCATAGCCTCTCCATCCGCGGAAGACGCGCGCCTTCGCCTCGGTATTCGCCGGACGTGGGTCGTCTTTGCGCTAATATCGGCGCTGATCGCGGCTGCCGCACTGACCGCTGCGGCGATCTATGGGCGTTCCGCAGCACTTTCGGCGCTGCAACAGCAGGGCCGCACCGATGCCAATCTGAAGGTTGCCCTGCTTCAAGCCGTTCTGGAGCGGCCGCGTGCGCTGCCCCTTCTGCTGTCGCGTGACCGCGATGTGGAGGACGCGCTGACCCAGTCCGGTCAGGAAAAGAAGGATGCGTTGAGCGGCAAGCTGGAAGATCTGGTCAAGGGCACCAATGCCGCCGTCATCTACGTGGTCAACGCGGATGGTATCGCGGTTTCGGCCAGCAATTGGCACGAGGCGACGAGTTTCGTCGGAAACGACTACACGTTCCGCAGCTATTTCACCCGCGGCATGCGGGAGGGGATGGCCGAGCATTTTGCGCTCGGTTCCGTCAGCAAACGCCCCGGGCTCTATATCTCGCACCGTATCGGGCCTGCATCTGCACCGCTTGGCGTCGTTGTCGTCAAGATGGAGTTCGATCAGCTGGAGAGCGATTGGAGCGACACGCAGCGTCCGGCCTTCGTGGTCGATCAGAACAACGTGGTGCTGATCACCAGCGTGCCCTCCTGGCGGTTCATGACGTCGGAAGCGCTTGCTGCCGATAGCCTGCATTCGATCCGCGAGAGCCTGCAGTTCGGCGATGCGCCGCTTTTGCCTCTGCCTTTCCAGCCGGTGAAAGCGCTGGGCGCCGATGCGCTGCTGATCCGCGCCATCCTTCCGGGTGGCCGGGCTGCGACCTATCTCAAGATCATAGCGCCGGTGCCTTCGACGAACTGGACGTTTCAGTATCTGTTGCCGGTCGAATTGCCGGTGGCTGCGGCCGTGCGCGAGGCCCTGCTGGTGACGGCGCTGGCGCTTTTGACCGTGATTGCCATTGCCGCCATCTGGCTCCGGCGCAGGGATGTGGCGCTGATGACCATCGTGCGCGAGCAGCTGGCGCGCGAAGAGCTGGAGCAGCGTGTTGCCGAGCGGACGCGTGATCTCAGCCGGACGCGCGATAGCCTCGAGGCCGAGATCACCCGTCACCGGGCGACCGATGCACGGTTGCAGAGCGTCCAGCAGGATCTGGTCAATGCCAACCGGCTGGCGATCCTCGGCCAGATCGCGGCCGGTGTCGCCCATGAGATCAATCAGCCGGTCGCGACGATCCGTGCCTATGCCGACAATTCCGCGGTCTATCTCAAGCGCCAGCAGACAGAACCGGTTGCGGAGAACCTTGCGCTGATTGCCGGACTGACCGAGCGGATTGGGACCATCACCGAGGATCTGAAGGCACTCGCCCGGCGCGGACGAACGGCGCCCGAAGCGGTTGGCGTCGAGGAGATGATAGACGGCGCGCTGATGTTGCTGCGCAGCCGATTCACCGGCCGGCTGGAGATGCTGACCGTCGAGGCTGTCCCTGAAGGCCTGCAGGTGATGGGCACCCGGCTGCGGCTGGAACAGGTCTTCATCAACCTGTTTCAGAATGCGCTGGAAGCCGTGGAGGCGCGCGATGGCGGCCGGGTGACTGTTTCGGCAGGTGTTTCCGGCGACGGCGTTGCCATTTCGGTCGCCGATAACGGTCCGGGCATTGCCCCCGATATTCTCGAAGCCCTGTTCGAACCCTTCAACTCTTCCAAGGAAAAAGGCCTCGGTCTCGGCCTCGTGATCTCCAAGGACATCGTCTCCGACTATGGCGGCAGCATCGATGTCGAGAGTGGGGCCGACGGCACCCGCTTTATCGTCCATCTGAAGAAGGTTTCGGCATGAGCAAGGCAGCCCCGGTCATCCTCGTTGACGACGACAAGGATCTGTCGCGCGCCACCGGGCAGACGCTCGATCTCGCCGGCTTCGACGTGACGCTCTGCACGTCGGCGATGGAAGCGCTCGGCAAGCTCGACCGTACATTTCCGGGCGTGCTGGTGTCGGACATCCGCATGCCCGGCCTCGACGGCTTGCAGATGTTCGAGCGCATCCGCCAGCTCGACGCCGAGCTACCGGTTATCCTGATGACCGGCCACGGCGATATCCAGATGGCCGTCAAGGCGATCCAGGACGGCGCCTATGATTTCATCGCCAAGCCGTTTGCCACCGAGCGGCTGATTCAATGTGTGCGGCGTGCGGCCGAGACGCGGGCATTGGTGATCGAAAATCGCAATCTCCGCGAAGCCGCGCAGCAGGCCGACCCGGGCATGCCGCTGATTGGGCAGACCCCTGTGATGGAGCGCCTGCGCCATATGCTGCGCCAGATCGCCGATACCGATGTCGATGTGCTTGTCACCGGCGAAACCGGTAGCGGCAAGGAGGTTGTGGCGAGCCTGCTGCATGGCTGGAGCCGCCGTTCGAAGGGCAATTTCGTGGCGCTGAACTGCGGCGCGCTTCCCGAACAGATCATCGAGAGCGAGCTTTTCGGCCACGAGCCCGGCGCCTTTACCGGCGCGCAGAAGAAACGTGTCGGGCGGATCGAGCATTCGAGCGGCGGGACGCTGTTTCTCGATGAGATCGAGAGCATGCCGCTGTCGACGCAGGTGCAGATGCTGCGCGTGCTTGAGATGCGTCAGGTGACGCCGCTCGGAACCAACGAGGTGCGCCCCGTCGATCTGCGCATCGTTGCGGCAGCGAAGGTCGATCTCGGCGATCCCGCGCAGCGCCAGAGCTTTCGCGAGGATCTCTATTACCGTCTGAACGTGGTGACGCTGGCGATCCCGCCGCTTCGCGAGCGGCGCGACGATATTCCGCTGCTTTTCAGCTATTTTGCCGAGCGGGCGGCCCGCCGCTTCGAGCGCGATGTGCCGCAGATCACGGCAGCCGTCAGCCGCTATCTGCGGGAACATGACTGGCCGGGCAATGTTCGCGAACTCTCGCATTTTGCCGAGCGAACTGTCCTCGGTATGCAGCCAGCCGAGCCCGAACCGCCGAAGGCCGATCCCGGTGCTTCCGGCGGCGTGCCGCTGCCCGAGCGGCTTGATCACTACGAGGCCGGGATCATTCGCGATACACTGACCTCGTTCGGCGGCAACGTGCAGCAGACGATCGCCGCCCTCGGCATCCCGAGAAAGACGTTCTACGACAAGATGCAGCGTCACGGGATCGTCCGCAGCGACTACGCCGACAAGCGGTAAACGGCTAAATCGCCGTTAACTCCCATATACAACTACTTGGCTTCTACGCCGTTGCGGCTTTCCAGCCGGTAGCGGTGGCCAGGATAGATGAGGCGCGCGACGGACACGACGCCGCGTGAAGACCATGTCCGCCGGCGGATTGTCAGGCAGGGTTCGGACTTCAGGATCGTCAGCAGCTTGCATTCCCAAGGCTGCGGCATGACCGCCTCGACAATGTGTTCCGAGCCCGTCAGCGGTGCGACTTCCGAGAGGTAAGCGTTCGGCGTCTTGCTGCGGAAATCCTGCGTGAGGTAATCAGGGGCGGCATCCGGGTGGACATGGCGGTCCTCGATCTGCACCGGGACGCCGTTTTCGCTGTGGACGACGAGTGAATGGAACACCGCCGAGCCGATCTCCAGGCCCAATGCATCCGCCATTTCAGGCGATGCAGTCTCCTGCGCCAGCACGATAACCGCCGCTTCATGGGCGTGGCCGCGCTCGGCGATCTCCTCGGCGATGTTGCGCACTTCGAAGAGGGCGGAGACGCCCTTGCGCTCGGCAACGAACGAGCCGACGCCTTGAATGCGCACCAGTTCGCCCTCGCTGGCAAGCTCGCGAAGCGCCCGGTTGGCGGTCATCTTGCTGACGCCAAGCTCGACAACCAGCTCGTTTTCCGAGGGCACGCGGTATTTGGGCGGCCACTCGCCGCTGTGAATCCTGTCGAGAATGATCTGCTTGACGCCCGCATAAAGCGGGGTCGCGTCATTCTCGGCCAATTCCCGCTTCATTTCACCGGCACGTTTCATTGCCTAATCCCTTGGCATCGACAGCAACTGCCGCAAAACTCAACTTTCCATCTTGCATATCACAAAATTATTCATATGGTACCCTATACAACCTTCGGCGAGATCTGATCTTCGCAAAAGGCAAGCCGGCGGAGATCGGCAGGAAAGACGGTCAATCGAATTTCAGAGGAGTTTGGAACATGAAATTGCATAGCATCATCGTGTCTGGAGCGGTGGCAATCTCCGCTCTCGCGACGCCGGTTCTCGCCAAGGACTGGAAGACTGCGACGATTACCCTCGAGGGTGCCTACGCACCCTGGAACATGACCAACGCCGACGGCACGCTCGGCGGCTTCGAGCCGGAATTGGCCAAGGTGCTCTGCGAGCGCGCCAAGATCGAATGCAAGCTTGTCGCGTCCGACTGGGACGGCATGATCCCGGCGCTGAATGCCGGCAAGTTCGATGTGATCATGGATGCGCTGTCGATCACCGACGAGCGCAAGAAGATCATCGACTTCACCGTTCCCTATGCCGCGACGCCTGCCGCTTTCGCGACCGCCAAGGATAGCCCGCTGGCAAATGCCGCCGGTACCGGCGTGACGATCAAGATGACGCCCGGCCAGACCGGCGTGAAGGAAATCGATGCGCTGAAGGAAGCCTTCAAGGGCAAGACGATCGGCATCCAGGCCGCGACCGTCTATGCGAAGTTCGTCTATGACAACTTCGGCTCGATCGCCGAAATCCGCGAATACAAGACCGGCGCCGACCGCGATCTCGATCTGCAGAACGGCCGTATCGATCTCGGCTTCGACGACGCGGTCTATTTCAACAACGCATTCGCGTCGGCAAACGATACGCTTGCCTTCACCGGCCCGGAAATCGCCGGCTCGATTTGGGGCGAGGGCGAAGGTCTCGGCATCCGGAAGGAAGACACCGACCTGCGCGACAAGTTCAGCGAAGCCATCAAGTCCGCGCTGGCCGACGGTACCGTCAAGACCCTCTCGATGAAGTGGTTCAAGGTCGACGTCAGCCCGCAATAAGCAACCTTCGGGCTATCACCGATACGGTCTCCGGCACCTTGCCGGAGACGCCTGTGATAATCTCGACGCCTGAAGCCGCTATCGACGGGAACGGACGCAATGGGAACCTTAGGATTCTTGGGCTTCGGCCCGAACGGTTGGGGCGCATTGTTGCTTGTTGCAACCTTGATGACGCTCGCCGTGACCGCGACTGCGCTGGCGATCGGCGCCGTACTCGGCACCATCATCGCCTCGGCCAAACTCTCCGGCAACATGCTGTTGGTGACGCTCGGTAATATCTATACGACCGTGTTTCGCGGCGTGCCTGAATTGCTGATCATCTATTTGATCTATTTCGGCGGCTCGGCGGCGGTGACATCCGTCGGTCAATGGCTGGGCTACGAGGGCTTCCTCGGTCTGCCCTCTTTTGCCGCCGGCGCCCTTGCCGTCGGCATCATCTCCGGCGCCTATCAGGCGGAAGTCTATCGCGGCGCCTTTCTGGCGATCTCCAAGGGAGAGCTGGAAGCGGCATCGGCGATCGGCATGCCGCGCGTGCTGCGCCTGCGGCGCGTCATCATTCCGCAGGTCCTGCGCTTCGCGATCCCCGGTCTCGGCAATGTCTGGCAGTTGAGCCTCAAGGATTCTGCGCTGATCTCCGTCACCGGCCTCGCCGAGCTGATGCGCACCAGCCAGGTGGCCGCAGGCTCGACGCGCCAGTATTTCCTGTTTTTCATCGCCGGCGGCCTTCTCTATCTGCTGCTCACAAGTCTCTCGGACCGGGTCTTCAACACCGCCGAACGGCGCGCAAACCGCAGCATGCCTGCGTCGGCGATGGGGCAAGCGTGATGGATTTCGAATTTCTGTTCTCCACCATGGTGACGCTGCTGAAAGCAGTGCCGACGACGCTGATCCTGTTTTCGCTGTCGATCTTTTTCGGCGGATTGCTGGCGCTCGTCATCGTCTCGCTTCGTGTCAGTGGCAATCCGTTGCTGGCCGGTTTCGCTAAGGGCTACATCTTCATCTTTCGCGGCTCGCCGCTACTGATCCAGATGTTCCTGGTCTTTTACGGGCTTGGTCAGTTCGGCGTCATCCGCTACTCCTTCCTCTGGCCCTTCCTGCGCGAGCCGATGGTCTGCGCCGTGCTTTCGCTGGCGCTCTGCACGGCAGGTTATTCGGCGGAAATCTTCCGCAGCGGCATCCGCGCCGTTTCGCCGAAGGAGATCGAGGCGGCCCGCGCCATCGGCATGCCGCGCATGCTGATGATCCGGCGCATCATCGCGCCCATCGCCTTCCGTCATGCGCTGCCTGCCTATTCCACCGAGATCGTGCTGATGATGAAATCGACAGCGCTTGCGAGTCTCGTCACCGTCTGGGAAGTCACCGGTGTCGCGCAGCGGCTGATTTCGCAGACCTATCGCACCATGGAAGTCTTCCTGTGCGCCGCCATCATCTATCTGGTGCTGAACTTCATCATCCTGCAGGCCATGGCGCTGCTCGAATATTCACTCTCCAAACACCGCCGCGCCATCCCGCCGGCACTCAAGGCCTAAGGAGCAACCGCGATGCCCGGTGTGACACGCCTTTCCGTCCGCAACATCCGCAAGAGCTTCGGCACCCATGAGGTCCTGCGCGGCATTTCCCTCGAGGCCCAGGACGGCGACGTCATTTCGCTGCTTGGCGCTTCCGGCTCGGGAAAGTCGACCTTCCTGCGCTGTATCAATCTCCTGGAAACCGCGAGCGATGGCGAGATCTGGGTCGATGGCGAGCAGATCCGAATGGTGCACAAGAACGGCAGCAGCCGTCCTGCCAGCCAGAAGCAGGTCGACCACATCCGTTCCGAGCTCGGCATGGTGTTCCAGAGCTTCAATCTCTGGTCTCACATGACGATCCTGCAGAACGTCATTGAAGGACCGGTCCACGTTTTGAAGCGCCCGAAGGCTGAGTGTATTGCCGAAGCCGAGGCGCTGCTGGAAAAGGTCGGCATCGCTGACAAGCGCCACGCCTATCCGGCGCATCTTTCCGGTGGCCAGCAGCAGCGCGCTGCCATTGCGCGTGCGCTGGCCATGCGGCCCAAGGTGATGCTGTTCGATGAACCGACCTCGGCGCTCGATCCGGAATTGGTCGGCGAAGTGCTGCGCGTCATGCGCGCGCTGGCCGAGGAAGGCATGACGATGCTCGTCGTCACCCACGAGATGAGCTTTGCTCGCAACGTTTCCAACCGCGTCGTCTTCATGCGCGAAGGCCTGATCGAAAGCAGCGGCGCGCCGGACGATATGTTCGGCAGTGCGGCCACACCGGCCTTCCGCCAGTTCATCGGCCATTTCGGAACCGGCCAATGACCATCGTCCTGCATGAACGTCTGTCGTGGCGCGATGTCGCCCGCGTCGGCGAGGGTGGAGCTCTGGCCTTGTCGGCCGCAGCACGCGACCGTGTCGCCCGCGCCAGACAGATCGTGGAGAGCATCGTTGAAAGCGGCGTCAGGGCCTATGGCATCAATACCGGGGTCGGCGCTTTGTCCGACACGGTCGTTGATCGCACCTCGCAGAGCCGCCTGTCGCGCAATATCATTCTGAGCCACGCCTGCGGTGTCGGTCCTCTGCTGGGACCGTGCGAAGTGCGCGCGATCATCGCTGCGCAGATCGCCAATTTCGGCCACGGCCATTCCGGCGTGCGCCTTGAAATCCTCGAACATCTCACGGCGTTCCTCGCGAAGGACTGCATTCCCGATATGCCGTCCAAGGGATCGGCGGGCTACCTCACGCATAACGCCCATTCGGCTCTGGTGCTGATCGGCGAGGGCCATGCCACCGTCGGCGGACGGCGGATGACGGGTCGCGAGGCGCTCGCCGCACTCGGGCTCGCGCCGCTTGTGCTTCAGGCCAAGGAAGGTCTGAGCCTCGTCAACGGAACGGCCTGCGCAACGGGCTTGTCTTCCGTTGCCCTGTCCCGCGCCGAACGGCTGCTCGATTGGGCCGACGGCGCCGCAGCGCTGACGCTAGAAGCCGTGGGTTGTCAGACAGCCGCTTTCGAAGAGCCGGTGCTGGCGCTTCGCCCCTCCAAAGGTATAGCAAAGGTAGGCGAGCGCTTACGCTCCCGCTTGAAAGGCAGCGCGTTGGTCGCGGCTGCCAAGGGCAAACGGACGCAGGACGCGCTCAGCCTCCGCTCGGTGCCCCACGCCCACGGCGCTGCGTGGGACGTGTTCGAGGAGACGGCGCGGATCGTCGATCAGGAGCTTGCTTCCGTGACCGACAACCCTGCGGTCTCCGGGACGCCTGATCATCCCATTGTTTCCTCCGAAGCGCATGCCGTGGCGCCCGCCCTGGCGCAGGCCGCCGATGCTCTCGCAATCGCGATCGCGCAGATCGGCGCAATGAGCGAGCGGCGCGCGGACCGGCTGGTCAATCCGCTTGTCAGCGGGTTGCCGCCGTTTCTCGCCAGCGATGCCGGCAGCCATTCCGGCTTCATGATCGCGCAATATACCGCTGCGGCACTTGCCAACGAAAATCGCCGTCTCGCGGCACCCGCCTCGCTCGACGGCGGCATCACCTCCGGTTTGCAGGAGGACTTCCTGGCCCATCCGACGGCGGCGGCGAACAAGCTGCTCGCCATCATCGACAACGCCGAATATATCCTCGCCGTCGAATTGATGGCGGCGGCACAAGCCCATGACTTCGTTGCCGCTAATGGCGAGCGAGCTGCCGGAACCGGCGCCATCTACGCGATGGTGCGCGGCGTTGCCGGCCGTTACCATGATGACCGGCCGTTGCATGGCGATATCGAGGCGCTCCGAACCCTGATATCAGCCCATCAGCCGGGCGAATGAGAGAATGGACATGTCTGTAGAATTCGATGTCGCCGTCATCGGTCTTGGTGCCATGGGGAGTTCGGCAGCCGCCTTTGCGGCATCGCGCGGCGCCAAAGTCATCGGGCTGGAAGCCTATTTCCCGGCCCATCCGCTCAGCTCGTCGCATGGCGACAGCCGTCTCATCCGGCTCGGATACTTCGAAGACCCGTCCTATGTGCCGCTGCTGCAGCGCGCCTATGAAAACTGGCGGGCGCTGGAAGCGCAGCTGCGAACCGATATCCTGACCGTCACCGGCGTACTGCAGATCGGCGCGCCGGACAGCAAGATCGTCAGCGGAACCAGGGCGTCCTGCGAGATGCATGGCCTCGCGCATCAGATCCTCGACAAGCAGGAGATGGCGCGGCGGTTTCCGGCCTTCGCTCTCGATGACGGCGAGATCGGGCTGCTCGATCCGCAGGGCGGCTATGTCAGGCCTGAAGCCGCGATCATGGGCTATCTGAAACTGGCCGCCGAACACGGTGCTGCGTTGCATTTCGGCGAACCAGTGCTTTCGATCGACCAGGGCGGCAATGGTGTGACGATCGTCTCCGGCACCGCGACCTACCGCGCACGCAAGGTCATCGTTGCGACCGGCGCCTGGATCGCCGAGCTCGTGCCGCAACTGCGGTCGCGTGCCGTGCCGATCCGCCAGGTAGTGGCCTGGTATCAGCCATCCGATGGCTTCGTTGCCGGGCCGCAGCGCATGCCCTGCTTCCTGCGGGATGACGGCGAGGGCGGATCCTATTTCGGCTTTCCGAATATCGGCATCGACGGCGTCAAGGTCGGCCGTCACGCGCATTTCCGCGAGCCGATCGATCCGCGTGCCCCCAATCCGCCCGTCAACGAGGCCGATACCGCGCTTCTCGACAGCTTCGTCCGCAAGCGTCTGCCGCATGCGGCTTCGATGCGGGCGCGGGCGACGACCTGCCGCTACACCATGCTGCCGAGCGAAGATTTCCTGATCGATCATGTGCCGGGTGCGCCTGATGTCGTCGTGTCCTCCGCCTGCTCCGGCCACGGCTTCAAATTCACCAGCGTCATCGGCGAACTTCTGGCGGATCTTGCGCTGGAGGGCGGCAGCACGCTGCCGCACGGCCTGTTCTCGTTTGCGCGGCACTTCCCGAACGGCTGAGACACAAGATGCATCTTGTCAGCCTGGCAATGTATGTTACCCCGCCGCCGCTCGCTGCGGCGACCGCCGAACTCTGGGAGTTCCTGCGCGCATATCTCTCGCGCCCGGGTGTCTCGGGATTGCCGGATCGTCTGGATGCCGATCTGGCCTATGACGAAGCCTGGCTTCGTCCCGACCTCCTGCTCTCGCAGACCTGCGGCTATCCCTATGTGACACAGCTGCGGGGCAGGGTCCGCCTCGTCGCAACGCCAGTCTACAGCCATCCGGGCTGCGAAGGGCCGCTGATGCGCAGCGTCATCGTCGTCAGACGCGGCTCGGCTTTTGCTGCGATCGAAGATCTGCGTGACGCAGTCGCGGCGGTCAATAGCCCGAGCAGCAATTCCGGCGCCAATCTCCTGCGCGCCGCCGTTGCTCCCCTTGCCCGCGAGGGGCGCTTCTTTGCTGCCCTTATCGAGACGGGAAGCCATGGCGCCAGCATCGATGCGGTTGCCCAGGGGCGGGCCGATTGTGCAGCCATCGATTGCGTTACACTTGCAAATATCCAACGCTTCGACCCTGAGCGCGTGACTGAAATCCGGCAGCTTGCGCTGACGCCTGCCGGTCCCGGGCTGCCCTTCATCACGTCTGGCGATGCAACCGACGGACAGGTTGAGCTGCTTCGTGAAGCGCTCATGGCCTCGATCCGCGCGCCATCTCTTGAGGTGGCGCGCGATACGATGGGGCTGATCGATTTCGACAGGCTGAAATGAGCGCCGCCTTCCTGGCGGCGTGCTTCCTCAGCCGATCCTGTTGCCCGACGCCGCGTCGAAGATGTGAACGGCGCCCTTGGTTAGGGTCAGTGTCTGTTTGCTGCCGACATCGAACCATGGCCGTTCGCGGAGCACCACCGAGACGAGCTGCTCGCCGAGCTTGAGCTCGATGAAGGCCTCGGAGCCGGTCGGCTCGATATTCTCGACGGTTGTCTGCAGGTCGCCTTCGGCCCCAAGGCCGATTTCTTCCGGTCGCTTGCCGATCAGCAGCTTCTGGCCTTCCTGAACACCCGATGGCGCTGCAAGCCCCGACGGCTGGCCATTCGGCAGGATGAGTTTGCCGCTGGCGACGGTTGCCGGGAACAGGTTCATCGCCGGTGAGCCGATGAACTGCGCGACGAAGGCATTGGCCGGGTGGTCGTAGAGTTCCAGCGGCGTGCCGATCTGCTCGATGCGGCCCGCCTGCATGACGACGATCCGGTCGGCCATGGTCATTGCCTCCACCTGGTCGTGGGTGACGTAGACCATGGTGGTGCCGAGGCGGCGATGCAGGCTCTTGATCTCGCCACGCATCTGCACGCGCAGCTTGGCGTCGAGGTTCGACAGCGGTTCGTCGAAGAGGAAGACCTGCGGATTACGAACGATCGAGCGACCCATTGCAACGCGCTGGCGCTGGCCGCCGGACAGTGCCTTCGGCTTGCGCTGCAGCAGGCTTTCCAGGCCGAGAATCTCGGCCGCTTCGCGGACCTTCTTTTCCTTTTCGGCCTTGCCGGCACCCGCCAGCGTCAGCGAGAAGGCCATGTTTTCCTCGACGGTCATATGCGGGTAGAGCGCATAGTTCTGGAACACCATCGAGATGTCGCGGCTCTTAGGGGGCAGGGTGTTGACCACCTTGCCGCCGATCGAGATTGTTCCGCCCGAGATGTCTTCGAGACCGGCGATCATCCGCAGCAGCGTGGACTTGCCGCAACCCGACGGGCCGACCAGGACGACGAATTCGCCGTCACCGATCGCCGCATCGATTCCGTGAATAACCTCAGCGCTGCCGTAACGCTTGACGGCCTTGTCGATCGTGACACTTGCCATGGGGACCTCCTTACGCCGCGCCGATGCGGATGCGGGTGGCCGACAGTGCGCCCTCATGAATGATCAGTCCGGCCGATCCGCCGGTGAAGGTGGCGTCATCAGCCTCGACGGTGGTGCCGCCGACCGTGGCGGAAAGCTTGCCGCCCCTGGCCGAGCACTTCATCATGAAGCGGGTCTCGAATTCGACCTGGAGCGGGGTGGAGGCGAGCACAGTCTGCTTGTCATCCTTGCGGCAGACAATCTGCAGCTGGCCGTCGCGGGTGATCAGTGCCGCATAGTAGCGGCGCTGCCCCTCGGCGCGGATCGCCAGGCCGCCGTGATCGCCGAGGTGCAGCATCAGGTCGGCCTCGATCGCATAGTCCGTCCAGTCGCGCGTGCCCTGCAGGATCAATCCTTCGCCGCGGTTCTGGCTGATGCGGAAGTCCTGCGGGAAGTTCTTCGAGAAGAAATGCACGTTGCTGACCCAGGCGCGGCGCCAGAAGTCGCTGGCGCCTTCCGGACGCTTGAAGGTCACGTCAGGGCAACCATCCCAGGTGAGCGCCTCGATGAGGACCCGGCCGTTTGCCCGGCCGTGCGGTGCCGTCAGAACCAAGCCGATTTCGGCGATCGGCTGGTGGCCGGTTGCGGGAACGGTCCATTCGAGCGTTGCCGAATTACCGGGGTTGAGAAGCTTGCCCGCGGGCATGTCGATATCGACGAGGGCATCGCTGCCATCATAGTGGCGGATGCGGAACTTCGCCTCGACGGAGCCGCTGTTTGCCGCTTCGGCGCGGATGGTTGCGCGCAGCGTCTGTCCGGCATGGATGCGCGGGCTAGCGACCAGATCGTAGGTGCGCATCTTGGTGACTTCGAGCGGCGTGAAGACCGGTGTGGTGGCCGCAGCCTCCCGTCCTTGAGCCAGCGCCTGATAATCGATCGCCAGCGCCGCTCCGGTTCCGGTCACCTTCAGCCCGTCAAGAGCGGTCTGGCCCGCCTGTGGACGGAAGCCCTGGACCGAGCCCGGAAGCGAGAAGTGGAACTTCGCGCCATTCTTCGGCGCCGGTTCGGCTGTCTGTCCGGCAAGCTTGCGGCCGAGATTGGCAAGCCACAGCGAGACGTCGGCGGCATCGGCAATCGAGCGGCCGCCATCGGCGGTCGACATGTAGAGACGGTCGGCGACCGGGCCGCGCCAGTCGGGACCGGCATCGAGACCGTCGAGGCCGAGCATGATGCCGTGCAGGCAGCCGAGGTTTCCGGCGTTGCAATCGGTGTCCCAACCCGAGGTGTTGACGATCATCTGGCCGCGCTGGAAGTCGTGCGGCGCATGCAGCAGCGCCATGATCATCAGCGCGTGGTTGGGCACGACATGGCAATTGCCCGGATATTTGTCGTAGCCGTAATTGTCCTCGATCTTCTGACGCGTCGCTTCCCAATCCTCGTTGCCCGATGTCCAGCCGCGGATATCGGCGATCAGCTTGGCGATCAGGCTGTCCTTCGGGATATGCGCAAGGCCGGTATCGAGCAGATGGTTCACATCCTTGCTGATGAAGGCCTCCGCCTCCATCGCCGCCCAGAGGACGGCGGCGTTCACCGCTTCGCCGTCGTGACTGACGGAGCCGGCAGCGCGCGCCAGCTTGGCGGCCTGCGCCGGGTTGCCGGGGGAGACCAGCGCCCAGCCGTCGATGAAGATCTGCGCGCCGATCTGCTCGGCAACGGTGGCACCGTTGACGGCGATCGAACCGGATGCCGGCGCTGGAATGCCGCGCTGGAGGTTGAGCCAGGCCGTATGTTCCGTGGAATTGCCGGCACCACCCCACCAGAGGATCGAACGTTCCTCGATGATGTAGTTCAGCCAGGCCTTGCCGATGTCCTCCGCCGACAGATCCGGCGAGATGCCGTAGTCGTCCAGCGCGCGCGGGAAGGTGAAGGTGCCGGCCACGTCGTCGTCGGTGACGATCAGCGGATCGCCGAGGCGGTCATGGACGTAATAGGTGATCGGGCCGAGCTTCTCGAGAATGTCCTTGTAGCGCCAGTTCTCGAACGGGCGGCCGAGATAGACGCCGATCAGCTTGCCGAGAACGCCTGCATAGACGCGGTTGTTGTAGTCTGCGGGAATGGACATGCGAACTCCTTGATCAGCCCTTCACCGAACCACCGGCCATTCCTTCGATGAAGTGGCGCTGCAGCAGGACGAAGAGGATTACGATGGGGAAAATGATGATGAGAGCGGCGGCCATGATCTCACCCCAGTCGGACGAGTATTGGCCTGAGAGTAGGAAGAACGAGACGACGGCCGTCAGCCTGTCCTGTCCCTGCAGGAAGGTCGTGGCGATCAGGAACTCGTTCCAGGAATAGAGGCCGATGATCAGCGCCACCGTCAGGATCCCGGGCGAGACGATGGGCAGGAAGACGCGGCGGAACACCTGCCAATGCGTGGCGCCGTCGATCAGTGCGGCTTCCTCCAGCTCCTTGGGAACCGCAAGGAAATAGGTTCGCAGCAGCATGATCGCGAAGGGCGAATAGACTGCCGTATAGATGAAGGCGACGGCGACAGGGTTGTTGATCAGCCCGAAACGGGCAAAGCCGAAATAGAGCGGAAAGAGGAAAAGCTGGATCGGCGCGGTGGTGCTGGCCAAGAGATAGAAGGTCAGGATCTTCCAGCGCTTGATCTTCTGGCGGGCCAGAACATAGGCGGTCAGCGATCCGGTCGAGCAGACGAGGATGATCGTCAGGCCCGTGAGCACGGCGGAGTTCAGCAGCGTCTGGCCGAAATTCGCATCCGTCCAGGCGCGGGTGAAATTGTCCCAGCGGATGACGGAGGGGAGCGCCAGCGGATTCTGGACGATCTCTGCCGATGGCTTCAACGCGTTGAGTACGGTCAGCGCGATCGGAAACAGCGTGATGATCAGCAGCACCGACAGGGTGATGTAGACGATCGCGAAGGTGAGGCGGCTTTCGGTGATGTTCATTGTTCGAACTCCGTCGCTTGGGCGCGGATGTAGAAGACGGTTGCGGCCAGGCCGAAGAGGCTGATGACCACCGAGATCGCTGCCGCCTTGCCGACCGCAAGATCGTAAAAGGCCGAGCGATAGGCGAAGGTCGAGAGCACTTCGGACGAATAGGCCGGTCCGCCTTGGGTCAGGATGTAGACGAAGTCGAAGACCAGGAACGACCAGATGACGGTCATGATCATCATCAGCGTGATGGTCGGCATGATGCCGGGCAGAAGGACATAGCGGATGGTCTGGAAGAAGGTGGCACCCTCGATGCGAGACGCCTCGATCTGTTCGTTCGGCACCTGGCGCAGGGCCGCGAAGAAGATGACGCAGAGGAAGCCCCACCAATGCCAGAGGTCGACGACCGCGATACCATAGAGCGCGCTCGACGTCTCGGTCAGCGGATTGGCGATATCGAGACCCATGCGCTGCAGAAGGCCGGTGATGCCGGTGACCGGCGAATAGATCATGCCCTGCCAGACACGGCCGGTGATCGCCGTGGCGATGATAACAGGCAGGAAATAGACGACCTGGAAGAAGTTCGAGCCGCGGCGCACGACCAGCATCATGGTGGCGGCCAGCAGGCCCATGGCGATCGGTACCGTCAGGAAGATCAGCGTCCAGATGATGTTGTTGGTCAGCGCCGTCCAGAAGACGCTGTCGTCCCAGAGGGCCTGGAAATTGTCGAGGCCGACGAAGACGGGTGTGCTGATGCCGTCCCATTCGAAGAAGGCGAGAGCCACCGTGAGCAGCGCCGGTATGGCGATGATGACGACATTGATGATCAATGTCGGCAGGACGTAAAGTCGGTGCATTGCAGACCTTTCAAGGCAAACAGGCCACTCCCGCGCCGATGCGGCGCAGGCGAAGGTGAGGGCGCCGAAGCTGCGCCCTCACGGCCATTTTGATCAGCGGGCCGGGACCGCAGGCGCCTTTCCGGCCTTCATTTCCTTCTGGAAGGAAGCGTCCATTTTGGCGAGGAAGTCGGCGGTTGTCGTCTTCTTCAGCCAGACTTCCTCGATGCCGTTGATGACATAGCTGTCGGTCGCCGGCGGCAGGAAGGTCCAGGTCGTGTAGCCGTATTTGCCGTCGTTTACCGATGAGGAGAGGTTCTTCATCGTCTCGGTAAAGAGCGGCGTCACTTCGCTCGCCATCTTGACGTTGGAGATATCCTTCAGCGGAATGTTCCATTCGCCCTGCCAGGCCGAATTCATCGTCTCGTAGACTTCAGGCGAGAAGACATAGTTGATCGCCGCTGCCGCGCCATCCGGGTTCTTGGCCTTTGTGGCGATCGAGAAGGTGGAGCCGATGCCGAGCGGGAAGACCGGGTCGCCCGACGCACTCGGGAAACCGACGAAGCCGGCCTCGCTGCCTGCCTTCTTGCCGTAGGTATCGACATTCTGGAACTGCCAGGTGCCGGTCGGCATCATCCCGGCCTTGCCGGATGCCATGGCGTCAGCGGCCTGTTCGCTGCTCGTCACCGAGAAGTAATTCTTGCCGAAATAACCCTTCTGCCACCAGGAATTCAGCCGGTCGATCGATTTGACGAAGGGCTCGGCGGTCCACGGCATTTCGCCGCGCAGCGCCTTGTTGAGGTTTTCGGGGCCGGCAACCGAGTTGAGCGCCAGCGTCACGAACCATTCGTTTGCGCCGCGCCAATCGGCATTGCCTGCCGCAAACGGGGTGATGCCGTCCTTCAGCATGGCGTCGGCGACGGTCTCTAGTTCGTCCAGCGTCTTCGGCGGCTGCCAGTTCTTCTGGGCAAACAGCGTCTTGTTGTAGAACAGGCCGACCGTTTCGTAGGTCTTCGGCAGGGCGTAGATCTTGCCGTTATATTCGCCCATCTTCAGGAAGACGGGCAGGATACGGTCCTGCCACTTGTACTTGGCGGCATAGTCATCCAGCGGCATCAGCTGGCCGGACTGGGCCATCGGTGCGACATAGCTCGGGCCTGCCGTGTAGACGACGTCAGGGCCGTTGCCGGAGAGCATGGCGACGCGCAGCTGCTTGTCGAGTTCGTTGCCGCGGTAATCGATGACAAGGCTGTAATCGGGATTGGCCTTGGCGAAGGGCTCGACGATATCCTTCTGGATCAGCTTCTGCTGGTCCGGGGTCGCCTGCTCGTACCACCAGGAGACCTTTTCCTGCGCGAGTGCGATATGCGACGTGCTGGCAATCAATGCTGTGGCGGCGAAAAGCTTCAGCCTGGTCATTCTGTTTCCTCCCTAGTTTGATGCATGTGCTCCGGCTGTCCCTTGAACGGGGCAACCGAGGCGCGGATGATGAGTTCGTATGCCATTTCCTCTGCCTGGCCGGGTTCGGAAGCCCCGTCTGCCAGCCGTTCGATCAGCTTCTCGGCGGCGCGGGCGCCGATCCGATCCTGAAACTGTGCGACTGTCGTCAGCGCCGGTGTCACCAGCGCTGCCGCCAGAATGTCGTCGAAACCGGCAACCGAGACGTCGCCGGGAACGGACAGGCCGTGGGCGGCGAGGCTCTGCATGGTGCCGATCGCCATCAAGTCGTTGGCCGCGATGATGGCGCTGACCGGACGGCCGCCTTCCAACAGCCGGTCGGCGACCTCGCGTCCGCCCTCCAGCGTGAAATGCGCGGCTTCCAGCACGATCGGCGCGGCCCCCATGGTCGCCATCGCCTCGAGATAGCCCTGCAGGCGGACCTGCTGCGGACCGCCGGGTGCTGCGATCATGGCGATCGACCGGTGGCCGAGGTCCAGAAGGTGCTTGGTCAGCGTCCGGGCGGCGGCGACGTTGTCGATGAACAGGTTGTCGATCGGCAGCGGGCCGCCGACCTTTCTGGAGACTTCGATGCGGACGACGGGAACGCCCGTCTTGCCGAGCGGCGCGAGATCCCTGGCGCTAGTCTTGAAGAATACGCCGACCACGCCGTCGAAGCGGCCCTGCTGCGCGGCGAGGATCACCTGCCGCTCATTGTTCAACTCGCCTTCGGTATCGATCGTCACCACCTCGTAACCGGCAGCGCGCGCGACCTTCTGCACGGCAACGACGAGCGAGGGATAAAATGGGTTCGCGAGATCCGGAACCACGCAGGCGATCACATAGGTCCGCTTGGTGCGCAGCGCCTGCGCAAACCGGTTCGGCTGATAGCCGAGTTCCAGGATTGCCGCCTCGATGCGTTCGGCGGTTTCCGGCGTGACCTTCTCGCGGCCGCCATTGAGGATCAGCGAGACGGTGGCTTGCGCGACGCCCGCTCTTTCGGCCACCTCCTTCTGCGTAATCCTCCGCCCCGTCACCTAAGATATTCCTAATTGATACGTAGCAACAACTTATTGCTACGTATCAATTAGTCAATAGCGATATTTAAGCTCGCTGGAGCCACCGCCTGCTTTTGTCCGCCGAGGCGGCGTTAACGGATGCGGATGCAAGCGCTATTTCAGAGGGTTGGAGGGCGCGCGGTCCCGGCAGAATTTCCGGCACGGGCGTCACAATAGATGTGGATTTCGCTTCGCTCGCCACTCATGATCCGGCCCAATGAAGAGCAGGAGGACGAGGGAATGGATTGGAATGGGCGCCGGGTGCTGGTGACGGGAGCTGGCAAGGGTATCGGCCGGGCGACGGCGGTGATGCTGGCAAGACGCGGGGCAAAGGTCGTCGCTCTCAGCCGCAGCGCCGATGATCTGGCGGGACTTGCCGCGGAGATCGCCTGCGAGACGATCTCAGCCGACCTTGCCGAGATCGGTGCGATTGAAGCGGCGGTCCGTCCGGCGCTTCCGGTCGATCTGCTCGTCAACTGCGCCGGGACGACAACGCTGCAAAGCTTCGTCACAAGCGATCTCGCGGAGTTCAACCGGGTGATGAACGTCAACAGCGTGGCGCCGATGGTGCTGTCGCAGATCGTGGTGCGGGATTGGCTGGCCCGCGGCATCAAGGGCGCGATCGTTAATGTTTCCAGCGATGCGGCGCGGCGCGGCGTCGTCAATCACACCGCCTATTGCGCCTCGAAGGCAGCGCTCGATGCGATGACGCGAGTGATGGCGGCCGAGCTTGGCCCGTCAGGCATCAGGGTCAACTGCGTCAACCCAACGGTGACGCTGACGCCGATGGGCGAGCTTGCCTGGAGCGATCCGGCCAAGGCCGACCCGGTCAAGGCCCGCATTCCGCTTGGCCGGTTCCTCGATCCGGACGAGGTTGCCGAGGCGATACTGTTTCTGCTTAGCGACGGGGCATCGATGGTCAACGGTGTGTCGCTGCCTGTCGATGGCGGTCTCGCGGTTTCCTAGGTGGCCGATTTGGCCGTCAGCCGTGCCTGCAGGATGACGACGACGAGCAGGAAGGCGCCGCGGATCACCGATTGCCAATAGGCAGACAGCGAGATCCAGCCGAGACCGTTCTCGAAATTCAACACGTTGAAGACCATGCCTAGCAGCAGCGCGCCTGCCAGCGTTGCCCCGACCGATCCGGATCCGCCGGTCAGGAGCGTGCCGCCGACGACGACCGAGGCGATGGCGAAAAGCTCCCAGCCGACGCCTTCGGTCGGCTGTCCCGCGCCGAACTGGGCAGCGAGGATCACGCCTGCAAGTCCGGCTAGCGCGCCTGAGAGCGCGTAGATCGCAAACAGCGTCCGATTGACCTTCAGGCCCATCAGCGCGGCCGTGTGCTCGCCATCCCCGATCGCCAGGATATGGCGGCCGGAGGGGCGGCGTTCGAGGAAAATCCATCCGGCGATGTAAGCAGCGAGCGCGATCCAGGCAGGGATCGGAAAGCCGAGGAAATCGTCCTGGCCGATCGACACGAAAGCGGTGTCGTAGTCGACGGAGACCGATTGATTGTCAGCCAGCAGCAAGGCGGTGCCATAGGCGGCCAGCATAGCGGCCAGTGTGGCGATGAAAGGTTGGATCCGCATCTTCGAGATGACGAAGCCGTTGAGCATGCCGACGAGCAGACCGGCGCCGACGCCCGCCACCAGCCCCGCCGCCCAGCCATAGGGCGAGGCGAGTGCGGAAACGACGCTTGCCAGCGCCGCAACCCCGCCGACGGAGAGATCGATGCCGCCGGTCATGATCACGAAGGCCATGCCGAGCGCGATCAGCGCGAACATCGAATTGTAGCGCAGGAAGCTCAGTATGTTGAAGGGCGACAGGAAATTCTCGTAGCGCAGGGCACCGAAGAGAATGAGCGCGGCCAGCGCGATCAGCACGCCGAGGCGGGCAAGGTCACCGGAGGATTTCGGGGCGAAGGGTTTGAAGAGGGCGGAAAGCATCTCGGTGTCCTCAGGTCTTGTCGGCGCGCTGCTGGATGAAGACGGCAATGACGATCAGTCCGGCCTTGACGATCAGCGCGGCCGCATCCGGCACGCCGTTGGCAAGCAGCGTGTAACGCACCAGCTGGATGACGAAGGCGCCAAGCAGCGTGCCAAAGATATTGGCCCGCCCGCCCGTCAGCAGCGATCCACCGACGGCGACGGCGGCAATCGCGTCGAGCTCCATGCTCATGCCGACCAGATTGGCGTCGCTGGCGGAGTTTCTGGCAACGACGATCAGCCCGGCGATACCGGCAAGCGCACCGCTGATCACATAAACCAGCGTCTTCACCCGCTTGACCGGAATGCCCGTCAGCCGCGCCGCCTTTTCGTTGCCGCCGACGGCGATGATCTGGCGGCCGATGACGGTGAAGCGGATCAGCGTATAGGCTAGGGCGGCAATGACGATCATCAGGGCCACCTGCGCGGGAATGCCAGCGAAATGGCCCATGGCGATCCACTGGAAGGCCGGGTTCTTGAAGACCTGCAAATTGCCATTGGTCATCACCTGGGCGATGCCGCGCCCGGCGATGAACAGCACGAGGGTTGCGACGATCGGCTGGATCGCGAAATGCGTGACGAGAAAGCCGTTGAACCAGCCAAACAGCATGGCGACGATGACGGGCACCACGAAAGCAAGGCCAACGGCAAGCGCCACGTTGTCGATCGGGAACAGGGTTCCCAGGAAGATCATCGGCGCGATGGCTCCGGATATCGCCATCAGCGAGCCGACCGAAAGATCGATGCCGCCGGTGGCGATCACCAGCGTCATACCGGTCGCGACGATGACGATCGTGGCGACCTGGGTCAGATTGACGTTCAGCGTCTGCCACGACAGGAAGTTCGGGGTGATCGCAATGTTGACGGCGATCAAGAGCAGGAATGCGGCAAATGTGCCGTAGCGGCTGGCGATGCGAAGCGCTGACGCCTTCGACATGGCTGACGGTTTGATGGCGGTATCCGATATCGTCATGTCAATTCACCTGATGCGCCATGGCGGCAAGGAGGCTTTGCTCCGAGAGCTCGCGTCTCGGCAGCACCGCGACCGAGATGCCGCCGCTGAGCACGGTGACGCGGTCGGCGGCGGCCAGCAGCTCTTCCAGTTCCGACGAGATCATCAGCACACTGAGCCCCTCGTCCGCGAGGTTGCGCAGCAGCCGCAGGATCTCGGACTTGGCGCCGATATCGATGCCGCGCGTCGGTTCGTCGACGATCAGCACGCGCGGATCGGTGCAGAGCCAGCGGGCGAGCAGCACCTTCTGCTGGTTGCCGCCCGACAGTTCCTTGATCGGCTGGTCCGGAGAGGCGCATTTGACGCCGAGCGATTTGATGAAGCGGGCGACGATCTCGTCCTGGCGGGCGCGGTCGACGATGCCTGCTTTCTTCAGTTTCGGCAGCAGCGCCAGCGTCATGTTCTCGCGGATACTCATATCCGGGATGATCCCGTCGATCTTGCGGTCTTCCGAGACGAGGCCGATGCCATCGGCGATCGCCGCGGCCGGTTCGGCATAGCTGCGCGATGTGCCGTTGAAGCTCAGGCTGCCACGCTCCAGCTTGTCGACGCCGAAGATGATGCGGGCCGTCTCCGTGCGGCCGGAGCCGAGAAGGCCGGCCAGTCCGGAAATCTCTCCCTCGCGGATCAGCAGATCGACGTCGCGGACACGCAGGCCGGAACCAGCGCCCTGAAGCTCAAGGCGCACCGGCCGTTCGATCGCATTGTCCGTATCGCGGCTGAGCGCTTCGAAGGCGGCCAGTTCGCGGCCGAGCATGTGGCGCACCAGCTCCATTTTCGGGATGTCCTTCATGGCGCTGACGGCAACTGTCTGACCGTCACGCATGATGGTGACACGGTCGCAGATCGCATAGAGCTCGTCGAGGCGGTGGCCGATGAAGATCACAGCGACGCCATTTTTCTGCAGCGTGCGGATCGTCTCGAAGAGGACGGCCACCTCGCGCTCGTCCAGCGATGAGGTCGGCTCGTCCATGATCAGCAGCCGGGCGTTCTGGGTCACGGCGCGGGCGATCGACACCATCTGGCGCGTGGCGGCGCTGAAGCGCGCAACCGGCAGATCGACGTCAATATCGAGATTGAAGGTGGCGAGCACCTTGCGGGCGCCATCGCGCATGGCGCGGCGGTCGAGGAAGCCGAATTTCTTCGGTTCCCGCGACAGATAGATATTCTCGGCGAGGGAGCGCTGCGGCGCCAGGTTGATCTCCTGGTAGATGGTGGCGATCCCGGCGGCCTGGCTTTCTGCCGGCGTCGAGAAGGAAACGTCCTGGCCGTTGAAACGGATCGATCCCTCGTCGCGCTGATAGGCGCCGGTCAGGATCTTGATCAGCGTCGACTTGCCGGCGCCATTCTGGCCGACGAGCGCCATGATCTCGCCCTCGGCAATATCGAGGGAGGCAGCGCGCAGCGCGGCGATCCCGGCAAAGGATTTGGAGATACCCTGCATCGACAGCAGCATGCCGGTCGACTCCATTATTCTATAGAAGAAAAGCCGGCCGGTACGGCATCTGCCGAACCGGCCGGAGCGGTCACGCTGGGAGCTTAGTAGGCGCTGGAGAGCTCGGCCTTGGCGTTGGATGCATCATAGAACTTGTCGTCATTGATGACCCAAGGCTCGATCTTCTCGCCCTTTGCATAGCGCGCCATCGTTTCGAAGGCCTTCGGTCCGAAACGCGGGTTGCATTCGACGACGGCGCCGATCTTGCCTTCGGCGACGAGGCCGACAGCTTCCTTGCCGCCGTCGATCGACAGCACCAGGATGTCCTTGCCCGGCACCTTGCCGGCGGCTTCGATGGCGGAGATGGCGCCGATCGCCATTTCGTCATTGTGGGCGTAGACGATATCGGCATCCGGATGCGCCTGAAGCAGGGCTTCGGCGACCTGGCGGCCCTTGTCGCGGGCGAAATCGCCGGACTGTGAAGCGACGATCTCGAAGCCGCCAGCGGCCTTGATCGCATCGTCGAAGCCCTTCTTGCGGTCGTTGGCAGGCGAGGAGCCGGTCGTGCCTTCGAGCTCGATGATCTTCTTCTTGCCGTTGGCGTTCTTCGCCAGCCATTCGGCAACGCGCTGGCCTTCCTTGATGAAGTCGGAGCCGATGAAGGTCAGGTAGTCCTTGCCGGGCTTGGCGAGCTTCGGATCGACGCTGCGGTCGAGCAGGATGACCGGGATGCCGGCCTTCTCGGCAGCCTTGACGGCCGGGATCAGCGGCTTTTCTTCGCGCGGCGACAGGAAGATCAGGTCGACGCCCTGGGCGATCATCGAGTTGACGTCGGCAACCTGCTTGGCGGCGGAGCCGGCGGCATCGGTATAGACCAGCTGGTAGCCGAGCTTCTCAGCTTGCGCCTTCATGCTTTCGGTCTGGGCGATGCGCCACGGATTGTTGGATTCGGTCTGCGCGAAGCCGACCTTGTACTTTTCCTTCTGCTTCAGCGCAGGCACTTCTGCCATGGCAACTGTGCCGGCAACGGCGACGGCGCCGAGTGCGGTTGCAGCAAGCATGAATGTACGACGTGAGAATGCGGACATCTCAGTTTCTCCTCCCGAATTTTCCGGTATCTTCCCAACCGGCAGTGAGCAATAATTGCTTCACATGAGCTAATCTTGTAGCTAATAATATTAGCAGTCAAGCGTCATTTTATGAGCTATTGCACAAATTTTGGTTTGCGCTGCAGCAAATCATCGGGAGGATATTGGGATGGCGAAAAAGAATGGCCGCGGCGGGGAAAGCGGGCGCCGCGGTGAGGCTGGACGGCCTACAATGACCGATGTTGCCCGTATTGCGGGCGTTTCGCAGTCCAGCGTGTCGCTTGTGCTCAATGAAATGTCGGGATCACGCATCTCGCCGGACACCCAGGCCAAGGTTTTGGAGGCTGCTCATAAAATTGGTTATAAATTACCTGGAGTTCGTCATGAAGCTCAACCGGACACGCGAATCGAGAAAGACACGATCGCCTTCGTCGTCGACGAAATCTCCACCAGCCCGCATCCCGTTGTCAGCCTCGACGGCGTGCGCGATTTTGCTTTCGAGCAGGGTTTCCTGACCTCGGCGCATGCAACGCGTTCCAATCCGGATCTCGAAGACGCCGTGCTGCGCTCGATCCTGCGCGACCCGACGATCGTCGGCGTCATCTATGCGACGATCTTCACCCGCAAGGTGAAGGTGCCGGAACTGCTGAAGAACATCCCGACCGTATTGCTGAACTGCTATGCCGAGCCGCGTCAGCATATGGCGATCGTGCCCGGCGAAGTGGCGGGCGGCTTTGCCGCGACGGCGCATCTGACCTCGCTCGGCCACCGGCGCATCGGCTTCATCAACGGCGAACCCTGGATGGACGCGGCGGTCGATCGCCTCAAGGGCTACAAGCAGGCGCTCGCCACCGTCGATGTCGCCTTCGACGAGACGCTGGTGCGCGACGGCGACTGGCTGCCCTTGCGCGGCTATGAGGCTGGTCTCGACCTGTTGTCGATGAGCAATCCGCCGACAGCGATCTTTTGCGGCAACGATCTGATGGCGATCGGCGTGATGGAAGCGGCGGCCGAGAAGGGCTTTCGCGTTCCCGAAGATCTCTCCGTCATGGGCTATGACGACCAGGAGCTGGCGCGCTACACCCATCCGCCGCTCTCGACGCTGGTCCTGCCGAACTACGAGATGGGGCAGAAGGCGGCGGAGACGCTCATCGATATGGCCATCCACGGCAAGACGCTGCGGCCGATGACCATCAAGGTCGATGGTCCGCTCGTGGTCAGAACCTCAACCGCAAAGACCAAGCCCTGATCAGCCGACGGCGCTGACCACCAGGGTCACGGAAAAAACCATCAGCACGGCAGAGGCGCAGCGCCGTGCCAGCAGAGGCATGGCGGTGCCCCGCCCGATGATCAGCCGGCCAAGGACAATCCAGAGCGTCGACGTCACCGTGACCGATGCCACGAAGATCAGGATTGTCAGCGGGAGTGGCGCCTCGACGGCCGGGACTATGGTCAGGCCGATGATGATGGCTTTCGGGTTCAGCAGGGTGGTGAGGAAAAGCTCCCGGATGCCGACCGGCGCTGCCGCCCCTTCAGATTGCGACCGCCAGAGCTTCAATGCCAGAATCAGAACCCAGACCGCCGATATCAGCCGCACCGCCTGCGCAATGGCCGGATGCGCGTGAAGGAATGGACCGGCGATGCCGGATACCGGCAGGATGACCAGCAGATAGGCGGAGACAACAGCGAGCAGCAGGGATGTCAGGCGTTTCACCGTCAGGCGTGATGACGCCATGGCAAGGACGGCGTTCGTCGGCCCGGGCAGGATGAGCAGCGCCAGGATGCCCAGAGAGAAAGTCGGCAGGTTCATCTGATTGTGTGTCCTTGAAGCCTGCGGTTTCAGTAGGCAACGATAGTCCCCGCCCGTTGCCATTTCCAGCGGGCGTGTGCGCGGATTTATGAGGCGGGTCCGTTGGGGAAGAGGAGCCCGGCCGCGTTTGGCGTATGGATCGAAGCGCTGCCCGCCGGATCGTCCATCGCGCGCAGGCCACGCCAGTTCCTGACGTGGTTGGCATTGATGAAGATCATCCCGGTGGCGTCGGGTTCGATATTCTGTGTCCTGATGATATCGCAGAAGGCTTCGAGATGTTGCAGAAGCCGGTTCTCTGTTGCCCTTGGCGGGGACGCGATGCTGAGCAGCGCGCGCCGGGTGATGATGACGGTGCGTGCCACTGCCCCATCGAGCATCTCGATACGGCCGCACTTTTTCCTCTCGTCCAGTCGCGCAGCAATGATCGCGTATCGCATCGAATGGTCCTCTCACGCCCGCAATGCGCCAAGTCTACGGGATGCATGGAGACGATACTTTGATCTCGATCAAGGCCGCCTCAGGCGTGTCCGGTTCGTTGATCTAGGACAAGGAAGTGTGCGCGCGCACCGGGCATAAGGCCGCGAGACGAAGATGAAGGAGATCACGATGTCCGATGCCCTGGTCGCCAAATATGGTGAAGCCCGCCTGCCGCGCTATACCAGCTATCCAACAGCCCCGGCCTTTTCCGCTGCCGTCGGCCCGGAGGCCTATGCGGACGGGCTGGCGCGGCTCGGTGCGGCCGATGCGGTATCGCTTTATCTGCATATCCCGTTCTGCCGCTCGATGTGCTGGTATTGCGGTTGCCACACGTCGGTGACGCGCCAGGACGGACCGGTTGCCGATTATCTCGACGTGCTGAGCGAGGAGATCGAACTGGTTTCGCAGGCAGCCGGCAATGATCTGCCGGTTCGAAACATCCATTTCGGCGGCGGCACGCCGACGATCATGACGCCTCACGCCTTTGCCGCATTGATGGCGAAGCTGAGGAGCGCCTTCCGGTTCGAGGCGGATTGCAGCGTCGCCGTCGAGATCGATCCGCGAACCCTGTCCGCAGCAATGATTGGCGCGCTCGGCGACAACGGCGTCGATCGCGCCAGCCTCGGGGTCCAGAGTTTCGATCCGCGGGTGCAGCATGCGATCAACAGGATACAGACCTTCGATCAGACGAAAGCAGCCGTCGAAGGCTTGAGGCAAAACGGCACCAGCAGCATCAATTTCGACCTGATCTACGGCCTGCCGCTGCAGACCGTGCGCTCCTGTCTTGAGACGGTCAGGATGGCTGTCGAGCTCCGGCCGGAGCGGGTTTCGGTATTCGGTTACGCCCATATCCCGTCCTTCAAGAAGCATCAGCGGCTGATCGACGAGACCCAGCTGCCGGATGCCAGCCAGCGCAATGCCCAGGCCGAGGCGATCGCCGAAGAACTCGTCGGCGCCGGTTATGTCCGCATCGGCCTCGATCATTTCGCGCTGCCGCATGACCCGCTGGCGCTGGCATTGCAGGGGGGAACGCTGCGGCGGAACTTTCAGGGATACACCACCGACGACTGCGAAACGCTGATCGGTCTCGGCGCCTCTGCGATCGGCAAGCTTCCCAGCGGCTATGTCCAGAACGAGGTGGCGCCCGGCCGCTATGCGGAGCGCGTCGCCTCCGGCATCCTGCCGACTGCGAAAGGCTATATGCTGAGCGCTGAGGACAGGCTGCGGGCAAAGGTCATCGAAAGGCTGATGTGCAGCTTCGAGGCCGATCTCGCTGCGCTCAGCGGCGAAGCCGGATATGACCCTGCCTTCCTGACGCGCCGCAACGAGCGGCTGGCGCAGCTGCTGGCCGACGGCGTGGTGACGCTGGCGGACGGGCGGCTGACCGTTTCGCAGCAAGCACGCTTCATGGTGCGCGCCGTGGCCGCTGCCTTCGATGCCTATCTCGGAGCGCCGGGGCGCACGCATAGCAAGGCTGCCTGAAGCGGCTACAACTCTCTGACGAGGCGGCCCCTCCATAGCCGGGGATTGCGATCAAAATCTCATAGTGGGCGCGGCATGCGGGGTTGCCCTTTTGGCCGATGGCTGCAAATTGTCTGCTAATGCCCGACCGACGTGGCATGAAAAACGGATGGCCGTGCCTGTCCGTCGGAGCAGCAATGAATCTTTTCGTCACAGATCTCCACCACGATGGGTGGCGGAGCCAGCCCCTTCAGATGGTGCCGAAGAAGAAGGAGCGAAAGCTTGCGCCGGAAAAGCCGAAGACGCTTCTCCAGCAGCTCGCTGCCACGCCCGACAAGCTGTTCACCGGCGCCTTCCGCCAGCAATATGGGGCGCTGTGCTATCGTAAGGCGCCGGGCAGCTCCGGCATCGAAGTGCTGGTGATGACCTCGCGGGAAAGCCGGCGATGGGTGATCCCCAAGGGCTGGCCGATGAAGAAGAAGAAGCCCTATGAGGCGGCGGCAACCGAAGCCTGGGAAGAGGCCGGCGTGCGCGGCACCGTCGGCAAGAAGCCGGTCGGCCGCTACACCTATCTGAAATGGCTCGACAACGGCGACGTCGCCCCCTGCATCGTCGATGTCTATACGGTCGAGGTGCTGGAGCAGTCCGAGAACTTCAAAGAGCGCGGCCAGCGGGTGCTTGCCTGGGTCGAGCCGGAAGAGGCGGCGCGGCGCGTTCGCGAGATCGAGCTGAAATCCCTGCTGATCGATTTCAAGGTCAAGTGACGGCCCACTGCCGCCCAAATCACGGTCTCGTTTATCGATCTCAAAGAAAATCCTGATTTTTCTCTATAGCCCGTCTTCGGACGAACACAGCCATGTACCTGTGTTCGTCGGTTCAAGGGGGCTTGGAATGATAGATGAGACACGTGGCGGCCTCGATGCATTGGAAACGCACCTTAGCGAACTGTCGTCTTGGTGCGATCTGATCGAGGCGATTGCCGATTTTCTGCCCTGCCATGTCGATGAGGGGTTGTGCCGGGCACTGACGCGAGACCTCGTTCCGCTTTTGGTGCGGATACACCGGTTGGAAGAGACCAGCGTCGATCGGCATCCTGCCCTGGCTATCAGCGTCCCGGCACCGAGGGACGAAGAGCAGCGCCGGATTTCCGATCGGCTCGAGCAACGCGGTATGGCCGAGCGCGCCGTCAAGGTGTTGTGTGACTTGAGTAGCGGGCGAAGCAACCTCTCGGCGGACGCCATCGCCTATGCGCTCCGTTCATTCTCCTGCCCGGCGCGCCGGCATATCAAAGAAGAGCGGCAGCTGATCGGCGAGATCCGCGAAGCGGTCGCAGTGCGTTCTCTCCATCGGCGAAGCTGACGCCTGCCGGCGCTTGATCTACGTCAAGGCGTAGCGCTCCCGCCCGTTGTTCACTTTGCGCGGTGAGAGAAGGAGCTCCGCGATGTTTGTGAACGATATCGTGCCGATCGGCGATGACGCGCTATCGACTGCCGTGCGCAGCCGGCTACAGATGGAACTCGGGCTGACACATGATGTGGTGAAGGCGACCGTGGCGAACGGCGTCGTCACCCTCAAGGGGCGGCTGGCAAGCACGGGAACGCGCGAGGCGGCAGGTGCTGCTGCCGGAAATGTTCGAGGAATCAAGCGTGTCGTCAACGACATTTCGACGGCGTATCATCTGGTGCGGCGTCTGGCGCCTTAGGCCAGGGATTGCTCGCCTCAATCCCACGTCTTGCGTTCGCGAGCTTTTTGCCGCAATGCCTCGAACACGCTTCGAGCCTGCGGCGAAAGCTCCTTGCCCTTCAATTGCACCAGGCCGAAGCCCGGAATGTCGATGCGGGCGTGGATCGGCAGCGCCGTCAGCAGCTGGTGCTGGTCGAGCATCTCGGCGACGGTCTTGGCGAAGATCCCGACCCGGCCGCTGCTCTTGACGAGCAGAATGGTCATGAGCACCGACGAAGTGGAAATGACGCTGCGCGGCACGATAGCGTGCGCCCGGTGATAGTCGTCCATCACGTCCCGCAGATAGGAGCCTTCCGGCTGCAGCACCCAGTCGAGCCCTTCGAGGTCCGCCTCTTCGACAGCCGGTTTCGCAGCCAGCGGATGACCGCGCGCCACCACCATCCGGAAGGTTTCCTCGCCGAGCGGCTCGTAGTCGAACATTGTCCGGTTGAAATTCTCGGGCAGGCGGCAGATCGCGAAATCGAGGCTCCCGGCGCTCAGCTGTGCGAGAAGCGCATCGCTGCTGCCGTGCGAAACGTTGATGTCGAGATCCTGATATCCGGCCTGCGCATCGTTGAGGGCGGGAACGACAATCTCGGAAGCGGGCGTCATCACCGTGCCGATGCTGACGCTACCGCGCTTGCCCGAGGCAATGACCTTCATGTCATATTCGGCGCGTGCAGCTTCCGCCAGCAAGGTCCGGGCGTAGCGCGCCAGAACCTTGCCCTCCGGCGTCAACGCCGTTCCGCGATTGTGCCGTTCGAACAGCCGATGCCCGGCCAGTGATTCGAGCTCGACCAGCGTTCGCGACAGCGAGGGCTGGGACAAGCCGAACATTCCGGCTACGCTGCCCACCTTGCCGTGCTCTTCCAGAGCGACGAGCATGCGCAGATGCTTGAGTTTGAAGGCGTCAAGCCTTGTCATCATCACTCCTGATATTCGTTTTTGCTAAGTCAGAATAGGAGAACGGTATTATACAATCTGCCTGCCTTAGGATATTTGCATGTCAATAAGCAACGTGGATACGACAATGACCCAACACGACAGCAAACCCCGCCTGCGTTCCCGTGCCTGGTTCGACAACCCTGACAATGCCGACATGACGGCGCTCTATCTCGAGCGCTACATGAATTTCGGCCTCAGCCAGGAAGAGCTCCAGTCCGACAAACCGATCATCGGCATTGCCCAGACAGGCTCCGATCTGTCGCCCTGCAACCGCCACCATCTTGAGCTCGCCAATCGCCTGCGCGAAGGCATTCGCGAAGCCGGCGGCATCGCCATCGAGTTTCCGGTTCATCCGATCCAGGAAACCGGCAAGCGCCCGACGGCCGGCCTCGACCGCAACCTTGCCTATCTCGGCCTTGTCGAAGTTCTCTACGGCTATCCGCTGGATGGCGTGGTGCTGACGATCGGCTGCGACAAGACCACGCCGGCCTGTCTGATGGCGGCGGCCACCGTCAATATTCCGGCGATCGCGCTCTCCGTCGGGCCGATGCTGAACGGCTGGTTCCGCGGTGAGCGCACCGGCTCCGGCACCATCGTCTGGAAGGCCCGCGAACTGCTGGCCAAGGGCGAGATCGATTATGCGGGCTTTGTAAAGCTTGTTGCGTCTTCGGCCCCTTCGACCGGCTATTGCAACACCATGGGCACGGCGACGACAATGAATTCGCTGGCCGAAGCCCTCGGCATGCAGCTTCCGGGATCGGCCGCCATTCCGGCGCCGTATCGCGACCGTCAGGAAATTTCCTACCGCACCGGCCTGCGCATCGTCGATATGGTCCGTGAAGACTTCAAGCCGTCGGATATCCTGACGAAGGATGCTTTCATCAACGCGATCCGCGTCAATTCGGCGATCGGCGGCTCCACCAATGCGCCGATCCATCTCAACGCGCTCGCCCGTCATATCGGCGTCGAGCTGACTGTCGATGACTGGCAGACCTATGGTGAAGAAGTGCCGCTGCTCGTCAACCTGCAGCCGGCCGGTGAATATCTCGGCGAAGACTATTATCACGCCGGTGGCGTTCCCGCCGTTGTCAACGAGCTGATGGGCCAGGGCCTGATCAAGGAAGATGCGCTGACCGTCAACGGCAAGTCGATGGGCGACAACTGTCGCGGGCAGACGATCCAGGACGAAAAGGTCATCCGCCGCTACGAGACACCGCTGAAGCCACGTGCCGGTTTCCGCGTGCTGCGCGGCAATCTGTTCTCCTCGGCGATCATGAAGACCAGCGTCATCTCGCCGGAGTTCCGCGAACGCTACCTCTCCAATCCCAAGGATCCGGAAGCTTTCGAGGGCAGGGCGGTCGTATTCGATGGTCCCGAAGATTATCACAAGCGGATCGACGATCCGTCGCTCGGGATCGATGCCTATACCATCCTCTTCATGCGCGGCGCCGGTCCGATCGGCTATCCGGGTGCCGCCGAGGTCGTCAACATGCGTGCTCCCGACTACCTCTTGAAGCAGGGCGTCTCGTCGCTGCCCTGCATCGGCGACGGACGCCAGTCTGGCACATCAGGCAGCCCGTCGATCCTCAACGCTTCGCCGGAAGCCGCCGCGGGCGGCGGGCTCGCGGTTCTGAAGACCGGCGACCGGGTGCGTATCGACGTTGGCCAGGGCCGCGCCGATATTCTGATTTCGGACGCCGAGCTTGCCGAGCGGCATGCGGCTCTCAAGGCCGATGGCGGCTACCGCTATCCCGACCACCAGACGCCATGGCAGGAAATCCAGCGCTCGGTCGTCGGCCAGCTGGAAACCGGCGCGGTGCTCGAACCGGCGGTCAAGTATCAGCGCATTGCCCAGACCAAGGGCGTGCCGCGCGACAACCACTGAGCTGAAATCAGCTGCAATGAAACGAAAATGGCACGGGCTCGCCCGTGCCATTGTTGTTCTGGTGGCCAGGCGGCGGCCGCTCAGAAAGGCAGTGGCGAGCCGAGAAGTGCCAGGATCAGCGATGTCAGCGCCACGAGAAAAGCTATTCCGAATGAAATATGGATTTTGGTCAATTTAGGTCCCTCGAATTGAAAGACCCGCCTAAAAAGGCGGGTCTCCTGAACAGGACGCTTCGCTACTCGAACTCTGGCGAAGCCGTTTCATGAGCGGCCCCCCAGCCCCTCGGAAAAAAGCTAATCACAACCTCGGATCATCGTCGCGTGACATCGGCGTGACACGGCCCCCGCGGTGCAAAAGCTCGAGAGGGAAGGCGAAACCGTGCCGTTTGAGCCGCCCAGCCGCTCTATCGCAAGGTCGCTCTCGAGCGGGATCCGTCCTCGTCGATGAAGGTGACACTGGCTCCCTTCAGGATGACGCGCGAGCAATCCTCATCGTCGTCTTCGTCATCATCGTCGTAGTAGAAGCAGATCTCGTTGCCATCGACTTCCCACTCCCCAGTATAGCTCCCGTCAAGGCTGGAGCGCCCCTGAATCGAACCGTTGGCAAGAAGCTTCTCCTGATAGGCTGCGCCATCTTCCGTTCCCGAGACCGTCCTGCCGGCGAAGGCGGTCTTGATCTGCGCCCCGGACAGCGATCCCTCCTGGGCAAACGCCGGCGTTGCTATGGCCATGGCGGCCAGGACTATGCGGAACCTCATCTACCCCTCCTCAAAGATCATAGAGCATGATTGCGATTTCGATCAGGATGCCGGCCAGAATGGCCGCTTCGATCACGCATGACACCAGGAACATGCGGTATTCGAAACTGCGTTCGGCAGCGGTTCCGTAGAGCGTCTCCCGCGCTTCGATCGCCTCGCCGATCAACTGAAGCCGGCGGGCGAAGTCCATCTGCTGGCAAAGCTCGAAGAAGCTGCGGCGGGAGGCGGCCGGAAGGCCGCGGTCGCCGCGCTCCAGAAGCAGCGTGGTCTTCAGAAACCACTGCCGAAGCCGTGCGGTTTCAGCCACCTTGGCGGAGACCTCACGGCTGATCCGGCGGCTGTAGGTACGGCGCTCAAGAAGTGCGGCATCGCGATACTGCCCATCCCAGGCGGTCTCGAATGCCCGCTCGTTGTCCTCGATACCAAGCCAGAGCCAGCCGAATGCCCCGATGCCTACGAGCAGGTCTCTGAAAAGCTCCGGTGCGGACTGGACGACGACGCGTTGACCGCGGATGCTGATCTGCCCGTTGCGAAGTTTGAGATCGGCGGACAGGCTTTCGAATCGGTCTTGCGCGACTGCGTTGCGCAGCCAGTCTGCTGCCGCTTCCTGTAGAGCAAAGGACGTCTGGGAACCGCTCGGCAGCAAGATGATTTCAAACTGCTGACTACTGGAATCGAAAAATGGTGCAACCGGAAAAGTCTCGTTCTCGATCGGCGTGATCGACGCGTGCAACGACACGGGACGTGGATATGAAAGGCTGCAAAGGAGGAGAGCGTCGGCGCGGCTGGCTTCACCCGGAGGAAGCAGGAACAGCCGGCAATGCTGAGCGCCGTTCGCAGCCATCGGCTACTCGTCCGCCAGCGCGGGCAGCTGCCGCATGCCGTCATCGACCGTATGGACATCGGGAGGCGGGATGAACGCCACGCCGTCTTCCAGCACCGGGCCGGCAAGGCCGAGCAGAAAGCCGGTCTCCTTGTCGAAGCAGAAGCGCGACATGATGAAGGCGCCGGTCGCGTGCTCGAGCCAGTCGTCGCCGAGCCTGGCATCGATCAGCTGGTCAAGGCGGGCAGCATTCTCCTCTTCCGGGTCGAGCCAGTCTGACGCCAGAATGAAGCCCCACATGGCGAGAAACGAAGGGATCGGCACCTGATAGCTGCTGACTTTGGTGAAGGCCGTCTGCAGCGTCCGGCGAAGTGCCGTATGGCCCTTGTAGTTGCAGGACGAAAATTCGAGCGCCTGCACGACCAGAATGCCGCCGTCGCGCAGGCAGCCGCGCAGCGAGCGATAGAACTCCTTGGTGTAGAGGTGCTGGGCCGGGCCGTTATCCAGCATGTCCACGACGTCGATGATGATGACATCGAAGAGTTCGTCGGTGGTCTCCACATAGTCCCGGCCGTCGCGATAATGCAATTCAGCCCGGGGATCGGTGAAAGCGCCGTAGTTCCAGGTGCCGAGATGTTCGCGGCAGCAATCGACCACATCCCGGTCGATATCGACCATCACGGCGCGCGTCACGTCGCGATAGGCAAGCACTTCGCGGAGCGTTGCGCCTTCACCGCCGCCGATGATCAGCACCTGGCGCGGATTGTCGTGCATCAGCATGGCCGGATGCACGAGCAGTTCGTGATACAGCGCCTCGTCGTCCTCGGCGCTCTGGATGGCGCCGTCGAGGAACAGCGCACGGCCGAAGCTGTAGGTATCGGCGATGGTGACGTTCTGAAACGGCGTTCGAAACGAACAGACGATAGACTGGGCACGATAGTGGTACTCGTCGAAGATATCGGCGTCCTCGAGAACGAAGACGCTGCCGCTCCGCGGCGGCACGTCGGTATCCAGCCCTTCGACAAAGACCCGGCCTGGCGGCAGTTCCGGCAGAGGGTAGGGCCGCGAAATCGCCGGCAGCGGCTCCAGTGCGGTCTCGTCCGGATCGTCGGAAATGACAATGACCATTACAGATCCGTTGCCTCTCTGCGAATGATCTGGCGCAGTTCCACCAGGGCAGGCGAGAGCGCTTCGACCAGTGCCGGCAGGGCATTCAGCGGATCGCAGGCGCCGCACATGAAGATATCGAGCGCTGCATAGGCGTGCTCGGGCCATGTGTGGATGGACATGTGGCTTTCCGCCAGCGAGACGGTTCCCGTCACGCCGCCGCCGGGGTCGAAGACATGAAAATTCATACCGAGAAGTGTAGCTCCCGCAGCTTTCACGGCTGCACGGAACGCTGCCTCGATATGTGCGACGTCACCGAGTTGTGCGGCGCCGCTGAAATCGGCGATGAGATGCCGGCCGGGAAGTTCGCCATTGGTCCTGCCCGCATGAACCACGCTGCCAACGGGCATGGGTGGCATGTAGCAGGCTGCAGACTTGCGATGAACGGACACCGTCATGGCGTCCCCGGCCGCTCTTCCACCCATGGAACCCAACATCGAACGGAGTTTGGAATGAGCATGCCACAAAATATTAGCCAGGCAACATATATTGCCGGGAGCCGGACGCGGGTCGCATTCAGGGGTTGCAACCCGCGCTCCGTCCGACGATGGACGCCTTATTGCGCGGCGGCCCTCGCAAGTTCACCGTCAAGGCGCTTGCGTGCCAGGTTCGGAACCTTGGCCGTCTTGATGGCGTCGAGATTGGCGGGTTGGTCGCCCACCTGAATCAGCGCTACCATACCCATGGCAAAATGCGGCGTGCACTTGACGACATATCCGCCGGGGATATCGAATTTCGTCTGGAACTGCTCGCTCGGCTTCGACTTGAATTCCGCAGCGCCATCCGGGATCAGACCCTTGAAGGTCTCGACATTGTGGCTCTTGTCGGTCGGCACGAAGGTCACGGTATCGCCGGGAGCGATCTTGATGAAGTCCGGCTCGAAGACCATGGCGCCATCAGTGCCTTTGTTGAGCATCTGGACCTGGTGATCGGCTGCCATCAGCGGCGCTGGCAAGGCGATCATGGCCGCCGTTGCGGCGATCAGGCCGTATTTCAAATTCATCGCACGTCTCCTGTTTTGCGGGCCGTTCGCCCGGAGACGTTCTAAGTCATCCACCAGCGGTGCTCTTTGATGCCGGTCAAACTTCAGGTGCGGAATCGGCGTTTTGCCCCGGGATCACCTGGCGTCGAGAAGGTCGCGGATCTTCGCGGCGAGCTCGCGGGCCGTGTAAGGCTTTCGCAGCCATTGGGCGCCGGGGATGACCTCGTTAGCCGCCAGCGCCGGTTCCGAGTAACCGGATGTGAAGAGCACGGCGATATCGGGCCGGATAGAGCGGGCGGCGCGTGCCGCTTCATCGCCGGTCATTCCGCCGGGCATGACGATGTCGCTGAAGAGCAGCGCGATCTCCGGATTGTCCTTGAGGATTTCAAGCGCCCGCCGGCCATTGTCGGCTTCGAGCACCGTGTATCCCATGCCGGAAAGCCTTGCGACGGCGATGCGTCTGACGCGAATGTCGTCCTCGGCCACCAGGATTTGCTCGTGACCGCGCGGCATCGGGCTTTCGACGGCCGATCCGTCCTCAGCGGATGCTTTCGGCGTCGGGCCGATTGCCGGGAGGTAGATGCGGATCGTCGTTCCCCGGCCGTCCTCGCTGTAGATCTGCAGATGGCCGCCGGATTGCTTGACGAAGCCATAGACCATGCTCAATCCGAGCCCAGTGCCGGAGCCGGTTTCCTTGGTGGTGAAGAATGGCTCGACGGCACGTTTCTTCACGTCTTCGGTCATCCCCGAACCGGTGTCGGTCATCGAGATCAGCACGAAGTTTCCACTGCGGACTTCGGGATACATCTTGGCGTAGTCGGCATCCAGATGCACGGACGAGATCTCGGTCGTCAGACTGCCGCCCTTCGGCATCGCGTCGCGCGCATTGAGAGCGATGTTCAAAATGGCGTTCTGAAGCTGCGAGCTATCGACAAGAACATTGAATTCGGATCCGGAGAGAATGGTCGAGAGCTTGATATTCTCTCCGAGCGTCCGCCGCAGCAGATCCGAAAAGCCGGTGAGAAGCTGTCCAAGATCGGCATGCCGGGGATTGAGCGGCTGGCGCCTGCCGAAGGCAAGCAACTGTCCCGTCAGCTTCGCTCCGTCTGTCGCCGCACCCTGCGCTTCGCGCAGCATATCGCGCAGCGGCCCCGGCGGCAGCTTGTCTTCGATCATCTCGAGATTGCCGCTAATCACAGTCAAGAGGTTGTTGAAATCGTGGGCGAGGCCACCGGTCAACTGGCCGACCGCTTCCATCTTCTGCGCCTGGCGCAGGTCTTCCTCGATCTTGAAGCGGCTGGTCAGGTCACGGACGAAACCGGTAAAAATCCGCTCGCCATTCGCCGTCGCTTCGCCGACATGCAGCTCCATCGGGAACTGCGACCCGTCCGCACGCTGACCGGTGACGACGCGGCCGTAGCCGATAATCCGCTTCTCGCCGGTTTCCAGGTAACGGCCGATATAGCCGTCATGGGCGCTGCGGTAGGGCGAGGGCATGAGATTGCTGACATTCCTGCCGCAGATCTGGTCAGAGGTCATCTCGAACAGCTTTTCCGCTGCTGTGCTGAAGGAGAGAACCGTGCCCTTCTGGTCGATGACGACCATCGCGTCGGGCACCGTCTCGAGAATAGAGCTTAGATGCGCTTCTCTGGCGCTGACGGCCTCTTCGGCTTTCCGGAGAGCACTGACGTCGCTGTTCGCCTGAATGACGGCTGGTTCGCCATCCGGAAGGTTGACGAGCACGCAGCGGGTGGCGACGTGAAGGTCGTAGCCGCTCTTGTGGCGGTGGACGATCTCGCCCTGCCAGAAACCGCGTGACCTCAGGTGTGCGTGGATATCTTCGACCAGCTCCGGAAACCGCGTGGCGAGCAGTACATCGACCTTTTCGCCGACCGCTTCCTCGCGCGCCCAGCCATACATGTTCTCGCAACCGATCGACCAATGGGTGATCGTGCCTTCGAGGCGATGCACGATGATATCGGCGCCATCGAGAACATGCACAAGCGCGTCCAGTTCCTGGGGGGAGGCCGTGCGCGGCGAGATCAGGCGATGGGGCATGGCTGCTTCCTGCTGCGATCAGTGAACGCTGACCCTATGGCAGTTTTTCTCCGGAAAATCATCTGCGTTGCCCGAGAGCTGGATCAACTTGCCCTTGCTGAGAATCCTCAAGTCATGACGGCCTTCGGGGACCACGACGTTGCGCTGCGAGAGCTTGGTGATCGTGCGTGAAACCGTCTCGATCGTCAGGCCGAGATAGTCGGCGATATCCTGACGGTTCATCGGCACGCGCAGCAATCCCGGGCGCGGCTGGGCGCCGGGGCGGGCGGCGAGCGTGGCGATGAAGCTGCACAGCCGCTCCTCGGCATTCTTCTTCGACAGGAGCACCATCTGATCATGGGCCGCTGCCGTCTCGTGACAGAGGAGTGCGATATATTCGGGGCGTAGCGCATCCGAGCGCGCCACCTCGTCCTGGAAGGTCTTGCGCGAGACGCGGCGGATCTTGCAATCGGTGACAGCCTCGGCAGTGAACAGGAAGTCGCCCTGCAGGAAGGCGCCGACGATTTCTCCGGCAAAATGGAACCCGGTGATCACCCGGCGGCCCTCGCCGATGATGCGTTGCAGGCGGACAACGCCTTCGACCACCTGAAACAGATGCTTTGCCGCATCGCCTTCCCAGCAGAGCGCCTTGCCGGCGGCGACAGGTTCGAGCGCCGAGAGATGAAACACCGACGATAGCGAGCGCCCCGTCTTTCCCGCTTCACCGGCGGGCTTTCCATGTTCGAACGCCTGGTGGTTCTGCATCAGCATCGTCGTAGTCCCCTCGTTTGCACGCGAGGGAATAGACAGCCGCTGCGTCACACGAGGATGAGCGGACGGTGCCAAATGGTGAGACTGCGTAACAGTTTGTAACAGGCTTGGTATCACCGGCTAAGCCGTTCGGTTCGTTGATGTAAATCAAGGAGTGCTGGAGAGCTCCATGACAGTCCTTGCTGCAAAGTACGAGAAAGCGCGCCGTCACGCGGCCTGCTGCGCACTGGGGATGATACCATGAACTACACAACCGAGACCGTGATGGTCGCGGTCGCAGCGTTCCTAGCCTTGCTAGGAGCGGCCTTCGCCCACGATCAGCTTTTTGCCGCACATATGGGGATCCTGTGTTTCTGCCTGTTTGCCGGAACGGTGATCCTGATGCGCCGTGTCGATTTCTCGCCGGCGGGACGTCAGCCGAAGCCGGAGGCATCCGGTTATTTCGATGAGGTCATCCGCTACGGGCTGATCGCCACCGTCTTCTGGGGTGTCGTCGGCTTCCTCGTCGGCGTGATCATTGCCGCGCAACTCGCATGTCCCGATCTCAATCTAGCACCCTATCTGAATTTCGGGCGGCTGCGGCCGGTTCACACATCGGCCGTTGTCTTTGCCTTCGGCGGCAATGCGCTGATCATGACCTCGTTCTATGTCGTGCAGCGCACCTGTCATGCGCGGCTCTTCGGCGGCAGTCTCGCCTGGTTCGTCTTCTGGGGCTACCAGCTCTTCATCGTCATGGCGGCCACCGGCTACGTGCTCGGCATCACTCAGGCCCGCGAGTATGCCGAGCCGGAATGGTATGTCGATATCTGGCTGACCATCGTCTGGGTCGCCTATCTCGTCGTCTATCTCGGCACGATCCTGAAGCGCCGCGAGCCGCATATCTATGTGGCGAACTGGTTCTATCTCGGCTTCATCGTGACCATCGCCATGCTGCACGTCGTCAACAATCTCGCCGTGCCCGTGTCGTTCCTGGGATCGAAGAGCTATTCGGTATTCTCGGGCGTCCAGGATGCGCTGACGCAGTGGTGGTACGGCCATAATGCTGTCGGCTTCTTCCTGACCGCCGGCTTCCTGGGGATGATGTACTATTTCGTCCCGAAGCAGGCGAACCGCCCCGTCTATTCCTACCGCCTGTCGATCATCCACTTCTGGGCGCTGATCTTCATGTATATCTGGGCCGGTCCGCACCACCTGCACTACACGGCGCTGCCTGATTGGGCGCAGACGCTCGGCATGGTCTTTTCGATCATGCTCTGGATGCCGTCGTGGGGCGGCATGATCAACGGCCTGATGACGCTTTCGGGCGCCTGGGACAAGATCCGCACCGATCCGATCATCCGCATGATGATCGTCGCCATCGCTTTCTACGGCATGTCGACCTTCGAAGGGCCGATGATGTCGGTCAAGACCGTCAACTCGCTCAGCCACTATACCGAATGGACCATCGGTCACGTGCATTCGGGTGCGCTCGGCTGGGTCGGTATGATCACCTTCGGGGCGATCTATTACCTGACGCCGAAGCTCTGGGGCCGCGAACGGCTCTATAGCCTGCGCATGGTCAACTGGCACTTCTGGCTCGCCACGCTCGGCATCGTCGTCTACGCCGCCGTGCTCTGGGTCGCCGGCATCCAGCAAGGCCTGATGTGGCGCGAATACAATTCGCAGGGCTTCCTCGTCTATTCCTTCGCAGAAACCGTCTCCGCGATGTTCCCCTATTACGTGCTGCGCACGCTGGGCGGCACGCTCTATCTTGCCGGTGGTCTCGTCATGGCCTGGAATGTCTTCATGACCATCCGCGGACGTCTGCGCGACGAAGCCGCTATCCCGACCGCTTATGTGCCTCAGGCACAGCCTGCCGAGTGAGGTGAACCATGGCATCGATACTGGACAAACATAAGATCCTCGAAAAGAACGCGACGCTGCTGCTCGTCGGCTCGCTGCTGGTCGTCTCGATCGGCGGCATCGTAGAGATCGCGCCGCTCTTCTATCTGCAGAATACCATCGAGAAAGTGGAGGGGATGCGCCCCTACACACCACTCGAACTGGCAGGCCGCAACATCTACATCCGCGAAGGCTGCTACCTCTGCCACAGCCAGATGATCCGGCCGTTCCGCGATGAAGTCGAGCGCTACGGCCATTATTCGCTGGCGGCGGAATCCATGTACGACCACCCGTTCCAATGGGGCTCGAAGCGCACCGGGCCGGATCTCGCACGCGTCGGCGGCCGCTATTCGAACGAGTGGCATGTTCAGCATCTGTCCGATCCGCGGGCGGTCGTGCCTGAATCGATCATGCCGAAATACGCGTTCCTGAAGACGCAGGAGGTCACCGTCAAGGACATCGGCATGGACCTGAAAGCCAACGAGGATGTCGGCGTGCCCTACACGGACGACATGCTCGCCAATGCGGAAGCCGACATGAAGGCGCAGGCCGATCCCAACGCCGACACCTCGGCGCTGCTGCAGCGCTACCCGAAGGCAAAGACCGGCGATTTCGACGGCGATCCGCAGCGTCTTTCCGAGATGGATGCGCTGGTCTCCTACCTGCAGATGCTCGGCACGCTGGTCGATTTCTCGACCTATGACGATGCCACCGGCTACCGGTGAGGTGATCTCATGGAAACATACACGGCAATGCGGCACTTCGCCGACAGCTGGGGGCTTCTGGCGATGGCGGCATTCTTCGTCTGCGCCGTCGCCTACACGCTCCGCCCCGGCAGCAAGCAGACGGCCAAGGAGGCCGCTGACATTCCCCTGAAGGACGATTGAGATGTCGGAAAAGCATATTGATGAAGTCAGCGGCGTCGAAACCACCGGGCATGAATGGGACGGCATTCGCGAACTGAACAATCCGATGCCGCGATGGTGGGTCTGGACCTTTTATGTGACGATCCTCTGGGCGATCGGCTACGTCGTCGTCTATCCCGCCATCCCTATGGTAACCTCGGCGACGAAGGGTTATTTCGGCTATTCCAGCCGCGCCGAGTTGCAGCAGGATCTCGATCACGCGAAGGCCGGCCAGGCGAAGTTCCACGAAATGATCGCGGCAAAGAGCGTCGAAGAGATCGACGCCGATCCGGCACTGCGCGAATTCGCTATTGCCGGTGGTGCCTCGGCCTTCAAGGTCAACTGCGCCACCTGTCACGGATCGGGCGCCAGCGGCGGACCGGGCTTTCCGAACCTGAATGACGACGACTGGCTCTGGGGCGGCGACCTGCAATCGATCCAGACGACGATCGCTCACGGTATCCGCTTCGACGAGGATGCGGATACGCATGTCTCGGAGATGCCTGCCTTCGGCGATATCCTCAGCAAGGATCAAACGAAGGAAGTGGCCGCCTATGTCTGGGGGCTGACCAACACGCCTTCCGATCCGGCTTTGGCCACTGCCGGCAAGCAGATCTTCCTCGACAATTGCGCCGCCTGCCACGGCGAGGACGCCAAGGGCAAGGCCGAGATGGGCGCGCCCGATCTCGCCGACGCGATCTGGCTGAAGGGCCGCGGCGAGGAGGCGATCATTCGCCAGGTCATGGCGCCCAAGCATGGCGTGATGCCGGCATGGTCGGCGCGTCTCGGCGATACGACGGTCAAGGAACTGACGGTCTTCGTCCACTCGCTCGGCGGCGGTAAGTAAGGAGAGGGACAATGGTGCCACACGGGAACAATCCGCTCCTCGGGCTTTACGGCATGCCGCGCTCGATCGTGCGTTCCCGTGTCTCCGTCCGTGCCAAGTCGCTGCCGCCGGGCTGCAAGGGCGACGCGCCGGAGAAGATCGGTAGCGCGATCGTCAGCCTGACCTCGCTCAGTGATGATGAGCCGTCGAGCCGTTAAAAATTGGGAGAAGACCCCCAGTCTCTCACTGTTTTCCGGGCCGCGCCTTCGCCTCGAAGCGCGGCCCGTCTTTTTATGGCGACCGGCCGGTTGATCCTTGTTGATCTTTATCAAGGACGCTCGGCCGCCCCCGGAGGAGAACAGGCGTATCGAACGCGAAAGACATTATTTATGAACCTTTTCACAGCACCCGATCCCAAGAGCGTGGAGCGGCTCGATGTCGAGCCTGTGAACGCCCGCCGTAACCGTCAGCCGCTTTATGCGGCGCGGAAAAAGATCTTTCCTAAGCGTGCCGAGGGACAGTTCCGCCGTTTCAAATGGATCGTGATGCTTGTTACACTCGGCATCTACTATCTGGCCCCCTGGATCCGCTGGGATCGCGGACCCTACGCACCGGACCAGGCAATCCTCGTCGATCTCGCCTCGCGCCGCTTCTACTTCTTCTTCATCGAGATATGGCCGCAGGAATTCTACTACGTCGCCGGGCTGCTCCTCATGGCCGAGTTCGGGCTGTTCCTCGTGACCTCGGCGGTCGGCCGGGCCTGGTGCGGTTATGCCTGTCCGCAGACGGTCTGGGTCGATCTCTTTCTCGTCGTCGAGCGCGCCATAGAGGGCGACCGCAACGCCCGGATCAAGCTCGATGCCGCGCCGTGGAGCTTGGGCAAGCTGCGCAAGCGTGCTCTTAAACATGCTGTCTGGCTGGCGATTGCCGTTGCGACGGGTGGCGCCTGGATCTTCTATTTCGCCGACGCGCCGTCTCTGGCGGTGGCACTCGCAACCGGCGCGGCACCCGCCGTCGCCTATGCCACTGTCGCCATCCTGACCTCCACCACCTACGTCTTCGGCGGGCTGCTGCGCGAGCAGGTCTGTACCTACATGTGTCCCTGGCCGCGCATCCAGGGCGCCATGCTGGACGAGAATTCGCTTGTCGTCACCTATAACGACTGGCGCGGCGAGCAACGTTCGCGACACAGCAAGAAGGCGCAGGCGGATGGGCTTCCGGTCGGCGATTGCGTCGACTGCAATGCCTGCGTTGCCGTCTGTCCCATGGGCATCGACATCCGCGATGGCCAGCAGATGGAGTGTATCACCTGCGCTCTCTGCATCGACGCCTGCGACGGCGTCATGGACAAGATCGGCAAGCCGCGCGGCCTGATCGCCTATGCGACGCTTAGCGAATATGCCGCCAACATGGCCATCGCCACCGATGGCGGACGGACGGCGGTGCAGCCGGCCAAGGTGCGCGATGCCGGCGGCTCCTTCGTCGATGGCATCCGGCATTTCAACTGGCGCATCATTTTTCGCCCGCGCGTCGTGTTCTACGCGGCCGTATGGGCGGCGATCGGCATCGGCATGCTCGTCCATCTGTCGATGCGCGGGCGTCTGGAACTGAACGTCGTCCACGACCGCAATCCGCAATTCGTCATGGAAAGCGACGGCTCGATCCGCAACGGCTACACGATCCGCATCCTCAACATGGTGCCGCAGCCGCGGCAGATCGCGCTGACGCTGTCTGGCCTCGATGGCGCCACCATGCGCATCCCCGAACTCAGCAAGGACGATGTCCGCAGCTTCACGCTGGACGCGGCACCGGATGCGGCAACCACGATCAAGGTCTTCGTCACGCGCAAGCCGAGCACGGCTGCTGTCGACGAATTCCTCTTCACCATCGAGGAGCCCGGCGGCAGCGACCGGGCGACCTATCGCGCAGCGTTCAACGCACCTGGAGATCCGCAATGACCACCCGCGTCCAAGGCTTCACCGGCCGCCACATGCTGCTCGTCATCACTTCGTTCTTCGCCGTGGTCATCAGCGTTAACGTCACGATGGCCTGGTTCGCGTCTTCAAGCTGGAGCGGCCTCGTGGTCGAAAACACCTATGTCGCCAGCCAGGAGTTCAATCACCGCGCTGCAGAGATGAAGGCGATGACCGCATCGGGTATTGCGGGGCATATCTCGCTGAAGGACGACCGCTTCATCTACCGGATCGCCAATCCGGACGGATCGCCGGCGGCGATCGATACCGTGACGGCCAATTTCAAGCGGCCGGTCGGCGACCACGAGGACTTTTCCGTTGCGCTGGACAATCGCGGCGAGGGGGCGTTCGAGACCGATCGCCATGTCCCGGTCGGCGACTGGATCGTCGAGTTCATCTCGAAGAAAGGCGGCAGCCTCGTCATGCACGAGGCGATCCGGTTCGACACCGCGGAGTTCGTTCGATGACCTGCTGTGCGATCGATGCCGAGGGGGTGATGGCGATGAGCACTACCGCCTTCAGCGCCGAGGAGATCGCGCTTGCCAGCCATCCGCTCGGTGGTGGCTTGCATCAGCTTGATCTCAGCGTCCCCGATGTCCACTGCGGCGCCTGCATTTCGACGATCGAGAGGGCGCTGACGGCACTGCCCTTCGTCAGCAAGGCGCGCGTCAACCTGACCTCGCGGCGCGTCACCTGCATCTATGCCGAAAAGATCGGCGCACAGGCGGTAAATCCGGCCGAAATCATAGCTGCGGTCGCTGGCGCGGGATACCGCGCGCATCTCTACGCGCCGCTTGCCGCCGAGGGCGACAGGACCCGCAACCAGCTGTTGCTCGCCGTCGGCGTCGCCGGCTTTGCCGCTGCCAACATCATGCTGCTCTCGGTCTCCGTCTGGTCGGGCGCCGATGCGGCAACGCGAGACATGTTCCACTGGATATCGGCGATGATCGCCGCGCCAGCGCTGATCTATTCGGGCCGCTTCTTCTTTCAGTCGGCGTGGAATGCCCTGAAGCATGGGCGTACCAACATGGACGTGCCGATCTCGCTTGCCGTGACGCTCTCCTATGCCGTCTCGCTCTGGGAGACGATGCATCACGGCGAACATGCCTGGTTCGACGCGACCGTCTCACTGCTGTTCTTCCTGCTGATCGGCCGGACGCTGGATCATGTCATGCGTGAAAAGGCGCGGGCTGCGATCAACGGTTTGGCGCGTATTGCGCCGCGCGGCGCGCTGTTGGTCCTGCCAGATGGATCGCGCCGTTATGTGCCCACCGAGGACATCGCCATCGGCGACGAAGTCGCGGTGGCCGCCGGGGAGCGCGTCCCGGTTGATGGCGTCGTTGTAAGCGGCGAGAGCGATCTCGACCTTTCGATCGTCACAGGCGAAAGCAGCCCTGTTCCGGTTCGAGCCGGCAGTCCGGTCAGCTCGGGTTCGATGAGCCTCACCGGCTCGCTTATCCTGCGCGCCAGCAAACGCGCAGGCGAGTCGCTGCTTGCTGAAATCATTGCCCTGATGGAGGCCGCCGAAGGGGGCAGGGCGCGCTACCGCCGGATCGCCGACCGGGCGGCGGCCCTTTACTCACCGGTCGTTCATCTTCTGGCGCTGGCGTCGTTTCTCGGCTGGGGCTTCCTCGGTGGCGACTGGAAGCAGGCGATGCTCGTCGCGGTCGCCGTTCTCATCATCACCTGCCCCTGCGCGCTGGGCCTTGCTGTTCCCGTCGTCCAGGTCGTGGCGGCAGGCGAACTGTTCCGCAACGGCATCATGGTCAAGGATGGTTCGGCGCTCGAAAGGCTGGCGGAGATCGACACCGTCGCCTTCGACAAAACGGGAACCCTGACGATGGGCAGGCCCCGGCTGGTGAAAGCCGAGCCGCCTGAAGGCAGCGCTCTCTCGATCGCGGCCGGTCTCGCAGCCCACTCGCGCCACCCGCTCTCGCAGGCACTGATGCATAGCGCGCGTACCACCCCGGTGCCCTTCGATCGCGTCATCGAAATCCCCGGTGGCGGTCTCGAAGCCGTCAGCTGCGGAACGCTCTACCGTTTGGGCAGCGAATCCTTCGCCTGCCGTGGTCTGGCAACTCAGCCGGCCGAGGGCAGCCCGTTCTCGGAAGTCGTCCTATCGCAGGATGGCGTCGTTTCCGCGCGGTTCTTCTTCGACGACACGCTGCGGCCGGGAGCGCGCGAGGCCGTCGCTACGCTCCATGCTGCCGGATTCGGGACGGTGATGATATCGGGAGACCGCCAGCGCGTTGCCGGCAACACGGCGCGCGAACTCGAGATCCCCCGGGCGCTGGGCGCCCTGACACCGAAGCAGAAGGTCGATCAATGCCAGGCACTCAACAGTAGCAACCACCGGGTCTTCATGATCGGCGATGGCATCAACGACGCACCGGCGCTGGCCGCCGCCCATGTGTCGATGGCACCGGCGACTGCATCCGATATCGGCCGGCAGGCTGCAGACCTGGTGTTCTTCAACGAGCGCCTCGATGCCGTGCCGCTGGCAATCGCCGTTGCCCGCCGCTCGTCAGCGTTGATCCGCCAGAATTTCGCGCTGGCGATCGGCTACAACATTCTGGCGGTTCCGATCGCCATTTCCGGGCTGGCAACCCCGCTGATTGCCGCCGTCGCCATGTCGACCTCGTCGATCATCGTCGTCTCGAACGCGCTGAGGCTGAATGCCTTCGGCAAGTCGATCCCCGCCGGCGCGATCGCGCGTCCCGCCGGCAAGGCCAGTGAGGCGCAGGCGGCATGAACATGCTGATCTATCTCATTCCGATCGCGCTTTTCATGGGTGGTATTGGACTGGCAGCGTTTCTCTGGTCGCTGAAGAGCGGCCAGTACGATGATCTGCAGGGTGCGGCATGGCGGGCGATCGCTGATGATGATCTGGATCCGCCAGGCTCCTGATCGGCTGCCGCCGGTCCCGATCATCTCGATCGGAAGATTGTGGACGAAGGCCGCAATGGTAGC
>NZ_JBFREC010000007.1:0-2500 GCF_052114105.1 Rhizobium sp. RAF36 | reverse complement strand
AGTGGCAATTGTGGTTAAAGTGGAACAAGCTGGAAAGCTTGGCCGTAGTGGGTGATAGCCCCGTACGCGTAGATACCATGATTGTCCTAGAGTAGGGCGGGACACGTGAAATCCTGTCTGAACATGGGGAGACCACTCTCCAAGCCTAAGTACTCGTGCATGACCGATAGCGAACAAGTACCGTGAGGGAAAGGTGAAAAGCACCCCGACAAGGGGAGTGAAATAGAACCTGAAACCGGATGCCTACAAACAGTCGGAGCCCGCAAGGGTGACGGCGTACCTTTTGTATAATGGGTCAACGACTTAGTGTAACAAGCAAGCTTAAGCCGGTAGGTGTAGGCGAAGCGAAAGCGAGTCTGAATAGGGCGATTGAGTTTGTTGCATTAGACCCGAAACCGAGTGATCTAGCCATGAGCAGGTTGAAGGTTGGGTAACACCAACTGGAGGACCGAACCCGCATCTGTTGCAATAGATTGGGATGACTTGTGGCTAGGGGTGAAAGGCCAATCAAACTCGGAAATAGCTGGTTCTCCGCGAAATCTATTTAGGTAGAGCGTCGAGCGAATACCCCGGGGGGTAGAGCACTGGATGGGCTATGGGGACTCACCGTCTTACTGATCCTAACCAAACTCCGAATACCCGGGAGTACTACTCGGCAGACACACGGCGGGTGCTAACGTCCGTCGTGAAAAGGGCAACAACCCTAACCTCCAGCTAAGGTCCCCAAGTCATGGCTAAGTGGGAAAGGATGTGAGGATCCCAAAACAACCAGGATGTTGGCTTAGAAGCAGCCATCATTTAAAGAAAGCGTAACAGCTCACTGGTCTAAATAAGGGTCTTTGCGCCGAAAATGTAACGGGGCTGAAGCCATGCACCGAAGCTGAGGATGTGCAGCAATGCACGTGGTAGCGGAGCGTTCCGTAAGTCTGTGAAGGGGTACCTGTGAGGGGCCCTGGAGATATCGGAAGTGCGAATGTTGACATGAGTAACGATAAAGGGAGTGAGAGACTCCCTCGCCGAAAGACCAAGGGTTCCTGCTTAAAGTTAATCTGAGCAGGGTTAGCCGGCCCCTAAGACGAGGCGGACACGCGTAGTCGATGGGAACCACGTTAATATTCGTGGGCCTGGTGGTAGTGACGGATTGCTCAACTTGTAAGGTCTTATTGGATTGATCTTGCAGGGACGCGGTTCCAGGAAATAGCTCCACCGTATAGACCGTACCCGAAACCGACACAGGTGGTCAGGTAGAGTATACCAAGGCGCTTGAGAGAACTATGTTGAAGGAACTCGGCAAATTGCACGCGTAACTTCGGAAGAAGCGTGACCCCAATTTACGCAAGTATATTGGGGTGGCACAGACCAGGGGGTAGCGACTGTTTATCAAAAACACAGGGCTCTGCGAAGTCGCAAGACGACGTATAGGGTCTGACGCCTGCCCGGTGCTGGAAGGTTAAGAGGAGAGGTGCAAGCTTTGAATCGAAGCCCCAGTAAACGGCGGCCGTAACTATAACGGTCCTAAGGTAGCGAAATTCCTTGTCGGGTAAGTTCCGACCTGCACGAATGGCGTAACGACTTCCCCGCTGTCTCCAACATAGACTCAGTGAAATTGAATTCCCCGTGAAGATGCGGGGTTCCTGCGGTCAGACGGAAAGACCCCGTGCACCTTTACTATAGCTTTACACTGGCATTCGTGTCGGCATGTGTAGGATAGGTGGTAGGCTTTGAAGCAGGGACGCCAGTTTCTGTGGAGCCATCCTTGAAATACCACCCTTATCGTCATGGATGTCTAACCGCGGTCCGTTATCCGGATCCGGGACAGTGTATGGTGGGTAGTTTGACTGGGGCGGTCGCCTCCGAAAGAGTAACGGAGGCGCGCGATGGTGGGCTCAGACCGGTCGGAAATCGGTCGTCGAGTGCAATGGCATAAGCCCGCCTGACTGCGAGACTGACAAGTCGAGCAGAGACGAAAGTCGGTCATAGTGATCCGGTGGTCCCGCGTGGAAGGGCCATCGCTCAACGGATAAAAGGTACGCCGGGGATAACAGGCTGATGACCCCCAAGAGTCCATATCGACGGGGTTGTTTGGCACCTCGATGTCGGCTCATCGCATCCTGGGGCTGGAGCAGGTCCCAAGGGTTTGGCTGTTCGCCAATTAAAGCGGTACGTGAGCTGGGTTCAGAACGTCGTGAGACAGTTCGGTCCCTATCTGCCGTGGGTGTAGGAATATTGACAGGATCTGTCCCTAGTACGAGAGGACCGGGATGGACATATCTCTGGTGGACCTGTTGTCGTGCCAACGGCATAGCAGGGTAGCTACATATGGACGGGATAACCGCTGAAGGCATCTAAGCGGGAAACCCACCTGAAAACGAGTATTCCCTATCAGAGCCGTGGAAGACGACCACGTTGATAGGCCGGGTGTGGAAGTGCGGCAACGCATGAAGCTTACCGGTACTAATAGCTCGATTGGCTTGATCGTTCTCATTGATCAATGCTCATC
>NZ_JBFREC010000006.1:0-347893 GCF_052114105.1 Rhizobium sp. RAF36 | reverse complement strand
GCTATGGCACCAGGGCCAATGTGCTGCTTGGCAAGGCCGCATCCATGGCCGATCTCGGCAGGCATTTCGGATCGGATCTCTATGAGGCCGAGGTGCGCTATCTCATGCAGAACGAATGGGCCTTCACCGCCGAGGATGTCCTCTGGCGGCGCAGCAAGAAGGGGCTCTATCTCAGCAAGGAAGAGGCGGCAGCGCTGGAGAGCTTCCTGCGGGCCGAGCGGCTCGCCGCTTAAGTGTCTGCAGGGGGGCCAGCGCCGGTCCTTATTGAGCCGGCGCAACGCTTCCCGTTGGCTTCCACGTTTTACGGCAGTTGATAGCCGGCCGCCTTGAACATCCGGTACCACTCCTCGCGGCTCAGCTCGATGTCAGCTCCGATCGCGCTGTCACGCAGGCGTTGGGGGTTCGTCGTTCCCAGCACCGTCTGAATTTTGGCGGGATGACGCGCGATCCACGCGACAGCAATGGCAGCAGGCGTCGCACCGTAAGTTTCCGCGAGTTGGTCCAGAACCTTGTTGAGCTCCAGATAGTTCTCGCGGTCGCCCAGGAAGATGCCTTCAAAGAAGCCATGCTGGAACGGCGACCACGCCTGCAATGTGATGCTATTGATCCGGCTGTAGTTGACGAGCTCGCCATCCCGGTCGATCGACTGCTCAGATCCGCCCATATTGGCAGCAACGCCGAATGCGATAGACGGCGCGTGGGCAACACTCAACTGGATCTGATTGGCTATGATAGGTTGGGTAACAGCTGTCTTCAGCAAATCGATCTGGCCTGGCGTATGGTTCGAAACACCGAAATGGCGAATCTTGCCTGCTGCATGGAGCTTGTCGAATGCCTCTGCGACCTCTTCCGGCTCCACCAGCGCATCGGGCCGATGCAATAGAAGCACGTCCAGATAGTCGCTCCGCAGGGCCTTGAGGGACCGGTCGACGCTTGCGAGGATATGTTCCTTGGAGAAATCGAAATATCCCGGCCGGATCCCGCATTTGCTTTGAATTACGATCTGGTCCCGTTCGTCGGCTGTGAGGCGAAGAGCGTCACCAAACCGTGCTTCGCAGCGATGGGGCGCGCCGCCATAGATGTCCGCGTGATCGAAAATATTGATGCCGATTTCCCGGGCCGCCGAGTAGAGGGCTTTAATTCCGCTGTCATCCAGCGTGTTGATCCGCATCAGGCCGAGCACGACACTCGATACCGACACGCCCGAGGTCGAAAGCTGAATATTTTTCATGGGAACTCCCTGCAGCAATTGCGAATAGTTGAGGGACCCTATTAGGCGTGAAAGCCAAAATCTAGAGCCGATAGTGGGCCGCCCGCGACCGCCAGATACTCAAGATCTCATGTTCATTGCTAGTGGATCGGCACTCATGTGCCCAAAACGAAAAAAGCGGCCCTGAAGGCCGCTTTCGATCATTTGGGACTATTCCCGATCAGTCCTGTTCGACAACGCCACGCAGGTGCGTGAGTTCGAGGATGAACTGTTCGAGCTTGGACTTGTGCTCGTGATGCTCGGCATCATCGAGATCCTTCTGCGCCGCTTCGATACGGCGGGTCAGCTCGTCCTTGTTGATTTCCTCGACCGGAACGGCCGATTCGGCGAGCAGCGTGCAGCCCGTCGGCAGGATGTCGGCGAAGCCGCCGAACACGACATAGTCCTGCTTGCTGCCGGAGGCCGAGCGAACGCTGACGATGCCGGGCTTGATGGTCGTCATCGTCGGCGCATGGTGGGCCATGACCGTCATCTCGCCCTCGGTTGCCGGAATGACAACTTCCGTCACCATCTCCGACAGGAGCAGACGCTCCGGAGATACGAGTTCAAAATTGAAATTGTCAGCCATCAGTGACTTACCTTCTCGGCCTTTGCATCTTGCAGTTTGGTCCCGCAGAACGGGCAGTGCTGTATCGCCTGATCGAGATAGCCGAGGCCTTCTTCGGCCTGAACCAATCCGACAACCATCATCAGAGCACCGTTATCCGCCCTGTAGACGGTGGGCGCTGCGGGTTCCGGAAGATCTGCCACGACCACCCGAAGGGAGTCGCAGCAGAAAATCTCGTCTTGCGCGTCGCTCATCAAGCGGCTGCGGAGAGCTTCTTGGCCTTTTCGATGGCTTCTTCCATCGAGCCGACCATGTAGAAGGCTGCTTCCGGCATATCGTCGTAGTCGCCGTTGACCAGGCCCTTGAAGCCCTTGATCGTGTCTTCGAGCGCGACGAGCTTGCCCGGCGAACCGGTGAAGACTTCGGCAACGAAGAACGGCTGGGACAGGAAGCGCTCGATCTTGCGGGCACGGGCAACGGCCAGACGGTCTTCTTCAGACAGTTCGTCCATACCCAGGATGGCGATGATGTCCTGCAGGGACTTGTAGCGCTGCAGCGTCGACTGAACCTTACGAGCCACTTCGTAGTGCTCTTCGCCGACAACCATCGGGTCGAGCATGCGCGACGTGGAGTCGAGCGGGTCAACTGCCGGATAGATGCCCTTTTCAGCGATCGAACGCGACAGAACGGTCGTTGCGTCCAAGTGGGCGAATGAAGTTGCCGGAGCCGGGTCGGTCAAGTCGTCGGCCGGAACGTAAATCGCCTGAACCGAGGTGATCGAACCGGTCGTCGTCGTGGTGATGCGTTCCTGCATCTGGCCCATGTCCGTTGCGAGCGTCGGCTGATAGCCAACGGCCGAAGGAATACGGCCGAGCAGAGCCGACACTTCGGAACCAGCCTGCGTGAAGCGGAAGATGTTATCGACGAAGAACAGAACGTCCTGGCCCTGGTCGCGGAAGTTTTCAGCAACCGTCAGACCGGTCAGAGCGACGCGAGCGCGAGCGCCCGGCGGTTCGTTCATCTGGCCGTAAACGAGGGCTGCCTTCGAGCCTTCGCCGCCGCCGTGCTTGTTGACGCCGGACTCGATCATTTCGTGGTAGAGGTCGTTGCCTTCGCGGGTACGTTCACCCACGCCTGCGAACACCGAGTAACCACCGTGCGCCTTGGCGACGTTGTTGATCAGTTCCATGATGAGAACGGTCTTGCCGACGCCTGCGCCGCCGAAGAGGCCGATCTTGCCGCCCTTTGCGTAAGGCGCGAGGAGGTCGACGACCTTGATGCCGGTAACCAGGATCTGTGCTTCCGTCGACTGTTCGACGTAAGACGGTGCATCCTGGTGGATGGCGCGCTTGGAAGCGGTGACCAGCGGACCGGCTTCGTCAACCGGCTCGCCGATGACGTTCATGATACGGCCGAGCGTTTCCGGACCGACCGGAACCGAGATCGGCGCGCCGGTGTCGAAAACTTCCTGGCCACGGACGAGACCTTCGGACGAGTCCATGGCGATCGTACGCACGACGTTTTCACCGAGGTGCTGCGCGACCTCAAGAACCAGGCGGTTGCCCATGTTCGTGGTTTCGAGCGCGTTCAAAATCGCCGGCAGTTCGCCTTCGAAAGCAACGTCGACGACGGCGCCGATAACCTGTGTGACCTTGCCGACAGAGCCTGTGGCGGTCTTCTTAGCGGCGGTCTTCGCTGCCGCCTTCGGGGTAGCTGCCCTAGCCATTCTAATACCCTCTTTCTCTAACCTCAGAGCGCTTCCGCGCCCGAAATGATTTCAATGAGTTCCTTGGTGATCTGCGCCTGACGCTGACGATTGTAGTTGAGCGTCAGCTTGTTGATCATCTCACCTGCGTTACGTGTCGCGTTGTCCATGGCGCTCATCTTCGCGCCCATCTCGCCAGCTGCGTTTTCAAGCAGTGCGCGGAAGATCTGGACAGAAATGTTGCGCGGAATCAGATCCTCAAGGATCGATGCCGGATCCGGCTCGTATTCATAGACAGCGCCGGCATGGGCAGCATCCTCGGTGACGCCTTCCGGCACCTTCGCGGGGATGATCTGCTGTGCCGTCGGGATCTGGCTGATGACCGACTTGAACTCGGAATAGAACAACGTGCAGACGTCGAACTCACCAGCTTCGAACATCTCGATGATGCGCTTGCCGATCTGGTCCGCATTTTCGAAGCCGACACGCTTGACGTCGCGCAGTTCCTTACGCTCGGTGATGAGCGAAGAGAATTCGCGGCGCAGGCTGTCGTAGCCCTTCTTGCCAACGGTGAAGATCTTGACGGTCTTGCCCTGAGCAATGAGCTTGCGGGCATGATCACGTGCAAAACGCGAAATCTGCGAGTTGAAACCGCCGCAAAGACCGCGCTCTGCGGTGCAGACGACGAGCAGGTGAACCTGATCCTTGCCTGTACCGGTCATGAGCAACGGTGCACCGTCGGCGTCGGTAACCGCATGGGCGATGTTCGCGAGAACAGCCGCCATGCGCTCCGAGTAAGGCCGGGCGGCCTCGGCCGCCTCCTGCGCACGCCGAAGCTTAGCCGCGGCGACCATTTTCATCGCCTTGGTAATCTTCTGCGTCGCCTTGACGGAGGCGATCCGGTTTTTCAGATCCTTAAGTGAAGGCATCCGTTATCCGTCCTAACTGAGCCCGATCAGGCGAAAGACTTCGAGAACGAGTCGAGAGCAGCAACGAGCTTGCCCTTCGTATCGTCGCTGATGGCCTTTTCCGTGCGGATCGTATCGAGGATCGCCTTACCTTCCGAGCGGAGGTAGGAAAGCAGACCCTGTTCGAACTTGCCGATCTGGTTGACGGCAATCTTGTCGAGATAGCCGTTCACGCCAGCGAAGATCACAGCAACCTGCTCTTCGGTCTTCAGCGGCGAGAACTGCGGCTGCTTCAGAAGTTCGGTCAAGCGTGCGCCGCGGTTCAGCAGGCGCTGCGTCGAGGCATCGAGGTCCGAACCGAACTGAGCGAAGGCGGCCATTTCGCGATACTGGGCGAGTTCGCCCTTGATCGAGCCGGCAACCTGCTTCATCGCCTTGATCTGCGCGGCAGAACCGACGCGCGAAACCGACAGACCGACGTTAACAGCCGGGCGGATACCCTGATAGAACAGGTCGGTTTCAAGGAAGATCTGGCCATCGGTGATCGAGATCACGTTGGTCGGAATGAACGCCGAAACGTCGTTACCCTGCGTTTCGATGACCGGCAGAGCGGTCAGCGAACCGGCGCCCTTTTCGTCGCTCATCTTTGCAGCGCGCTCGAGGAGACGCGAGTGAAGGTAGAAAACGTCGCCCGGATAAGCTTCGCGGCCCGGCGGGCGGCGCAACAGGAGCGACATCTGGCGGTAGGAAACGGCCTGCTTGGAAAGGTCGTCGTAGCCGATGAGAGCGTGCTGACCGTTGTCACGGAAGTATTCGCCCATGGCGCAACCGGCAAACGGTGCCAGGAACTGCATCGGAGCCGGATCGGAAGCCGTCGCAGCAACGATGATCGAGTACTTCAGAGCGCCGCGTTCTTCGAGAACCTTGACGAACTGGGCAACCGTCGAGCGCTTCTGGCCGACAGCGACGTAGACGCAGAACAGCTTTTCGCCTTCCGGACCAGACTCGTGAATAGCCTTCTGGTTCAGGATCGCATCGAGAATGATGGCGGTCTTGCCGGTCTGGCGGTCACCGATGACGAGCTCGCGCTGGCCACGGCCGACCGGGATGAGCGCGTCGATAGCCTTGAGGCCGGTCGACATCGGCTCATGAACCGACTTACGCGGAATGATGCCCGGAGCCTTGACGTCAACGCGCGAACGGCGCGTTGCGTTGATCGGGCCCTTGCCGTCGATCGGGTTGCCGAGAGCGTCGACAACGCGGCCGAGAAGTTCCGGACCAACCGGAACGTCAACGATGGCACCCGTACGCTTGACGGTGTCGCCTTCCTTGATGTCACGGTCCGAGCCGAAGATAACCACGCCGACGTTGTCGGATTCGAGGTTCAGGGCCATACCGCGGATGCCGCCGGGGAACTCGACCATTTCACCGGCCTGAACGTTGTCCAGACCGTAAACGCGAGCAATACCGTCGCCGACAGAGAGAACCTGGCCGACTTCCGAGACTTCAGCTTCTTTGCCGAAGTTTTTGATTTGATCTTTGAGAATTGCGGAAATTTCCGCGGCGCGGATATCCATCAGCCAACCTCTTTCAATGCAAGCTTGAGAGTAGAAAGTTTGGTACGAAGCGACGTATCAATCTGACGGGACCCGACCTTCACGATCAGACCACCAAGAATTGACGGATCAACCGTGACGGCAATCGCCACGTCTTTGCCGGTGGCGCTCTTCAGCGCCGCCTTCAATTCAGTTTCCTGCGCTGCGGTCAGCGCATGGGCCGAGGCAACCTCGGCAGAAATTTCGCCACGCTGACGGGCAGCGATGATACGGAAGGCCTTGATCATGCCCGGGAGGGCGAACAGGCGGCGGTTACGCGCCACGACCTTCAGGAAGTTACCGACGAAACCGGAAATACCGGCCTTCTCGCTGATGGCGACGATAGCCTTCAGCTGATCGTCAGCCGAGAATACCGGGCTGGCGACGAAACGCTTCAGGTCGTCGCTCTCATCCAGCATCGCCTGGAAACGGTCGAGATCAGCGGTGACGCTCTCGACGGCACCTTCTTCAAGCGCCAGATCGAACAGCGAGGACGCATATCGCTCTGCAACACCAGAAGTAAGCTGGGACGTGTCTGCCACGGGCACAAATTTCCCTGATTTCAATTCAAGAATCCGGCCGTCGGCGGGCGCCTGACCTATGCTCTTGAATTCGTTTTGATTTCCCCCAGAAATCGCAAGAGAAGCCTCTTGCTTCTTCCGAAATTCGGGGTCCGTCTAACATAGGACGCAGGGACTCGCAACACGCGTAACGTCCGAATATGCCTTTCGAATGATTTTCTATCGGCAAAATCGTGAAATGGCGTGGAGGCAGGCGAGCAGGCGGTCCGCTGCCCGGTAATTCAGGTTGTGAGGAAGCCGAAAGAATAGGCCAGCGGAACAGCCGCGAGGATCGCCTGCACAACCAGAAGTAAATAGTTGATAATTGTGCTCCCCTTATCTGAAAGGAGCGAAATGATGCGTGCGAAAAACGCCATCGCGAAGGCGGCGCCGAGCGCCATATAGATGAAGTCCTGCGCCAGCATGATCGCCGCAAGGCCGAATCCGAGATAGAATCCGCCGACCGACCGCTGTTCCGCGTAGCCGTCCCGCCGCTCGCCGCGCGGCGCAAGCCCAAAAAGCTTCATCGCATAGCCGGGCGCGAACATCATGACGAAACCGGCAGCCGCCGTGAATGCCGCGCAGCAGAATACCAGCTGCTCGCCAAAGGTTTCCGGAAAGTAGAACTCCATGAATCGACCCCAAATCATGCCGCGTTTGGCAGTCCTTATGGCATGATTGCAGGCGGTGGAAAACGGCCAGCAGGCGCTGTTTTTTAAAGGAAGCTCTGCGGATCGATGTCGAGCTGCACCTGAATGGAGCCGCGTTCTTTTGGCGCCTGCGACAGCATGGTCTTCAGAAAGGCCTGCATATCGGAATTGCGCCGCCCGTGGACGAGCAGCCGGAAGCGATGGCGGCCTCGAACGATGGCAAGCGGCGCCTCGGCCGGCCCTAGCACGGAAATGCCCGAGACCTGCGGCGCAGAACCGCGGATGCCGCGCGCATGGGCTTCCGCGTCCTGTCTGGTCTCTGCCGAAACGATGATCGAGGCGAGACGGCCGAACGGCGGCAGAATCGCGCGCTCGCGCTCGGTGATCTCGCGCTCGTAGAAGGCACCCGCATCGCCCGACACGATCGCCTGCATGACGGGATGCTGCGGCTGATAGGTCTGCAACAGACCGTGGCTCTTGAGGCCGGTTCGCCCGGCGCGGCCGGTGACCTGTGACAGCAGCTGGAAGGTTCGCTCCGCCGCACGCGGATCGCCATTCGCCAACCCGAGATCGGCATCGACAATGCCGACCAGCGTCATCAGCGGAAAGTTATGACCCTTGGCGACGAGCTGCGTTCCGATGACGATATCGGCCTCACCCTTGGCGATCGCATCAAGCTCCAGCCGCAGCCGCTTCACACCGCCGGTGATATCGGAAGAGAGCACGATGGTGCGCGCGTCGGGAAAATGCCGCTCGACTTCCTCGGCGATCCGCTCCACCCCGGGGCCACAGGCGACGAGATGATCGAGCGTGCCGCATTCCGGGCATGCCTCAGGCGTGCGCTCGGTATGGCCGCATTGATGGCATTGCAGCTGGCTTCGGAAGCGGTGCTCCACGAGCCAGCTTGAACATTGCGGGCATTGGAAGCGGTGACCGCAGACACAGCAGAGCGTCAGCGGTGCATAGCCACGTCGGTTGAGAAAGAGCAGCGCCTGCTCCTTCTTCTCCACCGTCTTGCCGATCGCCCGGATCAGCACCGGCGACAGGAAGCCGCCGCGCTCCGGCGCGTGACGCCGCATATCGACAAGGTGAAGATCAGGCATCGCCGCATCGCCGAAGCGCGTCGGCAGATGGATCGTCGTGTAGCGGCCGCTCTGGCCATTGACCTGGCTCTCCACCGATGGCGTGGCCGAAACCAGCACGACGGGAAAATCACCGATACGGCCGCGCACCACGGCCATGTCGCGTGCATTGTAATAGACCCTGTCTTCCTGCTTGTAGGCCGGGTCATGCTCCTCATCGACGATGATGAGACCGAGATCCTCGAAGGGCAGGAAAAGCGCCGAGCGCGCACCGGTAACGACGCGCACCTCGCCGGTGACCGCCTGCCGCCAGACCTTTTCGCGCATGCGCGGCGCGAGATCCGAATGCCATTCGGCGGGCTTGGCCCCAAAGCGATCCTGAAAACGCTCCAGGAAGCTTGCCGTCAGCGCGATCTCCGGCAACAGGATCAGAACCTGCTTGCCACGCCGCAGCGTCTCGGCGATCGCCTCGAAATAGACTTCGGTCTTGCCGGAGCCCGTCACGCCGTCGATCAGCGACACCGCGAACGCGCCGTTGCGCACCTCGGCCAGAATCTCGTCGGCGGCTTCCTTCTGCGGACCGGCGAGCCGCGAGGCGGCAAAGTCAGGATCCGGCTTTGCGACGACGGGCGGCGGCGGCAGAAAGATGGTTTCAAAAATCCCTTGGCTGATCAGGCCATCCACGACACTGGTAGAAACACCCGCGGCATGGGCGAGCCCCGTCCGCGTCCACGAAACGCCGTCAGAAGCGGTATCGAGCACCCGGGCACGCGCCGGCGTCATCCGCTCCGGTTCGCCGCCGACGAAGCGCAGGCCTTCCACCATCGGCTCCGGTTCAAAAGCATTCGGAGCCCGAAGAGCCATGCGCGCCACGAGACCGGGCGGCGAGAGCGTATAGGCGGCGACCCAATCGATGAAATCGCGCATCTCCTTGGTCAGCGGCGGACAATCGAAGACATGGGTAATCGGCCGCAGCTTCTTCGGATCGACCCCGTCCTCGCCGCCATCCCAGACGACGCCGATCACCTGGCGCGGCCCGAGCGGCACCTGGACGACGGAACCCGGCTCGACCGCCATGCCCTCAGGCACGGCGTAGGAATAGGGCCGCGGCGCAGGCAGCGGAACGAGCACCGGAACCGTGCGGGTTGCCGGTGGTGTCTCGAACAATGCGCCAAAGAGATCGGACGAATCTGTGCTCATCGCGCCAGACCATGCCCGCAACGCAACAGAAAGGAAACCCGCTGAAAACGGCTAGTCGTCGTCATCGTCACCAGCAATCGTGCCCGTCAGCCGCATGCCTTCGATCCAGGTGGCGCCATTCTCACGGATCACCTTGCGGGGTCGCACGCCGCATCGCTCACGCACCGCTTCCGCCAGCTTTTCGGAATGTGTCACGATCCAGACCTGACTGCTCTTCGAAGCCTCAGCAATCATGTCGGCAAGCGGCAATAGCATATCGGGATGCAGGCTCGCCTCGGGTTCGTTAAGCGCGATCAATGGCGGCAGCCGATAGGAAAGAAGTGCAGCCGCAAGACCGAGAAAACGAATCTGTCCATCCGAAAGCTCGCGGGGCTGAAACACCCGATGCGGAAAATCGGGCAGAATAAGCCCGAACTCTGCCGTCTCTCCCGGATCAGGAACAACGAGCTTCGCCCCGCCGAGCGCCGATGCCAGAATACGGTCGAGTTCCACCGTATCCTGCCTGGTATGGACAAGCGTCGCGAACACAGCGGCCAGATTGGCGCCGTCCTCATCGAGCATCGGACCGGTGACGGCGAGGCAGGGGTGGCGCAGAGGCGATGCCCGGTCGGTGCGGAAGCCATGGAAAAAACGCCAATTGCTAACGATCCGCCGGAAGGCCGCAACCTCGGGAAAATGCCCGGCGTCACCGAGCAGCGCGATCGCCGTTTCCGAGGTCAGCGCCTCATCCGGATAGTTCTCCATCCGGCCGTGGCTGCTGCGCACCGAAATCGCCGGACCGGCACGTTTCATCATCACCACCGCCCGGCGCCCGGTCTCGACCGAAAGCTCCTCGGCCTTTACCTGTGGCTCAAGCGCAAATCCCGCGGCAGCGCTCGGAGGCCGGAGCCCGGCTTCGACATGGTAGCGGAACGTGATCGCCCGCTCCTCATCGACGATCTCGACTTCGAGCCGGATACGCGCCGGCCCCTCGGATTTGCGGCGAGTTCCCGACCAGAGTACTGAGAGCATGCCCCCTTCCGCTGCAAGCTCGTGCGCCAATCGTCCCCGCACAGCCGCCTGTACCAGCTGCAGCGCACGGTAGAGATTGGATTTGCCCGCACCGTTTTCGCCAAGAAACAGCGTCGTATCCGCCAGATCCATGCGGATCGAATGCAGCGAACGGTAATTCTGGGCAAACATCGAGCGAAGGCGCATGACATCGCTTTAACGCAAAGCGACGCCAAAAAGAATGGGCGGGACGCGGCTCCGATTTGGCTTGGCTGATCTTAGCGATTCCATAATGTCCCTCGGTCAAGATCGGCAGCGAACACCAAAATCAAGGCCGCCGCCGTGAACGAACTTCTGATTATTGCCGATCCGCGGCTGATGGCCGAACGCAGTGCCTGGCTTATGAGCCTCGCCAGCGAGCGCCGTCTTTCGGCTCACACGCTGGATGCATACGAACGCGACAGCCGCCAGTTTCTGACCTTCCTCACCGGCCATCTCGGCGGCCCCACGACGCTGAAGGATATCCAGGCGTTGCGCCCTGCCGATTTCCGCGCCTTCCTGGCCGCCCGCCGCAAGGTAGGATCGGGCGCCCGCTCGCTCGGCCGCAATCTCGCCGGCCTGCGCTCGCTGCTGCGCTATCTCGAAAAGAAGGGCCTGGTGAACGCTGCCGGTGCCAGCGCGGTGCGCTCACCGAAACAGCCGAAATCGCTGCCGAAGCCGCTTTCCGACCGTCAGGCCGTCACCGTCGTCAGCGGCGAGGCGCAGATGCATGAAGAGCCCTGGATCGCCGCCCGCGACGCCGCGGTCATGACACTGCTTTACGGCTGCGGCCTGCGCATCTCCGAAGCGCTCGATCTGACACCTGGAGATTTCCACGCCGGCGCAACGTCACTGCGCATCACCGGTAAAGGCAACAAGACACGTCTGGTCCCCCTGCTTGCCATCGTCGGGGAGGCGATCGGTAAATACCGCGCGCTCTGCCCGTTCCATCTTGAGGCAACCGAGCCGCTCTTCCGCGGCGCCCGCGGCGGCAAGCTGCAGCCGGCGATCATCCAGCGCACGATGCAGACGATGCGCAGCGCCTTCGGCCTGCCGGAGACGGCAACGCCGCATGCGCTGCGTCACTCCTTCGCAACGCATCTCCTGGCAGGCGGCGGCGATCTGCGCACCATCCAGGAACTTCTCGGCCACGCCAGCCTTTCCACCACCCAGGTCTATACCGGCGTCGATTCGGCCCGGCTGCTCGAAGTCTATGATCGTGCCCACCCAAGGGCGTAATCATTCGTTAACGCATTCCCTTAAAGGAATATGCGCGAAGGCGGCGTAGAGCATGAGATTGATCAAGCACCGCGAGCGGAACCACCAATCATGACGATTTCCATCGGCCACCGCAGACTGCAGATCGCGCAGCCGGGCAACATCCTGCTCTGGCTGATCGCGGCCTTCCACATACTACTGGCCGCAGCCTTGCTCGCCGTTCTCTTCTCAGTTTCGCCGGCTGCCGCTGCCGATGACAGCTGCTCCGGCAAGGATCTGATGGCCGAGCTTAAGCAGAGCGACCCGGCCCGCTACGCCGAAGTCGTCAAGGAAGCCGATGCTGTTCCGAACGGCAAGGGCATCTTCTGGAAGATCGACAAGCCCGGCCTGAAGCCGTCCTGGCTGCTCGGCAGCATGCACGTCACCGATCCCCGCGTCCTGAACCTTCCTGACTACGCCCAGGCAGCGCATGACAGCGCCGATACGATCGTCATCGAATCCGACGAAATTCTTGACGAGAAGAAGGCCGCCGCCGCCCTCCTCGCCCGCCCTGATCTCACCATGTTCACCGATGGCACCACCATCGACAAGCTGCTGTCACCCGAAGACTATGCCCGCCTCGACGCCGGCCTGAAGCAGCGCGGCATTCCGCTTTCAGCCGTATCGCGCATGCGCCCATGGATGATCGCCAGCGCCGTGGCGCTCCCCGCCTGCGAAATCGCCCGCAAGGCCAAGGGCGTACAGTTCCTCGACCAGAAGATCGCCGCCGACGCCATCAAGCAGGGCAAACAGGTCAAGGGCCTCGAAACGTTGGCCGAACAGCTGCAGGCGATGGCCGAACTGCCGATGGAATTTCATCTGAAATCGCTGATCGAAACGCTGGAACTCGGCCCGAAGATGAATGACGTCGTCGAAACCATGACCGACCTCTATCTCTCGGGCGACGTCGGCATGACCATTCCGATGCTGAAGACCGTCTCGCCCGAAGAGGGTGGCGACGGCGACTACGCCGCGTTCGAACAGCGCATCATCCTCGACCGCAACAAGGTCATGGCCGACCGCGCCGCCCCGATCCTCGCCGCCGGCAACGTCTTCATGGCCGTCGGCGCCCTGCACCTGCCGGGCGATCAGGGCGTGATTGAGCTGCTGCGTAAGCAGGGCTTTACGGTTACTGCGGTGAATTGAAGACCTAGGTCTTCGCGCGACGCACAAACTCCCTCATCCCTGTGCTTGTCACAGGGATCCAGCCGGCCCAAGTCCTTGGGCCGAAGAGAGTCCTTTTACCGCGCAGACGCGCGGTGGCTAGATTCCTGTGACAAGCACAGGAATGAGGGAGTTTGTGGGTCGCGCGAACAAAAAAGCCGCAGCCCTCGCGGACCGCGGCTTTCTGGTAAGCAATGACCAATCTTACATATGGATCGGCTTGAAGAACGCCGCCAGCGCCGCTTCCTTCACGGCTTCCGACATCGTCGGATGTGCATGGCAGGTGCGGCCAAGGTCTTCCGCGGAACCGCCGAATTCCATGAGAACAGCGATCTCGTGGATCATCTCGCCGGCGCCGAAGCCGACGATGTGGCCGCCGAGGACGCGGTCGGTTTCCTTGTCCGACAGGATCTTCACGAAGCCGTCGGTCGCCAGCATCGCGCGGGCGCGGCCGTTGGCGGTGAATGGGAACTTGCCGGTCTTGTAGGCGATGCCCGCAGCCTTCAGCTCTTCCTCGGTCTTGCCGACGGAAGCGACTTCCGGCTGGGTGTAGACGACGCTCGGGATGACGTCGTAATTCACATGGCCGTGCTGGCCGGCGAGGATTTCGGCCAGTGCGACGCCTTCGTCTTCAGCCTTGTGCGCCAGCATCGGGCCCTTCACAACGTCGCCGATCGCATAGATGCCTTCGACATTGGTCTTGAAGTGGCCGTCGATTTCGACGCGGCCGCGGTTGTCGAGCTTGACGCCGGCTTCTTCGAGGCCGAGGCCAGCCGTGTAGGGAATGCGGCCGGTCGAGATCAGCACGACGTCGGCTTCAACGGTCTGCGCGTCGCCGCCCTTGACCGGCTCGAAAGTAACCTTCGCGCCCTTGCCACCCTTCTCGACGCCGGTAACCTTGGCGCTGAGATTGATGTCGATGCCCTGCTTGCCGAGCATGCGCTGGAACTGCTTGGAAACGTCGCCGTCCATCGCGCCCAGGATCTTGTCGAGATATTCGATGACGGTGACCTTGGCGCCGAGGCGCGACCAGACCGAGCCGAGCTCGAGGCCGATGACACCGCCGCCAACGACGATCATGGTCTCCGGAACCTTGTCGAGAGCGATCGCACCCGTCGAGGAGACGATGATCTTCTCGTCGATATCGACCTTCACGCCCGGAATGCCGGCAACGTCGGAGCCGGTGGCGATGACGATGTTCTTGGCTTCGAGTTCCTGCACCTTGCCGTCTTCGGCGGTGACGGAAACCTTGCCTGCCGAGACGATCTTGCCGGTGCCCTGGAAGGCATCGATCTTGTTCTTCTTGAACAGGAAGGCGACGCCATCGACATTCGACTTCACCGTCGCATCCTTGTGCGCCAGCATCTTTTCAAGATTGAGCTTCGGCGCCGCAACCTCGATACCGAGCGCATCCATGCCGTGGGCGGCCTGATGGAACATCTCGGAGGCGTGCAGCAGCGCCTTGGAGGGGATGCAGCCGACGTTGAGGCAGGTGCCGCCATAGGTCGCGCGCCTTTCGACTACCGCAACCTTCAGGCCGAGCTGAGCCGCCTTGATTGCCGCGACATAACCGCCAGGGCCGGTTCCGATAACGATCACATCGTAAGCCATTGTTCTTTTCCTTTTATTCGTTCGTTGGTCAGGAAATGGAGGCCTATCGCCCGCCGCTCACATTCATGATGGCGCCGGTCACATAGGATGAATTCGAAGACAGGAGATAAAGCACAGCATCCGCGACTTCCGCGGCCGTTCCCGGACGCTGCATCGGGATGGAAGAGGCCATGTCACGGGCGCGGTCAGGCAGACCGCCGGATGCATGGATATCGGTATCGATGATGCCGGGCCTGATCGCATTGACCCGGACGCCCTCCGTCGCGACTTCGCGCGCCAGACCAATCGTGAACGTATCGATCGCGGCTTTCGAGGCGGCATAATCGACATATTGCGACGGCGAGCCGATGATCACCGCCATCGACGAGATATTGACGATCGCCCCACCCTTGCCGCCATTGCGGGTCGACATCCGGCGCACCGCTTCCGCGGCGCAAAGGATGGAACCGGTGATATTGATACGCATCATGCGCTCAATGCGCTCGACGCTCATTTCATCGACGCGCTGCGGCTGATCGACGATACCGGCATTGTTGACCATGCCATCGAGACGGCCGAAATGCCGGTCGACGGCCTGAAACATAGCGGTAATGTCTGTCGCACTTCCAACGTCGCCATTGATGGCGATGGCATCGCCACCCTTGCTTTTGATCTCGCTGACAACGCTTTCGGCAGCTGCCGCATTGGAAGCGTAGTTGACGGCAACGCGCCATCCTTGGCTCGCTGCAAGCCTGCAGACGGCAGCGCCGATACCGCGGCTTCCGCCGGTGACGAGAAGAACGGGAGCATCGCTCACTTCACACACTCCTTGAAGGAGAAGACATCCCAGGGCGCAACGGCCTGCTTGCCCTCGCCGAGGATCGATGAATCGCGCAGCGCCGGACCGATCGCAGGCAACACGATGCTGGCAACGGCGTTCGATTTCTCGCCGGGCAGGTTGTCGATCGCGCCCTTGTCGTCGACGCCATAGACCGGACCCTGCCAGATCGTGCAGGCGTCGAGATCGGCTCCTGTGGCATCGCCTTCGGGGCAGTTGAACATCACCATGCCGATCGTCCGGGCCGGGTCTTCGGAAGGCATGACATAGCCGTCAAGCACCGCCTTGCTATCCTTCACCGTCATCTTGAACTGATTGCTGGCGGCTGCCGCATCGGAGTTCAGCGGCGAGAATTTCAGCTGATAGGTCCCGTCACGATCCGCATAGACGGCGTTCGACAGCGGGCAGTCTGCCGCCGCAGCAAAACCGGGCAGGATCAGAACAGACGCTGCAACGAGTGCAAGGCTCGATCTCTTGCTCATTGCGCCACCGGCTCCTTCCGCCCATCGGAATTTTCGATCACATAGAAGTCCGTCAACATCACCAGCGGATGACCGTCTTCGGCGAGACCCCAGAAGACCGGATAAAAACCATCGCCCCAGCCGCTCCAGAAGATCGCCACATTGCCGGGCTTGCCTGCGACAGGCGAATGCAGCGCGAAGCGGCCGCCATTGGCATTCAACTCAGGCGCGATGACGTCGTAATAATTCACATCTTCGTCCGGCTTTGCCGCCTGTTCCGTTTCCGCCCGCTCCTCAAGAAGCTTCAGCGTATCGGCGTCCATGTAGGAACCGAGACCGGCATCGACAGGATAACCGAGGATCTCGTCGTCCTTCAGCGCCGCCGGATCCTGACCGGGGATCGCCGCCATCTCCCAGCGCGCAGGCTTGCCTTCACCGAAGCGCATGCTGGCCGCAGCGACGCGGCCGAAGGCCTGGTAGAGGGTGACGGGATAATTACCGGGAGGGACGGTCCGGATGAAGGCCGGGCGGTCTGGCTGCGCCAGCGGATCGGCGGCAATGATATGGCCCGACGTCAGCTGCACATCGCCCATCTTGACGACGGTGATCTTGCGCTCGGCAAGTGCGGCGTCATCCAGCGAAACCAGGTCGAAATTGCTGCTCGCCTTGCTGATATCCCAGGCGGCAGCGAAAGCCGGAACCGGAAGATGCACTGCGGCTGCGCCCAAGAGCGCGAATGCCGCCTGCCTGATCCGGTTCCGCATCGGATTTGCTCCGCTTAGAGATCGAGAACCAGACGTTCCGGATCTTCCAGGCTTTCCTTGACGCGCACGAGGAAGGTGACTGCTTCCTTGCCATCGACGATACGGTGATCGTAGGAGAGCGCGAGATACATCATCGGACGGATGACGATCTGGCCGCCGACGACTACAGGACGGTCCTGGATCTTGTGCATGCCGAGGATACCCGACTGCGGAGCGTTCAGGATCGGCGAAGACATCAGCGAGCCGTAGACGCCACCGTTGGTGATCGTGAATGTGCCACCCTGCATGTCAGCCATCGACAGCGAACCGTCGCGGGCAGCCTTGGCAAGACGGCCGAGGTCCTTCTCGATTTCGGCGATCGACATCTGATCGGCGTCACGGATGACCGGAACGACAAGACCCTTGTCCGTGCCGACAGCCATGCCGACGTGGCAAAAGTTCTTGTAGATGATGTCGGTGCCGTCGATCTCGGCGTTGACAGCCGGGAGTTCCTTCAGCGCGTGGGTCACGGCCTTAGTGAAGAAGCCCATGAAACCGAGCTTCACGCCATGCTTCTTTTCGAAGACGTCCTTGTACTTGGCGCGCAGGTCCATGACAGCCTTCATGTCCACCTCGTTATAGGTGGTCAGCATGGCAGCCGTGTTCTGGGCATCCTTCAGCCGCTTGGCGATCGTCTGGCGCAGACGCGTCATCTTCACGCGCTCTTCGCGGCCGGCATCCTGAACGGTCGACGGCGCACGTGCAGCGACCGGAGCGGCGGCCGGTGCAGCAGCAGCCGGAGCGGAAATGCCCTTGGCGACGGCAGCGATCACATCGCCCTTCAGAACCTGGCCGCGCTTGCCGGAACCATCCACCTGCTCGGAAGCGATGTTGTTTTCAGCAAGCATCTTGGCAGCAGCCGGTGCCGGCGGCATGGAGGACGGTGCGGCAGCGGCAGCCGGGGCTGCGGCAGCAACCGGCTCGGCAACCTTGGCCGGTGCGGCGGCGGCGGGAGCAGCAGCAGGCGCCGCGGCAGCAGCACCTGCGGCGATCTGGCCGAGCAGCGCGCCGAGGCCGACGGTTTCGCCAGCCTGGGCAACGATTTCGGACAGCGTGCCGGAGGCCGGCGCCGGGACTTCGATGGTCACCTTGTCGGTTTCAAGCTCGAGGATCGGCTCGTCCGCCTTGATGGCGTCGCCGACCTTCTTGAACCAGGTGCCGACTGTCGCCTCGCTGACGGATTCACCGAGAGTTGGAACGCGGATTTCTGTGGCCATGATTTTGGTTTCCGTTGATCAGTTTGTTTCGATCGTTGTTCGTTCGTGGGATCAGCCGCCCAACGCATCCTCAAGGAATGCGGCGAGCTGCGACAGGTGCTTGGACATCAGGCCCGTTGCCGGCGAAGCGGCGGCCGGGCGGCCCGTGTAGCGGACGCGCTGATACTTCGCATCGATATGGGCGAGAACCCATTCCAGATACGGGTCGATGAACGACCATGCACCCATGTTCTTCGGCTCTTCCTGACACCAGACCATCTCGGCGTTCCGGAAGCGGCTGAGCTCGTTGATGAGCGCCTTGGCCGGGAACGGATAGAGCTGTTCGACGCGCAGCAGGTAGACATCGTCGATGCCGCGCTTTTCGCGCTCTTCGAGCAGGTCGTAATAGACCTTGCCGGTGCAGAGCACGACGCGGCGGATCTTGGCATCCTTCTGCAGCTTGATCGGGCCGTCCTTGATGACTTCGGCATCGTCCCAGAGGAGACGGTGGAAGGAGGATTCACCCGCCATTTCGGCCAGCGTCGAGACCGCACGCTTGTGGCGCAGCAGCGACTTCGGCGTCATCAGCACCAGCGGCTTGCGGAAGTCGCGCTTCAGCTGACGGCGAAGGATGTGGAAGTAGTTCGACGGCGTCGTGACGTTGGCGACCTGCATGTTGTCTTCGGCGCAGAGCTGGAGGAAGCGCTCCAGGCGGGCCGAGGAGTGCTCCGGACCCTGACCTTCATAGCCGTGCGGCAGAAGGCAGACGAGACCGGACATGCGCAGCCACTTGCGTTCGCCCGACGAGATGAACTGGTCGAAGACGACCTGCGCACCGTTGGCGAAGTCGCCGAACTGGGCTTCCCACAGGGTCAGCGCGTTCGGACGGGCCAGCGAGTAGCCGTATTCGAAGCCGAGGACCGCCTCTTCCGAAAGCATCGAGTTGATGACTTCGTAGCGGGCCTGGGTCGGCGACAGGTTGGCGAGCGGGATATAGCGCTCTTCCGTTTCCTGATCGTAGAGAACCGAGTGCCGCTGCGAGAAGGTGCCACGTTCGCAATCCTGACCGGACAGGCGGATCTTGTGACCTTCCGTCACCAGCGAACCGAAAGCCAGCGCTTCGGCCATCGCCCAGTCGATGTTTTCACCTGACTGAACCATGTTGGCGCGGTTTTCCATGAAACGCTGGATCGTCCGGTGCGCATGGAAGCCCTCGGGAATTTCAGCCAGCTTGCGGCCGATTTCCTTCAGCTGCTTCATCGGAACGGCGGTCTTGCCGCGGCGCTGCTCGTCGGCATTGTCAGCCGTGCGCAGGCCCGACCACTCACCATCCAGCCAATCGGCCTTGTTCGGCTTGTAGCTCTGGCCGGCCTCGAACTCCTGCTCGAGATGGGCGCGCCAATCGGCCTTCATCTTCTCGACTTCGCCTTCGGTCAGAAGGCCTTCGCCGACGAGACGCTCGGCGTAGATCTGCAGCACGGTCTTGTGGCCACGGATGACCTTGTACATCTTCGGCTGCGTGAAGGAAGGCTCGTCGCCTTCATTGTGGCCGTAGCGGCGGTAGCAGAACATGTCGAGGACGACAGGCTTGTGGAACTTCATGCGAAATTCCATGGCGATCTTGGCGGCGTAGACAACCGCTTCCGGATCGTCGCCGTTGACGTGCAGGATCGGCGCTTCGATCATCTTGGCGACGTCGGACGGATAGGGCGACGAACGCGAGAAGGCCGGGTTCGTGGTGAAGCCGATCTGGTTGTTGATGATGACGTGCATCGTACCGGCAACGCGGTGACCGCGCAGGCCGGACAGGCCGAGGATTTCGGCAATGACGCCCTGGCCGGCGAAGGCCGCGTCACCATGGATCAGCAGCGGCAGAACCTTGGCGCGCTCGGTCAACGGAATGGTGTCGCCGTCCCAGACGGTGGCGCCCATATCCTGCTTGGCGCGGGCCTTGCCCATGACGACAGGATCGACGATTTCGAGATGCGACGGGTTTGCCGTCAGCGAAACGTGGACCTTGTTGCCGTCGAATTCGCGGTCGGAGGAGGCACCGAGATGGTACTTCACGTCGCCCGAACCTTCGACTTCGTCAGGTGCGTAAGAACCGCCCTTGAACTCGTGGAAAATGGCGCGGTGCGGCTTTCCCATGACCTGCGACAGCACGTTCAGGCGGCCGCGATGGGCCATGCCGAACACGGCTTCCTTGAGGCCGAGATTGCCGCCGCGCTTCAGGATCTGCTCAAGCGCCGGGATCAGCGATTCACCGCCGTCGAGACCGAAACGCTTGGTGCCCTTGAACTTGACGTCGAGGAACTGCTCGTAGCCTTCGGCTTCGATGACCTTCTGCAGGATCGCCTTCTTGCCCTCGGGTGTGAAAGCCACACCCTTGTCCGGACCTTCAATGCGTTCCTGGATCCAGGACTTTTCTTCCGGGTTCGAGATATGCATGAACTCGACGCCGAGCGTCGAGCAATAGGTGCGCTCGAGGATCTCGATCATCTCGCGCAGCGTCGCGTATTCGAGGCCGAGAACGTTGTCGATGAAGATCTTGCGATCGTAATCGGCGCCGGTGAAGCCGTAATTCTCGGGCGAAAGCTCGTGATAATCTTCGACCGGTGCGGCAATGCCGAGCGGATCGAGCTTGGCGTGCAGATGGCCGCGCATACGGTAGGCTCGGATCATCATGATGGCGCGGACGGAGTCGCGCGTCGCCTGGATGATGTCGGCGCCGTCGCTCGGCTTGCCGGATGCTTCGGCCTTGGCCTTGACCTTGGTCTCGATGACCTTCTCGACGATGCCCCAGTCGCCGTCGAGCGCCGAGACGAGATCGCCACCGGCCGGGATCGGCCAGTGCTTCTTGCGCCAGGATGCACCCGTGGCCGCCTTCTTCACATCGCTCGGATCATCGTCCAGCGCCTTGAAAAAGGCCTGCCACTGTTCGTCGACCGACGACGGATCTTCTTCATAACGGGCGTAAAGCTGCTCGATATAGGCAGCGTTGGCGCCATCCAGAAACGAAGTGATCTGAAACTGCTCGTTGGCTTCTTGCCGTGCCATGGTGTTACGCGGGCGCTTCTGCCCGCCTCCTGACTAAGATGAATTTGCCGGCCATCTCGCCGGCTGCCGCATTCCAATTTACCGCCTGTCCGCGGCACATCTGCATTCGAAAGTCAGCCGGGCGGCGACGGCAGATGCGATCCGCCGCCCGGGTCTATATGTCGGTTCAGCCCTTGAGGACTTCAACCAGCGTCTTGCCGAGGCGAGCCGGGGAAGGCGACACCTTGATGCCAGCTGCTTCCATGGCAGCGATCTTCGATTCCGCATCGCCCTTGCCGCCGGAAACGACTGCACCGGCGTGGCCCATGGTGCGGCCCTTCGGAGCGGTACGGCCGGCGATGAAGCCTGCCATCGGCTTCTTGCGGCCCTTCTTGGCTTCGTCGATCAGGAACTGCGCTGCATCTTCTTCAGCAGCGCCGCCGATTTCGCCGATCATGATGATCGAGGTCGTGGCCGGATCGGCCAGGAACATCTCGAGCACGTCGATGAACTCGGTGCCCTTGACCGGGTCGCCGCCGATGCCGACAGCCGTCGTCTGGCCGAGGCCTTCGTTCGACGTCTGGAAGACGGCTTCGTAGGTGAGCGTGCCGGAGCGCGAAACGATACCGACCGAACCCTTGCGGAAGATCGAGCCCGGCATGATGCCGATCTTGCATTCTTCCGGCGTCAGGATACCCGGGCAATTCGGGCCGAGCAGGCGCGACTTGGACTTGTCGAGGCGAGCCTTGACACGGACCATGTCCATGACCGGGATGCCTTCGGTGATGCAGGTGATGAACGGAATCTCGGCGTCGATCGCCTCGATGATCGCGTCTGCTGCGCCTGCCGGCGGAACGTAGATGACCGATGCGTCGGCGCCGGTGCGTTCCTTGGCTTCGGCAACCGATGCGAAGATCGGCAGGCTTTCGCCCTTCGAGCCGGTCCAGGTTTCGCCACCCTTCTTCGGGTGAATGCCGCCGACCATCTGCGTGCCGTAATAGGCAAGCGCCTGTTCGGTGTGGAAGGTGCCGGTCTTGCCGGTCAGGCCCTGAACGAGAACCTTGGTATTCTTGTTAACGAGAATAGACATGTATAGGTCCTCAAATTAGGCGTTGATCGCCGCGACAATCTTCTTGGCCGCATCGTCAAGATCGTCAGCAGCCGTGATCGCGAGACCGGATTCGTTGAGGATCTTCTTGCCGAGCTCAACATTGGTGCCTTCGAGGCGAACGACGAGCGGAACCTTCAGACCGACTTCCTGCACGGCAGCGACGACGCCTTCAGCAATGACATCGCACTTCATGATGCCGCCGAAGATGTTGACGAGGATGCCTTCGACCTTGGGGTCGGCAGTGATGATCTTGAACGCAGCCGCGACCTTCTCCTTGCCGGCGCCACCGCCGACGTCGCAGAAGTTTGCCGGCTCTTTGCCGTAAAGCTTGATGATGTCCATCGTCGCCATGGCGAGGCCTGCGCCGTTGACCATGCAGCCGATATTGCCGTCGAGGGCAACGTAGGCGAGGTCCCACTTGGAGGCTTCGATCTCCTTGGCGTCTTCTTCGGTCTCGTCGCGCAGCGCCTTGACGTCGTCATGGCGGAACAGCGCGTTGCCATCGAAGGACATCTTGGCGTCGAGAACGCGCAGATGACCGTCCTTCATGACGATCAGCGGGTTGACCTCGAGGAGCGCCATGTCCTTTTCGTTGAACGCCTTGTAGAGCGCCGGGAACAGCGACTTTGCATCTTCGGCCGCAGCGCCGTCGAGCTCCAGAGCCTTGGCAATCGCGGCAACATCGGCAGCGGTCACACCGGCTTCCGGGTTGATGGCGATCGTGTGGATCTTCTCAGGCGTGTCGTGGGCAACGGCTTCGATGTCCATGCCGCCTTCGGTCGAAACGACGAAGGCAACCTGGCCGACCGAGCGATCAACGAGCAGCGAGCAATAGAGTTCGCGGGCAATATCGGCGCCGTCTTCGATGTAGAGACGGTTGACCTGCTTGCCGGCTTCGCCCGTCTGCGCCGTTACCAGCGTGTTGCCGAGCATTTCCTTGGCGTGAGCGACGACCTCTTCGATCGACTTGGCGAGGCGGACACCGCCCTTGGCGTCGGGGCCGAGTTCCTTGAACTTGCCCTTGCCGCGGCCGCCAGCATGGATCTGGCTCTTGACGACGTAGAGCGGGCCCGGAAGCGACTTTGCAGCCGCCTCGGCTTCCTCGACCTTGAGGATCGGCACGCCGCTTGCGACCGGCGCGCCATAGCCCTTCAAGAGAGCCTTGGCCTGGTATTCATGAATATTCATGGATCTGTTCCTGTTTGAATTGCGTGGGGGTGCGCGGGAATTACTTCAGCGCAGGCGCAATGTTGATGCAGGCTTCGCAAAGACCGGCGACAGCGGCGACCGACTTGTCGAAGGCTTCCTTTTCGGCCTTGTTGAGATCGATCTCGATGACGCGCTCGACGCCACCGGCACCGATGACCGTGGGAACGCCGACATACATGTCCTTGACGCCGTACTGGCCGGTCAGCTGCGCTGCGCAAGGCAGAACGCGCTTCTTGTCCTTGAGGTAGGATTCAGCCATTTCGATCGCCGAAGCGGCCGGAGCGTAATAGGCCGAGCCGGTCTTCAGCAGGCCGACGATTTCAGCACCGCCGTCACGGGTGCGCTGGATGATTTCTTCGAGGCGTTCCTTGGTGACCCAACCCATGGTGACCAGGTCGGTCAGCGGAATGCCGCCGACGGTCGAGTAGCGGGCGAGCGGCACCATCGTATCGCCGTGGCCGCCGAGAACGAAGGCGGTGACATCCTGAACGGAAACGTTGAATTCCTTCGAGAGGAACAGACGGAAGCGCGAGCTGTCCAGAACGCCGGCCATGCCGACGACCTTGTTTGCCGGGAGGCCGGAGAACTTCTGCAGGGCCCAGACCATCGCGTCGAGCGGGTTGGTGATGCAGATGACGAAAGCGTTCGGGGCATATTTCTTGATGCCGGCGCCGACCTGCTCCATGACCTTGAGGTTGATGCCGAGAAGATCGTCGCGGCTCATGCCCGGCTTGCGGGCAACGCCTGCGGTGACGATGCAGACGTCAGCACCTTCGATCGCGGAGTAATCGCTGGCACCCGTCAGATTGACGTCGAAGCCTTCGACCGGGGACGACTGGGAAATATCGAGGCCCTTGCCCTGCGGGATACCGTCGGCAATGTCGAACAGAACGATATCGCCGAGTTCCTTGAGACCGGCGAGATGCGCCAGCGTGCCACCAATCATGCCAGAACCAATGAGTGCGATCTTATTACGCGCCATTTCGCTTTTCCTTTGCGAATATAATCGGTCGGGCGGCGCGCCGCGGCGTCGTCCAATGCCGCAATCGCATAGACCTAAAGCCAAAAAATGGCAATGTGTTATTTTTGGTGTAGCATTTTCAATCGTTTAGATGACAAAATTCTTACGTAAACGTAAATCAATTTGTCACCAAATTGTTACTCGGCGGCGGTCTTCTGATGATGCAGCGCAAGATATTCGGCGCTGCGCATCTCGAAGAGACGCGACGCGGTACGATCGAACTCGAAGCCCTCGGTGCCGCGCCGCTCGGCGAGCAACTGTTCCGGCATGGCGGCAGCGGAGGCATGCAGACGCACGCCATGGTCATATAGGGTATCGACGAGAATGATGAAGCGTTTGGCCTGATTTCGCTTGTCCGCCGTCAGAAGCGGAATGCGATCGACGAAAACGGTATCGAAACGGCCTGCGATCGCCAGGAAATCGGCAGCGCCGAGCGGCTTGTCGCAGAGATCGGCAAAACTGAAACGCGCCATCCGGTCGACGGCGAGCGGCACATGGATCGAGCGCCCCTTCATCGGGATCTCTACCGGCTGCGCCTTGCGCCCATGCAGCATCTGCGTCCAAGACGCATCCATGGCCATATCGGTGCGCGCATCGATCGGCGTCAGATAGACCGGCTGGCTGTTCAGCTTCTCCATCCGGTAATCGGTCGGCGAGTCGAGCGTGACAACATCGACATTCTTCTTCAGAAGCTCGACGAAGGGCAGGAAGAGCCCGCGATTGAGGCCATCCCTGTAGAGATTGTCAGGCTCGACATTCGAGGTTGCGATCAGCACGCATCCCTTGGCGAAAAGCTCCGAAAACAGCCGCGACAGGATCATCGCATCGGCGATGTCGGTGACGGTAAACTCGTCGAAGCAGAGAAGCTCCGCTTCCTCATAGAGCGAAGCCGCCACCGGCGGCATCGGATCGGCCTGCTTGGTCTCGCCGTCCTTGAGCTTCTGGCGATGCGCGGCGATGCGATTGTGCACATCGGCCATGAATTCGTGAAAATGCGCCCGCCGCTTCTTCTTGCACGGCGCCATGCCGAAGAACATGTCCATCAGCATCGTCTTGCCGCGGCCGACGCTGCCATGGATGTAGAGTCCCTTGATCCCGGGCTCGGATTTCCTCTTGGAGGCGAACAGCCAGCCGAGAGCGCTCGATTTGGCGGCAGGACGGCGTTGCTTCAGCTGCGACAGAACCCGGTCGAGGCTCTTGGCAACATCCATCTGCGCGGAATCGATCTGAAGAGAACCCGAGGCCGTCAGCGACTTCAATTGTTCGCTGACGCTCAGGGCGTAGTCTGGCATTGGCTGCATGAGGGCTAGTCCGCCTATGCGTGACCGGCGGACGCGCCGCCGGCGCGATTACCGGCTGAGAGTGATCGGCTGGCCGCCATTGGTCTGGCCGGAGAAGCTGTTGTCAGCCGTCTTGTAGACACTGCCGATCTGGTTGCCGCTGCGGTCCTTGAGCAGAACCTGCTTGCCGGAAACTTCCCAGGAGCCCATCGCCGTCAGCTCGCCCGTGCAACCGCGCGTGCCGCCACGCGAACCGCTGCCGAGATTGGTTAGCGTCAGGAACATGTCGCAGCCGCCGTTGACGCGCCAGCTGCCGACCATCGATTCCTTGGTAACATCGAGAGCATTTGCAGCCATGGCGCCCGGTGCTGCCGGAGCTGCCGGGGCCGCGCTCGGCGCCGCCGGAAACTGTGAAGCGCCGCCCGGAGGAGGAAGCTGCCCGCCCTGCACCGACGGTACAGGCTGCGCAGTCAGCGGCGCCGGCTGGCTGCTGTAGCTCGCATTGTCATAGGCCGTACGCTGGCAGCCAGCGAGTGACAGAACAACCGCCACACCTGTCATCGCATATCGCAACTGCATCTTGAGGCTCCCGAATATCCGCCTTGCCGCATCAAAAGTAGTCATCAGACTAATTTTCGAATTAACGTATTTCACTTTGGTTAATCAAGTGAGCACACCCGTAAATTGCCCGTGACAGCATCTGTGCCGGAACGAAGGCAATTCAAGCCGTGCGGCCGCACTTCTGAAGGGAGAATTTGTCAGCACGGTGATCAGCGCAAATTCTCAAGCACTTTCCGGCCTTGCCTGGAGAGTGAAACGGCGCCCGAAGGCGCCGTTCGAAAAGCGATGCCGATCAGACCCGGCGCTCGACCATCATCTTCTTGATCTCGGCGATGGCCTTGGCAGGGTTCAGACCCTTCGGGCACGTCTGCGCGCAGTTCATGATCGTGTGGCAGCGGTAGAGGCGGAAGGGGTCCTCGAGGTTGTCGAGGCGCTCGCCCGTCGCTTCATCTCTGGAGTCGATCAGCCAGCGATAGGCCTGCAGCAGAACCGCCGGACCGAGATAACGGTCGCCGTTCCACCAGTAGCTCGGACAGGAGGTCGAGCAGCAGGCACAGAGAATGCACTCGTAGAGGCCATCGAGCTTCTGGCGGTCCTCGTGGCTCTGCTTCCACTCCTTGGCCGGTGTCGGCGACACCGTCTTCAGCCAGGGCTCGATCGAGCGATGCTGGGCATAGAAGTTGGAGAGATCGGGAACCAGGTCCTTGACGACAGGCATATGCGGCAGCGGATAGATCTTCACCGTGCCCTTGATATCGTCGAGACCCTTGGTGCAGGCCAGCGTATTCGTGCCGTCGATATTCATGGCGCAGGAACCGCAGATGCCTTCGCGGCAGGAGCGGCGCAGCGTCAGCGTCGGGTCGATCTTGTTCTTGATATAGAGCAGACCGTCGAGAACCATGGGGCCGCAATCGTCGATATCGATATAGAACGTATCGATCGACGGCGTCTGGCCATCATCCGGGCTCCAGCGATAGACGCGGAATTCGCGGGTATTCTTGGCACCGGCAGGCTTCGGCCAAACCTTGCCTTCGCGCATCTGGGAGTTCTTGGGGAGAGCGAGTTCTACCATGTCCGGTTCCTCTTAGTACACACGAGCCTTGGGCGCGATCTTCTTGGGATCGATGCCCTCTGCGATCAGCTCGGTGTGAACCGGGCGGTAGTCGAGCTTGACGTCGCCTGCGTCGTTGACCCAGGCAAGCGTGTGCTTGCGCCAGTTGACGTCGTCGCGGCCGGCGAATGCGCCTTCCGTGTAGTCTTCGCGCGCATGCGAGCCGCGGCTCTCCTTGCGGGCTTCGGCGCCGTAGATCGTCGTGATGGCGTTGGCCATCAGGTTCTGCAGCTCCAGCGTTTCGACGAGGTCGGAGTTCCAGATCATCGAGCGGTCGGTGACCTTGATGTCCTTCATCTCGCCCCAGATCGCCGAAATGCGGCGGCAGCCGGATTCCAGCGATTCCTGCGTGCGGAACACGGCCGCGTCTTCCTGCATGGCGCGCTGCATCTTCTCGCGCAGAACGGCCGTCGGCGTGCCGCCGCTGGCGTTCCGCAGCGTGTCGAAGCGATCCATGATCTTGTCGCAGGCAGCAACGTTCAGATGCGGAACCGGCGATGCACGGTCGATGACCTCGCCGGCGCGGATCGCCGCGGCGCGGCCGAAGACCACGAGGTCGATCAGCGAGTTGGAACCGAGGCGGTTGGCGCCGTGCACAGAGGCGCAGCCGGCTTCACCGACGGCCATCAGGCCGGGGATGACCCGCTCCGGATTGCTCGAGTCGGCATTCAGCACCTCGCCCCAATAGTTGGTCGGAATGCCGCCCATGTTGTAGTGAACGGTCGGCAGAACCGGGATCGGCTCGCGGGTCACATCGACACCGGCAAAGATCTTGGCGCTCTCGGAAATGCCCGGCAGACGCTCGTGCAGAACCGCCGGATCGAGATGGTCGAGATGCAGGAAGATGTGGTCCTTGGCCTTGCCGACGCCGCGGCCTTCGCGGATTTCCAGCGTCATGCAGCGTGAAACGACGTCGCGCGAGGCGAGGTCCTTGGCCGAAGGGGCGTAGCGTTCCATGAAGCGTTCGCCCTCGGAATTCACGAGGTAACCGCCTTCGCCGCGTGCGCCTTCGGTGATCAGACAGCCGGAGCCGTAGATGCCGGTCGGGTGGAACTGGACGAATTCCATATCCTGCAACGGCAGACCGGCGCGAGCCACCATGCCGCCACCGTCGCCGGTGCAGGTATGGGCAGACGTTGCCGAGAAATAGGCGCGGCCATAGCCGCCAGTCGCCAGCACCACCATCTTGGCAGCGAAGCGATGGATCGTGCCGTCATCGAGGTTCCAGGCAACGACGCCGGTGCAGCGGCTGCCATCCTCGGACATGATCAGGTCGAGCGCGAAATATTCGATGAAGAATTCAGCGTTGTTGCGCAGCGACTGGCCATAGAGCGTGTGCAGGATGGCGTGGCCGGTACGGTCGGCAACGGCGCAGGTGCGCTGTACCGGCGGGCCCTCACCGAAATTCTGCATGTGGCCGCCGAACGGACGCTGGTAGATCTTGCCTTCCTCGTTACGCGAGAACGGCACGCCGTAGTGTTCGAGCTCATAGACCGCCTTCGGCGCTTCCATGGTCAGATACTGCATGGCATCGACGTCGCCGAGCCAGTCGGAGCCCTTGACGGTGTCGTAGAGGTGCCACTGCCAGCTGTCAGGCGTCATGTTCTGCAGCGAGGCGGCGATGCCGCCCTGCGCCGCGACCGTGTGCGAGCGGGTCGGGAAGACTTTGGTGATGCAGGCGGTGCGGAAACCTTGTTCGGCCATGCCGAGCGTGGCGCGAAGACCGGCGCCGCCGGCGCCGACGACGATCACATCATAAGAGTGATCGACGTACTTGTAGGCCTTCCCATTCTGAGCGGGTGAAGAGGGTGCCATGATACGGTTATCCTACGAATGCAATTTTCAGAATGGCGAAGAGACAGAGCCCGGCGATCAGGATCGAGAAGAAGGTGTTCAGCATCAGGCTGACGATCTTCAGCCATTCGGTGTGAACATAATCCTCGATGATGACCTGCATGCCGAGCTTCATGTGAATGACGCCCGAGATGATCATCAGCCCCATGATGACGGCAACGAACGGGTTCGACAGCGCGTGAACCACGTCTGCATAGGGCTGGCCGGCATGAACCAGCATGAAGATGATGAAGAACAGAAACAGCGGCACGTTGGCGACCGCAGTGACGCGCTGGCGCCAGAAATGATCGGTGCCTTCCTTGGCGGAGCCGAGGCCGCGAACCTTACCGAGCGGGGTACGCATATCCATGAGAGCGACCTTTAACGAATGACGAAGCCGATCACCCAGACCAGCACGGTCAGACAGAGCGATCCGATCAGATTGGCGATGGCGAGCTTGGTCGAGAATTCCTTCCCGAAACCATGGCCGAGATCCCACATGAAGTGGCGGAAGCCGCCGAGCATGTGATGGATCAGCGCCCAGGTGTAACCGAGCAGCACGAGCTTGCCGATGATGCTGCCGAGCACCCAGTTGGCCCAGTCGTAATTCGACTGTCCCGTCGCAGCCGCGATCAGCCACCAGGCGATCAGCAGCGTGCCGACATAGAGAGCGCCACCGGTAATGCGGTGGACGATCGACATGATCATGGTGGGGATTGGTTTGTAAATTTGCAAATGCGGCGACAGGGGCCGGTTATTTGTCACATTCGCCATCAGAACCTCGCGGCGTCTTCTCTGCGCTTCCGGAATACGGAGCATTTCAAGGCAACCACAGGAATGACAAAATTGTCTGTGTGCGTTGCATCAATGGCGACGTTTAATCACCGAAGCCCCGGACGACAAGCACAATCGCCGTCCGCTTTTAATTTAATCGATTCGCGTTACCGGGAAGTTGCTGCAAAGCAAAACTGGCTTCCGGTACTCAGATTTTATCCTGATTTTTCATCGCTCAAGTGGACATCACCGAAGTTTTGACGCAAGCTGCCGTTAACGATTTGTTAACGATCGCATTTTGCGAGGAATACGGCCGATGGTCACGCGTTTTTCGAAAGTCATTCCGCTCATGCTCGGCGCCCTGATGGCGCTGCCTGCCGCCGCCGGCGAACGCTTTCCGCACCACGGTCGCGGCATGGTCCATTTTGCGGGCGGACAGCAATGGTTCGGCGATCGCGACCTCCGTCACGGCCACAACCGCTTTGCCAGATTGCGACAGTTCTCGCCTGTCTATAACGGCTACACCATTCAAGGCAGCAACGCCGCCGCACCGGTGAACAACGGTCCGGCCTATAACGGCACCTATGCTGGTTCCTATGCCTATGACGTCGATGGCGGCACCTATATCGGCGCCAGCGGCTACACGATCTATGCCGCGCCAAGGACCGCCGCGCTGGCCCCCAAGGCCAAAGTGATCGATGTCGCGATCCAGGATGACCCTTGCGAATACGAGGCGAATGTCTGCGTGATCAGGCCCTGAAGCGCCAGACCGTCGTCTTCTTGACTTCGCTATCCTCGAGCGCCCGGGTGACCGGCACTTCGTAGACCGCGCAAAACTCCAGCAGGTCTTTCGGCAGGTAGGCACGGCCGGGATCGCCGACCAGCACCGTCTTGCCCTCTTTCGCCAGCCGCCCAAACCACGGCAGCAACGCATCCGCAAATCCGCGATCGTAAAACACGTCGCCTGCGAGCACGATATCCGCAGCAATGTCAGAGCCAACAAGGTCCGAGCCCTCGAAGCCGACCGCAACCTGGTTTACCGCCGCGTTGAGCCGCACGGCAGTCCGAGCCCAGGGATCGATATCGGCGGCGGCAACGCCAGCCGCTCCCGCCATCTTCGCGGCGATCGCGACGAGGCCAGAACCCGTCGCGAAATCAAGCACCTGCGCGCCACTGACCGTATCGGGATGGTCGAGAACATACCGCGCCAGCCCCTGCCCGCCCGCCCAGGCGAAGGCCCAGAACGGCGGCGGCAGACCAATCTCCGCAAGCTCCTCTTCCGTCTTCAACCATAGCTCATGAGCCTCGCTCGCCAGATGCAGCCGGATCTCCGGCACATGCGGCGGCGCCATGAGGCTGGTATTGGCGCGGATGAAGATTTCAGGATCGGTCTTCAAGAGCGGTCAGCGCGGCGGGTTGTCGAGACCGCCCATGCGGCAGACTTCGAGCCACTCTTCGTCGGTGACCGGCTGCACAGAAAGGCGCATGGAGGTCACCAGCGACATCTTCGACAGCTTCTCGCTTGCCTTCACATCCTTCAGCGTCACCGGCTTCGGAACGTCCATGACGGCGCGGATATCGACGCAATCCCATTTGGGATCGCCCTTGGCCGAGGAATCGGGATGCGAGAGGGCGCAGACTTCGACGATCCCGACAATCTCCAGCCCGTCATTGGAATGGTAGAAGAAGCCCTTGTCGCCGATCTGCATGGCGCGCATGTTGTTGCGGGCGAGGTAGTTGCGGACACCCGTCCACTCCGTTCCCTTCTCCCCGGCAGCCTTCTGCTGCTCCCAGGACCAGGCAGCCGGCTCGGACTTGTAAAGCCAGTGCGCCATCTCAAGCCTCCGGATTGTTGAAGACCCAGTTATAGGGCTTCACCTCGACGCTCTCGAAAAGGCCAGCCTTGGCATAAGGATCTGCTTCGCCAAGCGCCTTGGCGGCTTCCAGGCTGTCGGCCTTGACGATGACGAGGCTGCCATTCGGCTTGCCATCAGCATCGAGGAACGGACCGGCAATCGCCAGCTTGCCTTCAGCATTCAGCTTGTTGAGATATTCGACATGAACAGGACGCGTTTCCATGCGCACGTTCAGATGGCCTGGCTTGTCCTTGCAGAGAAGGGCGAAAAGCATGTCAGTCTCCTATTCGGTGGTGATCGGACGTGTCATCAATTGTTCAATGGCCTCGGCAATCCCGAGCTTGCCCTCGATGATCGCCGAGACGGCGTCGGTAATCGGCATGTCAACGCCAAGCTCGCCGGCCAGCCGCGCGGCAACGGCAGCGGCGAAAGCGCCCTCGACCAGCTGTCCATGCGCTGGATCGGCCTGTTCGCCGCGCCCGAGCGCGATGCCGAAGCGCAGATTGCGCGATTGATGGCTGGTGGCCGTCAGAACCAGATCGCCGAGCCCCGAAAGCCCGCGAACCGTATCCGCCTGCCCACCCTTGGCAGCGACCAGCCGCGACATTTCCGCAAGACCGCGGGCAATCAACGCCGCACGGGCGGAATCGCCGATACCGCGGCCCTCGACGATGCCGCAGGCAATGGCGAGAACATTCTTCAGCGCCCCCCCGAGCTGGACGCCGGTGCGGTCGTCGGATGCATAAAGTCGGAAGGTGCGGCCTGAGATCGCCTGCGCCAGCCGCTCGGCAACGTCCATATCCGCAGCCGCGATCGCCATCGCCGTCGGCAGGCCCTTGGCGATGTCGGCCGCAAAACCGGGACCAGAGAGCACGGCGACACGATGAGCCGGAAGCTCCCGTTCCAGCATGTCGGTCAGCAACGCACCGGTCGCGCGTTCGATGCCCTTGGCGCAGGTGACGACGACAGCATCCTTAGCCAGATAAGGACCATACTGGCGCGCGGCATCCGCCTGCGCTTGCGAGGGCATGGCGAAGAGGACGATCGACGCGTCGCGGATGGCATCCGCTTCTGCAGAAAATTCCAGCGCTTCCGGCAGCGCAATTCCCGGCAGTGCCGCATCGTGCAGCCGTTCAGCCGCGAGATCGGCCATCAGTGCCGGATCCCGGCCGACAAGCGTCACGGCGCTGCGGCCGGTGAGCGCGATGACCGCGGCAAGCGCAGTTCCGAACGCACCGGCACCGATGACAGCAATCCGCTCTCTCATGCCTTGGCTCCGCGTTTGCCGTAATTGACCAATGCCTCGGCATTGGAATCGAGCGGCCAGCGCGACCGCGGCTGAACGTCGAGATCATCAGGCGCCACGCCGATCGCTATGCGCTCCAGTCCAGCCCAGGCGATCATCACGGCATTATCGGTGCAAAGCCGGAGCGGCGGCGCGATGAAGCGGAAGCCATGCGTGCCGCAGAGCGCCTGGAGCGTGCCGCGAACGTCCTGATTGGCCGCGACACCGCCCGCAACCACCAGCGCCGGCTGTCCCTCGATATCAGGAAACTCGCTCTTGAAGCGCTGGAGGCCGCGCCCGATCCGGTCCTTCAGCGTGCGCGAAATCGCTTTCTGGAAGGAAGCGCAGATATCGGCAATATCCTGCGTCGAGACAGGTGCAATCTCGGTTGCCGCCTGGCGAACCGCGGTCTTCAGACCGGAAAAGGAAAAGTCGAGGCGGGCCTCGCCGACCAGCGGGCGTGGGAAGGAAAAGCGATCGGGATTGCCCGATTTCGCCGCCTTCTCCACTTCGGGACCGCCAGGATAGGGCAGCCCCAAGAGCTTCGCCGTCTTGTCGAAAGCTTCGCCGAGCGCGTCGTCGATCGTCGTGCCCCAACGTTCGTACTGGCCGATGCCGCGCACCAGGATGAGCTGCGTGTGGCCGCCGGAAACCAGCAGCATCAGATAGGGGAAGGAAAGCCCATCGGTCAGCCGCGCCGTCAGCGCATGTCCCTCGAGATGGTTGACGGCATAGAGCGGCTTGCCCGCCGCCCGTGCGATTGCCTTGCCGGTCATCAGCCCGACCAGAAGCCCGCCGATAAGCCCCGGACCGGATGTCGCCGCAATAGCATCGACATCGGCCAGCGACACATTGGCACGCTGCAGCGCCTCTTCGATCAGCGTGTCCAGCGCCTCGACATGCGCCCGCGCCGCGATCTCCGGCACCACGCCGCCATAGGCGCTATGCTCGTCCAGCTGGCTCAGCACGACGTCGGAAAGCACATTCGAGCGGCCTTCGGCATCGCGTTCGACGACCGCAGCCGCGGTCTCGTCGCAGCTTGTTTCGATGCCGAGGATGCGTAGAAAGGGAGCCATGAAACCTGATCGTTGATTGCGATGGGGCGGAAACCCGGATACGAGACTTCCGGTAACAACGGATCAAAGCGGATGCAAACAAAACCTTTCCGGATCGGTACGCGGGGCAGCCCGCTGGCGCTCGCCCAGGCACACGAAGCCCGGGACAGGCTGATGGCCGCGCATGGCCTGCCGGAGGAAATGTTCGAGATCGTGGTGCTAACCACGACCGGCGACCGCATCACCGATCGCTCTCTCTCCGAGATCGGCGGCAAGGGCCTTTTCACCCAGGAACTCGAAGAAAAGCTGGTGATCGGCGAGCTCGATTTCGCCGTGCATTCGGCGAAGGATATGGCAACCACGCTGCCGGAGGGGCTCTATCTCTCCGCCTTCATGCCGCGCGAAGACATCCGCGACGCGGTGATCGGCCGCACGGCTGCAAAGCTGATCGATCTGCCGCACGGCGCGACCGTCGGCTCCTCGTCGCTGCGCCGCCAGGCGCTGATCCGCCGCATGCGCCCGGATATCAATGTCATCACCTTCCGTGGCCTCGTCGATACCCGCCTGCGCAAGCTGGCCGAAGGTCAGGTCGACGCGACGCTGCTGGCTCTCGCCGGTTTGAAGCGCCTAGGCAAGGTCGATGTGCTGACGGATATTCTCGAACCTGATACGTTCCCGCCCGCCCCGGCACAGGGCGCGATTGCCATCGAAAGCCGCATCGGCGACGAGCGGATGGACAATTTGCTCGCCGCCATCAACGATACGGCAACCTTCGATGCCGTTTCCTGCGAACGCGCCTTTCTCGGCGCCCTCGACGGCTCCTGTCGCACGCCGATCGGCGGCTATGCGATCTGCGAAGGCGATCAGATCAAGTTCTCCGGCCTGATCATCACCCCGGACGGCCGCCACCAGCATTCGATCACCATCGACGGCAACCGCCGTGATGCGGCCGCGCTCGGAACCCGGGCCGGGCAAGATGTCCGCGACCGTGCGGGAACCACATTCTTCGACGACTGGCGCTAGTCTCCATGCGCGTGCTCGTCACCCGCCCGCATCGTCAGGGGGAGCGAACGGCACAGCGATTGCGAGAGCTCGGCCATGAACCCGTCATGCTGCCGCTCTCCGAGCCGGTGCATGACAGCGCCGCGGCAACTGCAGCCTTGGCGCAAACGGCAGGCCCGCTTGCGGTCACCAGCGCCGAAGCCATCCGGGCGCTGTTGACGCAGTCCTCGTCCTTGGCACCACACCTCGATCGCCCCCTCTATGCCGTCGGTAGCGCGACCGCCGAAGCGGCAATTGCTGCCGGCTTTACCGCGGTGAAGGCAGCCTCCGGCGACGGCCGCGATCTCGCAGAATTGATCACGGCAGAGGCGGCTGGCGCCGTGACGTATCTCGCAGGCACGCCACGGGCGGAAACCTTTGAAAAGCGAGCAGGCGAGCTTGGCCTCCGGCTGACGATTGCCGACTGCTATCACATGAAGCAGATCGCTCCCGGCAAAGAGGCTCTGGAGAGCTTGCAGCGCGCGCCGGCTGACGCCGTTTTGCTGTATTCCCGCGAGACGGCGGCCGCCTTGTTTCGCTTTTTCAATCCCTTGCCGAAATGGCTGGGCACAGCCCGTATTCTCTGCCTCAGCGAGGCCGTAGCAGTAGCCGTTCCGGCCCCGTTGCTGAAAAATCTTCGCATCGCCGCGATGCCGGATGAACAAAGTCTTTTGTCGCTCCTTTGAAGGCGTTAGCTGCCCAAATTTGATCTAACCTCTTTCCTTAACTGGCATCACTGACTAGTTTCGTTGCAATGCAGGAAATATGAGGACCTCATGGTATCGGGAAACCCGCCACGCCATTCGAAGAGAACCGACAAGCCGGTCACCATCGATCTGGAGGCGCAGGAATTTGCCAAGCAGGAGGATACCACTCCAGCGCCTGCTGATGCCGCGCCAGAGACCGAAGAGCAGGCTGCAAGCGCCCTGAACGAATCCCTGGAAGCAGCCCGCACGGACGATGCGCATACCGCAGCGCCGCCAGATGATCCGGTGCGTACGGAAGAACCGGCTGCGGCGGAAATTCCCCAGGAACAACCGGCCTATCGCCACACTGAATCGACTGCATCACACCCGCCTCAGCAACAGCGCGGCGGCTCCACATCGGGGCTGATCGCCGCCGGCATTTTCGGCGGCCTTGTTGCGTTGCTCGGAGCAGGCGCCCTGCAATATGCGGGCTACCTGCCAGGTGTCGGACCGCAACCGGCGCAGACAAGCGAGAACAGCGAGCTGTCGGCCGAGATTGACGGCCTGAAGCAGTCGATCGCCAACCTGGCCGTCTCCCCCAATTCGGATGACGACGCCCTCGACAAGCGCATCTCCGCCCTGGAGACTGCCGCCAAGACACCGGCGGCTGGCCAGCCGGGCGATCCGGCCGCGACCGAAGCCCTTAACCAGAAGATCGCCGATCTCACGGCGCAGGTGGGACAGCTGCAGAATTCGCTCACCCAGGCTTCGCAGCAGCAGGCTTCAAACGGCGCCGACATTACCAAGCGTCTCGACGAAGCCGAAAAGAAACTGAACGAGCCGCGCCAGGATGTTGCCGTCGCTCAGGCAATCGCCGCGGCAGCACTGAAGGCGGCGATCGACCGTGGCGGTCCGTTTACCGCCGAACTCGACACCTTCGCCGGTGTGGCGCCCGATGACCCGGCCGTCAAGGATCTGCGCAACTTTGCCGAAACCGGTGTGCCCTCGCGCGCCGAATTGATCCGCCAAGTCTCCGATGTCGCGACATCGGCCATTGGAGCCGCCAATCAGCCGAGCCCGGATCAGAGCTGGTCCGACCGGCTGATGTCGAGCGCCAAGTCGCTGGTCAGCGTCCGCCCCGTCGGCAATATCGAGGGCGAAAGCGTCGAAGCGATCGCTGCACGCATGGAAGACAAGGTGAAGAACGGCGACCTGCCGGGCGCCGCCAATGAATGGAACGACCTGCCGCCGGCGGCCAAGCAGGCATCGGCCACCTTCAAGCAATCGCTCGAAGCCCGCATCCGCGTGGAAGAGCTTGTCAGCGGAGCTCTGTCAAAGGCCGTCTCCGGCGCCGGCAGGGAGGGCTGACCGATGATCAAGCTCGTCATCTTCGCTCTCGTCGTTCTGGTGCTCGGCTACGGATTCTCCTGGCTTGCCGACCGTCCCGGCGACCTGTCGCTCGTTTGGGAAGGCCAACTCTACCAGACCAAACTGATCGTGGCCGCCAGCGGCCTGATCGCCCTGATCGCGCTTGTCATGGTCGGCTGGTGGCTCGTCCGTACGATCTGGACCTCGCCGCATTCCGTCACCCGCTACTTCCGGGCCCGCAAGCGGGATCGCGGCTATCAGGCGCTCTCGACCGGTCTGATCGCCGCAGGCGCCGGCAACGCGCTTCTCGCCCGCAAGATGGCCGCCCGCTCCCGCGGCCTGATCCGCGCCGACCAGGAACCGCTGATCAATCTTCTGGAGGCCCAGGCCGCGCTGATCGAGGGTCGCCACGACGAGGCCCGCGCCAAGTTCGAGGCCATGGCGAACGATCCGGAGACCCGCGAACTCGGACTGCGCGGCCTCTATCTGGAAGCCAAACGGCTCGGCGCCAATGAGGCCGCCCGCCAATATGCCGAGAAGGCCGCGGATAATGCTCCCTATCTCCCATGGGCGGCGCAGGCGACTTTGGAATACCGCAGCCAGGCCGGACGTTGGGATGACGCGATTCGCCTGCTCGACCAGCAGAAGGCCGCCCGCGTCGTCGACAAGCACGACGGCGACCGGCTGCGTGCCGTGTTGCTGACGGCACGTGCGGGCGACAAACTGGACCGCGATCCGGCCGGTGCCCGCGACGACGCCCTCTACGCGCTGAAGCTGGTCGCCGATTTCGAACCGGCAGCGATCATCGCCGCCAAGGCGCTCTTCCGCGAAGACAAGCTGCGCAAGGCAGCCTCGATCCTCGAGCAGGCCTGGAAGGCAACCCCCCATCCCGAGGTTGGCCGTGTCTATGTGCTTGCCCGCAGCGGCGATTCCGTTGTTGACCGGCTGAAACGTGCCGAGAAGCTGGAAGCCATACGCCCGAACAATGTCGAGTCGCTGCTGGTTGTTGCCCAGGCGGCTCTCGACGCGCAGAATTTCGCCAAGGCCCGCGCCAAGGCGGAAGCGGCGGCCCGCATGCAGCCGCGTGAAGCCGCCTTTCTGCTGCTCGCTGATATCGAGGAAGCGGAAACCGGCGACCAAGGACGTGTCCGCCACTGGCTGGCCCAGGCACTCAAGGCACCCCGCGATCCGGCATGGGTCGCCGATGGCTTCGTCTCCGACAAATGGCTGCCGCTGTCGCCGGTCACAGGCCGCCTCGACGCCTTTGAGTGGAAGGCGCCGTTCGGCCAGCTGGAAGGCCCGGTCGAGGAAGGCTCGGCCACCTCGATCGATACGGCACTCAGGACATTGCCGCCGGTCCGTGAGCAGCGCCAGGAGGCGCCGGCGAGCGATCACCGGATCATCGAGCTGGAACGCGCCGCAACGATCGCCGAGGCGGTCCGTCCGGCACCTGCTCCCGCGGCACCACCGAAACCCGCTCCGGCACCAAAGCCTGCGGAAGCAGCGGCCCCTATACGCCAGCCCGAACCCAAACCATATTATGGAATGCCTGACGACCCAGGCGTTCGCGACAACAAGGCGGCCCCGGAACCCAAGACGCGGCTCCGCCTTTTCTGAGATGGAACGACAACCGCATGTTCGAACGCTTTCAGGCATTCTTCCACAATCTCACCGCAGACGATGGCAGGAAGGGTTTCAGCCCCGATGACCCGCGCATCGCCGTGGCCGCTCTCTGCATGCAGGTCATGGAGGCCGACGGCCAAATCAAGGACAGCGAGAAGAAGCGGCTGCGCAAGCTGCTGAAGGAGCAATACGGACTCGACGGTAAGCAGCTCGATGCGGTGATCGCCGCCGGTCTCGAAGCCGAAAGCAGCGCCGTCGACTACTACCGCTTCACGTCGGATCTCAAGCGCCACCTGAATACCGAGCAGCGGCTGGAGCTGATCGGCATTCTCTGGGACATCGTCTATGCCGATGGCGAGCGCAGCGAGATGGAAGACCACGTCATCTGGCGCATCGCCGATCTGCTCGGCGTCTCCTCGCGCGAGCGTATCCAAAAGCGCCAAGAAGCGGCTGCGCGCGTGACGGATGCGGTCGTGGTGCAAGACGATGCAGATTGAGCGGCCGGTCAATCGCGACAAGCGCCCGATCCTGATCGTTCTCCATCAGGAGCAGTCGAGCCCCGGCCGGGTCGGCCAGCTTCTCGTCGAGAAGGGCTACAGGCTCGACATGCGCCGCCCGGTTCTCGGCGACACACTGCCTGGAACACTCGACGACCACGCCGGCGTTGTCGTCTTCGGCGGCCCCATGAGCGCCAACGATCCCGACGATTTCGTGAAATCCGAAATCAACTGGCTGGACATCCCACTCAAAGAGAACCGGCCATTCCTCGGCATCTGCCTCGGCGCGCAGATGCTGGTCCGCCATCTCGGCGGCAAGGTGCAGGCGAATGCCGATGGCTCGACGGAAATCGGCTGGTACCCGCTGCATCCGACCGAAAAGGGCCGGCTACTGATGCACTGGCCGAAGATGGTCTACCATTTCCATCGCGAGGGCTTCGACCTTCCCCGCGGCGCCGAGCTTCTGGCTGAGGGTGACGCCTATCCGAACCAGGCCTTCCGCTACAACAAGAATGCCTGGGCGCTGCAGTTCCATGCCGAGCTGACGCGGGTGATGATGCACCGCTGGGTCGTCCATGGCGCCCATCGCTTTATTCTGCCTAATGCGCAGCAGGGTCGCGAGCATCTGGAAGGGCGCATGCTCTTTGACGCGCCGCTAAAAGCCTGGCTGAACGAATTCCTCGATATCGTCTTCGAGGGAAAGGCGGCAAAGAGCGCGCCTGTCTCTATGCCGGCGTCGCTGAGCGCATAGGCGCATCCAGCGTATCGATCTGCCGCAGCTGGCGGAGCTCATCGCCCAGATCACCGACACCGCGAGCGTCCCAAGACCGCCAATAACGACCGCAGGCACGGCGCCGAACGTATGCGCCATCGTTCCCGCCCGGAATTCACCGAGCTCGTTCGACGCGCCGACAAAGACCATGTTGACGGCGTTCACGCGGCCGCGCAGCTCATCCGGCGTCCAGAGCGCGATCAGGCTTTCGCGCACATAGACCGAAATCATGTCGGCGGCGCCCATGATCGCCAGCGCGGCAATCGAGGTCCAGGTATGCGTCGAGACGCCGAATACAATGGTTGCGATACCGAACAGACCGACGCCCATGAACATATAGAAGCCGGCGCGATGCTTCATCGGGCGGGCGGCAAGGAACAGCGCCATCACGATCGCGCCGACGCCTGGCGCCGAACGCAGCAGACCGAGCCCCCAGGGGCCGAGCGTCAGGATATCGCGGGCATAGATCGGCATCAGCGCCGTGGCACCGCCGAGCAGCACCGCGAAGAGATCGAGCGAGATCGCCCCGAGCACCACCTTGTCCGCCTTGATGAAACGGAAACCGCCTAGGATCATGTCCCAGCTCTTTGCCTCGCCGGAACTGCGCTGCGCAGGCTTCGGGATCATGAAGAGCAGGATGGCGCCGAGTATCGCGAACACCACTGAGACTGTGTAGGCCGTCGTCGCACTGACGCCATAGAGCAAGCCGCCGAGTACGGGACCGGTAATTGCCGCCAGCTGCCAGGACGACGAATTCCAGGCGATCGCGTTCGAAAGATCCTTCTCCGGCACGAGGTTCGGCGCGAGCGACTGTATGGCAGGCGCAGCGAAGGCGCGCTCGATGCCGAAAATCAGCAGCACGATGAAGACAGGGATCGGCGAGAACGTGCCCGTCACCGTCATGATCAGTAGCGCCAGCGTGCAGAGCGCGCTGACGAGCGAGCAGATCGAGGCGACGGCGCGGCGGTTGTAGCGGTCGGCGACCGAGCCGGTCACCAGCATCAGAACCAGCGACGGTAGGAACTGCACAAGGCCGATCAGGCCGAGATAGATTGCGCTCCGCGTCTGGTCGTACATCTGCCAACCCACAGCAACGCTGAGAATCTGCTGCGAGAAGGACAGCAGGAACTTCGCGAAGAAGAACCGGGTGTAGGAAGAATGCCGGAACGCCGCAAAACGGTCTCCGGTGGACGAGAAAGACATGGGGGCAACCAATGAAACCGGGCCGCGCGGGACAGTTCAAACGCGCCCATTAAACATGATTCACCGCGCGTTAAGACACGGCACTTGCCCGTTTAGTCGCCAATAGCTACATGTCTGTCAACAACGAACTGGAGACGACGATGATTGCCCTCTTTCAAACCATTGATTTGGCTTTGAATCTTTACACCTGGGTGCTGATTGGGAGTGCCATTTTCTCGTGGCTCTATGCCTTCAACGTCATCAATTCCAGCAACCAGTTCGTCAATTCGGTGGGGATGTTCCTCTATAACGTCACCGAACCAGTGCTGCGGCCGATCCGCCGCGTGCTGCCGAACCTGGGCGGTATCGACATCTCTCCGATCATCCTGCTGCTGATCATCTTCTTCCTGCGCTCCTTCATGTGGAACACGATCTTCCCGCTGGTGGCGTGAGCTGTGCCTGGACGATCTTCGACGGCTATCTCCGCCTGACGGTGCGTTTGACGCCGAACGGCGGACGTGACGCCATTGACGGCCTGGAAACAGATGCCGAAGGCGACACGCACCTGAAAGCCCGCGTCAGCGCCGTGCCGGAAAACGGCAAGGCGAACAAGGCGCTCGTCGCCCTTCTCGCAAAATCGCTTCGCGTTCCGAAGTCTGCGATAGCTCTTGTCTCCGGCGAAACGTCGCGCAAAAAAATCCTCCGCATCGAGGGCGATACGGAGGATCTGGTCGAAAGGCTGAAAGCTTTCGGTCGGGCCTGAGCTTACTTCGCCTTCTTGGCGCGCTCGACGGCTTCGAGGATCAGTTCACCGGCTTCCTTGGAGCCCTTCCAGCCAAAGATCTTTACCCACTTGCCGGGCTCCAGATCCTTGTAATGCTCGAAGAAGTGCTCGATCTGCTTGACGGTGATATCGGGAAGATCGGTATATTCCTTGACCTTCTCGTAGCGCAGCGTCAGCTTCGGCGACGGAACGGCGATGATCTTCTCGTCCTTGCCGGAATTGTCTTCCATCATCAGCACGCCGATCGGGCGCACATTGATGACGCAGCCCGGAACCAGCGGACGGGTGCTGGCGATCAGCACGTCGATCGGGTCGCCGTCTTCCGAAAGCGTATGCGGCACGAAGCCGTAATTGCCGGGATAGGTCATCGGCGTGTAGAGGAAACGGTCAACGACCAGCGTGCCGGCTTCCTTGTCCATTTCGTACTTGATGGGATGGCCGCCAACCGGCACTTCAACGATGACGTTGATATCTTCCGGTGGATTGTTGCCGATGGAAATGGCGTCGATGCGCATCAGTGTCCCCTAATATAGGATGGTATCCGGCTGCCAGATAATCAGAATCTCTTCGCAACGCAACATGTCAGGCTCATCTTCCGTCGTTTTGGCTAATAGAGTTTGGCCTTGAAGCAAAAGTTCGGGGATCGGCGCAATAATGGGAAACGGCGCCACAAACAGGTCGCAATATCCAAGTTGGCTTTGCTTTTCAGATTCCCCATTGCGATAGACGGTCATGCATCTTTACGAACAGAAAGACTTTTTCGAACTCGTGTGTGGCAGCTATCGCCGCATTGTCGGCAAGGATCTCGTGCCCCGGGTGCTGACGCAGAGAGAAGCCGTTCGCTGGCTTTACGAGGACGCGCCGTTTGGCCTCCTGGCACACGACACGGCCACAGATCCCGTCTTCGTCTATGGAAACAAGAGCGCTCAGCGGCGCTTTGAATACAGCTGGGACGAGCTCACTGCACTGCCCTCGAGGCTGTCTGCTGAAGCGCCGGAACGCCAGGCGCGCGAGAATTTCCTGCGGCAGGTCGCCGAGCGCGGTTATGTCGACGACTACGAGGGCATAAGGATCAGCAAATCGGGAAAGCGCTTTCCGATTGCGGATGTCACGGTCTGGCAATTGATCGATGTGGATGGGACGATCCGCGGCCAAGCGGCAAGGCTGCCATAAAAGGCAGCCGTCAGTTCCAGATGAAGCCGATCTTCTTCAGCTGCTTGTGGTCGAAATTTTCCATGCCTTCGCAGAAATCGACGCCGCCATGGCCGCGATAGAAGCGGCTGGCATTGTCATTGTCCTCAAGGCACCAGACGACGAGACCATTGCAGCCAAGCGACTTCAGCAGCCGGCGGGCTTCGCCGAAGAGCATACGGCCGAGGCCGATACCCTGATATTCCGGGCGAAGATAGAGTTCGTAGATTTCGCCTTCCTGCGGCAGAGCGCGGGCACGGTTGAGACCAAGCGTGGCATAGCCCGCAACCGTTCCTGCGACGTCAAGAACCAAAAGCGTTGCCGGACCACGGGTGGCCTTGCGCCACCAGCCTTCGCCGCGCCGTTCGATCATCTGCGTCAGTGCGCGATGGGGGATGATGCCGGCATAGGTGTGCTGCCACGCAAGGCGATGCGCCTCCGATATGGCGCGGGCATCTTGCGGCTCGGCCCGCCGAACATCGATCGACAACGTCTTCATAACGCTACTCTGGTCCTTCAGCGGACAATTAACCATGCGCGATCATGCGCCTTCGCCAATTGCCCACAGACTTAACATGTGGACGATGGGCAAAATTTAACGCTTTTTTAACTATTGCGACAAGAAGGATTCGACACGGCGCACAAATAAAAACCCCGGCCTGGAGGGCCGGGGTTTCAACTATCCAGGAATGGCAGCGGCTATCAGGCCGACTTCGCCTTGGCGAAACGCTTGCGGTCGTTCGCGTCGAGATACATCTTGCGCAGACGGATCGACTTCGGCGTTACTTCCATCAGCTCGTCGTCCTGGATCCAGGAGAGAGCGCGGTCGAGCGTCATGCGGATCGGCGGCGTCAGCTTGACGGCTTCGTCCTTGCCGGCAGCGCGGATGTTGGTCAGCTGCTTGCCCTTGAGAACGTTGACTTCAAGGTCGTTATCGCGGCTGTGGATGCCAATGATCATGCCCATATAGACCTTTTCGCCCGGCTCGATCATCATCGGGCCGCGGTCTTCCAGGTTGAACATGGCGTAGGCGACGGCTTCGCCGGCTGCGTTTGCCAGCAGAACGCCGTTGGTACGGCCGCCGATTTCACCCTTGTAAGGCTGATAATCCTTGAACAGGCGGTTCATCACAGCCGTGCCGCGCGTGTCGGTCAAGAGTTCCGACTGGTAGCCGATCAGGCCGCGGGTCGGCGCATTGAACACCAGGCGAACGCGATTGCCGCCCGAAGGACGCAGCTCGGTCATTTCGGCCTTGCGCTCGGACATTTTCTGAACGACGACGCCGGAATGCTCTTCATCGACGTCGATGACGACTTCTTCGATCGGCTCCATCAGCTGATCGTTCTCGTCGCGGTGCATGACGACGCGCGGACGCGACACGGCCAGCTCGAAGCCTTCACGGCGCATGGTTTCGATCAGAACGGCAAGCTGCAATTCGCCACGGCCAGACACGAAGAATGAATCCTTGCCTTCGGCTTCTTCGATCTTCAGCGCGACGTTGCCTTCTGCTTCCTTGTAGAGACGGTCACGAATGACGCGCGAGGTGACCTTGTCGCCTTCGGTACCTGCCAGCGGGCTATCGTTGACGATGAAGGACATGGTGACTGTCGGCGGATCGATCGGCTGCGCGGTCAGTGCCTCGGTGACAGCTGGATCGCAGAACGTGTCGGCAACCGTACCCTTGGAAAGGCCGGCGATCGCGACGATGTCACCTGCGTGAGCCTCTTCGATCGACGTGCGCTCGATACCGCGGAACGCGAGGATCTTCGAGATACGGCCATTTTCGATCAGTTTGCCGTCCTGGCTCAGAACCTTGACGGCCTGGTTCGGCTTGATCGAACCGGAATTGATGCGGCCGGTAATGATACGGCCGAGGAAGGGGTTGGCTTCAAGGATCGTGCCGATCATCGTGAACGGGCCTTCGTGGACCGTCGGCTCCGGAACATGCTTGAGCACGAGGTCGAGCAGCGGTGCAAGACCCTGGTCCTTCGGGCCTTCAGGATTGACGTTCATCCAGCCATCGCGGCCCGAACCGTAGAGGATCGGGAAGTCGAGCTGCTCGTCGGTAGCGTCGAGGTTGGCAAAAAGATCGAAGACTTCGTTGATGACTTCTTCGTGGCGGCCATCCGGGCGGTCGATCTTGTTGATCGCGACGATCGGGCGAAGGCCGACCTTCAGCGCCTTGGAGACGACGAACTTCGTCTGCGGCATCGGGCCTTCCGACGAGTCGACCAGAACGATCGCGCCGTCCACCATTGACAGGATACGCTCGACTTCGCCGCCGAAGTCGGCGTGGCCGGGGGTGTCGACGATGTTGATGCGAACGCCCTTCCACTCGACCGAAGTCGCCTTGGCAAGAATCGTGATGCCGCGCTCTTTTTCCAGATCGTTGCTGTCCATGACGCGCTCTGCAACGCGCTGGTTCTCGCGGAACGAGCCGGACTGTTTCAGGAGCTCGTCCACCAGGGTCGTTTTGCCATGGTCAACGTGCGCGATGATCGCGATGTTGCGAAGTGCCATTATATCAAATCTCTGAGGCTGGGGCGCTACGTCGGGAGGAGGCGCCTATTACGTTTGGCGCGCTCATACAGTGTTTTTTGCGATTGCGAAAGGGGGGAGAGGCGAGAGCGGCCATAGACAGGGTTAACTCGTACGTTGCGGGTCGATGACGGTTCGCCACAACTCGTTGTCATCGCGATCCATCAGGCGCACGGTCATCTGCTCCGTTGCGCCATCGATATCGACCAGGCCGAAGAACTGCATTCCGGCACTTGGCGGCAGATTGGATTCGATCCCTCCCGGTGCCGCCTTGATGAAGCGCACCTCGGGGCCGAACGTGCCGTCCAGCTCCTGCGGTCCATAAGTGCCCGAATGAAGCGGGCCGGAAACGAACTCCCAGAAGGGCAGGAAATCCTGAAACCTGGCCTTTCCGGGATCATAATAATGAGCCGCCGTATAGTGCACGTCGGCCGTCAGCCAGACGATATTGCCGATCGCCGCATCGCGGATGAAGCGCAGTAGATCGGCAAATTCGAGTTCCCGGCCGAGCGGCGCTCCGTTGTCGCCGTTGGAGACGGATTCGCTGCCGCTGCGCTTTCCAAAATCGTCCCAGATCACCAGCCCGACCGGCAGATCACACGCGATCACCTTCCAGGTTGCCGTCGAACGGACAAGTTCGCGCTTCAGCCACGCCACCTGCGCCTCACCGAAAAGCCGCGACTGCGGCGTGATCTCGCGGTCGAGTGCATGGGTATTGGGTCCGCGGTAGGAGCGTAGGTCGACAAAGAAGATATCGAGCAGCGGGCCGTAGGAAACCTTGCGATAGATCCGCCCCGGTTCCTCCGCCACGTAGCGGATCGGCGTCATTTCGTGAAAAGCCCGGCTGGCGCGTGAAGCGAGCGCCGAGACGGACTTTTCCTTGTAACGGTCGTCGGCACGAAGATCGGTTGAGGGAGACCAGTTGTTCAGCACCTCGTGATCGTCCCATTGGTAGAAAACCGGACAGACGGCGTTGAAATCGGTCACGTGCTCGTCCAGCAGATTGTATTTCCACTGGCCGCGAAATTCGGACAGCGTCTGTGCGATCGTCCGTTTCTCGTCGGTGACCACGCGGTTTTTCCAGATCCCGCCGTCTCGCAGACGGATCTCGTCGGGGATCGGATTGTCGGCGTAAATCGTGTCGCCGGAATGGATCATGAAATCAGGCCGGTGATAGGCGATCGTCCGATAGGTCCGCATGCCCTCGTCATCGATCCCCCATCCCTGTCCTGCCGTATCGCCGGACCAGACGAAGCGGATATCCCGCCTTGTCGACGGCGCCGTGCGGAACTGACCGCGAATGGGCTCAGAGCGGCTGTTGATATCCTGCAGGTCTGCAGCCACGAAACGGTAGAAAATCTCCTGATCCGGCGGCAATCCATCGAGCAGCACTTTGCCGGCAAGATCGGTTTCGGGCATGACATCCAAGGATGCAAGCCGAACCGCGTTCGCAAATTTATCGGTGGTGGAATATTCGACGAACAAGCGCGAGGGTCGGTCGACCCGCGCCCAGATCACACCGGAATCCACATCGACATCGCCGGATTGCACGCCCGATGTAAAGACAGGCCGGCTGGACGAGCCACGCGCATAGAACGGCATCGCAAGGCCCGCCGCCGCAAACCCACCGACCGCTCCGACCGAGGATAAAAACCGGCGGCGCGTCGTTTCTTTCAAGATCATGCCAAAGCCCCGGCTGCTTCAGGAGCGGGAACGAAGTGTCCCGCCCCAGCCTTGGGCAACCGTCATGTCAGTCTCTTGAAGACCACATGACGGTTTGCCGAAACTTCGGCGACAGTTTTGTTATGGCAAGCGCTCAGGCATCGCTGCCCGAGAGCTCCTTGAAGGTTGCCAGACCCTTTTTGACCAGCATCGCGTTCGGGCTCGGCAGCTTGCCGCGGAAGCCCTTGTAGGCATCTTCGGGGTCGAGCGAGCCGCCGGTCGAATAGATGTTGTCCTTCAGCTTCGCCGCCATTTCGCGGTTGAAGGCATCGCCGGTTTCCTCGAAAGCCGCAAACGCATCGGCATCAAGCACTTCCGACCACATGTAGGAATAGTAGCCGGCCGAATAGCCGCCGGAGAAGATATGCTGGAAGTGCGGCGAAGCATGACGCATGACCAGCGACTTCGGCATGCCGAGCTCGGCCAGAACCTCCGCCTGAACCGCCATCGGATCATCGACGGCATCGCGCGTATGGAATTCCATGTCGACGATCGCCGAGGAAGTGAATTCCACCGTATTGAAGCCCGCATTGAAGGTCCGCGCCGCGAGAACCTTGTCGAGCAGCGCCTGCGGCATCGGCTCGCCTGTTTCGAAATGCACCGCATATTGCTTGAGGATCGCGGGCACGGTCAGCCAGTGCTCGTAAAGCTGCGACGGCAATTCGACGAAATCACGCGAGACGCCGGTGCCGGAAACGGATGGATAGGTGACGTTCGACAGCATCCCATGCAGCGCATGGCCGAATTCGTGGAACAGCGTTCGGGCGTCGTCAAGCGACAGCAGCGCAGGCTTGCCTTCCGCAGGCTTGGCGAAATTGCAGACGTTATAGATGATCGGCAGCTCGCCGGTGTTGCCGTTCTTCAGCTTCAGCTTGTGCTGCGACTGGAAGGAACTCATCCAGGCACCCGAGCGCTTGGAGCTGCGGGCAAAATAGTCGCCAAGAAACAGCGCCACGAGCTTATCGTGGGCGTCGCGGATTTCGAAGACGCGCACATCGGGATGGTAGGCAGCAATGCCCTTCTTCTCGACAGCCCGGATGCCGAAGAGACGGTTGGCCACGTCGAAGCAGGCTTCGATGATCTTTTCGAGTTGCAGATAGGGCTTCAGCTCCGTTTCGGAGAAATTGAACTTCTGTGCCCGGATCTTCTCCGCATAGAAGCGCCAATCCCAGGGCATAACCTCGTGGTTCTTGCCGTCCTCGGCAATCAGCCGGGCGATATCGGCCTCTTCCTCGCGGGCGCGGGAAACAGCCTTCGCCCAGACTGCACGCAGCAGCTCGTCGACAGCAGCCGGCTTCTTCGCCATCGTGTTGTCGAGCTTTAGCTCGGCGAAATTGCCGTAGCCGAGAAGGCCGGCCATTTCCTTGCGCAGCGCCAGCGTTTCCTTGATGATGCCGCGGTTATCGGTTGCGCCCGCATTCGCGCCACGGGCAGTCCAGGCCTTGAAGGCCTGTTCGCGCAGATCGCGGCGTTCGGAAAATGTCAGAAACGGCTCGATGATCGAGCGCGAAAGGGTGACCGCAAACTTGCCGTCTTCCGCGCGTTCACGGGCCGCCGCCGCCGCCATTGCATCCTTCAGGAAATCCGGAAGACCTGCGAGCTCCGGTCCTTCGGACAGCAGCAGCGACCAGCTCTTTTCGTCGGCGAGAACATTCTGTCCGAAATTGGTCCCGAGACCGGCCAGCTTCTCGTTGATGCCGGCGAGCTTTTCTTGCTCCGGCTTCGGCAGCTTGGCGCCGGATTTCACGAAGCCCTTCCAGTGGCGTTCCAACACCCGCGTCTGCTCCAGGGTCAGCCCCAGTTCCGCGCGCTTTTCCCACAGCGTATCGATGCGCGCGAAGAGACCGGCATTCATGCCGATCTTCGAATAATGCCGCGACATCTTCGGCGAGATCTCCCGCTCAAGCGCCTGGATGACATCGTTGGTATGCGCACCTGCCCGGTTCCAGAACAGCGCCGAGACGCGCGACAGCTCATCGCCGGCGATTTCCAGCGCGACGATGGTGTTTTCGAAGGTCGGCGCTTCGGCATTGGCAGCGATCACATCGATCTCCGTTTCATGAGACGCGAGCGCGGCATCGAAGGCGGCTGCGAAGTCGCCATCATTGAGCGCCTCGAAGCGCGGCAGGCCGTTATGCCCGTTCCAGTTGACGAGCGCCGGATTGAATTCTGGTGTGGAAGGCATGCTGACATCCTTTTACGCAAGCAAGTGAAACGGCAATATAGGTGACGCTTCGCGGCAATGGTATGTTGCTGATCAAATTCGTCTTTTGCCGATACATGGAAGATTTGATCCATGAAAACTGATAGACGAAAATTAACTATTTGTTAACGATTGACGCCCGGCGGTCCTAGACGCTAGTTTTCGCTTACTCTTTTCGTAAGGGGACATGCGCCATGGAAATTTTTTCTGTGCGGTCTTCTCAAAGTTTGCTTTTTAAAAACAGTCACAATAACGCAAAATCTTCGAAGACCTCCGATATTGAAATTGATACTGGACCGGCAGTCCAACCCGGCTTCAGGGTAGACGACGTAACAGCTTCCGGCGGCCCGGATTTCACCGCAGTCAGCCCGGGCGAATTGCGAAGCTATGCCCGGCAGAGCTTCGATTCCGGAGAGCTCGACCAGGACACGTTTGCGGCGATCTCAGAGCCGTTGCCGATGCATGCGATCGATGCGCAGGGCAATCTGCTGGACCTGCGCGGCGTCACCGACGGCACAGCGTTCAATTTCCGTGATTACTACGAAAACCAGCTGCAGATCGCCAAGTCCCTCGGCGACACCGATGGCGAGAAGACACTGAAATCGATCGTCGATTTCATCAGCACCTGACGTTCAGGCCTTGCGCCAGCCAAGTAGCCCGGGCGTCGCATGCAGCAGCGCCTGGGCCGCGAAGCCCATGAACAGCACGCCTGAGCAGCGCACGATCAGCCGCTCGTGGGCGCGATAGAAGCGGCGCACGGCACCCGCACCGATGATGCCGATCAGGATGATATCGGCCACCACGAAGCCGATGAAGGAAACGCAGAGCAGCACAGGCAGCGCCTGGAAATCCAGCGCGCCTGCCGAGCCCGCTACCAGCGCCGTGAAGGTTGCGAGCGCGACCGGATAGCCTTTCGGATTTGTAACCCCGAAGATCAGGCCGCGGCGGAACGGCTTCTCGACGTAGACCAGAGACTGACCGTCAGCCTTCGGTTTAGCCGTCACCGCGCTCCAGCCGATCCACGCAAGATAGAAACCGCAAAGCAGGCCCAGCAGATCGAAAACGAAAGTGCCGATGACCTTGGCGCCAACGATCGCAACAAGCGCCAGTGCTGACCAGAGCGTATCACCCACCAGATGCCCCATCATGAAAAAGGCACCCGCCTTGCGCCCCTGCCCGGCACCGATGCCGAGAAGCTGCAGGAAAGCCGGACCGGGAATGAGCACATAAAAAAGGGCTGCCAGAAAGGCGCCAAGAAGTAACGAATGCGTCATGAAATGCTCCGCGAATGACCCGCGCAGACTATGCAATAGCGCAAAGCCGTCAAGAGCCGGGCCCGGAAACGAAAAAGGCCCGCACAGGGCGGGCCTTTGATATCCGCTGAGGGCTTGGATCAGCCCTTCAGATTGCGCTTGCCGAGCGTGCGCAGGCGCAGCGCGTTGAGCTTGATGAAGCCCGCTGCATCCTTCTGGTCGTAGGCGCCCTGGTCGTCCTCGAAGGTGACCAGCTTGTCGGAATAGAGCGACTTGGGGCTCTCGCGGCCGGTGACCATGACATTGCCCTTGTAGAGCTTCAGCGTCACTTCGCCCTCGACATGCTCCTGGCTCTTGTCGATAAGGGCCTGCAGCATCTCGCGCTCCGGGGAGAACCAGAAGCCGTAATAGATGAGCTCGGCATATTTCGGCATCAGCTCATCCTTCAGGTGAGCTGCGCCACGATCGAGGGTAATCGACTCAATGGCGCGGTGTGCCGCAAGCAGGATGGTGCCGCCGGGGGTTTCATAGACGCCGCGCGACTTCATGCCGACATAGCGGTTCTCGACGAGGTCGAGACGGCCGATGCCGTTGTCACGGCCATAATTATTGAGCGCTGCGAGCAGGGTCGCCGGGCTCATGCGAACGCCGTTGATCGAGACGGCATCGCCCTTTTCGAAGCCGACCTTGATGACGGTGGCCTTGTCGGGCGCGGCTTCCGGCGAGATCGTGCGCATATGCACGTATTCGGGCGCTTCCTGAGCCGGATCTTCCAGAACCTTGCCCTCAGACGACGAGTGCAGAAGGTTGGCGTCGACGGAGAACGGCGCCTCACCCTTCTTGTCCTTGGCAACCGGGATCTGATGCTGCTCGGCAAAGGCCAGCAGATCGGTGCGGCTCTTGAAATCCCAGTCGCGCCACGGCGCGATGATCTTGATATCCGGGTTCAGCGCATAGGCGGACAGCTCGAAACGGACCTGGTCGTTGCCCTTGCCGGTCGCGCCATGCGCGATCGCATCGGCGCCGGTCTTGCGGGCGATGTCGATCAGGTGCTTGGAGATCAGCGGACGGGCAATCGAGGTGCCGAGCAGATAGACGCCTTCATAGACGGCATTGGCACGGAACATCGGGAAGACGAAGTCGCGCACGAATTCTTCGCGCACGTCTTCGATGTAGATTTCCTTGATGCCGAGCATCTCGGCCTTCTTGCGCGCCGGCTCGAGCTCTTCGCCCTGGCCAAGGTCGGCCGTGAAGGTCACGACTTCGGCGCCGAGTTCGGTCTGCAGCCACTTCAGGATGATCGAGGTGTCGAGGCCGCCCGAATAGGCAAGCACGACTTTCTTCACGTCTTTTTTAGGTGCCATGGTGATGAGGTCCGTTGCTGAAGGGCAGCGGCAAACCGCAAAGCCCGGTGTCGCGGGCACTTTTAGCGAGATTGTCACACGACGCAAGGCCAGGGAGCGCCGCTTTTCGGTCGCGGATAGTGTTTGACAGCGTCAAATGCCAACCCATATCTGGCTTCGTCCGCACAACGCTTCGAGGAGAGCCGGTCCCGTGACGAATATTCAAGAGATTTTCAAACCATCCAACGTTGCCGTCATTACCGGCGGCGCCTCCGGTATCGGCCTTGCGGCGGCAAAGCATTTTGCCAAGGCGGGCATGAGCGTCGTCATCGCCGATCTCGGCCAGGAGAAGCTCGCCAAGGCACGTGCCGAGCTCGAGGCCATCGTTGGCGCAGAACACGTTCTTGCAGCCGAAACCGATGTCTCCGACAAGGCCGCGCTTGAGGCATTGGAGCGGACGGTCATCCAGCGCTTCGGCCGTGTTCACGTGCTGATGAACAATGCCGGTATCGGGCCGGAAACCTCGATCTTCAGCCCGCAGGCCGATTGGGACAGCATTCTCGGCGTCAATCTACTGGGCGTCATCAACGGTACCCGCGCTTTCGGCGCTGCGATGGCCAAGCATGGCGAGCCCGGACTGATCATCAACACCGGCTCCAAGCAAGGCATCACCACCCCGCCCGGCAACCCCGCCTACAACGTTTCGAAAGCCGGCGTGAAGGTCTTCACAGAGGCGCTTGAACACGAGCTGCGCAACACCGAAGGCTCGAAGATTTCCGCTCATCTGCTGATCCCAGGCTTCGTCTTCACCGGCCTGACCAAGGGCGACCGCGCCGAAAAGCCGGCTGCGGCCTGGACGCCGGAGCAGACGGTCGATTTCATGGTCGAGAGCCTGGCAAAGGGCGACTTCTACATCCTCTGCCCCGACAACGACGTCGCGCGTCCCGTCGACGAGCGCCGCATGGCCTGGGCCGCCGGCGACATCATCGAAAACCGCCCGCCGCTGTCGCGCTGGCACAAGGACTATGCCGACAAGTTCAAGGCGTTCTTGGAAGCCGAGTAACGACCGGAAACGATCGGCCACATCAGAAGGTTTGATTGGTAATTTTTCGAAAGCCGGATATGAGAAACAATATCTCCTTCCGGCTTTCAGAGTGCACCATGGACTTTCTTCCGACCCTGCCAACGCTCCTCGCCTTTGCCGCTGCAAGCCTGCTGCTTGCAGCAACGCCAGGGCCGGACATGACGCTCTCGATCAGCCGTGCGCTGTCGCAGGGCAAGAAGCCGGCGCTCTATGTCGTCCTCGGCACCAGCCTCGGCATCGTCGTCCACACCATGCTGGTTGCCTTCGGCATCTCGGCGCTGATCACCGCCTCGCCGACCGCCTTCCTGATCCTCAAGACCGGCGGCGCTGCTTACCTGCTCTGGCTAGCCGTACAGGCGATCCGTTTTGGCTCGAAGCTCTCGGTCGAAAAGGTCGATGAGGTCAAGGGCACGCCGCTCTCCAACATCTCCAGCGGCTTCTGGGTCAATCTTCTGAACCCCAAGGTCATCATCTTCTTCATGACTTTCCTGCCGCAGTTCGTCACCGCGGGCGATCCCGCCGTCACGCACAAGCTGCTCTTCCTCGGCTTCTTCTTCATTCTGATCGGCATGCCGGTGAATGCGGCCGTGGTCTTCGCCTCCGACTGGCTGGCCGGCTGGCTGCAGAAGAACAGAAAGGTGCTGCGCGGCATGGACTACACTTTCGCAGGCGTCTTCTCGATCTTCGCGGCGAAGATTTTCTTCACGCAGGCCCGTTAAGCTTAGCTGTCCCGCAGCGCCTCGAGCCGCTGCGCCAGAAACAGCTTCTCGGCCTCGGACAGTGAGAGCTCGATCGCCCTGCCATAGGCGAGCCTCGCCTGATCAACCTGGCCGTCGCGCGCCAGAAAATCGGCCTGCACCGCATAGAAGGGCTGATACTGCGTAAGCGCCATGGCGATCGGCTTGAGCCGGGCAAGTGCTGCGGCCGCGCCCTCAATATAGGACAGCGCGACGATCCGGTTCAGTTCATAGACCGGGTTGTCGGCAGTGCGGGCAAGCGCGCCGTAGAGCAAGGCAATCTGTTGCCAATCCGTATCGGCAAAATCCCGCGCCTCCGCATGCACGGCAATGGTGGCCGCCTGCAGCTGATACGCGCCTGGGCAGCCACGCTTCAGCGCGCGTTCAATCAGGGCCACGCCCTCGGCTATCCCCGTGCGATCCCAGAGGCTGCGATCCTGCATTTCGAGAGTGAGGATCGCGCCGCCCTCGCCGATCCGCGCGGCCCTGCGGGCGTGATGCAGCAGCATCAGCGATAGCAGCCCCTCGATCTCCGACTCATCAGGGCGCAACGCCATCAGCAGCCGCCCGAGCCGGATCGCCTCCTCACAGAGATCGACGCGGATATGGCTGCCGCTGCCGGAAGCATATCCTTCATTGAAGATCAGATAGACGACGGCAAGCACGCTTTCGAGCCGTGCCGTCCACCCCTCCGGCCCCGGCACTTCATAGGCGATGCCGGCCTTGGCGATCTTGTCGCGGGCGCGCACCAGACGCTGTGCCATCGCATCGTGCCGGTCGAGAAAGGCGTCGGCGATCTCTTCGGTTCTCAGCCCGCAGACAGAGCGCAAGGTCAGCGCAACGCAGGTCTTCCGGTCGATCGCCGGGTGGCAGCAGGCAAAGATCAGCTTCAGCCGCTCATCACCGATCGGATCAGGCTCGTCCGCCACGGGCGATGCGCGCTCGAGCTCGTCAAGATAGGTGATCTCTGCAGACTTCGCCCGGAAATTGGCCGAGCGCCGCAGCCGGTCGATCGCCTTGCGGCGGGCGACCTGCATCAGCCAGGCGTTTGGCGAAGCCGGGAGACCATTGCAGCCCCAATGGACCAGCGCCGATTCCAGTGCGTCCTGCAGGCTGTCCTCGGCGAGCTGGAAATCCCGCAGCGCCCCCACCAGGCTGGAAAGGAGACGGCCACCGTCCTGCCGGGCGATCCTGTCGATCGTGTCGGCAACTGGACCGGCGGCCGGAACCTCGCTCATCAGCGGTCGAAGACCATGATCGGCCGCACCTCGACGCAGCCCATAGCCGCATGCGGGATCATCGCTGCGTATTTGATGGCGTCATCGAGATTGTCGCAATCGAGGATGTAGAACCCGCCAAGCTGCTCCTTGGTATCGGCGAAGGGACCATCCATGGTCTCGGTCCGGCCGTTGCGCACCCTGACGGTGGTCGCGGTGGTCACCGACTGCAGCGCATCGCCGGCAACCCAGATCCCATCCTTCTTGTAGGTCTCGGTCGCGGTAGCATAGCCGCTCATCATCTTGCCGAATTCAGGGGAACCTGGGGCGTGCGCGTGCTCGGGTCCATGTAGATCAGCGCTATATATTTCATCATCCGTCTCCTCAGCTCACCACCGCTCCATGCGATGGTGACGGATAACGAATGCGATGCAAGCGGATCGACATCGCCTCGAAAATATTTCGATCAGCCGATCAGCAATGCATCGTCGTCGAGCGTCTGGCCGCGCATCTTGCGAAACATCGCGATCAGGTCCTCGACCTGCAGATCCTTGCGGTTGTCGCCGCTGACATCGAGCACGATCTCGCCGCCATGCAGCATGATCGTCCGATGGCCGTAGTCGAGCGCCTGGCGCATCGAATGGGTGACCATCAGCGTCGTCAGCTTGCGCTCAGAAACGATCTTGTCAGTCAGCCCCATGACGAATTCCGCCATCCCGGGGTCGAGCGCCGCCGTATGCTCGTCGAGCAGCAGCACTTCCGAACCGGCAAGCGTTGCCATGACCAGCGACACTGCCTGCCGCTGACCGCCGGAAAGCAGATCCATACGGTCGGCCATGCGGTTTTCGAGACCGAGATTGAGCTCGCCGATGCGCTCGCGGAAATGCTCGCGGCGCTTTGGCCCGAGGGCCGACGCCAGGCCGCGCCGCTCGCCGCGGCGGGCGGCCAGCGCCAGATTTTCCTCGATAGACAGGACACCGCAGCTTCCGGTCAACGGATCCTGGAACACGCGTGCCACAAGACCGGCCCGCGCCGCCGTCTGCTTGCGCGTGACGTCGGTTGTGCCGATCGTCACCTTGCCTTCGCTGGCCAGAACGTCGCCTGCGAGCACGCCGAGCAGGGTCGATTTGCCGGCGCCATTCGAGCCGATGACGGTGACGAAGGAGCCCTGCTCGATCGTCAGGCTGATGCCGTTCAACGCCTTCTTTTCAAGTGGCGTGCCCTTGCCGAAGACGACCTTGATATCCTGAACGCTGATCATGATGCAGCTCCTCCGCGGCGAAGACGGGGAAGGATCAACGCGATCGTCACGAGTACCGCCGTGACGAAATTGAGGTCCGAAGCCTGCAGGCCGATGAAATCCGTCGACAGCGCAAGCTGGATGGCGATGCGATAGATGATCGAGCCGAGCACGCAGCCGATCAACGCGATCAGCAGACCGCGCCGCCCAAGCAACGTTTCACCGACGATGACGGCCGCGAGACCGACGACGATCGTGCCCACACCCGATGTGACGTCGGCAAAGCCATTGGTCTGCGCAAACAGCGAGCCGCCGAGCGCCACCAGCGCATTCGAGATCGCCATGCCGAGATAGATCTGCCGGTTGGTATCGACGCCCTGGGCGCGGGCCATGCGGGCGTTGGCGCCAGTCGCGCGCATCGCAAGTCCCGCATCGCTCTCAAGGAAACGCCAGACGACGATAACGGCGATGACGACGAGCACGCCGACGAAAAGCGGACGGACGTAGAAATCTCGCAGGCCATGACCGAAGAACGGGCTTATCATCGTGTCGGCATTGATCAGCGCCACGTTCGGCTTGCCCATCACGCGCAGGTTCACCGAGAACAGCGCGATCATCGTCAGGATCGAGGCGAGCAGATTGAGAATCTTGAACCGCACGTTCAGCATCGCCGTGACGATGCCGGCAGCAGAGCCCGCAATCATCGCCACCAGCGCGGCAAGCCATGGATTGACGCCCGCGATGATCAACACCGCAGTGACGGCGGCCCCAAGCGGAAACGACCCGTCGACCGTCAGATCCGGAAAATCGAGCACGCGGAAGGCGAGATAGACGCCGAGCGCAACGAAGGCATAGACCAGCCCCAGTTCCACGGCTCCCCAAAATGCAATCTGGCTCAAGGCCTCCCGCCTTTCTGTTCTTCTGTGCCCGTGCTTTCGCGGGTCTTAAAATACCAAACCGCCCCCGTTTAGAAACAGGGGCGGCTAAACGCAATATCGAAAGCGACGGTTTCGGTTTACTCGACGACGCGGTTGGCGCGCTTCAGCACGCTTTCCGGCAGCGTCACGCCCATCTTTTCGGCGGCCTTCTTGTTGACGACGAGGTCGCTACCGGCAGCAACCTTGACGGCAATGTCGCCCGGGTTCTCACCCTTGAGAATGCGCACGACGATATCGCCGGTCTGCTTGCCGACATCGTAGTAGTTGAAGCCGAGGGCGGCGATCGAGCCGCGCGAGACGGAATCGGTGTCGGCGGTGAAGAGCGGCAGCTTCGCTTCCTCGGCAACGGCAACCGCGCCTTCGAGAGCCGAGATGATCGTGTTGTCGGTCGGCACGTAGATGACGTCAGCACGGCCGACAAGCGCGCGGGCGGCGCCCTGAACTTCCGCCGACTTGGTGGCGGCGGATTCAACGACCTTGAGGCCGGCCTTCTCGGCTTCCGTCTTCAGCACGGCCAACAGCGATACGGAGTTGGCTTCGCCCGAATTGTAGAGATAGCCGATCGACTTCACGTTCGGCAGGATTTCCTTGATCAGCGCGATATGCTCGGCAACCGGCGACATGTCGGACAGACCGGTAACGTTGCCGCCCGGCTTGTCCATGTCCTTCACCAGCTGTGCGCCGAGCGGATCGGAAACCGCGGTGAAGACGACAGGAATATCGCGCGTCGAGGAAACGACGGCCTGCGCCGACGGCGTGGAGATCGGTACGATGACGTTCGGATCTTCGCCGGCGAACTGGCGGGCGATCTGCGCTGCCGTTGCCGGGTTGCCCTGTGCGGATTCGAACAGGAACTTGAGGTTCTCGCCTTCCTTGTAGCCGGCAGCCGCCAGCGTGTCCTGCACGCCCTTGCGAACGGCATCGAGTGCCGGATGCTCGACGATCGCCGTCACGGCAACCGTGACGTCTTCAGCCTTTGCAGGCAGGGTAAGGGCAAGGGTCGCCGCAACGGCGAGCAAGATCGAACGCATAGAGTCCTCCATAGATTATCAGGCGCTTCTAGAAAAAGACGAAGGCCCGATCAATCGCAAAGAACTGTTAGAAGGATCAAACTTGCTGATCAGTCGTCCGCGCCGTGATTGGCAATCATCATCGCTTCGAAGGCGAGACGCTCGGTCTTGCGCATGCGCTCGGATTCCGACTTTAGCTGCCCGCAGGCTGCAAGAATATCGCGGCCGCGCGGCGTGCGGATCGGCGAGGCGTAGCCGGCCGAATTGATGAAATCGGCAAACTTCTCGATCTGCGCCCAATCCGAACACTGATAGTTGGTGCCCGGCCACGGGTTGAACGGGATCAGGTTGATCTTCGCCGGAACACCCTTCAGTAGCTGGATCAACCCCTTCGCGTCTTCCAGACTGTCATTGACGTCCTTCAGCATCACATATTCGAAGGTGATGCGGCGGGCGTTGGAAAGACCCGGATACTTCCGGCAGGCGTCGATCAGTTCCTTCAGCGGATACTTCTTGTTGATCGGCACCAGGATGTCGCGCAGGTCGTCGCGAACGGCGTGCAGCGAGATCGCCAGCATGACGCCGATCTCGTCGCCGGTGCGGAAGATCTCAGGCACGACGCCGGATGTGGACAGCGTGACGCGGCGCTTCGAGAGCGACAGTCCATCGCCATCCGTCGCGATCAGCAGCGCCTGCTTGACGGCATCGAAATTGTAGAGCGGCTCGCCCATGCCCATCATCACGATATTGCTGACCTTGCGGCCCTCGGCCGGCATGATCGTGCCCTGCGGTGCCTCGCGATCCGGGAAGTCGCCCAGCCGGTCGCGGGCAAGCAGCAGCTGCGAGAGAATTTCCTCCGCTGTCAGGTTGCGCACCAGGCGCTGCGTGCCGGTGTGACAGAAGGAACAGGTGAGCGTGCAGCCAACCTGACTGGAAATGCAGAGCGTGCCGCGGCCTTCTTCGGGAATATAGACGGCTTCGATCTCGACGGGACGCCCGGCGCCGCGCGGCGGAAAGCGCAGCAGCCATTTGCGGGTACCGTCGTTGGAAACCTGCTCCTCGACGATTTCAGGACGGGCGATCGTGAAATGCTGCTTCAGCGTTTCGCGCATATCCTTGGAGATATTCGCCATATGATCGAAATCGGAGACGCCGCGCACATAGATCCAGTTCCAGAGCTGGCTGACGCGCATCTTGATCTGCTTTTCCGGCACGCCCTTTTCGCGCAGCGCATCGGCCATCTGCTCGCGCGACAAACCGATCAGCGAGGGCTTCTCGTCGCTGATCTGGGGGCGCGGCGCCTGCGGCTTGGTAACGGCCATAGCATCCATGACGGACATAGTTTCTCGATCCCGAAATCAAAACTGGACGCATCCCGGTAAGCCGGAAGACTTGGCGGGTGACATCGGCAGTTCGCAGAAAATTGAATGCGGAGCTACGGGCAAAGCCGCAATCGTTCCGCCATTGCGCGGGGCTTTATCATCATTTTCCCCGCACGTCACTATAGATGGAAACGGCAAAGGCCGGCGCAAGGCCGGCCTTCGAATTCTTCGATCGAGCGCAAGAGCTTACTTGCAGCTTTCGATCTGCTTCAGCGCCGCCGAAATGCCGGACAGCGAATAGGCGTAGGACGTGCCGGTGCCCTTGCGCGAGACAGCTGTGACCGTCATCGAGTGACCGCCCTTCATCGCCGCCACGAGAGCGGGCTCCTGAGCTGCATTCTCGACCCAGCCCGCCTTGTCCTTGGTGAACATGACGAAGGTCTTGTTGTCGATGACAACGTTGATCTTGGAATTTTCCTTGACCGTGTAGCCCATCATCGCCTGCGGCTCGTAGGAAATGTTCTGGCCCGGGCGCTGCGATACGATGAAGAAGTTATCACCATGATCGACGCTTGCCGGCTGCTTCGTTGTCGGAACGGACAGTACGTAGCAGACGGTGCTGTTGCCCTGCTTGTAGGAATAGGCGCCCCAAGCCTGGAACTGCTGGATGCGGGTCGGCGCCGAGGCTCCGCCCTGCTGCGCTCCTGCGACTCCGGCCGTGATGAGAACGAGAGCGAGAGCGGGTGCGATACTTTTTACAAACATTGATTTCCTGCCGGTTCTTGCGATTCAGCGCCCGATCAGAGCGGGCAGCGCTTTCGTCACGATCTGCTTTATTTTGACTTAATTCAGGTTACCAAAGCGTCAACGGAGACCGTGATTTGTCTCCACCTGTGTCATTTAGGCCTGTGTGTCAACGTTCGGCTTGGTGCGGCTGCCTGCGGTGATGTTATGCGTCGATGACATCGCGTCATCCCTTCGAGAGCAATTTAAGACATAAAGATTCAGGCAAGAGTTTGACCTTTCGAAAATCCGTTGTACCTCATTAAGGTATTGGAAATTCGTCCAAGAATTGCCTGAGCCAGGGGGAACGTGACCGGACATGGATGCTGAGGAAAAACAGCGTTTCGCTGCCCTCGCAAAAGCTGTCGCCGATCAGCGGGACCAGCAGGCTTTCTCCGTCCTGTTCGATTATTTCGCGCCGAGGCTGAAATCTTGGCTGCTTCGCCAACGCATGCCCGCAACCGAGGCAGAAGAGTTGGTCCAGGAAGTGATGATCGTGCTCTGGCACAAGGCCGGTCTCTACGATCCGGCGCGCTCTTCGCTATCCACCTGGCTGTTCCGCATCGCCCGCAACCGCCGCATCGACCTGCAGCGGCGCGCCAGGGCTCGCGTCCTTGATGAAGACGACCCGACACTGCAACCGGCTGCCGAAATCGGTGCCGACGAGGCGGTCGCCAATGATGACCGCGATGCCCATGTGCGCGCCGCGGTCAGCCAGCTGCCGGAGGAGCAGCGCGAGATGCTGCGCGCCGCCTTCTTCCTCGGGCAATCGCATTCGGAAATCGCCGAAGCCACGGGACTGCCGCTCGGAACGGTGAAATCGAGGATCAGGCTCGCCTTCGGCAAGCTCAAGAAGGTTCTGGACGCGGAAACCGCCTAGACGGTCTTCATGCCCTCGGGCTGATCGGCAAGGGCGCGATCGGCAGCCTCATAGTGCTTGGGCTTCATATGGCCGCTGACAAGCGCAAAGGCGGCCGACAGCACGGCAATGTCGTCGGAGAAGCCGACAACCGCGAAAATATCCGGGATCATGTCGAACGGCAGAACGAAATAGGCGAGTGCTGCCAACAGGATGCCGCGGACGCGCGCAGGCGTCGCCGGGTCGGTGGCGCAATAGAAAGCAGCAACGACATCGCGCGAGAAGGGAATCTGCCGGACGGCGCGCTTGAAGGTCGGCCAGAACTTCTTGCGCACGGCCTTTTCCCGGCGGCTCTGGGTTTCCTCATCGCCGGGCAGCAGGATCTCACCGTATTTGACGTCGTCCATTCCGATCTCCTCAAAATGCATGGCCTGATATGGTGACTGCCGGACGCGATTCAATTGTTCGCGTTCAGACCGGCCGCCTTGTCCATTGCCTTGGCCAGTTTGAAATCAAGCTCGGTCAGCCCGCCGGCATCGTGCGTGTTAAGCGTCACGTCGACCCGCGAATAGACATTGAACCATTCCGGATGGTGATTGAGCTTCTCGGCCGAAAGCGCCGACTGCGCCATGAAGCCGAACGCTTCGACGAAGCTGCCGAACTTGAAGGTTTTGGAGATCGACTTGCCGTCCTCGGCAAGCGCCCATCCTGCGACTGCTGCCAGATGCTCGTCGATTGCGCGGCGTTCCAGTTTTTCCATCTTCATGTCATTGTCCTCCGATCACCTTTCATAGGTCTCTTCATGAAACGCGTCAGCATCCTGTTTGTTTGCATGGGCAATATCTGCCGGTCGCCCCTGGCGGAAGGAATCTTCCGCCATGCCGCGGCAGAGGCCGGGCTCTCGGACAAGTTTGCCATCGATGCGGCCGGAACGGGCGGCTGGCACGAAGGCGACCCGCCAGACCGGCGATCAGCCGCAACAGCCAGACAGCACGGGATCGACATATCCGCACAAAGGGCACGCCGCATCCGCAGCGAAGACTTCGCGGCATTCGATCTGGTTATCGCGATGGACCGGAACAACGTGGCCGAGCTTCGGCGCGCATCACCGAACGCCCGCAACATCCACCTTTTCGGCGACATCGCCCTCGGCACCGGCGAAGATATTCCGGACCCCTATTACGGTGGTCCGGAAGGCTTCGAGAATGTCTATGCCAGGCTCTTGGCCGGCTGCATGAAATTGCTTGGCGAACTCGGCGCCGACAGCGCTTCATGGAGCGGGAAGACCTCTTCCGTCAGATAAGGCCCGCCGCCGACCGAATCCCGCGACGAGAGCAGGACGAAGCGCGGCACGGTGAAAGTCGACGTCTGGAAATTGCCGCGGCCCGAGAGGTAGTGAACCACGTCATCGACGCGCGACGACTTCAGGCGGGCAAGCGTCACATGCGGCGTAAACTTGCGGGGATCGGGCGGAAGGCCGATCCTCTGGCAGATACGCTCGATCTCGCCCTGAAGAGCATACATCTCGGGTGAAGGCGATACACCCGCCCAAACCGAGTGCGGCTTCTTGGAACCGAAAGCGCCGATACCATCGAGCCTGATCTGGAATTCCGGGCGGTCGATCCTGTCCAGCCGCTCGACGATCTCGTCAGCGGTGCGGCCATCGACATCACCGATGAAGCGCAAAGTGACGTGGTAATTCTCCACATCGATCCATCGGGCACCGGGAAGACCACCGCGCAGCAATGAAAGGCTCATCGCCGCATTGCGCGGAATTTCGAGGGCGGTAAAAAGTCTCGGCATAACGAGCACTCCCCGAATCTTTTGCAGGTGCTAACACGGAATCACGCAATGGTGAGCCGCGCAAGCCCCTATTTCTTCACAGTAGAAATCGTCCCGATGAAATTTGTGACAGCCGGCTCCATCTTCTGAACCATGACATCCACTCCCTTGGAATTAGGGTGCATACCGTCCTCAAGTTTAAGGCTGGGGTCTAGCACAACGCCATCAAGGAAAAAGGCGTAGAGCGGAACCTGATGTTTTTGCGCCAGTTTCTCGAAGATCGGATTGAACCGAGCAGCATAGTCCGCCCCCATGTTCGGCGGCGCGATCATGCCGGCAAGCAGGACCGGAATACCTCTGTTCTTTAGCCGGGCAATGATTTCATCAAGGTTTCGCTCGGTTTCCTCGGGCGCGATCCCCCGAAGCGCATCATTGGCGCCGAGCTCGAGGATGACGCCGCTCGTTCCGTCGGGAACCGACCAGTCGACCCGCGCAAGCCCTCCGGTCGAGGTGTCGCCGGAAACGCCGGCATTGGTGATCGCGACATCGACGCCTTTCGCTTTGAGTGCGGCCTGCAGCTTCTCGGGAAAGCCGTCTCCCGGCGGCAGCTGGAACCCGGCCATGAGGCTATCACCGAAGCCGACGAGGTTGATTGTCGCGGCATTTGCCAGTGTAGCGGCAAGCAGAGAGCCCGCAATGACAGCGATGTGAAGCAGGCCAACTTTAAATCTCATTCCGCTTTCCCTAAATTGTCGAAGTCTTTGGGATTTATATAGGGCTATTTTCTTTGGCAAAAACCATCATCGAGCTGAAGCACGCGGATTTGACATTGGGCAACGCCGCGGCGTCGGTCCACGTGCTGAAAGGCATCGACCTGACGATCGAGGCCGGCGAATCCGTCGGCATCGTCGGGCCATCGGGATCCGGCAAGTCGACGCTGCTGATGGTGCTTGCCGGTCTGGAAAGGCTCGATAGCGGTGAAATCCACATTCAGGACACGCCGCTCCACGCCATGAGCGAAGATCAGCTGGCTGATTTCCGCGGCCGGAACATCGGCATCGTTTTCCAGTCCTTCCATCTGATCGCCAACATGACGGCGCTCGAGAATGTCGCAGTGCCCCTCGAGCTTGCCAACGTGCCCAACCCGTTCGAGATCGCCCAGCGCGAATTGCGCTCCGTCGGTCTCGGCGAGCGGCTGAACCACTATCCGGGCCAGCTCTCGGGCGGCGAGCAGCAGCGTGTTGCGATCGCCCGGGCGCTGGCGCCGTCTCCCGCTCTTCTGATCGCCGACGAACCGACCGGCAACCTCGATACCGAGACCGGCCGCCAGATCGCTGATCTGCTGTTCGCCAAGCAGGCCGAGCGCGGCATGACCCTGCTGCTCGTCACCCATGACAATGCGCTTGCCAGCCGCTGCTCGCGGCAGATCCGGGTGCGCTCCGGCAAGATCGAAGGCGACAGCCCGGCACGCCAGTCTGCGGCAGTCCTCGCATGACCCTGATCACGCCGCGCGCGTCACTCGCCTTCCGCCTGGCCCTTCGCGAGCTTCGCGGCGGCCTCAGGGGCTTCTACATCTTCCTCGCCTGTATCGCGCTCGGCACCGGCGCGATCGCCGCCGTCAATTCCGTCTCGACCTCGATTACCGACACGATCGCGTCGCAAGGGCAGGAACTTCTTGCCGGCGACGTCCGCTTCGAGCTCAACAATCGCGAGGCATCGCCGGATGAGATGAATTTCCTGCGCGGCTTCGGCAAAGTCTCGATCTCGACGGGGCTGCGTTCGATGGCGAGAAAACCTGACGGTTCCGACCAGGCGCTGGTCGAGGTCAAGGCCGTCGATGACGCCTACCCGCTCTATGGCACGTTCCAATCGGAGCCCGATTATTCGCTGGCGGCCCTGCTCTCCGACCAAAGCGGCACCTATGGCGCGGTAGCCGCCCCGCTGCTGCTTCAGCGCCTTGGCCTTGCCGTCGGCGACGAAATTCTGCTCGGCAACGCAACGCTCAGCATCACGGGAACCGTCAAGACAGAGCCGGACGCGCTCTCCGAGGGCTTCGGCTTCGCGCCACGGCTGATCGTCAGTCGCGCCGCGCTGCAGGCTTCGGGACTGATCCAGACCGGCAGCCTCGTCGAGCATGCCTACAAGATCAAGCTGGATGATCCCGGCGAAATTGGCGCAGTGCGCGAACGCGCTGCGAAGGAGTTTCCCTCCGCTGGCTGGTCGATCCGCACCAGCGATCGCGCTGCGCCATCGCTGACTGAGAATATCACCCGTTTCTCCCAGTTCCTGACGCTGGTCGGCCTTACCGCGCTGATCGTCGGCGGCGTCGGCGTTGCCAACGCGGTCCGGGCCTTTCTCGACTCCAAGCGGACGACGATCGCCACCTTCAAATGCCTTGGCGCGCCCGCGTCGGTCGTAGTGCTCGTTTATCTGTTCCAGATCGCCATCATCGCCTTCGCTGGCATCCTGATCGGTCTGGCGCTCGGCGCCATCTCGCCTGTGATCGCCGCCCAATTCCTGGCCCAGTTCCTACCGGTCTCGACGGCACCGGCGCTCTATCCGGGCGCGCTGCTGCTGGCCGCTGTCTTCGGCATCCTGACGACGCTGGCCTTTGCCATCCTGCCGCTGGGACATGCCCGCGAAGTTCCCGCAACGGCTCTGTTCCGCGAACAGGGCTTCGAAGCCCGTGCCCTTCCCTCCTGGCCCTATATCCTGCTGGCCGCCGTCTTCATGGCAGCACTTGCCGGACTGGCGATCGTCACCGCCTATGACCGCTTCATCGCCGTGGTCTTCGTCGGCGCCATCGTCTTCGCCTTCGTGATTCTGCGCGCCGTCGCCGCCCTGATCGCCTGGCTGGCGAAGCGCAGTCCACGCGTCAATTCGCCGGCGTTGCGTCTGGCAATCGGCAATATCCACCGCCCCGGCGCCCTCACGCCCTCTGTCGTGCTCTCGCTGGGCCTCGGGCTGGCGCTCTTGGTAACGCTGACGCTGATCGACGGCAATCTGCGCCAGCAGCTGACTGGCCGCATGGCAGGCGGCGCGCCGAATTTCTTCTTCGTCGACATCCAGAGTGCCCAGGTGGAGAGCTTCCGCAACCTGATCAAGCAGCAGGCGCCTGATGGCAAGCTGGTGGAAGTGCCGATGCTGCGAGGCCGCATCCTGGCCTTCAACGGCGAAGACGTCACCAAGCGCAAGGTGCCGCCGGCAGGGCAATGGGTCCTGCGCGGCGACCGCGGCATCACCTATTCCGAAAACATCCCCGAGAATGCCACACTCACAGATGGCAGCTGGTGGCCAAAGGATTACAGCGGCGAGCCGCAGGTTTCCTTTTCCGCCGAAGAGGCAGGCGAACTCGGCCTCAAGATTGGCGATACCGTCACTGTCAACGTGCTGGGCAGAAACATCACCGCGCGGATCACCAACCTGCGCAAGGTCCAGTGGGAATCACTGTCGCTGAACTTCGTGATGGTCTTTTCGCCGAATACGTTCCGTGGCGCCCCGCATGCCTGGCTGGCAACGCTGACCGATCCCTCGGCAAGCGCGACCGAAGAGACAGCGATCCTGAAGACTGTCACCAACACCTATCCGACGGTGACAAGCGTCCGCGTCAAGGATGCGATCGATATCGTCAATCAGCTGGTCGGGCAGCTTGCGACCGCGATCCGCGCGGCGGCGTCGGTCGCACTCATTGCCTCCATCCTGGTGCTGGCAGGCGCGCTCGCCGCCGGAAACCGGGCCCGGACGCACGATGCGGTGGTGTTGAAAACGCTAGGCGCAACGCGCGCCATGCTCATCCGCGCCTTCAGTTACGAGTATCTGATCCTCGGCGCGGCCACCGCCATCTTCGCGCTTCTGGCAGGCGGCGTGGCAGCATGGTTCATCGTCAGCCGTATCATGCGGCTACCCTCCGCCTTCCTCCCGGATGTCGCGGGTCTGACGATCGTCACCGCCCTGGTGCTGACCGTCGGGATCGGCCTGATCGGAACCTGGCGCATCCTCGGCCAGAAGGCGGCACCCGTTCTGCGCGAGCTCTAGGGCTGGCACTGGTAATGCAGCGCCCGATAAAATAGCTTCACCTTACGGCGATTTAACCCCGCCGTCGGTTGCAAGGGCCTTGTTTGCAAAGGGCGAAAGCCTCATATTGACCGCAGGCATGCTGGAGCTCCGCAGCGGCGCCCGGGTCGCAAAGCCCGACACCGTATTCACATCGGAGCTTGTAAGAGGAAACTATGGCTGACCTTCGTAACTACCAAAGCCGGGCGCAGACTGGCGAGATGATCGACCAGGGGCTGCGCTCCTATATGCTCAAGGTCTACAACCTGATGGCGCTGGGTCTGGCGATCACGGGTGTAGCCGCCTTTCTGTCTTTCCAATTCGCCTTTGCCGACGGTCAGCTGACCGCCTTTGGCCAGGCCATCTATCTGAGCCCGCTGAAGTGGGTCGTCATCCTGGCTCCTCTGGCCATGGTGTTCTTCCTGAGCTTCCGGATCAACCGCATGAGCGTTTCGGCCGCGCAGACCACCTTCTGGATCTACGCCGCGCTGGTGGGTCTGTCGCTCTCGTCTCTGCTGCTGATCTATACCGGCCAGAGCGTGGTGCAGACATTCTTCATCACCGCCGCCTCGTTCGGCGCACTGTCGCTCTACGGTTATTCGACCAAGCGTGATCTCTCGGCCATGGGCTCGTTCCTGGTGATGGGTCTGTTCGGCCTGATCATCGCGTCGATCGTGAACATCTTCCTGGGCTCGTCTGCCCTTCAGTTCGCGATCTCCGTGATCGGCGTCCTGATCTTCGCCGGCCTGACGGCCTACGATACGCAGCGGATCAAGGAAATGTACTACGAAGCCGATGGTGCCGAAGTCATGGGCCGCAAGGCGATCATGGGCGCGCTGACGCTCTATCTCGACTTCATCAACCTGTTCATGTTCCTTCTGCAGTTCATGGGTAACCGCAAGTAAGACGGAACTGTTGACGGCCAGACCGTCTGGCCGAATGCGAGACAACCGAGCCGCCTGCAACAGAGATGTTGCAGGCGGTTTTGTTTTTCGGAGTGTGGATTGGGCGCTGTGGTCACGCAGCTGGCAAATAGCGGCCAGCCTTGCGCTTCTTAAAGCTTGCGCGCCGCCAGGCGCCGACGGTCGAGCGCAACATGGTCGGAGCCGCGCTTCGTCAGGCGAAATTGCCGCTTCTGGAACTCGCCGCGAATCTCGATAAAGCCCTTCTCCTCGGCTTCGTTCAAGGTCTTCAGGCTGGTGCCCTCAGGGGGAGACTGCCAATCAATGCCGACGGCGGCGTGCAGCAAAACCAGGATCTTGATAATGGCGTTTCTCCATGGCTGACGCATGCGGCCGATCTGCCGCCTGACGCAAAGGCCTGTTCCGCGAAAGCTGTTCTCTAGAAGCTCTGGCGGGTTCGGTCAACTCGCCGGCCTTGGCCACCACACGGCTGTCATCTCCGGCTTGCCGGAACAGAAGGCAGCGGAACAATCACGACGACGGCAGGCAAGTGCCCTGCATGGTCCAGATATCCTTATTCGCTTTTCCTGTTGCCAAATCTCGCGCCGGATGGTTTTCAGCCTGAACCACATTCCAGACATCGGCCGCCCAATGACCGTTAATCTCCGCGATATCGCCATCTCCGACCTCGATGCCATCACCGCGATTTACCGTGAGGCGGTGCTGTCAGGCGTCGCCAGCTACGAGATTGCCCCGCCGGAACGTCAGGAGATGGCCACGCGGCTGGCTGCCATAACGGGCCAGGGCTACCCCTATCTCGCCGCCATTGACGAAGACGGCGTGCTGCTGGGCTATGCCTATGCATCCGCGTTCCGCACCCGCCCGGCTTACCGATGGATGGTCGAGGATTCGATCTATCTGGCGCCGGAGGCCCGGGGAAAGGGCGTTGGCAAGACGTTGCTCGCGGAACTGATTGCCCGCTGCACGGCGCTTGGCTTCCGGCAGATGGTCGCCGTGATCGGCGGAGCCCATCCGGCATCGATCGCGCTGCATCGTTCATTGGGTTTCGAGGAAACCGGCCTGCTCAAGGGTACCGGCTACAAGCACGGCCGCTGGCTGGACACCATGCTCATGCAGCGGCAGCTGGGCGAGGGAAAGGATACCGATCCGGACCCCTCGGTCTATCCAGGCAGCCTTTACAAGGGCTGACGGCTATTTGTCGACGAGCTTCAGCACCTTGTCGAACACCTTCAGCACCTGCTGCAGCTCGTGGCCGCGCTTCAGGATCATGCCGTTGGTGTTGACGACGGAATAGGCGCCCTGCTTGTTGGCAAGCTTGGGGTCTTTCTCGATGGTGAAGAGCGGCATTTCGCCGGAGCGCTTGAAGACGGAGAACACCGCCTTATCCTTCATGTGGTCGATTGCGTAGTCTTTCCACTCGCCCTCACCGACCATGCGGCCGTAGACCCACAGGATCGCATCCAGCTCTCGCCGGTGAAAGGTCACCGGCAACGGATCCTTATTCTGCTTGTATTCTTTAAGATCGACGACGACTGAGGAACTATTGTCGGCGGAACGGTGATCGCCATGCCGCAAATCCGGCTGATCTGTCATCAGTCTCCCAAGGCCTCTCGCTTATGACAGGAGAGTGACAGTTTGCCCGACCCGCCGCAAATTGCAAGTGCGGCCAGTCATCACATTAAGCATATGCTATGCAATCTCCTGAGCGCCGCAATTCAGTCAAAACAGCGCCTCATTTGCAGGGGAAATTCCGCTCACCGATTTGGCGCCAGCGCGCCAAAGGGCCCGGCTGAGCGTATCGACCTTAACCCCAGCCCCGAATACGATTAGCCGGGCCGCCCCGTTTTCCATCCTGAACGGATGAAACTTTCAGATATTTTTCCCGGCCATGACGACGGTTGCGCCCAGGATCGCGGCCGGATCACCGTCAGCCGTAGCAGCCTGTAACAGGATTGCACAGCCTTCAAGGTCGGCCTTTTGCAGAACCGTTGCAGGTAAAGTCAGGCTTGTTGCCTTTCCGTCCCACATTCCGACAGTTTCAATGTCGCTTACGCTGTTGATATAGGAAATCTTCTGGCCGCTGTTTTCGCCCTTCTCGACGTCGATGGTCTTTTCCTTGTCGAAATAGACCATCACCACATTGGCTTTCCCCTGGCCGGCGCCAATCTTGATCTCCAGCTCATCGCCCCGCATCTGCGCATCGATAGGGACATTCAGCCCCTTGCCGTCGGTCGAAAAGCCATCGATCTTGCCGTTGATCGCCGAGAGATCGGAGCCGGTCATATGATCACGGCCGTTGACGACGACCTGCGGCGTGTAAACGTTGCTGCGGCCGAGCATGCGGGCATAGCCGTACTGACGCTCGGTGTTCTGCTTGGAACTCAGCGTGTCGGTCCAGCCGAGATAGTTCCAGTAATCGACATGATAGGCGAGCGCGATCACATTGCCCTGGCCAACGATCTTGCGAAATGCGGCATCGGCAGGCGGACAAGATGAGCAGCCCTGCGAGGTAAACAGTTCAACGACGCCCTTCGGCTTGCCGTCTTCGGCTTGAAGTGGTGCTGCGAGCACCAGACCGGCAATCAGCGAAATCAAAAAACGCGGCGACATTGCAACCTCTTTATCCAGGACATCGGGCGAACGAAGGCCGCGCGGCCTGATTGACGACCGTAGAGATAATCCTTCCGGTTCCAAACGGGAAGTAACGAAGGGGTGAGACATCCCCGCCCGCCGCCATGCCGGGAACACATCGCCGTGAGCCCCGTCCCCGCAAAGAAAAACCGCCGGAGATTGCTCCCCGGCGGCGATTATCATGTGCTTGTCTTAAGAATTAAGCAGCGAGGTCGCGCAGAACCGTCTGCAGGATGCCGCCGTTGTTGAGGTAGATGACCTCATCGAGCGTATCGACACGCGACAGCAGCGGGACGTCCTTCACCGAGCCGTCGCCGTAAGTGATCTTGGCGATCTTCTTTTCGCGCGGCTTGATGTTCTCGAGACCTTCGATCGTGACGATTTCATCGCCCTTGAGGCCGAGGCTTGCCCAGGTCGTGCCTTCTTCGAAGACGAACGGGATGATGCCCATGCCGACCAGGTTCGAGCGATGGATGCGCTCGAAGGACTGGGCGATGACGGCCTTGACGCCGAGCAGGTTGGTGCCCTTCGCAGCCCAGTCGCGCGACGAGCCGTTGCCGTATTCGACACCCGCGAAGATGACGAGCGGAACGCCCTCGGCCTTGTACTGCATGGCCGCGTCGTAGATCGATTCCTCTTCCTTCGACGGGTAATGGATGGTGTAGCCACCTTCCTTGCCGTTCGGGCCGAGCATGTGGTTGCGGATGCGGATGTTGGCGAAGGTGCCGCGCATCATCACTTCATGGTTGCCGCGGCGCGTGCCGTACTGGTTGAAGTCTGCAACGCCGACATTGTGCTCGATGAGGTAGGCACCGGCAGGAGACGCCGCCTTGATCGAACCGGCCGGGGAAATGTGGTCGGTGGTGATCTTGTCGCCGAAGAGACCGAGAACGCGCGCACCCTTGATGTCGGAAATGCCCGTGCCGGTCTTGCCCATGCCGACGAAATACGGCGGGTTCTGAACGTAGGTCGAGTTGTCGTCCCAGGCGTAGGTCTGGCCCGGAGGAACCTGAACGGCCTGCCAGTTCACGTCGCCCTTGAACACGTCGGCGTACTTCGTTTCGTAAAGTTCGCGGGTGACGTATTTCTGGATGAATTCCTGGATCTCGTGCGAGGTCGGCCAGATGTCCTTCAGATAGACCGGGTTGCCGTTCTGGTCTTCACCGATCGGCTCCTTGGTCAGGTCCTTCTGGACCGTGCCGGCGAGCGCATAGGCGACGACGAGCGGCGGGGACGCGAGGTAGTTCGCCTGAACGTCTGGAGAAATACGGCCTTCGAAGTTGCGGTTGCCCGAAAGCACGCCCGAAACAATCAGACCCTTGTCGTTGATCGTCTTCGAGACTGGCGCCGGCAGCGGACCAGAGTTGCCGATGCAGGTCGTGCAGCCGAAGCCGACGAGGTTGAAGCCGAGCTTGTCGAGATCAGCCTGCAGGCCCGACTTCGCCAGGTATTCGCCAACGACCTGCGATCCAGGTGCCAGCGAGGTCTTGACCCACGGCTTGGTCTTCAGGCCCTTGGCTACGGCGTTGCGGGCGAGAAGGCCGGCAGCGATCAGAACCGACGGGTTGGAGGTGTTGGTGCAGGAGGTGATCGCCGCAATGGCGACGTCGCCATGACCAAGATCAAAATCGGTGCCTTCGACCGGGTAGCGGTTCGAGAGCTGGCCTGGCTTCTTGTAGTCGGCGTCCATCGAACCGGCGAAACCGGCAGCGATGTTTTCGAGCGGGATGCGGCCTTCCGGGCGCTTCGGGCCGGCCATGGCAGGTACGACGTCGCCGAGGTCGAGTTCCAGCGTATCGGTGAAGACGAGGTCGGAACCATCGCCATCGCGCCACATGCCCTGAGCCTTGGAATAGGCTTCGACGAGCGCGATACGCTCCTTGGTGCGGCCGGAAACGTTGAGATAGTTGATGGTTTCGCCGTCAACCGGGAAGAAACCGCAGGTCGCGCCATATTCCGGACCCATGTTGCCGATCGTCGCGCGGTCGGCGAGCGGCATGTTGTCCATGCCCGGGCCGAAGAATTCGACGAACTTGGAAACCACGCCCTTCTTGCGCAGCATCTGCACGACCATCAGCACGAGGTCGGTCGCGGTGACGCCTTCCTTGAGCTTGCCGGTGAGCTTGAAGCCGATGACCTCAGGCAGAAGCATCGAGACTGGCTGGCCGAGCATGGCTGCTTCGGCTTCGATACCGCCAACGCCCCAACCGAGAACGCCGAGACCGTTGATCATCGTCGTGTGGCTGTCGGTGCCGACGCAGGTATCCGGATAAGCGATCGTTTCGCCATCCTCTTCCTTCGTCCAGACGGTCTGGCCGAGATATTCGAGGTTGACCTGGTGACAGATGCCGGTGCCCGGAGGAACGACGCGGAAATTCTTGAATGCCTGCTGGCCCCACTTCAGGAAGCGGTAGCGCTCGCCGTTGCGCTGGTATTCCAGCTCGACGTTCTTGGCAAAAGCCTGCGGCGTGCCGAATTCGTCAACGATGACGGAGTGGTCGATGACGAGATCGACGGGAACCAGCGGATTGATCTTCTCGGGGTCGCCACCGAGCGAAACCATCGCGTCGCGCATTGCGGCGAGGTCGACGACGGCGGGAACGCCGGTGAAGTCCTGCATCAGCACGCGCGCCGGGCGATAGGCGATTTCGTTTTCGACGGTGCCCTTGTTGTTCAGCCACTCGGCAACGCCGAGGATGTGCTCCTTGGTGACCGACTGGCCATCCTCGAAGCGCAGCAGGTTCTCCAGCAGAACCTTCATCGAATAGGGAAGCTTCGAAACGCCCGGAAGACCATTCGCCTCAGCCTTGGGAAGGCTGTAATAGACGTAGTCCTTACCATCGACAGTGAGGGTGGAGCGACAATTGAAGCTGTCAAGAGACTTAGACACGAGATACCCCGTTTCTGATAGCCAACACAGTCGTGCGAACGCCTATGCACTTAATGCACATCAGGATGCGGGTACGGCCATTTCCGCTGTCCGCACGTGGAAAGAATATTCCATGTTCGGCGCAAGGATGAAGTTCACGCCGACCGCTGGCGTGGTTGCGGGTCTTATAGATAATTTCTAAGAAGGGTGCCAGATACTGCGTGGCCCATTTCGGACATTTTTTGCGTCGCGATGACTAAAATCTTAATCAACGGAAACGCCATGCATCTGACTGCCGAAAATCTCTCAGCACGCCGCGGCGAAGACCTGATTTTCAAGGATATCTCGTTCCGCATCGAAGCCGGCGAAGCACTGGTTTTGACAGGGAAAAATGGATCAGGAAAGTCCACTTTACTGCGTGTCGCGGCAGGACTTCTGCGGCCCGAAAACGGCAGCGTCCGTTTCGCTGATTCGCAGGGCTCTTCGGACCATCGCGCCAGCGAAATCAGCCACTATCTCGGCCACCGCAACGCGATGAAAAGCGAGCTCATGGTCGCCGAAAACCTGACCTTCTGGCAGGACTTTCTCGGCAACGCTTTCGGTGGCGAGGGATTGCCGATCATGGAGGCCGCGGAAGCCGTCGGCCTCCCCGGCATCACCCACCTCCCCTTCGGCTATCTCTCCGCCGGCCAGCAACGCCGCTTCGCCTTCGCCAAACTGCTGGTCGCCTACCGTCCGGTGTGGATCCTGGACGAACCGACCGCCGCCCTCGACGCGAGTGCGGACAGGATGTTTGCGGAATTAATCGCAACGCATCAGAAGAAGGGCGGGATCGTGCTGGCTGCGACGCATCAGCCGCTGGGGCTGGAGAATGCGAGGGAATTGCGGATGACCGGATTTGCCGGGGTGGATCAGGGGGTGTGGGGATGAGGAATACAGTCAGCCCCGGCGCCAGCATTACCCCCCTCTGCCCTGCCGGGCATCTCCCCCACAAGGGGAGAGATCGGCTGGGCGCCGCTCGTTCTCCTGTTATTATTTGGCTGAGCCGCCGCAACAGGTCGATCTCCCCCCTTGTGGGGGAGATGTCCGGTAGGACAGAGGGGGGTGTCCAGCGCGAAAAGGCCAACGAAACGATTGCCTCGCCAGTCAGAGAGCCCCTCCAATGACCGCCCTCTTCCTCCGCGACCTGAAGCTCTCGATCCGCGCGGGCGGCGGTGCGCTCATCGGCGTCTTGTTCTTCCTGACCGTCGTCGCCGTCATCCCCTTCGGCGTCGGCCCCGATCTCAACCTGCTTTCCCGCATCGGCCCAGCCATTGTCTGGATCGGCGCACTGCTATCGGCGCTTCTCGGCCTCGACCGCCTGTTCCAGGCCGAGCGCGACGACGGATCGCTGGATCTTCTGCTGATGCAGGAAACGCCGCTGGTACTCACCGTCCTCGTCAAATGCCTCGCTCACTGGACCGCCACCAGTCTGCCGCTGGTTATCGCCTCGCCGCTGCTCGGCCTCTTCATGAACATGAACGAGACGGCGATCGGCGCCACGATGCTGACGCTGCTGGTCGGCTCGCCCGCCATCACCTTCATCGGCGCCGTCGGCGCAGCCGTCGCCGTTGCCCTGCCGCGCGGCGGGTTGCTGGTCTCGATCCTCGTGCTGCCGCTCGCCATCCCGGTGCTGATCTTCGGCGTCAGCGCCAGCTATGCGGCCGTCGAGGATCCGGCACCCTTCCTGCCGCCCTTCCTTATTCTCATCGCATTGACGCTGTTCTTTGCGGTCATCGGCCCGGCAGCGGCAGCGCTGGCACTCAGAAACACGTCGGATTGATCATGGCGTTGACCGGCATCAATTGCGGGAAGTACCCGTTCAAGGTAAAGAACCGCTCATGAGCGAAACAAGCCTTGCCATCAGCAAATTCAGCGACCTCGCGAACCCCACGCGGTTCCTGGCGCTGGCACAACGCATCATTCCCTGGATGGCTGGCATCACGGCTCTCTGTCTGGCCGTGGGGCTGTATCTCAGCTTCGCGACCGAGGGTGACTACCAGCAGGGCGAAACCGTCCGCATCATGTACATCCATGTGCCCTCGGCCTGGCTGGCGATGATGTGCTACACGGTCATGAGCATCTCGGCGATCGGCACGCTCGTCTGGCGCCACCCGCTGGCCGACGTCGCAGCCAAGTCCGCGGCACCGCTCGGCGCCGCCTTCACCCTGCTTGCGCTCGTCACCGGCTCGCTCTGGGGCAAGCCGATGTGGGGGACCTGGTGGGTATGGGATGCCCGCCTGACTTCTGTCTTCGTGCTCTTCCTCATGTATCTCGGCCTGATCGCGCTGAATCGCGCCATCGACGATCCCTCGAAGGCTGCCCGTGTCGTTGCAGTGCTGATCCTCGTCGGCTTCGTCAACATCCCGATCATCAAGTTCTCGGTCGAATGGTGGAACACGCTGCACCAGCCGGCAAGCGTCATGCGCCTCGACGGCCCGGCGATCGATCCGGAATTCCTGCGCCCGCTCTTCGTCATGGCCATCGGATTCACACTGCTGTTCTTCACGCTGCACATCATGGCGATGCGCAACGAGATCTGGCGCCGCCGTGTCGCCGCCCAGCGTCGCCTTGCGGCCCGTCTGGCAAGCCGCGAGGACTGATCGATGTCTCACGCTTTCTACGTCTATAGCGCCTACGGCTTCGCTGCCATCATCACCATAGCTGTCACGATCTGGATCTGGGCCGATGGCCGCGCACGCCAGAAGGAACTCGCCGCTCTGGAAGCGTCCGGCATCCGCCGCCGCTCTGCACGGCCGAAGGGCAGCGAATGAGCGCGCCCGAAACCCAGCCGGCCGCCCGCCGCGGCCTCAGCCGCTATGCCGTGGCATTGATCCCACTCGTGGTCTTCGGCGGCATCGCCGCCACCGCCGGGAAAATGCTCTACGACCAGGATTTCCACGGCAAGGATATTTCCGAAATCCCCTCGGCGCTACTCGGCACCAAGGCACCGTCACTCAACCTCGCCCCGCTTGAAGGCTCGAACCTTCCGGCGCTCACCGATGCGGCCGTGAAGGGCAAGCTGACGCTCGTCAACGTCTTTGCCTCCTGGTGCATACCCTGCCGCCAGGAGCATCCGATCCTGAAGCAGCTGGCCGCCGACGGCAGGCTGAACATTGTCGCCATCAACTACAAGGACAAGAGTGCGAACGCGCTCCAGTTCCTGAACGAGCTCGGCAACCCCTTCAACGCCATCGGCGTCGATCCGAACGGCAAGGCAGCAATCGACTGGGGTGTCTATGGCGTTCCTGAAAGCTACCTCGTCGGCCCCGATGGCACGATCCTCTACAAGCGCGTCGGCCCCTTCGACGAGATCAGCATGAAGGAAGGGCTGCTTCCGGCAATGGAGAAGGCCCTGGGGAAACCGGCGTCCTAAACTGCACTCTGCCAGGCCTTCACAGCCTCGACCGGCCAGACCAGCATCAAGACATTGAGCGTCAGGTTGTCCCGGATCATATAGCCGGTGAAAATCTCGAAGAAGATGGCGATCGCCACCGTCAGGGCCACCGGCGCACGCGCGGCGAAGAAGAAACCGACGACCATGAAGACCGCATCCATCGCCGAATTGAGAATGCTGTCGCCGTAGTAATCGAGCGAGATCGTCGCGGCGCGATAACGGTCGATGATGATCGGCGAATTCTCGAGCAGTTCCCAACCGGATTCGATCACAAGCGCCAGCAGCAATCTCGCGCCGATCGGCTTGTCGCGCAGAACGAGGTGCGCAAGCCCGTAAAACAGGAAGCCGTGAATGATGTGGGACGGCGTGTACCAGTCGGACAGATGCTGGGAATTGCCGCTGGAATTGACGGTACCTTCCCAGAGCTTGACGTAACCGCAGGTGCAGATCGGCGTGCGGCCCATGAAATACTCGGCCACGATCTGCGCCAGAAGCACGCCCGCGCAGGCGATGAACCAGAAGTTCTGATGTTTCGTCCGCTCAGCCGTACCGTCGAAGCTCACTTGTCGGTCTCTCCGGCGGGCTGCACCGTATGTTTCAGGATCAGCGGCATCTGCGCCATGGTGAAGATGATGGTAACAGGCATCGTGCCCCAGACCTTGAAGGCGATCCAGAAGTCATCGGAGAAATTCCGCCATACGACTTCATTGAGCACGGCCAGAAACAGGAAGAAGATGCCCCACCGCAGCGTCAGCTTGCGCCATCCCTCAGCATCGAGCTGGAAGGCGGCATTGAAGACATAGCCGAGCAAGGACTTGCCGAAGGCAAGGCCGCCCAGCAGCGCCACACCGAACAGCGCGTTGACGATCGTCGGCTTCATCTTGATGAAGGTTTCGTTCTGCAGATAGATCGACAGCGAGCCGAAGATCAGGACGACGATACCGGAGACGAAGGGCATGATCGGCAGATGGCCGAGGATGATCTTCGAGGCAACTAGCGAAATGACTGTCGCGGCCATGAACAGGCCGGTGGCGACGAACAGTGGACCGCCAAGTTCGCTCAGAGCCGGAAAACGGTCGACCAACCACTGGCCGCGAAGGTTGGCGAAGAAGAAGATCAGCAGCGGGCCGAGCTCAAGCGCCAGCTTCAGCATCGGGTGATGCCGGTCGGCGGAAGAGGGCGTGATATCGCTTTCGGTGGTCATGCGTGCGTCGAACCTATTCGTTTGTCAGGCGCGGCATGCGCGCCCTTCTCGTCATATCTGTGGCATCATTGCCCGAGACCGGCAATGGCATGGGCAAAATCCTCGGCCTCGAACGGCTCCAGATCGTCCACACCTTCGCCGACGCCGATGAAATAAACAGGCAGCTTGTGCTTTGCGGAGATCGCCACGAGGATACCGCCCCGCGCCGTGCCGTCGAGCTTGGTCATGATCAACCCGTTGACGCCCGCCACATTGCGGAAGATTTCCACCTGGTTGAGGGCGTTCTGGCCTGTTGTCGCGTCCAGCGTCTGCAAAACGGTATGCGGCGCATCCGGATCGAGCTTGCCGAGCACGCGCACGATCTTTTCCAGTTCGGCCATGAGTTCCGCCTTGTTCTGAAGGCGTCCTGCGGTATCGATGATCAGCACGTCGCATTTCTTCGCCTTGGCCTGCTCGAAAGCATCATAGGCAAGACCGGCGGCATCGGCGCCAAGCTTGGTGCCGATGAATTCCGACTTGGTGCGATCGGCCCAGATCTTCAGCTGCTCGATCGCGGCGGCACGGAACGTGTCGCCGGCGGCAACCATGACCTTCAGCCCAGCGCCTGAGAGCTTTGCGGCCAGCTTGCCGATCGTCGTCGTCTTTCCGGTGCCATTGACGCCGACAACGAGGATGACATGCGGCTTGTGGCTGAGATCGAGCTGCAGCGGCTTGGCGACCGGCTTCAGCACCTTGGCGATCTCGCTCGCCATGATGCGGCTGACGTCTTCGCCTGTTACGTCCTTGCCGTAGCGCTCAGACGCCAGCGTATCGGTGACGCGCATCGCCGTCTCGACGCCGAGATCGGCCTGGATCAGCAGGTCTTCCAGATCCTGCAGGGTCTCGTCATCGAGCTTGCGCTTGGTGAAGAGCGCGGCGATTTGGCCGGTGAGCTGCGACGAGGTACGGGCAAGGCCGGCTCGCAGGCGTTGGAACCAGGTGAGCTTGGGTTGCGGAACGAGTGGTTCGGGTTCGGAGGCAGCAGCGCCGGTGGCGAAGCCCTTGGGAAGGATGAGCGACGCGGATGCCTCGGTTGTCGTGGATGACGATTCGTCGAGGTCGATGGGCGGGGTACCCCCCTCTGCCCTGCCGGGCATCTCCCCCTCAAGGGGGGAGATCGGCTGGGGGAGCTCGCTCGCTTCTGGAACTATTTCGTCCTGAGCAGAGACCGTTGCAGTTTCCGGCTCGGCGCTATCGGCGAGCTCTTCGCGCGCTATGCTGGCACCAGCAGCCGCCTCGACCTCCAGCTGATCTCCCCCCTTGAGGGGGAGATGTCCCGGAGGGACAGAGGGGGGTGTATCCGCAGGTATTGTGCTTTGGTCTTCAGTTTGGGCCTCAGCTTCCGCCTGCAACAGCGACAACGGCACGACACCGATATCACCCAGCTGCTCGGCATCCGGCAGGATCGCTGGCTCTTCTTCCGCTGGCGCGACTGGCTCGGCCTCGGCAACATCCGCAACCGGCCCACCGGCCGTATCCATCTCTTCCGGCAACACCGGATCGGCAGCGACAGGCAGCTCGTCCTTCACCGGCTCGACGACAGGCGCAAGCTCGTCGGGCTTTGCCTCCTCGAGCGGCTTGCCGAAGGTGAATACCTTTTTGATGAAACTGAACGCCATTTGAATTCCGTAAACTCAGGCGGCTTCCGCCGCCGTCAATTGCATGTCGAGGTGCTTGCCGTTGTGGCCGGTGATCTCGGCCTGCAGCAGGGAGCGCGGGCGAAGGCCGGGAGCGGCGGCAAGCGTGAAATTTTCCGTATGTGCCAGACCGTTGTTTTCCACCAGCAGCCACTGCCGCGTTCCGACCATCCTGTCCAGATGGGAGCGATGCAGCGTCTGACCAGTGGCGCGCAGCCGCGCGGCGCGGTCCTTGATCAGCGAACGATCGAGCTGCGGCATGCGGGCGGCGGGCGTTCCGGGACGCGGGCTGTAAGGGAAAACGTGCAGATACGCGATATCAGCCTCTTCCGCGAGGCTGGCGGCATTGGCGAACATCTCCTCGGTTTCCGTCGGGAAACCGGCAATCATATCCGCACCGAAAGCCATGTCCGGCCGCAGGCGCCGCACCTGAGCGACAAAGTCGAGCGCATCGGCGCGGCTGTGCCGCCGCTTCATGCGCTTCAGGATCATGTCGTCGCCATGCTGCAGCGACAGATGCAGATGCGGCATGAACCGCGATTCGTCGGCGATCAGGTCGAACAGATGATTGTCAGCCTCGATGCTGTCGATCGACGACAGCCTGAGGCGGCGGATTTCGGGGATCTGCTTCAACAGCGTCTTGGCCAGCATTCCAAGCGTCGGCTGCCCTGGCAGATCGGCGCCATAGCTGGTCGCATCGACACCGGTCAGAACGATCTCGCTGTATCCGCCCTCGACCAGGTTGCGGGCCTGATCGACGACAGCCCCCATCGGCACCGAACGCGAATTGCCGCGGCCATAGGGGATGATGCAGAAGGTACAGCGGTGATCACAGCCATTCTGCACCTGGATGAAGGCGCGCACATGCCCGTCGATATGCTTGACCATCTGCGGCGCCGTCGCCTTGACGCTCATGATATCGTTGACGCGCAGCTTCTCTTCCGCCGAAACCCCGAAATCCGGCAGCGCGCGATAGGACGCGCTTTTCAGCTTCTCTTCATTGCCGAGGACAGCATCGACCTCGGCCATTTCGGCAAAGACTTGGCTTTCGGTCTGCGCCGCACAGCCGGTCACGATGATGCGGGTATGCGGATTATCGCGCCGCGCGCGGCGGATCGCCTGGCGGGCCTGACGCACGGCCTCGCCGGTGACGGCGCAGGTATTGACTAGGATGGCATTGTTGAGCCCGGCCTTCTCGGCCTCCGCCCGCATCACTTCGGATTCGTAGGTATTGAGACGGCAGCCGAAGGTGATGACCTCGACGCCGCTCACCGCGCCTCGGCTCCCTGTTCCGCGTCGCGTGCCCAGCTGCCGGTCTTGGGATCGACCATGCCGGACCATTCCCATTCGGCCGGACCGGTCATGATGACGTGGTCGTCGCGCTCGCGCCATTCGATCGAGAGCGATCCCGCGTTCGGGCTGCTCGCAACCTTGATCGTGACATCGCGGCCGGTGCGGCCGGTGCGGGCAGCGGAAACGGCCGTGGCGCAAGCCGCCGAACCGCAGGCAAGCGTCAGGCCGGCGCCGCGTTCCCACGTCCGCGTGGTGATCGAAGACGGCGAGGTGACCTCGGCCAGGGTGATATTCGCCTTTTCAGGGAACATCGGGTGGTTTTCGAGCAGCGGCCCGAAACGGCCGAGATCGAAGGACATCACGTCCTTGTCGACCCAGAAGATCGCATGCGGATTGCCCATCGAGGCAACCGACGGCGAATGCAGCACCGGATTGTCGATCGGCCCGATCTGCAGTTCGATCCGGCTCGTATCGTAGAATTCTTCGGCAAGCGGGATCCTGTCCCATTCGAAAACGGGCTTGCCCATATCGACCGAAATCGTCCCATCCGCCTGCTCGACGGCATTGAGTATCCCGGCGACGGTCTGGAAGGTGAAGGCCTTCTTGCCGGTCTCAGCAGCGAGTGCCTGCACGACGCAGCGCGTGCCGTTGCCACAGGCCTGGGCCTTCGAGCCGTCGGAATTCAGGATATCGATCCAGGCGTCCGTACCCTGAGCCTTCGGATCATGGATCGCCATGATCTGATCGAACTGTGTTGCCGGATCGGCGTTCAGCGCAATCGCCGCAGCGGGCGTCACGGCATCCGGACGACCGCGCATATCGACAACCAGGATCTTGTTTCCAAGCCCGTTCATCTTCGCGAATTCGACCGTTGTGCTCATTGCTGCTGCTTCCATTGCTTTCGGCCTGTATATGGCGGAAATGCGCGGGAATTACCAGTAGGCCGCCGATAGCTCAAGCCTTGGGAACATCGAACACTTCCCCTGCCCTCAACGGCCGGAAACGGCCAGGCGCGATGTTGCGCGCCGCAAGCGCGGTCTCCAGCGCCTTGACTGGCGCATCGATTGCCTCGTTCGTCAGCTGGAACGTCGCGAAGTGGTGCCCTGCCACATAGGCAGCATTGGCGAGCTCCATGCCCTCCACCGCCTCATCCGGGTTTTGATGCTGCCCCTTCATGAACCAGCGCGGCTCGTAAGCGCCGAACGGCAGGATCGCCAGGCGGAAGCCGCCATGTTTTTCGCGGACAGCGCGGTAGTTGATGCCATCGTGAAAGCCGGTATCGCCGACATGGTAGATCTTGCCTGATGGCGTCGAAATGACGAAGGCTGCCCAGAGCGCCATGCGCCGGTCGCGCGTGCCGCGCGCCGACCAGTGATGGCAGGGCTCGGCATCGATGGTGACGCCATCCCAATAAGAAAGCCGGTCGCCCCAATCCATATCGGAAATCTTCGCCTCGGGAATGGCACGGTGAATGATCGTATCGTTTCCGAGCGGCGTCACGAAATGCGGGCCATGCTCCTCGAACAGCCGCTTCAACGTCCTGATATCGAGATGGTCATAGTGATTGTGCGAGACAAGCACGATATCGATCGGCGGCAGATCCTCGAAGCGAATGCCAGGTGGCGAAACGCGGCGCGGGCCGGCGAAGGAGAAGGGGCTGGCGCGATCCGACCAGACAGGATCGGTCAATATATTCAGCCCGGCGACCTGGATCAGCATCGTCGCATGGCCAATCATGGTCACCCGCAAATCCTCGCCGCTGACGCGTGCTGCGGGCTTGGCGGGCGGAAACGGGCTTTGCACCGCCTTCGGCCAGCGAAAACGCCCGCCGCCGAACTGCCAGCGCATCAATTCGCGAAAACCGAGCGGCTCGATCCCATCGGGATTGAAGAAATGGACGCCGTCAAAATGGTCCGAGACCGGCCCCTGGTAATAGGAATTGCGCATCTTGGCATCGGGCATGAACGGATGGACTCTCGTGGCGGAAGGATGCATTTGGGAAGGCGCAGGCGGTTTGAGAAGGACCGGAAGCGTGAATTTGCCCGCTTCGGCTTGACTTTCCGGCCGCTTTCCTGTTTACCGCGCCTCAATTCTGCGACGAGCGACATGACTCCGAGCCGCCGACCGGGACCCGATCCCGGAGGTCCACACCCGACAGCGCGATGCGCCCTCGGGTGCTTTTTGGCTTTGCGTCTTGTTTTCGTCAAGGAAAAGCACGAGGTTTCCGGCATATCCGGAAACACAAGGAAGAGCCTATGTTTGAAAACCTCCAGGACCGTCTTGGATCCATTCTCAATGGACTGACAGGCCGTGGCGCGCTTTCGGAAGCCGATGTTTCCGCTGCGCTGCGCGAGGTTCGCCGTGCCCTTCTGGAAGCCGACGTTTCGCTCGAAGTCGTCCGTGGCTTCACCGACCGTGTTCGCGAAAAGGCTGTCGGCGCCGAAATCCTGAAGTCGATCAAGCCCGGCCAGATGGTCGTCAAGATCGTCCATGACGAGCTGATCGAGATGCTCGGCGGCGAAGGCGTTGGCGTCGATCTTCATGCCGTTGCCCCCGTCGTCATCATGATGGTTGGTCTGCAGGGCTCGGGCAAGACCACGACCTCGGCCAAGATTGCCAAGCGGCTCACCGACCGCGACAAGAAAAAGGTGCTGATGGCGTCGCTTGATACGCGCCGTCCCGCCGCCCAGGAACAGCTGCGCCAGCTCGGCGTCCAGACCGGCGTCGATACGCTGCCTGTGATCGCTGGCCAGTCGCCGACCGATATTGCCGCCCGCGCCGTTCAGGCCGCCAAGCTTGGCGGCCACGACGTCGTCATCCTCGACACCGCCGGCCGCACGCATATCGACGAGCCCTTGATGGTCGAAATGGCCGACATCAAGAAGAAGTCGAACCCGCATGAAATCCTGCTGGTCGCGGATTCGCTGACCGGTCAGGATGCCGTCAACCTCGCCCGCAATTTCGATGAGCGCGTCGGCATTACCGGCCTCGTTCTGACCCGCATGGACGGCGATGGCCGTGGCGGTGCAGCCCTTTCGATGCGCGCCGTCACCGGCAAGCCGATCAAGCTCATCGGCGTCGGCGAGCGCATGGGCGAGCTGGAAGAATTCCATCCCCGCCGTATCGCCGACCGTATCCTCGGCATGGGCGACATCATCTCGCTGGTCGAGCGCGCCGCCGAAAACATCGATGCCGAAAAGGCAGCCGCCATGGCTGCCAAGATGGCCAAGGGCAAGTTCGACCTGAACGACCTCGCCGACCAGCTGCGCCAGATGCAGAAGATGGGCGGTATGGGCGGCATCATGTCGATGATGCCCGGCATGTCGGGCATGAAGGACAAGATGGCGTCGGCCGGCCTCAACGACAGCCTGTTCGGCCGCCAGCTCGCCATCATCTCCTCGATGACCAAGGCCGAGCGCGCCAATCCCGATATGCTGAAGCATTCGCGCAAGAAGCGTATCGCCGCCGGCTCCGGCACCGATGCCTCCGACATCAACAAGCTTCTGAAGATGCACCGCCAGATGGCGGACATGATGAAGATGATGGGCGGCAAGGGCAAAGGCGGCCTGATGAAGCAGATGATGGGCGGCCTCGCCGGCAAGATGGGTCTTGGCGGCATGGGTGGCGGAATGGGCGGCATGCCCGACCTCTCGAACATCGACCCGAAGCAGCTGGAAGCGCTCCAGAAGCAGGCTGAAGCAGCGGGTCTTGGAAAGCCGGGCGGCGGCATGCCGGGCCTCGGCGGACTTCCGGGCCTGGGCGGCGCCAAGCTGCCGGGTCTCGGTGGCGGTTTCCCGGGGCTTCCCGGTTTGCCCAAGAAGAAGTGAAAGGGTCGCTTGAACGATGATTGATCCTGAAATCAAAGCCCAGCTTTCGAGCTACCGCCAGTCGATCGACAATATCGACGCGGCACTCGTCCACATTCTGGCCGAACGCTTCCGCTGCACCAAAGAGGTCGGCGTTCTCAAGGCCAAGTACCAGCTGCCGCCGGCCGATCCGGCGCGCGAAGAATACCAGATCGAACGCCTTCGCCGCCTGGCCAAGGATGCCAATCTGGATCCGGATTTCGCCGAGAAGTTCTTGAACTTCATCATCAAGGAAGTCATCCGGCATCATGAGCAGATCGCTGCGGACCACGCCGCAGCAAAATGAACCTGCCGCCCTACGAAGCGGTCAAGAAAAGCCTAAGGAGTAAATGACATGGCACTGAAAATTCGTCTCGCACGCGGTGGTTCCAAGAAGCGCCCGTACTACCACATCGTTCTCGCTGACGCCCGTTCGCCGCGCGATGGCCGCTTCCTGGAGAACCTCGGTTCCTGGAACCCGATGCTCGCCAAGGACAACGACGCGCGCATCAAGCTCGACAACGACCGCATCAAGCATTGGCTCGATCAGGGCGCACAGCCGACCGACCGCGTTCTGCGCTTCCTCAACGAAGCTGGTCTCGCCAAGCGCGACACCAAGAACAACCGGGAAAAGGCAAAGCCGGGCAAGAAGGCTCAGGAGCGCGCTGCTGAGAAGGCTCAGAAGATTGCTGACGCCGCCGAAGCTGCAGCTTCCGCAGAATAATCCGCAAGGATTTCGTTTCGAACGGGCGGCATGGCGACATGCCGCCCGTTTTCGTTTTCATTCCGGCGCACTTCGTTTATGAGAGGCTTGAACTCGGATCGATGCAGAATTCGGATGAAGGACACCATGACAAAGCTTGAGAACCCCGTGCTGATGGGCACCATAGGCGGCGCGCAGGGCATCCGCGGGGAAGTTCGTGTCAAGCCTTATACGGCCGACCCGACGGCACTCGGCGATTACGGCCACCTGCACAGCCTCGATGGCCGCGTCTTCGAGATTCTCGAGCTGCGCGAAATGAAGAACATGGTCGTCGTCCGCTTCCGCGGCATCAACGACCGCAACGCCGCCGAGGCGCTGAACGGCCTTGAACTCTATATGGAACGCGACAATCTTCCGGACGACGAACTGGAAGAGGATGAGTTCTATTATGCCGATCTCGAAGGTCTCGAAGCGCTCGACGACAAGGGTGTCAGCTACGGCACGATCACGGGTGTTTTCGATTTCGGCGCCGGCGATCTGCTGGAACTCAAGGGCCCCGGCAAACGCCCGGTGCTGATCCCGTTCTCGGAAGCTTCGGTGCTGGAGATCGATCTCGAAGGCGGTACGATCCGTATCGACCCGATGGCAGCCGGCCTGATCGACGATCCGGAAGACATCTCCAAGCTCGCCACCGGCAAGCCGAAGAAAAAGAAGTAAGCCATGGCCTTCCGGGCAAGCGTGCTCACCCTTTATCCGGAGATGTTTCCGGGCCATCTCGGCTTCTCGCTGTCAGGCAAGGCGATGGAGCGCGGGCAGTGGTCGCTGGAAGCCTTCCAGATCCGCGATTTCACCGCCGACAAGCACCGCACCGTCGACGACACCCCCGCTGGCGGCGGCGCCGGCATGGTGCTGAAGCCGGATGTGCTTGCCCGCGCCATCGATACTGTTTCCGAAAACGACAATCGCCCGCGCCTGCTGATGAGCCCGCGCGGCAAGCCCCTGACGCAGCAGCGCGTGCGCGAACTCGCCGCTGGCGAAGGCGTGATCATCGTCTGCGGACGTTTCGAGGGCGTAGACCAGCGTGTCATCGAGGCGCGCCAGCTCGAGGAAGTCTCGATCGGCGACTATGTGCTCTCAGGCGGTGAACCGGCGGCGCTGACGCTTCTCGACGCCATCATCCGTATCCTGCCCGGCGTCATGGGCAACGATCTCTCGGGCCTGCATGAAAGCTTCGAAGGCGGCCTGCTGGAGCATCCGCATTATACCCGTCCGCAGGAATGGGAAGGCCGCGAGATCCCTGCAATCCTGACCTCTGGCAATCACGGCGCCATCGAGAAATGGCGGCATGAACAGGCCGTTGCCCTGACCAGGAAACGACGGCCCGACCTCTTGGAAGAATAGGCGCCCGGAAGACCAGGCGCCTCTTTTGTCAGGTGGCGGCGCCGACGGCAGAGCCGCGCGTGCTCATCCTCAGCACGTAATAAACCAGACCGCCGATGCCGACGCCAAAGAACCAGCCATAGGTACCCCACCAATCCGGCAGGATCGATGTGAAGGTCGGCAGGATCGACGAAAAGACCACGCCGACGATGAAGGCGATGAAGGCATTCGCATGCCAGCCGTTCTGGAAGCGGAATTCGCCGTCTTCGCGGTAAAGGGCCGCGACATTCAGTTCGCCCTTCCGGATCAGATAGTAATCCACCATCATCACCCCGAAGATCGGCCCCATCGTCGAGCCGATGAAGTTGACGAAATGCGCCGCACCCGTCTCCCAGGGCGCGAATGGATAGAGTACGAGCGCGATCAGGGCCGCGATATAGCCGCCCCGCTTGAAGCTGATCTGCCGCGGGAAGACGTTCGAGAAGTCGAAGGCCGGCGACACGAAGTTGGCGACGACGTTGATGCCGAGCGTCGCGACCGCAAAGGTCAACGCCGCCAGCAGCGCCAGGAACCAGCTGTCGAACTTCGCCGAAATCGCTTCCGGATGCAGCAACACTTCACCATAGACGGTGAAAGCCGCCGTCGTCGTCACGCCCGCCACCAGGCAGAAGGCGAGAAGATTGATCGGCAGGCCCCAGAGGTTGCCTTTGCGCAGGGTCTTGGTGTCCTTGGCGTAGCGCGAGAAGTCGCAGAAGTTCAGATAGAGCGCTGCGAAATAGGTGATCCATGTCGCGGCAACGGCGGCCAGCGCCGGGAACGATCCGGGTTCACCGGGAACGCCGGCATCCTTGGTCTTCTCAAGCAGAACATCGCGCGGGATCTCGCTGCCGAAGGAGAAAGTGCCGGCCTTGACCACGAGATAGACGGCAAGCACCAACATCATGATCCAGACCGCAGGCCCGGCCCAATCCTGAAACTTGCGGACGGTTTCCATGCCGCGCTGGATGATCAGCAGCTGCAGCGCCCAGATGATCACGTAGCAGATCAGCTCCAGCGTCGAATGCCCGAGCATATGACTGTTCTGGTGGAAGGCGAGAATGCTGTCATTGCGGATAAGGAGCGCGACGATCGCACCCGAAGCCGCCGCCGTCTGCGCACCATACCAGAAGCAGGCAACGACGGCGCGCACCAGCGCCGGGAGGTTGGCGCCGAACGTGCCGAAAGAAGCACGAGCGAGAACTGGGAAAGGTACGCCCGTCTTGACGCCGGCATTGCCGACAAGGCTCATCAGGCAGAAGATGACCAGCGAGCCGATGCCGATCGCAATCACGAAATTGATGAAGCTGCCGCACAGCAGGAAAAGACTTGCGGCGAGGTAATAACCCCAAAGACTATGGACGTCTGAGGTCCAGACGTTGAAGATACTGAAGGCGCCCCATTTCCTCTCTTCTGCAGGCGCCAGGTCCTCGTTATACAACGAAGGCGATGGATTGCTTATCGACATTCATTCCCCTCCAAATTCCCACGGGCCATGATTTGGCCCGAATCAGAATCTGCTCCTAAATTAGGCATTCGACAAATATTTAATCAGGAAACTCGCTGCCTTGATTGCGTGCAGCATCCGGCAACCGGCACACGAGACGGACGCTCCCTGCTGTTTTTCAGGGCGGGAGGGGTGACAAAGCCTGCGCGATAGGGTATGCGCACGCCCGGAATGGGAAAAAATCCCATCAACCACGTAAAGAAAAGCAGACGAATTCGCTCCTGCCTTAATGGGCATATATCCGAGGCTTCGCCAAAGATAGATCGTAGAGCGCTCTGGCTGTTGAACCAACAAAGAGGTTGAGTCATGAACATCATTCAGCAGCTTGAGGCCGAACAGGTCGCCAAGATCGAAGCCAAGCGCACCCTGCCTGAATTCTCCCCGGGAGACACCGTCCGCGTCAACGTGAAGGTCACGGAAGGCACGCGTACCCGCGTCCAGGCCTACGAAGGCGTTTGCATCGCCCGCTCCGGCGGCGGCCTGCAGGAAAACTTCACGGTCCGCAAGATCTCCTACGGCGAAGGCGTCGAGCGCGTATTCCCGGTTTACTCGCCGATGATCGAAAGCGTCGAAATCGTTCGCCGCGGTAAGGTCCGTCGCGCCAAGCTCTACTACCTGCGCGACCGTCGCGGTAAGTCTGCCCGTATCGTTGAAGACACCGGCGTTCGCGCCCGCAAGCTCAACGACGCCGAGCGCGCCGCCGTTGCCGAGGAAAAGGCACGTCTGGAAGCTGAAAAGGTTGCTGCAGCACAGGCTCTCGCCGCCGAAAAGGCAGCAGCCGAAGCCGCTGAAGCAAAGGCAGCCGCAGAAGCAGCAGCCGCTGCTGAGCCTGCAGCAGAATAAGTTCTGCCCAGCGCAAAATTCTTGCATGAAAAGGCGGTCCTCGGGCCGCCTTTTCTGTTTTAGAGCCGCAGCCGCGCACTGGCCGCTCTTGCCATCGCGTTCTCTTCTATGACAGTTTCCGCCAGCCACATTTTACCGGGGATTTTCAGCATGCTTTTCCGCCGCACCATTCTCGCGGGCCTCGCAGCCCTTTCTCTTTCGTCGCTCACCGCTACTGCGGAAAGCCTGCCCGATCTCGGCGGCAAGTCGGTCGTGGTCGTGACCGAAAACGCCTATCCGCCGCTGCAGTTCGTCGATCCGAAATCCGGCAAGCAGATCGGCTGGGAATATGATGCGATGAACGAGATCGCCAAGCGGCTGAATTTCAAGGTCGAGTACCAGAACACCAGCTGGGACGCGATGATCCAGGCGGTCTCCGACAACCAGTACAACATCGGCATGACCGGCATCACCATCAAGGACGACCGCAAGGCGAAGGTCGATTTCTCCGACCCCTACATGCGCTCGCAGCAGTTCATGCTTGTTCGCGCCGATGAAAGCCGCTTCACCGACGGCAAGACCTTCGGCGCCTTCAAGGATGGCCTGGTCGGCGCCCAGCCGGGCACCTCGCCCTTCTACACCGCCGTCTATGAGATCCTCGACGGCAACGAGCAGAACCCGCGCATCAAGCTCTTCGAAACCTTCGGCGCCACCGTTCAGGCCCTGAAGACCGGAGACGTCGATACGGTGCTGACCGACGGTGTCGCCGCCAAGGGCTATGTGGATGCCTCGAACGGTACGCTCAAGGTCATCGGCGGCCCGCTCGGTACCGAGGACTTCGGCTTCATCTTCCCAAAGGGCTCGGATCTCGTTGCCCCGGTCAACGCCGCCATTGCCAGCCTCAAGGCCGACGGCACACTCGATGCGCTGAACAAGAAGTGGTTCCTCGACTACAAGATGGGCCAGTAATTCCGGATCATCGCAGATGGCGCCACACCCATCCCCGCGATCCGAGAAGGGCGACTATCCCTGGTGGCTGGTCGCCCTTGCCGTTATCGGCATCATCCTCGCCATCGTCATCGTCACCAACGGCATCTATGCGCAGGTCTTCCAGACCGTCTTCAATGGCGTCTGGATCACTGTTTTCGTCACCATCGTCGCCTTCGTGCTGGCGACGATCCTCGGCCTCGGCATCGCGCTCCTCGGGCTGTCCGACAGCAAGGTGCTGCGACAGATCTCGCGTTTCTATATCGAGATCATCCGCGGCATCCCGATGCTGGTGCTGCTGTTCTACGTCGCCTTCGTCGGCGCGCCCGGCATTGTCGCTGCCTATAATTTCCTGATCACACCGCTGGTAAAATCGGGCATCGCCGAACCCATTCTCGTTCGCGACCTGTCGCTGATGTGGCGGGCGATCATCGCGCTGATGATCGGCTACTCCTCCTTCATCGCCGAAGTCTTCCGCGCCGGTATCCAGTCCGTCGATCACGGCCAGATCGAAACCGCCAAGGCCCTCGGCCTGTCGCGCTATCACCGCTTCCGGCTCGTCATCTTTCCGCAGGCGATCCGCGTCATCTTCCCACCGCTCTCCAACGACTTCGTCTCGATGGTGAAGGATAGTTCGCTGGTCTCCGTGCTCGGCGTCTCCGACATCACGCAGATGGGCAAGGTCTACGCGTCCGGCTCCTTCCGCTTCTTCGAGACCTACTCGATCGTCACCTATATCTACCTGATCCTGACGATCGGCCTGTCGCTGGGCCTCAGGCAAGTGGAGCAGCGGATGCGCCGCAGGCACGGGCGATAGTCCTAACGATTCGAATTGCCGTTTATGAGAAAAATCGCTATATCCAGCCTCATGGAAAGCAAGTTCAAGTGCACAGGCGCGCATATTTTCGTGCTGCAGGACCATTATCGCCTGCCGGCGCGGTTCTTTGCGTGCGTTTCGGGCGCTCTCAACAGCCGACTTCGTTGATCGAATGACGGCCGGCGGGCCTTGCCGCCATTTCCCTTTTTTCCATTGCATCCAAAAACGGACATACCGCTATGAGCGCACCGCGTACCCTTTACGACAAAATCTGGGACGATCACCTGGTTGACGAACAGGCCGATGGCACCTGTCTTCTCTACATCGACCGCCATCTGGTCCACGAAGTCACGTCCCCGCAGGCTTTCGAAGGCCTGCGCATGACGAACCGCAAGGTTCGTGCGCCGGAGAAGACGCTGGCGGTGGTCGATCACAACGTTCCGACCTCTCCCGATCGCCACCTCGGCATCAAGAACGAGGAAAGCCGCATCCAGGTCGAGCAGCTGGCGATCAATGCCGCCGAGTTCAACGTCGAGTATTACTCGGAGAACGACAAGCGCCAGGGCATCGTCCACATCATCGGTCCGGAACAGGGCTTCACCCTGCCGGGCATGACGATCGTCTGCGGCGACAGCCACACCTCGACCCACGGCGCCTTCGGCTCGCTCGCCCACGGCATCGGCACCTCTGAAGTCGAGCACGTTCTCGCCACCCAGACGCTGATCCAGAAGAAGGCCAAGAACATGCTGGTGCAGGTCGACGGCCAGCTACCGCCGGGCGTCACCGCCAAGGACATCGTTCTTGCCATCATCGGCGAAATCGGCACCGCCGGCGGTACCGGCTATGTCATCGAGTATGCCGGCGAAGCCATCCGCGCGCTGTCGATGGAAGGCCGCATGACGATCTGCAACATGTCGATCGAAGGCGGCGCCCGCGCCGGCCTGATCGCGCCTGACGAAATCACCTTCGAATACCTGAAGGACAAGCCGCGTGCACCGAAGGGCGCCGAGCGCGAACAGGCGATCGCCTATTGGAAGACGCTGAAGACCGACGAAGGCGCCCATTTCGACCGCATCGTCAAGCTCAACGCCGCCGAACTGCCGCCGATCGTCTCCTGGGGCTCCTCGCCTGAAGACGTCATCTCGGTTCAGGGCATCGTTCCGAACCCGGACGATATCAAGGACGAAACCAAGCGTACCTCCAAGTGGCGCGCGCTCGACTATATGGGCCTGAAGCCCGGTACGCCGATCACCGACATCAACATCGACCGCGTCTTCATCGGCTCCTGCACCAACGGCCGCATCGAAGACCTGCGCGAAGTTGCCAAGGTCGTCGAAGGCAAGACCGTTGCCTCCACCGTCAGCGCCATGATCGTCCCGGGCTCCGGTCTGGTGAAAGAACAGGCGGAGAAGGAAGGCCTCGACAAGATCTTCAAGGCGGCCGGCTTCGACTGGCGCGAGCCGGGCTGCTCGATGTGCCTCGCGATGAACGACGACCGCCTGAAGCCGGGCGAGCGCTGCGCCTCGACCTCGAACCGCAACTTCGAGGGCCGTCAGGGCTTCAAGGGCCGCACCCATCTCGTGTCGCCTGCCATGGCAGCAGCCGCGGCGATCGCAGGTCACTTCGTCGATATCCGCGAATGGAACTGAGCCTTTAGGTTCAGGACGTGAAAAGGGCGGCCTTAAGCCGCCCTTTTTGTTTCTGAATAATATCAGAACGTCGCCGTATAAGGATCGGGCCCCATCCGGGCGCCCTTGTCATCAAGCTTGGCGATCGCAGCCATATCGTCGGCATCCAGCTTGAAATCGAAGACGTTGAAATTCTCTTCAATGCGTGACGGCGTTACCGATTTCGGGATCACCACCAGTCCGGCATCGATATGCCAACGGATGATCACCTGCGCCGGCGTCTTGCCATGCTTCTTGGCGATCTCACCGATGACGGCATTGGCGATGAATTTGCCCTGCCCGAGCGGGCTCCAGGATTCCGTCACGATGTTAAGCTTCTTGTGCGCCTCCTGCGCCGCCTTCTGCTGGAAATCAGGATGCAGTTCGATCTGGTTGATCACGGGCACGACGCCGGTATCGCCGATGATGTGCTCCAGATGATCCGGGTAGAAGTTCGATACGCCGATCGAGCGCGCCCGGCCCTCTTCCTTGATCTTCACGAAGGCCTTCCACGTCTCGCGGTAGAGGCCGCGATGCGGCGACGGCCAGTGGACGAGATAGAGATCGACATAGTCCATGCCGAGCTTCTTCAGGCTGCCGTCGAAGGCGCGAAGCGTATTGTCATAACCCTGATCAGGGTTGCGCAGCTTGGTGGTGATGAAAACGTCCTTGCGGTCGAGACCGGAGGAGCGGAAGCCTTCGCCAACGCCCTGTTCGTTGTCATAGCCGGACGCCGTGTCGATATGGCGGTAACCGGCCTGCAGCGCCTTCAGCACTGTTGGCGCGGCGATATCCTGCGGCGTCTGCCAGACGCCCAGGCCTACCTGCGGAATGGAATGTCCGTCATGGAAAGTAATGATGGGTTGATTGGCCACAATATGTCTCCGTCAATTTGAAAGCCGGCGCACCCGAGGCAGCGCGACGTCGAGAAGCCATATAGGACGGCGGCGAAGAATTATCACCCCTTGAGATTCAGAGAACCCTGATGACCGTCCCCTTGCGCATGTGGGGCAGCATGCGGCGCATGTCCTGCGGCTTGACGGCGACGCACCCGTCCGTCGGCTGGTAGCCGGGGCGGATCAGGTGGAAGAAGATCGCCGAGCCGCGATAGCGCGCCCGCGAAGACACGTTCCAATCCATGACGAGGCAGACGTCGTAAAGGCCGTCCTTGCGCTTCAGTTCCTCATGGCTCTGCTTGAAGGGCGCCTTGACCAGACGGTTATAGTTGGCGTTTTCAGCCTGATCGCACCAGAGCATGCCGGCACGGATGCGCGAAAGCGCAAGCGGTGTCGTGATCCGCTGTGGACGCTCGCCGCGCCGGAAGCCGTACAGCAGCTTCATCGAGGCCACCGGCGTTGCCCCATCCCCCTCGCGCTTCAAGACGCTGCGGCCCGTCCGGCCGATCGCTGCAGGCACGACGATAGGCCCGCACTGCACCAGCGCCCGGCTCTTTTTTCCCGGTTGAGGCCTGACAAGGATGGTGGAGATACGCTTTGCCGCTCTCTGCCTTGTTTTTTCCATTATTGTCACATGTTTTTGTTTTGCTTGGATGTTCGATGAAATCATATCGATCCGGGCGCTGCAACCGCGTGTCTTGCGCTCTTTGCCAATCATCGAATTTGGCGTAGGACTTGTAAGACGGAACCTGAGGAACAAAGCCGCATGACCGCACGCACCATTCTACTGGTGGATGACGATGACGACCTACGCGAAACCCTGACGGAGCAGCTCGCGCTCTATGAGGAATTCACGGTTCTCCAGGAATCGACCGCCGGCAAAGGCGTGCAGGCTGCCCGTGGAGCACCCATCGACCTTCTGATCATGGACGTCGGCCTGCCTGACATGGACGGCCGCGAAGCCGTCAAGCTGCTGCGCAAGGGCGGCTTCAAGGCGCCGATCATCATGCTGACCGGGCACGACACCGATTCCGACACCATTCTCGGTCTTGAGGCCGGCGCCAACGATTACGTGACAAAGCCCTTCCGCTTCGCCGTCCTCCTCGCCCGCATCCGCGTGCAGCTGCGCCAGCACGAGCAGAGCGAAGACGCTACCTTCACGGTCGGTCCCTATCTCTTCAAGCCGAGCCAGAAACTGCTGACCGCCGAAAACGGCCAGAAGATCCGGCTGACGGAAAAGGAAGCGGCGATCATCCGCTATCTCTACCGCGCCGAACAGAAGGTCGTGACCCGCGACGTGCTGCTCGAAGAGGTCTGGGGCTACAATTCCGGCGTCACCACGCATACGCTGGAAACCCACGTCTATCGCCTGCGCCAGAAGATCGAGCGCGACCCGTCCAATGCCGAAATCCTCGTCACCGAGAACGGCGGATACAAGATCATACCGTGAGGCAGATGCGCAGATGGCGCTGACAGACGACATCCACACGCTCTCGCAGCTGCCGCTCTTCAACGGCATGTCGGACGACCAGCTGCGCCTGGTCGCCTTCGGCGCTGATCGCCGCGTCATCTCCACCGGCCAGATGCTGTTCCGCGAGGGCTCTCCAGCGGAGAGCGCCTATGTGGTCACCAGCGGCGCTTTGGAGCTCACCGTGATGGACAAGGATGGGCATCATCGGGTGCAACGTGTCGCGGGACCCGGAACACTGCTTTCCGAACTTGCGCTGGTGACGCTGGTGGAGCGCAAATATACCGCGGTCGCCCGCGAGGATACCGGCATCATCCGCATCACCCGCTCGCTCTTCCATCGCCTCATCGAGGAATATCCGGAAGCCGCCAAGCTCATCGAAAACCGCATCCGCGACAATATCGCGGAGCTCGCTGCGCGCGCCACGGCGCAGCTCCACCGCTTTTCCTGATCAGAGATTGAAGTAGGCCGTCACGGGAACGTGGTCGGATGGCTTTTCCCATCCGCGCGCTTCCTTGAGTATCTCGACACGCTGCAGCAGCGGCCCGAGATCGGATGAAGACCAGATGTGGTCGAGGCGGCGGCCCTTGTCGGCCGCTTCCCAATCCTTGGCCCGGTAGCTCCACCACGTATAGAGCTTCTCATTGGCGGGCACATGCTGGCGCATCAGATCGAGCCAGGCGCCGCGCTTGATGACCTCAAGCAGCCCCTCGGTCTCAACAGGCGTATGGCTGACGATCTTCAGCAGCTGCTTGTGCGACCACACGTCGTGCTCCAGCGGCGCGATGTTGAGATCGCCAACCAGAATTGAGGACGTGTTGGGCTCGGCATTGGCCTTCAGCAGCTTCATCTCATCGACAAAATTGAGCTTGTGGGCGAATTTCGGATTGATCGCGATGTCAGGCTCGTCGCCGCCTGCCGGCACATAGAAATTATGCAGCCGGATGCGGCGCCCGCCGCGCTCGAAGATACCCGAGATGTGCCGCGCATGGCCGACATCGCCGTAGTCGAAACGGTGATCCTCGACGATCGGCAGCCGCGATGCAATCGCCACGCCATGATAGCCCTTCTGGCCGTGAAACAGGATGTGCTCGTAGCCCATCGCCTTCAGCGGTGCCAAAGGAAACAGCTCGTTCGGAACCTTGGTCTCCTGCAGGCAGAGGATATCGGGCTGATGCTTCAACAGGAATTTCTCGACGATCGGCATCCGGAGACGGACGGAATTGATGTTCCAGGTCGTGATCGAGAAGCTCATGCTAATGCCTTTCATCGAGGGGTGAAAAGGCTTTAGAGCAAAGCAGTGCCGGAGGAAACGGGCGGCAAAAGAAAACGCCCGGACAAAGCCGGGCGTCGCTTCAATGGGATGAGATCGGCGGGGTCAATCGCGCGAGGCGGCCGTCCCAGGAATGCTTTCGTAAGGCACCCGGAACACCTTGTCGTCGAACTGCACGCCGGTCTTGACGTTGAACACCATCACGGAGGTGTCCTTGCCCTGGTTGTCGGTGATCGTCCACTGGCGCAGGTCATAGGTCTTCGGATCGAACATCATGGTGATCGTCGAATTGCCGAAAACGGTATTGTTGCCAAGCGCGATCGTCGTCAGGTCCGACTCTTCCTTGACGCTCTTCACCGAACCATCGCTGAGATTGATCTTCTGTGCCAGCAGCAGGCTGAGCGGCGTCTTCGACAGCGGATAGAGGTTCCAGGTCTTGAGCTTCAGATTGCCGATCGCGACATTCTTGCCGTCAGCGATCACCCGGATCGGCGACGGGTCGTCGTAGTTGAAACGCAGCTTGCCGGGCCGTTCGATGAAGAACTTGCCGCCCGTCTGCTCGCCACGCGGGCCAAACTGCACAAACTCGCCCTGCATGGTACCGACGCTCGAAAAATGGTCGGCGATCGCCTGTGCCGTCGAAGAGCCCGCGGCTGCCGCCTGAGCAAAAGCATTGAACGGTAATGCGGCCGACAAGGCGCCGAGCGCCATCGCGCCCAGCATATGGCGGCGCGTCAGCGAAAAGCCGTTCATGAATGAATCGGAGTTGTTCATCTAGGTCTCCTTTATGCGACCTGCTTGCTGCCGAAAGGCGGCGTCTTCATGGCGCAGACGCATAGCTGCGAGAGGTAACGTTTTCGAGGCGATCAGGTTTCCGTGAAGCCGTTGCCTCGAAAGATTTTTTCAAGTGTCAGCGATCGAGTATATCACCTTCGGTCGGAACGAGGATCTCGCGTTTACCCGCATGGTTGGCGGGACCGATGATCCCTTCCTGCTCCATACGCTCGATCAGCGATGCAGCGCGGTTATAACCGATGCCGAGGCGGCGCTGGACATAGGACGTCGATGCCTTGCCATCGCGCAGCACGATGGCCACCGCCTGGTCGTAGGGATCGTCGGAATCGGCAAGATTGGAGGTTCCGGCCGGGCCGCCACCGTAGTCACCATCTTCGTCGTCATCGGCTGTGATCGCATCGAGATACTGAGGCGCGCCCTGCGTCTTCAGGAATGAAACGATCTCCTCGACTTCCATATCGGCCACGAACGGGCCGTGGACGCGCTGGATGCGGCCGCCGCCGGCCATGTAGAGCATGTCGCCCATGCCGAGCAGCTGTTCTGCACCCTGCTCGCCAAGAATGGTCCGGCTGTCGATCTTCGACGTCACCTGGAAGGAGATACGGGTCGGGAAGTTGGCCTTGATCGTGCCGGTGATGACGTCGACGGACGGACGCTGCGTCGCCATGATAACATGGATCCCAGCGGCACGGGCCATCTGCGCCAGTCGCTGCACCGCGCCTTCGATATCCTTTCCGGCGACCATCATCAGGTCGGCCATTTCGTCGATGATGACGACGATATAAGGCATCGGCTGCAGGTCGAATTCTTCCGTCTCGTACATCGCCTCGCCGGTATGACGATCGAAACCGGTCTGCACGGTACGCGAAATCTGCTCGCCCTTGGCAAGCGCCTGCTCGACGCGGGCATTGAAGCCGTCGATATTGCGGACGCCGATCTTCGACATCTTCTTGTAGCGCTCCTCCATCTCGCGGACAGTCCACTTGAGCGCAACGACGGCCTTCTTCGGATCGGTAACGACAGGCGACAGCAGATGCGGGATGCCGTCATAGACGGAGAGTTCCAGCATCTTCGGATCGATCATGATCAGACGGCACTGTTCCGGCGTCATCCGGTAGAGCAGCGACAGGATCATCGTGTTGATGGCGACGGATTTACCGGAACCGGTGGTACCAGCGACCAGCAGATGCGGCATCTTGGCGAGGTCGGCGATCACGGCTTCGCCGCCGATCGTCTTGCCGAGCGCCATGGCGAGCTTCGCCTTGGATCCCTCGAAATCACGCGAGGCGATCAGCTCGCGCAGGTAGACGGTCTCGCGGGTCGAATTCGGCAGTTCGATACCGATGGCGTTGCGGCCCGGCACGACGGCGACGCGGGCAGCGATCGCGCTCATCGAGCGGGCAATATCGTCGGCAAGGCCGATGACACGGGACGACTTGATACCCGGAGCAGGCTCCAGTTCGTAGAGCGTGACGACGGGGCCAGGACGGACATGGATGATCTCGCCCTTGACGCCGAAATCTTCGAGAACGCCTTCGAGCATCCGCGCATTCTGTTCAAGGGCATCGGCGGACAGCGTGCTGTCGCGGACGACATTCTTCGGCTCGGCCAGAAGATGCATCGGCGGCAGCTGGAAGCCTTCCGGACGGATGAAGCTGCCCTGCGATTCGCGGTCAAGACGCGCACCTGGCTTCGGGCGGGATGCTGCAGGCGTCACCCGCGGCTCCTGCTTGCCGCCGGAACGCGCCGGGGCGCGCATCATCCAGCCATCCTCGTCGTCATCGGGAAGGATATCGGCGGGGCGAGGCGGCATGTCGGTGTCAAACGCATCATCGTCGTCATCGTCATCGAGCGAGATCGACGGCGCGGAGACGATACGGCGCTGCGAGGCCGCACCCACATCCATCGACGGGTCCATGCGCTCGCCGCGGCCGGCAGGCGCCTTGGCGCGCACCGGCTCGTTGAGCTTGCCGAATTCGTCATCGTTGAAATCGTAGGGCGATTCGAAGTCGCTCTGGCGGCGCTTGCGCGGACCCATGCCGAAGATGCGGCGCATGCGCGCCTGGCTCATGTACCAGGCATGCGTCAGCGCGCCGAAGGCGAGCCAGCCACCTTCATCGTCGCCATCATCCTCATCGGCTTCACCAACCGAACGCGCCTTGGAGCGCGTTTCGGTAAAGTCCTCGGCAATATCGTCATCTTCTTCGGTGCGACCGACGATACCGGCCGCAAACAGCATCATCCAGACGGTCGGCACCGCGAAGACGCAGCCGACGGCGGTTGCGAATGTTCCGGTCGGATAGGCGCCGACGAACAGTGCCGGGAAGCGCAGAATCATGTCGCCGATGACGCCGCCGATACCGTTCGGGATCGGCCAGGTCAGTGGTGGCGGAAAGCAGCCGATGACGGCAGAGGAAAGCACCGAGCCGAGCGCCCACGCACTGCCGCGCGCCGGGATGCGGCTGATATGACGGCCGGAGATCATCGCCAAAGCCCAGGCAACGACTGGCAGAAGCGCAATGACGCTCGCAAGTCCGAAGAACTGCATCGCCAGATCGGCAAAGGCAGCACCGCTATAGCCGAGGATATTGCTCGGAGCATTGCCGGTTGCGTAGGAATAGCTTGGATCGGCGACGTTCCATGTGGCCAGCGCCGCAACGGCAAGCGCCAGCATCAGGAAGATCGCAAAGCCTAGTAGAGCCTGCGCCTGCCTGAACAGGAACCCTGAAAGGGAGAAACGGTCCGGCCGGCTATCGATCGCCGGCGACGTGCTTCTTGCCATATGTCCTACCGTCCATGTGCTGCGGCGCGAATCGCTCGCGCAATTCACGCAGAATGCGTCTCTTCCACCTAACCAGAGGACGGTTAAAGCGGTGTTAACCATGACATCAGGGTATTAGTATGTTGAAAATAAAAGGGCCCGAACCTTGGAAGGTCCGGGCCAAAATGCGGTCTATGTTTTCGATAGGCCGCGACGGGCTGTTCAGCGGCGCCCTTTTTGCCGGGCGCCGCAATCCCCTGATTACGAATGGTAGGCAGCTTCGCCGTGGGTCGCGAGATCGAGACCTTCGCGTTCGGCTTCGACGGCAACACGCAGGCCGACGATGAGATCGACAACCTTGTAGAGGATCGCCGAACCGACGCCGCACCATACGATGGTGGTGGCGATAGCCGTCAGCTGGGTGACGACCTGGCCGCCCATCGTTACACCTTCGGCATAGCCGACGCCGCCGAGTGACGCGCTGGCGAAGATGCCGGTGGCGATAGCACCGAACATGCCGCCGACGCCGTGAACGCCGAAGACGTCAGCCGTGTCGTCATAGCCGAACTTGTTCTTCACGACCGAGACGAAGAAGTAGCAAAGCGGCGAAACGATCAGACCCATGACGATCGCGCCCATCGGGCCGACGATGCCGGCAGCAGGCGTGATGGCAACGAGACCAGCGACCATGCCGGAAGCGCCACCGAGCATCGATGCCTTGCCGCGCGTAAGCGTTTCGACGATTGCCCAGGAGATGACGGCAGCAGCGGTGGCAACGAAGGTGTTGACCGTTGCGAGCATGGCGCCGCCCGAAGCTTCGAGGTTGGAGCCGGCGTTGAAGCCGAACCAGCCGAACCAGAGCATCGAGGCACCGACCATGGTCAGCGTCATCGAATGCGGAGCCATCATGTCCTTGCCGTAGCCGGTACGCTTGCCGACCATGATCGCGCCGATCAGACCGGCAACGCCGGCGTTGATGTGAACGACCGTGCCGCCTGCGAAGTCCAGCGCGCCCATCTTGAAGAGCAGGCCGTTGGCGTCCCAGACCATGTGAGCGATCGGGAAGTAGACGAAGGTTGCCCAGAGCGCGCAGAACAGAACGACTGCCGAGAACTTGATGCGTTCGGCAAAGGCGCCGACGATCAGGGCAGGCGTGATGGCAGCAAAGGTCATCTGGAACATCGCGAAGATGAACTCAGGAATGACAACGCCCTGCGAGAAGGTCGCAGCCGTCGTATCTTTGGTGACGCCGGCAAAGAACATCTTGGCCGTGCCGCCCCAATACGGGCTTTCCGAGCCGCCGAAGGCGAAGGAGTAGCCATAGATGACCCAGATCAGCATCAGAACCGCAGCGACCATCGTGCACTGCATCAGAACCGAAAGCATGTTCTTGGCGCGAACGAGACCGCCGTAGAACAGCGCCAGGCCAGGCAGGATCATGAAGAGAACCAGCAGCGTGGAGATGAACATGAAGGCGGTGTCGCCCTTGTCGGCGACTGGAGCAGCAGCAGCGGCAGCGGCCGGAGCGGCCGTCGTCGCGGCGTCCTGTGCAAAAGCAGCGACCGGCGCCAGAAGCGCAGCCGATGCAGCGCCGAACCGCGCAAATGTGGAAGAAAACTTCGAAATTGACATTGGTAAAAAGCTCCTTGCTCAGCGGTTCTTAGAGCGCTTCGGTATCGGTTTCGCCCGTGCGGATGCGGACGGCGTGGTCGATGGAGTAAACGAAGATCTTGCCGTCGCCGATCTGGCCGGTCTTGGCCGACGATGCGATGGCTTCGACCGCCTTGTCGACGATCTCGGTGGCGACTGCGATTTCGATCTTGAGCTTCGGCAGGAAGCTGACCGCATATTCGGTGCCGCGATAAATTTCAGTATGTCCCTTTTGGCGCCCGTAGCCCTTAACTTCGGTCACGGTCAGGCCTTGGATGCCGATCGCGGTGAGGGCTTCGCGGACCTCATCGAGCTTGAACGGCTTGATAATGGCCATCACAATTTTCATCTGGTTTCCCATCCTTCGTTATCCTCGGCACGGAGCCGACTCTCCTTGCCGCTGACGTTTGCGAGCAGCGACCGGGGATATACATTCAAGGGGCGTGCCAGATTCGAGGCGCGTTATAAATTATTGAAAAGTAAAGACTATATCGAAGGATGCCAATTTTGAGGCATTTGGCGGCGCAATAAAAGCTTAAATAATGCGCAAAACTGCGAATATGCACATTATTTATTCATCTGCCTTTTTCCGAATCAACCCCTCCTGGGCGACCGACGCAATCAGAACACCTGAGCGCGTAAACAGGCTACCGCGGGTCAGCCCGCGGGCACCCGAGGCAGAGGGGCTATCCTGGGTGTAGAGCAGCCAGTCGTCGAGTTTGTCCGGCCGGTGAAACCACATGGAATGGTCGAGGCTTGCGACTTGCAGCGTCTGATCGAAAATCGACGTCCCATGCGCATAAAGCGATGTGTCGAGCAGCGTCATGTCGGAGAGGTAGGCAAGCACCGCTGCCTGATAGAGCCGGTCATCCGGGACCGGGCCAGTCGCCCGCACCCAGACGTCCTGACGTGGCTCCAGTTTCTCGCTCGAGAAATAATGCGTCAGCGAGACCGGCCGGATCTCGATCGGCCGCTCGCGCTCCCAGTATTTGCGGATCGCGGCTGGCGCATGCGCGAGATACTGGTCCTTGATCTGCTGTTCGCCAAGCAACTTTTCCGGCGGCGGCACATCCGGCATTCCGGCCTGGTGGTCGAAGCCTGGCTCCTCGATCTGAAACGAGCAGGAAAGCGCGAAGATCGCCTTGCCGTGCTGGATGGCGACGACGCGGCGGGTATTGAAGCTCGATCCGTCGCGAATGCGCTCGACCTGATAGATGATCGGCACCGAAGGATCGCCTGGACGCATAAAATAGGCGTGCAGCGAATGCACGATCCGCCCGGGCTCAATTGTCCGCTGCGCCGCCATCAGCGCCTGGCCGATCACCTGCCCGCCGAAAACGCGCTGCCAGCCGACCTGCGGACTGCGGCCGCGAAAGATGTCGATTTCGATCGGCTCAAGATCGAGCGTCGCGAGAAGGGTTTCCATGGCGGTCGGTTTTGCCGCAGCTGCGGTCATTTGCTTGCCCCCGGCAGTAGGAAGTAAGGGAGCGATGATCTATATAGATCGCGATTGTATTCACAAGGCTGAGGAGTGGGCGATGCTTGATATGCTGGTTGTTGGCGGTGGCTATGTGGGCCTGTCCGCGGCGGTGGCTGTCAAGCAGGCGGCGCCGCATCTTGATGTCGCCGTCGTCGAGGCAGCACCCGAGCATGTCTGGCAGAAGGATATGCGGGCATCCGCCATCATCGCCGCCGCCGCAAAGATGCTGGAGGTTTTCGGCATCTGGGAGAATATCCGCGGCGAGGCCCAGCCGATCACCAAGATGATCGTCACCGATTCCAAGACATCGGATCCCGTTCGTCCGGTGTTCCTGACCTTCGACGGCGAGATCGAAGATGGCCGCCCCTTCGCGCATATGATCCCCAATGCGGTGATGGTCCGCGAGCTGCGCGGCGTCTGCGAGCGGCTCGGCATCGAGATCCGCCACGGGCTGAGCGCTACCGGGCTGAAGACCGGCGAAAATACCGCGACGGTGGAGCTGTCGGATGGCAGCAGCATCGAGGCTCGCCTTGTGGTCGCCTGCGACGGCGTGCGTTCCAAACTCCGTGACCTCGCCGGCATCAAGACCGTCAGCTGGGACTACGGGCAATCCGGCATCGTCGCCACAGTCGAGCACGAGCGGCCGCACAATGGCTGCGCCGAGGAGCATTTCCTGCCCTCCGGACCCTTCGCTATCCTGCCGCTGACCAACAACCGGTCATCGCTGGTCTGGACCGAGCGCACCAGCGATGCAAACCGCCTCGTTGCCGGCGACGATCTGATTTTCGAGGAAGAGCTGGAGCGCCGCTTCGGTCATAAGCTCGGCGCGCTGAAGGTGATCGGCGTCAAACGCGCCTTCCCGCTCGGGCTGACACTTGCGCGGTCTTTTGTGGCACCGCGCTTCGCGCTTGCCGGCGATGCCGCCCACGGCATTCACCCGATATCGGGCCAGGGCCTCAATCTCGGCTTCAAGGATGTCGCCGCACTTGCCGAAACCATCGTCGAAGCCGACCGCCTCGGTCTCGATATCGGTTCGATCAACATTCTGGAGCGCTACCAGACCTGGCGCCGTTTCGACACGTTCCGGATGGGGGTCACGACGGATGTTCTGAACCGGCTGTTTTCGAATGACGTGACGCCGATCCGCATCGCCCGCGATGTCGGCCTCGGCATCGTCGATCGCCTCCCCGGCCTGAAGTCGTTCTTCATCGGCCAGGCGGCAGGAACGACCACAAAAACCAATCCGCGCCTCCTCGCCGGTGAAGCGATCTAGTCGTCCAGCCTTCGAGCCTCGGAAACCAGCATGATCGGGATTCCATCGCGGATCGGATAAGCGAGCCTTGCCTTTTCCGAGACCAGCTCGTTGAGCTCCCGATCATAGCTCAGCCTGCCCTTTGTCAACGGGCACACCAGGAGCTCCAGAAGCTTCGGATCGACGCGGCTGAGTTTTTCGTCCATTCCGGTTGCTTACTGCAAAACCGTGTCGGAGTCACCGAAGACCCGCGCCAGCACGATCTCGGTAATGGCGATCAGTGTTTCCGCCCGCGTTTTCAGGTCGGGCGCCTCCAGCAGCGCCTGCTTTTCGGCCGGGCCGAAGGGCGACATCATGGCCAGCGAATTGACGAGCGTCAGATTGCTCGCGCGCTCGACGCTGTCCCAATCCGCTTCCAGCTTGTTGGCATCGAGATAGGCCCTGAAGGCAGAAAGAAGCGCTGAGCGATCGACTGCATCCTCTTCGTCGCGCGCCGACAGATCGGAAATGAACGGTGCTATGCGGAAGGTACGGAACGGCTCGTGCGTCACCTTCTCGCCAATCAGCCGGAATCGGCAGATGCCGGTCAGCGAGACGATATAGCGGCCATCGCCGGTCTCTGCGAAAGAGGTGATACGGCCGACGCAGCCGACGGGTGCGAGATTGCACTCGCCGCTCTTGTCGTCGGTCTCCACGAGCGCCGGCTGCACCATGCCGATCAGCCGGTTTCCGGCCATCGCCGCATCGAACATGGCGAGATAACGCGGCTCGAAAATGTTTAAGGGAAGTTGCCCGGTCGGCAGGAGGAGAGCGCCGGTCAGGGGGAAAACAGCGACGGTTTCCGGCAGATCACCGGGTTTCAAATATCTCGCATTCCCGACTTGCATGAAATTTCGTCCCGCATTCTTCAGGCAGGAAAAATCGTAGCCCTTGCCATCCCTTTTGAATGTGGTGCCCCTGCTCAAAAACGCAAGGGCACCCGCATCAAGTTAGGAGAACAGCATCGCCGAAAGCTTGCGGCGGGCGGCAACCGTGGCCGGATCCTTGAAACCCCAGACCTCGAAGAACTGCAGCAGCTGGCGCCGCGCGCCGTCGTCATCGAAGGTGCGGTCCTTGCGCATGATCGTCAGCAGATGCTCGGCCGCCTCATCGCGCCGTCCCTCGACGTTGCGTATCTTGGCGAGCTTCACCCGTGCTTCGTGGTCATCGGGATTACCGGCAAGCATCTGCTCCAGCGCAAAGGGGTCGCCGAGCTTGCGGGCTTCCTCGATCTGATCGAGCTTCTTGAGAACGGCCTGGATGCCAGCATCCTTGGAAAGTTCCTCAGGCAGATCGGTCAGCGCCTCGCGGGCGCGCTCATGCTGGTTGGCGGCAATCATGCATTCCGCCATGCCGGCAAGCGCCTTGGCATTCTCCGGATCGGCCTGCATCACCGCTCCGTAGAGCTGTGCAGCGCCGTTGACATCGCCCGCCGCCAGAAGACCGGCGGCTTCTTCGAGAACGGCTTCGATCTCGGCCGCCTGATCGGCACCGGCAGGACCGGCAAGGCGATCGATGAACTGGCGCACCTGGCTCTCCGGCACGGCGCCCATGAAGCCATCAGCCGGACGGCCGCCGACGAAGGCGATGACGGCGGGAATCGACTGGATGCCGAGCTGGCCTGCAATCGACGGATGGTCGTCGATATTCATTTTCACCAGCTTCACTCGGCCCTGGGCCTCGTTGACGACCTTTTCCAGAACAGGCGTCAGCTGCTTGCACGGGCCGCACCACGGCGCCCAGAAATCGACGAGAACCGGCTGGTTGCGCGAATCCTCGATGACGTCTTTCGCGAAGTTCGCCGTCGTCGTGTCCTTGATATAGCCGCCCGCTGCCGCCGGCGCGGAAGCAACCTGCGGCGCACCGCCGCCATAGGTCGCCGTTGCCGACATCGTGCCGTAGGACGTGCTGTAGGGGTTGTCGTTGCCGCTCATAGGTATCTCCCGCCAATGCCGGTCGCGCCCGGCCTTTTTCTAGCGCTAAAATCGTATGTCAGGCCGTGACTTTCAAGACAAGCGGCTTGTGACCCGTCGCTTCCATGAAGCGGATGAGATCGGCGCTGGCAATGGATGTCGTCGCATCGTTGGAAAGCGGATGGCAGTTGACGATCTCTTCCTTCATCAGATCGGCATCGAGAACGAAGGTGACGTTGCTGCCGGTATCGTTGATCGCCCCGAACGCAGTGACCGATCCCGGAATCACGCCCAGATATTCCATCAGCTTTTCCGGCTTGCCGAACGAAACCTTGCTGGCAGCACCGATCAGCGTGTGCACCGTCTTCAGATCGACGCTCGCATGCTCCTCCACGGTCAGCAGAAAGAACTGGTCCTTCTTGTCCTTCACGAACAGGTTCTTCGTATGGCCGCCTGGAATCTCGTCGCGCAGCGACACCGATTCTGCAACCGTGAACACCGGAGCATGATCCTTCGTGGCATGCTGGATGCCGAGCTCGTCGAGAAAGGCAAAAAGCTCGTCGCGGGTCTTCGGCTTCGTATCGGTCATCACGCCATCCATCTCACAAAAATTGCGGGCAGGCGCTTTGATTAAGTCCGGGCCTCAGCTTTTGCAATGCGCGCGATCGACGCTTTCGCCCGGATTTGCGGCATTTTCGGAAGTTTTTCCAAAGGCTTACAATTTTTCTTCGCCTCTCCGTCATTTCCCTGTTGCATTTGAAAATCGTTTGGGCGATATAGCGCCCGTCGCCGCAAGGTGGCGCCCACGGTCCTCACAACTACCACAGGCCATGGGATTATGAGCGGGTGTAGCTCAGTGGTAGAGCACAACCTTGCCAAGGTTGGGGTCGAGGGTTCGAACCCCTTCGCCCGCTCCAAACTTCCTTAATAATGTCATAGGCTTGCGGAGCTCGGTGTTTAGTCAACTTTTGACGGCGCCATCTAAGGTACCACATAGGGACCTTGCGCTACGTCTATCCTCCCCAGGATCCGCCAAGATCGAGTGCTACCCCTGCGGAAGCCAGCCCTACGTTTCCAAGAAAGAATCATGACCGGACTCCGTTAAGGATCAAAGTCAAGCCCCGTTGTGCAAGAACAAAAAGTGAAATATTATCTTCGGCACGTGAGTCGAATCAACATGGGCCTTTTGGAGAAATAGCACGATGGTGGAATATTCAGACCCCATCCCAACAAGAGCGTCAAAGGTTGCTGTGTCTACTTTCGCCGAGCAGCTCGCGATCAATCTTGAATTCAAAGCCGGTGATCCGCTCGACCCCCTGGTGTCTCAACTCAGTGGCAAGATTACTTATCGCAACCCCATTGGCGCGGAGAAGCCGGAGTCCATCCGCATTGAACCGACTGGCGAATTTGAGATCTTTCTGCCTAGCGTCACTTCTTTAGGAAGAGATCGCTTCACCATAGCGCACGAACTTGGTCATCTTTTCCTGCATTTCCCGCTCGTTCAAAATTCGCGCCCGGAGAGTGGTATGAAGGCTACTCGTTGGGTCGATGAGACCAATCAAGACCTGCAGCGCTGCGAGTGGGAAGCCAATTGGTTTGCCGCTTCATTTGTTATGCCATCGGGAAACTTTCGAGAGGCATGCCGTCAGTATGGCAGCATATCGACGGTCGCATCGATCTTTGGAGTGACTGAAGCTGCCGTTCGGGTGCGGGCTAGCACACTGAACGTCGAGGCTCTCAATAATTGAACAAGTGTCCCGAATACCGTCTTAGGCTTTTTCTATCCGTCGATCTCGTTGGATCAACGGCTTTCAAGTCAAATCCCAATGCTGGCTGGGTCGATAGGTTCAAACATTTCTATCGTGAGTTTCCCCGCATTGTTGACTTGGTTTATAGAGAAACCAAGAGTTGCCGCAACGACAACATGGAATTGACGTCTGGCCCCAAGCTGTGGAAGCTGGTCGGAGACGAAATTTTGTTCTGTTGTAGGGTCCAAAGCCTTCAGCACCTCTCGTGCGCAACAATGGCGTTTCTAGATGCATTAGAGCAGTACGGCTCTATCATTGATGAAGACCCAGATACATCGACCCTGGACGTTAAGGGAGCAGGATGGGTCGCGGTTTTCCCTGCCGAAAACGTCAGTTTGAAAATCGAGGGCAGCAACATTCGGTCTACCAAGGATGGCGTTGATTATCTAACGAAGGGCTTTGAGGCGGAGGCTGATGCGAAGCCTGCGCAATTCGATTTTATCGGTCCAGCTATAGATGCCGGGTTTCGGTCCTCAAAGAACGCCTCGGCTGACCGATTTTCTTCTTCCGTAGAGTTAGCTTATCTGCTTGCGGATGCCGCAAACAAGAATCTCTTCCTGAGGCCTTTTTCCTATCACGGCAGGTCTCCGCTGAAAGGGGTCCACAGAAATGCTCCTTACCCTGTAATTTCGATCAATTCCGAGCGGGATCCACTGAAACGCGACTTGCTCGCACGGGAAAGGGTTCTAACCAACGACCAAGAAGCCGCCCCGCTCCATCTGCGTGAATTTCTGCAGGCGTATATGGAGCTTAACGGACTAGAGCTCCCGAAACTTAAACTAAAAAATGATTCTCCTGAGGAGATGCCTCCGTCTTCCTACGAAAAATTCCGGGAGTCGTGGGACGTGACATCAAAGGGGACAAAAGAGCAGGATGATAGCATAAGCGAGGCCGAAAAGCCTGCGTCCGACGCTCCCAATCCTGCGCCTCTCGATGACGCAATCAAACGGTTTGCGGAGCACGTTAGCGCGCAAGCAAAATCATTCAATACGGCTGAGATACTTGAGCGGGCAAGAATAGCTCAATCAACCGCATCGCTAGTTGCTCGGCAAATCGAAGCGCAGCGTAGGGCTCTGCAAGTGCCGATACCTGTTAGTAAGGTCAAAAATTCGGGCAAGAATGACGACTCAACTACGGCCAAGCGCACTGACAAAAAAGACAGTGATTAGCAAAATATCTATGTCTATCTTAAGCTTGCTCTCAACATCGGCCTAACAACCGTCCGCACACCCGGAAATGCATCCAAGTTTGAGGATGCACATGTTGGGACTATACCTTCGCTTATCTTCCTTCCAGCGGCTCGGTCGCTGCGCTTTCGCGTCTTGAAGCGCTCCAGCGCGATCTGTCTTTGCACCGTTCCCAACCAACGATCTGTTCAAGCCGCACTTTCAAAAAGGTTTGATTTGCGGGCCACGCATCGCCATGTTGAAGCAGGGGCGAAAACAAACGGTTTGAGTATGCTGCAACGACTCGACGATACGGATGCTGCGCTGATCGACAGGCTGCAACAATCCGCCTTCAACTACTTCCTGAAACACACGAACCCTGACAACGGGCTTGTCGCCGACACGTCGGTCGATGGTGTGCCGTGCAGCATCGCTGCCGTCGGCTTCGCGCTGTCGTCCTATACGGTCGGCGTCGAACGCGGCTGGCTCACGCGGGCGGCAGCAGTTGAGCGGACACTGGCGACCGTGCGGTTCTTTGCCGGAAGCCATCAGGGCCGGGAACGCCACGCAACCGGTTATCGCGGCTTCTATTACCACTTCCTGCACATGGATACCGGCCACCGCGCCTGGAACAGCGAGCTGTCGACCATCGACACGACATTGCTCGTTGCCGGCATGCTGACGGCAGCCGCCTATTTCGACCGCGCCGATGATGGTGAGCGGGAAATCCGCGATCTCGTCAAAACCATCTACGAGCGCATCGACTGGACCTGGGCGCTGAACAAGGGCCACACCATCTCGATGGGCTGGAAGCCCGCCAGCGGCTTCCTGCGCTGGCGCTGGCAGGGATACGACGAGGCGGTGCTGCTCTATACGCTGGCGCTCGCCTCACCCACGCACCCGATCCCGCAGGCGAGCTACGACGCCTTTACCTCAAGCTATTCCTGGATGCTCCACAAGGATCAGGCCTATCTTTATGCCGGTCCGCTGTTCATCCATTTCTTCTCGCACGCCTGGATCGATTTCCGCGGCATCCAGGACCGCCCGATGGCCGCGCGCGATTGGGACTATTTCCGCAACACGCAGGTTTCGATCGCCGTGCAGCGCGATTACGCCGTGCGCAATCCCGGGCATTTCGTCGGCTACAACAAGGATGTCTGGGGATTGTCGGCGTCCGATGGCCCGCCGCCGAGCCGCCATATGCGCGGTGGACGCCATCCGAAGGTGCTGGGCTATGCGGCGCGCGGCGCGCCACTCGGACCCGATGACGGCACGATTGCGCCCTGGGCAGCGCTCGCATCGCTTCCGTATGACCGTCAGGCGGCGATAGACGGCACCAAGGCCCTGCTCGAGACCTATCCCGATCTCATTTACGAAGGCCGCTTTCCTGGCGGCTTCAATCCGACCGTCAAGACCAAGCGGCCCGAAGGCTGGGTGGACGACCGCTGCGTCGGCATCGACCAGGGTTTGCTGGTGATGACGATCGAAAACGACCGCTCGGATTTCATCTGGGGCCTGATGCGGCAATCGCCGGTCATTCGCCTTGGGCTGGAGCGTGCCGGCTTCACCGGCGGCTGGCTGGAACAGAGCGACGAAATCGATGCGAGCCGGAAGACGGCTTAGCGGACGCTGAAAACGTGGGCCTTGCCAGCGATATCGAGACGGACGCGATCGCCGGTCTCCGGCAAGGCGACGCTCGACGTCTTGATAAGAATGGGCGGCAGCGCCACCCCTTCCAGCGAGACGGCGACCGTACAGGTCGCGCCGCCGAATTCCACTTCGACCACCCGCCCGTGATAGGCGGGCTGGCTGTCATCGGGAACGACGCGGATCTGCTCGGGCCGCAGCATGATCTCGGCCTTGCCCTGATGATCGCCATCGACGGCAACCTTGCCAAGCGCGCAATCGGCAAATCCGTTGCGAACGATGGCGGGCAGCATGACGGCATCACCCAGAAACAGCGCCGTCTCGCGATCCTTCGGCTGCAGATAAAGCTTCTGCGGCGAACCCGCCTGCACCAGCTTGCCATCGCGCAGCACCGCCACCTGATCGGCAAAGGACAGCGCCTCGCCCTGATCGTGCGTGACGAGAATGGTGGTGATCCCGGCGGCCTGCAACACGCGGGCAACGGCCTTGCGCATGTTTTCGCGAAGACCGGTATCCAGCGCCGAGAACGGTTCGTCGAGCAGCATCAGCCGCGGCTTGCGGCCAAGCGCACGCGCAAGGGCGACACGCTGCTGCTGGCCGCCTGACAGCTGATGCGGCCGGCGCGTCAGCATGTTGCGGTCGAGCTCGACCATATCGAGCAGCTCGAGGATCCGCTTGTCGCGATCGGCCGCACCCCGTTCGAAGCCGAAGCCGATATTGTCGGAGACGCTCAGATGCGGAAACAGCGCGCCGTCCTGCGAGACGATGCCGATGCCGCGCTTGTGGGCGGGCACGGCCGACGGGCCATTGGCAAGCACTTCGCCATCGAGGCAAACCTTGCCCTGATCCGGACGTTCGAAACCGGCAATCAGCCGCAGAAGCGTGGTCTTGCCGGACCCCGACGGTCCGACGACCGCGGTACGGCTGCCGGCCGGTACATCCAGCGACACATTGTCGAGCGCCGTGACCGGGCCATAGCGCTTGCTGGCGGATTGGATCGAGAGCAGCGTCATTGTCCGGCAGTCCGTTTCGATTGAACGTAGAGAAGCAGCGTCAGCGGCAGCGACAGGATGATCATCATCACAGCATAGGGTGCTGCGGAGACATAATCGATCTCGCTGGTCAGCGACCAGAATTTCGTCGACAGCGTTTCAACGCCGTTGGGCGACAGCATCAGCGTTGCCGTCAGCTCGTTGGTGATGCCGAGGGCAACAAGCGCGATACTGGCGGCAAAGCCGGGTGCTGCGAGCCGCATGGTGATCTGGCGAACGGCCTGGGCCGGCGTGCGGCCAAGGCCCATCGCCGCCCGTTCCAGCTCCACCGGCGCCTGCGCGATGCTGGCGCGCAAGCCGACCATGGCGCGCGGCAGGAAGAGCAGAACATAAGCGACGGTCAGCGTTGCGAACGTCTGGTAGAGCGGCAGCACGAGGCGGACGGTAATCGTCACCAGCGCCAGCGCCACGACGACGCCGGGCAGCGAGCCGACATAATAGTGGCAGGCTTCGAGGAAGCGCTGGAAGCGCCCAGGTGCTCGGACCGAAAGCCATGCCATCGGCACGGCAGCGATCGTCGTCAGAATGCCGCCGGCGACCGCAAGCACGATCGTCTGCAGAAAAGCATTGCCGACAGTATCGATGCGCCAGATTTCCGCACCGCCGAGATAGAGCCAGCGCCCGAGCGTCACCAGGGGAACACCGAGCGTCAGAACGGCAACGACGACAGGCAGCAGAATGGCCGGAACGACGAACCATCCGAGCCGGCGACGGTCGGCCGGGCGCGCCGAACCGGACCCGACCCGGGCATAACGCTCGTTGCCGCGAACCAGAATTTCGAGACCGAGCAGGAACAGGCAGCAGCCAACCAGCACGCCGCCCAGCATGTTGGCCGCCGGGCTGTTATAAGCCGACTGGAACTGATCGACGATCGCCGTCGCGAAGGTGTCGAAACGGATCATCACATAGAGCCCGTATTCCGACAGCAGATGCAGGGCGATCAGCAGCGAGCCGCCGCAGATTGCCAGCCGCAGCTGCGGCAGCACGGTCCGGAAAAACATCTGCCATGGGTTGAGCCCGAGAGAAGCCGCCGCATCCTCGATCGCCGGATCGAGCCGCCTGAGAGCGGCTGCCACGGGCAGATAGAGAAACGGATAGTAAGCGAGAACCGAAACGAAGACGCCGCTTTCCAGCCCGCGCATGCCGGGCACGAGGCTGATCCAGGCATAGCTGTGCACGAAGGCAGGCACCGCAAGCGGCGCGACCGCAAGCCACGACCACAGGCGCGAAAACGGAATATCCGTCCGTTCGGTCAACCAGGCGAGCGTCACCGCAAGCGCAATCGATAGCGGGATCGTCAGCGCTTCGAGAAGCACCGTATTGACCATCAGCTCGCCGACACGCGGGCGGAAGACCAGCGCCTTCACCGTGTCCCAGCCGACGTCATAGGTGATCCAGGCGATGAAGCCGAGCGGCACGAGGCTGAAGGCAGCGACGACCGTTGCGAAGACAACGACGGAAGCGTGCGGCATGCGCCCGCGAAGGGAAGCGATTGTGCTGACCGGCGCTTCATTGCCGGCAAGGCCGGTCACGAGCGATCTGTTGTCTTGCAGCAAGGCCGACGCCTTTGTGACGCTGAAAAAGGAAGGCAACCGCCTCGTCAGGAAGCGGTTGCCATGATTGATCATGCCCTAGGGTTTTCTTGAGCCAAAAGCAATAGTTTTGACTCCCGAGCCCTGCGGCAGATGGGCTTAGATGAGGCCGGCAGCCGTCATCATCTCGACGACCTTCTTGCTGTTCAGCTCGGAGGCTTCGACCTTCGGCGCGTTCAGCTCCTTGAGCGGAACGAGCTTGGCGTTGGATTCACCGCTGACGGCATATTCATAGGAGGTGCCGTCCTTGAGGATGGCCTGGCCTGCCTTGCCGGCGATGAACTTCAGGAACGCCTGGGCTTCCTTCATGTGCTGCGTCGACTTGAGAATACCGCCGCCGGAGATCGAGACGAATGCGCCCGGATCCTGGTTCTTGAAGTAATGCAGGCCGACATTGGCGCTGTTTTCAGCGGTCTTCGCCTGATCGCCGAACCAGTAATAGTGATAGATGATCGCGCCTTCGACTTCACCGGCATTGACTGCCTTCAGCGCAACGCTGTTGCCCTTGTAAGGCGTCGCGTTGTCCTTGAGGCCCTTCAGCCAGGCAGCGGTCGCTTCCTCCCCCTTCAGCTGCAGCAGCGCGCTGACGATTGCCTGGAAATCGGCGCCAGCAGGAGCCGCACCCCAGCGGCCCTTCCAGGCCGGGTCGGCGAGGTCGAGCATCGACTTCGGCAGCTTGTCTTCGGTCAGCTTGCGCTTGTCATAGGCAAATACCGTCGAGCGGGCAGCAATACCCGTCCACATGCCGTCAGCAGGGCGGTATTCGGCCGGAACCTGGTCCAGCGTCTCCTTGTCGACGGGCGCGAAGAGACCGGCGCCATCGACCAGCGTCATCGCAGGCGAGTTTTCGGTCAGGAACACGTCAGCCGGCGAGGCGTCGCCTTCCTGGATGATCTGGTTGGCAAACTGCATGTCGCTGCCCTGGCGCATGGTGACCTTGATGCCGGTCTCCTTGGTGAAGGCATCGATCCACTCGCGGCCGAGGCTTTCGTGCTGCGCGTTATAGACGACAATACCCTCGTCCTGAGCGTAAGCGCCGGAAGCGAGCGAGGTTGCAGCCAGAAGCGACGCGGCAAGCGCCAGCGCAGAACGGCGCGTGATGGAATTGGTCATGATGCCCTCCATGGCATTGGCACCCTGCTGGGGGTGTGGGGTGCTGCGCGGCACCCTATATTTTTCCTGACTTCAATTTTCAAGTTTGCTTCACGAAACCGCGATCACAAATACTTGAAATTATTCATCAAGTTTAGAACGATTCTATACCGCAGCGATGTCCGCGATCACGTCATCATCGACATCGATACCGTTTTCGATCGCCGCCCGGCGTGCATTTTGCCCACGCCGTCCCGGCAGACGGACGCCTGGATCGGACGAGATTTCGTTGGCAAGCTCCGTCAGCCGCGCTGCCGCAAATGCGCCGCCGCCGGCTTCCGGATTGATGACGATGATCATCTGGCCGAGACCCGGAGCCGCACCCTTGTCGTCGAAAAGCGATGTCGATTCATAGGAAAAGTTGGAGCCGGTCAGCGGCGCAGCCAGGATCTCGACCATCATCGCCAGCGCGGCCCCCTTGGCTTCGCCTGACGGCACCATCGTGCCATCCAGGGCTGCCACGGCATCCGTGGTCGGCTGGCCATCGCGGTCGAAAGCCCAGTCGGCAGGGATCGGCACACCCTTCTGACGGGCGGCCATGATCTTGCCGCGGGCAACGCGCGAAAGCGCCAGATCGATGACAACAGGGTCCTGCCCGGTCACCGGCGCCGCAAAGGCGATCGGATTGGTGCCGAACAGCGGCTTACGCCCACCCCATGCGGCCATCGCTGCGGTCGCGTTGGCAACCATGATGGCGACAAGACCCGCTTCGGCGAAACGCTCGACCGTCAGCGCCAGAACACCTGCATGGTGCGAGCGGCGGATGGCACCCATGGCGATACCCTGCGTCCGAGCCATCTCCGTCAGGATGGGCACCGCAAGATCGAATGCCGGATAGGCATATCCATGGCAGGCATCGACCTGGATGACCGAAGGATAGGGCTGATAGAGGATCGGCCTGACGGTACCGTCGACCTTTCCGGACTTAGCCTGGGCAGCATAGGCGGCAACGCGCCGGAGCCCGTGCCCGCTCTGCCCGGCTGCTTCTGCGGCGACGAGCGCACGCGCCACGGATCGCGCATTGCCCTCTTCAACCCCGCTGCGTTTCAACGCCTCTATGACAAGCGTTTCAGCGGCAGCAAGCGTCAGATGCATGGGAAAAACCTTGGCGAAAACAAAAAGGGCGACGACGGTGTTACGTCATCGCCCCCGGTGCTGCAATGCGGCTGCCTTATTCGACGTCGAACTTCACGCCCTGCGCCAGCGGCAGTGTCTTGCCGTAGTTGATGGTGTTGGTGGCGCGGCGCATATAGGCCCGCCATGCATCCGAACCGGATTCGCGGCCACCGCCCGTTTCCTTCTCGCCGCCGAACGCACCGCCGATTTCAGCACCCGACGGGCCGAGATTGACATTGGCAATGCCGCAATCCGAACCGCGCGCCGAAACGAAGGTTTCCGCCTCGCGCATATCATTGGTGAAGATCGACGAGGAAAGGCCCTGCGGCACGGCATTATGCAGTTCGAGAACCTCATCAAAGTCGCTGTATTTCATGACGTAGAGGATCGGCGCAAATGTTTCATCGACAACGGGACCCGTCTGCGACGGCATCTCGACCAGAGCCGGGCGAACGTAGAAGGCTTCGCCAGCGCCGTTTTCGACCCGTTCGCCACCAGTGATCTTGCCACCCGCCGCATTGGCAGCAGAGAGAGCTGACTGCATTTTTTCGTAGGCAGCCTTGTCGATCAGCGGCCCAACCAGCGTACCGTTCTCCAGCGGATTGCCGATGGTGACCGAACCGTAGGCCTTCTGCAGGCGCGGAACGAGCGTGTCATAGACGCTGTCGTGGACGAACAGACGGCGAAGCGTCGTGCAACGCTGACCGGCCGTGCCCATTGCCGAGAAAGCGACGCCGCGCAGCGTCAGGTCGAGATCGGCACTCGGGCAGATGATGGCCGCGTTGTTGCCGCCGAGCTCCAGGATGGCGCGGGCAAAGCGCTGCGACAGGCGAGGACCGACAGCGCGGCCCATGGCCGTCGAGCCGGTCGCCGAAACCAGCGGAACCTTGGGGTGATCGACAAGGGCTTCGCCGACATCGCGGCCGCCAATGAGCAGGGTCGAAAGATTAGCCGGAGCCTTGCCGCCTTCGGCGATGAAGCGCTTCAACGCCTTCTCGAACAGCGCATGTGTCGCCAGCGCCGTCAGCGGCGTCTTTTCCGACGGTTTCCAGACGACCGAATTGCCGCAGACGAGCGCAAGAGCCGCATTCCACGACCAGACGGCGACCGGGAAGTTGAAGGCCGAGATGATGCCGACAACGCCGAGCGGGTGCCAGCTTTCCATCATCCGGTGCTCGGAGCGCTCGGTGGCGATCGTAAGGCCGTAAAGCTGGCGCGAGAGGCCGACCGCGAAATCGCAGATGTCGATCATTTCCTGAACTTCGCCGAGACCTTCGGAGGTGATCTTGCCGACTTCGATCGAAACGAGGCGGCCGAGCGCGCCCTTGGCCGCGCGCAGCTCCTCGCCGAGCAGACGGACAAGCTCGCCGCGCTTCGGCGCCGGAACGGCACGCCATTCGGCGAAAGCCTGGTGGGCGGCATCGATCGCCTGCTTGGCGTCGGCAACACTATCTTCCTTCAGGACACCGATTTCCTTGCCTGTGACAGGCGAGGTAACGCGCAGCGTTCCGCCGGTATAGCGGGCGGCATCGACGCCGAGTTCGGACAGCAGCTTTTTGGTTTCGGCTGTAAGATCGAGGCTAGCGATGGTCATGTGTTTCCAACCTTCTTGTTCTTAAAAACGCGCATCGGCGAAGTGGGCAACCTGGGCGCCGGCTTCGTACCACATTTCCTTCAGCGCCCGGAACCCCGGCTCGCGCGGATCCGTCAGCGGCAAGGGCAGCTCGGCCTCGCTGAGGCGGCCAAGAATATGTTCGGCGAGCGTCCGGCCGAAAACCGTGCCAGGTGCAATACCGCGGCCATTATAGCCCGAGAACCCGACGACGTTATCGGCAAACTTGTGGAACCGCGGCAAGGCATTGTCGGTCATGCCGATCTTGCCATACCACTCGCATTCGAACTCGACCTCGCCGATCTGCGGGAAGAGCTTGCGCAGCGAACGCTGCGCCCAGCCCTTGTGAACCGCGGTACCGGTATTGCGAAGCGCCCCGACGCTGCCGAAGACGAGACGGCCTGCCTGATCCATCCGGAAGGACGACAGGATTTCCTTGGTATCCCAAACGCCTTCGCGGCCGGGCAGGATCGACTTGCGCAGATTATCGCCAAGCGGCGTGGTCGCGAGATTGAAATAGGGGAGATGCACCTGTTCGGTGCGCACCTGTTCCCAGGGGCCGGTGCTATAGGCATCCGTCGCAACGATGATCCAGTCAGCGGTAACGGTCCCCTGTTCGGTGCAGACGACCCATTTCCCACCCTGACGCTCCGTCGCAATCACTGGGCTTGCCGTGTGCAGGGAAACACCGGCTTGCACGGTAGCTCGCGCCAGCCCACGGGCATAGGCGAGCGGCTGCAGCGTTCCGGCTCGCATGTCCAGAAGCGCTCCGGCATAGGCATCGCTACCGATCCGGCGCGCCGTCTCCGCTGCATCCAGCACGGTCACAGGCGCACCCCGCTTGCCCCACTGCGCCGCCCGGTTCTCGATCTCCTTCAGCCCCTCGGAGCCGACGGCGCAGTGCAGAGTTCCATTCGTTTCGAGCTCGCAGGAAATGTCGTGCTTGGCAATCAGCTCCATCACCAGGCGCGGCGCATTGCCCAGCATGTCGAGCAGCCTCTCGCCGTGAACCGGTCCGAGCACACCGGGAAGATCATCAGGCATCACCCACATGCCGGCATTGATCAGACCGACATTGCGCCCGGCGCCGCCAAAGCCGATTTCCTTGGCTTCGAGAAGAACGACCTTGCTGCCGGCTTCCGCCAGATGGAGGCCGGAAGAAATCCCGGTATAGCCGCCGCCGACAATCACCACATCGGCCCGCACGGATCCGGTCAGCGGCGCGGTTACAGGCGGCTGGGGCGCAGTCTTTTCCCAAAGTCCATGCGAGCGCGGATCATTCAGCATCGGTCAATCCATCCAAAGGCGAAACCGCCGTTAATCTAGCGCCGCGACGGCAACCGCGAAAGCACTCTCCGATGCCTTCATAGCAGGCATCTCACCGCGAATGGATGATTTCCATCAGGCCACGAGTTCATTCCGAATATGCGCGACAGATTTCTTTACAAACCGGTTTTCACCGTGAATATCGACGTTTCGGAAACAGGTCATTCTGAAATGGACTGAACTATGCTCGCATCCCGCCGCTTCCTGCCCTCGATATCGCTGCTCGCGGCCTTCGAAGCCGCCGCGCGGACCGGCAGCGTTACCGCCGCCGCCCGCGAACTCGATTTGACACAGAGTGCCGTCAGCCGGCAGATCAAGGCTCTGGAAGAGCAGCTGAGCGTCGAACTCTTCCTGCGCGAACGCCAGACCGTCCGGCTGACGCTGGCAGGCGACGGCTATGCGAGGGAGATCCGCGAGGCGCTGCGCCGCATCTCGAGTGCCTCGCTGAACCTGCGCGCCAACCCCTATGGCGGAACGCTGAACCTCGCCATTCTGCCAACTTTCGGGACCCGCTGGCTGGCGCCAAGACTCGGCCGCTTTCTCAGCCAGAATCCCGGCGTCACCATCAATCTCGTTACCCGGCTCTCGCCCTTCGATTTCCGCCTCGATTCGATCGACGCAGCCATCCATTTCGGCCATCCCTATTGGCCCGGAGCCGAACTGACGCTGCTGATGTCGGAGAAGACAGTTCCAGCCTGCAGTCCGCAATTTCTGAAGGGTCACGGCATCGGCAAGGCCCATGATTTGCTGGACGTGCCGCTGCTGCATCTGACGACCCGGCCGGATGCCTGGGAGGCATGGTTTGCCGAAAACGGCGTTGCCTTCCAGAGCCTTCACGGCATGCTCTTCGACCAGTTCGCCACCGCCGCCCAGGCGGCCGTCGCCGGGCTTGGCGTTGCGCTGCTGCCGACTTTCCTCATCCAGGACGAGCTGAAGCGCGGCGATCTCGTCGCTGCCATCGATGGAGAAATCGAAAGCCGCGAGCGCTACTATCTCGCCCACCCTTCCGAACGCGCCGATTATCCGCCGCTGGCGGCCTTTCGTGCTTGGATCGAGACTGAGGCGAAGTCTTGAGCTTGCATCATGGGAGCGGTTTCGCGCATTATGCGCGCAAACATTCACTCCGCAGGAAATCCCCATGAAGCCCATTTTCGTCCAACTCCAGTGCGCACCCGGCAAGACCTACGAGGTTGCCGACGCCATCTACCAGACGGAACGTGTTTCTGAGCTCTACTCAACCAGCGGCGACTACGACCTGCTGATGAAGGTCTATATCGAAGAAGGCCAGGACATCGGCAAGTTCATCAACGATAACATCGCCAGTATCCCCGGTATCGTCCGCTCCCTGACGACGCTGACCTTCAAGGCATTCTGATCTCCAGGATTAACTCTCTTCCGGAAGATTTCCGGCTGCCGCGCGCTCCGTAAACCGGGCCTTAAGGCGATCCGGTATCTCGTCCGGCACTATGGCGCGGCCCGTTCCGGGATCAGGGAGCATGGCATTGGAAGCAAAGGCAGAGCAGGCAAATGCAGCACCGCTGATCGTGCATGTCGTGCGCCAGTTCCTGCCGAACCGCGGCGGACTCGAAGACGTGGTCGCCAACCTGGCGCGCGAGACCGTCAAGCGCGGCTACCGCGTCCGGGTCGTCACGCTCGACACGCTGTTCACGGCGCGCGACCGCAAGCTTCCGCCGCATGAGATTATCGACGGTATCGACGTCGTGCGTATCCCCTGGTCCGGCAGCACCCGCTATCCGATCGCACTGCAGGTCCTTCGCCATCTCGCCGACGCCGATCTTGTCCACGTCCACGCGATCGATTTCTTTTTCGACGCGCTGGCACTCAGCCGCGTCCTTCACCGGAGGCCGATGATCGCGACGACGCATGGCGGCTTCTTTCACACGCAGAAGCATGCGGCCCTCAAGAAGATATGGTTCCAGACGCTGACACGGTTCTCGGCGATGAACTACAAGCGTGTCATCGGCTGCAGCGCCTCCGATATCGCCCAGTTCTCACAGATCGCCGGCAATACCGTGCTGATTGAGAACGGCGTCGATATCGGCAAGTTCGCAGACAGCGCATCACGCCAGCCGCGCCGCCGGATCGTCACCATCGGCCGCTTCTCGGTCAACAAGCGGCTCGACCATCTCCTCGATGCCATGCAGGTTCTGGCCGCCCGTGATCCGGAATGGCATCTGGATATCGTCGGCTCGGAATCGGATCTGAAAGGCGCCGATCTCACGCGCGAGATCGCGGCCCGCGGCCTCGATCGTGCGGTCGGCCTTCATGTCGGCATCGCCAATCCGGAGATACGATCTCTGGTCTCGGCGGCATCGCTCTTCGCCTCAGCATCCGAATACGAAGGCTTCGGCCTCGTTGCGCTGGAAGCGATGAGTGCCGGCCTTTATCCGGTTCTCAACGGCAATGCTGCCTATGTGGCACTAGCCGAACGCAAGATGCCGCTATCGATTGCCGATTTCAGCGATCCGGAAAATGCAGCGGCAGCACTCGAGCAGGCCTTCGCGGCGATTTCGGCGGAACCGGCGGCAATGCGCGATGCGCTGATCGCTGCCGCCAGACCCTATTCATGGGATCACGTCGCCGGACTCTATATCGATCTCTACAGATCGCTCGGTATCCCGGCTTTCCAGCGGATTGCCGCTTAAGCTTTCGCCAGCTTGGCGATCTCATCCAGCACGATCCGGCGCGATTCCAGCGGCGTCAGATTGTGGTCGGCATCCTCAAGCATCACGAGACGCACGTTCGGATAGCGCGATAGTTTGCGACCACCAGGACCGAAGTGGAAATACATGTGGTCGAGGCCGACATCCGCTTCGCTGTAGATGAGTGTCAGCGGCACGTTGCGCTTGCCGAACGATGCGAAGGCCTGTTTCACCTCGCGCGCCACATGCCCCTTGTGCGGCAGCAGCTCGATCAGCGGCGCGAAGCGATGCGACACCCGGCGGCCGAGGGCGATAAAGATGTTCTGGAAGGCCGCCTTCACATCGACCTGACCACGGAAAAGCCGCTTCAGCGTCTCGATGTTCATCAGCCGCTGGCTGTAATCGTCGACGCTGCGCGGTACCGAGACCACATGCTCCTTGGCGACCTGAACGGCAGGATCCCAGTAATAGACGAAAGGATTGATCGAGACGACCGCCTTCAGGCGCTCATCGGCAATGCCGGCACGGAAGGCCACATAGCCCCCGCTGCAGCGCCCGGCGACCATCACGGGGCCAGGAACATGGGTCTCCAGGAGATCGAGCGCGGAGACAGCGTCATCGATCTGCGTCTGCGAATAAAGGATCTGGTCCGGTGCATCAGGGCGCGGAACGCTGTCGCCGACATTGGCGGAATCGAAGCGCAGAGACGTCACGCCTTGGCGTGCAAGCTCGCGCGACATGTCGACGATCGCCCGGCCCCAACCGGCATGCCGGTCGTAAGCGGTCGTGAGGAACATCACCGAATTGCCCTTGGACGCCCCAACCGGCCGGCTGATGACGCCGACGAGATGGTGATGCGCACCGAAACGCACCGGCACTTCTTCAAAGCCATCGCCGTGCAGGATCTGGTTCTCGGCGGGAACCACCGAATTTGCCGCCGTGGCATCCGGCACCGTGTTCGTCTCGATCCAGCGCGTCAGTTCGGCAACGACACGCATCGGCGTCTTCGCAAACAGCGGATTGGTCGCCAGCTCGTCATACCCCTCGAACACAGTCTCGTCGACGGTCGCGCCGAGTGATCTGAGGGCAGTGGCAAAGCTGGAATCGCCGACGCGCGATGGGTGCTCGAAGATCACATAATGCGATGCAGCCAGGCTCTCCGGCGCCGTCAGATTGAGCTTGCGGATTTCCGCGGCAATCGCCTCGGGCATGAACAGGCCCGCGATCGTTACCTGATCCGCCGGAGCGTGCTCCTTGCTAAGGCCGAGATCGGCGTGAATGATCTTCGCCCACATGTTCAATTCGCGCAGATAGCCACGCCCGCTGAGAACCGGCGCCAGCATCGCGACGCCACTGACGCCTGGGATCGTCGCGCCGATACGCTGCACCAGCGCTGCACCGATCCCCTGTGCGATCAGGATGATCTGGTCGCAACCGCTCAGCGATTTCAGCTCTTCGGCCGCAGCACGAACCGATGCTTCCCAGCTGGACAGCGTTGCCGGCTGATTGCCGAAATCAAGTGCGTCGCCGGTGCCCAGATAATCGAAGCGAAGGCTGGGAACGCCGATATCCGAAAAATGCTCGGCAGCGACGCGATAGAACTTGCGGCTGCACATTTCCTCGAAGCCCCAGGGGCTGACGAAGAGGACGGCGGAGGACCGCTTGGTGACGGCAGGATTTTCGGGCATGAACAGCCCGATCGTGCCGTCGAAGGCAACCGGGAAGGCGGCGCTGCGGCCAGCACCTTCAGCCGGCTCGTGAACGGCCTCGGCTGGTTTTTTATGATCATTCTCCGGCTGCAGCGGCGCGATGAATTGCGCGGCCTTCAACGCCGGGCCGCGCAACGCAGACGGCACCTTGCTGAGGATCGAGCGAATGACAATTGCGTCTTGTCTCGGAATGACCTTGAGAAGTTTGAGTGCGAGCAGATAGGCGACACCGCCTGCGATGATCGCCAGCACCAGGCAAACAGGATTGTGGACGAGCTCAAGGACCGCGAGAGCGGCCAATGCGCAAAGCACGGCCGCCACCGTCACCTTCGCGAGGCTGACATAGAGGGTCGAAAGCTGACTTCCAAAGCCGGTCTGTTTGATCATGATCACGCACATCACGACAAAAACAGCGATGCGAACGACCGCAGCGCCTTCCGCCGCAAAAGTAGGCACCAGGAGTAAACAACCGCCTACCATGACAAGGCCACCAATCACACTGGTCTTCAGGCGATCGCGCACCCGGTCCATGGACAGCAGGTAGAGGCTGAGGATCTGCATGAAGGTGTAGGCAGGTGCGGCCAGCGCCAGAAGCATGACGACGGGACCGCTCGGGCGGAAGGCTTCGCCGAACACGCTGACAACGAGAACACCCGAGATCGCCGCCAGTCCAAAGCTCATCGGCATGATGATATAGGCCATGCTGCGGGTGACCGCGGCGAAGACCTCGACGGGCAGCGTCGAATCCTTACTGTTGTGCCGCTGCTCCGAATAATAGGGCAGCAGGCTGCCGGTCATCTGGATCGGCAGCTGCAGGGCGATATTGGCGACCGACAGACCGATCGCGTAGTAACCGACCATCTCGACCGACCAGAATTGCTGCAGGAACAGCAGTTCGAGGCGATTTATGAAAACAGAATCAATCAGGAACTGCGTCGATATGATCACCGACGACGAGGCGAGGACGCTGAGCGAAATATCGCATCTGTCCCGCTTGGTGAGCAGGATCGGCATGGTCGCGATGAAGAACACCAATTGGCCGAGCGCATAGCCGATCAGCACGCCCTCTACGCCATACAGCACCGCGCCGATCGCGACGCCACCGAGCTGCAGGATCGAGACCCCGACGGTGAGCTTGAAGAAATCGCCGAGACGCTTTTCGCCGATCAGGTAGAATTTGACGAAGGAGCCGATAGCCTGAATGAAGAACAGCGCGCCCGTCACCATCGCCACCGACGGCGCCGTTTCGGCCCAATGCATCTCTTCCGACGACAGGAAGAAGATGCCGTAGAGCCCGAGCAGCACCACCGTCGAAAACAGCATGAAGGTGACGAGGATCGAGGCAAAGCCCATGCGGCGCTTGCTGTCGTAGCCTTGCACATTCAATTGCGGCAGCGTCTTCAGAAGCGTGATGCTGGAACCCAGTTCGGCAATCGACGCGCCGGTGACCACAAGCCAGAGCGAAAAGGCAACGATGCCGTTTGCCTCCGGGCCAAGCAGGCGGGCGGTGATGATCGACGATGCAAAACCGGTAGCCAGCAGCAGCATACCCGCAGCCGCGTTCATCACCGAATTCGCTATGATCCCGTTCGACATCCGTCTCTTTCCATTGGCTTCTCAGCCATTCCTAATGTGAAACCGTTAAATAAGGGCCGAGGAGTTCGGTTAACGGCCCGCACCGGCAAGCGCCTGCAGCGCTTTCTCGTAGGTATTGGCCTCCAGATAGGCGACCAGGAAGCGCTTGGCGCGAGCGGCCTTTTCCTTCGCCGCCTCCGGGTCGGAATAAATCTGATCGAGGTAGCCCGCCGCCACTTCAGGCGACGGATCGGCCCAGACTGCACCCTTCAGCGCCGCAAATTCCGGATGCGTATCGACAACTGGGATCAGCGATGGCGCGACGTTCCAGGTATTTTCTGGGTCGCAGAAATCGACGGTGCCGGACCATCCCGTGGTCACGACAGGGGTATTGTGAATGATCGCTTCGGCAACGGTCAGGCCGAAACCTTCCGAACGGTGGAGGGAGATATAGGCGTCGGAATCGCGGATCAGCCCGTTGATCTCGCTGCTCGCCAGCTTGTCCGTGACGATACGAATCCGGCTATTGCCCTCGGCCGAACGGTAAAGGGCTGCAAGGCCGGGATCCTTCGCCGGATCACCGCTTCCCTTCATCAGCAGGAAAGCCTTTGGGCAGCGCCGCTGAAAGGTCTTGAAAGCATCGATGACAGCCTGCGGATTCTTGCGGTTGATCGACGATCCGGCGCTGAAGATGAAGCTGACCAGAAACGCGTCGTCCTCGACACCGAACTTCGCTCGCATCCCGTCCGCAGCCGGCTTCTCCGTCACCGGATGCGGCACGACGACGACAGGCGCACTGGTCAGCGGCGCAATCGCCTTGCGGGTAAATTCGGAGGGGACAAAAACCGCGTTGACATAGCGCGCGCCGTTCCGCCACTCCGGTGGCACGATCTCCAGCTCCCAAGCCCAATAGCCGATGTTATAGGCGCAGGCGAATTCCCGCAGTCCGGTGCTGAGCACCGGCCGCGGCAGCATTGGCGGATTGAGGTGCCAGATACGCGTTCCCGGCTGAACCGCATTGCCTGCGGCAGCCTTCCATTCGACGGACGCGCCTTCATCGGTATGTGTGCTGACATCCCGCAGCGAGATCCGTCGGCCGCCCGCCGCCAGCGCGTCGGCGCAAAGCCGCGCGGATTCGCCTACACCGGCCATCATCGACAGATAGCCGGCAACTTCGATCGGCCGTGCCGGATCGAAAGCCACCCGGGATTTCGGGATCAGCCGCTGCAGGACATGGGAGCGAAAGGCACGGTAGAGAGATCGGATAGGCATCTGTTTTTCAACCACCCACGCCGAAAGCAAAGCGGCGCATACTGCCGGCGCAAAGCACCTCGCCCTGAGGCTCTCCCGCCTTAGTGCCAACAGGCGTCAGCCGGATACGGCGCTGGATACCCGGCGCCAGATGAAACCAGTCGTCAGCTGGGCGGTACCCAGCAGCATCGATGTGAAGCGACTGGGCAAGGCAGTTGGCGGAGACATCGAGTGCCCATGCGCCGCCGTCATCCACCAATGTCACGGCAACATCGGCATCGTGAAACGCCTTTGCCCGACCAAGCGGAAAGTGGAACGCCTCGGCCAGCAGGTCACCTTCCACCGAGCGCAGCCGCGCCACCGTAACGTCATGCGATGGCGGGCCGAAACGGAAGGCGTAGGTGGTATCGAAGAAGGCCCCGAAAAGTTCGGTCGCCGCGATCTTCTGCTTGCTCCGCGCTGCGATTGTCAGGCTCTGGCTGCCGCTTGCCGCCTGCTGCCGGCCGTCGCGGAAGCATATAAGCTCAAGTTCCACCGCAAGATCAGCAGCCGTCTCATTGATCACATGCACATCCAGACCATTGGTCCCTTCGTCCGTCAGCACCACCTGCAAAGGCCGGAAGGCCCGGCGCATTGCATGCCAGACGGGCTTGGGTTCGCCGGTGGAATCGATCACCCCCCAGCCCGGTCCGGGCAGCAGATCCTGTAGCGTCCAGACCAGCGCGCCGTCGCAACGAGATCCGGTGCGGCGCCATTCGGCAAAGGTCTCGGTCAGCACTTCGCCTGTGACGGCACGGGAAAGATCGAGATAGCGTTCCGGATTTTCGCGGCGAAGCCTCGCCGGATCGGTATCGTAGAGCAGCCCAAGATAGTGATCCCTGATATCCTCGAAATCCCAGGACGCGCCGCGGTCGCGCGGCACCCGGGCCTTCCAGAGAGGGCTGTGAACGGAGGGCACGTCGAGATGCCGCTGCAACGTTCTCTGCTGCGGGACATGCGCGAAGGCAAGGCTTTCGGCGGCGAAACGCACATCGGCCCGGCGCGCATCGTCAAGCGGGCGCATATAGGCGCCAACGCCGTAGTAGTGCGTGACCCCTGCATTCGGCGAAAACGGCATGGCCCCGCCATAGGGCGAATTCGGAACGTAGGGCACATCCGGCCGCAGCCGCGAAGCGATCGCCGGGATCACTTCGTCACTCACCGGACCGCCCCAGAACTCCCGCGGCAACCCGAGCATCGCCGCCTGTTGGTGCACCTCGCTGCCACCGCAGAGCACGGCAAGCGAGGGTGAGGCCTGAACCCCATGCAGGAACCCTTCGACTTCGGCATGGACGTGACCGATGAAGGTCTTGTCGTTGCGTGGATAGTCGAAATTGGCAAACATGAAGTCCTGCCAGACGAGCAGGCCGAGCTCATCGCAGAGCGCGAAGAAATCGGGCGTCTCGTACACCATCGTGCCGCCGACGCGGATCATGTTCATGCCGGCCTCGGCAGCCAGCCGCAGGAACGGCTCGTAATCGGCCCGCGCGCCGGGAAGCCGCACGATGTCGGCGGTGGTCCAGACGGCACCCCGGCAAAAGACGCGCTCGCCGTTGACGCAAATCCCGAAGCCGTCGCCATCGGCCCCGCGATCGAGGGTGATCGTGCGGAAACCGGTCTTGCCGAGCGGATACTCGACGTCGTCGGAAACCAGCGCCAGATCGTAGAGTTCAGGCGTGCCGTGCGTGTGCGGCCACCACGGCTTCACATCGGCAAGCTTGAGGATGGCCGAATAGTGGTTCTCGCCGATCTTTTCAAAGGCCGTCTCTTCCCCGCCGCAGCGCAGCTGAAGGATCGGATCCTCCGCGGCGGAATAAAGCGAAACGCTGACCCGTCCGCTGCCATCCTCATCCAGAACGCTGCGGATCGAGACATTGTCGATCGAAACAGGGCCGCTGCGCACCAGCGATATCGCCCGCCACGGTCCGATGGCGTGGATCTCCGGGCACCAGCCCGGCATATGGCCGAGCACGGTGGTGCGGACATTCTTGAGGCCCGGCGGCGTGATCATCTGCGGGCGCCAGCGGGCGCGCGGCCCGGGCTCGGTAAGCTTCGGCGCAAGTGCCCGGAAACACAGCGCAAGCTCGTCGCCGCCTGCAAGCGTCACCGGAATTTCGTGAGCGGTGAACATGCTTTCCGAAAACAGCAGCTCTTGGCCGTTGACGAACACGTGGCAAAGCGTTGCCAGTCCCTCCAGCCGCAGAATCCAGTCTCCCGGTTCTGTGTCGAACAGGCGGCAGACATACCAGGCATCCCGGGTGTTCAGAGGCTCCGGATTTTCCCTGTCGAACAGGCCGGCTCTCTCGAGCGCTTCGGCAGCGGTGCCGGGCACCGGTGCGGCGATGAACTGCGACGTCGGCGGGATATCATGCGGCACGGCATAGGCATCGGGTTCCGTGAGAACGAGGTTCCAGCCTTCCGAAAGCAGGACCTCTTCTGCGCCGACGCTCGCCAACCTGCCTCGCATGATCAAGCCTCCGGTGTCACAGCCGCTCGGAAATCGAAGCCATCATGGAATCCCATGCATCGGCGGCCGGATCAAGCGCGGTCTGCAGCGGCTCGAATTTCTTGCGGGTCACGGCCCGCGCCAATTGGAACTGCACGGATTTGGCCGTCTCAGAAATCTGCCGCGCATCCGCCTCGGCGCTGCCGAACTGCCCCGGCGCAAGCCAGGCGAGATGATCCGCCGCCAGCTCGAAATTGGCGCCGAACTGGCGAAGCGTGTTGAAGGCATATTTGTGGAAGAAGCCGAAGGGCCGCTCGGCAATTTCCTCGACCTGTTGCGGGAAGACCGAGGCAAAGGCGCGGATCGGATTGCGGGCCGGGCGGTGGGCGAGATGCTTTCTGAAGATTGTTTGGGAAGCCGCCCGCATCTCCGCATCGCCTGGAAGCATCACCGGAAACTTGGCAAATTCAGTGTAGGGCAGAAACAACGCTCCGTCCGCGCCTGAATTCAGCTGAAACAGACCGTCAAAATCCTCGCCATCCAGCGCGAAGAACCCGGCATTGTGGAAATACTCGACGCGCTTCGCATCGAAATCCAGCCGGTTGATCGCCACGGTCGTCTTGCCGTGCTCGGTGCGGTAGGCAGTGCCCTGGGTGTCGGGCATGTAATAGGAATCCATCTCGATCAGGCAGAGCCGCCCGCGGCCGATCTGCGTTTCGATATGGCGCTCGACGCGATCGAAGATCGCCAGTTCGCTGACGCGAATGCCGTAGAGCGTTTCCAGATCTTCCAGCGGCACCTTGAAGAAGGTGAACTGGTCGCCCTCGAAATCCTGCGTGATGGTGAAGCCGAGCATCGCTTCCGGGGGCAGGCCGAGCGTGTTCAGTACCTCGATCCAGAGATCGATATAGCAATTGGTTTCCGGCCACATGCGCTCGCTGGAATGGAGCGCATGCCTGACGTAGCCATCCGGAGCGATAGCCGGGAAAACAGCCTTCATCAGACGTCTCAGCCCCAGAGCGCCTTGCGGACATTTTCCGGCCATTCCTTCACGTCGAGACCGTGATGGTGGAACAGTGCAAGCGCGATACGTTCCAGACCGAAGCCGACGCAGGCGGTATGCGCCACGCTGCCATCCTCAAGGTTCAGACCCCACTTCAGGCCAAACGAGTCCTGATGGTAGTTGAAGCTCATGCAGGCGGTCGGATTGGCGGTCGAAGTGATCGGGATCAGCAGCTCGAACTTGAGGTTCTGGTCGCGCTGGTTGTTGACCATCATCTTGCCGGCGCGGCCGAAGAATGGATCGTTCGCCACGTCGATGACCACCTCGAGGCCAACCAGCTTCATCATCTCGACGCCGCGATCCATCCAGCGCTGGCGGAAATCCGTCACGTGGCTCTCGGTGCCCATGCAGACATATTCGCGCATGCGGAACAGCTGCTGGCGTGCCGGATCCTTGGAAGGCTCATGGCGGAAGCAGTAGGACTGCAGATCGTAAAGACCGCCCTTTGCCGGCAGGTTGCCGCGCTTGGCGACCGTCGGGTAGAGCGGATAGCAGGCCGCCGGCGTCAGCACGATCTCGGTCGCTTCCTGGCCCTTGGTCCAGTCGTCACCGACTTCCATGCATTGCAGCAGGTTCATGTGATCGAGCTCGGCGCCGCAGAAGCTGTGCACCGTACCCGCAAGCTGCGGGAAGCTCTTCATATAGCCGCTTTTCTCGAAGATCGCCCGGTTCATGCCTGGCGGAAAGCGCATGGCTTCGGCACCGTCGGCGCCGCCGAACCTGTCGATCAGCCGCTCGAAAGCGGAGATTACGTCTTCGAACTGGCCGCTGCGGCCGTAGAGGCCGTCAACGCCGGTATCGATCAGCAGGCCGGATTCGAAAAGCCGGTCCAGAAACGAGGTCTGCATATCCATGTGAGTCACCCCAGTAGGCTAGTGTCCTGCTTGTGGACGAGAAGCATGCTCGACGTGTTGCCGAGGATGCGGTCATTGGAAATCATCAGCTGCGCGGAATGCGCATCGCGAAGGTGCCGGCCGACGCTGAAAGGCGTGCCGTTCTTGTAGCCCATGATGCCGCAGATCAGCATGACGTGGTTGACGATCTCGAGGATCGTTTCCGACGAGGCGATCTTCACGTTGTTCATGGCAACGGCAAAACCCATCGACGACAGCTTGTCGGGATCGGCCTTTGCGTCTTCATAGGCCTTCAGGCCCGCGACGACATTCGACTTGACCATCTGCAGAAGGTTCGAAACCTCGGCAAGGCGTAGCGCACCGGGCGGCGGAGCGCCGGGCGATTTGCGTGCGGCAGCGCGCACGAACGCCTGGGCTCGGCAGACGGCATCGACCGCGATGCCGTACCAGACGCCGCTCCAGAGGAGATGCGAGGAGGCAAGCATCGACTGGGCTGCGATTTCGGCAAACGGCTTCGGCAGGATTTGTGCCGCCGGCGCTTCGCCCTTGAAGAGGAAGCCGTCGGAGCAGGTGCCGCGCATGCCGAGCGTATTCCATACATGGGTTCGCTCGAGCGTGTACTGGTCCTTGAGGAATGCCGTCAGCACCTGATCCGAAGACGCGGCCTCCGGGCCGCTGCGCGACGTGATCAGGATAGCATCGGCATGTGAGCCGTAGGAGATGACGGTCGCGTCCTTTTCGAGACGGCAAGTATCGCCGGTGATCTCGATGGCGCAGATGCTGTTGCGCAGATTGCCGCCAATGCCGCCTTCGGTCGTCGCAGAGGCGATCAGCAGCTGTTCGGCCGCGATACGCCGCATGAAACCTGCATGCCACTCGCTGTCAGCACCATGCTCGACAAGGCTAGAAAGCTTGATGTGGTGCATGGCGAAAACCATGGCGCTTGCGGCGCAAGCCTGGCCAAGAACAGAGCAGAGTTCGGCGATTTCGGTCGTCGTCGCGCCCTCGCCGCCAAGGTGGCGGGGGATCTGGATGCCGAGCAGACGTTCGGCCTTCATCGCATCGGCAGCTTCCCGCGGGAAACGGCCTTCGGCATCGACGGTGTCGGCGTGCTTAGCCGCAATCTCGGCGACGCGCGCGGCCCGCGCCGCAAAGCTCTCTTCCGTGATCTTAACCGGGAAGTTCATCAGGCGACCTTCCGGCTGTCCTTGATCATATCGACGGTCTTTTCGATCGCCGAGATGCTGGCGAAGGACTTGCGGTTGAGAAGATTGTCGGGGAATTCGATATCGAACGCTTCTTCGATCGCCAGCATCAGCTGGACCGATGCAAAGGATGTCAGACCCGCCGCGTAGAGATCGGCGTCGTCGGCGACCTGGTCGATCGACGCGGGAAGCTTGCCGAATTTGGCTATAATATCGCGGATTGTCTTGTTCATCCGAACATCTCCAAGATTGTCATGATCCAGAGCAGGCGTTCATCGCCTTCATCATGAGCGCTCTTTTAGGCCGGAAAACCCAATATTCCGCTAATTTGTCTGGTTAAAGATGAGCAAGATTCACACTTAAAGTTTTATCGAGTATCGCGCCCTGATTGAATTTCGCCGTTTCTGCTCAAATACTTGCCTCGCCAGTTTGGCGTAATACAGGAGCGGCGCGAAGGACTTCCCAGTGCAGAAATGGAACGGAAATCTTCTATCCCGCCGGAGGATAGCTGTGCTCGCCGCCCCTGTAATCGGAGACCGAGAAGCAACCGTCGGCGGTTTTGCGAACGCCGCTTTCGGCGATCACGGTCTTTCCGTAGCCGCCCGGAATATCCAGAATATAGGCTGGCTGGCAGAGGCCGGATATGCGGCCGCGCAAGGCTGCGACGATCGCCTGCCCTTCCTCGATCGACAGCCGGAAATGGCTGGTGCCGGGCGCAAGGTCGGGATGATGCAGGTAATAGGGCTTGATACGGTTCTCGACGAACGTCTTCATCAACGACGCAAGCACGTCCGCATCATTGTTAACGCCCTTCAGCAGCACCGATTGGCTGATCATGACGATACCGGCATCGACGATCCGCGCGCAGGCCGCCCGCGCTTCGGCCGTAAACTCGCGTGGATGATTGGCGTGCAGCGCGATGTAGACGGTCTTGCCGCTCGCCTTCAGGGCGTCGATGAGCGCCACATCGATCTTGCGCGGATCGACCACGGGCACGCGGGTATGAAACCTGACGATCTTGACGTGATCAATCGCCGAGAGCTCCCGCATGATGTCCTCCAGCCGCCGCGGCGAGAGGATCAGGGGATCGCCACCGGTGAGAATGACCTCCCATATTTCGTCATGCTGGCGGATATAGTCGAAGGCTGCCTTCATTGCCTCCGGTTCGAGCGTGCCGAGACCTTGCGGCCCGACCATCTCGCGGCGGAAACAGAAACGGCAATAGACCGGGCAGACATGCACCGCCTTCAGCAGCACGCGATCCGGATAGCGATGCACGATCCCTTCAACAGGGCTGTGCGGGAGATCACCGATTGGATCGTCCCGCTCTTCCGGTGTCGTCTGCAGTTCGGAAACATCGGGCACGAATTGGCGAGCAATGGGATCGGCCGGGTCTGCACGGTCGATCAGCGCCGCAATCGATGGCGTCAACCCGATCGCATAGCGCGCCGCGACATCTTCGAGCGCCAGCCGGTCGGCGTCCCCGATCAAGCCTGCGCTCGACAGGTCATCGACGCTCTTGATCGGCCTGACGATATTCATCGGCCATACTCCGCGACGGGCGCCCACAGCACCTGATCGATGCGCGAAGCACCGGTCGCCAGCATCACCAGCCGATCGAAGCCGAGCGCGATGCCGCTCGCCTCCGGCATGATCTGCAACGCCTCGAGAAAATCCTCGTCCAGCGGATAGCGCTCGCCATAGATGCGTGCCTTCTCGGCCATCTCGATCTCGAAACGGCGCCGCTGTTCGGCAGCATTCGTCAGCTCGCCGAAACCATTGGCGAGCTCGACGCCGCAGGCGTAGACCTCGAAGCGCTCGGCAACCCGTGGATCCCGGCCTGACGGCCGCGCCAGAGCAGCTTCCGAAACAGGATATTCGTCGAGAATGGTTATGCGGCCGAAACCGAGATGCGGCTCGATTTTCTCGACCAGCGCGCGGCTAAAGAGATCGGCCCAGCCATCGTCTTCGGCGACACGCAGGCCGTTGCGGCGCAATTCGGCCGCCAGATGCTCGCGATCGGTCGAGCCATCGGCAGCAACGGAGCCAAGCAGATTGATCCCGGCATGGCGATCGAAAGCCTCGGCAACCGAAATCCGCTCCGGGCCGGCAAAAGGATCGGCCTCGGCACCGCGATACGTCAGTTTGGATGCCTTGGCGGTCTCGGCAGCGAGTGCTGCGATCCGCACGCAATCCATCATCAGCGTCTCGTAGCTTTCTCCCGCCCGGTACCATTCCAGCATGGTGAATTCAGGATGGTGCAGCGGCCCGCGCTCACGGTTGCGATAGACATGCGCGAAGCAGGCGATCCGCTGCTCACCCGCCGAGAGGAGCTTCTTGCAGCCAAATTCGGGCGAGGTGTGCAGATAGAACGGCGCCGGCTGGCCATCCGTCGTCAGCGCTTCAGTCGCGAAGGCATGCAGATGCGCCTCGTTGCCCGGTGACACCTGAAGTGCGGCCGTATCGACCTCGACAAAATCTTCGCCGGCGAAATAAAGACGCAGCGCGGCCTGGATCGCGTTGCGCCCGATCAGGAACGGGCGGCGATCCGCATGGACGTCGGGCGTCCACCAGGGCGAGGCTTTGGCGCTCGTCAGGCTCATTCTCCGCTTTCTTCACCGCGACGGCCAACGCTGGGCTGGCTTTTCGCCGGATTTTAAGTTAGTTGCCGCCCCAAAGGAAAATTAATCGCGTCTAGAGGGCTATTGCGACAGTCCTCTACGACGCCGAAGGCTGAGTTACAAGGAAGTCTTATGGTCAAGATCATCGCCTCCTCCGTCCGCAAGGGCAACGTTCTCGAAGTGGATGGCAAGCTGTATGTCGTTCTTACGGCCAACAACTTCCATCCTGGCAAGGGCACGCCGGTGACCCAGGTCGACATGCGCCGCATCGTCGATGGCGTGAAGGTGTCCGAGCGCTGGCGCACGACCGAGCAGGTCGAGCGCGCATTCGTCGAAGACGTCAACTTCCAGTTCCTTTACGAGGACGGCGAAGGCTTCCACTTCATGAACCCGGAAAGCTATGACCAGGTCGTCGTCGACAACGAGACGATGGGTGATCAGAAGGCCTATCTTCAGGAAGGCATGACCTGCATCCTGTCGATGCACGAAGGCATTGCGCTGGCTCTCCAGCTGCCGCGCCATGTGACGCTCGAAATCACCGAGACCGAGCCGGTCGTCAAGGGCCAGACCGCATCGTCCTCCTACAAGCCGGCAATCCTTTCGAACGGCATCCGCACACTGGTTCCGCCGCATATCGATGCCGGCATCCGCGTTGTCATCGCGACCGAAGATAACTCCTACGTCGAGCGCGCCAAGAACTGATTGTCCGCAGGGGCAAAGCAAAAGGCCGGCGTCTCCGCCGGCCTTTTTCGTTTCAGAGATGCGGGTTGCGCGGCCGGTAGCGTTTGACCAGCTGCTGGTTCACCTCTGCAGCGCCCGGCATGTTGGCGCTGAGATAAACCGGCGCATCGCCTGACTTGGCGAGCTCCGAGGCCACCTCGGCAAAGATCGCATTGAGCACGGTCGCCCCGACTGCCGTCGAGACCGGCCCGACCTTCAGCCCGCTCCCTTCGATCTCGATGACGGCATCGCCCGGCGGAAGTCCGTTGTCGAGGACGATATCGGCAACCTCGGCCAGCCTGCGGCGGCCGTTGGCGATCGCCTTGGAATATTCGATCGAGGTGATGGCGATTACCTTGGCGCCGATCTCATGGCCATAATCGGCGGCTTCAAGCGGCGCGGCGTTCACGCCGGAATTGGACGCGATGATGATGACGTCACCCGGCTGCATGCCATAGCGCTCGAGCACCGGACGAACGAGACCTTCCGTCCGTTCATAGACTGAACTGATCACCGCACCCTCGTGCAGCATCGCAGAACCGACAAGCACAGGAACGGTGAAAGCAAGGCCGCCAGCCCGGTAATGCACCTCTTCGGCCAGCATATGGGAATGGCCGGTGCCGAAGACATAGACCCGCTTGTCGCTACGGGCCGCTTCGAGGATCGCCGCGGCGGCCCGCTGCATTGGAACATCGAGAGCCGATTTCAGCTGGCCGAGCCGCTCGATCAGGTTCGAAAAATAAGCATCGGTGATCGCAGTCATCGCTACTTCCTCTCCCCGCCGATCCAGGCCGCGGTGACCTCGATCTTGTCGGTCAGGTGCACGAAGTCGGCGCGATATCCGGGAGACAGGCGGCCGTAGCCATCAAGCTGCAGGAAGCGTGCCGGATAAAGCGTCGCCATCCTCAGCGCTTCGGCCAGGGTCAGGTCGAGGTAGGTCACGCAATAACGGATGCTGGACGCCATATCGACATCCGACCCCGCCAGAGTGCCGTCATCCAGAACTACCCTGGAGCAGAAACTGCCGCTCTCGCGATGAACGGTGCGGCCATTCAGCGTGAAGCTGTTCTTGTCGGAGCCGACCAGCGACATCGCATCGCTGACGAGGAAAAGCTTTCCTTCGCCGCGCTTCGCACGCAGCGCCGTGCGCAGTGCCTTCGGATCGACATGGTGGCCGTCGGCGATCACACCGCACCAGGTTGAAGGGTGATCGATCGCCGCACCAACGAGACCCGGAGCGCGATGCCCCATCTGGCTCATCGCGTTGAACAGATGCGTGACGCCGCGGGCGCCGGCATCGAAACGCTCTTCCGCCTGCTCGCTGCTGCAATCGGAATGTCCGATGCTGACGATCACGCCGGCTTCTGCAAGCGCACGTACCTGCTTCACGCTCACCTGTTCGGCAGCCATTGTGATAAGCAGCGTGCCTATCGCTTCGCGCGCCGCAATGAACGCCTTGACGTCTGCGTCTTCGACCGGACGCATTAGCGATGCAAGATGCGCGCCCTTGCGGGCGGGTGCCAGGTGCGGGCCTTCGAGGTGCAGACCGGCGACACCGCGGTTGATCTTGACTGCTTCCTTGGCAGCCTCGATCGCCGCCTTGGTGGCGTCAGCCGTGTCGGTGATCAAGGTCGGCAGCAGTGCTGTCGTGCCATAGCGGCGATGCCCATCGGCGATGATGTACATCGACTCCGGCGATGGCTCGTCGTTTAGCATCCGGCCGCCGCCGCCGTTCACCTGCGCGTCGATGAAACCGGCCGAGAGAACACCACCGTCAAGCACAACCGTCTCGCCCTCAGGCAGATCGTTGAGTGCAGCGATGGTCTCGACGCGTCCGTTCGAAACGACCAGCGCCCTTTCGTCATGGAAGCGCTCGCCGTCGAAGATCCGGGCGCCGGTGAAGATCTTGCGGGACATCAGACGGTCTCCGTAACCTTGAGCAGGTTTGCCGGCTTGTCGGGATCGAAGCCCTTGCGGCGCGTGACCGACTCGATGAGGCGATAGTAGACGAGCAGCGAAACCAGCGGATCGAGAAGACCGTTGCCGGTCGAGGGAATACGCAGGTTGACCCCGGAAAGCGGCTGCGTCGAGAAGGGTACGGTCGTCGCGCCGAGCTTCTGCAAGCGTTCGAGCGCCTGAACGTTATTGGCATAGGCGGCATCGTCAGGCGCAAAGGCGACGATCGGGAAGCCCGGCTGCACGAGACGCATCGGACCATGCATCAATTCAGCCAGCGAGAAGGCTTCGGCATGCAGGCCAGACGTTTCCTTTGCCTTGAGCGCAGCTTCGAGCGCAATCGCGAAGGCCGGTCCACGGCCTGCGGTGTAAAGCGAGCTGGCGTTGAAAAGCACGTCCTCGGCCGCGGCCGTGTCGATGCCCGATGTGGCCGACAGTGCGCCCGGAAGCTTCTGCAGAGCGACCTGCAGGTCTGAAGCGCCGCCGATCGCAGCCGTTACACCGGCAAGTGCTGCAACCGAAGCGATGAAGGATTTCGTCGCGGCAACGCTCTTTTCCGGTCCGGCATTGAGGCCGAGCACAATATCGGCCTGATTGCCGAGTGGGCTATCGGTAACGTTGACAACGGCGATCGTGGTCGCGCCGCCCTTCTTCGCCGCTTCTTGCAGGGCAACGATGTCAGGGCTGGCGCCCGACTGCGAAACCGTGAAGTGAATGCCGCCCTTCAGATGTAGCGGCGCGCCATAGACTGACGCGATCGACGGACCGACGGAAGCCACCGGAACGCCGCAGGTGATTTCGAAAAGATACTTGAAGAAGGTGGCTGCATGGTCGGAAGACCCACGCGCCGCGGTCGTCACCACGCTCGGCCGAGCCGAGGAGAAAAGCTTGGCAATTTCGGCAAAGGCCGGCTTTTCCTTTTCGAGCAGGGTCGCCACGACCTCCGGCGACTGGCCGGCTTCCTGCAGCATCAGCGACGTGTTCTCACTCATAGTTCATCTCCAATTCTCAATTCTGCAACGAAATCATAAGCATCGCCACGATAGTGCGAGCGGGTATATTCAACGACGCGCTGATCTTCGAGGCGGGATATCCGCTCGATCAGCAGGGCCGGCGCACCGGCCTTGACGTTCAGCATGGCGGCCGAGGATGGGTCGAGCGTCACGGCCGTCAGCCGCTGCAGCGCCCGCACCGGCTTGTGGCCGTTGGCAGCCAGGGCGTCATAGAGCGAACCCTCGCCGCCCGCCTGTTCGCCGACGAACTTGACCGGAACGACGGCCCGCTCGATCGCCAGCGGCAAACCATCGGCAAGACGAAGACGATCGAGCCGCAACACCGGCTCGTCCTGACCAAGCCCCAGCAGAAAGCTTTCTTCCGGCGATGGCTGATTGATTTGCCGGGAGAGGATTTTCGCCGCCGGAGAGCGGCCGCGCGAACGCATGTCTGCCGAGAAAGACGAGAGCCGCCAGAGCGATTGCTCCATGCGCTCGACACGCGCCGAAACGAAGGTACCGCTGCCGTGTCGTGATTCAAGCGCGCCTGAAGACATCAGCTCGCGATAGGCGGTGCGCACCGTGACACGCCCAAGCTTCAGGGCCTCGGCAAGATCGCGCTCACCGGGAAGCGCAGCGCCGGGCTTCAGCAACCCCTCCTGAACAAGACCGGTCAATGCCAGGGCCAGCCGCTTGTAGAGCGGTCCGGTCGAGGCCTCGTCGCGCAGTCCGCGCGCATTCAGCTCTGCTATCAGACTGGTTCTATCCATAGGCGCGCATTAGAACCTATTTAGAACCAGTCTTCAAGCTGAATCTGCGCCACAAAAAGAAACCCTCGTGACGGATCACGAGGGTTCGCAAAACCAGCGATCAAATCGAACGCGTCAGTTCTTGGTGAAGATGTAATCCGTTTCCTGCCGCAGGACCTCGCCCGGCCGTAGCACGGCATTCGGGAAGCCCTCGTGATTGATCGCATCCGGCCAGACCTGTGTCTCCAGGCAGAAGCCGGCGAACGGTCCGTACTTGCGGCCGTCCAGACCGGGCACGGCGACATTCAGCTTGAAGCCGGCATAGAACTGCACGCCAGGTTCGGTCGTCCGCACTTCCATCGACACGCCGGAATTGAGGCTGCGGGCCAGCACGGCGGTGCGCTTGGCGACACGCTCCTTCGACAGGCAGAAATTATGATCGTAGAGCGCCTGTTCCGAACCTTCGAAACGCTTCATCGGCGCCATTTCGCGGAAATCGAAAGCCGTGCCGTCGACCGGGCGCAGTTCCCCTGTCGGGATCTGCCGCTCGTCGGTCGGCAGATAGTGATCGGCCGCGATCATGATGTCGTGGCCGAGCGCGTCGTCTCGGCCGTCGAGATTGAAATAGGCATGCTGGCAGACATTGGCGAGCGTCGGTTGGTCGGACGTCGATTCATAGACGATCGAGAACTCGCCGTTGCCGTGAACGCGGTAGGTCGCCTGGATAGTGCAATTGCCCGGATAGCCGGCGCGGCCATCGGGATCGACGATCTTCAGGACAACGCGATCGACGGCATGCTCGACGATCGTCCAGTTGCGCTTGGCAATGTTATCGCTGCCCCCATGCAGGTGCGAGACACCCTTTTCGTTGAGCTCCAGCTGGTAGGCCTTGCCGTCGAGCGTGAACTTGCCGCCGCCGATGCGGTTGGCGCAGCGTCCGGGCGTCGCACCGAAATAGGAGGAGTAGGCAGGATAGTCGGCAAAATTGTCGAAGCCGAGAAGCAGCGGGGCATCGTGGCCGTCGAGCCTGAGATCCTGAATGACAGCGCCCCAGCTCATGATCTTGGCCGTCAGACCGCCGCCTTTGATCTCGACACGATAGACGGTTTCTCCGTCTTTCGTCGTTCCGAAAACTTCCCGCTTGAGCTCTTCCGCCATTATACAATCGTCCTGAAATCTGTTCGCATCCGGCAGCGAAACTGCCCCCATTTGCCGCGAACCGCAACTGCCAATGCCAAAAAAGAAATGCCGCTGCGGCAAAGGCAGCGGCATAGCATCAACAGATTGATAAGCCGTCAGATTTTCGTGCCGATCTTGTTAAGGTCGTAGGACGTCGTCTGATAGATTTCATTGATCCAGTTGCCGAACAGCAGATGTGCATGACTGCGCCAGCGATTTTGCGGCGGCAGCGCCGGATCATTATGCGGGAAGTAGTTGTGCGGCATCTTGATCGGCACGCCAGCATTCACGTCGCGGAAATATTCGTCAGACAGCGACGTCGAATCGTATTCGACATGGTTGAAGATGTAGAGGCGTTTGCTCGCCTCTTCCTGAACCAGACAGACGCCCATCTCGTTTGATTCCATCAGGATCTCGAGACCCTGCGCCTTCTCGATGTCGCCGCGGCGCACTTCCGTCCAGCGCGACACCGGAATCTCGAAATTGTCCGAGAAGCCGTTGAGATAGACCGAGGACGGTTTCAGGTTCTTGTGGCGATAAACGCCGAATGCCTTCTCCTTCAGCTCATGCTTGGGAACGCCGTGGAAGTGATAGATCGCCGCCATCGCGCCCCAGCAGACATTCATCGTCGAATGCACGTTGGTCTTCGTCCATTCGAAGATCTCCTGCATCTCGCTCCAGTAGTTGACGTCCTCGAAGGGCATCAGCTCGATCGGCGCGCCGGTGATGATGAAGCCGTCGAACTTGCGATGCTTCACCTCTTCCCAGGTCTGGTAGAAGGCCAGCAGATGGTCTTCCGACGTATTCTTGGCCTTGTGGTTGCCGACCCTGACCAGCGACAGCTCGACCTGCAGCGGCGAGGCGCCGACAAGGCGCGCCATCTGCACTTCAGTCTTGATCTTGTTCGGCATGAGGTTGAGAAGCCCGATCTGAAGCGGGCGGATATCCTGGCGGATAGCCACTGTCTCAGTCATCACCCGCACACCCTCCTGAACGAGGGTTTCGAAAGCGGGCAGCGTGTCAGGAATCTTGATGGGCATTGCATTCACTCGATCGAACAGGACAACCGGCAAATAAAAAAACCGGTGGCGAAAAAAGAATCGCTACCGGTCCGCACGCGGCCCTTTAGCGACTTATTTAACGTGGCTGCAAGCCGGCCGGCCAAATCACCACGATCCTCTAGATAGCGCTGACAGCGCCGCGAATCAATCGTGATTCGCAGCCTGCACTTTGAGCTAGGTAACTCACGCATTAATGACTGGTAGAATCTGTTGATGGACAGCACGCGCTACCATGTTAATCAGGGATGATGCTGTACAGGAATGCATGATGACGGACGACGCCAAAGGCGGGGCTGTCGGCCAGCGGCAAGATAGGGTCGGATACGATCTCAGCCTCGGCTATCGCCTCAAATTGATGTTTTTAGCCTTCTGGGCTTCGAAAGTGCGCGGCAAGATCCTGTCTCTCGCCGCTATCCTTATGTTCGTCATCTTGGCGACGGCCTACGGCCAGGTCGTTCTCAACCGCTGGAACGCGCCGTTCTACGATTCGCTGCAGCGGCGCGATGTCGGCGAATTCTTCCATCAGCTTCAGATTTTCGGTTTGATCGCCGGCTCCCTGCTGCTTCTCAATGTCGGCCAGGCCTGGCTGAACCAGATGACGGCGCTCTATATGCGCGAGGGCCTGACCCGCGATCTCGTCGATCAATGGCTGAAGCACAAGCGGGCCTTGCGGCTCGCCTCAAGCGGGCTGATCGGCGTCAATCCGGACCAGCGCCTGCACGAGGATGCCCGCAACCTTGCCGAAAGCACCACCGGCCTCGTTCTCGGCCTCATCCAGTCGACGATCCTTCTCGTCAGCTTCATCGGCGTGCTCTGGGAACTGTCGAGCGGCTTCGTCTTCCACTTCCGCACCTATTCCTTCGCCATCCCCGGTTACATGGTCTGGGCCGCCGTCTTCTATGCCGCGTCGGCATCGATCCTCAGCCAGATCGTCGGCAGAAAGCTGGTGCCGATCAACGCCGAGCGCTTCTCCAAGGAAGCCGAACTCCGCTTCTCGCTGATGCACGCCAACGAGAACATGCCGGCGATTACCGTCGCCAGAGGCGAGGAAAACGAGCGCCAGCGCATCAATACCGATATCAGCACGGTTCTCGCTGTGCTCAAGCGGCTGACCATGGCCAATACCAACCTGACCTGGGTTTCCGCCGGTTACGGCTGGCTGGTCATCGTCATCCCGATCATCGTCGCAGCACCCGCCTATTTCTCCGGCGGCCTGACCTTCGGTGAGCTGATGATGTCGGTCGGCGCCTTCAACCAGGTCAATACGGCGCTGCGCTGGTATGTCGCCAATTTCGGCCCGATCGCCGAATGGCGCGCGACGCTGAACCGCGTGACCGATTTCCGCCATGCGCTTGAGCATATGGATGAGCCGCTCAATCCGAAGAATGTCATCGCCTACGAGGATACGGCTGCCGACAGGCTTGTGATGAAGAACGTCACCATCGCCGCCAAGCTCGGCGAAGAAGTCGATCAGTGCGGCGGCTTCCGCCTGCACGAGCCCGATGTGACGCTGAAGGCCGGCGAGAAGGTGATGATCAACGGCGATCACAACGTCAATCGGAAGCTTCTCTTCCAGGCGATGGCCGGCCTCTGGCCCTGCGGCAGCGGCACGATGGGCCTGCCGCCCTCAGACGACATCCTGTTCGTCCCCCAGGTCGCCTATATCCCCGGCGGTACGCTGCGCGAGGCGCTCTCCTTCCCCGAACCGGCCGGTTCCTACAAGAACGAGGATATCGAGGCCGCTCTGGAGAAAGCCGGGCTGCGTCAGTTGATCAGCCGCCTCGACACGCGGGCGCGCTGGGACAAGGTTCTAGATTCAGACGAGCAGAAGGCCATCGGCTTTGCCCGGCTTCTGCTCGTGCGGCCGCGCTGGGTGGTGTTCGACGAAGTGCTTGAAGGCCTGGAGCCGGAATGGCAGGCGACGCTCACCAAACTGCTGACGGCGCTGCCGGAAACATCGATGATCTATATCGGCCGCTCGGAGATCTATATGGAGATCCTGAAGCCGAAGGTTCTCCATCTGGAAGCGATCGCCTCCAAGACAGAAGAACCGCCGCCACCGCCGAAAACCGGCACCGGCCGCCCCGCAGCGGCACCGGTTATCTAGCGAATTACATCGGCTGAACGCCGCTGAGACCGACCGAGACCTGTTTCGAGGAGACGCTGCCGTCGGCAGCCTTTTCGGCGTTGACGATCACCGCCGCGCCTGGCTTCAGATCGTCCTTAGTCGCCGAAGCGATGGTGACGACCTGTGTGCCATCAGGGATGGCAATGGTCTTTTCCTTGCCCTGGTAGGTGAGCGTGATCGTCTTGCCGTTGATCGCCTTGACGGCGGTGCTGACGGTCGCGTTGGTCATCTCGGTATTCGGCTTGGCATCCCAGGGGCGGTTACCCTCGCCGGTACCCTTCATCGATGCCGGGAAGATCATCACCTGCAGCGCGTCATTCGGCCCGCTGCCCTTCGGCATCGAGCCGACGCCGACGAAATCGCCCGGTTTGATGTCATCGACGGCCGCCCGCTGGATGCCGCCAACCCGGAAGCCCGATTGCATGGCGATCGACTGGTCGGTTCCATCGCGGGTCTTGATGGTCAGCACATCGCCGTTGAGGCTCTCGACGATGCCGCGAATGCGGACACGCTGCGTATCGTCGGCCTGGCTGGACTGAACGGTTGAAAAGCTGATGACTGCGGCGGCGAGCGCCGTCAGAAATGCGGAAGAAAGCTTGCGAGACATATGACTATTCCTTGTCGCCACGATAGCAGGCATATCCCCGGCTGCCGGAGCGGACTCTAGAGCCGCACCGGGACACCGGCGAATCAAGGAAACGTGAGACTCAGCCTTCGATCTCCTCCCTCAGCATTTCCAGCTCAAGCCATTCTTCTTCCATCTTCGTCACGCTGTCGCGCAGCTTTTCCATCTCGGCGGCAAGCTTGTTGAAGGTCGCCGGATCCTTGGTGAAGAGGTTCGGGTCGGCCATCTTCTCTTCGCGCTTGGCGATCTCGGCCTCAGCCTTGGCCATTTCTTTCGGCAGGTTCTCGAGTGCGAACTTCTGCTTGAACGAAAGCTTACCCTTACCCTTCGGCGCCTCGGCAGAAGGCGAAGCTTCCGCCTTTACCTTTTCGGCAGCCTTATCTGCCCTCCGCCGCTCATCCAGCGCGCCTTTCCGCTGCGCCATCATGTCGGAATAGCCGCCGGCATATTCGATCCAGCGGCCATCGGGCGCATCCGGAACGGCGGGCGCAATCGTCGAGGTCACGGTACGGTCGAGGAAGTCACGGTCGTGGCTGACGAGAATAACCGTGCCCGGAAAGCCGGCAACGATTTCCTGCAGCAGGTCGAGCGTTTCGATATCGAGGTCGTTGGTCGGCTCGTCGAGGATCAAAAGGTTGGTCGGCCGCGACAGGATCCGCGCCAGCATCAGCCGCGCGCGCTCACCGCCGGAGAGGTTCTTGATCGGCGTGCGCGCCTGCTCAGGCTGGAACAGGAATTCCTTCATGTAGCCGGTCACATGGCGCTGCTCGCCGTTGACGAGCAGGTTCTCGCCGCGGCCATCGGTCAGGTAATTGGCCAGCGTATCATCGAGGTTGAGTTCCTCGCGCTTCTGGTCGAGCGTTGCGATTTCGAGATTGGTGCCGAGCTTCACGGTGCCGCTGTCGGGCACCAGCTGGCCAGTCAGCATCTTCAGCAGCGTCGTCTTGCCCGCGCCGTTCGGCCCGACAAGACCGATGCAGTCGCCGCGATGCACGCGAATGGAGAACGGCGTCACGATCGGCCGCTCGCCGTATGTCTTGGTGATCTTGTCCGCCTCGATGACGAGCTTTCCGGATTCCTGCGCATCCGAAACGCTCGCCTGAACGGTGCCCTGCGGACCTTTGTGGCCGCGATATTGCGAGCGCATGGTCTGCAGTTCGCCGAGGCGGCGCATGTTGCGCTTGCGCCGCGCGGTTACCCCATAGCGCAGCCAGTGCTCCTCACGCTCGATCGACTTGCCGAGCTTGTGCTGCTCCAGCTCTTCAGCTTCCAGAACCTGATCGCGCCAGGCCTCGAAATGCCCAAAGCCCTTATCGAGGCGCCGGGACGTGCCGCGGTCCAGCCAGACCGTCGCCGTCGATACTTTTTCAAGGAAACGGCGGTCGTGCGAGATCAGAACGAGGGCGCTGCGCGTCTTCTGAAGTTCGCCTTCCAGCCATTCGATGGTCGGCAGGTCGAGATGGTTGGTCGGCTCGTCGAGCAGCAGGATATCCGGCTCCGGCGCCATGACGCGGGCAAGTGCTGCGCGGCGGGCTTCGCCGCCAGAAAGGTTCTTCGGGTCTTCCTCGCCGGTGAGGCCGAGATGCGACAGAAGATAGGTGACGCGATAGGGATCGTCGCCCGGCCCAAGCCCGGCCTCGGCATAGGCCTGCACCGTTGCAAAACTTCCGAAATCAGGAGCTTGCTCAAGATATCGGACCGTCGAGGAGGGATGCCGGAACACCTCGCCGGACTGCGCCTCGGCAATGCCGGCAGCGATCTTCAGCAGCGTCGACTTGCCGGAACCGTTGCGGCCGACGAGGCAGATCTTGTCGCCCGGCTCGACCTGCAGGCTTGCGCCCGCCAGCAACGGCGCGCCGCCGAAGCTCAGAAAGATGTCGTCCAGTTTGAGAATGGGAGGCGCCAAGGATCAGACTCCGGAAAGGTCATAGGGGCGGGCAAGGACGATCGCGCGGCCACTGCCGAGCGTGAACCGAACCTTGCCTTCTGCCACATTGGAAATGGTACGCGACGAGCCGAACGGCAAATGGAAATCCGAGAGCGGATAGCGCGCGTTTTCGATGAAGAGACCACGCAATTCGCTGAAACCGGGAACCGAGAACAGGCTGTTCTTCGGCAGGTCGAGCTCGATGGAACCTGAAAGAAGCGGAACCGCTTCCTCCAGCCCCGAAGTGAGCAACAGGTCGATACCGTGTTCGGCGAGGCTGACGGCATAGAGAAGGTGCTGAAGCGCATGGTCGGACCGCTCACCCGCCAGCGCACCGGCAAGGATCAGCCGTTTGGCGCCGCGGGCTATCGCTTCGGAAACAGCGATCTCGCCATCCGTCGAAGCTTTGGCCGCGGGATAGGGCTGCTTCGGCACGCTCGGAAACGCACCTTCGAGATCCGGTGCGGTGGAATCGAAATCACCCACCCAGAGCTCCGGCACGACGCCGAGCTCTGCCGCATGCCGCATGCCGCCATCGGCCGCGATGAAGCGGCTGCCGGCAATCGCATTTCGCAGCCGCTCTGTCGGCGTCAGCTCGCCGCCGAGCAGGATCGTGAAGGTCGTCTGGGTCATGGGCATTGCCCATAGCGCAAAGCAGGGGTCGAGGGAAAGGGGCGGGGCTTAACCGGGCGTGCCCTTATCGCGCCGTTCGAAGGCTTTTTCATAACCGTCGATAAAGCGCTCATAGAGTGCTGCGAAGGCATCGACGTCCGTGTCGCTCCAGCCGTCGAGGATTTCTGTGATCAACGACAGCTTCTGCGCCCGGATTTCCGACAGCAGCCGCTGGCCGATCGGCGTCATCACCACGACGATGCGCCGCGCATCAGCTTGCGATGCTTCGCGGCGAAGAATGTTGCGGCTGACCATGTCGGCCACCACGCGGCTGGCGCGAGACGGATCGATCCGCAGCATTTCTGCAATCATCCCGACCGTCACTTCATCGGCCGGCTGCGCACGGCGCACGGCGTCAAGAACATCGAGATGCGAGAGCTCGAGATCCGGCGCGACGCTCTGGATTGCCAGACGCCCGATCAGCCGGCGCCCTGTCATCAGCTTCATCCGGGTCATGCTCTGGCCGATGCTGGAAACGCTTTCGTTCTCCAGTGACAGCGGATCAAGCTCGTGAATGCGGGCGGGTTTCTCGTTCATGCGCCGAGCATAACAGAAGGCTTGCGCGAAGGAAATATGCCTGCGTCATTCTGGTGTCATTGACATTTATATGCTTTTGTCACATAAATTGGCGATCAAGATTGGAACTGTCTTCATGGATATGCAGCTTGCCTCCCAGCCGCTCGTGACGGATCCCCGCCGCAGGCTTATTCTCTTCCTGTTTCTGATGACCGCGATGTTCATGGCAACGCTGGACAATCAGATCGTCTCGACGGCGCTGCCGACCATCGTCGGCGAATTCGGCCACCTCGAACGCTTCGGCTGGATCGGCTCCGCCTATCTGCTGTCGCTGAGCGCAGTCATGCCCGTCTATGGCAAGCTCGGTGACCTCTTTGGCCGCAAATACGTGATGATGACCGCGATCGCGATCTTCACCGTCGGCTCCGCCGTTTGCGGTCTCGCCGTCTCGATGAACACGCTGATCGCCGCTCGCGTTTTGCAGGGCCTCGGCGGCGGCGGCATCATGGTATCGATCTTCGCCGTCAATGCCGATCTCTTCGAGCCGCGCGAACGCGCCCGCTACCAGAGCTATTCCAGCCTCGTGCTGATGGCATCGAGCGCCATCGGCCCCGTTCTCGGCGGCATGATGAGCGATCTCTTCGGCTGGCGCTCGATCTTCCTCGTCAACGTGCCGATCGGTTTCATTGTCTTGATCGGCCTCGCGCTGATGCTGCCCTATCGCAAGCCGCACCGCCGCCCGAAGATCGATTATGCCGGCGCCCTGCTGCTGGCGATGACGACAACGAGCATCGTGCTGATGGCCGATGGCAGCGAGCTGTTCGGCTCGATCCTGGCGCCGCAGAGTCTGGGGATCATCGGTATCGGCGCGCTTTGCGCCATCGCCTGGGTCTTCGTCGAGCGCCGCGCCGCCGAACCGATCGTCCCGCTGTCGCTGTTCCGCAACCCGACCTTCCCGCTTCTCCTGATCATGTCGATCACCGGCGGCGGCATCGCAATCGGCATGGCCAATTACTTCGCGCTGTTCCTGCAGACGACCACGGGCCTGTCGCCCTCGCATGCCGGCCTGCTCTTCGTCATGCTGACCGGCGGGCTGGTCTGCGGTTCGCTCTTTGCCGGGCGCATGATTTCGCGCACCGGCCGCTACAAGCCCTTCGCCATCGCCAGCCTCTCCTGCAGCGCCGTCGCTTTCGCGCTGCTGTCTCAGGTCCATGCCGGTACGCCGCTGCCGATTATCGGGTTGCTGATGATGCTGCACGGCATCGGCATCGGCTTGTCGCAACAGGTGCCTGTGATCGGCGTCCAGAACGCCGCTCCGGCGCGTGATGTCGGCGCCGCCACCGGTTCCGTCACGCTGTCGCGCATGGGCGGCGCCTCGATCGCCATCTCCATCTACGGCGCCATTATCGGCTCACAGCTGACGAAGGTCGGCATCTCTATCCCCGGCGTTTCCGATATCGAGCAGCTGACGCCGAAGATGATGGCAGCCCTCCCCGAAGCCAGCCGCCAGGCAGTGGCCGACGCCTATGCCAGCGCTTTCACGCCGCTTTTCATGACCTCCTGCGCCTTTGCTCTGATTGGATTGATTGCAGCGCTTTCGCTGAAGCCTGTCCAGTTGCCGCGCCACGGCGAGACCAAGAACACGGCCGCGGCGGCCGAAGCCGCCGAGTAAAAGCAAGGGCGCGCTGCGCCCTTGTCATAAGGCCTGCATCGCTATACATCTGCCAACGCTCTAACGGGGTGCCCTGTATCCGCAAGGATATCTGGCTGAGAGGCTTTCAAGCCAACCCGCGGAACCTGATCCGGCTAACACCGGCGGAGGGATTAGACGCGTGACACCAGGCACCGCCCTTTTCCCCATGACAAAACTTTTTAGGAGGAGGCGCGCCATGCCCGGCCGCAAACCATTGATCGCATCATTCGTCACGGCTTTCCTTGCCGCAACCGTCACTCTGTCGCCGGCGCAGGCCGCCGACAAGACGCTGACGGTTTACACCTACGAGAGCTTCACCTCGGAATGGGGACCCGGCCCCAAGGTCAAGGAAGCCTTCGAAAAGACCTGCGCCTGCACAGTCAATTTCGTCAGCGTCGCCGATGGCGTGGCGCTTCTCTCCCGCCTGAAGCTCGAAGGCGCCTCGACCAAGGCCGACGTCGTTCTCGGCATCGATACCAACCTGATCACCGAAGCCAAGGACACCGGCCTGTTCGACGTAAGCGGCGTCGATACCAGCGCCCTCAAGGTACCCGGCGAGTTCAAGGACGATGTCTTCGTCCCCTATGACTACGGCCACTTCGCCATCATCTACGACACACAGACGATCCAGAACCCGCCGAAGAGCCTGCAGGAACTGGTCGACGGCGACCCCTCGCAGAAACTCGTCATCGAGGATCCGCGCACATCTACTCCCGGCCTCGGCCTGGTGCTCTGGGTCAAGTCCGTCTATGGCGACAAGGCGCCGGAAGCCTGGGCCAAGCTCAAGAACCGCATCCTGACGGTGACGCCCGGCTGGTCTGAAGCCTATGGCCTGTTCACCAAGGGCGAGGCGCCGATGGTATTGTCCTACACGACCTCACCAGCCTATCACATGGTCGCCGAGAACACCGACCGCTACCAGGCCGCAGCCTTCTCCGAAGGTCACTACATCCAGATCGAAGTCGCCGGCCTGCTGAAAAACGCTCCCGACAAGGATCTCGCTCGTGACTTCCTGAAATTCATGGTCACACCGGGCTTCCAGGACACCATTCCGACCAACAACTGGATGATGCCTGTTGCGGTCACATCGACGCCGCTGCCGGATGCCTTCGGCAAGCTGGTCAATCCGTCCAAGACCTTCCTGATGAGCCCGGATGATGTCGCCAAAAACCGCAAGGCCTGGATCGATGAGTGGCTGACGGCCATGAGCATCAACTGATGTTGCAGACGGCGGCGGAACGGCGAAATGCGCTGGCGGGCGGGGCGGTCGGTCTCGCCGCCATCCTGCTTTTCATCGGCATCGCCGCCATCTCGCTTGCTGCTTCCGGCGGAGGTTCTACCTTCGCCGGCATCATCTCGGATCCCTACATTCTCCGCGTCCTGCGCTTCACGCTGCTGCAAGCGGTTATCTCCACGCTGCTCTCAGTTCTCCTGGCGCTCCCCGTCGCGCGGGCGCTTGCCCGCCAGCCGAACTTTCCCGGCCGCATCTGGATCATCCGGCTGATGGCCGTGCCGATGGGATTGCCCGTTCTGATCGGCGCGCTCGGGCTCATTGGCATTTGGGGACGGCAGGGCCTGCTCAATACCGCGTTGCTCAAGCTCGGCCTGTCCGAACCCGTTAGCATCTACGGACTGACCGGCATCTTGCTCGCCCACGTCTTCTTCAACCTGCCGCTCGCCTGCCGGCTGATGCTCGCCGGCCTGGAGAGGCTGCCGTCCGAATACTGGCTGATGGCAAGCAATCTCGGCATGCGCCCGCGCGCCGTCTTCCGCTTCATCGAATGGCCGGCGATCCGCGGCCTGATCCCTGGCATTTCAGGGCTGATCTTCATGCTCTGCGCCACCAGCTTCACGCTGGTGCTGACGCTTGGCGGCGGACCGGCGGCAACGACGATCGAGGTGGCGATCTACCAGTCGCTACGTTTTGATTTCGACCCGGGCCGAGCGGTAGCTCTGTCCTTGCTGCAGATTGCCCTGACCGGCCTCATCCTCGGCGCCATGTCGTTTCTCCCCGCCAGCCGTGACGAAGGGCTGACCGCCGGACGCCACTCCATGCGTTTCGATGGCAGAATGCCAATGGCAAAACTGTCAGATGGCCTGCTCCTCGCTCTCGCCACGGCTTTTCTAATCTCGCCATTGCTCTCCGTGTTGGTAGCCGGCCTGAGAGCCGACCTCCCGAAGCTGGTCGGCGAGCCGGTCTTCTGGCAGGCCGCAGCGATGAGCTGCGGCATATCCCTTTCCGCCGCCACATTGGCCCTTGTCGTGTCAGCAGCCCTGATCCGCGCCCGCCAGACCATCAGCGCAGACAAGCGCTCCAAGCGCGGCAGCCGCGCCCTCTACGCCGCGATAGGCGGAGCCTCGTCAATGGTGCTGCTGGCGCCTCCCGTAGTTCTTGCGACCGGCTGGTTCATGGCGCTCAGGCCATTCGGCGACGCCTCTGTTTTTGCGCCTGTCCTTGTGGTCCTGATCAATATGCTGATGGCCCTGCCCTTCGTCATGCGCGTGCTCGAACCGGCTTATCTCGTCCATCAGCGGCGCACCGCGCGCCTATCGGCAAGCCTCGGCATAACCGGCCAGGCGCGGCTGCGGCTCATCGACTGGCCGGGGCTGCGCAAGCCGTTGCTGACCGCCCTGTCTTTCGCCATGGCGCTGTCGCTCGGCGATCTCGGCGCTGTCGCCATGTTCGGATCCGATAGCTTTGTCACGCTTCCATGGCTGGTCTACAGCCGCATGGGAAGCTACAGAACCAACGATGCCGATGGCCTTGCGCTGATCCTCGGCGTCATTTGCCTATTGCTGACGATCGCCGGAACATCCGGCCAGGTGCGAGGACATGGTGCCGATGACGGCCGCTGATATCACCATGCAGAACGTTCGCCTGACGCTCGGCAGCCACGCCTTCCATTTCGATTGCACGCTGCCCCGCGGCCAGATCATTGCCGTGACAGGCCCATCGGGCGCCGGCAAATCGACCTTCCTCAATCTGCTGGCGGGTTTCGAGACGCCGGAGAGCGGCCGCGTTCTGCTCGCCGGACATGATGTTACCGGCAGTCACCCGGCCGAGCGGCCCGTCTCGCTTATCTTTCAGGACAACAATCTCTTCGCTCATCTCGATATCTTCACCAATGTCGGGCTGGGCATCAATCCGGCCCTGAAGCTCACACCGGCGGACCGCAGCCGCATCTCGGCCGCGCTGGCTCAGGTCGGCCTGACTGGCTTCGAAAAAAGGCTTCCGGCAACGCTTTCCGGCGGCGAACGGCAGCGCGCCGCCTTTGCCCGCGCCCTCGTCCGCAAGCGGCCGATCCTGCTTCTCGACGAACCCTTTGCCGCCCTCGACCCCAGCCTGCGCAACGGAATGGCGGAGCTTCTGACGGCAATGCAGCGCGAGACCGGAGCGACCGTCATCATCGTTTCACATGACCCCGATGAGGTTCGCCGCATTGCACAATATGGCGTTTTCATCGACCATGGCGCGATTGCGCTCGCCGCGCCGTTGAGCGAATATCTGGCTGATCAGAGCACGCCCGCATTGCGGCAATTTCTGCAGGGCTGACGAATATCCACGCCGCGATGGCACTTTCGCCACAATTTCATCGGAGCGAAAGAACTCCTTAACCACGCTAAGCTTGCTAAATTACAACGGCGCCATAATTACGCAGAGTCTCGCTATGCAACCGATGCGGAAATCAGCTACAGCAATGACGTCTGTTCCCCCGTTGTGCAATGCGAGAAGCGGGATGGACGCCTGTTGAACCCCGTTGGAAGTGGCCGGATCGAACATTTGGCGAGCCGGCCGAAAAGCAAGATGATTCGGAGAGCCAGACTGGACAGCATGACGACGTGGACGAGACCCGCGCCTTCCAGGAACGTGCTATCCGCTTTGCGTCAACGGGGACGGCATGCGCTGCTTTTGACGGCAGCTGCCATGGCTCTCAACGGCTGTCAGTCAATCATCGAACAGTCCTACCAGCCGACGGTTTCCCCCTCGTCAAATCCGCAGATCGTCGATGAGGTCCAGAAGAACGACCCGCGCGCCGCGATGGGTGCCCGGGAGCATCCGCGCATCGTCGCCAGCTATGGCGGCGAATACAAGGATGCCAAGACCGAGCGGCTTGTCGCCCGCATTGCCGGCGCCCTGACGGCGGTTTCCGAAAATCCGAGCCAGTCCTACCGCATCACCATCCTGAATTCGCCGGCGATCAATGCCTTCGCGCTTCCGGGCGGCTACCTCTATGTGACCCGCGGCCTGCTGGCGCTCGCCAACGACGCTTCCGAAGTCGCTGCCGTCCTATCGCATGAGATGGGCCACGTGACCGCGAACCACGGCATCGAGCGCCAGAAGCGCGAAGAGGCGGAAGTCATTGCCAGTCGCGTGGTTGCCGAAGTCCTGTCGAGCGATATCGCCGGCAAGCAGGCGCTCGCCCGCGGCAAGCTGCGTCTCGCCGCCTTCTCCCGCCAGCAGGAACTGCAGGCCGACGTGATCGGCGTGCGCATGCTGGGCGAGGCAGGCTACGATCCCTACTCGGCGGCACGCTTCCTTGACAGCATGGCCGCTTACAGCCGCTTCATGTCGGCCGATCCCGACGCCGACCAGAGCCTCGACTTCCTGTCGAGCCACCCGAATTCGGCCCAGCGCATCGAGCTTGCGCGTGACCACGCCCGCGCCTTCGGCCAGGAAGGCAAGGTCGGCGATAAGGGCCGTGACTATTATCTCGATGGCATCGACGGCCTGCTCTACGGCGACAGCCCGGAAGAGGGCTATGTGCGCGGCCAGACCTTCCTGCATGGCGGCCTCGGCATCCGCTTCGACGTACCGCCCGATTTCACCATCGACAACAAGGTCGAAGCCGTCATGGCGACCGGCCCGGGCGATGTCGCGATCCGCTTCGACGGCGTGGCCGACAGCAACAACCAGAGCCTGACGAACTACATCTCAAGCGGCTGGGTGACCGGCCTCGACCCGTCGACGATCCAGCCGACGACAATCAACGGCATGGAAGCCGCAACCGCCCGCGCCAGCGCCGATCGCTGGGATTTCGACGTAACCGTCATCCGCAACAACCAGCAGATCTTCCGTTTCCTGACGGCCGTACCGAAGGGCAGCACAGCGCTGCAGCAGACGGCGGACGTGCTGAGAGCAAGCTTCCGCCGCATGACGCCGGACGAGATGTCGTCGCTGAAGCCGCTGCGCATCCGCGTCGTCACGGTACGTGCCGGCGACAACATTACCACGCTCGCGGCCCGGATGATGGGCACCGATCGCAAGCTCGACCTTTTCAAGCTGATCAACGCCCTGCCGATGGGCGCGTCCGTTGCACCCGGCGACCGCGTGAAAATCATCGCCGAATAAAAAAGGCCCGGTGCGAACCGGGCCAGTCTGTGCTTCTGGGAGTAAAGACTACTTTCAGGCGTAGGCGGCCATATGCGGATCGGCGCTGACAAGCGCGCTGCGCAACTTTTCCATCGCCCGGCTCTCGATCTGGCGTACCCGCTCCTTCGAAATTCCGAGATCGGCGCCGAGCTCTTCGAGAGTCGCCCCGTCTTCGGCCAGGCGCCGTGCACTGATGATCTTCATCTCGCGCTCGTTGAGATGCGTCAGCGCCGAGGCCAGCCAGACGCGGCGGCGCTCGCCGTCGATCATGTTCGTCACCTGCTCGTCCGGCAGCGGCTCGTTGCTGACGAGGAAATCCATCTTCTCGGCACTGTCGGCGTCCCCGGAGACCGAAGGCGCCTGCAACGACGCATCGTTGCTCGAGAGCCGCGCATCCATCGTCTGCACGTCCGCAAGGCTGACGCCGAGCGCAGCAGCGATTTCCTGATGAATCGACTGCACGGTCAGCTGGGTGTCGCCACGCGCCAGCTTGGCGCGCAACCGGCGAAGGTTGAAGAACAGCGCCTTCTGCGCCGAGCTTGTGCCGCCGCGAACGATCGACCAGTTTCGCAGGATATAATCCTGGATGGAGGCACGGATCCACCAGCTGGCATAGGTCGAAAACCGCACTTCGCGTTCGGGCTCGAACCGCGCTGCAGCTTCAAGCAGACCGACATACCCTTCCTGGACGAGATCGCTCATCGGCAGGCCGAAATTGCGGAACTTGCCGGCCATTGAGATGACAAGACGCATATGCGCCATGGCGATCTGGTTGCGCGCGCCGCGGTCGTCATTGTCCTTCCAGCGGATCGCCAGCTGATGCTCTTCCTCGCGGGCAAGATAGGGAGCCGCCATCGCAATTTTGATCATGCGCCGGTCTGCAGACATGTTCCTCATATCGGTCTCCTAAAATCAGGCCTCGCGCCCAAACAAAAAAACAACGAAGGTTGGTTTCCAGAACGTCGCCGCCCGGATCAAATTCAGCTCTCGAATGCAAAAGGCCTCTCTCCTGGACTTTTCAGGAGGAGGCCCTATCTCTTCAACAAGTACCGGTCAGACGGTCAGGCAGGATCTGATTCTTCAAGTTGCCGTTCCGGCAAAATGTGGAAGCCATGACCCACTCCTCGTCCAGCGTTCAAACCAGCGGACGAACGGTGGGCTCCACCGGTTTTTTGTCCGCACTTACGAGATTTAAACGCGTCAGCGCGGAAAAAGTTCCAATAAAAAACCCGGCTCGAAGGCCGGGTTTTTTGCAAGGAAAAACAAAGTGCTATTATGCGGCTTCGTCCTGGGAGTCGTCTTCTTCGATTGCCTTGCCGCGCTTCGGACCCTTGTTGAGGTTGGTCTCGACGAGACGGACGGCTTCCGTTTCCGACATCTTGTTCACGGCAGCGATTTCGCGAGCCATACGGTCGAGGGCAGCTTCATACAGCTGACGCTCGGAATAGGACTGCTCCGGCTGGTTTTCGGCACGATAGAGATCGCGCACGACTTCTGCGATGGAAATCAGGTCGCCGGAATTGATCTTGGCATCATACTCCTGCGCACGGCGGGACCACATGGTACGCTTGACACGAGCCTTGCCCTGCACAACCTTGAGCGCGCGCTCAACGAAGTCGGTTTCCGACAGCTTGCGCATGCCGATGCTCATCGCCTTTGCGACCGGAACCTTCAGACGCATCTTGTCCTTTTCGAAATCGATAACGAAAAGTTCGAGCTTCATGCCGGCAACTTCTTGCTCTTCGATAGCGGTGATGGTACCGACGCCATGAGCGGGGTACACGATCGATTCACCGGTCTTGAAGCCGTGGCGAGCTGCTGAAGGTTTTTTCTGCTGGGTCGTCATACTAATCAAAAACTCCCTGTTACGCTTCCGGCGGCGGCCGGAGCCGGGTCAGTCAGGCCCGGATGAGACGGTAGAATTCCCGTCGGGTGACTTCACTCTGGTCCCACCAGACATAAGCAAAGAAATTCGTGCACGCGATTAACGATCGGACAGCTCAACTCGTTGATATGTCACGGAAACCGCGTACGGATTTAATTTGCTTTCGTGATGGTTTTGGGCACGCCTCGTGCCTCAAATGGGTCAGTCTCTAGAACCTATCACAAAAATATGAGGAAATCAATAATTTGGTGCGTGTGAGTCATGCGGGCAACACATGGCTCACATATTAGTGAAGCATCACTTGAAACGTTTAAGCGCCTTCTGAACCCGATTTCAGGCGGATTTCAGCAGCTTGAACTCAATCGCCCGCGCCGGGCTTTTCGGAGAAGTACTTCTCGAATTTGCCGGTCTCGCCGTCCATTTCCTTGGCCTCGGGCATCGAGTCCTTTTTGACGGTAATATTGGGCCAGACGCTGGCATATTCAGCGTTGATCTTGAGCCATTTGTCGAGACCCGGCTCGGTATCCGGCTTGATCGCCTCGGCAGGACATTCGGGTTCGCAAACGCCGCAGTCGATGCATTCGTCGGGATGGATGACGAGGAAATTCTCGCCTTCATAGAAGCAATCGACCGGGCAGACTTCCACGCAGTCGGTATATTTGCAGCGAACGCAATTGTCGGTCACGACATAGGTCATGAAGAACTCCAGGATTTCACGCGAGCGGGGAGACGAACCTGGAACGTCGCGTCTTTCCCTGTGCCGGAGGAGCAGCGTTGACTGGCTTGGGAGGCAAGAACGCAGTCCGGCGAGTTGATTGTGACGTATCGGCTTTACAGCCTGATTTCAAGGATTATCCATCTTCAAAAACCGGCGGCGCAGACAGAGTTTTCTAATCCTCGCCCGACTGGAGCCTGTCGATTGCCCGCCGCTCTTTCTTTGTCGGCCGTCCTGCCCCCGCGCCGCGGATCGCCTGCTCGTAGGCGGTGAGACGTTTCGTCTCATCTTCAGGCGGCGTGATGTTCTCGTAAAGGCGCTGCGCCTCTTCGAAAGGCCCCCGCCGCTCGCCCGGCAGTTTGACAAGGAGGACGACGTCCCGGCGATCGAGTTGCAGCTCGACGCGATCGCCCGCCTTGACTGTCTGGCTGGGCTGGATGGCACGTTCGCCATTGATGCGAACGTGCCCTGATTGCACATGGCTTTGCGCCAGGGAGCGGGATTTCACCATGCGCGTGAAGAACAGCCACTTGTCGATGCGCTGGCGCGAACCGCTTGCTGGCTGTGTCTCCCCGCCCATCGATTACTTCTTCATCTGCTCCTTCAAGGCAGCGAGCTTGGCGAAGGGCGAATCCGGATCGATCGGCTTTTCCTTGCGCGGCGGCTTTGCCTCGAAGCGCAGCGGCTGGGCGCCGCCACGGTTGTTGTTGCGATCCTTCCGGTCACCACGGTCCTGACGGTCGCCACGCTGTTCGTTGCGATCGCCACGGCCCTGATGCGGCTTGCCGCCGTCGCGGCCGCGCTGCTGGCGGTTCCCATCGCGGCTTTCGCGATTACCTTCGCCGCGGTTGTTGCCTTCAGCGCCTTCAGTCGCGCCGCCCTGACGGCGGTTGCCCTGCTGGCGCTCGCCGCCGCGGCGTTCGCCGTGGTTGCGCACCGGGCGCTGGTTGTCGTTGCGGCCGCCGAGGCGCCACAGCAGAACCGGCTTCGGCTCCTGCGGTTCGCCGCTTTCGGCCGTCACTTCGGCAGCTTCAGCAGGCGCTTCGGCAGCAACAGGTGCAGCCTCGGCAGCGGGTGCTTCTGCGGGCGCTTCTGCAGGTACTTCCTCAGCACCATCCGCATCGTCGTGATCGGCCTTGTCGGATGCTTCTTCGGCTGGTGCCTCGCTCGCGGCCGGTGCAGCCGACGCATCTTGCGTGGCAAGATGGGCGGCAGCCTCTTCGGCCTTCACGGCATCCGCACGGTAACCGAGACCCTTGAGGATCTCTTCCATGTCCTCAAGCGTCGCGCCGAGGATGGAGAGCATTGCGGTCGTCGTCGTAAAGCGGCGGCCGTCATAGGCACCCTCGGGACGGTTTGCCTGACCCGGCTTCCACTGCAGCAGCGGACGGATGATATCGGCAAGCCGCTCGAGAATATCGATACGAACAGCCCGCTTTCCGAGGAACCGGAAACCGGCGAGCTTGTAGAAGGTGCGCTCGAAGCTCGGATCAGTGACGACAGACGTACGGCCAGCGGCCAGAACCGGAATGAGGTCGCCGTAACCTGGCTTGTCGAGGCCGTCGTTCTTCAGCGCCCAGAGGAGCGTGATCAATTCGGCAGGCGCCGGCTTCAGAAGTGCCGGAACGAAGATGTGGTAAGCGCCAAACCGCACGCCGTAGCGGCGCATTGAGGCACGGCCATCCTGATCCAGCGACTTGACGTCGTCGGCGACGTCGCGGCGGAACAGTACGCCGAGATTCTCGACGAGCTGGAACGCCAGACCCTTTGCCAGGCCCTGCAGGTCTTCAGCGCGCGACAGATCGTCGAGCGGCTTCAGCACCGTGCTGATGTGATGATTGACGAAGCGCTCGACGCGGGCTGCGACATGATCGCGCGCATTTCCGGTCAACTGCTCGTCGGCAAGCAGGATCACCCGCGGCCGCATGATGTGGTCGCTGCCCGAAAGCCGCGCCACGGGATCGCCGAGCCAGCGCACTAGGCCATCGGCGCTGATCGCCAGATCGCCATTGCCGGCAGCATGCATGCGCGCAGCGCGCGCTTCGAATTCCAGAGCAAGCGCCTTTTGTGAAGCAGCCTGTACGGCCTTGGCGTCCGGTCCATCCGTTCCACCGATGGGCGTGAAGCGGAAACCGCTCAACTGACCCACATGATGTCCCTCCACGAAGACATCACCATTCACACTGATTTCAGCTTCCAGCATCGCATTCTCTCTCAGGCGCTTCATGAGCACAGATGTCCTGCGATCAACAAAGCGTTTCGTCAACCTTTCATGTAACGCATCGGACAATCGATCTTCGATTTCCCGCGTCTTTTCCTGCCAGTGTGTCGGATCGGCAAGCCAACCGGGCCGGTTCGACACATAGGTCCAGGTTCTTATCTGCGCGATTCGCGCCGAAAGCGTGTCGATTTCACCGTCCGTCCGGTCCGCACGATGCACCTGCTCCGCGAGGAAATCTTCGTTCACCGTGCCACGGCGGACGAGATCAGAAAAGAGGGTCGAGATCAGATCGGCATGCTGGGCCGGTGCAATACGCCGGTAGTCGGGCAGTGCACAAGCTTCCCAGAGCTTTTCAACCCTTTCCGGCTTGGTCGCAAGATCAATAATTTCCGGATATCGTGAAAGATGTTCCAGCGCCTGCTGATCGACCGAAGGCAGGGATCGCGTCAGCCCCTGGACGCTCGGCGGCTTTTCCAGGCTTGCGCGCAGCGATTGTATCGAGGCGAAGTCGAATTCCTTGGTCCGCCACTGCAGAACCTTGACGTTGTCGAACTCGTGCGCCTCGATCCGCTGCACCAGTTCATCATCAAAAGGTGCGACCTGCCCGGTGACGCCGAAGGTGCCATCGCGAACATGGCGGCCGGCACGCCCGGCGATCTGGCCAAGTTCTGCGGGATTGAGATTGCGGAACTGGTAGCCGTCGAATTTCCGATCTTGCGCGAAGGCGACATGATCGACGTCGAGATTGAGCCCCATGCCGATCGCATCGGTGGCGACCAGATATTCGACATCGCCCGCCTGATAGAGCGCCACTTGCGCATTGCGCGTCCGCGGGCTGAGCGCGCCAAGAACGACGGCCGCGCCGCCGCGTTGGCGCCGGATCAGCTCGGCGATGGCGTAAACTTCGTCAGCCGAGAAGGCGACGATCGCCGAGCGCTGCGGCAGCCGGGTAATCTTCTTCTGCCCGGCATAGAGCAGCTGCGACAGTCTCGGCCTCTCGATGACGGTAATACCAGGCAGCAGCTGCTGGAGAATGGGGCGCATCGTGCCGGCGCCGAGCAGTAGCGTCTCGTCGCGGCCACGCAGATGCAGGATGCGATCGGTGAAGATGTGCCCGCGCTCAAGATCTCCAGCGAGCTGCACTTCGTCGATCGCGACGAAGGCCGCCTTGGTTTCGCGCGGCATCGCCTCGACAGTGCAGACCGAGAAGCGCGCATTGGGCGGAGAAATCTTTTCCTCGCCCGTGACCAGCGCGACATTGTGCACACCGACCTTCTCGACGACCCGGCTATAGACCTCGCGCGCCAGAAGGCGCAGCGGCAGCCCGATCACGCCGGTGCCATGCGCGACCATGCGCTCGATGGCATAATGCGTCTTGCCGGTATTGGTCGGCCCGAGCACCGCGGTCACACCGCGCCCACTCAGTATCATCGGCTGCGAATTCAGTGTCATGGTCCATGCAAGTGAGGCGGGGAGCCCCGGGGTCAATTCAGCAGACAACACATGGACAGGGCAACCGGCAAACGCAAGAGCCGGATGATGCGAATGCGCTGCTAATTTGATTCAACAAGCGGCGCTAAGCCTCTGTTTTGAGATTCGGAACAGCTTGAGAACGAATCAGCGACGAATCGCAGACTCGCGGTGATTCAGCTTTTGTTCACGGCTAAGTATTGGTTTTGAATCAGCTTTTCCCACTAGATGCTGAATCACCGGAATCCGGCAATTTGCAGCAGGCGGCCTTGGACGGCCTCTTTTCATCCAGCGTCAACCGCAAAGACGGAAAACCCCGAAAACCACAGAATTAACCTTCGGGTCAAAGCCGGAACGAATCACAGACGAATCGCCGACAGCCGCAAATTCCGCTTTTGTTCGCCACTGCATATTGATGAACTGCGCGAACGGGCGCTATATGCAGCCTCCTCGATTGCAGGATCAGCATTGAAAATCGGGCGCCATTAACACTTTCCGCCCTGAGTTTGATGTTTCGTTAAAATTTTCTGCGGAACAGCGGAACCTTTTTGAGCCTGACGCGTTTATACCGTCCCGTAGAATATAAGTTCCGGCACCATCAAGAAAACTCCATCCTGAAATTGCACGCACATAAGTTTAGCCGGGAACAAAAACCCGGCTACCGTGTTTATTGTCCATTCGTAACTCGCGGTGAGTTGAAGGACAGAAAACATGCTCAGTACGATACTTCTTATTATCCTTATTCTGCTTTTGATCGGCGCTCTGCCGAATTGGGGTTACAGCCGCGCTTGGGGCTATGGACCTTCTGGCGGTTTGGGGCTAGTTCTCGTCATTATCATTATCCTTGTCCTGATGGGCCGCATCTAAAGGCCATGTAACTGGGGAGTTGTAAGTCATGATGAAGAAGATTGTTCTCGTTGCAGCACTCGTGGGTGCGCTTGCATCGTGCACGGCAACTGAGCAGGGCACCGCAATCGGCGCTGGCTCTGGCGCCCTTATTGGCGGTGCGGTTTCCAACAGCTGGGGCGGCGCAGCCGTCGGCGCCGTTGCAGGCGGCCTGGTTGGCGCTGCAGTCGGTAACTCGGTCGATCAGCGCAATGGCCGCTATTCGGGCCAGCGCGTCTATCGTGACCGCTACGGTTGCTACGTAGCCTACTCGAACGGCTCAACGCGCCGCGTTCGCTGCTAACAATAGACTGATCTTTTGAAAACGGGCGCCTTGGCGCCCGTTTTTGTTTCAACCGTTTGCGCTGGATCTCTGTGAGTAAACTCCCGGGACCTCAGGCCGTATCAGACGAAAAACTGACCGCCATTCGCCGTGAGCGTCGAGCCGGTGATGAACCCAGCGTCATCCGAGGCCAGGAACACCACACAGCGCGCGATCTCTTCAGGTTCGCCAAGACGGCCAACCGGGATCTGCGGGATGATCCGCTCGTTCAGCACCTTTTCCGGAACCGCAAGAACCATCTCCGTGCCGATATAACCGGGGCAGACGGCGTTGACCGTGATGTTCTTCGCCGCACCCTCTTGCGCCAGCGCCTTGGTGAAGCCGAGATCGCCGGCCTTGGCAGCTGAATAGTTGACCTGTCCCATCTGGCCTTTCTGGCCATTGATCGACGAGATATTGACGATACGGCCGAAGCTGCGGTCACGCATGCCGCCCCAGATCTGATGGGTCATGTTAAAGAGGCCGGTGAGGTTGGTGTTGACGACCTCATGCCACTGCTGCGGGGTCATCTTGTGAAACATCGCGTCGCGGGTGATACCGGCGTTGTTGATCAGAACGTCGATGGGGCCGAGCTCGGCCTCCACCTTGGCGATGCCCTCGCCGCAAGCGGCATAGTCGGAAACGTCCCACTTGAAGACCGGGACGCCGGTTAGGTCATGAAAGGCCTTGGCCTTCTCTTCGTTGCCAGCGTAGTTCGCCGCCACCTTGTAACCGGCGTTCTTGAGCGCCACCGAAATTGCTGCACCGATGCCACGTGTGCCACCGGTGACCAAAGCCACTCTGCTCATGTTTCGCTCCCCTTGTTATCGCCTTCGATCCCGCCATTAAGGCATGGATCGCATGCTATTTAAAGTGCTTCGAGGCACATCGCGACGCCCATGCCGCCGCCGATGCAGAGTGTTGCCAATCCCTTCTTCGCGCCGCGGCGCTTCATTTCGAAAACCAGCGTATTCAGAACGCGGGCACCTGAAGCACCGATCGGATGGCCGATGGCGATCGCGCCGCCGTTGACGTTGACGATCGCCGGATCCCAGCCGAGATCGCGGTTGACAGCACAGGCCTGCGCCGCGAAGGCCTCGTTGGCCTCCACCAGATCGAGATCGCCGACCGACCAGCCTGCTTTCTCAAGCGCCTTGCGCGATGCCGGGATAGGGCCTGTGCCCATGACCTGCGGGTCGACACCCGCGGTTGCCCAGGAAACGATGCGCACGAGCGGCTGGATACCGCGGCGCGCAGCCTCCGCTTCGGTCATCAGAACAGTTGCGGCAGCACCATCGTTGAGACCGGACGCATTGGCGGCAGTCACCGTACCGTCCTTGTCGAAAGCCGGGCGAAGCTTGGTCATCGCCTCGATCGTCGCACCGTGGCGGATATACTCGTCGGCATCGACGGTCACGTCACCCTTACGGCCCTGGATGACGAAAGGAACAATCTCATCCTTGAAGCGGCCGGCCTTCTGCGCGGCCTCCGCCTTGTTCTGCGAGGAAACCGCGAACTGGTCCTGCTCGTCGCGCGAAAGCTGCCACTGGCGGGCGATGTTTTCCGCCGTGATCCCCATGTGATAGCCGTAGAAGGCGTCGGTGAGGCCGTCCTTGATCATCGTATCGATCATCTTCATGTCGCCCATCTTGGTGCCGCCGCGAAGATGCGCAGCATGCGGCGCCATCGACATCGATTCCTGGCCGCCGGCGACAATGATCTTTGCATCTCCGGTTGCGATCTGCTGCATGCCGAGCGCAACAGCGCGCAATCCGGAACCGCACAGCTGATTGACACTCCAGGCCGTCGCTTCCTTGGGAACACCCGCCTTCATCGCTGCCTGACGCGCCGGGTTCTGACCCTCACCAGCCTGCAGGACCTGGCCGAGAATGACCTCGTCCACCTCTGCGGCATCGACGCCGGCGCGCTCGAGCGCACCCTTGATGGCCGTTGCTCCGAGTTCGTGTGCAGGGACTGTGGCAAAGGCGCCGTTGAAAGAGCCGACCGCTGTGCGGGCTGCGCTGGCGATGACGATGGACGTGTTGCTCATGGAAAGCCTCCTCGCGTTTCAGCACTTTATATAGGTCGAAACTGGCAAAGCTTTTAGCCCGAGTCAAACGCCAAGACCGTCATATGGCAATTTTAGCCCGCACTTACGAAGACGCGAAATATGACGGGAATAAAAGGGGTTGCCGCATCGCACAAAGAGATTGTCACCGGCGTTCTTTTGCGTCTACATTCGATATTGGAGGAATTTCCACATCATCAGACGGGGTTCAGGAGACTGATATGGCGAAGAATGAGGGTCAGATAGTCATCAAGAAATACGCCAATCGCCGACTCTATAATACAGGCACCAGCACCTATGTGACGCTGGAAGACCTGGCGGAGATGGTGAAGAAGGGCGAGGACTTCACGGTCCAGGATGCCAAGTCTGGCGATGACATCACCCACTCGGTATTGACCCAGATTATTTTCGAGCAGGAATCGAAGACCGGCAACACGCTGCTGCCGATTTCCTTCCTTCGACAGCTGATCACCTATTATGGTGATCAGATGCAGATGGTCGTTCCGAGCTTTCTCGAACACTCCATGAAGGCCTTCACCGAGCAGCAATCGCAGATGCGCGAGCAGGTGACCCGCGCCTTCGGCGAAACGCCGATCGGCAAGAACCTGCAACTTCCGATGCAGATGGTCGAGGAGCAGGTGCGCCGCAACACCGAGATGTTCCAGCAGGCGATGCAGATGTTTTCGCCCTTCATGACCCCTCCTGCCAAGGAGACCAAGAAGGCTGAAGCCAAGGACATCGACGAGCTGAAGGAACAGCTGAGGGCGCTTCAGAACAAGCTGGACAATCTCTGATCTCCGGGCGTTTCGAGGAAACGCTCTAAAGCCCGATCGAGACGTCTCGCCCCGCGGTGCGGATCGAGACGGCAAAGCCGCCGATCACATCGATCAGCGCAATCGTCATCAAGATGAAGAACACCTGGGTCGCCGCATCCTGGACGAGCAGAAACTCGACCAGGAAGGCGATGAAGACAAGCATCGACAGCATGTGATTGATCAGGCTGCCGGAGCCGTTGCGCGTCGCCTTCAATATCTCGAAGAATAGCACCACGAGCGCGATGACGATGAAGAGATCGCCGAGAGACATGCTCCAGATCGCGCCTGAGATCATCGACAAAACGATGATGTCGTGCTGAAGCGCGGGAATACCGCCGCTTCCCATCAGGCCGAGCATTGCCATGTTGTAAAGAATAAATGGAATGATCATCAGCGGCATTGCACCAAGCATCTCGGTCTGTTCTCCCTCTATTCAGGGAATACTGCCGTAGATCGCCGTCTCACTTCAAGACAATTGCGAATATCGTGGTGCGCAAACGCAAAAAGACCGGCTGAAAGCCGGTCTTTCAATCTGGAAAACCAGAAACAGGAAAGCTTACGCGCTTTCCTTCGGCGTCAGAACCTGACGGCCGCGATACATACCGGTCTTCAGATCGATATGGTGCGGACGGCGCAGCTCGCCGGAGTTCTTGTCTTCAACGTAGGTCGAAGCCTTCAGTGCGTCTGCAGAACGGCGCATACCGCGCTTGGACGGGCTCGTTTTTCTCTTCGGTACAGCCATTTCTCGTACTCCACTTCACGGGCAACACATTTCCGGCCAGACTGGCGGCCGAAACGACATGTCGCGATTTCGGAAATTTTGCGCGCTTATACATGCGATAAACGGCCTTGACCAGTCCCTAAACAGATTTTTTGAGAATCCTTTGATTCCCGTTCAAACCTCATCGTGCGGCACGATCCACGGTTCGGCGCGCGCAGCCGCTTCCCACTTCCGCCAGGCGGGATGCGCCTTGACGGCCGCCATATAGCTCAGCGTATCGCCGGATGTCACGAGGTCATAGACATCGAAGCGATTGACGACAGGCGCAAACATTGCATCGGCAGCCGAAAAACTCCCAAACAGGAACGGTCCACCGGATTGCTCCCGCAACTCCCGAAAGATCGTCTCGATACGCAGGACGTCGGCCATCACGCCATCGGCAAGCGCAATCTTGCCTTTCGGACGGCGAATGTTCATCGGGCAGGCATTCCGAATGGCCCGGAACCCGGAGAGCATCTCCATCGAAACGGAGCGGGCGGCGGCCCGCTTCGCACGATCCTTCGGCCATAGCCCGGCTTCGGGATAGAGTTCGGCAACATACTCGATGATCGAAAGCGATTCCCAGACGCGGACGTCACCATGATGCAGCGCCGGAACACGACCAGTTGGCGAAAATTCCTTGAAGCGCGGGTTGCCTGCCTCGAAGTCGAAGGGAGTGAGAACTTCCTCGAAGGGAATGCCCGCTGCCTCCATGGCGATCCACGGCCGGAAGGACCAGGAGGAATAGTTCTTGTTGCCGATATAGAGCGTGAGCTTGTCCATGAGCCGATCCATGCGCCGTTTCAGCTCTATCTACCGGCCGCCGCCCCTGCTCACCAATGAATTATTCGCAGCTCAATCATAAATGCATCTGATGTAATCGCCGGCACCCTGGGCGCGGCGCTCGATCACCGCCGCAAGCCGCCTCAGGCCGCGGCCGGGCTTGCCGGCATTGCGGTCGATCGGGTTGGGCAGCGAGACGGCGAGCAGCGCCGCCTGGCGCCGAGACAGCTTGGACGCCGGAACCTTGAAATGGTAACGCGCCGCCGCCTCGATACCGTAGATACCCGGCCCCCATTCAGCGATGTTCAGATAGATTTCCATCAGCCGCCGCTTGGTCCAGACAAAATCGGAGGCGACCGCCAGAGGCAGCTCAAGACCTTTGCGCACAAAGGAGCGGCTGTTCCAGAGAAACAGGTTCTTTGCCGTCTGCATCGGGATCGTGCTGCCGCCGCGCGTCGAGGCGCCATCCAGCGTATCCTCGATCAGCATCCGCATCTCGCCCCAATCGACACCACCGTGGAAGCAATACTGGCCGTCTTCGGACATCATCACCGACTGCACCAGCGCCGGCGAGATATCATCCAGTGACACCCATTGACGATCGTAGCCGCGCAAAAGCACGAGATCGCGCAGCATCAGCGTCGAGACCGGATGAATAAAGGGAATGAGATAGAGGATGATCAGCGCATAAGGCAGGATGCATAGAGCCAGGATACCAAGCACAATGCGGGCAGGCAGCGAGCGGCCGCGCAGCCATGCATACATCCGCCGATGAGCCGGCATGGCGATGCTTTCCTCTCTCTGCGGCGTTATATCCAACGTCTAGCCCAGACCTGTTCCCTGCGTCCTCCATACCGTCTGAGAAAGGCCAAGGCCAGAGCACAACGGAAATCTTGATCTCTCCATCTACAATTCCGTTGCGCCGCGGCCTTTGCTCATGCCAAACAGCGGCCATGAACGCCAGTCCAGACCCATTTTCCGAACGGTTGAAAAGCAACGCCAGAGAGATCGAAGCGCTGCTGGAAGCGCTGCTTTCGAAAGACGTTCTGTCCGACGAGATCGCCCGGCCGGAAAGCCTGCGCGCTGCCATGCATTACGCCGTGCTGAACGGCGGCAAGCGGCTGCGTCCGTTCCTGATTATCGAAAGCGCTCTGCTGCTCGGTGGCGACAGAGAGACTGCGCTGCGCGTCGGCGCAGCACTTGAATGCGTTCATTGCTATTCGCTTGTTCACGACGATCTCCCGGCCATGGACGACGACGATCTGCGCCGCGGCAAGCCGACGGTGCACATCGCCTTCGACGAAGCGACCGCCATTCTGGCCGGCGACAGCCTGCTGACCTACGCTTTCGACATCATCGCAGCGCCTGAGACCGCGCTTTCCGACGCCCGCAAGACCGCACTGATCCTGGCGCTCGCCCGCGGCTCTGGCCTCGGCGGCATGGCCGGCGGCCAAGCACTTGATCTAGCGGCGGAAAGGCAGGCGCCCTCCGCCGATGGCATTATTACATTGCAGGCTATGAAAACCGGTGCCCTGATCCGTTTCGCCTGCGAGGCCGGCGCGATCGTTGCTGGCGCCGCAGACGACGAGCGCAAGCGCCTCCGGGCTTTTGGCGAGAAGATCGGCCTTGCCTTCCAACTTGCCGACGATCTGCTGGACATCACCTCGGACGCCGAGACCATGGGCAAGGCAACTGGCAAGGATGCCGGACGCGGCAAGGGAACACTGGTCGCGCTCAATGGCATCGCCTGGGCCGAAGCTGAACTCCGTCGCCATGTAAATGACGCTGTGGAGCTTCTGGCCCCTTACGGCGAGAAGGCAGGCACGCTGATCGCCACCGCCCATTTCATCGCCGAGCGCAAGAGCTGAAAAGGAGCGGGGGACCGCAGACCGGCAAAATGCAGGCAGCCGAAGACGTGCGGGTGACGGCGCGTGCGTTTTATGACAGTGTCCGCGCGTCAAATCTTACGAGCGCCCCATCATGCACGAGACCATTTCCTACCTGCCGCAGATCCTTCCGGCCTATATCGCCTATGTGATCGCCGTCATCAGCCCCGGCCCGGCAATCATGGCGATCGTCGCCACCTCAATGACACAGGGGCGCAAGGCGGGGATGACGATCGGCGTTGGCATTTTTGGCGGCTCGTTCACTTGGGCCTGCGCGGCAGCCCTCGGGCTGGCAACGCTGCTTCATAGCTATGCGATCGCGCTAGAGATTTTGAAGGTCTTCGGCGGGCTTTATCTGCTCTACCTCGCCTACAAAGCCTTCAAGGCGATGCGTGCTGGAAATGGCCTTCAGCAAGCGCAGGAAGTGAAGCCGCTATCGGCGCGGGCGCTTCTGCTCAAGGGTTACGGAATCCACGTCACCAATCCGAAGGCGATCTTTGCCTGGCTCGCCATCATCGCGCTCGGCATGCCGCAGGGCGCACCGGGTTCGGTGGCCGTGCTGATCGTCGCCATCTGCCTGACGACAGGCTTTGCAATCTTCATGGGATATGCGGTGCTGTTCTCGACCCCGCATGCACTGAAGGTCTACCAGAGCCTGCGCCGCTGGATCGAAGGTGCGATGTCCGCCTTCTATTGCTTCGCAGGGCTGAAGCTCCTCACCAGCCGCATCTAGCGGCTGGCTTCTTATTCGGCAGCGGTCTTCTGGCCGAAACGCTTCTCGATATAGTCGGCAACCAGCGCCTCGAAATCGGCCGCGATATTCGGGCCGCGCAACGTCAGCGCCTTCTCACCGTCAATGAAGACGGGCGCGGCCGGCGTCTCGCCGGTGCCTGGCAGCGAGATGCCGATATCGGCATGCTTGCTCTCGCCCGGGCCGTTGACGATGCAGCCCATGACAGCAACGTTCAGCGCCTCGACGCCCGGATATTTCTCGCGCCAGACCGGCATGTTCTTGCGGATGTCGTTCTGAATGTTCTGCGCCAGCTCCTGGAAGACCGTCGACGTCGTGCGGCCACAGCCGGGGCAGGCGGCAACGACAGGAATGAACTGCCGGAAGCCCATGACCTGCAAGAGCTCCTGTGCCACCTGCACTTCGCGCGTCCGGTCGCCATTCGGCTCCGGCGTCAGCGACACGCGGATCGTATCGCCGATACCGTGCTGCAGCACATAGCCCATGGCCGCCGATGAGGCGACGATGCCCTTCGAGCCCATGCCGGCTTCGGTGAGGCCGAGATGCAGGGCATGGTCGGAGCGCTCCGACAGCATCGAATAAACGGCAATCAGATCCTGCACCTGGCTGACCTTGGCAGACAGGATGATGCGGTTGCGCGGCAGGCCGATCTCTTCGGCGAGATTGGCCGAGATCAGCGCCGACTGGACGATGGCCTCGCGGGTCACCTGGCGTGCTGAAAGCGGTGAGCCCGCCTCGGCATTCTGGTCCATCAGCGCCGTCAGCAGATCCTGATCGAGCGAACCCCAGTTGACGCCGATGCGGACCGGCTTGTCGTAGCGGATCGCCATCTCGATGATCTCGGCGAACTGCTTGTCCTTCTTGTCCTTGAAGCCGACATTGCCGGGGTTGATGCGGTATTTCGCGAGAGCCTCGGCACAGGCGGGATGATCGGCAAGCAGCTTGTGGCCGATATAATGAAAGTCGCCGATCAGCGGCACGTCCATGCCAAGACGCAGCAGGCGCTCGCGGATCTTCGGCACGGCAGCGGCACTTTCGTCGCGGTCGACGGTGATGCGGACCATCTCCGAGCCGGCCTTGAACAGCGCCGCGACCTGCGCCACCGTCGCGTCGATATCGGCGGTATCGGTATTGGTCATCGACTGTACGACAACAGGCGCGCCGCCTCCGACAATCACTCCGCCGACATCGACGGCAACGGAAGAACGGCGCGGTTTCGGATCAAAATCCGTGGCTGAAGACATGAAGAGAGCTCTTGGACCCTTTGAAAATCGTGCCTTTCAGGTGGATCATGCCTGCCTGCTTGTCAACCGCCCCGCGCTTCACTTTTGTTGGCGGCCTAGTGGCCGCCACCCGAGGCGCCGTCGGCATAGCGCGCCAATCTCGAGAAGATCAGAACGACGACCAGAAGGGCCGGCAGCGCCATGAACACCGTCGAGAAGCCGATATGCTCGGCAACAAAACCGATTGCCGAAGGCGCAACCAGCATTCCGGAATAGCCCATGGTCGTCACCACCGAGATGCCGATCCCCGGCCTCAGGCCTGGCACGTTGCCGGCCGCTGAAAAGGCGATCGGCACCATGTTGGAAATGCCGATGCCGCAGAAGGCGAAGCCGACGATCGCAAGCTCCGCAGTCGGGGCAAGGGCTGCAATCAGCATGCCGACGATCGCAAACAGCGTGCAGACACGCAGCGTCTTCACGCCGCCGAACCTGTCGCGCACCATATCGCCGGCAAAGCGCATGATCGCCATCGTCAGCGAGAAGGCAGCGAAACCGAAGCCCGACAGAGCGACGGATGCGCCCATTTCCTGGCGCAGATACAGTGCGCCCCAATCCAGCACCGCGCCTTCCGGAACCATGGAGAACAGCGCCATCAGGCCGAGCAGCCATGGCAGCGGCACCATCGGCAGGCGGGTCTTTTCCTTCTTCTCATCCGGATGCGGCGGGTCCGAAAGCATCATCGGCCACGCGACGGCAAGAAAGGCAGCGGCAAGCACCGTCGCAAGTCCGGCGTGACCGAGCACGCCGATCTTGGAAATCAGCAACCCGCCGAGCCCGGAACCGATCAACCCGCCAAGGCTCCAGAAAGCGTGGCAGGACGACATGATCGCCCGGCGCATCGACTTCTCGACGGCCACCGCATTGGCATTCATGGCAACGTCCATGGCGCCGACGAAGCCGCCGAACAGGAAAAGCGCAATGCTGCCGGTGATGACATTGGGCGCAACGGTCAGCGCCAGAAGGATCGGCAGCAGGCAGACGGCCGTCGCCAGCGAGACGACGCGCGAGCCGTGCTTTGCGATCTTCGCGCCGGCAATCGGCATCATCGTCAGGGAGCCAACGCCGAAGACCAGGATCATCAGGCCAAGCTCGAATTTGCTGATGCCGAGCCGTTCGGCGAATTCCGGAATTTTCGGTGCCCAGCAGCCGACCAGGAAGCCGTTCATCAGAAACAGCAGTGAAACCGCGACCCGGCTCTTCGGCATGAATCCGCGCTGCACGCCCGGCATCGCATGTAGTTGATTATCCATTGTCCCGTCTCATTCACTATCGCCTGCCTCTTTGGCAGGTCACTTCAATTCAATTCGCCGCCACGGCCTGCACCGTGCGGCACCCGCGCTCGCGATAAGCCGCGAGCAATGTTTCATCGGCGTCATGCTCAACCACGAGGCATTCGCAATGCGCCACCGGCAGCACGCTATGGGGTGCTGCCGTGCCGAATTTCTCCGATGTCGCAGCAACCAGAACCTGGCGGCTCTTGGAGGCTGCGAACCGCTTGAACTCGGCATCCTCGAAGCCGAAGGTCGTGACCCCCGCTTCCAGATCGACGCCGCAGGCACCGAGCACGCAGAGATCCGGAGACAATTGCTCCATGTCGCGCAGCGCCTTGGCACCGAGCGCGCCGCCGACCTGCCGGTCGATCAGCCCGCCGATAAGGATGACGTTGATACCCGTCTTGTCGAGCAGCGCTGCGGCAATGGCCGGCGCATTGGTGGCCGCTGTCAGCAGCATCTCCTGGGGAAGGGCGTTGGCGATCGCGAGATTGGTGCTGCCCGCATCGAAGAAAACCGTCGATCCCGCCTTGATCTGCGAGACGGCGGCCTGTGCCAGCGACTGCTTGCGCTCGAAAGCGACGCTCATTCGCTGCTTCAGACTGCCGCCTGCCGGCGAAATCGGCAAAGCGCCGCCATAGACGCGCTCGCAAAGTCCGGCCGCCGCCATCTCGCGAAGATCACGGCGAACAGTATCCTCGGATACGCCAAATTCGGCGGCAAGCTCCGCTGCCAGCACGCGGCCATGCGTCTGCAGCTTCAGCGAGATGATGCCTTGCCGCTCGCGCAGCAACATTTCGTTCATATTCATCCTTGATCCCGACACGAACAGGCACAAACAAACACAAACGTGCATAAACAGATAATCGTATGCATGCAATGGGGTCATCGGCACACGTTTATTGACGCCCTGAAACAAGCCGCGCTAAAAGTGCGGCAAATGAGAAAAATATTCGCAGTTGCCAATTTTCTTTGCAGTTTTCTACGCTTCGCACCGCCTTGTTTTCTGCGATCAATGCGGCATTGAATTTCCTCCTTTACGGAACAGAAAAATGAAAATCCTGAAGACCATCGCCACCGCAGCCCTGATCTCCGCCGCAGCCTTTGCTGCCCATGCTGGCGAAAACCTCGCCGCCATCAAGTCCGCTGGCGTTCTCAAGATCGGCACGGAAGGCACCTACGCGCCCTTCACCTATCACGATGACAGCAACAAGCTCGTTGGCTTCGACGTCGAGATCGGCGAAGCCGTCGCCGCCAAGCTCGGCGTCAAGGCCGAGTTCGTCGAAGGCAAGTGGGACGGCCTGATCGCCGGTATCGACGCGAAGCGTTACGACACCGTCATCAACCAGGTCGGCATCACCGATGCGCGCAAGCAGAAGTACGACTTCTCCGAGCCCTACATTGCCTCCAAGGCCGTGCTGATCGCCCGCACCGACGACGACAGCATCAAGTCCTTCGCCGATCTGAAGGGCAAGAAGGCCGCTCAGTCCCTGACCAGCAACTTCGGCAAGCTTGCCGAGCAGTCGGGCGCCGAGCTCGTCGGCACCGATGGTTTCGACCAGTCGATCCAGCTCGTGCTGACGAAGCGTGCAGACGCAACCGTCAACGACAGCCTCTCCTTCCTCGACTTCAAGAAGCACAAGCCTGATGCGCCAGTGAAGATCGTCGCCCAGCAGGAGAATGCCGATTATTCCGGTATCATCATCCGCAAGGGCGAGCCGGAACTGCTTGAAGCGATCAACAAGGCTCTCGTCGACATCAAGGCCGACGGCACCTACAAGAAGATCGCCGACAAGTATTTCGGTCAGGACGTTTCCAAGTAACTCCGTTGCGCCGGTTTTCCCGCGCATCGACTTGATCTATAGAGTGTAGAGCGTCCGGCGATTTCGCCGGACGTATCTTTTTCAGAGGGTCGTCCCGTGCCTCATTGGCTTCAACTGATGGTGGAATCGCTGCCTACCCTTTTGTGGGGCGGCATCAAGTTCACCATCCCGCTTACGCTGCTCTCATTCTCCTTCGGACTGATCCTCGGACTGGCAACGGCCGTCGCCCGGCTGTTCGGCCCGGCACCCTTTGCGGCAATTTCCCGCTTCTATGTCTGGATCATCAGAGGCACGCCGCTGCTCGTCCAGCTTTTCGTCATCTTCTACGGCCTGCCCAGCATCGGCATCCTGCTCGACGCCTTCCCGGCTGCCCTGATCGGCTTCACGCTCAATATCGGCGCCTACAGCTCCGAGATCATTCGCGCCGTCATCTCATCGGTGCCAAAGGGTCAGTGGGAAGCCGCATATTCCATCGGCATGAACTGGCGTCAGGCGATGACCCGCACTGTCCTCCCACAGGCAGCCCGTGTCGCGGTGCCGCCGCTCTCGAATACGTTCATTTCGCTGGTCAAGGACACCTCGCTTGCCGCCGCCATCACCGTGCCGGAACTCTTCCAGGCCGCGCAGCGCATCGTGGCGACGACCTATGAGCCGCTGATCCTCTATATCGAAGCCGCTCTCATCTACCTCGTCCTCAGCTCCGTCCTTTCGACGCTGCAGGTGCGGCTGGAGCGCCGTTTTGCCCGCTATGGCGGCATGCTGGAGGCAAACGCATGATCGAGCTCTCCAATATCGAAAAACGCTTCGGCGACGCCGTCATCCTGAAGGATATCAGCATCCGCATTCCCGAAGGCAGCGTCACCGCGCTCGTCGGCCCCTCGGGTGGTGGCAAGAGCACGCTGCTGCGCTGCATCAACCTGCTGGAAATTCCAACGGCCGGTTCCGTCCGCATCGGCGAGGAGACGCTGGATTTCGCGCCCGGCAAGCGCACCGGCTGGCAATCGATCCAGAAGATCCGCCGCCAGACCGGTATGGTTTTCCAGAATTTCCAGCTTTTCCCGCATCAGACCGCGATCGAAAACGTCATGGAAGGACTGGTCACCGTTCTCAGATGGCCGAAAGAAAAGGCCCGCGAGCGTGCCATGGAGCTGATGACCAAGGTCGGCATGGCCCACAAGGCGGATGCCTGGCCCTCGACGCTGTCAGGCGGCCAGCAGCAGCGCGTGGCAATTGCCCGCGCTCTCGCCCCGTCGCCACGCGTGCTGCTCTGCGACGAGCCGACCTCGGCACTCGACCCGGAACTCTCGGCCGAGGTGGTCGATGTTCTCGGTAAGCTTGCAAACGAGGGAACCACGATGGTGATGGCGACGCATGACCTGCGTCTCGCCTCGAAGATCGCCAACAATGTCGTCTTCCTGGAGGCGGGTAGCGTCGTCGAAACCGGCAGCGCCAAGGCAATCTTCACCGCACCCGAGCGCGAGCGCACCAAGCGCTTCATCTCGACAATCAACGCCGCCCATACCTACGATATCTAGGCACGGGCGGCGCAAGGTCCGGTCTTAGCCAGCGCGCGCAGCCTTCAGCGCCTTGCCCCACCAGATCAGCTGCTCGAGCTGGTTCTTGGCGGCCTCGGCAAGATGCGGATAGTCGTTCAGGCTCTTCCCATCCTTGGCGACGGAAAGATATTCCGGGAAGCTGATGTGGACGCCGGTCCTGACCGACGCGGCGCTCATTTCGACGAAGACCAGCCGCAGATGCTCGACCGCACGGGCACCGCCGACGCCGCCATAGCCGACGAAGGCAACCGGTTTCTGGATGAAATCGCCAAGATCGATGGCGTTTTTCAGCACTGCCGTGGGGGCGTGATTATACTCGGCGACCGTGAAGATGTAGCCGTCGAATTCACGCAGCTTCTTTTTCCAGCGCTCGGCCGTCTCGCTTTCGGCCTCGCTGGCCGATGCTTCACCAAAGAAGGCCATCGGATAATCGAGAAGATCGAGCACCTCGACATCCAGTTCCGGACGCTCGGCGGCGATCGCGGAGATCCACTTCGCAGGATGATCGGCAAAACGCCCGATACGCGTGCTTCCAACGATAACGGCGATTTTGAGCTTGCTCATTGTGACCCTTTCCTGATCCGCAAATGATTGGAAAGGTCTGGATACTAGGCCAAGGTTGAAACCCGGCAAGCCCAAAGGCGCCAAAGACGGCGTGGCCACGATAGTTTATTGCAGCAAGACGGGATCGGGAGGCGGGCAACAGGCCCGCCTCCCGTAAGACTTAGGCAGAGTAGGATACCAGCAGGTCCTTGGCATCGATCTGGTCGCCGGCCTTGACGAGAACTTCGGCGATCGTGCCGTCCTTCTCGGCGTGGATCGCCGTTTCCATCTTCATCGCTTCGATCGACACCAGCACATCGCCGGCATTGATCGCTTGTCCGGGGGAGACGAAGACGCGCGAGATGACACCCGGCATCGGCGCGCCGACATGGGCGGCATTGCCCGGCTCCGCCTTGCGGCGGGCAGCAGCACCCGATGCGCCATGGGCGCGATCCGGAACCTTGATGCGGCGCGGCTGGCCGTTGAGTTCGAAGAACACGGTGACCATGCCCTGGCTGTCGGTGCCGCTCATCGCCTGATTGACGACGACGAGCGTCTTGCCCTTCTCGATATCGGCAAACAGCTCCTCGCCATCGCCAAGACCGTAGAAATAGGCAGGCGTTGGTAGTACCGAAACCGGGCCGTAAGTGTCCGACGCCAGCGCAAAGTCGGTGAAGACCTTCGGATACATCAGATAGGAGGCAAACTCGAAGTCGGTGACCTCGCGCTCCAGCTTGGTCTCGATCGTCTTGCGCTCGGCATCGAGATCGGCCTCTGCAAGCAGCGAGCCCGGGCGGACCGTATACGGCTTGTCGCCCTTCAGCGCCTTCTTCTGCAACGCCTCCGGCCAACCGGAGGGCGGCTGGCCGAGATCGCCCTTCAGCATCGAAACGACAGATTCCGGGAAGGAGACTTCCTTGTCCGGGCTGACGACATCGGCAACCGTCAGATCCTGCGAGACCATCATCAGCGCCATGTCGCCGACGACCTTGGAGGACGGCGTCACCTTGACGATATCGCCGAACATCTGGTTGGCGTCCGCATAGGCCTGCGCCACGCGATGCCAGCGGGTCTCAAGGCCGAGCGAGCGGGCCTGTTCCTTGAGATTGGTGAACTGGCCGCCGGGCATCTCGTGGAGATAGACTTCCGATGCCGGTCCCTTGAGATCGCTCTCGAAGGCCGCGTACTGGTGGCGCACCGCTTCCCAGTAGAAGGAGATACGGCGGATCCATTCGGGATCGAGCCCCGGATCGCGCTCGGAACCACGCAGCGCTTCGACGATCGAACCGAGGCAGGGCTGCGAGGTATTGCCCGACAGCGCGTCCATCGCCGCATCAACAGCATCGACACCAGCATCGACGGCCGCAAGAACCGTCGCAGCAGCGATGCCCGACGTATCATGCGTGTGGAAATGGATCGGCAGGCTGGTCGCCTCGCGCAGCGCCTTGAACAGCACCTTGGCAGCAGCAGGCTTCAAGAGGCCCGCCATGTCCTTCAGCGCGATGATATGCGCGCCGGCCTTTTCGAGCTCGACGGCCAGATCGGTGTAGTACTTCAAATCATACTTTGGGCGCGCCGAATTGAGGATGTCGCCCGTATAGCAGATCGCCGCTTCGCAGAGCTTGTTCTCTTCGGCAATGGCATCCATGGAGACACGCATGTTCTCGACCCAGTTCAGGCAGTCGAAGACGCGGAACAGATCGATGCCGCCCTTTGCTGCCTGACGGACGAAGTATTTGACGACATTGTCAGGGTAGTTGGTGTAGCCGACGCCGTTGGCACCGCGCAGCAACATCTGCAACAGCAGGTTCGGCGCCGCTTCGCGGACCTGCGACAGCCGCTCCCAGGGATCTTCGGTCAGGAAGCGCATGGAAACGTCGAAGGTCGCGCCGCCCCAGCATTCCAGCGAGAGCAGATTCGGCAGCGCGTGTGCGTAGGTCCCGGCAATGCGGGCTATGTCGTAGGTGCGCATACGGGTCGCCAGCAGCGACTGATGGCCGTCGCGCATCGTCGTATCGGTCATCAGCACGCGCTTTTCGTTGCGCATCCATTCACCGAATTTCTTCGGCCCGAGCTTGTCGAGCAGCTGCTTGGTGCCGTCAGGGATAGCGCCGCCGTTGGTGTAGGGCACCACGGGCTCGGCAATGTCTGCGGATGGCTTCGGCCGGTCCTTGGCTTCCGGATGGCCGTTGACGGTGACATCGGCCAGGTAGGTGAGCAACTTGGTGGCGCGGTCCTGACGCTTGACCTGCTGGAACAGCTCCGGCGTCGAGTCGATGAAGCGCGTCGTGTAGCTATTATCCTTGAAGCTCGGATGCGTGATGATCGCTTCGAGGAAGGTCAGGTTGGTGGCAACGCCGCGGATACGGAATTCGCGCAGCGCCCGGTCCATGCGGGAAATCGCTTCCGAAGGGTTCGGCGCCCAGGCCGTGACCTTCACCAGCAGCGGATCGTAGTAGCGGGTGATGATGGCGCCCGAATAGGACGTGCCGCCATCGAGACGGATACCGAAGCCCGATGCCGAGCGGTAGGCAGTGATGCGGCCGTAATCCGGGATGAAGTTATGCTCCGGATCCTCGGTGGTGATGCGGCACTGCAGCGCGTGGCCGTTGAGCTTAATGTCTTCCTGCTTCGGAACGCCAGACTCCGGCGTGCCGATCGCGAAGCCGTCGAGGATATGGATCTGCGCCTTGACGATATCGATGCCGGTGACGACTTCGGTGACCGTGTGCTCGACCTGGATACGCGGATTGACTTCGATGAAGTAGAATTTGCCGGTATCTGCATCCATCAGATATTCGACGGTGCCGGCACCGATATAGTTGGTGGCCTTGGCGATCTTCAGCGAATAGGCAGCCAGTTCCTGGCGCTGCGCTTCTGAGAGATAAGGGGCCGGCGCGCGCTCGACGACCTTCTGGTTGCGGCGCTGGATGGAGCAGTCGCGCTCGAAGAGATGCACGACATTGCCATGGGTATCGCCGAGAATCTGGCTTTCGACATGGCGCGCGCGCTCGACGAGCTTCTCGAGATAGACCTCGTCTTTGCCGAAGGCGGCCATTGCCTCGCGCTTGGCTTCCGTCACTTCGCGGGCAAGATCCTTCGGATCGCGAATGGCGCGCATGCCGCGCCCGCCACCGCCCCAGGAGGCCTTGAGCATCACGGGGTAGCCGATCTCTTCGGCCATCTTGGCGACGATTTTCATGTCATCAGGCAGCGGCTCGGTTGCCGGAACGACGGGAACACCGACGGAGATCGCGAGATTGCGGGCCGCGACCTTGTTGCCGAGCTGGCGCATCGTATCCGGCTTCGGACCGATGAAGATGATGCCGGCGGCGTTACAGGCATCGACGAATTCGGGGCTCTCGGACAGCAGGCCGTAACCTGGATGGATCGCATCGGCGCCGGACAGCTTGGCAACACGGATCACCTCGTCGATCGACAGATAGCTCTCGATCGGCCCGAGATCACGGGCAAGATGCGGGCCGCGGCCGACCTGATAGCTTTCATCGGCCTTGAAACGGTGCAGCGCGAGTTTGTCTTCCTCTGCCCATATCGCGACCGTTTTTATCCCGAGCTCATTGGCCGCGCGGAACACGCGAATGGCGATTTCGGAACGGTTGGCGACAAGAATCTTGGAAATGGGCAATGCACTCTCCTCAAAGCACGGATCACGCGGGCAATGCTGCACCCGCGAAGAGAATTCTTAACGTGCTGTTACAGAAAGTTCAATTTCCCTTGCCGCCACGAAATAGAATTTCTCCGTCATTAGGTAATTAAGCCGTACCTAAAGGCCAGAGCGACCGCCTGTTGACGGTTTTTGGCCTTCAGCTTGTCCTGAATACCGTTCATGTACCAGTCGACTGTGTGGTTGGAGATGCTGAGCAGCTTGCTGATTTCGATCGAGGTCATGCCGTCGGCGAGATAATGCAGGATCTCCAGCTCGCGCCGCGTCAGCGGTGTCTCCATCAGAGTCGGGCTATCGAGTGCATCGGCGTCGCCACGCAATTCGAGCAGCCGCCAGAACGCCTTGTGGGTCACGCCACAGAACAGCGACATCTCCACCGGCGACAGATCGACCGGGACGCCGCCGATGCTGAGGCTCCCCAGCAGACCACTACGGCCGTGAACCGGGAAGACGTAGCCGTCGCCCAGGCCATGCTGTGCAGCGTCGGCCATCATCTGCTCCATGCGACGCTGGTGCGGATCGCGCCGGTAGGCAGCAAGTCCTTCTCGCCAGCGGAAAGGCCGGTGCGTCTGGCCGAGATAACGCATGGTCGGGTCGATGAGGAAATATTTCTTGGTTGCATAGACCTGTGTCCAGGTCTCCGGCCAATCGCCGGCCAGCACTGTGCCCCAGGGATCGACGCTGCGTTTCGGATGGCGCAGAAGCACATAATATTGGAAGCCGTAGGAATGCAGGACATTCTCCAGCTCCTCGACGACACGCTCGACCTTCTTGCATTCCTCTAGAACGACAAGCAATTGAATCAACGAATGAATATTCACAAATGCCCCCTGCCCGAAAAGGGCGTGCGGTTGAGGGCCGTCGACCGGCACTAACGCAGCCGGCATCCCAACGGTCTTCGGTTCAATGATTTAACCCGTATGAGTTTAAGGTGCGACGTACCGCCTTCCAAATGCAAGCGAAAATTGTCACAACCGTTCTTGGGTGAACAACTTTCGGCCCATGTCATCTCGTCGCACCCTGCTTTTAACGCCTCCTGAAAAGTCCCGGGTGAACACGGTGTTAATCGCCGGTTCAGGTAGATTTTAGTAGCGTCGCAACATCCCGTTTTGCAGATGCACAAAAGAGGTACTGCCGTGTCGCTATTCAAGGTCTATGCAAGAGCCTTGCGCTACCTTGGCGCATACAAGCTCCGCGTATCCCTGGTGGTCGTTGCCAATATTGTTCTGGCTGCCATCACCATCGCGGAACCGATCCTCTTCGGCCGTATCATCGATGCCATCTCCGGCAAGGGTGACGTGAAGCCGATCCTCTTCATGTGGGCAGGCTTTGCCGTCTTCAACACCATCGCCTTTGTGCTTGTCGCCCGCGAGGCCGACAGGCTGGCGCATGGCCGCCGCGCCACGCTTCTGACCGAAGCCTTCGGCCGCATCATCTCCATGCCGCTCTCCTGGCACCACCAGCGTGGCACGTCGAATGCGCTGCATACGCTGCTGCGCGCCTGTGAAACGCTGTTCGGCCTCTGGCTCGAATTCATGCGCAATCACCTGGCAACTGCCGTCGCCATCATGCTCTTGGTTCCGACCGCCATGATGATGGACCTGCGCCTGTCTGCGGTGCTCGTCGTGCTCGGCGTTGCCTACTGGCTGATCGGCCGCCTCGTCATGAGCCGCACCAAGGATGGTCAGGCTTCTGTCGAAAACCACTACCACACCGTTTTTTCGCATGTCAGCGACTCGATCAGCAACGTCTCGGTCCTGCATAGCTATAACCGTATCGACGCCGAAACCCGCGCCCTGAAGGGCTTCACCGACCGCCTGCTGCAGGCGCAGTATCCGGTTCTCGACTGGTGGGCGATCGCCGGTGCGCTGAACCGCATGGCTTCCACCATCGCAATGATGATCATTCTGGTCATCGGCACGCTGCTGGTACAGGCCGGCGAACTGAAGATCGGTGACGTCATTGCCTTTATCGGCTTTGCCAACCTGCTGATCTCGCGCCTCGACCAGATGCGCCAGTTCGCAACGCAGATCTTTGAGGCCCGCTCGAAGCTCGAAGACTTCTATGTCCTCGAAGACTCCGTCCGTGACCGCGAAGAGCCTGCCGGCAATGTGGATATCAAGGACGTCAAGGGCGAAGTCGAATTCCGCGACGTCTCTTTCGGCTTCGGCAATTCCTCGCAGGGCTTGCACAGCGTCAACTTCAAGGCCAAGGCCGGCCAGACGATCGCTATCGTCGGCCCGACCGGCGCCGGCAAGACAACGCTCGTCAACCTGCTGCAGCGCGTCTACGACCCTGACAGCGGCGAGATCCTGGTCGACGGCCAGGACATCACCAAGGTCACCCGCAAGTCGCTGCGCCGCTATATCGCAACCGTCTTCCAGGATGCTGGCCTGCTGAACCGTTCGATCAGCGACAACATCCGCCTTGGCCGCGAGGGCGCCAGCGAAGAAGAAATGCGTCAGGCAGCAGAAGCCGCCGCCGCAGCCGACTTCATCGAGACCCGCGAAGACCAGTATGACACCCATGTCGGCGAGCGCGGCAACCGCCTCTCCGGCGGTGAGCGTCAACGCATCGCGATCGCGCGCGCCATCCTGAAGGATGCGCCGATCCTGGTGCTCGACGAAGCGACCAGCGCGCTTGACGTCGAAACGGAAAACCGCGTGAAGGCTGCTATCGACAACCTGCGCCAGAACCGCACCACCTTCATCATCGCCCACCGTCTGTCGACGGTCCGCGAGGCCGACAAGGTGCTGTTCCTCGACAACGGCCGGATCGTCGAACAGGGCAGCTTCGACGAACTGAGCCAGAGCAATGGCCGCTTCGCCGCCCTTCTCCGCGCCAGCGGCATACTCACGGACGAAGAAGTCCGCAAGGCACACGCGACCGAAGCCGCATAAACTAGCGGCCGCACAGAACTTGGATATCAGGCCGGAGGGTTCGCCCCTCCGGCCTTTTCTTATGTGGCAGCGGATCAGCGGATGGAAATGCTCGAGCGGCGACCACTGAAGTCCGGCGCCACCTGCTCAAGAGAAGCTTGCAGTCCCCGCTTGCCACCAGATTGATGGCGTGGGGCAAACCGAGATGGCAGAAGCGATCGCGGCTCATCACCAACACCGGATGAGAGCTTCAATCTCCCAATAGAAGGCTCTAGCATCGCCCCTTCACAACCAGGGAGGATCCATCATGGCCGTACGCCGCATCATTGCCAATCTGCCGGCAGCCGATCAGGCACGGACGCAGCGCTTCTATGGTGAAGTGCTTGGGTTGGATATTCTGATGGACCATGGCTGGATCATTACCTATGGCAATGCCACCGCGATGCAGGTTCAGCTCAGCATTGCCAGCGAGGGCGGCTCAGGCACGCCTGTTCCGGATATCTCCATGGAAGTCGATGATGTCGATGCCGTTCTCTCGGCGATGCGGCAGGCAAAATTCGAGATCGTCTACGGCCCCGCCGACGAGCCGTGGGGCGTCCGGCGCTTCTTTGTCCGCGATCCCGCGGGCAAACTCGTCAACATACTGCAGCATATAAAATAAGCCGGCGGGCTGTTGCGCCGCCGGCTTGATATCTTGGAATCTTTGGCACGCCGTTACTTCCGCCCGTCGTTGATCCGCACCGGAACCGGCATGGCGCCGCGTCCGATCGCTGGCTTGGCCTTCTCATCCAGACGCTTGCGCTCCAGATGGTAGGCATAGGCGAACTGCGCGGCGATACCGGCAACCACGAACATCGGTCCGATGAACTGATCGCGGTTGGTGACATAGAGCAGGACCTGACCCGCCATCGCCAGGATCGTACCGGCAACGAAGATGTTCAGCGAATGCCGGCCAAGGATCGTCAACGGATGATCCGCCGGGCGGCGCAGCATGCGCGACAGCGCCGGGATGTTGATGACGAGATAGGTCAGGGCCAGCACATGCAACAGACGCGGCAGCGACAGGAAGGTCTTGTCGAACCCGGTCAGAACGCTTGGGAGACCCAGTGCCGCCAACGCGTTGCCGAGATCCCAGAGGTGACCGACAACCCAGGCGAAGGACAGGGCCACATAGCCGGATGCCAGCACGAACAGGATCGGGTGCTGCGGCAGCGAGCCGCCGCGCTTGACGTGCATCATCCCAACGATGCCGATGGTGAAGATGAACTGCCAGGACAGCGGGTTCAGGAACCAGTAGTCGGCAATGATCATGTTATGCGGGGCGATCTGATAGATACCGGCCATCAGCCACACAGCGCCCGACACGCTGAGTGCCAGCAACGGATGCCAAGAGTTCAGCAGCAGGATGATCGGCACCATCAGCATGAGGGCGCCATACATCGGCAGGATATTGTTATAGCCGATCTGGTGGCCGAGCAGCAGCAGCGCCGGAATGCCCTCTTTCAGATTTGTCAGCACGGCAAGAATATTGATTTCCACCAGCAATCCGGGCCGGTGGAAGAGCCAGGCGCCGCAAATGAACAGCGCCAAGGTCATGAAGGTGGTGATCATGTGGGCAAGGTAGAGCGTGAAGGCGCGCTTCACCGCTTTCTTCGTCATCTCGAGCCTGCGGCCGAACTTGAAGCCCGATCCATAGGCCAGACCGACAGCGATACCCGAGATCAGGACGAAAGCCTCGGCAGCATCGGAGAAGCCGAAATTCTTCGTCGTTACATATTCGAAAATCTGCCCGGGGACGTGGTTGATGAAGATCGTGATCAGGGCCAGCCCGCGCAACACGTCTAGTCTTGTGTCACGCTGCGGCCGGGCCGCGGATCGGGAAACGCGCTCAGCGCCGATGGCTTTTTCCGGCGTAGTCGCCATTATTCTCTCCTGGTTCCGATTTGCAAACGCGGTTGCGGCCAAAAGGTTTCCCTTTTGGCCGCAACGAATCGCCGGAGTGTGAGCTTACGAAATGCTGCTATCCGACCGGATATCCCTCAGAGGGATTGGCGATGTCGTTGCCATTGATAACAACACTGTAGCCGCCGGGTTGGGACGATTTTGAGACCGAAATGCGGTATTTCACACCGGAATGTTCGACCTCTGCCGAGAAGCCATCCCAGGTGCTTGGCAGCGCCGGACGGACAAACAGACGCCCGTCCTTCAGCCGGATTCCGAGGATTCCCTCGACGGCCGCACGGTATAGCCAGCCGGCCGATCCCGTGTACCAGGTCCAGCCGCCGCGGCCCTTGAGAGCGCCTTCGCCATAAACGTCAGCAGCAATCGTATAGGGCTCGACACGATAAAGCTCGGCCGATCCCTTGTCCCGCGAATGGGTGATCGGGTTCAGCAGTTCGAAGCAGGCGAACGCATCGTCACCGCGGTTCATCTCGGCAAGTGCCATGACCACCCAGGTCGCCGCATGCGTATACTGGCCGCCGTTCTCGCGAACGCCCGGAGGATAGGCCTTGATATAACCCGGATCCTTGGCCGAGGTGGCGAAAGGCGGTGTAAACAGGCGGATGATGCGGGTATCGCGATCGACGAGGCGGTTCAGCACCGCATCCATCGCTGTCTTCGCATGCTCGGGATCGCCTTCGCCCGAAAGCACGCTCCAGGACTGCGCGATCGAATCGATCTGGCATTCCAGGCTTTCCTTCGAACCCAGCAGGCTGCCGTCGTCGAACGTGCCGCGGCGATAGTAGCCGCCGTCCCAGCCTGCGCTCTCCAGTGCTGCCTTCAGCTCGCCGAGATGCTTGGTCCAGCGCTCGACGCGCGCCGTGTCGCCACGCTCCTGCGCATAGGGCGTGAACGAGCGAAGCGCACCGGCAAGGAACCAGCCGAGCCAGACGCTGGTGCCTTGGCCATGAATGCCGACGCGGTTCATGCCGTCGTTCCAGTCGCCGCCGAGGATCAGCGGCATGCCGTTCGAGCCGGTCCGCTTGATCGCCAGATCGAGGGCGAGAGCGGCATGTTCGTAGATGCTCGCCTTCTCCTCTGAAATCTCCGGCTTGTAGAACGAGTCGTGTTGTCCCTCGAGAAGCGCCGGCCCTTCGAGGAACGGCAGCTCTTCGTCGAGCACGGACTTGTCGCCGGTGACGCTGCAATAGTGATGGAGGCCATAGGCAAGCCAGACGACGTCGTCGGAGATCAGCGTGCGGACGCCCGCACCCGTTCCCGGCAGCCACCAATGCTGAACGTCACCCTCACGGAACTGACGCGAAGCGGCGTTGACGATCTGGTTGCGCGCCAGCGACGGATCCTGCAGCACGAAGGCCAGAGTATCCTGCAGCTGGTCGCGGAAGCCGAAGGCACCGCTCGCCTGATAGAAGGCCGAGCGCGCCATGATTCGGCAACCGAGGCTCTGATAGGGCAGCCAGGCGTTGATCAGATTGTTCATGCCCTGATCGGGCGTGGAAATCTGCACCTTGCCGGTGAAGCCCTGCCAGAAATCACGGTTTGCCTGAACGGCATCATCGATGCTCGCGGAACGGATATCCTTGAGCAGAGCCGCCGCCTCGTCCTTCGAGCCGGTATCCCCGAGGAAGAACGTCACGTCGCGGCTTTCGCCCGGCGCCAGCGTGATATCGATCGCGAGCACCGCGGCCGGATCGCCGTCGAGTTCCTTCGCGCCCGAAAGCGGAACGGAGGGCTTCAACGCCTGCGGCGACTGGATCGTACCCGCCTTGCCGATGAATTCGCGGCGGCTGGTCGCGAAGCTCGATGGTTTCTCGCTCGCCGCGAAGAACGATACGCGCTTCGAAAAATCGATGCTGTACTGGTTGGCGGCGAAGACAGCACCCGTTTCCTCATCTGCCGATGACAGGATGAAGGGTGTGGTGCGCTGCGGATTGTTGCCGAGCACCCATTCGACATAGCCGTAGAGCCTGAGCTTGCGGGCGCCGGAGCCGTTGTTGCGCAGGCGCACGCGCTGCATCTTCACCGGCTTTTCGCGATGAACGGTCTGGGTGACCTCCATGGCGATATCGTTCTGCTCGCTGGAGAAGACCGAGTAGCCGAGACCATGGCGGGTTTCGAAACGCGCGTCGGCGCGCTGCGACAGACCGGCATAGGGCGTCAGGATGGCGTTGTTGTCGAGGTCGGCGACATAGATCGCCTCACCCGAGCGATTGACCACGGCATCATTCGACCAGCTGGTCAGCTGATAGTCACGCGAGTTCACGGACCAGGTGAAACCGGCGCCTTCAGCGGAAACATGGAAGCCGAACTTGTCGTTCGAAATCACGTTGATCCACGGCTGCGGCGTTGCGGTGCCGCCGGCAAGGCGGACGACATATTCGCGGCCGTCGCGGGCAAAGCCACCAAAGCCGTTCCAGAAGTCGAGATCGCCCTGCTCCTCGATGTCAGCAGCAACCGGACGCGGCTTGATGACAGGCGCGATGCGCTTCGGCGCTGCCGCCTTGGCGCGTTCGGCCGCCTTCTGCATCTCTTCCTGCTCTTCCTTCGAAGGCGAGGTCAGAGCAATGGCGCGATTGATCTGATCGATCACCTTGCCATTCTTCGCGTGGAAGGTGACGCGGGCAGCGGCCAGCAGCGCGTGATAGGTCGTCTCCTCCATCAGATCCTTGCGGACGGCAAAGATATGCTGGCGTAGACCATCGGCCTGGCCCATGCGGCGGACGTTTTCGCACATCTGGTCGACAGCGTGCTGCATGTCCTGCGCATAGGAGGAGGCGCGCTCATTCATGATCACCAGATCGGCGGTGACGCCGCGCGAGCGCAGATATTCCTGCGTCAGCAGCGCTTCACGCACGATATCGAGATCCAGATCATCGTTGATGCGAAGCATGAAGATCGGGAAGTCGCCCGAGATCGCCAGCGGCCAGAGCGACGACTGCGAGGCCATGCCCGCCTGAACGGCAGCGGCATCGGCGCGCAGATCCATATCGGGATAGACCAGATAGCGGCCGAGATGCTGGAAGGCGGCAGCCTGCTGCGAGGTGACACCAACATGGCGCATCTGCACCTGCGTACGCGTCCATGCCTGAACCAGCTCGTGCTGGAAAGCATCGGCGTGGCGGTAGCGCTCGACGGCCTTGTCCACCTCGTCGCGGCTTGGCGCAGCGATCGTCCAGAAGATCACGCTGACCTTCTTGCCTGCCGGCACGCGAACCGTCCGGCGCAGCGACAGGATCGGATCGAGCGTGAAGCCGTCGGTACCCGACAGCGTCGCACCCGGATCGAAGGCAGCAGCGTCAGAAAGGCTGCGGCCACGGCCGAGGAACTTGCGGCGATCGGTTTCGAACTCGGTCTGACGCTGCGGACCGGCGCTGTCGACGATCAGATGGGCGATGCTCATGTTCGCTTCATTCGGATCGCGCTTGTTGCGCTCGGCGCGGATCACGTCACCGCGCTTGCCGAAGTCGGTCTTGACGAACATGCGGGCAAAGGCCGGATGTGCATTATCCGTGTCGTCGCTGGTGAGCACAGGTTCCATATAAGAGGTCACTTCGATGAAGCGATCTTCCGAACCCATGTTAAGCAGCGTCAGGCGGCGGCCGTCGGCATCGTGCTCGGTGGCGACGATGCATTCGACTTCGCTGGTCAGATCGCCGACGACCTTGGTGAACTCCGCCTTTTCATCGGCGAAGAGCACGTTGACCTTTTCGCCTTCGACACTCTTCGGCTCCGCGGTCGCCGACCACCATTCGTTGGTGACAGTATCGCGCAGGAAGATGAAGCTGCCCCAGCGGTCTTCGGTCGGGTCGGGCTTCCAGCGGGTGACGGACTGCCCGTTCCAGCGGGCATAGCCGGCGCCGGTCGCCGTCAGCATCATCGAGTAATGGCCGTTCGACAGGAAGACGAGTTCGCGGTCGCGAGACAGCGGATCGGCAATCTTGCGCAGTTCCGGACGCAGAAGATCGTCCTGGATGCTGGCAGGCGTGTCGGACTCGTGCTTGCCGCTCATCACGGGGATATCGCGCGGCGCCTTTTCCTGCAGCAGCAGCTCGGCCGCTTCGATCACCGGATCGGAGTGGAAGAGTTCGCGCAGGTGACCGTTGAAGGCGACGTTGGCGACGGCCGCGATCGACATGCCATGGTGGTGTGCATAGTAGTTATAGACCACCGCGCACTTCTTGCCCTCGGGCACGCGGGTCGGCGTGAAGTCGACGGCGTCATGATAGCCATACTTGCCGAGTGCGCCGAGCGCACGCAGGCGGTCGAGGTTTTCCAGTGCTGCCTTCGGATCGTACTGGCTGGCCAGGATCGATGCATAGGGCGCAATGACGGCGTTGTGGCCGAGACCACGCTTCAGGCCGAGCGTTGGCACACCGAAGTTGGTGTACTGGTAGTTCATGTTATGGTCGCGGGCATTGAAGGCCGCTTCCGAGATGCCCCACGGAATGCCGAGCTTGCGGCCGTAATTCATCTGTTCGACGATGACCAGATTGTTGGTCTGGTTGAGAATACCGCCACCGCGCTCCTGCATGACCAGAGGCGGCATCAGATATTCGAACATCGAGCCGGACCAGGAGACCAGCGCGCCGCGCGAGCCGACCGGAACGACCTGACGTCCCAAGCGGTACCAGTGCTCGGTCGGCAGATCGCCCTTTGCGATGCCGAACAGCGAGGTCAGGCGGCATTCCGATGCCAGAAGGTCATAGCAGGCTTGATCGAGTTCGCCGCTTTCGACGCGGTAACCGATCGACAGCAGGCGGCGCTCCGGACGGAACAGAAACGAGAAGTCCATCGAGAAGGCGAGATCGCGGGCCTTGTCGCGCAGCGCAATCAGGCGCGGACGCAGCGGATCGATATTCGACAGATCGTACGTGCTGTCGGAAATATGCGCTTCGCAGACCTTGACCAGCTGCTCGGCCCAGCGGGTCAGCTCGCCGCTCAGCGACGACTTGACTTCGTGGTCGAGATTGGCAGCCAGCTTCTGGATGTCGCGGGCAAGGACCGCCAGGTTGATGACGCGGATCGATGCGAACTCGTGCTCGCGCTTCACAGCGGCCAGTGCGTTCTGGAAGCCGATGATGCGTTCTTCCAGGCGGCGGCGCAGCGGGCGGACGGTCTTGCGATCGTCAGGCAGGTCGGCAAGCACTTCGCCGAGAATGCCGGCAGTATCGCCGACACCATCGAGATTGCCCTGCATATGCGCCGACGGCGCTTCCGCCCAGTTGCGGCAGGCCGACGAAACGGCGATCAGGTGGCCGGCAAGGTTGCCACTATCGACGGCCGAGACATAGCGCGGGCCGAGCGTCTGCAGCGTGTCGGTATGATACCAGTTGAACAGGTGGCCGCGATACTTCTCCATCTTGTCGATGGTCGCGATCGTCTTTTCCAGCCGGTCGATGGTCTCTTCGAAGGAGAACCAGCCGAACTGGCGGCCGGAAACGACCGAAAGAAGATAGACGCCGATATTGGTCGGCGACGTCCGGGTTGCCACGATCACGTGCGGCGTTTCCTGCACGTTATCAGGCGGCAGATGGTTCTGCTCGGCCGTCGTGAACGTGTCGAAATAACGCCAGGTGCGGCGTGCGATCTTGCGCAGTTCGGTGGAGTCGGACTCTGCCACTTCGAGCCGGTCTTCGGTTTCTGCCGACTGGCTCACATAATAGGCAACGAGCGGCGAAAGGATCCAGAGAACGGCGAAGGGAATGCCGACGAGGAATGCCTTGTCGCCCGAAAGCGCCGCGAAGGCGAGCGCAAGCAGTGCCAGCACCGGCGCATGCCACATGGCCTTGTAATAGGAAGCAATCGTTCCCTGTTTGCCAGCCTGAACGCTGGCGGCGGTGCGCCATTGCAGCATCAGTTTGTGGCTGAAGAACAGACGGTACAGCGAGCGGCCGATGGCATCGGCCATCATGCAGGCGGTATCGGCAATGAAGACGATCCGCAGTGCGACCTGCGCATTGGCCGCGCGGATATCCGACCAGACCGTATAGAGATGTGCGCGGGCGACGATATCGCTGGTGCGCGGGATGATGCCGTTGATCAGCGACAGCGTCGGGGCGACGAACAGGCAGAAGATCAGCAGGATCTGCCAGACGAGCGCGCCGAGCGGACCCATGAAATACCAGCCGAGCACGGATGCGAAGAACCAGGCGATCGGGGTCAGCGAGCGTCGCAGGTTGTCGAACATCTTCCAGCGGCCGAGCGCGGTGACGCCGTATTTCGGGTTGAACATGTAAGGCAGCAGCTGCCAGTCGCCGCGCGCCCAGCGATGCTGGCGCGAGGTTTCGACTTCGTAGCGGATCGGGAAGTCTTCGACGAGCTCCAGATCGGTGACGAGCGCGCAGCGCGCCATGGAGCCTTCGAGAAGGTCATGGCTGAGAACCGAGTTCTCGTCGATACGGCCCTTCAGCGACGCCTCGAAGGCATCGACATGATAGAGACCCTTGCCGGTGAACGTGCCCTCGCCCGCCAGATCCTGATAGACGTCGGAGACGGTGAAGACATAGGGGTCGAGACCACGGTTGATCGAGAACACGCGCTGGAAGACCGACGCATCCTTGCCGGTCGTCAGCGACGGGGTGACGCGCGGCTGCAGAACGCCATAGCCGCTTTCGACGCGGCCGGTCTTCGGGTTGAGCACCGGGCGGTTGATCGGATGATAGAGCTTGCCGACGAGCTTGGTCACCGCATCGCGCATCAGGCGCGTGTCGGCATCGAGCGTCATCACATACTGGACGTTCTCCGGCACGATGTTGGCGCCCGGCAGATAGGTGGTGTCGGCATCGCCGCGCAGCAGCATGTTCAGCTCATGCAACTTGCCGCGCTTGCGCTCCCAGCCCATCCACGCGCCTTCAGAAGGATTGTAGAGGCGACGGCGGTGAAGCAGATAGAAGCGGGTCTTGCCATCGGACGCGTAGCGCGCCGAGAGGTTCGCGACTTCGCGGCGGGCATAATCCAGCACTTCGAGATCGTTGGCGGTTTCCTCGACCTGGCTGTCCGGCCAGTCGCTGAGCAGCGAATAGTAGATCTCACCGCGCGGGTTCGCGAGATAGTGAACCTCGAGATTGCGGACGAGCTCATCGACGCTATCGCGGTTGGAAATCAGGCAGGGCACGACAACGAGCGTGCGCGCGTCCTCCGGAATGCCCTCCTTGAACTCGTAGCCAACGAGACGCGATGGCGTCACGAAGAACGATAGCACGGTGTTGAATAGCCCCGTCGCGCCTTCCGAAGCGGGCAGCGAGAACATGATCAGGAGAACGATGATCTCTGCAGGGCTCATGCCGGCATTCGCCATGAACTTGCCGACAATCACCATCGCCAGAATCGTCAACAGAGCGACAGGTACGGCGATCGAAAGCCAATTGAATTTCCGGACGGTGCGAACGAAATGCTGCACGAGCGTCGGGCGGTAATTCGCACGCGCCTCGAATTTCGGGCGATGCATGCCCGCGAGGAAGCCGCCGACATTCGGCTCGTGCGGCTGCGGCTCGTCGGAGGCCTTGGCCTCCTCGGTCATATCCAGCGCCAGCTGCGCCACTTCCATTTCACTGAGCGGCGAACGCTTGGCGAGCTTTTCGATCTGCTTGCGGTATTTGTTGCGCGAGCCGGAATCGAGAATGCCGTAGTCCGACTTGTCCCAGAGCAGCTGATCGACATGGCTCACCTGCTCGACCCAGACCGACCATTCGGTGTCGTCGATCTCGCGCAGGCTGCGGATGATGTTGCCCATCGTCACATTGCCTGAGGACAGGCGGCTGTGCTCCGCCATCGTCGCTTCTTCGGTATCGCGGCCGAGCGAAGCGAGACGGTCGTCCAGCCAGGCAATCGCGAGGCTCGACGATTGCGAGCCATCGCGCATGCGGTAGAGGAACTGCGTCGAGAACGTGTTGTCCTCGGCAAGCGTCTCCAGTGTCTTCAGGTATTCGGCAGCCTTGGCAGGATCTGCCAGACGCACCAGTTCGTCGGCGGCCTCGTTGGCGCGGCGGCGCATCCGGCGGCTGCGTTCGACACGGCTCGAAATGCGGCGCAGGTTTTCAACGAGCACATAGCGGACCAGCGACGGAACAGCCCAGAGCTCGCCAATCTTCAGCGTCTCTGCCTGCTGGAAGCCATCGACGAGCGCCGTTAGGCTTTCCTGCGAGACGGTGCTGTGCGTATGCGCCACGTAGAGCCAGGCCAGAACCAGCGTCCGCGGGATCTGCGTGCCGCCAACATTGACGGTCGGCAATTCGCGATAGAAGCGGCGCGGAAAGTCGCGGCGGACTTCCTGGATCGCCTCTTCGACGATGTAGTGGTTGTCGAGCAGCCACTCCGCGGCAGGCGTGATGGTCTCGCCCGATTCCACGTCTGCGGCGGTCGTGCGATAGACGCGCAGGATTTCCTTTTCGTTTTCCTTGTGCCGCGCGAAGAAATCGAAAGGCGCGAAGGCGGGAAGCGATTCCGCTCCGCTTCGGGCGACCATTTCGCCCATCGCCTTGATGTCTTCGATGGAGAGGTATGTCGAACGGATCGAGTCGTTATGATCGATCTGCTTCGTTTCGGAATCGCGCGACGGGGTCGGAGACGGATTGGAAATTGACATGGGTTCGGTTCTGGATCCAAACAAAGTTATGGTAATTTTGGCTAGCCTTTTGCACCGGCAAATATGACTGCCGCATGAACGGCAGAGCACTGTTGCTCAAAGATACTATGGCAGCCGATTTTTCGATGCGAAACGGTTTAAGCCCTGCTTTATCGCACAGCTGTGACCATGATGGCAGTGCTTCTTGTCCCTCCCGCAAAGCCATTTCCTCAAAGTTGGACACTAAGCGGATAATTCAAGTCAAGAGCGAAGAATTGGCACTGGAGACATGAAAAATCCGGCGCCGCTCCGGCACCGGATTTTCATCGACAACGTTGGCGGTTCGCGCGTGTCAGCGCCGCATTAGACGCATGAAAAGCGAGACGACGAACAGTACCAGGAACAGGAAGAACAGAACCTGTGCGATCGATGCAGAGGCGCCGGCGATACCGCCAAAACCCAACAGGCCAGCGATCAGGGCGACGACGAGAAATACCAGAGCGTAATAAAGCATGCCCATCTCCTTGTTTGGTGACAGATAAACGAAGATCCGTGACCAAGGTTCCGCGAGATTGAGAAAATCTTTCGATATCAATGAATTATGAAAAAGGGCGCATGGACATGAGCATGCGCCCTCGCGACGGCGGTAAGGCGCAAAGCGCCCACGCCTACTTTGCAATGATGGCTTTCAGCATCCAGAGCGCCTTCTCGTGAAACGTCAGGCGGTCGGTCAGCATGTCGGTGGTGACAAGATCCTTGTTGTCGTCGGCAGCGGTGCCGGCTTCGCGCATCGCTCTGCAGGCCGCCTCGTGGTCAGCGATCAGGTCGCGTACCATGTCTTCGGCCGTCAGTTGGCTGAAGTCGCCATTATCGGGCGCGAATTTCGCGGCGTCCCCGACGCGAGCCGGCGCCAGGTGACCAAGGGCGCGAATACGCTCGGCGATGATATCGGTCGCCTTGAAAAGCGTATTGTAGTGCTCTTCGGTCAGCTCGTGCAGCGGCTTGAACAGCGGGCCGACGACATTCCAGTGATAGATGTGGCTCTTGATCACCAGATGATAGGTGTTCGCCAAGATCGCCGACAGGCTCTTTGCCATGTCTGCGCAATATTTGTCGGTCAGTCCGGTTTTCACCGAGACGTCACGCGATTTCGGTTTCAGTACGGCTGTATTTGCCATCGTCCTCAACTCCTGACTGGGAACGCCAGACAGCGTGGAACGGAAGGAGAAGGATGATGACCGGGGTCCGGTACACTATGCCTTTAACGTCCATTCCCGATACGCTGAATGCGTAAGCAGAGAATGCCGCGGATGGCACATTGTTCCGAAGGAATGGCACCGGCAGAGCGCCGGTGCGAAGATCAGCCGATCAGGCCGAATACGAACGCAGCGACGAATGCGAAAGCTGCGGTCAGCAGCACAGCATGAACGCCAAGCTGCAGCCTGCCGCGCACGGAGAGCGGCTTCTTTGCCGGCACGGAACCATAATGGTTCGCGTGAGTATGCGATATACCCAGGTCTGCCATGTGTTGCCTCCGTCTGTTCTCTTTGGTGCGGCTTTATGCCTGCACCTTTATTCTTATATTCTCTATCAGGTAGGTAGAGATAAAATTCCTTCCAGAGGCAACCGGGTAGAAAATCCAACCGGTGCTGGAAGAAAGCTCAGCAGAGAGTGCGCCAGGCCCAGATCAACGACCGTTCGATCGCATTTTCCTCGCGCTGCGCAGCAGCGGAGACATCGATGAAGCGGCGGTCCTTTTCGGCAGGAATAGAAACGACTGGCTGCTCGCTCCGCTCGGCCTTCACCGGCGGCTCGAGATATCCCATGGTCATGCCACCGAGAAAGAACATCCTTACCTCCATGATCACGAAAACTAACAATCGTTAACGGGATCATGACAGATGAAACGGGCCTGTCAATAGTCTAGTCGAATGGTCGTCTTTAACGCTACGTTAACCTTAACCGCGCGCATGGAGCAGACTTTTCAAGCACTTGAAAAACCTGCATTTCAGCTTTTGACGAAGCCTTTGCTCGCGACCATCAGATTGCGGGTGTATTCTTCCTGGACATCGGCGCGGGCAAGCTCGGCCGAGCTCAAGCGCTCGACGACGGCGCCATTGCGCATCACCGCGAGCTTCTCGCACATATGGGTGACGACGCCGAGATCGTGGCTGACCATCACGAAAGTCAGCTTTCGATCGCGTCGGATCTGCTCCAGCAGGTTCAGCACTTCGGCCTGAACCGAGGCATCAAGCGCCGAGGTCGGCTCGTCGAGTAGCAGCACGGACGGCTCGACGATCAGCGCCCGAGCGATCGCCACGCGCTGGCGCTGGCCGCCGGAAAGCTGATGCGGATAGCGGAAGCGAAAACCATTTCCGAGGCCGACTTCGTCAAGCGCGCGGGCAATACGCGTTTCACCATCGCTGATGCCGTGGATCGCCAGAGGCTCAAGCAGCAGCCGGTCAATCGTCTGGCGCGGATGAAGCGAACCATATGGGTCCTGAAACACCATCTGGACGCTGCGATAGAAGGCCTTGCTGCGCTTGGCGCCCTGCAGCGCCTCGCCATGAATGCGGATCGTGCCGGAGCTGACGGGCGCAAGCCCCGCGACGGCCCGCAGAAGCGTCGACTTCCCCGACCCGGATTCCCCGACAAGCCCGAAGGACTCGCCGGTACCGACCTCGATGCTGACATCCTTCAGGGCGTGGAAATCGTCATAGACGACGCCGAGTTTTTCGACAGAGAGTGCTGCGCTCATGCGGCCCACTCCGGCTTGCGGTCAAGAACCGGCAGCGGATGACGGCTCTGGCCAATCTCCGGCATGCAGTTCAGCAGGCCCTGTGTATAGGGATGCTGGGCATTCTTCAGGTCGGATGCCTTCAATTCCTCGACAATCCTGCCCGCATACATGACGATGACACGGTCACAGAAGGACGAGACGAGGCGCAGATCGTGCGATACGAAGATCAGGCCCATGCCGCGTTCGGAAACGAGCTTGTCCATGATCTTCAGCACATCGAGCTGAACGGTCACGTCGAGCGCCGATGTCGGCTCGTCGGCAATCAACAGCTCCGGCCCGGCGATCAGCATCATGGCGATCATCGCCCGCTGCCCCATGCCGCCGGAAACTTCATGCGGATAGAGATCGAAGACCCGCTTGGGATCGCGGATCTGCACCGCCTCTAGCATGGCAAGCGCCCGTTCCTTGGCCTCCGCTCGCCCGACCTTTTCATGGGTCTTCAGCGTCTCGCAGATCTGCCGGCCGATCGACATGACCGGATCCAGCGAATATTTCGGATCCTGCAGCACCATGGCGATCCGCTTGCCGCGCAGAAGACGCCGCTGCTTGGCGGAGGCGGACAGGAGATCGATACCGTTGAAGTCGAGCCTGTCGGCGCTGACGACGGCGTGCTTCGGGGTGAGGCCCATGATGGCGCGGCCGGTCTGAGACTTGCCGGAGCCGGATTCACCGACGATACCGAGGCGCTCCTTGCCGAGCGTTAACGACACGCCGCGCACCGCCTCGATCACGCCTGTGCGCGTCGGATAGCTGACGCGCAGATTGTTGACGTCGAGCAGCTCGGTCATTGGCCGCTCTCCTTGGGATCGAGGGCATCGCGCAGACCGTCGCCGAGCAGGTTGAAGCCGAGGCTGACAATCAGGATGGCGATACCGGGCATGGCGGCAACCCACCATTGATCAAGAATGAAGCGGCGGCCCGAGGCGATCATCGCACCCCATTCCGGCAGCGGCGGCTGGGCGCCGAGGCCGAGAAAGCCGAGACCGGCCGCCGTCAGGATGATGCCCGCCATATCAAGGGTCACGCGGACGATCAGCGACGAGATGCAGAGCGGCATGACATGGCGGATGATGATGCGAATAGGCGAGGCGCCCATCAGCTTCACCGCAGAAATATAATCGGAGCGCCGCACCGTCAGCGTTTCGGCGCGGGCGATACGGGCATAAGGCGGCCAGGAGGTGATGGCGATGGCGATGACCGCGTTCTGGATCCCCGGCCCCAAGGCCGCGACGAAGGCAAGTGCCAGCACCAGCTTCGGAAAGGCCAGAAAGATATCGGTGATCCGCATCAGGGTCGCATCGACCCAGCCGCCGGCATAGCCGGAGACGGTGCCGACGATCAGCCCGATCGGCGCGGAGATGATGGCGACGAGAACGACGACGAAGAGCGTGAGCCGCGAGCCATAGATCAGACGCGAATAGATATCGCGGCCCTGATCGTCGGTGCCGAGAAGATAGCCGGCAGTGCCCGGCGGCATCAGCCGCGCGTTCTTGAGATCACCGATGACAGGCGAATGCGTTGCCAGGAGATCGGCGAAGGCCGCGACGAACAGTAGCCCGATGATGATCACCAGGCCGACGACGGCGAGCTTGTTGGCGGTGAACTGCCGCCACGTGACATAGGCGCGCCCGAGACGCGCCTGCGTGCGTGATTGCGGCCGGTCGGAAAGCAGCCATTCGCGGCGGCTCATCGGAGGTGTCTGGTTGACCGGAACCGTCATCGGCTTCGCGTCCTTGGATCGAGGGTCCGGTAAAGAAGATCGGACAGGAGGTTGATGCCGATGAAGACGGTGCCGATGACGATCGTGCCGCCGAGCACGGCGTTCATATCGGCGCTCTGCAGCGAGTTGGTGATGTAAAGACCGATGCCCGGCCAGGAGAACACCGTCTCCGTCAGCACCGAACCTTCAAGCAGCCCGGCATAGGAAAGCGCGATGACGGTTATCAGCGGAACGCCGGCGTTGCGCAGTGCGTGGCCCCAGATCACCCGCGTTTCGGAGAGGCCCTTGGCGCGTGCTGCGACGATATACTCCTGGCTGAGCTCGTTCAGCATGAAGCTGCGGGTCATGCGGCTGATATAGGCGAGCGAGAAATAGCCAAGTAGTGAGGCAGGCAGGATGATGTGGCGGAAGACATCGTAGAAGACGTCCCACTGTCCTTGCCAGGCGCTATCGAGCAGATAGAAGCCGGTGATCGGCGTAAAGGTATATTCGTAGACGATGTCGATACGGCCCGGGAACGCCACCCAGCGCAGCTTCGCATAGAAAACGACAAGTGAGATCAGGGCCAGCCAGAAGATCGGCACCGAATAGCCGATAAGCCCGATGACACGCACCACCTGGTCCGCCAGGCTGCCGCGGCGCACCGCAGCCAGCACGCCGAGAGGAATGCCGATCACCGCGCCGATGATCGTGCCACAGGTTGCCAGTTCGATCGTCGCAGGAAATGCGCGGCGGATATCGGTCATAACAGGATTGGTCGTCAGCACCGAATTGCCGAAATCCCCGGAGAGAATGCCCTTCAGATAGATATAGAACTGCTCGTAGAGCGGCAGGTCGAAGCCCATTTCGCGGCGCACGCGCTCGACCACATGGGTCGGCGCCCGGTCGCCGAGAATGGCAAGAACCGGATCGATCGGCACCACGCGGCCGATGAAGAAGGTGACGGCCAACAGGCCGAGATAGGTCGTGACCGCGGCAATCAGAAAACGCCCGAGTGCCTTGGCGAGCGGAAGTGCGCGGCCCCTTGCGGGCCGCGCCTCCACTTTTGTTTCAACGATGCTCAATGAACCAATCCTACCGGATTATTCCTTGGCGATCGGACCGACATAGTTGGTATCGAAGCTCGGGCCGAGCTTGAAGTCTTTCAGGCTCTTGCGGTAGCCGGCCACTTCGATCTGCTGGAAGATGAAGACGAAGGGGCTGTTTTCCAGATATTTCTTCTGGATCTCTTGGTACATGGCGGCGCGCTTGGCACCGTCACGCTCCAGCAGCGCAGCCTTGGCTTCCTTGTCGAGATCCGGTGCCTCGAACGTGTTGCGCCAGGCGAGCGTCTTGTTGGTGCCCGCATCCGAATTGTCAGGGTTCGAGGTGAACGTGTCCGCATTCGAATTCGGATCAAAGTAGTCCGAGCCCCACTGGCCGATATAGATATCGTGCGTGCGGGCGCGATACTTCGTCAGCGTCTGCTTGCCGTCACCTGGGACGATTTCGAGTTTGATACCGGCCTGTCCCAGCGTCTGCTGCATGGATTCGGCAATGCCCGTGACCGGCTGCGTGTTGCGCACGTCCATGGTGACGGAGAAGCCATCCGGCAGGCCTGCCTTTGCCAGCAGCTCCTTGGCCTTGGCGACGTCGAGCTTGAACGGATTTTCGTCAAGCGCGCCAAGCTGGCCCTTCGGCAGGAAGGTTTGGTGAACTTCGCCGATACCCTTGATGAGCGTCGAGCTGATCGCATCGTAATCGACCAGATACTTGAAGGCCTGCTGCACTTCAGGCTTCTTCAGGTTCTCGTTCTTCAGGTTGAGGCTGACGTAATAGATCGTGCTCTTCGGCGCGTCTGTCGTCGCCAGATCGGCATTCTTCGCCACGGCATCGAGATCGCCCGGCTCGAGGTTACGCGCGATATCGATGTCACCCGCCTCAAGCGCCAGGCGCTGTGCCGAGCTTTCCTTCATGTAGCGGTAGATGACCCGGTTCAGCTTCGGCTTGTCGCCGTAGTAATTGTCGTTGCGCTCGAGGACGACGACTTCATTGGCGCGCCATTCGCGCAGTTTGAAGGCGCCAGAGCCGGCATAGCCGGTCTTCAGCCAATCGTTACCGAAGTCGTTGTCATACTTGTGGTCGGCATCAACGGTCACAGGCTTGACGTGATCGAGCACCAGCTTCTTGTCGACGACGGAAGCAACCGTTGCCGTCAGGCAGTTCAGCACGAAGCTCGGCGCATAGGCCTTGTCGACGGTGAAGATGAAGGTATTCGGATCGGCAGCCTTGGCCTTTTCCGTGACGTTGTCGCCGGTGAGGCCGAACTGGGTGAGAATGAAGGCCGGGCTCTTGTCGAGCTTGACGGCACGCTCGAAGGACCATGCGACGTCTTCTGCGGTGATCGGGTTGCCGGAGGCGAACTTGAGGCCCGGCTTCAGCTTGAAAGTATAGGTCAGGCCATCATCGGAAACGGTCCAGCTTTCAGCAAGGTCACCCTTGACCTTCGAGGTGTCGGCCATATCGAGGCGCACCAGCAGGCTGTAGCTGTTGCTGGTCACTTCCGCGGTCGAGAGCTCGAAAGCTTCGCCTGGATCCATGGTGATGATGTCGTCGATGGCGAAGCCTTCGACCAGCGTATCCTTCGGCGTTTCAGCAAAGGCGGCAGGCGCTGCCATCATGAGAAGCGAAAGAGCAGCACCGGCAGAAAGGGCACGGAAGCTGCGGTTCAGTTTGGTAATCATCATTGGTTCTGTTCCCCTGTTTTTGATTGATTACAAAGCAGTTCTGAGGCTCAGACGTCCTTCTCCCTCCACGCCGAAGCCAGGATTCTCAGCCAGTTCTCGCTGGCAAGTTTCTTGAGATCGTCCTCACCATATCCACTGTCCCGGAGGGCGGCAATCAGCTTCTGGTTGCCTGCAGCGTCACCGATTTCATCGGGAATCGTCGCCCCGTCGAAGTCGGATCCGAGTGCCACGCAATCGATGCCGACGCGCCCGACGAGGTGGTCGATATGGCGGATCATGTCGGAAAGCGGCGTCTCGCCATCGGAGCGTCCATCCGGGCGCAGCATGGCCGTCGCATAGTTCAGACCGACGAGCCCCTTGCATTCCCTGATGGCATCGAGCTGCTTGTCGGTCAGGTTGCGGGCAACGGGCGTCAATGCATGCGCATTGGAATGGGTGGCCACCAGCGGCTGATCGCTGGTCTTGGCAACATCCCAGAAGCCCTTCTCGGTGATATGCGACAGATCGATCATGATGCCGAGGCGATTGCACTCGCGCACCAGCTCGAAACCGGCATCCGTGAGACCGGGCGCCGTATCCGGGTTTTTCGGGAAAGCGAACGGCACGCCATGCCCGAAGACATTGTGGCGGCTCCAGACGGGGCCGAGCGAGCGCAATCCGGCAGCATAAAAGACCTCGAGCGCAGCAAGATCCGGCCCGATCGCCTCGCAGCCCTCTATGTGCATGACGGCGGCAAAGACCCCACTCGCCATGGCCGCGCGGATGTCCTTGACGCTGCGGCAAAGGCGCCAGGCACCGGCAGTATCGAGACGCAGCGCAATCGCCGCCATCTCCGTCGCGATCCCCAGCGAGGGCAGCCGATCGAGCGGTGCCGAGAGTGGGGTTTCGTAGTGACCGTTTTCATCCGGATCGGCAAAGACAAGATCGCCGGACGGGATGTAGATGGCGCAGAGGCCGCCGGCCAGACCGCCTTGGCGGGCGCGGGGCGCATCGATATGGCCCTGGGTCGTTCCGTTCAGAAATTCGGCGACCGGATCGTTGCCGTCTCTTTCATGTGTCCAAAGCCTGAGGAGAACGTCGTTGTGGCCATCGAATACGAGCTGCATCTGTCTTCCTGCTCTACCCTTCCGGGCAAATATCAAGTGACAACAATAGAAAGGCTGGAAAAATAGGCCAGCCCCTTTTTTAGAAATTTGCGGCGCCGCTGAAATAGGCGCCAAACGTGAAAACGGGGCCATCTGGCCCCGTCATTTTTTCATGTTTCAGTGCTTTGCGCGTTTCTTCTGCCGGTAGACGTCGACGACGACGGCGGCAACGATGATCACGCCCTTGACGATTTCCTGGTAGTAGGCATCCACCCGGAGGAAGGTGAACCCTGAGGTCATGACGCCGAGAATGACCGTGCCGATCACGGTACCGGTGATGCGCCCGACACCGCCCGTCAGCGACGTGCCGCCGATGACAGCTGCAGCGATCGCATCGAGTTCGTACATCACGCCCATGCCAGCCTGCGCCGTCTGCGCACGGGCTGCAGTCACGACACCGGCGAGACCGGCGAGCAGACCCGCGATAGCGTAGACCTTGATCAGATGCGCTTCGATATTGATGCCCGAAACGCGTGCCGCCTGCATGTTGGCGCCGATCGCATAGGTGAACTTGCCGTAGCGGGTATAGCGGAGCGCGATGTGGAAGATCAGCGCGACGACGAGGAAGACGATAACAGGCCAGATACCCGTACCGATGAAGTTGAACTGATCGGTCAGGCCGGAGACCGGCTGGCCCTTCGTGTACCACTTCGAGATGCCGCGTGCCGACACCATCATGCCGAGCGTGGCGATGAAGGGCGGGATCTTGGTCTTGGCGATCAGCTGGCCATTGATATAGCCGGCCAGAAGGCCGATCAGCAGGCCGACGCCGATCGGCACGAAGAACGGCATGTCGGTCAGCGATGGATAGAGCGCACGTGGCCAGGTGGAGGCCTGGGCAAAGCTCGCCGCGATCATCGCCGTCATGCCGACGACCGAACCCGAGGAAAGATCGATACCGCCGGTTATGATGACCTGCGTCACCCCGACCGAAATGATGCCGATCACCGAGACCTGCAGGATCATGATCGTCAGGCGCTGCGGGTTCATCAGGAAGCTCTGGCCGATGAAGATCCAGCCGAGAATCTCGTAGACGAGGGCGATGCCGATCAGCACCAGGAAGATGCTGAGTTCCGGCGGTATCCGGCGGCGGCGGACCCGGGCTGCGAGCGGCGCATGGCCTTCTGCTGCATCTGTGTTCATGTTCAAACCTCCCTTTGGCAATCGAGCGGCGCGTTTACTGCGCGGCGAGCTCCATCACCTTCACCTGTGTTGCTTCGGCGCGATCGAGGAAACCGGTCACCCGCCCTTCATGCATGACCATGATGCGGTCACTCATGCCGAGCACTTCCGGCATTTCCGACGAAATCATGATCACCGCGACGCCGTTTCTCGCCATCTCGGTCACCAGCCTGTGGATCTCGGCCTTGGCGCCGACATCGATGCCGCGTGTGGGCTCGTCGAGGATCAGGATCTTCGGATTGGTGAGCAGCCAGCGGCCGATCAGCACCTTCTGCTGGTTTCCGCCCGAGAGATTTTCGACGCGCTCGTCGAGATTGGGCGTCTTGACCCTGAGCCTGCGCGCCATGTCTTCGCAGGTCTTCTCCAGCGCCCGCTCCTGCACGAAGCCGCCCTTGACGAACTTGTCCTGCAGCACGGCGATCTGCATGTTTTCGAGCACGTTGAGGATCAGAAGACAGCCCGTGTCCTTCCGGTCCTCGGTGAGGAAAGCCATGTAGTTCTGGATGGCAACGGTCGGCGAGTTGATGTCGACCTTCTTGCCGAACAGCTCGATCGTACCGGCACTGGCTGGCGTCACACCGAACAGCGTTTCGGCGACATTCGAACGCCCGGAGCCGACCAGACCGGCCACACCTAGAATTTCGCCGGCGCGCACATCGAAGGAGACATCGCGAAAGACGTTGTTGAGCGTCAGATCCTTGACCGACAGCACGACGTCGCCGATCGGAACCTCTTCCTTCGGAAACATCTGGGTAATCTCGCGGCCGACCATCATCTTGATGATGTCGTCGCGCGTCACATCGGTAGACGCATGCGTGCCGATATACTTGCCGTCGCGGAACACCGAAAACTCGTCGGCGATCGCAAACAGCTCGTTCATCTTGTGGGTGATGTAGACGATGCCGATGCCCTGGGCTCTCAGGGCGCGAATGATATCGAACAGGTGAGCGACTTCACGCTCGGTCAGTGCCGAGGTGGGCTCGTCCATGATCAGAACGTCTGAATTGTAGGAAACCGCCTTTGCGATCTCGACCATCTGGCGGCTGGCAACCGAGAGATGACGCACTTCGATATCCGGATCGATATCGATGTTGAGCCGCTGAAACAGCTCCTCGGTCATGCGATACATCTCGCCATGATCGACGAACCCGAAACGGCTCTTCGGCTCGCGGCGAATCCAGATATTTTCAGCAACCGTCATGAACGGCATCAGGTTCAGTTCCTGATGGATCATGGCGATGCCGTTTTCCAGCGCATCGAGCGGCGACTTCAGCTGGATGTGGACGCCCTTGAGACGCACCTCGCCCTTGTCAGGCGTATAGATGCCGGCAAGGATCTTCATAAGCGTCGATTTTCCGGCGCCATTCTCGCCCATCAGCGCATGCACCGAGCCGCGCTTCAAGCGGAACTGAACGTCGTCGAGTGCGACGACACCTGGAAATTCCTTGCGAACGCCCTCGGCACTCAGCAGGAATTCCGCATTCGGAACGGCCCCGCTGGCGCGCACGGCAGCCATGGTGGACGGGCTGATAGCCATCTTCTTCTCTCCGGATACGGCAGGAACTGGATGCGGGCATGACGCCCGCATCCGTGACACGGCGCCTTAGTTCTTGGCGACGAAGTCCTTGACGTTTTCAGGGGTGACGAGCTGGAAGGGAATGTAGACCTTTTTGTCGATCTTTTCGCCCTTGGCGAGCTTCAGAGCCGCATCGAGCGAGCCCTTGCCCTGACCTGCCGCGTCCTGGAACACGGTCACGTCGAGATCGCCGGCCTGCATGGCGGCAAGCGCGTCCTGCGTGGCGTCAACGCCGCCAACGACATAGTCCTTCATGTCCTTGCCGGCGGCCTTGAGGGCCTGGATCGCGCCGATCGCCATTTCATCGTTGTTGGAGATGACAGCATTGAACTCAAGACCACTGGAGAGCCAGTTGGTCACCAGGTCGGAGCCCTGGGTACGATCCCAGTTTGCTGTCTGCTCTTCGACGATCTCGATACCCTTGCATTCGTCGGTCTTGATGACGTCATGAACGTCCTGGGTGCGCATGCGGGCAGCCTGGTTCGACAGTTCGCCCATGATGACCACGGCCTTGCCCTTGCCACCGAGGAGACGGCAAACTTCCTTGGTTTCCAGCGTGCCGGATTCCAGTTCGTTGGAAGCGACGAATGCCTGATTGTCAGGCAGCGTGTCGACGTTGACGGGCTGGCGGTTGACGTAAACCAGCGGAATGCCGGCATCGGCGGCGAGCTTCGACATCGCAGCCGTTGCGTCAGTGTCGACGGGGTTGACGATGATTGCATCGACCTTGGAGGCGATGAAATTCTGGATCTGGCTCTGCTGCTTCGACACGTCGTTCTGCGCGTCTTCGACCTGCAGCGTCACGCCGCTCAGCGTCTTCGAGTAATCGATCATGCCGTTGCGCAGAACAGTCAGGAAGTTGTCGTCGAACTTGGCCATGGAAACGCCGACCGTTTCCGCATGCGCGGCCGTCGACATGACAAGCGCCATCGCGGTGCCCAGGATAAACTTTTTCATTTTATTTCCTCCACAAAGCGGTGTCCGGCAGCACCCTCCTCACGCCGGAACTTCGGGCCCAGCCCAAAAGCCTTAATTCCAGTTGACCGCCACTCCCGTGAGGCGGCTCCGTCAAAACGGAACAAACAAACCGTAAAATTTGCCTGACGGAATATTCATTCCATTTTCCTGCGGCGACGTCAACTCTTTTTAAAGCAATGCCGAACGCAGCTGCTGGCCGGAAAAATCTGCGATGGCATGAGACGTGCTGATGCAATCGTCATCATCCACGCCTAGATATGCGGCCTCAGCACCACGCTGATCCCTTTGCCCCAGGAGATTTCCATGTCCGTTTCCATGTACACGCTTACCGTTCCGATCTTTCAGCGCGGCCTGAAGACGCTGAGCACCTATCTCGACAAGGCCGAAGCCTACGCAAAGGAAAAAGGGATCGATTCCAGTATCTTGGTGAACGCGCGGCTGGCACCGGACATGCTGCCGCTGTCAGGCCAGTTTCAGCGCGCCACGGATAGCGGCAAATTCGGCATCACCCGTCTGACATCGACAGACGCACCGAAATTCGAGGACAACGAAACGACGATTGCTGAGCTGCACGAACGCCTGGAAAAAGCGGAAGCCTACCTCGCCACGGTCACGCCCGAGATGCTTGAAGGCACGGAGAAGAGCGAAGTGACACGCTCCCTCGGCGGCAAGACGATAACGCTGAGCGGCCAAGAATATCTTACTGCCTTCGTACTGCCGAACTTCTATTTCCACATCGCCATGGCGCACGCCATCCTGCGCAACCAGGGCGCGCCGGTCGGCAAGATGGATTATCTCGGCAGCTTCGGCTGAGGCACTCAGGGCCGGTAGGACACCGGCCCTTTTTCCGTTAGCTCGGTAAAGGCGAGCGTCTGGTCGAGGTGGCTCGCCCGCAGCGACAGCAGGCGCTCGGCATAGGCGAGCTGCACCTGCGCGTAAGCCGGATCGCCGGCCAGATTGCGAAGCTCCATCGGATCGGCCTTCAGATCGAAGAGCAGCGGCGGCAGGGCGGTAAAATGCACATACTTGAAATGATCGTCGCGGATGACGGCAAGATTGCACCGGTTGGGCGCCAAGCCGAAATGCGCCTGCGCATCGCCGCTGGCGATCTCCCGGAAATCAAACTCCCAGAAAGCCGCATCGCGCCAGTCCGAGACCGGCTTTTCTTCAAGAAATTGGCGAAGCGATCTGCCGTCGAGGCCGTTTTTCGCTGACGCGCCGAGTGTCTCGCACAGCGTCGGGAAAATATCGGCCGCACTGGTGAAATGATCGACCGACACGTCTTTTGCAGCCGCCCGCGGATCGCGGATGACGAGCGGGATACGATAGCTGCCGTCGAAGAAGCCACCCTTCCCCAGCGTCCAGTGATCGCCCATCATCTCGGCATGATCGGAGGTGAAGACAATGACGGTATCGTCCCATGTTCCGGCGTCCTTCAGAGATTGAAAGATACGTCCAAGCTGCGCATCGACCTCTGAAATCATTCCATAGTAGATCGCCCGGATGGCATCGAAATCCTGAGCACCCCAGTCATTCACCGCGCCTTCGGCACCGGAAATGAAACTGCCTTTCGAGGCCCGCGGCATTGCATAGTCGAGATAGGGATGCGCCTGCATCTCATCCTGCGCCGACGGTCCGCGCGAAAAGACCGGCCCGTCCCCGGGCTTGTACATCGCACCGTAAGGTTCGGGCACCGAGAACGGCGGATGCGGTCTGAGAAAGGAAACATGCGCGAACCACGCACTATCCTGCTCGCCCAGCCAGCGGATGAATTCGCCAGCTAAAAACGCTGTCTGCGTCTCATCCTTCGAATAGAACGTGCCCGCAGCCGAAATATCCCCTGGCCCCGCGCCGACTGGAATATGAATGTCACGGCTGACGGCATCGGCGTGGCCGCGCGACCGCAGCCAAGACAACCACTGCTTTTCATGCTCAGGCAGCAGCTGGCGCGCGGTAAATCCGGGCAGCAGCCCTTCGTAGCTGGTCAGATGCGGATCGCCGGCCTCGAGCGCTCGCGGGTCAGGAGCCGTATCGGTATAGCCGAACAGCGTCGGGTCGTAGCCTGCGCGCCGCGCCGCCAGCGCCAGATTGTCGAACCGCCGGTCGAGCGGCGAGCCGTTACGGCACACCCGGTGATTCATCTGGTAGAGACCGGTATAGAGTGTCGCCCGCGCCGGCGAACATGGCGCGGCCCCCGCAAAGTGATTGCGAAACAACACGCCCTCAGCGGCGAGCGCATCAACGTTCGGCGTCCTGACAACAGGATGGCCGACCGCCGCAAGGCAATCGCCACGCCATTGGTCAGCTGTGATCAGCAGGATATTCTGACGTTTCGGCAAGGCACGCCTCAGTGCTGATTGGTTCGGGAATGCCAGCGCCAGGCTGACTGGATGATCTCGGACAGATCATATTGCGGCACCCATCCGAGCATATCCCGCGCCTTGTCGTTATTGGCGACCAGCGTGTGCGAATCGCCTTCGCGGCGGCCGATATACTCGACCGGGAAAGGCCGTTTCGAGACATCCTCAATCGCCCCAAGCAGCTCCTTCACCGTCGTGCCGGTCCCGGTTCCGAGATTGAGCGCCACGGAATCGCCGCCACGCAGCAGATATTCGACAGCGCGCACATGGGCATCGGCAAGGTCGAGTACATGGATGTAATCGCGTACACAGGTGCCGTCGCGGGTCTCGTAGTCGCTGCCGAACACCTTGAACCCCTGGCGGCGGCCGAGTGCCGCATCGATCGCCAGCGGGATCGCATGGGTTTCCGGATCGTGCCATTCGCCGATGCGGCCGTCGAAATCGGCACCCGCCGCATTGAAATAGCGCAGAATGACGGAGCGCAGGCTCTTGTACTGGTCATAATCCGCCAGGGCCTGCTCAACGATATATTTGGTGCGCCCGTAGGGATTGATTGGCACCTGCCGGTGCGTCTCATCCAGCGGCACGCTCTGTGGCAGGCCATAGGTCGCACAGGTCGAGGAAAAGACGAAGGCATTGATGCCTGCCGCCTGCGCGGCCGACAGCAGCGTCAACGTACCGATTACATTATTTTCATAGAAGGCAACTGGATCTTTGACCGATTCACCCACCTCGATCAGTGCCGCAAAATGCAGGATCGCGGAAGGTTTGTGCTTGGCAAGCACCTCGTCCAGCCGGGCCCGGTCGCGAATATCGCCCTCCTCGGCCGGCCCCCATTTGACGAACTCCCGATGCCCGTTCGAGAAATTGTCGAAGACAACGGGCTTGTAGCCCTTGTTGGCCAGATCCAGGCACGTATGCGAGCCGATATAGCCGGCGCCGCCGACCACCAGAACAGTTTCACCAGCCATTCACCACCTCTATTGCCGTCTCGGATGACGGAACCCTAGAGGAGATAAACGGCGAGAAAAAGGGGAATTGCAAAACCGATGCTGCAGGGCAGCAAAACAGGCATAACAAAGCTCTGCGCAGGCGCGTCGTGCGGTAACGTTTTGGGATTTTCAGCGGAAGAGCGAGCTTGCTCTCAGCGATTCCAGAGCGAAAACTGGTGGCCCGCATGGCATTCGCAGACAATCCGAATACCGCCGAGATTATAACGCTTTCCGGCGCGGAGTTATTGCAGCGTTTTGCAGCAGCGACGTAATGGCGGAAACCGGCTGCGGCCTGCCGAAGGCATAGCCTTGCAGGATGTCGGCACCGAGTTTCGCCAGCACTTCTGCATGGGCGATCGTCTCGACACCCTCGGCAACGATCTCGACATCGAGCGACCGGGCGATATCGATCAGCGAGCCGATCAGCCGCCGCTGGGTCTCATTTTCCAGAACCGGAAGCACCAGCTGGCGATCGATCTTCACCCGGTTGGGACGCAGTTCGACCAGACCGAGCAGCGAGGCGTGGCCGGAGCCGAGATCGTCGATCTCGATGTCGATGCCGCACTCCCGGATCTTGTCGATATTGCGCTTCACCTGGCCGCTCAGGCTATCGAAGAAGATCGTTTCAATGAGCTCGAAACTGATGCGTCCCGGCGGGATCTGCAGCTGCTTGACCTTGGCCGGCAGGTTCGGATCGGCGAGACGCTCGGCCGACAGATTGACGGAAACCCGCGGCACGTCGAGGTCCGCAAGCGACCAGCGGTTAATGTCGAACAGGGCGCGCTGCAGAATCGCGTCGTCGATTGCCTCCATCAGGCCGTGAGCGGCCGCCAGCGGCAGAAACTCCGCCGGGCTTCTGACACCCTTGGCGCTTTCCCAGCGGGCGAGCGCTTCCAGGCCGCAGATCTCATAGCTGCGCGCATCGACCTGAACCTGATAGAAAGGAACGACCTCGCCAGCCCTGAGGCCCGTCTTCAACTCCTGCAGCAGCTGCTTTTCAGCGTTTATCTTGTTGGCAAGCGACGGCGAGAACAGCTCATCGCGATTGCGGCCGCCACGCTTGGCTTCATAGAGCGCGAGGTCCGAGGAGGCGAGCAGCGATGCCAGCTGATCCGAGGGCGCACTGGCCAGGCCGATCGAACATTCGATGACAAAGGGCTCGCCGTCTATGTCGAGCGGGCGTCGCAGAGCCTGGCGCAGGTCGCGGACGATGCCGGAATCCCTGCCTGGCGACAGATGGTGCGAGACGATGACGAACTCGTCGCCACCAAGCCGGGCGGCGATCTCGCCGTCTCCCACACAGGCCGTCAGCAGCGAACCGACATGGCGAAGAACCTGGTCACCGCCGGCATGACCGAAACGGTCGTTGATATCCTTGAAGCGATCGATATCGATATGACAGACGGACACGATCCGGCCCGCCTCCCGCCCAAGAGCTGCAAAAGCCTCGTCGAATGCCCGCCGGTTCAAAAGCCCGGTCAGATAGTCGTGATCGGCGGCGTAGCGCGCATCGGCGCGGCTGCTATCAGCGGCCTCGCGCTCGCGCGCAAGCTGCTCGTTGCGCAGAACATCTTCGGTGACGTCCCATTCCGCTCCTATGAAACACGGCTCTCCCTGGCCATCGACGAAATACTTTGCGCGGGACCGTATATGCCGTACGGCGCCATTCGGCCGGATGATGCGAAATTCGGAAGCATAGTCGCTCCTATTCCTGATCGCTTCCTCGAACAGTGCGCTGGCACGGCTACAATCGTCGGGATGAACGCTTTCGAGCCAGACGACGTCGAGCAAACCCTTGTTGATGCCATAGATACGCTGCAGCTGCTCGTCCCAGCGCGTCTGATTTTTCAACAGGTTATGCTGCCAGATACCGATGCCGGAGGCTTCGAGCGCAATATTGAGCTGCCGAACCAGATCTTCCAGTTCGTTGTTCGTCCAGGTTAGTTTCGTTTCCACTGCGTTCCGGCCTCTTTTGCAGCACTATGCCGGTTATTGCTTAGGAAATACTGAAGCCATTCTCCCGAGTTCCACCCTCGATTTTTTACAACCGTCTGCAATTCTTGAGCGAGTGATCGCCAGGATTTCGAAGATTACGAGATGGGATGGGTTCGTCCGGAGAGGCAATTGGAATGTTGCCTTGCAAGGCAAAATGCCCTCGTCGCAGCGAACAGTAAGTTCACGCGTGTAATCGCAAGGCCAAAACTGAATGTAGAAAAATGATGGCGGAGAGGGTGGGATTTGAACCCACGGTGCCCTTGCAGGCACGCCGCATTTCGAGTGCGGTACATTCAACCACTCTGCCACCTCTCCGCGGTCTGGTTGACGCCGTTAAGCGCGGGCTGTCTCTTAGCGATAGAATCACGGGCTGGCAAGACGAAATTGCGACGCTTTTTCATCCTTCTGCCTTGACAGATTTTTGACACTCGTCTATCCCGCCTCCGCAATAGGCGTGGAAAAGTCCGTGCCTTGCCCGCCTCGCGCTCGCGTGAGGTTTCACCGGCAGACAGAATTTGGGGTTTGGCCCCGAAATCCCTGCTTAACACAGACTGATAAGAAGACAGCCACCTGCGGTTTGCAGGGAGAGCTGGATCGAACATGAAAGGATTAAAAAATGTTCGCAGTCATCAAGACCGGCGGTAAGCAGTACCGTGTGGCAGCAAACGACGTGCTGACCATCGAGAAGCTTGAAGCATCCGCTGGCGACTCCATTGAATTCACCGAAGTACTCGTCATCGGCGAAGGCGCCGATGCAGCGATCGGCGCACCCTTCGTCAAGGGCGCATCCGTCAAGGCCGAAGTGGTCGAGCAGAACCGTGGCAAGAAGGTCATCGCCTTCAAGAAGCGGCGCCGTCAGAACTCGAAGCGCTCGCGCGGTCATCGCCAGCATCACACGGTTGTCCGCATCACGGACATCCTGGCAGCCAAGTAATCGGTTTCGGGCAACTAAGGTTTAAAGGAGAAATCCAATGGCACACAAAAAAGCTGGCGGTTCGTCGCGCAACGGTCGTGACTCTCAGTCCAAGCGCCTTGGCGTGAAGAAGTTCGGCGGCGAAGCCGTCATCGCAGGCAACATTATCGTGCGTCAGCGCGGTACGCAGTGGCATCCGGGCGCCAATGTCGGCCTCGGTAAGGACCACACCATTTTTGCACTTACGAACGGCAATGTAGACTACCGAACGAAGGCCAATGGTCGCGTGTACGTATCTGTAATGCCGAAAGCGGAAGCAGCGGAATAAGCCGGTAGCGCTCTAAAACAGCCGGCGTCTCATCGACCCGGCTGAGCGTATCAGGTTCAGTCCAGAAAACAGGGGAGATGGGGCGCCATCTCCCCTTTTTCTTTGTCCATAAGGAGGACTGAACATGCAAGGCGAACTGATCAGGGTCGACCAATCAAGGTCACCCCGGGAAGACCAGAGGTCTCCCAAGGAGCGGCTGAGGCCGGAGCGGTTAAGGACCGATTGCCCTGTCTTGTTATCTGAAAGGCTCGTCATGCGCGCGCCCCACGTGGAAGACATTGACGCCCTTTCCCATCTCGCCAACAACGCCAAAGTCGCCACAATGGTATCGCGCATGCCGCACCCGTATACCGCCAATGATGCCGCCGACTTTGTACGTCGAACGGCGAATGGCGAGATCGGCAAGTGCGTCTATGCCATTACCAAAGCCGAAAACGGCGCGTTTATAGGCTGCTGCGGCGTGGAACCGCATGCCGATGGACGCACCGTCGAGATCGGTTACTGGCTCGGCGAACCTTTCTGGGGGCAGGGCTACACCACGGAAGCCTGCCACGCGCTGGTCGATATGGTGTTCCGCACCCGCGAAAGCGTCGACCAGATCGACGCCCGTTGCCGGGTGACCAACGTCGCGTCGCGCCGCGTCATCCAGAAGTGCGGCTTCCAGTTCCAGGGCTCCGGTCTTGCCGCGTCGCTGGCGCTCGGATCCAACGTCCCGGTCGAATGGTACAGGCTCGACCGCAAGACCTGGATGTCGCTGAGAAGCTGGGGGGCACTGTCATGAGCGCAGCTCTTCTCGACCGCCAAAAGGTCCAGCCGATGACACCGGGCGCTGTTCCCGTCATCGGCACCGCCAGGCTTTCGCTTCGCCCGCACCGGCTGAGCGATGCCGATGCCATCGCCGGATCGCTCAGCGATTTCGCGGTAACCAGGATGCTGGCCCGCGTGCCGGCACCCTACCACCGGCAGGACGCCCTGGATTGGCTGGTTCCAGTCACCTCGGGGCGGCTGCAGGATTGGCATCTGGCGATCACCAGCGGAGACGATACCCATATCGGGATGGTCTCCGTCGAGCTTCGCCATGGGCGCTGGCACCTTGGATACTGGCTGAACCGCTACTACTGGCGGCGCGGCTACATGAGCGAAGCGGTCGCCGGCGTGCTGGAGCGGTTTTCGCGCCGGATGCCGGAGATGCCCGTTCACTCCGGCGTCTTTGCCGATAACCCCGCCTCGCTGCGGCTGCAGGAAAAGCTCGGCTTCCGCATGAGCGGGTGCTCGGAGATCTACAGTTTCGCCCGCAACACCATGGTGTCGCATGTCGAAACCGTCCTCCAGCCCGGCGCGCTGCAAAGCGTCAAGGCCGCCTGACTGAGACTGAAACGCCGCGGCAGGAATGCCGCGGCGTTTTTCTAGACTTCGATCTCGACCCAAACCGGGAAGTGATCCGAACCGACCGAATCCGTATCGACATGGGCGGCCTTGAGGCTGCCTGCCAACCCGCCGCTGACGAAGCAGTAATCGAGATGCATCCGCTTTCCGTGATCCTTGGGATCCATCCAGCTGTAGCTTTTGGGGTGATAGCCATCGAGCGCCGCCAGCGCATCGACAGGCGTGCGGACGCGCGGGACACGCCCGTAGTATCCGTCCTTTGCGCCCGCAAGCGCGCAATATTCAGGCGATTCCGGCACCATGTTGAAATCACCCATGACGACGTAATCCTCCGGCAGCGGCAGCTCCTCGAAATCGAGCTCGCCTGCACCGCTGACGGCACCGCCTTCGAGGCAGAAGCCATTGATCCGGTCGTTGAGATGGCGGATCTGGGCAATGCGCTCATCGACCGAAACATGGTCGAGATGCACCGAATAGACGCGCAGCGGCCGCCCGGGAATGTCGATCAGCGCCTCCGTCGCCCCCCGCTGCAGATTGAGTTTCGACACCGTGCGGCTGCGCGGCAGGAGATGCGTGCGCGAGGACAGGATTGGAAAGCGCGACAGGATCATGTTGCCGAACTGGAAGCGTGTGCCGCGGGGCGGAAAGCCGCTTTCACCAGCCGCGACATGCAGATCAAAGGGCGCGCCATAGACCCAGAAATAATCGGGAAACAGCGCCGCGAGATCGGCGACCATGTCGGCAAAATCGTTCGATTCCGAGCCTCTGGTCACTTCCTGCAGCGCGATGACGTCAGCCCCTTCGAGACTATCCGCAATGCGGCCAAGGTCGTAAATCCCATCAAGACCGAAGCCGTACTGTATGTTATAGCTCGCAAACTTCACGATATTCTTTGACCTCCGCATGAACCGCCTATATCGAAAGCGGCGAATAAGGCGCGTTAATAGCCACCGGTACTGGAAGTAAAATGAAATTTCTCGACGAAGCAAAGGTCTATATCAAGTCCGGAGACGGCGGTGGCGGCAGCGTGTCGTTCCGTCGCGAGAAATTCATCGAATTCGGTGGACCGGATGGCGGCGACGGCGGACGCGGCGGCGATGTCTGGGCCGAAGCGGTCAACGGATTGAACACGCTGATCGATTTCCGCTTCCAGCAGCATTTCAAGGCGCAGATCGGCACCCACGGCATGGGCCGCAACCGCACCGGCGCCAACGGCAGCGACGTCACGCTCAAGGTACCAGTCGGAACGCAGATCTTCGAGGAAGACCGGGAGACGCTGATCTGCGACCTCACCGAAGAAGGCCAGCGCTTCCGCATCGCGGCAGGCGGCAATGGCGGCTTCGGCAACGCGCATTTCAAGTCTTCGACCAACCAGGCGCCCGATTGGGCCAATCCTGGCCTCGAAGGCGAGGAAAAGACCATCTGGATGCGGCTGAAGCTGATTGCTGATGCCGGTCTGGTCGGAATGCCGAATGCCGGCAAGTCCACCTTCCTGGCGTCCGTCACCCGCGCACGCCCGAAGATCGCCAATTACCCCTTCACCACGCTGCACCCGAATCTCGGCGTCGCGACGGTCGATGGACAGGAATTCATCCTAGCCGACATCCCGGGCCTGATCGAGGGTGCCCATGAGGGCGTCGGCATCGGCGACCGCTTCCTCGGCCATGTCGAGCGCACCCGCGTTCTCTTGCATCTTGTCTCCGCGCAGGAAGAGAAGGTCGGCAAGGCTTACAAGACGGTGCGCCATGAGCTTGAAGCCTATGGCCAGGAGCTCGGCGAAAAGGTCGAAATCGTCGCGCTATCGCAGATCGACGTGCTCGACGACGAGACGCTGAAGAAGAAGACCAAGGAACTCGCCAAGGCCTGTGGCCGCACGCCGTTCCAGATTTCGGCGGCGACCGGCAAGGGCATGACCGAGGTGCTGCGCGCTTTGCGCGAGATCATCACCGAGGCCAATGCCGGCTCGGCTGAAAAGATCGCCAAGGCACCGAAGCTTCGTCACCGCGATATGGCCTCCGACGAGGAAAGCGAAACGGATGACAACGCGTAAGTCTCTGGATCGCCATCGCCGCATCGTCATCAAGATCGGCTCCGCACTGCTCGTCGATCGCAAGACGGGTTTGAAGAAGGCTTGGCTGGACGCGATGTGCGCCGACATCGCGGCGCTGAAGAAAAAGGGCGCCGATGTTCTCGTCGTCTCGTCTGGCGCTATCGCCCTTGGCCGGTCGGTTCTCGATCTTCCCTCCGGCGCCCTGAAGCTCGAAGAGAGCCAGGCAGCCGCAGCCGTCGGCCAGATTGCGCTGGCCCGCGCCTGGTCCGAAAGCCTCTCGCATGATGAGATCGTCGCCGGGCAGATCCTGCTGACGCTTGGCGATACCGAAGAGCGCCGCCGCTATCTGAATGCGCGTGCCACCATCAATCAGCTGCTGAAGATCGGCGCCGTGCCGATCATCAACGAAAACGACACGGTCGCCACCAGCGAAATCCGCTACGGCGACAACGACCGGCTGGCCGCGCGCGTCGCGACCATGACCGGGGCCGACCTGCTGATCCTGCTCTCTGATATCGATGGCCTCTATACGGCGCCGCCGCATCTCGATCCGGAGGCGAAATTCCTGGAGACGATTGCCGAAATCACCCCGGAGATCGAAGCCATGGCCGGTGGTGCGGCTTCCGAGCTGTCGCGCGGCGGCATGCGTACCAAGATCGATGCCGGCAAGATCGCGACGACCTCGGGCTGCGCCATGATCATCGCATCGGGCAAGACCGATAGCCCGCTATCCGCCATCGAAAACGGCGCGCGCTCCTCCTGGTTCGCGCCTTCAGGAACGCCCGTCACCGCCCGCAAAACTTGGATCGCCGGCCAGCTGCAGCCAGCCGGCGAACTGCATGTCGATGAAGGCGCCATGACCGCGCTTGGCGCCGGCAAGAGCCTGCTGCCTGCCGGTGTCCGCAAGATCAACGGCATTTTCAGCCGCGGCGATGCCGTGGCGATCATCGGCCCCTCCGGACGCGAGATTGCCCGCGGCCTCGTCAGCTACGATGCCGACGAAGCCCGCCAGATCGCCGGGCGCAAATCGGCTGAGATCGAGAAAATCCTCGGCTATCCCGGCCGCGCCGCCATGATCCACCGTGACGATATGGTGATGACGGCGCAGATAAGTTCGAAATCCGAAAGGCAGAAGAAGGACGCAAGCTATGCTTGATACGGTTGCGCAGAGCCCTGACATTGACGTGCTGATGAACGACATCGGCCGCAAGGCAAAGGCTGCAGCGCGACCGTTGGGCTTTACCTCGACAGACAGCAAGAACAAGGCGTTGAACGCCATGGCCGATGCGATCCTCCGGAACAAGGCACACATCCTTGCGGAGAACGCCAAGGACCTGAAGGATGTCGAAGGCGGGGCTCTGCTTGCCTCGTTCGTCGACCGCCTGACGCTGACCGACAAGCGCGTCACCGAGATGGCTGAAGGCATCCGCACCATTGCCGCACTCAAGGATCCCGTCGGCGAAATCATCGCCGCCTGGGACCGGCCGAACGGCCTGAAGATCGAGCGCACCCGCACGCCTCTCGGCGTCATCGGCGTGATCTTCGAAAGCCGCCCGAACGTGACCGCCGATGCCGGCGCGCTGTGCCTGAAGGCCGGAAACGCCGTCATCCTGCGCTGCGGCTCGGATTCGCGCCGCTCCTCGCAGGCAATCCACGCCTGCCTGGTCGAGGGATTGAAGGAAGCAGAGCTGCCCGAACACGCCATCCAGCTCGTACCGGTCACCGACCGGGCGGCCGTCGGCGCCATGCTACGCGGCCTGGAAGGCGCGATCGATGTCATCGTCCCGCGCGGCGGCAAGAGCCTTGTCGCTCGCGTCCAGAACGAGGCCCGCGTGCCGGTTTTCGCCCATCTCGAAGGGCTCTGCCACGTCTATGTCGATAAATCTGCCGATCTCGCCATGGCGAAAGACATTATCGTCAACGCCAAGATGCGCCGAACCGGCGTGTGCGGCGCTGCGGAAACCCTGCTGATCGATAAAGCGGTTGTGGGCACCCACCTGAAGCCGTTGCTGGAAGCGCTGGCTGCCGCCGGATGCGAGATTCGCGGCTCCGCGGCAGTGGTCGATGCTATCCCCGGCACCAAGCCGGCAACGGAAGAAGACTGGTCGACGGAATATCTCGACGCAGTGATCTCCGTTGCCATCGTCGATGGCATATCGGGCGCGATCGGCCACATCCAGACTTACTCCTCGAACCATACCGAGGCAGTGCTTGCGGAGGATGCAGCGGTCGTCGAGCGCTTCTTCACCGAGATCGATTCCGCCATTCTGCTGCACAATGCCTCGACCCAGTTTGCCGATGGCGGCGAGTTCGGCATGGGCGCCGAGATCGGCATCGCCACCGGCAAGATGCATGCCCGCGGCCCTGTCGGCGTCGAACAGCTGACCTCCTTCAAATACCGCGTTCGCGGCACCGGACAGACGCGGCCCTGACGTGATTCCAGAAGGACTAGACCGGCACTATCTTCGCATGCCGCACACCGAGCGCGGCATGGTCGTCGGTCTTTTCGGAGGGTCCTTCAATCCGCCGCACCAGGGCCATGCGCTAGTGGCCGAGATCGCCATCCGCCGTCTCGGGCTTGATCAGCTATGGTGGATGGTTACGCCCGGCAACCCGCTGAAGAGCCGTAATCACCTGGCGCCGCTGGCGGAACGCATCGCCCTCAGCAAAGCGATCGCGCCGGATCCGCATATCAAGGTCACGGCTTTCGAACAGGCGCTGGGGATCAGCTATACGGCCAACACGCTGGCGAAGGTGAAAGCCCGCAATCCGCATGTTCACTTCGTCTGGATCATGGGTGCCGACAGCCTGCAGACATTCCACAAGTGGCAGAAATGGCAGGATATCGCAAAGACCTTCCCGATCGCCGTCATCGACCGCCCGGGATCGACGCTGTCCTTCCTGTCGTCGAAGATGGCGAAGACCTTCGACTACGCGCGTGTCGATGAAGACGATGCAAGAGCGCTCTGGAAAAAACCGGCGCCTGCCTGGACCTTCATTCATGGGCCACGTTCGGCGCTGAGTTCGACCGCGATCCGCAAGGCCGCCGAATAATCCGAGTTGTGAGAAGAGCAGAAATGAAAAGCCCGACGGGGGAGGATCCGTCGGGCTTCATAAACTTGATCGACAACTGGGAGGAGGAGTGTTGCCGATCCATATCGAACGGCCTTGGGAGGAGGAGTGGCCGTTTCGATGCTTAAGTTCTATCATAATCGATTGAAAAATGAACATCGTATATCGCAATGCAGCAATGCGCAGTATGCAAGGCTAGGCTAAGCATTCCGGATGATCCTGCTCGTTTTTCGGGCAATCCAAACGGGCTATCGGTAGACCCGCTCGGAAAAGGCGCTCATTCCAGACCTGATCATCAGTTCGTAGACCATTCGCCTGCTGATTGGATTATGGAGCCTTGCAACTTTGGATCCGAGAAACTCCGTCTCCGTGTGGTCGAAGGCGGTCAGATCCGCCGCATTGGCGATGGTGTCATAGTAGAACTGATGGTGATCCCGGCGGCAGACGTAGGTCTTGTATTTGGTCATGCAGAAAGCAGAGAACTCCGCACCGTTTTCCCGCAGGAAATCGGCAACGCCGACAGTAACCTCCGGCCAGGCCGGATTGAACGTGTCGTCGAAGGCGATGATGCCGTGTGGCGCGAGGCTATCCTTCGCCAACCGGCTATCGGCGACGATATGCGGCAACATGTGGCCGCCATCGATGCTGAAGAAACGGACTTCTCCGATCTTGTCCTTTATCTCGCTTGCCGAGAGCCGGGTACTGTCGCCGGTGACGACCAACGCCTCGTCAACGGCAAGCCCAAGCCGCCGTCCGTTATCCAGGAAACGCCCGTATTGCGGCGAAGCGCCGTCGCCGGTCTGGCCGATGTCGAACAGATCGATCGCCAGCAGTTTCTCATCCGGCCCGCAGATCTTCCGGAACAGATAATAGGAGCGTCCGTAGAAGACGCCGATCTCGGCTATGCCACCGTCAAGGTTGTCGCTGTTTTGTCTTTGCAACAGAGAGAGGAACACAAGTGCGTCGGGCGGATCGATATATCCTTCGATCGTCTGTAAATCATGAAAGATGAATTTCCGTGTCGCCGAGTTCATCAAACCTGCAGATCCTCTTCGCCTGTGATTTCATAGCGTTTTCCGCATCTATAGGCACGAAGTAAACAGCATATCAGGCAGGATTATCAAGCTTAACGTAGAGAATTTCAGATTTTACTTGGAATTGCAGCACGATAGGCAAGAATACCTGCAATTTATACGCGATAAATGTCAAATTTATCGATTCATTTGTGGCAATACCTAGGCAGAAAATGCGGCCACGCATCAATATGTTTGTGAAAATATATCCCTAGCCAACGCGAGGCAGATCGATATATTCGCTTCGATATTTCGATCTGGGGAGTGAATTTTATGCAGAATCGCCGTCATTGGATGAAACTGGCTATTGCCGCTATTTCCGCCGGCTTTATCGGCCTCGGCACACTGCCGCAGCCGGCTGCGGCCGCCGAAAAGGTGACCGTCTTCGCCGCCGCGAGCCTGAAGGACGCCCTCGATGCCGCAAACGCCGCCTGGACCAAGGAAAGCGGCAAGGAAGCCGTGGTCTCCTATGCTGCCAGCGGCGCGCTTGCCAAGCAGATTGAAAACGCCGCACCGGCAGACGTCTTCATTTCCGCCGATCTCAACTGGATGGATTATGTCGCCGGCAAGAAGCTGATCAAGGACGACACCCGCTCCAACCTTCTCGGCAACCGCCTCGTGCTGGTCGCCGCCAAGGACAAGGCAAAGCCCGTCGACATCAAGCAGGGCTTCGACCTTGCTGGCCTTATCGGCGACGGCAAGCTGGCAATGGGCGAGCCGAAATCCGTTCCGGCCGGCAAATACGGCCAGGCCGCTCTCGACAAGCTCGGCATCTGGAAGTCGGTTGAGCCGAAGGCTGCCTTCGCCGAGAGCGTTCGCGCCGCACTGGCGCTCGTTTCGCGCGGTGAAGCCCCTTACGGCATCGTCTACCAGACCGACGCAGCCGCCGATAAGGGCGTTGCGATCGTCGGCACCTTCCCGGCCGATTCCCACCCGCCGATCATCTATCCGGTGGCGCTGCTCGCCGAAAGCAAGAATGCCGATGCGGCCGCCTATCTCGACTTCCTGAAATCCGACAAGGCGGCAGCGTTCTTCACCGCGCAGGGTTTCACGATCCTGAAGTGATCGAACTGAAATGATTGCAGAATTTCTTTCTGCAGCTTAGCGTGAAGGCTCGCATTTCTGCGAGCCTTCTATTTTTGGAGAAGACGGATCTTGGATGCCCTTGGCCTGAGCGCGGAAGAATGGACGGCGATCATGCTCAGCCTTCGCGTCTCCATCGTGGCGATGATCGCCAGCCTGCCTTTCGGCATCGGCGCAGCGCTGCTGCTCGCCCGCGGCCGCTTCTACGGCAAGTCGATTCTGAACGGCATCATCCATCTTCCGCTCATCCTGCCGCCTGTCGTCACAGGCTTCATCCTTCTCGTCCTGTTCGGCCGCCGCGGGCCGGTCGGCAGCCTGCTCGACCAATATCTCGGCATCGTCCTCTCCTTCCGCTGGACGGGCGCTGCGCTGGCCTGCGCCGTGATGGGCTTCCCGCTGATGGTGCGCAGTATTCGCCTCTCCATCGAGGCGGTCGACCGCAAGCTCGAAGAGGCGGCAGGCACTCTCGGCGCAAGTCCGCTCTGGGTATTCCTGACTGTCACCCTGCCGCTGACATTGCCTGGCATCATCGCGGGAATGATCTTGTCTTTTGCAAAGGCCATGGGCGAGTTCGGCGCCACGATCACCTTCGTCTCGAACATCCCCGGCGAAACCCAAACGCTGTCCGCCGCGATCTACACGTTCACGCAGGTGCCGGGCGGCGATGCCGGCGCCTTCAGGCTGACGCTGGTGGCCGTCGCCATCTCCATGGCGGCGCTACTGGCATCCGAATACATGGCCTATCTCGCCGGCCGGAAAGTGGATCCGGCATGACGCTGACCGTTGACGCCCGCCACCGCCTCGGCGCCTTCAGGCTCGACGGCGCCTTCAGCTCCGAGAACGGCGTGACTGCGCTCTTCGGCCGTTCCGGATCCGGCAAGACCTCGATGATCCGTATCATCGCCGGTCTGACACGCCCGGAAGAGGGCAGGGTGCTTCTCGATGGCGAACCGTTGACCGATACTGCCAAGGGCATCTTCGTTCCGCGTCACCGCCGCCGCTTCGGCTATGTCTTTCAGGAGGCGCGGCTTTTCCCGCATCTGAGCGTCCGCAGCAACCTCACCTATGGCCGCTGGTTCGCGCCGAAAGCCGGGCGCGCGGATAATTTCGATCGCATCATCGACATGCTGGGGATCGAGCCGCTGCTGACTCGCGCACCGGCAAAACTCTCCGGCGGCGAGAGGCAGCGTGTGGCAATCGGCCGGGCACTGCTGTCTTCCCCGCGCCTGCTTCTGATGGACGAGCCGCTGGCAGCGCTCGATGAAGCACGCAAGGCCGAAATCCTGCCTTACCTCGAGCGTTTGCGCGACGAGACGCAGATCCCGATCGTCTATGTCAGCCACTCGATCGCCGAGGTCGCCCGCCTGGCGAACCAGGTTGTCGTCATGCGCGACGGCAGGGTGGAAGCGATCGGCAGCGCCGCCGACATTCTGAGCCGGCCATCGGGAAGCGAGGGACGTCGGGAAGCCGGCGCGCTTCTGGAGGGGACGGTGACAGGCGTCGATCCGAAACACCAACTGGCGACGGTGGCGCTGAAGACAGCCGAGCTGCAGCTACCAGGCGTCGCGGCCGAGCCGGGCAAACGGGTGCGCATCCTGATCCCGGCTCGCGACGTTATGCTGGCGACAGTGAAGCCCGAGGGCTTGAGCGCCCTCAACATCATTGACGGCACGATCCGTGAATTGGCGCCTGCCGACGATGGCACGGTCGAGGTTCAGGTCGATTGCGGCGGCGATGTCATCCTGTCGCGCATCACGGCACTGTCGGTGGAGAAGCTCGCGCTGGCGCCCGGAAAGGCCGTCTTTGCCGTGATCAAGACGGTTGCGCTGCAGCCCTGATCATTCCGTGGCGCCGTCGGTGGGGCTGCGGTTTCCCTCGAGCCAGGCAAGGTCGCTCGCCAGCGTTGTGCGAACCGTTTCCTCCATGCGGCGGAAACGGGCAAGCAGTTCTTCTCCGAACGGCGTCAGTGCAGCACCGCCACCCTTCTGCCCGCCGCGCTGCGATTCGACCACCGGCTGCTTGAACATCCGGTTCATGTCGCTGACCAGCAGCCAGGCGCGCCGGTAGGACATATCCATAGCCCGGCCGGCGGCCGAGATCGAACCGGTCTCGCGGATATGCTCAAGAAGCTCCATCTTGCCGCGCCCGAGCCGGTCCTCGTGCGGAAAGCTGATGCGCAGCACTGGAATGAGATTGGGTCTCGCGGGATCAGGCATGAAGTCAGTATTTTCCGAATGAACCGCTGCACTTTACGCGTGGCCTTGGCCGCTGTACACAGCCGCCGGAAATACCGGCCTGTCATAATTGTTGATCGCGCAGACAAGTCTTCGCGCCATGAAACCACGGCCGTGTCTTGAAAGATTAATTGTTTGATGCCTATCTTAACCATGATTTGGAACGCCCAAATCAGTTGATGTGCATGTCTGTTATTCCAGGAAAGGGAAAGCACTGACAACAGTACACGCCAAGGGAAGAACGCTCGCCGTTATCCCGAAGAGCCCGGAACGTGGCGCCGATGCCGCTGCCCGCGCCCTGCAAGCCGTCCTCGTGAGCCTCGAGGACTCGAAAGCTGAAGATATCGTCACCATCGACATTGCTGGGAAATCTGCGCTGGGCGACCATATGGTCGTTGTCTCAGGGCGATCGACCCGTCACGTCATGGCGATCGCAGACCATCTCCTCTCCGACCTCAAGGACGACGGCTTCGGTGCCGCGCGTGTCGAAGGCCAGGATGCAGGCGATTGGATCCTGATCGACACCGGCGATATCATCGTGCACGTTTTCCGCCCCGAAATCCGCGAGTTCTACAACATCGAAAAGATGTGGGCTGCGCCGGACCTGGACGAGGAAACGCTGCACTAACAGGCGCCACGCCTTCACCGGCGCCTGAGACGCGGCATGCAAGCAAGGCCGGAAACATTGGACACCGGCCAGCAGGCCGGTTTTGCGTTCTTCGGAATGCTGAACAGGAGCGGGTGACATGCGTATTGGTCTTTTTGCCGTGGGGCGGCTCAAATCCGGCCCTGAGAAGGATCTTGCGGCCCGTTATTTCGACCGTTTTTCCAAGGCGGGCCCGGCGGTCGGGCTCGAATTCTCCCGTGTTGCCGAAGTGGCCGAAAGCCGCGCCTCGAATGCCGAAACGCGCAAGCGCGAGGAGGCGGGGATGCTTTTGAAGACCCTTCCCGAAGGCGGCGTCCTCATTCTGCTCGACGAGCGCGGCAAGGCGCTCGACAGCGAGGCTTTCGCCAACACCCTCGGCACCTATCGCGACAATGGCAAACGCGATCTGACGATCGCCATCGGCGGCGCCGACGGGCTGGATCCGGCGCTCTACGACAGGGCCGACATGACGCTCTGTCTCGGCAAGATGACATGGCCTCACCAGATCGTCCGCACCCTGATCGCCGAGCAGCTCTACCGCGCCGTTACCATTCTTTCCGGGCATCCCTATCACCGCGTCTGAGGGTCACGCAGCCGTGTTATCAGGCACGCCGATCTTTCTGGTCAAAGCCGCCAAATCAGCTTAGTCTCCGCGCGATTTTGAGAGTTGCCCCGAACACGCATGACAAGAAGCGCCCGCAAGCGAATGAGCCTGATTTTGCCTCTGCTTGCGGCTGGCATTGCTGCGGCAAATCCACCTTCCGGTTTGAGGATGGAGGCGCAAGCGCAGGACGCCGCCCCCGCTGCCGCAGCACCGTCTCCGCAGGCTATCACGCCACCGCCTGACCCCGCCGCCGAGCTGGCGAGGAAGCGCGATGAGACGCGCGCAGAGCTCGATGCGCTGTCGAAGACGATCAATCTTTCGTCAGATAAAGTGAACGAGCTTGAGAAGAGCATCGCCGATCTCGACAAGAGCAGTTCGAGCATCCGTCAGGCACTGATCGATTCCGCCGCCCGCCGCAAGACGCTGGAAAAGCAGATCCTCGACAGCGAGAAGAAGCTCGCCGATCTGGGCGTCAAGGAAGACGGCATCCGCCGCTCGCTGCACGACCGCCGCGGACTGCTTGCGGAAGTACTGGCAGCCCTCCAGCGCATGGGCCGCAATCCGCCACCGGCGCTGCTGGTCACTCCCGACGACGCCCTCGCTTCGGTTCGCAGCGCCATCCTGCTCGGTGCTGTCGTGCCGGGAATGCGCAAGGAAACCGATAGGTTGGCGGCCGACCTCAACAATCTCGCAGCCCTGCAGACCGCAAGCGCCAAGGAGCGTGCCGGTCTGACGGCGACGATGGCCAACAGCATCGAAGAGGAGCGCCGTATGGATCTCCTGCTCGCCGAAAACGACAAGCACAGCCGCAGCAGCGCTGCCGAACTCGACGCCGAAAAGAAGCGCTCGGAGGAGTTGGCAGGAAAGGCGACGACGCTGGAAGGCCTCGTCGCCTCGATGGAATCGGAAATCTCTTCCGTGCGCGAAGCTGCCCAAGCGGCACGGCGCGAAGAGGAAAATCGCAAGCTCCTGACCGACGAGCAGCGGGCCCAGGCGAAGGCCCTGGCGGACAGCGGAGTGCCCGATAAAAACCGCATTGCGCCCGCATATCCGTTCGGAGAATTGAAGGCGAAATTGGAGCTGCCCGTAGCGGGCGATATTCTGCGTCAGTTTGGCGATGCCGATGGCACCGGCCACGAGGCGATGGGCATGACGCTGGCGACCAATCCGGACTCGGTGGTCACCGCACCTGCCGACGGACTGGTGGTTTTTGCCGGCGCTTTCCGCAGCTACGGCCAGATGATCATTCTCGATACAGGCGACGGATACCACCTCGTTCTATCCGGCATGGACACGATCAGCACCCGCCAGGGCAAGTTCGTTTTTGCCGGTGAGCCGCTTGCGGCAATGGGCGCGAAAAGAGTGGCAAGCGCGACAGCATTGGCGCTGGAAACAAACCGGCCAACGCTTTACATTGAATTTCGAAAGGACGGTAAACCGGTCGATTCCCGGCCGTGGTGGACCGCCAAAGACACTGGAAAGGCACGCAATGATTCGTAGGGCTTCTCTTGTTCTGGTCGGCGCATTGATGGGTGCGACCGCGATGAGCGTCATTTATTCGGCCGGCGTGCCTGCCGAGGCGGCCGGTGCTTCCACCTACAAGGAGCTCTCGGTATTCGGCGATGTCTTCGAACGTGTCCGCGCCCAATACGTGACGCCGCCGGCTGAAGACAAGCTGATCGAAAATGCCATCAACGGCATGCTCTCCTCGCTCGATCCGCATTCCAGCTACATGAATGCCAAGGACGCCGAGGATATGAGCACCCAGACGAAGGGTGAATTCGGCGGCCTCGGCATCGAAGTGACGATGGAAGACGAACTCGTCAAGGTCATCACCCCGATCGACGATACGCCTGCGGCCAAGGCCGGCGTTCTCGCCGGTGACTATATTTCCGAGATCGATGGCCAATCCGTTCGAGGCCTCAAGCTCGAGGACGCCGTCGAGAAGATGCGCGGCGCCATCAACACCCCGATCAAGCTGACACTCATCCGCAAGGGCGCCGACAAGCCGATCGAACTGACGATCGTTCGCGATGTCGTTGCCGTCCAGGCCGTGAAGTCCCGCGTCGAGGATGATGTTGGCTATCTGCGCATCATCTCCTTCACCGAGAAGACCTATCCGGATCTCGAGAAGGCGATCACCAAGATCAAGGAAACCGTTCCTGCCGACAAGCTCAAGGGTTATGTCCTCGACCTGCGTCTTAACCCGGGCGGTCTGCTCGATCAGGCAATCAAGGTATCGGACGCCCTGCTGCAGCGCGGCGAGGTGGTGTCCACCCGCGGCCGCAATCCGGATGAGACCCGCCGCTTCAATGCCGGCCCGGGCGATCTGACGGATGGCAAGCCGGTTGTTGTGCTGATCAACGGCGGTTCGGCCTCGGCTTCGGAAATCGTAGCCGGCGCCCTGCAGGATCTGCGCCGCGCGACCATCCTCGGCACCCGCTCATTCGGCAAGGGCTCCGTCCAGACGATCATCCCGCTGGGCGAAAACGGCGCGCTGCGTCTGACGACGGCACTCTACTATACGCCGTCGGGCCGCTCGATCCAGGGCACCGGCATCACGCCTGATATCAAGGTCGAAGAGCCGCTTCCTGATGATCTGAAGGGCAAGATGGTAACCGAGGGCGAATCCAGCCTGCGCGGCCACATCAAGGGCCAGAGCGAGACGGATGAAGGCTCGGGCTCGGTCGCCTATGTGCCGCCGGATCCGAAGGACGACGTCCAGCTGAACTACGCACTTGATCTGCTGCGCGGCAAGAAGACCGATCCGGCCTTCCCGCCGAACCCGGACAAGGCGGTTTCCGCAAAGTAATTGAGAAAATGCATCAGGCCGGAGTAACATCCGGCCTGATGATTCTGACTGTTTCCCGGTTTTGGGGCGGGCGAGGAAATTGGGAACGGATTTGCATGCACCACTCGGCCAGAACCGTAAACCTGGCCCGAAGCGGCCAGGTATCCTGCGGATAGGCCGGATAGCCGCCAGCCTTTGCCTGATCGGCATAGGCGGCTTTTCTCTTTATACAGCAATGCGCGATGACGGCCTGCAACAACCGAAACCGGCGCCCGAAACGCAAGCGGCTTCACCCGCCACAGATGCGGTCCCGACACCAGCGACACCGGATCAATCGACCGCCAACGGCATGACGCGTTCCGATCCGCATTCCGGCGCCAATGTCGAGAAGATGGTGACAGGTGACGGCTCTGTCGTCACCAAATACAGCCCACGCCCGCGTGACGGCGACGGCCCGGCTCTGATCGACGCGACCCAGGTCGGTCAGGATCCGCGTATGGCCGCCATGCCGAATCACAGCCTTCTGGAAGACTCGCCCTTCGGCCGTCTGCCTATTGTCGGGCCGGATGGCCGCAGGCCAATGGATCAGTATGCGCGGCCCTGGTCCGGCGCCCGCGGCACTCGGATTGCCATTGTGGTCAGCGGCCTCGGTCTCAGCCAGACGGGCACGCAGCGCGCCATCAAGGAACTCCCCGAGGAAATCACCTTCGCCTTTGCAGCCAGCGGCAACAGCCTGCAGCGCTGGATGCAGGACGCGCGGCGAGGTGGGCACGAGATCCTCATGCAGGTTCCACTTGAACCATTTGATTACCCGGCAAACGATCCGGGTCCGGAAACGCTACTGACATCGAAATCGCCCGCCAAAAATGTCGAAAACCTGCACCGCGCCATGGGGGAGATCACCAATTACACCGGCATCATGAATTATCAGGGCGGCCGCTTCCTCTCCAATCCGGATGCGATGGAGCCCGTGATGCGTGATATCGGCAAGCGCGGCCTGCTGTTCCTCGATGACGGTTCCTCAGCGCAATCGAAGACCGAAGCCGTCGCCAGGGGAACCGAGCTCCCCTATGCATTTGCCGATCTGCAGCTTGACGGCCAGCTCGATGTCAACGCCATCATGCAGAAACTTGACGAGCTCGAACGCATCGCCAAGCGCAATGGTCAGGCGATCGGCGTTGCCTCTGCCTTCGACGAAAGCATTGACGCCATCTCCAAGTGGAGCGAAGAAGCCGCCATGCGCGGCATCGAGATCGTCGGTGTCGCCGCGCTGGCAAACGACCCGAAAAAGCCCTGAGGAAACCTGATGACCAAGGCGCCGATCACCGCAGACGACCTGCCCTACCGCCCCTGCGTGGGCGTGATGATCCTCAACCGTGAGGGACTGGTTTGGGCCGGACGGCGCATTCCGATCGGCAATTCAGAGTATGACGGCTCGGCGCAGCTCTGGCAGATGCCGCAGGGCGGCATCGACAAGGGCGAGGAGCCGCTGGAGGCTGCCTATCGCGAGCTTTATGAAGAGACCGGTATGAAAACCGTCTCCCTTCTCGGCGAGGCGAAGGATTGGATTAATTACGACCTGCCGCCGCACCTGATCGGCATCGGCCTGAAGGGCAAGTTTCGCGGCCAGACCCAGCGCTGGTTTGCCTTCCGCTTCGAAGGCGACGACAGCGAAATCGCCATCAACCCGCCGCCGGGCGGCCATGAGCCGGAATTCGATGCCTGGGAATGGAAGCCGATGGCCGACCTGCCGGATCTGATCGTGACCTTCAAGCGCAAGGTCTATGAACAGGTCGTTGCCGAATTCTCGCACCTGGCAGGATTGAAGGCCGCGGAATAGGCAGCTCATGCCGCGCAATGCCTTTCAGGTGAGTTCGCTTGTTCTGGCAGGGTGCAATCCACCGCGCTCATTGCGAGGATCGCAACGGCGCCGAAGAAGGCTTGGAACGACCCGCCACCGCGCCTTATCGACACGGTCTGAAAAGGCAAGTTTTGCGGCCGATGCACCGCGGTTTGCCTTCAGCGTCGAAGGTGACAACAAGGAAATCCCCATCGAGCCGCCACCGGGCGCATGAAGGGGAATTCGATGCCGGGGAATGAAAGCCGATGACTGGCCTGCCGGGTCTGATCGGACCTTCAGCGCAGGGCTACGAACAAGTCGCAGCCGAATTCTCGCATCTGGCTGGATTGGTCGCGGAATAGAGAGCACGGGTCGCGCAATGCTCTCAGGAGGATTCGCCTGTACCGGCAGCGGCGCACCACGCCGCGTGCATCGCCAATATCGAAACGGCGTCGAAGCGTGAAGGCGCCAGCAATCTCGGAAAGCCATTACGGCTCCCGCAAAGCCTATGAGTATCCTAGCCCAAGGTAGCAAACCCCGCCAGAAACTGGCGAGGCTTGTCATTATCTGACAACCGCTTTCGCGGCCGTTTCGGGGCTCAGTGACCTTCCGCGTCGTTTGCAGAGTCGGCGTTCAGCTGGCCATACTTGGCCTCGCCGATCTTTCCGAGCAATTCGAGCTGGGTTTCGAGGAAATCGATATGGCCTTCCTCGTCCATCAGCAGCTCTTCGAACAGCTTCATGGAGACGTAGTCGCCGGCGTCATGACAGATGTCGCGGGATTTCTTGTAGGCCGTGCGGGCGTCATATTCGCCAGCAAGATCGGCTTCCAGCACTTCCTTGACGTTCTGACCGATGCGAAGCGGCGCCAGCGTCTGGAGGTTGGGATGGCCTTCGAGGAAAATGATACGCGCGACGAGACGGTCGGCGTGATGCATCTCTTCGATGGATTCGGCCCGTTCCTTCTTGGCAAGCTTGGTGTAGCCCCAATCTTCGAGAAGGCGGTAGTGAACCCAATACTGGTTGACTGCACCGAGTTCGAGGAACAGTGCCTCGTTAAGCCGCTCGATGACTTTTTTGTCGCCTTTCAATGTCCGCTCTCCTGTTTTCTTCATGGAAATTCTTCAGGCGGGACATGAAATCAAATATTTCGTCTTCCGTCGAGTGGCGACGGGCGTGATAGTCCTCGGTGGTCTGGATGATGATATCCACGACATTTGGAAAACAGCCGCAGCAGCGGCCGCGTTTCTCCATGGCGTGATAGACTTTCGCAGGCACGATAAGCTGCCAACAGTCATCATCGAGAAGGCTGTTGATAACCTCCCGGATTTCTTTGTCGGTTATGTAATTGCAGCTGCAGACGAGCACGTCATCATTCCAAACATGACATTCACTATCGTGTTTTCTGCTAAAGAAGATGGTGGCTGTCAAGAAAAAATCGACACCCATAAACCGTCGTCGAAGACCCAAAATGTCACATCGGCGTGAGCAAAAGGCGGCGCTCCGGCATATCGATTTGTTCTTACAGGATTTTCCGGCTTCAATGGAAATTGCGGCCCCGCGGCATCACTTTTGCAGTTTCTCCGGTGGCTGGCTCCCGCGTCCGGTCGAGCATGCGTTTTTCCAAGGCCGCCCTTTCGAGATTGGTCATGATCCTCTTCTGCCGCTGATCGACAGTGGGACGTAACGCTTCATCCGAGCGGTCGCTGGCGCCGAAACGCCGCGCTTCCTGCTGCAGAATACCGAGAGCCGGCGTCATGTCCTCGATATGCTCGACCACGGTATGGATGACACCGCTCTGGCTCTGAAGCTTCCCGCGGATCTTTACCAGACGCGCACCCATGACGATGGCACGATACTTCTCGAAAATCGCTGGCCAGACGATGGCATTGGCCACCCCTGTCTCATCCTCCAGCGTCATGAAGACGACGCCCTTGGCAGAGCCCGGACGCTGACGGACAAGGACGAGGCCGGCAATCGTCACCCGCCTGCCATTCTCGACCTGCAGCAGGTCGACATTGCGCCAGATGCCAGCCTTGCTGAATTCCTCGCGCAGGAACGAGACGGGATGCGCCTTCAGCGACAGGGACAGATAGCGGTAATCTTCGATGACCTGCTCTCCAGGCAGCATTTCAGGCAGGTTTGTCTCCGGCTCGACCTGAAGATCATCTTCAGCTGCGCGCTCGAACAGCGGCAACCTCTCCGCTGCGCTCTGCGCATCCAGAGCCCGAACAGCCCAGAGCGCCTCACGCCGCGAAAGTCCGATGGATCCGAAGGCATCGGCATCGGCAAGCCGCTCGATATCGGTTTTCTTCAGGCCTGATCGCCGCCAGAGATCGTGGATCGAACGATAGCCCCCGTCGCGCTGCGCCACCAGTCTCCGCATCGCATCTTCCGAAAGGCCTTTTATCTGCCGGAATCCGAGCCGGACGGCCCGCTTGGATCGAATGACGCTACGCATCGCGGCATGACGAAAATCGATCCGCCGCCGATCGAAAACCGCATGTTCCAAAAGGCAATCCCAATCCGAATGGTTGATATCGGCCTCGCGGATCTCGACACCATGCTCCCGCGCATCCCGCACCAGCTGTGCCGGCGCATAGAACCCCATCGGCTGCGAGTTCAGCATCGCCGCGCAAAAGACGTCAGGATAGTAAGCCTTCATCCAGGAAGAGGCGTAAACGAGCAGGGCAAAGGAGGCCGCATGGCTTTCAGGGAAGCCGTACTCCCCAAACCCCTTGATCTGGTTGAAGCACTGCTCCGCAAATTCCTTGGAATAGGTTTTGGCAACCATTCCCTCGATGAACCGGCTCTCGAACCCTCCGATCGTGCCGGTCCTTTTGAACGTCGCCATGGCTCGCCGCAACCTGTCGGCCTCGGCTGGTTCGAACCCCGCCGCGGTGATAGCAATCTGCATCGCCTGTTCCTGAAACAGGGGAACGCCGAGTGTCCTCTCCAGCACCGGTTTCAGTTCTTCGCTCGGATACTCGATCTTGACGCCACTTTTGAACTGCTCGCGCCGCTTGAGATAGGGATGCACCATATTGCCCTGGATCGGACCCGGCCGGACGATCGCCACTTCGATGACCAGATCATAGAACCGGTCCGGCTTCAGCCGTGGCAACATGCTCATCTGTGCCCGGCTCTCGATCTGGAAGACACCGAGCGTATCGGCCCGGCACATCATCTCATAGACGGGCCTGCCCTCCTCGCCATGTTCCCTGTTGCCGAGATCGGCAAGGGTCTTCCTGACCTCATAATGATCCTCAAGAAGCGTGAAAGCCTTGCGCAGGCAGGTCAGCATGCCGAGCGCCAGGACATCCACTTTCAGTATCCGGACATTGTCCAGATCATCCTTGTCCCACTCGATCATGTAGCGGCCGGGCATCGCCGTCTTCATGATCGGCACGATTTCGTCGAGCCGGTCGCGCGTGATGACGAAGCCGCCGACATGCTGGGTCAGGTGCCGCGGAAAGGACAGAAGCTCGGAGGCATATTGCAGCACATTCCGGGTCATCGGATCGAACATGTCGAGACCGGCAGCCTTCGCCTCGCGCTCGGAGAGGCTATCGTCCGACCATCCCCAGACCAGGCTGCCGATTGCCGACTGCACGTCTTCGGAAAGCCCGAAAGCCTTCGCCACTTCGCGCCCTGCCGAGCGCGTCCGGTAGGTGGTCACCCCCGCCGTCAACCCGGCATGGTTTCGTCCATAGGCCTCGTAGATGAACTGGATGACCTCTTCGCGCCTGTCATGCTCGAAGTCGACATCGATATCCGGTGGTTCGTCGCGATCCATGGAAATGAACCGGTCGAAGAGCAGGGTGCTTTTTTTAGGATCGACTTCCGTGATCTCCAGACAATAGCAGATGACCGAATTGGCCGCCGAGCCTCGTCCCTGGCAGAGGATATTCTTCTCGTAGCGTGCGTAATGAACGATCCTGTGAACCGTCAGAAAGTAGGCCGCATAGTCTTTCTGTCTGACCAGATCGAGCTCGTAGTCGATCTGTTCCTGGATTTTTTCCGGCACCGCTTCTGGATGATACCGCTTGATCGCGCCCGCCCGCGTCAGCCGGTCCAGCGTCTCATATGCCGTTTCCCCAGGCGCATTTTCTGCCGGATAGTTATGGCTGATCTCGTCCAGGGAAAATTCCAGCCCGGCAAAGAACCTGCCGGTATTCTCGATCGCCTCGGGATAGTTTCTGAAGAGCCGCGACATCTCGCGGCTCTCCTTGAGATAACGCTCGGCGTTTGGGGCGAGAAGAAAGCCAGCCTTGGGGATGGCCACGTGCTCGCGAATGGCCGTCACGACATCGGACAAGGGTCTGCGGGTTCTGTCGTGATAGAGGGGCTGATTGGTCGCGATCAACGGGACGCGGTTTTCCGCCGCGACATTCGAGAAGGTTGCAAACGTCAGCGCATCATGGCCGTTATAGGCAGGGGTCAGGGCCAGAAACAGATTTGCACCAAACCGTTCCTTCAGGCGTCCGAGGCAATCCGAAAACAGATCTCTGCGGGTAGAGGCATTGAGAATGGCCAGGGAAGGAACGGCAGCCAGCATCATGCAGTCACCCCATTCCATCATATCCGCCTCCTCCAGCAGACACGTCCCTTTGACCGCACCGTCCTTCAGATTTCCGGCGCTCAGAAGCCGGCAGAGATGCGCCCAGCCCTGCCGGTTCTTGGGATAGGCCAGGATGTCGGGCGTCTGATCACAAAAGACCAGGCGAGCGCCCGGCTGGAAAGGAACGGGCTGCAGAATATCCTCCGCCTTTTCATCCTTTTCCAGCTCGCCCGCCAGCTTCCGTTCATACTTGCCGCGGAAAACCTTCGTCTGGGCATAGGCGCGCACGACACCAGCGACTGAATTCCGGTCAGCGATCCCGATGCCAGAAAGGCCGAGAATGGCCGCCTGAGTGACGATCTCCTCGGGCCTGGAAGCCCCTTCCAGGAAGGAAAAGTTCGTTCTGGCGCCGATTTCGAAAAAGGCCGGTGTCATGCGAAAACTCCATGCATGAACCATTGCGGCATATCCGGTCCGTAGTGACCTTCGCGATAGATCCAGAAGCGATAGCCTTGCTCGTCCTCGACGCTGAAATAATCACGCTCCTTGGCATCCACACCATCGATCCACCATTCCATGGCGATCCGCTCCGGCCCTTCGCTTTTCAGGATGCGGTGCCGGATACGCCGCCAGCGAAAATACGCCGGAGCTCCGTCAGGCACCTCGGCAGCAAAAGCCTCCATCGGTTCGGGCATGGTAAGCAGGCGAACGGGTCTATCGCCCCTTGCCATCGGAGCGGCCAGCTCCCGGGGCGATTTGTTCAAGGTCTCGATCGCCGGAACGGCAAAGACTGCACGTTCCGGAACGTGACTTTCACGCTGTTCAAAACGGATCAGGCATTCCTCGCCAAGACGGGCCGAAACCTTGTCCACGAACCCGGCAAGCGAGATCGCCGTCTGCCGTTCTCCCTCGAAATCATCCTGTTCGTTTTGGAAGTTTTCATGCCTGAGAACATTGATCCGCAGGATCTCGAAACCATAGCCGGCATCGAGATCATCATGAATTGCCGTCAGCCGCTCGCAGAACAGGCTGGCAATGCGCTGCGGATCACGCAACGGCCGGGAGGTACCGGCAGAAATTCGAAAGACGCAGCCATCCACCCGGAACAACACCAGTTCGAAGACCCTTCCGCCGATGCCTTGCGTCTCAAGCGAAGGCTGCAACGCATGCGCAACCTGACCTGCAAGAAGAAGAATGTCCTCTTCGGCCGTAATCGCCTCGGCAAGCCGCCGCTCCGCCGAAAGGCTGGCAATAGGCAGGCGGGGAGAAACGGGCTCCTCATCCAGGCCCAGCGCCTGATCAAGCCGCAAAAGAACAAGTGCGCCGAAGCGGCGGGTGAGCGGCGCGCGTGGCGCCTGCATGAGATCGCCGATATAGCGGAGGCCGAGTTTCTGAAGGGCTGCAACGACAGGCGCATCGAGGCGGAGCGCGGTGACCGGCAGAGGTTCGAGAACAGAACCCGCCTCATCCTCGGCAATCACCCCGCCTTCGCCAAAACGGCTGACGGCCCAGGATAGCCCGGGCGACGAGGAAATCGCACCACCCACGTCCAGGCCCATCTGATGGAGCCGCAAGAGGATATCTTTTAGCATCGCTCTTTCGCCGCCGAAAAGATGAGAGCAGCCGGTAATATCGAGAAACAGCCCGTCCTTGCCGTCGAGGGCGACCAGCGGCGTGTAGCGGTCGCACCAGTCGGCGATCGCATCCAGCAAGCGCCGGTCGGCAGCAGCGTCCTCCTCGATGACGTCGATGACCGGGTGAATGGCGCGGGCTTCGGCAACGCCAAGCCCTTTTCTCAGGCCGAGCTTCTCCGCCTTTTCGTCGAGCGCCGTCAGCCGCATCGTATTGTCGGACCGGCCCGAGCAGACGATTGGCGCCGCGTCAGGATGCCCTTTCGAACGCCACGAGAGACCCCATCTCTTGCGGGCGATCCTGTCGGTGGAGAGATGCGGAAAATGGAGCGCCAGAATGCGCTGCGAGCTCGCCTGGAAAGCGAGTGACGGCTGATTGATCGACGGGGAGAAACTGGCGGTCATGGGGGTTCCACTCCAGGAAGAGGGAGAGGGGGGCCGGATTGCGGCTCTTCTCCAGGGTGAGATGAAAAACCGGATTGCCGATGCTGCCGCATAGCATCGAACCATCCGGCAGAGGCCGTTCCCGCGCGGGCGCAGGTTCGGCAAGAAAGCGGACATGGGCACTGCTTGCCTCTTCCTCTCCTGATTGCCGCAGCAGCAGGAGAGAACGGCCAGCCGATTTTGCCCTAAGATGAAAGCGCCGGCTTTCGGTCAGGCCGAAGGATTTCGGATTGCCGCGAATTTCCAGGATCGTAGTGATGAAAGCGCGGCTTTCCAGCGCCGCCTCCGCAAGCCAGAGCGCATCCTCCAGCTTGCGCGGACTTGCATGCAGAAACAGCTCCGGCCGCAATCCGAAATCCTTGAGCCCAACCGCATAGGGCACACCGGCCTCGATCGATCCGACCTTGTCGGCGATCCAGAGAACGGGATTTTTTTCCTCGGCCTTGTGCTGCAGCGCTGCCGCGAGCGCCAGAGCAAAGCCGCTGCTGACGCCTGCATCACGAAACATCCGGGTGCGGATTTCAATCAAGGCATCGAGCGGCAAGCCGCCTTCGAGGGCTTCGTCCAGCTGCGGAACGCCGAAGGAGAATTGTGGTGCCTTCCCCCTCTTTCGTGGCGCATTTCCGGCGCCCAACGCTTCCTGCTCTGCTGCCGCCAGCGCCGGAACCGGTTTGCCCTCAAGCTTCGCAATGGTTTCGCGGAGCGCAAAAAGCCGCTCGCGCGTCACGGCCGTCTGTGCCATGACGTTCACTCCAAGTCAGAATTGTTCCTGTTATGTTCTTATGGATTCCAGAGCTGTCAGAAAGAGTCAACAGCCATTTCATGTGAATTTATTCCTGCCGTTGATTCCACACTCGAAAATCCTTCGCAAAGGTTCTATATGGGCGGCAAAGAAAGGGGTTTTTGATGGCCCGCATAGACCAGAGCGAGGATTGGCGTGATCGCCATGCACCGACGCTCAGCTCATTTGAATCGCTGGCGATGGAGGCCTACAGCCACCTGCCGGACGAATTTCGTTCTCTGACCGCCAATCTGACGATCGAGATCGAAGATTTTCCTGATGACGACGTTTTCGAGGATATGGCGCTGGAAACGCCTTTCGATCTGCTCGGCCTTTTCGAGGGCCGGGGCATTTCGGAACGGTTCACGATGGAAACCGGCGAACTGCCGAACCGCATCCGCCTCTACCGCCGTCCGATCCTCGATTACTGGGCCGAGAACGACGAGACGCTCGGCGATATCATCACCCACGTCCTCATCCACGAAATCGGCCACCACTTCGGCCTCAGCGATGACGACATGGAGCGGATCGAAGAAAGCGCCGAAGAAGCAGCCGACCGATAGGTATTACTGCTCGGAGAGCTTCATATCCGGGTGGTAGTCCTTGCCTTCGACGTCCTTGACGATCGCCTGGGCGGCGATGATCTGCTTGGTCTCGGCGTTGAAGGTGACCGAGGGAGAGCCCTGCAGCGACCAGCCCTTGTTGAGGGCATCGGTGACACGGTGGCAGAAGGCGGCATCGTCCTGGCCGGTCAGAAGGCGGTAAAGCTTCATGTCATGATTTCCGTTCAGCAATGAGGCGGGATTTATGAACCAGACTTTCCGCCTGGACAAGATGCAGGCGCTCGATCATCCGGCCGTTTGAATTGATGACGTTGAGGCCATCGGTCGCAGGATCGGCAAAGGCAGCAATGATCTCCCGGGCTTCGCGGATCGCCGCCTCGCCGGGTGCAAAATGCCGGTTGGCGGCATCGATCTGCGCCGGATGGATCAGCATCTTGCCGTCGAAGCCCATGGCCCGTGCTTGCGCGCATTCGGCCTCGAAGGCATCTGTATCCTTGAAATCGTTGAAAACGCTGTCGATCGCATCAAGGCCGTAAGCCCGCACCGCGAGGATCACCTGCATCAGCCACGGCACCAGATAGGTCCGCCCCGGCTGCGGCAGCACGCCGGTTTCCTTGCGCAGGTCGTTGAGGCCGACGACGAAGCAATCGAGCCTCGAGCCGGCGGTGCGCCCGAATTCGGCGATCGCCGCGCTGTTCAGGATACCCCGCGGCGTCTCGATCATCGCCCAGATCCGGAGCGTATCAGGCGCGTCGGCATCGCCAAGCATGTCACTGATCGCCATGACATCCTGCGGCTCGCTGACCTTCGGCAGAAGCACCGCATCCGGCTCAAGCGTGCGCACCAGTTCCATATCGGCAGGGCCGAAGCCGGAAGAGAGAGCATTGATGCGGATGATCCTCTCTTTGCCTTCGAGTGCTGGGCCAGCAAAGAAAGCCTTCAGGTTTTGCCGCGCCTCATCCTTCTTTTCCGGTGCAACCGAATCTTCCAGATCGAAGATCACTGCATCGCAATCCAGCACATGGGTCTTCTCCAGCGCGCGGGCATTGATCGCGGGAACGCTCAGCACAGAACGGCGCAGAGTAAAGGAACGGGCAGGGGAATTTCGGCTCATCACGAATGTGTGCCAAGCTTTGTGAAGGCTGACAAGACAACAAAAAGCCATGCTTGCCTTGCAAGGAGGGAAATCAAGGACCACATTCCTTTCGAAGAGAGGTCTAGAATTATGCAGAATATCCGTTCCATCTTCCTCATGCTGGCAGGCGTCACCGTATTCGTGGCGCTGGCGCTGTTCACCTTCTCGGTCACGCTCGCCGTCGGCGGCATCCTGACCGTACTGATGGTTGGCCGCGCAATGTCGCTGAAGATGAAACCGGCTCCGGTGCGCGCCAAGGCCCAAACCCAGCAGCGCGAAATGCGCATCTGGAACGATGGTCGCGGCACGATCATCGATCTCTGATTTCAGAGCCAGCTTAAGCCTTCACGAAAAATTCTTCGGGGCGCTGTCGGCGCACGTGTGATCTCTACGTCCTTGAGACGGACGGCTACGATGCCGGACCTTCAAAATCAGGAGACGGAGGAAAGAATGAGCACGACGGAAAACGCACCCGCCAAGATGCCGCCGGTCAAGAATGGCCTGCTGCCCTATCTGACTGTTGATGGCGCCCTCAAGGCTGCGGAATTTTACAAGAAGGCATTCGGCGCCGAAGAGGCCTATGTCGTTCCGGCCGACGAAAAGGGCCGAACGATGCATGTGCATCTCTACATCAATGGCAGTTCGCTGATGTTGTCGGATGCCTATCCCGAATATGGCCATCCCTTCAAAGGTCATGAAGGCTTCGCCATCCAGCTTGTCATCGACGATATCGATGCCTGGTGGAACCGCGCGGTTGCCGCCGGCGCAGAAGTCGTCATGCCGATCGAACTGATGTTCTGGGGCGACCGTTACGGCCAGTTGCGCGATCCTTTCGGTGTCATCTGGGGTCTGAACGAAGCATCGAAATAGCCGCCCAAGCGACCCGGCAGGCTGCGCGAAACGCCGCGCAGCCGCCACTTTGGAAAGATTCTCCTTCATTTCGGCAAAAAACTGGACTAGATGCTGATCAACGAAAGTACATCCGCTGAATTTGGAGCCTAGGTCATGGATAAATTCGTGAAGCTCACCGGCGTTGCCGCGCCCTTGCCCGTCGTCAACATCGACACGGACATGATCATCCCGAAGGACTATCTGAAGACCATCAAGCGCACCGGCCTCGGTACCGGCCTCTTCGCCGAAGCCCGCTACAATGAAGACGGCTCGGAAAATGCCGATTTCGTGCTCAACAAGCCGGCTTACCGCGATGCCAAGATCCTGGTTGCCGGCGACAATTTCGGCTGTGGCTCTTCGCGCGAACACGCTCCGTGGGCGCTGCTCGACTTCGGCATCCGCTGCATCATCTCCACCAGCTTCGCCGACATTTTCTACAACAACTGCTTCAAGAACGGCATTCTGCCGATCAAGGTCAGCCAGGAAGACCTCGACAAGCTGATGGACGACGCGTCGCGCGGCTCCAACGCCATTCTGACCGTCGACCTGGAAAATCTTGAGATCACCGGCCCGGATGGCGGCTCGATAAAGTTCGATCTGGACGCGTTCAAGCGCCACTGCCTGCTGAACGGTCTCGACGATATCGGCCTGACGATGGAAAAGAGCAAGGCGATCGACAGCTTCGAAAAGCAGAACAGCGCTTCGCGCCCCTGGGCCGCCTGAGGCATCGGAAACGACGGACAAAAAAGCCGGGCTCTCGCCCGGCTTTTTCATTTTGATCAGAGAAACCGCTCTTTCCAGACCTTGAGCTTGTCGAGCGAAACGCCGATACCGCCGCAGACTTCGATCAGCGGATTTTCGAAGCGCGACAGCAGACCGGCATGCACATCGGCGACCGCAAGTGCGGCCCCGCAGGCGGGCTCGACGAGAATACGGTGCGCATCCGCAAATTTCAGGCAGGCAGCCACCGCTTGCGCGTCCGTCACCGTCACGCTTTCGATCGGGTGATGGCTGGGCAGATCGAAGACATGCTGCGCCACCTGCCGCGCACCGAGCGAATTGGCGATCGAGGTGATGGCAGGCAGAGTGATGCGCTCCTTCGCCTTCAACGCCTCATGGAAGGAGGCAGCCCCTTCGGTCTCGACGGCAATCACAGGCACATTATCAAGACCATTGCGCTTCAACCCGGCAACGATACCGGCAAGCAGGCCGCCGCCGCCGACGCTGACGACGACGCAGTCAAATTTTGCGCCTGAAGCCACAGCTTCATCGATCAGCGTTCCATGCCCTTCCCAGAGCAGCGGATGGTCGAAGGGATGAACATAGGCGGCATTCCGGGCTTCGGAGAGTTTGATCGCATAGGCATTCGCTTCATCGAAGACGGAGCCGTGAACCAGCACGGAAGCGCCGGCCGCCTCGATCAACTGCCGAACCTCCGCCGATGTCGTCTCCGGCACGACGATGGTCACGGGCACACCGAGCGCGCGCCCGGCAAAGGCCGCCGCGATCCCGGCATTGCCGCCGGACGCGCAGAAGATCTCCTTCGCACCATTCTCCACTTCATGCTGGCAAAGCCTGCTGACGCCGCGCATCTTGAAGCTTCCGGATGGCTGCAAGGCATCGAGTTTCAGCCATAGCGGCTTGCCGCTGGCGCTGTAATCGGCGGCGCTGCGCAGGAGAGGGGTGTTGAGATGCAATGGGGACGGGGACATTCTGAATTCCATTTCTTGAAACCTGACGGTCTTCTTGGCCCGGAGACAAGCAGGGGTCAACACTTCGCTGCCAGCCGATACCGCGGCAAACCGTACCGATTCGGCCTCTCCCTTGCTTGAAATGCCGATTTCCGGGGTCTAAGAAGCCGCAGCTTGTTTTTCCTTCGGAGGGTTTCATGACAGCGCGCAATCTCTTCCTGCTGCCGGGCGACGGCATTGGTCCTGAAGCCATGGGCGAAGTCCGCAAGATCATCGCCTACATGAACGAGGAGATGAAATCAGGTTTCGTAACCGACGAAGGCCTCGTCGGCGGCTCGGCCTATGACGCACATGGCCAGGCGATCTCGGAAGCCGACATGCAGAAGGCGCTCGCCGCCGATGCCGTTCTGTTCGGCGCCGTCGGCGGCCCGAAATGGGATAGCGTACCTTACGAAGTCCGTCCGGAAGCTGGCCTGCTGCGCCTGCGCAAGGATCTGGAACTCTTCGCAAACCTTCGCCCGGCGATCTGCTATCCGGCACTCGCTTCCGCTTCCTCGCTGAAGCCGGAACTGGTCGAAGGTCTCGATATCCTCATCATCCGCGAGCTGACAGGCGGCGTCTATTTCGGCGAACCGAAGGAGATCATCGATCTCGGCAACGGCCAGAAGCGCGGCATCGATACGCAGGTCTACGACACCTACGAAATCGAACGCATTGCCGGCGTGGCCTTCGAAATGGCCCGCACTCGCCAGAACCGCGTCTGCTCGATGGAAAAGCGCAACGTCATGAAGTCTGGCGTCCTCTGGAACCAGGTGGTGACGGCAACGCACAAGGAAAAATATTCGGACGTCCAGCTCGACCATATGCTGGCTGATGCCGGCGGCATGCAGCTAGTCCGCGCGCCGAAGCAGTTCGACGTCATCGTCACCGACAACCTGTTCGGCGACATGCTCTCCGACGTTGCCGCCATGCTGACAGGCTCGCTCGGCATGCTGCCGTCGGCTTCGCTCGGCGCGCCCGATGGCAAGACCGGCAAGCGCAAGGCGCTTTACGAGCCGGTTCATGGCTCGGCCCCTGACATTGCCGGCAAGGGCATCGCCAACCCGATCGCCATGATCGCCTCCTTCGCCATGTGCCTGCGTTATTCCTTCAACATGGTCACTGAAGCCGACAACCTCGAAAAAGCGATCGCCAACGTTCTCGACAAGGGCATCCGCACCGGCGACATCATGGCCGACGGCTGCAAGCAGGTCGGCACCATCGAGATGGGAGCGGCAATCCTTGCGGAATTCAAGGCGCTCTCGGCCTGATATTTCACGTGAAACGCTTTTCAAGGCCCTTCGCGCAGCCGCGCGGAGGGCTTTTTCATTGAAGCCGGCGCCTCGTCTCCCTATCTCCCCCGTGCCAACGACGAAGGGACAGAATGAGCGACACCGCCGGACCGAAGCCAGGCTGCAGGGCCTATCTGAAGAAGCGCTATGAGGCGCGGCGCACGATCCATCGGCGGGTTCCCTGGAAGGCCTTCGCGCTCTTCGCCATCAATGCCGTCGCCATCGCCTTCTTCGTTTTCGACCGGCCGCTGGGCCAAGCGGTAAAGAGCCTTTCGCCGCCGCTCGTCTCGTTTGCAGGCGACGTCACCGATATCGGCAGGCTCGCCTGGATTCTTGCCGGTCTGCTGACGATCCTGGTTACCAGCTACGTAGTCCGCCGCCGCCTCTGGAAGGTGCGAAGGCGATTCCGCATGGCCTATTTCGGCCAAATGGCCGCCTATGTCGGCCTTTCCGTCATCCTGGCCAGCGCCATCGCCAACCCGCTGAAATTCCTGATCGGCCGCGCCCGGCCGCTGCTTTACGAGCAGGAAGGCATCTTCAGCTTCACGCCCTTCAGCTGGGATTTTCTGCACCAGAGCTTTCCGTCCGGGCATTCGGCCAATATTGGCGCGCTATTCATGTCTCTGGCGCTGCTCTTTCCGCGCTTCCGGCTGGTGTTCATCGGCATCGGCCTCTGGCTCGGCGCGACGCGCGTCATCATCGGTGTCCACTATCCAAGCGACGTCGCCGCCGGATTGGCGCTCGGCGCATGGCTGGCTTTCGCGCTGTCGATGGCTTTCGCCCGTTTCGGCTTCGTCTTCTCAGTCGGCCGTGAAGGCTGGCCAATACCGCGGCTCAGCCGTCTGATCTGACAGCCTTCGTAAAAAAACTGTCGCCACCCGATGTTACCGTCGCGCCGTTCTCGATATTGATTTTTGAACGGATCGAATTGGATGCAGGCGATACTTTCTTCGCTCGACAGGCGCTGGCGGCGCAGCACCTGCCGGATGCCGCAACTACGCTGGCAGACCTGCCTGTTCATCACTTTCAATGCCGTTCTACTCTCCATGCTGCTGCTGGATGGTCCTGTCGGCGCCGGGCACGTGCCGCCCGCCATGCGCCGCCTCGGCCGTATCCTCACCGATTTCGGCACCTCGGGCTGGATCAGCATCACCAGCGCCTTTCTCTTCTTCGAAGGCCTTGCAGCCCTTCGCGTCGTCAGATCGCTGCGCACCCGCATTCAAGCACTGCAGATGTGCTGGATCGGCGCCTATCTGCTGATCTCCATCGCGCTCTCCGGCATCCTCGCCAACATCCTCAAGCGGGTGATCGGCCGCGCCCGGCCGCAGCATTTCGACGACTACGGGATATTTTCCTTCTCGCCCTTATCCGGAAATGCAGCCTTCGAAAGCTTCCCTTCGGGACATGCGACGACGATCGGCGCCTTCTTCGCCGCGCTATCGCTTCTCTTTCCCCGATACCGCGTCGTTTTCCTCGCCTGTGCGCTCTGGCTCGGCATGACCCGCGTCATGGTCAGCGCTCACTATCCGAGCGACGTGATCGCCGGACTGGCGCTCGGTGGCTGGTTCTCGTTGATGATCGCCATCGTCTTTTCGCGCTACGGCGTCCTCTTCAAGCTCGCTGACGGCTGGCCCGCTCCGAAACGGCTGCTGCGCGCATAAAAAACCCGGCGCCTTGTGAGCGCCGGGTTCTATCGTCTCAATCCATCCGGTCTTAGTCGGCGTGGATATCGCGGTTCTTGGTTTCCGGCAGGAACAGCAGGCCGATGACCAGCGTGATGCCTGCGAAGACGATCGGATACCAGAGACCGTAGTAGATATCGCCGGCAGCCGCGCTCATCGCGAAGGCTGTTGCCGGAAGCAGACCCCCGAACCAGCCATTGCCGATATGGTAGGGCAGCGACATGCCGGTGTAGCGGATACGGGTCGGGAAGAGCTCGACCAGCAGTGCTGCGATCGGGCCATAGACCATCGTCACGTAGAGCACGAGAACGAAAAGTACGGCGATCGTACCGACCCAGTTGACGCGTGCCGGATCAGCCACCATGGCGAAGGTGCCACCACCGGCGACCGTATAGACCGCCATGTCGGTGACGCCGTTCGCTTCCTCAGCCGTCAGCAGCTTGCCAGCGACCAGCTTGTCGGCAGGCATGGTTTCCTTCTCGCCGGCGCGGATCGTCTCGGCGTTCAGGTTGAGCTCCGGGTTAGCGGCGATAAAAGCATCGAGCTTGGAATCCGGAACCTTGGCAGCACCGCGGTTCAGCGGGTAACCGGCATCGTGAAGCGCAATGTTGGTGCTCTTCTCGAAAGCCGCCGTCATGCCCTTGGCCTTGTCGCCAGCAGCGATGACGTCGAAGCTAGCGATCGTGGCGTCGCCGACCTTGACCGTTGCCGGCTGTCCGGCAGGGCCGGGCACGACATCGTAAGGCACCGAATTCTTCGTCAGGAACGCCGTGGCCACGTCGCAGGAGCTGGTGAACTTCGACGTACCGGTCGGGTTGAACTGGAACTTGCAATCTGCCGGATCGGCGGTCACCGTTGCGCGGATCGAGGCCTGTGCCTCATAGAGGGCCGGATTGGCCATATAGGTCATCGCCTTGAACAGCGGCTGGTAGGTGATGGCGGCGATAAGCAGACCCGCCATGATGATCGGCTTGCGGCCGATCTTGTCGGAAAGCGAGCCGAAGACGACGAAGAACGGTGTCGCCAGGATCAGCGCGATCGCCACCATGATATTGGCCGACTGCAGATCCACCTTCAGAACGTTCTGCAGGAAGAACAGCGAATAAAACTGACCGCCGTACCAGACGACAGCCTGACCCATCGTTGCACCGAGCAGCGCGATGATGGCGATCTTGGCATTCTTCCAGGTGCCGAAGGCTTCCGTCAGCGGTGCCTTCGAACCCTTGCCCTCCGCCTTCATCTTCTGGAAGGCCGGAGATTCGTTCATCTTCAGACGAATCCAGACCGAAACGCCGAGCAGCAGAATGGAAACCAGGAACGGAATGCGCCAGCCCCAGGCCGCAAATGCCGTCGTACCGAGTATCTGCTGCACACCGATAATGACGATCAGTGACAGGAAAAGGCCGAGCGTTGCCGTCGTCTGGATCCAGGATGTGAAGTAGCCGCGGCGGCCATTCGGCGCGTGTTCCGCGACATAGGTCGCAGCACCGCCATATTCACCGCCGAGTGCCAGACCCTGCAGCAGGCGAAGCACGATCAGGATGATCGGAGCCGCGATGCCGATGGTCGCCGCACCCGGAAGGACACCGACGAGGAAGGTCGAGAAACCCATGATCAGGATCGTGACGAGAAAGGTGTATTTGCGTCCGACGAGATCGCCGAGGCGGCCGAAGACCAGAGCGCCAAACGGACGGACCAAGAAGCCTGCCGCGAAGGCAAGAAGCGTGAAGATGTTGCGCGTGGCTTCGGGATACTGGGTGAAGTAGGTGGCGCCGATATAGGTTGCGAGCGCACCATAGAGATAGAAATCATACCATTCGAAGACCGTACCGAGCGACGAGGCGAAGATGACCTTCCTTTCCTCTCCAGTCATCGGACGGGCTTTTGCGCTCTCGGCGCTTGCGATATTTGCCATTGTCTGTCCTCCACAGAATGATGAGCAGCAAGGCGCGTCCCAAACTCTCCTCAAAGTATGCCCCTGGACGCGGCTCACCTGCGAAGAGTGTGGCAGAAAAGAATTCGGATAAAGAGAGCGGCTTTGGGATTATGACTTTAGTCTAACGTGTTTGCACAGCTTCGCGTAGCAGCCTGCATTATCACGCCCTGAGGGCTTCCGCCGGAGATTGCCGGTAGGCCAGAATCGCAGGCAGCGCAGCAAGAACGGCGCCAAATGCAATCAGCAGCCCGGCGAGTATCAGGTCGGCACGCACAAAGCCCACCGGCATGACAATACCGCTGCTGGCGCTGAAGAAACCGGAGAGCAGAGATGCTGCGCAATAGCCCAGCGCAAAGCCGCCCGCGATGCCAAGGGCGATCAGCGCAAAGAACTCGCCCCAGACAATGCCGAGGATGGCCAGACGCGGCGCGCCGAACGCCCTGAGCGCTCCGATCTGGCGGCGGCGCTGACCGATATGGATGACGGTCACCAGGATCAGCGATGCGGCGACCAGCCCCTGTGCGCCGGATGCCACCGCGACCAGAATACGCTTCGCATCGCCAAGCGTTGCGTAGAGGTTGGTCAGCACTTCGCCCGGAAAGACCGCGACCGTATTGCCGCTGCGATAGTCCTGCCGCAGCTTGTAGGCATCTGCGATCGACTTCGGCTTGACGAGAACGGCGGGCAGGCCGGGCAAGTCGCCGGACCAGCGATCATCAAGCGCGTGGTCATCCGCGTGATCGTGATCTTCATCGGCGGAATCACCGGATTCAAGGCCATGGATATGCCAGACAGCCTGGATCGGCACCAGGATCGCCCGATCCCAGGCGGTCCCCGTCGGCTTCATGCGGCCGGTCACGCGATAGGCGATTTCGGTATGGGTATGACCGCCGATTTCGACTGAGCCATGCATCGGCTTGATCTCGAATCCGAGCGGCAAGCTGACCGCTGCGCCGACAACGGCTTCGTTCTCCGCGGCAAGGCCACGACCCTCGCTGAACCCGCCGGAGAGATTGTCGGGCAGGGCCAGGCTGGTGCCGGCGATCGGATAGCCGGAAAAGGAATCGCCGAAGCCGATCGGCGAAACCCAGGCGACCCGCGGATCGGCAGTCAGCTTGGAAAGTATTCGACCCGGCATCAGCGGCAAGGGCGAGGGCTGCAGGAAGACGGATGACAGCACAAGCTGAGTCTCGCTGCCGCCAGCGCCGATCACGAGATCGAACCTGTCGGCCGCCCGCGCACTGCCGAGCCGCAACGCCCGCTCCTGCAGGACGACCGCAACGCCGAGCGCTATTGCCAGGGCAATCAGCAGGACCACGACGAGGGAACCCGCCCAGAGGCGACGAAGATCGGCGGCGATGAACCGGATCATGCCGCCACCTCGTTGCTGAAGGCATCTTCAACGATGCGTCCCGAGGACAGCAACAGGCGGCGGTCCATGCGGCCTGACAGATGCGGATCATGCGACACGACGATTAGCGTGCTGCCTTCCGCAATCGCCAGATCAAGCAGCAGGTCGCCGATGATGCGGCCGGTTTCGGCATCAAGGCTGGCGGTCGGCTCGTCTGCGACGATGACGCCCGGCTTGCGCAAAAGCGCACGCGCGATCGCCACCCGCTGCATCTCGCCGCGCGACATCGTCTCGATGTTCTGATTGGGCCGTGAAAGGCCGGTCCGCATCAGCAGTTCATGCGCGCGCAGCACCATCTGAGCATCGGCGGCGCGCGACAGACGGGAGGGCAATAGAATGTTCTCGATGGCCGAAAGCCCTGGAAACAGATGAAAATCCTGCATCACGAGTCCGATGTTACCCGCTCTGAAGCGGTCGCGGTGGCTCTCGGACAAAGCGCAGATATCGTCACCGTTCCAGCGGACGGATCCGAGCGCCGCACGTTCCAACCCGGTAATGATGTTGACGAAGGTGCTCTTGCCTGAGCCGGAAGCCCCGGTCACCGCAACCCGGCTGCCGGCAGACAGCGCCAGCGTGCCAATCTCAAGCGCCGGTGCGTTGAGTCCGCTGAACGTCACCGACAGATTGCTGATCTCGAGCGCCAGCATCAGACCGCCGAATATTCGGCCTGGCGCAGGCGCAGCAGGCTGACGAAGCCGGTTTCGGGATCGGTCCACGAGCCGTATTCGAGAATGCCGCGCACTTCGATCGTCTGGCTGGGCTGCACGAAGGTCTGCTTCTCGTCGAGATAGACGACGGCGATATTGTCGGGCCAGTCGGCATCAGACGAGCAGAATGGGCAGAGCGACATCGGAATTTCCGTCAGCACGAAAAACTGCGCTTCAGCCTTCAATGGTGGCGCCATGAAGCCGCGCATGCTGATTTGCCTGCCGGCGAGCGCCTTCACCTTCTCGGAAAATTCGAGGCCGAGAACGCCGAATTTGCCATAGAGCTCATCGAAGCTGAGCGTTGCGTCGGCAGCTTCGACACATCTTGCAGACGTCAGCACCGGCAATGCCATCATCATACCGAAAAGGCTCCGGCGTGTGATCCTATGCATATCAAACTCCTTGCAAGTTCCCGGCCGCAGATCGGCGGCCGGGAAGATTACGCGGAAGAGGCGGTTCACCGCGCTCCGTCAGTTGGTCTGTTTGACACCGAGTGCAAAAGCGTCGGCGAGTACCTTGTAGACGTCGCTCTGCTCCATGTAGCCGCGGAAGCCTTCGGAGCCCGGACCATCCGACTGCAGGACGACGTCATCGACGGCGTGAACGCCGCTGTCGCCGCTCTTCGGAATGTTGCCCTGAACGAAGACGGCGCCGGGAACATCCTTGTACTGTTCGTTGGCGACATATTCCTTCTTTTCGTTCTGCACGGCAGGAACGAATGGACCGTCGAGCTTCGGGCGGAACGTCTCGTAATGGTCGGGGCCGTTATTGGCACTGAGGAAGAGGCGGCGCGTGACATCGATCTTGTCGGGATAGCCGTCGCCGTTGTCGTCGGTATAATTCGGGAAGCCCGCTTCGGCATAGGTGCCTACCTTTTCGCGCATCTCCGTGCCCGGCTTTTCGTCATCGACAGTACCGATGATCGAAACGCCATGGGTGTGGTCGCCGGTGACGACGATCAGCGTATCGGGATGGGCCTTCTGGAATTCGCGGGCAAGGCCGACGACCTTGTCGAATTCGATGGTGTCGACGACGGCGCGGTCCCAATCGAGCGGATGGGACATCTTGTCGATCGACGAACCCTCGACCATCAGGAAGAAACCGTCGGGGTTCTTGGACAGGCGATCGAGCGCGACCGTTGCCATCTCGACGAGACCCGGCTGGTTCGGGAATTTCTCGACGGTGCCCTTTTTCAGAAATTCGCGATCGAGCGTGACGTCCATGTTGCCGGTATGGAAGAGACCGAGAAGGTTGCCTTCAGCCGATGCGTTGGCTGCAAGCTCGTTCTTGTCGATGGCAAGCTTGTAGCCGGCGTCCTGGAAGAGCTTGATGTAGTCCTTGTCATCCTTGCGCTTGGAGCCCGGAACGTCCTTTCCGAGGAAATAGGCCGAACCGCCGCCGAGTACGACTTCCGGCTTCACGTCGAGAAGCATCCCGACGATATCGGCCTTGTCGTTGCGATTGCGCGTGTGGGAGACAACCGCAGCCGGTGTGGCGTCCTCGATTTCGGCGGTCGCGACAATGCCGATCGACTTCTTGGTCTGGCGGCGGATCGCTTCCGCAATCGTCTCCACGCGCGGGTCGTCGAGCGAGTCGGGCGTGCGGTCTGCATAGACGCCGATCGCGTTGACGGCTGTCTTGTGGCCCGTCATGTAGGCCGACATGGTATTGGCGGAGTCGGTGGCAACAGCGTTGGTTGCCGATGTGCCGATGAAAGCTGCCGGCGGCACATCGTCCATGTTGAGGCGGCCGTTCGCCTTACCCTCGGTCATGCCCTTAGACATGATACGGGCGGCGGTGCGGTGCGCAACGGACAGGCCGTCGCCGATCAGGAAGATGACGTTCTTGGCCTTCGGCGCGTCGCCGGTGCCGTAGACATTCCAGGTAACCGACTTCTTCTCGTCGCCGGCCGACACTTCGACCTTGTAGTCGCCGGGTGCGGCGATCGTCAGGCCACGCAGGATGACGGCGGAACCGAGTGCCTTGTCGTCCTTACCCTTTTCCAGTTCCACAAACTTAGCCTCGCCCCCGAGAACCGTCTTGTAATCCTGACCGTTGACCGTAACCTTCACGTCCTCGGGCTTTACCTGCTTGCTGAGCTCAACCTTGAAGTCAAATGGCGAACCGGCAAGAATCGTTGCGCGATCAAGCGGATAAACCGTGGTCGCCTGCGCGGCACCGGCAAGAATCGTCGTGGCCGCCAGAGCGGCAAAAATCATACGCATGGAAAACCCCCGTTTTCGTTGCAGTAAATGAACAACGGGCCGGAGATAGCCCTGGGGGATGACATGTGGATGACACAGGTATGACAATCTGCCGCACCGGCACCAGGCGCCGCCCGCAGGCGCAAAAACCTTGACTCCTGTGGAAAACGTTTTATGAGCAACGGCGGAAAAGGAATTATCCATGGTTCGCTTCGAACACGCCATTGCTGCATGCAATGACCGGGCACTGAGTGCCGGGGTGGATATTGCCGTTCCGGTTTCTTCCAAAACCAAGGCCAAAACGACGACGAAAACCGTCTGACGTCTCTGGCCTGCCGCTCTCTCCCCGGCTCGGCTGGGGACAGGAAGCCGCGATGATTTCGCGCTTTCCCCCCTCACCGGACAAGAGGAGAGAAGAGAAAGAGAGCTGAAAATGGGTTTCAAAGTAGCAGTCGCGGGAGCAACCGGAAATGTCGGCCGGGAAATGCTCAACATCCTCTCCGAGCGTGGCTTTCCGGCTGACGAAGTCGTAGCACTTGCCTCCTCGCGTTCGCAGGGCACGGAAGTCTCCTACGGCGACAGGACGCTGAAGGTCTTCAATCTCGAGAACTACGATTTCTCCGACACCGACATCTGCCTGATGTCTGCCGGCGGCGAAGTCTCCAAGAAGTGGTCGCCGAAGATCGGCCAGCAGGGCTGTGTCGTCATCGATAACTCCTCTGCCTGGCGCTATGATCAGGACGTGCCGCTGATCGTGCCGGAAGTGAACCCGGACGCCATCACCCAGTTCACCAAGCGCAACATCATTGCCAATCCGAATTGCTCGACCGCCCAGCTCGTCGTCGCGCTGAAGCCGCTGCATGATTTCGCCAAGATCAAGCGCGTCGTCGTTTCGACCTACCAGTCGGTCTCCGGCGCGGGCAAAGACGGCATGGACGAGCTCTTTAACCAGACGCGCGCAGTCTTTGTTGCCGATCCGATCGAGAACAAGAAGTTCACCAAGCGCATCGCCTTCAACGTCATTCCACATATCGATAGCTTCATGGAAGACGGCTATACGAAGGAAGAGTGGAAGGTTCTGGCCGAAACCAAGAAGATGCTTGACCCGAAGATCAAGGTGACCTGCACCGCGGTTCGCGTCCCCGTCTTCATCGGCCATTCGGAATCGGTCAACATCGAATTCGAAAACGAAATCACCGCCGATCAGGCCCGCGACATCCTGCGCGATGCACCGGGCTGCCTCGTCATCGACAAGCATGAGAACGGCGGCTACATCACGCCTTACGAATCTGCCGGTGAAGATGCGACCTTCATCTCGCGTATCCGCGAAGATGCGACGGTCGAAAACGGTCTCAACATGTGGGTCGTTTCCGACAACCTGCGCAAGGGCGCTGCTCTCAACGCCATTCAGATTGCCGAGCTGCTCGTCAATCGTGGCCTCATCAAGCCGCGCAAGCAGGCCGCCTGATACCGAATATTAACCATAGCTTGCTATCAGCCTCGCATGTCGTCAGACTTGCGGGGCTTTCTTTGAACCAGCCAGGCGGCAATCGTGCGGCAGGCGGCCAATCTCGCCAAAAGGTGATCGTGACAAAATCACCCTTGGCTGGCATTCTGCCCGGCATTCCAGCGACTGCAGATCGAGATCGGGGTTTCTCATGCGCATGACAAAATTCTTGGTGGCGGCCATCGCGGCGGTGGGCGCTTTCCATGCAGTTCCGGTGGCGGCCAACGCCGCGCAATGCGGCAATAACGGCGCCGGCTTCGATGCCTGGGTGCAGCAATTCAAGCAGGAAGCTGCAGCACAGGGCGTCAGCCAGTCGGTTCTGAGCCGCGCATTCGCCAACGTCGCCTACAATCGTCCGACGATTGCCGCCGACCGCGGCCAAAAGAGCTTCAAGCTGTCCTTCGACGCCTTCATGCAGAAGCGTGGCGGCGCGGCGATCATTTCCCGCGGTAAGGGCATGAAGCGCTCCAACCAGGCTCTCTTCACCTCGATCGAGCGCCGCTACGGCGTGCCGGCCGGCCCGCTGATCGCAATCTGGGGCATGGAAACCGGCTTCGGCAGCTATATGGGCACGCAGCACACGCTGTCAGCCGTTTCGACGCTGGCCTACGACTGCCGCCGCTCGGACTATTTCACCGACCAGCTCTATGCTGCCCTGCAGCTCGTCTCTGAAGGCTATCTGAGCCCGCAGGCGCGCGGCGCCGCACATGGCGAGATCGGCCAGACGCAGTTCCTGCCGCGCAATGTCGTCCGCTTCGGTGCCGATGGCGATGGCGATGGCCGTGTCGACATGGTCGGTTCGCGTGCCGACGCGCTGGCCTCGACCGCAAACTTCCTGAAGGGTCATGGCTGGCGGGCAGGTGCCGGTTACCAGCCGGGCGAACCGAATTTCGTCGCTATCCAGGGCTGGAACGCGGCAACCGTCTACCAGCAGGCGATCGCCTATATCGGCCAGCAGATCGACGGCGGCCAGTAAGCCACCCATTTGCAATTGAATTGAAGGCGCCGCTTGCGGCGCCTTTTTCATTTGGCCTCGGCTTTGATCGCGGTGGCCTGCGGCACCAGCGGACCCGAGACGACACGGTTACGTCCGGACGCCTTGGCGGCATAGAGCGCCATATCGGCGCGCTTGACGAGATCTTCGAAATTGTGCGTGCCGCCGCCAAGCGTCCGGCCGGCGCAGCCGAAGCTCGCAGTCACCGAAAGACACTCGCCGCCGGGAAGATCGACCATCGCAGCCTCGATGGCGGCGCGAACACCTTCGGCGATCCCTGCCGCCTCATCCGGTGACGCATCCGGCAGCAGGGCCAGAAACTCCTCGCCGCCATGCCGGACCAGAAGGTCGAAGCTGCGAAAATGCTGCTTGGCCGTTGCCGCGACATGGCGAAGCACGATGTCACCCGCATCATGCCCATGGATATCGTTGATCTTCTTGAAGTGATCGAGATCGAAAAGCACGACGGAAATCCAGCGCGAACCGCTTTCCGCCTGGGCAAAGAGTGCTGCGGCAGCCGCCTCGAATCCACGGCGATTGTAGAGACCGGTCAGGAGATCCGTCTGCGCGGCGCTTCTGAGTTCGCCAACCAGCGCCTCGCGTTCGCGTGACAGGCGCGAGATCATCCTCAACCCCTTGGTCGCCAGCGTGGCAACGACACCAGCAAGAACGAGCAGACCGCCGCAGAGAACGAGAACCAGCGTCATGTGAAGATGCGAACGCTTGGCGAGCGCCTCGCCGGTGCGGTGGATATCGGCAGCGGCTTCGCCGATCTTTCCCTTGAGAAAATCGATGCGTTCCGCCTGCGCGCGCGACCACTCGTCGCGAACGGCAGCATGCGGACGGGCCTCCCGCGTCAATATCGCGTCGGTCACGGCATCGGCACGAACCTGCGCGGGGCTCTTCAGATATTCCATGATTGCCGCAACCAGCGGCGACGAACTGTGAAACACCATATGGTCCATGCCCGCCGCCTGCATGGTTCTGCCCTGCATGAAGAGGTCGCTGGAGCGAAGGCTGTAATTGTGTTCGTTGAGGTAGCGCGTGCCGAGTGAGGTGATCAACCGCTCGGCATAATAGGTAAGCAGCACGCCCATCAACTCGTTCGACTTTCCGAGCAGCACTGGATCCTGGATGAGTGGTGAAAGCGCATCGACGACGTCGAGCTGTTTCATCGCTGCCTGCCAATAGACATAGACAGGATCGCTCCCGGCATAGAACCCGCGATCGACCGCCGCGCGGATAGAGACGATGCGGCTATAAGCCAGCGCGAGATTGGAAAGCTCGCCACCCAGGTTTCCGTCAAGCTGGTCGACCGGCGGCAGGCTACCTTTGAACTTCTGACGTTCGCTGTCGAGCTGCTGGCGGCTCTGCTGCATCGCTGCAGCGGTTTCGCTGCCTGGATGAGCGAGATACTGTCGCGTCGCGACGATCTCACCCAAAATTTCTGTCGCCGCAATCGTGCCGCCGCGCGCCAGCACGTCGGCGAAGCGGTAGTCCTTCTCAAGCGACAGATATTGATGAAATGACGAACGGACAACCAGAACGCCTTCGGCGATCATGAACATGAACGGCAGCAGGATTGCCGCCAGAATGATCTTGCTGGTTGTCTCAAATTTCATCGAAGGCCGCCGTAAGCCGGTGGTTGAGGGTGCCTGTCGATGAAATCTTAACGGGATTCCTTAAAGAACCCATAAACCTATAGGCTAAGGCCTATACTTCCGGACGGATAAAATCCCGGCTTTCCGCATCCATGACCCACAGTTCGCCGGTCGAGATATCGAACCAGGCGCCGTGCAAGGCAATCTTGCCTTCCTTCTCGAGGGCTTTGACCTCGGGGAAAGTCCGCAGATTGTTGATCGAGTTGCGGATCGATACACGCTCCAGCGCCGTCTGCCGCTCGGTCTGGGTCATGATATCGTTGCTGCCGATCTGTTCGGCAGCGTCCTTCACCAGCGACATCCAGCGGCCGATGAAGTCACCCTGAGACAGCGGCTCAGCGCTTGGATCGAGGGCAGCTCGAATGCCCCCGCAACGACCATGCCCCATCACCACGATGTCGGTCACCTTCAGCGCCTGCACGGCAAATTCCAGCGCCGCGGATGTAGCGTGAAAATGCCCGTCGGGCTCATAAGGCGGAACGAGATTGGCGACGTTGCGGATAACGAAGAGTTCGCCCGGACCGGCATCGAAGATAAGCTCCGGTGCCGCACGGGAGTCGCAACAGGCAATGACGAGTGTCGTCGGGTTCTGGCCGTTTTCCGCAAGAGTCTTGTATCGGTCGCGCGCATCTGCGTAGCGCCCGCTCATGAAGTTGCGATAACCGTCCAGAAGTGTTCCAGGAAAACGCTGCATAGGATTTCGATTAACGCTTGGTGCGCAGAAGATCAACTGCTGCAGTGCAAAATGAGTCGTTGCTATTTCTTGCGCCGCTGTGCCGGATGCAGCAAATGGCGCATCTGCACCATTGCCATAGGCGTTGCGAGGCTCGATGCGTCGCTCGCCAGCGTCAACTCGTCGCTGCCGCGCTTGACCGCCCGCGCCAGAACTTCATAGACGCTGGCCGTTGCCAGTTGCAGCGCCTTTTCATCGTCCATGCCGGAAAGCAGCCGCGACAGGAAAAGAGCCGCAAGAAGATCGCCGAGCCCGTTCGGTGGATTATCGATGAGCCTGTGCTCGGCCAGCAGCGCATGCCGGCCCGAGAGATAGAGATTGCCGGTCCCACCCGTCATCATAGGCACCGCCGACGTGACCAGCATTCGCGACGGACCCAGCGATAGCGCTGCCTCCATCACCGCCGTGTTGTCATCGAGCGGCGCGCCGGCCATCCAGGCAAGCTCGTAACGGTTCGGCGTTGCCAAAGACGCCAGCGGGATCAGGTGATCGCGGATTGCTTCGGCTGTCGCCTGTGGAACGTAGAGACCGCCGAGATCGCCCATCACCGGATCGCAGACATAGAGCAGATCGGGATTGTCCTGGCGCAGTGCGCCGATCAGCCGGGCGACGGATTTGGCCTGTGCGGCATTGCCGAAATAGCCTGTCAGCACTGCCTTCACTTCGCCGATCCAGGGCGCCCTGATCAGGTCGTCGATCGCCGCATCGAAATCGGCCTCGGCAAATGTCAGCCGCGTCGAGCGCCCGTGACCGGGATGCCATGGAAGCACGACCGTCGGCAGAGCCCAGACCTGGTGTCCCAGTGTCTCCAGCGCAAAGACCGCGGCACGGTTGCCGACCGAACCACGCACGACATGGCTTGAAATGACGATGACCGTTCCGGCGGCGGTATTTTCTGGCATGATGATAGCCCTGAACCTGATGCGCAGTTGATCCACTTTTTACGGCACGCCTGTCAACCATTGTTCATCTCTGCATGGAAAGGTCGCGAAGCAGCAGTCCAAAGTCGGCCGCAAACAATATTAGTCGAATCGAATAGGCGGAGATTCTTCCGAATTCTGACAAAAACAGGGGCCAGAACGAACGAAAGCTGCCATCAAGCGGCCTCTTTTAGAGATTTTTTCGGCAAATCTTCTGATATTTTGCACCAAATCGAACAGATCGGGGAACATCTGAAATGGCCGCCAGACACAATCCGAAACGCGAGAAACAGATCGAGAGCGCAAAAAAGATTGCTGCCGCCACCGGCGACAAGCATCTGCAGCCCGAAATTCTGTTCGGCCGCGCCAGCGGGGATGATCTCGATCTCTATACGCCCGAAATGCTCGCTCTCTCTGCCATCCACTCGGCGCGCGAGTTGAAGGCCTGGAACGGCAAGACGCCCCGCGTCAGCATCGAGACAGTTGCCGACGTCGAGCCGTCAGGCGTTCCGGTCTCCATTCTGACGGTCACCGACCACAATATGCCGTTCCTCTATGAATCGGTCATGGGCGAGGTCACCAGCACCTATCGCGATCTCTACATGGCGGTGCATCCAATTCTAGTGCTGGAAGACGGCAAGGAGCCGGGGCTTTATTCCGCCGACGAGCCAAGTGATCCGGCCTCGCGCGTCAGCCACATCCAGATCCACCTGTCGCCGCTGACATCGGCGCAGTCCTCCGATCTGCAGAAGCGCATCAAAACCGTTCTCGAACAGGTGCAGCAGGCAGTTTCCGACTGGAAACCGATGCTCTCGAAACTCGACACCGCCATCGATGAGCTCCGGGAATATAGCGCCAGCCGCAAGAAAGCCGATCGCGACGAAGCGCTCGCCTTTCTGACATGGCTGCGCGACGAGAACTTCACCTTCCTCGGCATGCGCGAATACGTCTATTCGGGCAAGGGCGCCGGCGCCAAGGTGGAGCGCGACAAGGGTACCGGCCTCGGCATTCTCTCCAATCCCGACGTTCTGGTTCTGCGCACCGGCAAGGACGCGGTGACGACCACGCCCGAGATCCTGGCCTTCCTTGATGGCCCGGAATTTCTGATCGTCACCAAGGCCAACGTCAAATCGGTGGTCCACCGCCGCGCCTATATGGATTACGTCGGCGTCAAGCGCTTCGACAAGAATGGCAACGTCACCGGCGAACTTCGTATCGTCGGCCTGTTCACGTCGACAGCCTACACATCCTGGGCGTCGGAAATCCCACTGCTGCGATCGAAGATCGCCAAGGTGAAAGAGCATTTCGGCTTCGATCCGATGAGCCATTCCGGCCGCATGCTCGACAACACACTGGAATCCTACCCGCGCGACGATCTCTTCCAGATCGATACGACGCTGCTGTCGAGCTTTGCCGAGCAGATCAACGACCTCGCTGACCGGCCGCGTGTCCGCGTTCTGCCGCGCATCGACCATTTCGACCGTTTCGTCTCCGTCATCGTCTACGTCCCGCGCGAGGAATATGACTCGATCGTCCGCGAGAAGATCGGCACCTATCTGAAGACCATCTATGACGGCCGCGTCTCTGCTTATTATCCGGCTTTCCCGGAAGGCGGCGTGGCACGCGTCCATTTCATCATCGGCCGCTCCGGCGGCAAGACGCCACGCATTCCGCAGGCAAAGCTGGAAGAGGCCATCCGGGCGATCACCGCCCGCTGGGACAACCGCTTCGAAATGCTGGCGGGACCGAAGGCGCCGAAAATCGGCGTCAGCAATGCCTTCCAGGAGGCTTTCACGCCTGACGAAGCGGCTGGTGACCTTGCCGATATCACCGCTTGCGCGGGCGGCGAGCCGATCCGCATCGAATTCTACTACCGCAACGACGACGAGCGCGGCAGCATCCTGTCGCTGAAGATCTTTCACTGCGGTGAGCAGCTACCGCTGTCCCGCCGTGTGCCGCTTCTTGAAAATCTCGGCTTCAACGTCCTCAGCGAGCGCACCTTCGACATCGAAGTAACGGCTGCCGACGACGCGATCAACATCGTCGTCCTGCACGACATGGAGCTCGAGGCCCGCAGCGGCAACGCGATCGACCTCCCGCGCTTTGGCGCGGCGCTGGAAGACGCCTTCGTTGCCGCCTTCAATGGCACGATCGACAATGACAGCTTCAACCGGCTGATCCTCTCCGCCGGGCTTTCGGCACGCGAGACCAATGTGCTGCGCGCCTATTCGCGCTACCTGCGCCAGGCTGGCATTGCCTATTCGCAGGATTATATTGCCGCGACGCTCGACAAATATCCGGACATCGCCGCCGCCACCTTCCGCCTCTTCCATGAGGCAATGGACCCGGCGCTGGCCGAGAAGCCGCGTCTCAAGAAGCTGGGCGATCTGCATCAGTCGATCGAAGCATCGCTGGCCGATGTCCCGAGCCTCGACGACGACCGCATCCTGCGCCGCTATATCAACGTCGTCGACGCGACGCTGCGCACCAACTATTTCCAGCGCAACGAGGATGGCTCGCCGAAGGCGATGCTCGCGTTCAAGCTCGACCCGCATCTCGTCGACGGCTTGCCGCAGCCGTTGCCCTTCCGCGAAGTCTTCGTCTACGGCGTCGAGGTCGAAGGCGTCCACTTGCGCTTCGGCAAGGTCGCCCGTGGCGGTCTCCGATGGTCGGACCGTGCCGAAGACTACCGCACCGAAGTGCTTGGCCTAGTGAAAGCCCAGCAGGTCAAGAACGCCGTCATCGTCCCCGTCGGCGCCAAGGGCGGCTTCTATCCAAAGAAACTGCCTGCAGGCGGCACACGCGACGAGATCTTCAACGCGGGGCGCGAAGCCTACAAGACCTATATCCGCACGCTGCTGTCGATCACCGACAACATCTCGGGCGCCGACATCGTGCCGCCGGCCAAGACGGTGCGCATCGACGGCGACGATCCCTATTTCGTCGTCGCCGCCGACAAGGGCACGGCCACCTTTTCCGACACCGCCAACGCGCTGGCGCAGGAGGCCGGCTTCTGGCTCGACGACGCCTTTGCGTCGGGCGGTTCGGCAGGCTACGACCACAAGAAGATGGGCATTACCGCCCGCGGCGCCTGGGAGACCGTCAAGCGCCACTTCCGCGAGATGGATATCGACATCCAGACAACGCCCTTTACCGTTGCTGGCGTCGGCGACATGTCCGGCGACGTCTTCGGCAACGGCATGCTGCTCTCGCCGAAAATTCGCCTGCTCGCCGCCTTCGACCACCGCGATATCTTCATCGATCCAGATCCGGATATGGACAAGACGCTGGCCGAACGCCAGCGGCTCTTCAATCTCGCGCGCTCCAGCTGGCAGGACTTCGACAAGTCGGTGCTCTCCAAGGGTGCAATGATCATTTCGCGCGCCGCGAAGTCCGTAACGCTGACTGCAGAGGCGGCTACCGCAATCGGCATCGACAAGACGGTCGCGACACCGTTCGAGATCATGACTGCCATCCTGAAGAGCCCGGTCGATCTGCTGTGGTTCGGCGGCATTGGCACCTATGTGAAGGCCGCGGCCGAAACCGATACGGAAGTCGGTGACCGCGCCAACGACCCGATCCGCATCATTGCCGACGATGTCCGCGCTAAGGTCATCGGCGAGGGCGCCAATCTCGGCGTCACCCAGAAGGGCCGCATCTCCTACGGCATGAAGGGTGGCCGCAGCAATTCCGACGCCATCGACAACTCCGCCGGCGTCAACACCTCGGACGTCGAGGTCAACATCAAGATCGCGCTGGCAAATGCCATGCATGACGGCCGCCTGACGCGCCCGAAGCGCGACCAGCTGCTGTCATCGATGACCGATGAAGTCGCAAGCCTCGTTCTGCGCAACAACTATCTCCAGTCGCTGGCGATCTCGTTGACGGAACGCAAGGGAACCGGCAACGGCCTGGAGCTCGCCCGCTTCATGACCGTGCTCGAATCTGCCAAGCAGCTGAACCGCAAGGTGGAGACGCTGCCTGACGACGCGACGCTTGCCGAGCGTTATGCGGCCAACAAGCCGCTAACCCGCCCGGAAATCGGCGTTCTGCTATCCTACGCCAAGATCGTTCTCTTCGACGCCCTGATCATCAGCGATCTGCCCGATGATCCCTATTTTGCCTCGACGCTGTCGAACTACTTCCCGGCGAAGATGCAGAAGACCAACGGCTCCGACATCACCAGCCACCGGCTGAAGCGTGAAATCGTCGCCACCGTGCTCGCCAACGAGGCGATCAATCGCGGCGGCCCGGCCTTTGCCGTCAGCATGGTCGATGCGACAGCCGCTTCTGCGGCCGAAGTCGTCCGCGCTGCGATCATCGCCCGCGACGGTTTCGACCTCAATCGCCTCTGGAGCGAAACGGACGCGCTCGACGGCAAGATTTCCGGCCAGACGCAGAACCGCGTCTACGACGAAATCAGCCAGAGCTTCACCGTTCTGACCCGGCTGATGCTGAAAACGGGCATGGCCAAGGGTGACATCGCCGAAACGGTTAGCCGGCTGCAGGCTGCCCTCAAGAAACTGAAGCCATCGTTCCCGGCGCAGGCTCCTGTCGAGTTCGAAGCACGCCAGACGGAGTATCAGGAAGCAGGCCTTCCGGAGAAACTGGCAGCCGACATTACCGGCCTGCCGGGTTTTGCGCTCGTGCCCGAAATCATGCAGATTGCCGAACGCACCGGCGAGCCGCTGGCACGTGCTGCGGAAAGCTACTTCGCCGTCTCGCAGACCTTCCGGATCGGCAGGCTGCTTGCCGCGGGCGGGCGCATCGTCACCTCGGACCACTATGAAAATCTGGCACTTGCGCGCAGCATCGACCAGATAGCCAGCGCCCGCCGCGACATCGTCATCTCCGCACTCTCGGATCACGGCAAGGAAAAGCTGCCGGTTCAGGCATGGCATGCGGTCGATCGCATCAGGATCAATCGCATCACCGAAGAACTCTCCAGTCTCAGCGATAGCGGCGAGCCGAATCTCGCACGCATCACCGTCGCCGCGGGCCTTCTGACCGATCTTGCGCGCGACCGGACGAGGTGACACAGTCCGCCGCGACAATGGGAGCGGATGCGTGAGCAGAATTGACTGGACGGGAGACGGAACTCCGGCGCCGCAGAAAGCGCCGGGGAGGGGCATCTGGGGCTGGATGTTTTTCGATTGGGCGGCCCAGCCGTTCTTCACAGTCGTCACCACCTTCATCTTTGGTCCTTACTTTGTCTCCCGGTTGACCTCTGATCCCGTCCATGCGCAGGCGATGTGGAGCAACACCGCGACGATCTCGTCGGTGATCATCGCGGTCCTGTCGCCGATCCTGGGCTCGATTGCCGATCAATCCGGCGCCCGCAAACCCTGGATCGCATTCTTCGCGGTTATCAAGATCACCGCGCTCTTCGGCCTCTGGTTTGCGGCTCCCGGCTCGCCCGTCATCTATCCCATCATCTTCATGATTCTGGCCTCGATCGCCGCCGAATTCTCGATCGTCTTCAACGATTCGATGATGCCGCGGCTAGTGAGCAAGGATGAGGTCGGCCGCTTGTCCAACACTGCCTGGGGCCTTGGCTATCTCGGCGGGATGATCGTGCTGATCGCAGTCGTCGCTCTACTGGCTGGTAGCCTGGAGACCGGCAAGACGTTGCTGGGGATGGATCCGCTGTTTGGCCTCGATGCCCACACTGGCGAAGACGCCCGCATCACCGGGCCGATCTCGGCCGTCTGGTATCTGGTCTTCATCATTCCGATGTTTCTTTTCACGCCCGATGCGCCCAAGGGCGTTCCGCTCGGACGTGCGGTGAAAACAGGCTTTGCCGAGCTCCGCAACACGATCGGCGAGCTTAAGCACCGGAAGGGCATCCTGAAGTTCCTGATCGCACGGATGATCTACCAGGACGGCGTCAATGGTCTGCTGATCCTCGGCGGCACCTTCGCCGCCGGCATGTTCGGTTGGGCCACCATCGAGATCGGCCTTTACGGCATCATCCTCAACGTCGTCGCGATCTTCGGCTGTATCATAGCCGGGCGCGTCGATCAGCGGATCGGCTCGAAAGTGACGATCGTCATCAGCCTGACGATGCTGCTGCTTGCCACGATCGGCATCATTTCCACCGGGCCGGGCTACACGCTCTTCGGCGTGATCGAGCTGCCGGTCGCCGACTCAGGCGGATTTTTCGGCACCGCCGCCGAGAAGGCCTATATTCTCTACGGCCTTCTGATCGGTCTTGCCTTCGGCCCGGTTCAGGCCTCGTCGCGATCCTATCTCGCCCGCAGCGTCAGCGTCGAGGAGGCCGGTCGCTATTTCGGGATCTACGCGCTCTCAGGGCGCGCGACGAGCTTCATGGCGACGCTGCTTTTCTCGATCGTCACCTATTCCAGCGGTTCTGCCAGGCTCGGCATGGCAACGCTGATAATTTTCCTGCTGGGCGGCCTGATCCTTCTCTTTGCCACGCCATATCCGGCCGATAAGCAGAAAGCCTGAACGAAAAACCCCGGCGCAAGGCCGGGGTCTTTCAAATCAGATAACCGGTCTCAATGGCGGAAGTGCCGCATCCCGGTAAACACCATCGCGACATTGTGCTCGTTTGCCGCGTCGATGACCTCCTGGTCACGCATAGAACCGCCAGGCTGAATCACCGCAGTGGCACCTGCCGCAATCATCGACAGCAGGCCGTCGGCAAACGGAAGGAAAGCCTCCGAGGCAACTGCAGAGCCATGCGTCATCGGAACGGCAAGACCGAGCGCCTTGGCGGCCTCTTCAGCCTTCAGCGCAGCGATACGGGCAGAATCGAGGCGGCTCATCTGGCCGGCACCGATACCCGCGGTCTGGCCGTTCTTGGCGTAGACGACGGCATTCGATTTCACATGCTTGCCGACCTTGAATGCAAACTTCATGTCCTCGAGCTCCTGAGCCGTCGGCGCACGCTTGGTGACCACCTTGAGCTCGAGGTCCTCGACCATGCCATTGTCGCGGCTCTGGACGAGAAGACCGCCGGAAACGGTCTTCGCCGTGAGGCCGGCAACGCGCGGATCGGGCAATCCGCCGGCCGAAAGCAGGCGCAGATTCGGCTTGCGAGCAACGATTGCCTTGGCTTCCTCGGTCACATCAGGCGCGATGATGACTTCGGTGAAGAGCTTGATGATCTCTTCCGCCGTCGCCGCATCCAGCGTCTGGTTCAGCGCGATGATACCGCCGAAAGCCGAGACGGAATCGCAGGCAAGCGCCCGGCTGTAGGCCTCGACGAGGCTTGACCCCGTGGCGACGCCGCAGGGATTGGCATGCTTGATGATGGCGCAGGCGGGAGACTTCTCCGGCAGGAACTCGGAAACGAGCTCATAGGCGGCATCGGTATCGTTGATGTTGTTGTAGGAGAGCTGCTTGCCCTGGATCAGCGCCGCCGTCGAAACGCCCGGGCGCTGTTCGCCGGTAACGTAGAAGGCGGCCTTCTGATGCGGGTTTTCACCGTAGCGCATCTCTTCCTTCAGCACGCCGCCGATCACGCGATGGCGCGGCGTATCGATCGATAGAGCTTCGGCGAACCAGTTCGAGATCATCGCGTCATAGGCGGCCGTGCGGGCATAGGCCTTTGCGGCCATGCGCTGGCGGAAAGCATAGCTCGTCTGCCCGGCATCCTCGGCAAGCTGCTGCAGCAGCTCGGCATAGTCGGATGGATCGGTGAGGATGGTCACATAGGCATGGTTCTTTGCCGAAGCGCGGATCATCGCCGGGCCACCAATGTCAATATTCTCGACCGTCGTCGGATAGTCGCCGCCGGCAGCGCGGACTTCCTCGAACGGATATAGGTTGATAACGGCGATATCGATGCCTTCGATGCCGTGCTTTTTCATCGCGTCCTGATGCTCGGCGTCGTCGCGAATGGCAAGCAGGCCGCCATGAACCGTCGGATGGAGCGTCTTGACGCGGCCGTCCATGATTTCCGGAAAACCGGTAACTTCGGAAACGTCGGTCACAGCAAGGCCCGCCGCGGCGATAGCCTTATGCGTACCGCCGGTGGACAGCAGGCGAACACCTTTGTCGGACAGCGCCTTGGCAAGCTCGACAATACCCGTCTTGTCGGAGACGGATAGCAGCGCGGTCTTGACCTTGACCTTGTCGGGGGCGGGGATTTTCTTGGAAATGACGGCCATGAACCTTCTCCGTTCGGCGTTCGGGAGACATCCGGCGAGGGACGTATAGGACTATGGCGCCGCGTTAGCACGAGCGCTGCCGCCGCGTAAATGCCGACTAGCTCTTACGGGAAAGAAACCAGCGAATTTCGGGCTTTTCGGCAAAATCGAAATCGATTTCGATCTGGTCGGAGCCGCAGATGCCCGAGGCGTCGGCAAAGAAGATATCTTCCGAAATCAGCACTTCATTGCCCGGCGACGAGAAGAGCCAGCTTTCGCCATCCGGCGCGGTCATCAGAACGGACTCGCGATCATTCTGTTTCAGATTGATTGCCGGATGGACATGAAACCTGACTGCGGCCTTCAACGGATCGTCGCTGACGCGCCCGTCAGGCAGCACAAGGCGGTCGCGGCCGGTAACGATCGCGCCTGTGGCGTTCATCGAGATTTCGCGCTCATGCAGAACCCCGAAGCCACGAAGATAGCCATCGTGGCTCATCTTCAGCCCGTCACGTCCGTCCTCGGTTTCCGCCCGCTCGACGATTACGTTCTTTACGGTTTCCGTCATCCGGTGGCCGAGAAATTCGGACGGCGAGAAGCGGCTGGAAGACGTATCGTTGAGCGTCGCTGTCGAATGCGTTGCCGTGGTGCGCGCCATCTGTACGTAGCGGCGGCCGGCGAATTTAGGGGAACCGGAATTGACGATGAAACGATAGCGTCCCGACGACATCTCGAAGGACAGACATCCGGCATGCGCCGTGCGCGACAGCTCGCCGGTTGGTGGCGGTCCGGTATCGGCGATGACGACAGTTTTTCCCGCAGAGAGACGCTGGTACCGGGAATGCGGCATTGCCTTGAACGGTTGGCCCGCCGTCTCGTCGTAGCGCAGCACCGACATCAATTCATTGGCGAGGGTCGATGTCGCGCCATTGAAGAGCGCGAGATCGCCATCCTGGTGCCGGAAGAAGCGAAGCGCCGGATACATCCGATCGATGCCTGAAATCAGCTTCTGCGGCAGATCGTGACCAAGATTGACATAGGTCTGCCGCAGCGGCAGCAGGTCCAGCAGCAGCTCAAGACCGGCGCGCGGATTGCGCGATATGTGGCCGCCGTCAGGAAGGATCTGCAGATCGAACTCGTTATCGAGCGCCTGTGCGGCCTTCCGCAGCGCGCCTGCCCGTGTCGGCATGGCGATTGACGCCATCGCGAGGGCGATCCGCAGCCGGAACAGAACCTCACCCGCCGGCGCATAAGGCGCCATCCGCCGCAGGAAACGCACCTGGAAAGCCAGTGAACGCATGAACCGGCGATAGAAACCACGGTCGGCATTCTGCAGGACGACGGGTGAATGCGAGAGCCAGGCGATGACGCGCTGCGCCGTCACGTCGATTTCCCAGGCAACGCCTTCGATCCGGCCAGAATGCAGCGACAGCCAGCTATCGACGATCGAACGGGCAATCAGCGATGCGCGCTCGCTCTTGTATGCCCTCATATGGCGCAGCCATCCGAAACCATGCAGCCGGTTGGCAAAGGCCCGTGACGGCAGCGTAAAAGTAAAGGGCGACTTGCCGTTGGTCTCGAGAAGGCGGCTCGCGAGCGGAAACCGCCCGTTCATGATCTCGTCGGCGACGTGGGAATCGATTGCCCGCAAATCTGTCGGCGCGACAATGAGGCGTTCGGGCGCCTGGATGGTATGGCGGAAGAGGCGCAGGCGCACCAAGGCGGCACGGCGCGACAAGCGCCGCCAAGCCTCCCGAACATACAAAGTCGAAAAACGCCCGCCGGATTGCATATTTATTTTCTATTGACCCTCGTTATTAAGAATAGGTGAACGAGAGCAGCTTTCACCGGTAAGGCTGCATTAATTTGTGACAAGGATGAAATATAAGAGACCGTCTTGCAATCAGGCAACACGTCGCAACATCGCGGCGTAGAAGCCGTCGAGGCCGGACGCGATACCATCGGACATCGGCAGCATCACCGGAGTGGTTCTGAAATCGCCAACCGGACTGATCGCCTGTTCGAGACCCGGCCACGCCGCCGGATCGATCGGCACCCTTGCCACACCGGGCACATCGGCAAGCACGCGCGCAACAACGTCTTCGCCTTCGGCGGGATCGAGCGAGCAATTCGAAAACACGATGACGCCATTGGGCTTCAACAGCGTCAGCGCGTGCCGCAGCAACCGCTCCTGAACACCGGCAAGCTTGCTGATCTCTTCGGGCCCCTTTGTCCAAAGCACATCGGGGTGACGACGCGTCGTACCGGTCGAGGAGCAGGGCGCATCAAGCAGGATCGCGTCGAAACCCTCATCCGGCTGGAATTTGGTCAAGTCGGTCGCAAGGGTCTCAGCCTGCAGCCCTAGACGCGCGAGATTGGAGCGCAGACGCTTCAGACGGCTCTCCGATTGGTCAATCGCGGTGACATCGCCACCCGCGAGAATAAGCTGGGCCGTCTTGCCGCCGGGAGCAGCGCAGAGATCGGCAACGCGCTTGCCTGTCAGATCACCGAACAGCTTTGCCGGGATGCTGGCGGCGGCGTCCTGCACCCACCATTCACCATCCTCGAAGCCTTCCAGAGACGGAATGCTGCCATCGAAGGCGGCGAGACGAACGCCGCCCGTCGGCAGCACCGCGCCGTTCAGCCGCGCCGCCCAGCCCGCAGCATCCGATTTGACGGTCAGATCGATTGCGGCAGGTTCCAGCTGCGATTCCGAGATCGCCAGCGCCGCATCCTTGCCATAGGCCTTCTTGAGCCGCGCCAGGAACCAGTCGGGCATTGCCGGGACATCGGCGACGGAGGCGAGAATTTCCTCCTTCTCACGGCCGATACGGCGGAGAATGGCGTTGACCAGCTTGGCGAAGCGGCGATTGCGGGGATCACCGTTCGCCTGCTCGACGGCGAGATCGACCGCCGAATGGTCGGGCACGTCGAGGTAGAGGATCTGCGCCGCGCCGACGGCAAGGACGTGATGCAGCGCCCGGGCGCCTTCCGGAAGCGGGGTATCGAGAAGCGAAGCGATGGCCGCATTGATCCGCGGCATGTGCCTCAGCGCGCTGTTCAAAATGGCACGAACCAGCGCGCGGTCGTTTTCACCGAGCGCCTTGTAGGCAGGATTGCCGTTCTCATGGTCGAGCGCGCCATCGAGCGGCAGCTTCTTGTCGACAACGGCCGCCAGAATCTTGACCGCGGCCGACCGCGCCTGCAGGCCGGGCTTGGCGGGGGCACGTTCCGAATGGCTGCTGCTGTTTTTGAAGGCCTTCTTGCCGTTTGAATTCAAGACCACGGACCTTTTGGCGGTTGCAAACCACCGCGGCCAACACCGGTATCCGGAACCGAACGCGATTTCCGCGACGGATTAGCAGTCCGCACGGGTGGCGTCGAGATATTCATGCCGCCAGCCGCCATTTCCCGCAGTGCCGCAATGCGGTTCTCCGTATTCGGATGGGTCGAGAACAGATTGTCCATACGTTCGCCGGAGAGCGGATTGATGATGAACATATGCGCGGTCGCCGGATTGCGCTCGGCATCGTAGTTCGGAACCTGCGCCGCACCGCGGGCAATCTTGCCGAGAGCGGAAGCAAGCCAAAGCGGATTGCCGCAGATCTCAGCGCCGCGCCGGTCCGCCGAATATTCGCGCGTCCGGCTGATCGCCATCTGCACCAGCATCGCCGCCAGCGGCGCGACGATCATGGCGGCGAGAACACCGACGAAGCCGAGCGGATTGTTATTGTTCTCGCGGTTGCCGCCGAAGAAGAAGGCAAAGTTGCCAAGCATCGAGATCGCACCGGCGAGCGTCGCAGTGATCGTCATCGTCAGCGTGTCGCGGTTCTGAACGTGGGCAAGCTCATGCGCCATGACGCCGGCGACTTCTTCCGGCGACAAAACCTGGAGAAGTCCGGTCGAGGCCGCGACGGCTGCGTTCTCGGGATTGCGTCCGGTCGCGAAGGCATTCGGCTGCGGGTTGTCGTAGAGATAGACTTTCGGCATCGGCAGACCGGCCCTCTGCGACAGATCGCGAACAATGCCGTAGAATTCGGGTGCATTCCGCTCATCGACCTCCTGGGCGCGATAGGCCGACAGCACCATGTTTCCCGAATTCCAGTAGGAGAAGAAGTTCATTCCGGCAGCGAGCAGGAAGGCGATCATCATGCCACCACGGCCGCCGATCAGAAATCCGACAAACATGAACAGGGCCGTCATGAAGGCAAGCAACATGGCAGTACGAACGAGGTTCATCGAGGTCTCCGTCTCCTATGACCGGTATTGAGGGTTCCAATCGGCGCCCCAGCGCACTATGATTTGGTTATTCGCCCGCCATTTTCAATGTTTTCCGGCAGGAGAGCGCCATGCAGTCAGCCGACAACGACAATACCGAAAGCCAAGCCGCGGACAGCACCGTGCCACGCAAGGTATTGTCGCCTGCCGCCAAGCGGGCGCTTGCCGAAGCCGAGGAACGCCGGCGCAACGCCGCGCCGCTGGCATTGCCCCCGGAGATCGGCGGCCGCGGCGGGGCCGAGCCTGCACGCTTCGGCGACTACGAGATCAACGGCCGCGCCATCGACTTCTAAGTAAATATTCCTATTGACTACGTCAGAAAATCGGAATTTATTCCTTACATGAGGAAGCTGATCCCGATTCTTCTTGGCGCATGCCTCGTCCCGGCTTCGGTCGCGGGCAGCGAGAAAATTGCCGGTCCAGTCATGGCCGAGATTATCAGGGTCGTCGATGGTGATACGATACTGGTGGAAGCAACGCCCTGGCCGCAGCAGCGCATCGAGGTTTACGTCCGCATCCGCGGCATCGACACTCCCGAAATCAAGTCGAAATGCCCGGCCGTCCGGCGCGCGGCGGAAGAAGCGCGTCTTGTGCTGGACGAGATGGCAGCCTCTTCACCACATGTTCTTCTGAGCAATATCAGCGGCGATAAATATTTTGGGAGAATCGTCGCCGATATTTTGTTCGAAGATGGGCGGAATCCGGCTCACGAAATGATGGCAGGCGGTTTGGCCACTGGATACGATGGCGGGCATAAGCCGCGTATTGCCTGCACCAGCAACGATTGAAAAAGCCGCCCCGTATGAGCGGAGCGGCTTTGAAACATCAGGCGTTTGCCTTGTTCTGCCGATTGGCGATGAGATCGTCGACGACGGCAGGATCGGCCAGCGTCGAGGTATCGCCCAGCGCGCCAAAATCGTCCTCGGCGATCTTGCGCAGGATGCGGCGCATGATCTTGCCGGAGCGGGTCTTCGGCAAGCCGGGTGCAAACTGGATCTTGTCTGGCGAGGCGATCGGACCGATTTCGGTGCGGACATGTTTGACCAGCTGCTGACGCAGCTCGTCGGTACCCTCATGGCCGGCCATCAGCGTGACGTAGCAATAGATGCCCTGCCCCTTGATCGCATGCGGATAGCCGACAACCGCTGCTTCCGAGACGAGATTGTGCGAGACGAGGGCCGATTCCACTTCCGCGGTTCCGAGGCGATGGCCGGAGACGTTCAGCACGTCATCGACGCGTCCGGTAATCCAGTAGTACCCGTCTTCATCACGGCGGCAGCCGTCACCGGTGAAATACTTGCCCTTGTAGGTCGAGAAGTAGGTCTGGATGAAGCGCTCGTGGTCGCCATAGACGGTGCGCATCTGGCCCGGCCAGCTATCGGTGATGCAGAGATTACCATCAGCCGCACCTTCGAGAACCTTGCCTTCATTGTCCACCAGCTGCGGCTTGACGCCGAAGAACGGTACCGTTGCCGAACCCGGCTTCAGGTCGATCGCACCCGGCAGCGGCGTGATCATGTGACCGCCGGTTTCCGTCTGCCACCAGGTATCGATGACGGGGCAACGCTTGTCGCCGACCACATTGTAATACCATTCCCAGGCTTCGGGATTGATCGGTTCGCCGACAGTTCCAAGCAGGCGCAGCGAGGAGCGCGAGGAGCGCGTGACGAACTCGTCGCCCGCGCCCATCAGCGAGCGGATCGCCGTCGGTGCCGTGTAGAAGATGTTGACCTTGTGCTTGTCGATGACTTCCCAGAAACGTCCCTGATCCGGGAAATTCGGCACGCCCTCGAACATCAGCGTCGTCGCGCAGTTCGCAAGCGGGCCGTAGACGATATAGGAGTGGCCGGTAACCCAGCCGACATCGGCCGTGCACCAGTAGATATCGCCGGGGTGATAGTCGAAGACATATTCATGCGTCATCGACGCATAGACCAGATAGCCGCCGGTCGTGTGCAGCACGCCCTTCGGCTTGCCCGTCGAACCCGACGTATAGAGGATGAACAGCGGGTCTTCCGCCTTCATCTTCACCGGCGGGCATTCCGCCTTCACGGTCGCGACTTCCTGGTGATACCAAAGGTCACGACCCGGCGCCCAGCCGGTCTTGCCGCCGGTGCGGCGAACGACGAGAACCTTGTCGACGATGACGTGCTGCTTGGCGGCGATATGGATCGCCGTGTCGGTATTTTCCTTGAGTGGCACCGGCTTTCCACCACGCACGCCCTCGTCACAGGTGATGACGAAGGTCGATTCGCAGTCGACGATGCGGCCGGCCAGCGCTTCCGGCGAGAAGCCGCCGAAGACGACCGAATGCACGGCGCCGATGCGCGAACAGGCGAGCATCGCGTAAGCCGCTTCCGGGATCATCGGCATGTAGATGGTGACGCGATCGCCCTTCTTGACGCCGTGCTTCTTCAGCACATTCGCCAGACGGCAGACATGCTCGTAGAGCTCGTTATAGGTGATCTTCTTGTCGACATAGGGATTGTCGCCTTCGAAGATGATGGCGGTCTGGTTGCCATGTGTCTTCAGGTGGCGGTCGATACAGTTATAGGAGACGTTGGTCTGTCCGTCTTCGAACCACTTGATCGAAACCTTGCCGGTGAATGAGGTGTTCTTGACCTTGGTATAAGGCTTGAACCAGTCGATCCGCTTGCCATGCTTGCCCCAGAATTTGTCAGGGTTCTCGACACTCTCTTCGTACCACTTTTCGTATTTCGCCTTGTCGATCAGGGCATGGCTCTTCACCGGTTTGCTAACCGGATAGATCTTTTCCGACATGGAAACTCCTCCTCACACGGGCACCGGTTTCGCCGCTTCAAGCGGCGCCCGGGACTCAATTCAGGGCATTCATAGCAGGTCAAAACGGCCCGGCAATTAGACAAAGGTCATTTCAATCCACATCAATTGCAATTCTGTGTCACTCCGGTTATATACCGCCCATATTTCCCGGAAATTGTGGTGACAATCCACGGACCGCGACACCGGCGCGGACGACAGAAGGACTATATCCATGGCTCAACAACTGCTTATGCCGAAAGCGACCGCCATCTGGCTGGTTGACAACACGGCGCTGTCTTTCGACCAGATCGCACAGTTCTGCAAGCTTCACCCGCTGGAAGTGAAGGCAATTGCCGACGGTGAAGCCGCACAAGGCATCAAGGGCCTGGATCCGATCTCGACCGGCCAGCTTTCCCGCGACGAAATAGCGCGCGCCGAAGCTAACCCGAACCACAAGCTGAAGCTTTCGGAGCCGAAGGTTCGCGTGCCGGAATCCAAGCGCCGCGGTCCGCGCTATACGCCGGTCTCCAAGCGCCAGGATCGCCCGAACGCCATTCTCTGGCTGGTTCGCAATCATCCGGAACTGAAGGACGCGCAGATTTCGCGCCTCGTCGGCACCACCAAGTCGACGATCGAGCAGATCCGCGAACGCACCCACTGGAATGCAGCGAACTTGACGCCGATGGACCCGGTCACGCTCGGCCTCTGCAGCCAGATCGACCTCGACATGGAAGTCGAAAAGGCATCGAAGGGCCGTCCGCTGCCGACCGCCGCTGAACTTGGCGCTACCCTGCAGTCTGCCCAGGAAACTGAGCGTCTGACGCCGAGCTTCGAGCGCGAAGAAGAGCCTGAAATCGACGCAGATGCCGTCTTCGCCAAGCTGAAGTCGCTGAAGTCCACGACAAACGATGAGGACGAAGACGATCGTTTCTGATCGCCGCTTCTCGTAAATGCAAAAACCCGCCGGATCGCTCCGGCGGGTTTTTTGTTGGCCGCTTTTCCGGGCTTAGCTGCGGAAGAGCGAAAGGATGTTCTGCGAAGCGGAGTTGGCGATCGACAGCGACTGGATGGCGAGCTGCTGCTGCGTTTGCAGCGCCGTCAATTTCGACGATTCTTCTTCCATGTTCGCATCGACAAGTCGCCCGACACCCGATTCGATCGAGTCGCTGAGCGTTGAGACGAAATTCTCTTGCAGCTGAATACGCGTCGAAATCGAGCCCAACTGCGAACCGGCGCTGGTCATCGCCTTGAGTGCGTTCTCGACATTGTTCAGCGCGAGCGCGATATCGTCGGAAGACAGTTTGCTGATGTCCATCGCGTATACCGAACCGACCGAACCGTTGGACGTGCCGAGGATGCCCGTCGAAGTGTCGATGATGCCGCCGGTGGAGGTGCCGAACAGCACGTTGCCCATCGAACCGCTATCGAGAACGTAATCGGTCATCTTGACCGAAATGCCATTCGAGCCGTCGCGAACGAAGGTGGAGACGACGCTCTTTGTGCCATCGCCAGCAACCCAGTTCTCGCCCGAGAAGGATGCGGATTCGGAGATGCTCTTCAGCTGCGCCTGCAACTGGGTGATTTCTTCCTGGATCTTCGATTTGTCGACGCCCTTTTCGGTCGCGGCGACGATCTTCGCCTTGATTTCGCTGACGACGTCGATCGCGCTGTCCATGGCGGAATAGGCCGTATCGACCTTTGCCGCGCCAAGACCCAGCGCGTCGGAAACGGCCGAGAGAGCCTTGTTATCGGATTTCATGGTCGTGGCAATCGACCAGTATGCCGCGTTGTCAGCGGCCTTGGCGACACGCAGACCGGAGGAGACATGCGCCTGAGTGGTCTGGAGACTCTGGTTTACGTTACGCAGCGTCTGAAGGGCAGACATTGCAGCCGTGTTTGTCAGGATGCTTGACATCGCTTTTTCCACTTCTCTTGAAAATGAAGGAGCATTCCGGCAATGGCCGGCTGGGGCGGTGCTTCATGCTTCACCTGCAATCAGGTGTCCGTTGAGTGGAAGCTAATGAGAACATGGTTAACAACTCGTCAACGACGGTCATAACTCGTCAATGATTGTTACCGAATAGGAAATTTTCTATATAACCGGGGAACCTAACCCCTTGCGCCGCAGGGCTTCGGCGACCTCGTCCAGAATGGCCGGATCGTCAATTGTTGCAGGCATTTTCCACGGTATGCCGTCCGCGATCTTCTGCATCGTACCGCGCAGAATCTTTCCGGAGCGCGTTTTCGGTAATCTTTCGACAGTAATCGCTGTCTTGAAGGCAGCAACCGGACCTATCTCGTCGCGAATCATCTTAACGATTTCCGATTCGATCTCGGGTGATTCGCGCAGCACACCTTTCTTCAGCACAAGAAACCCACAGGGCACCTGACCCTTCAGCGAATCAGAAATGCCGACGACGGCGCATTCCGCGACATCCGGATGCTTGGCACAGATCTCTTCCATTGCGCCGGTCGACAGGCGATGCCCGGCGCAGTTGATGATGTCATCTGTCCGGGCCATGATGAACAGATAGCCGTCCTCATCGATATAGCCGGCGTCGGCCGTCTTGTAGTACCCCGGAAACTCTTCGAGATAGGCAGCTCGAAATCTCGAGTCCGCCTGCCATAGCGTTGGAAGGCAACCCGGCGGCAGTGGCAGCTTGATGGCAATGTTGCCGAGTGTGCCCGCCGCAACCGGATGGCCTGCGTCATCAAGGACGCGGACATCATATCCGGGCATCGGCACAGATGGTGACCCATGCTTCACCGGCAGTTTGCCGAGCCCCAGGGGATTGGCCGCAATCGGCCATCCGGTCTCGGTCTGCCACCAGTGATCGATGACCGGCACACCAAGTGTTAGCTCTGCCCATTTCAGAGTTTCCGGATCGGCCCGCTCCCCGGCAAGGAAAAGCGCCCGGAACTTCGATCTCGGATAGCGGCCGGCAAACTGGCCATCAGGGTCTTCCCGGCGGATCGCCCGGAAAGCGGTTGGGGCAGTGAAGAGGACGCGGACATCGTAATCCGAGACGACCCGCCAGAAAGCTCCCGCATCCGGCGTGCCGACGGGTTTACCCTCGTAGATCACAGTCGTGACACCTGAGAGCAGCGGTGCATAAACGATATAGGAGTGCCCGACGACCCAGCCGATATCCGATGCCGTCCAGAACACCTCACCGGGATTCAGCCCGTAGATGTTCACCATCGACCAGTGCAAGGCAACCATGTGCCCGCCATTATCGCGAACGACGCCCTTCGGCTGTCCTGTCGTTCCCGATGTATAGAGAATGTACAGCGGATCAGTTGCCAGCACCGGTGTGCATTCAACTGCAGTCCCGCGTCGTTGGCCGACCGCCACCTCGAAATCAAGGTCGCGCCCATGCAGCAATTCTGCAGTAAGCTCAGGCCGTTGCAACACCAGGCAATGCTCCGGCTTCGCCTTGCATACTGCGAGAGCCTGATCGACGAGCGGTTTATAGGCGACGACTCGGCCCGGCTCGAGGCCGCAGCTCGCGGTAATCACCAGCTTCGCACCGCAATCATCGATCCGGGATGCGAGTTCGTTTGCAGCAAAACCGCCAAAGACCACCGAATGCACGGCGCCGAGACGGGCGCAGGCAAGCATCGAGAAGATCGCCTCCGGCACCATCGGCATATAGAGGATCACCCGATCACCCTTGGCGATGCCGAGATCGCGCAGCGTCGCGGCAATCGCCTGTACCTCTTCCAGCACCTGGGCAAATGTGTAGCGCGCCCTGGCGCCGTTCATCGCGCTGTCGAAAATGACGGCCGTCTCGTTGCCCCGGCCCGCCTCTACGTGCCTGTCGAGGCAATTGAAGCAGGTATTGGTCTCACCGCCCACAAACCAGCGGCCATAGACCCCGTCTTCTGGAGCGAAAATCTGCTTCGGCTCAACGAACCAGTCGATCGCCTGGGCAGCATCCCGCCAGAAGCGTTCAGGACTGTCTTTCCAGCCGGTATAGACATGGTGATACAGGCTCTGCATCTGCTCCTCCCCAGGATATGCAAGCGATGACGCCAATCTAGGGGAGGGAGAGAGGAACAGGAAGCCCGACGAAAGGCGGTTCTATCGCGTACCGAAGATCGCCGAACCGACCCGAACGCTGGTTGCTCCGAAAGAGACAGCCGTCTCGTAGTCGCCGGACATGCCCATCGACAACTTCTCAAGGCCGCAGGTCTTTGCAAGCTTGGCGAGGAGGGCAAAATGCGGACCCGGATTTTCTTCCGCCGGCGGGATGCACATCACCCCCTCAATGGCGAGCCCAAGTTCGCCACGGCAGAGATCGACAAAAGCCGCGGTGTCATCAGGCGCGATCCCGGCCTTTTGCGGCTCAAGCCCGGTATTGACCTGGACATAGAGGCGAACCGTCTTGCCCTGGCGCTTCATCGCATCGGCAAGTGCGCGGGCGATCTTTTCCCGATCGACAGTCTCGATGACATCGAACAGTGCAACGGCATCGTCAGCCTTGTTGGATTGCAACGGACCGATCAGGTGGAGCTCGATTCCCGCCGTTTCGCTCTTCAGCTCCGGCCATTTGCCTTGGCTTTCCTGCACGCGGTTTTCACCGAAGACCCGTTGGCCAGCCGCAATCGCCGGCCGGATCGCCTCCGCGTCGAAGGTTTTCGAGACGGCAACGAGCTGCACCGCACCATCAGGACGCTTCGACTGCTTCGCTGCTTCCGCAATGCGCGAACGCACCTCGTTCAGGCGCTCTTGAAGTTCCATCGCCGATCTCCGACATGATGCTGTGAGAATACTGGCAATGCACTAACTGCGGCATGCGTGATTGCCAAGACCCACCCGGCCGAAAACACCTTTTCCGGCGCTTTGCCGGACACTTGCTGTGCCCTCGAAACTTGACGCTACGGTGGTTTCGTGGTGAAGGTCACCACCAACTTCCCCTGATTTTCCGGAAATTTGAATACTATGGCTACCGAACGTTATAATCCGCGCGACGCCGAGCCTCGCTGGCAGCAAAAATGGAACGAGGCAAAGGTCTTCGAGACCGATAATGCCGATCCGCGCGAGAAATACTACGTCCTCGAAATGTTTCCCTATCCATCGGGCCGCATCCACATGGGCCACGTTCGCAATTATGCCATGGGCGACGTGGTTGCCCGCTACAAGCGCGCCCGTGGATACAACGTTCTGCACCCGATGGGCTGGGACGCCTTCGGCATGCCTGCCGAAAATGCCGCCATGGAACGTGGCGTTCATCCCGCGTCCTGGACCTATCAGAACATCGGTTCGATGAAGGCGCAGCTGAAGGCCATGGGCCTGTCGCTGGATTGGAGCCGCGAATTCGCGACCTGCGACGTCGAATACTATCAGCATCAGCAGCATCTCTTCGTGGACTTCCTCGAAAAGGGTCTGGTTTACCGCAAGCAGTCCAAGGTCAACTGGGATCCGGTCGATAATACCGTTCTGGCAAACGAGCAGGTCATCGACGGCCGCGGCTGGCGCTCTGGTGCGCTCGTCGAGCAGCGTGAACTGACACAATGGTTCTTCAAGATCACCGACTTCAGCCAGGACTTGCTGGACGCGCTCGATACGCTGGATCAGTGGCCGGAGAAGGTCCGTCTGATGCAGAAAAACTGGATCGGCCGGTCGGAAGGCCTGACGATCCGTTGGGAAATCGTGCCCGAGACCGCACCGGCCGGTGAATCCGAGGTCACTGTTTATACTACGCGCCCGGATACCCTCTTCGGCGCATCTTTCCTGGCGATTGCCGCCGACCATCCGTTGGCGAAGGAAGCGGCAGCAAAGAATGCTGATATCGACGCTTTCTGCGAGGAATGCCGCCGCGCCGGCACATCGCTGGCTGCGCTGGAAACGGCTGAGAAGAAGGGTATCGACACCGGAATACGCGTCCGGCATCCGCTGGATGCGTCCTGGGAATTGCCTGTGTACGTCGCAAACTTCGTGCTGATGGACTACGGCACCGGCGCCATTTTTGGCTGCCCGTCCGGCGACCAGCGCGACCTTGATTTTGCGCGCAAGTACAGCCTCTCGGTCGTGCCCGTCGTCATGCCCGGGGACGGCGACGCTTCCAGCTTCACGGTTGGCGATGTCGCATATGACGGCGACGGCGTGATGATTAACTCCCGCTTCCTCGACGGCAAGTCCACGACCGAAGCCTTCGATATCGTGGCGGAAAAGCTGTCTTCGACGCAGATCGGCGGCGCAGCGCAAGGCGAGCGAAAGGTCAATTTCCGCCTCCGCGACTGGGGGATCTCACGCCAGCGCTACTGGGGCTGCCCGATCCCGGTCATCCATTGCGAAGACTGCGGCGTCGTGCCGGTGCCGAAGAAGGATCTGCCCGTTCAGCTGCCGTCCGATGTGACCTTCGACCAGCCCGGCAACCCGCTCGACCGTCATCCGACCTGGCGTCACGTCGCCTGCCCGCATTGCGGCAAGGATGCACGGCGCGAAACGGACACGATGGACACCTTCGTCGATTCCAGCTGGTATTTCACACGCTTCACTGCGCCGTGGGAAAAGCAGCCGACCGATCCCGCAGCGGCCAATCGCTGGCTGCCGGTCGATCAATATATCGGCGGCATCGAACACGCGATCCTGCATCTGCTCTATTCGCGCTTCTTCACCCGCGCCATGCGCGAGACGGGCCACGTCGATGTGAAGGAGCCCTTTAAGGGCCTCTTTACGCAGGGCATGGTCGTGCATGAAACCTATCGCCGCGGGACCGGCTCTCATGGCGAGTGGGTGGCACCCGCGGATATCCGGATCGAGGAAGTCGATGGTACCCGCCGCGCTTTCCTGCTGGAAGGCGGCGACGAGGTATCGATCGGCTCTATCGAGAAGATGTCCAAGTCGAAGAAGAACGTCGTCGATCCTGATGACATCATCGCCTCCTACGGCGCTGACACTGCACGCTTCTTCGTGTTGTCCGATTCGCCGCCGGACCGCGACGTGATCTGGTCGGAGGCCGGTGTCGAAGGTGCGCACCGCTTCACCCAGCGCCTGTGGCGGCTGATTTCTGAGGCAGCTGAAATTCTTGCTGCCGTACCGGCGAATCCGGCTAAGGAAGGCGAAGCGCTGGCGATCTCGCAAGCTGCTCACAAGACGCTGAAAGCCGTCCAGAACGACTATGACAAACTGTGGTTCAACAAGGCAGTCGCCCGCATCTACGAGCTGGTGAATGCCATTGCCTCGCCACTGACCAAGGTTGCCGCCGGTGAAGGCGACGCCGCCTATCGATCGGCTGTGCGCGAGGCCGCACAGATCGTCGTGCAGCTGGTTGCCCCGATGACCCCGCATCTTGCAGAAGAATGCTGGGCGGCACTTGGCAATACTGGCCTGCTGGCGCAGGCGGCGTGGCCGGCCTATGACGAGGCGCTGACGACCGAGAACGACGTGATTCTGCCGGTGCAGATCAACGGCAAGAAGCGCGCCGAATTGACAATTTCTCGCGACGCGGATCAGAATGCCGTAACGGAAGCCGTTCTGGCTCTCGATGCGGTTATCAGTGCCTTGAATGGCCAGGCGCCGAAGAAAATTATCGTGGTTCCACAAAGGATTGTGAACATTGTCGTCTGATTTCGCTTCGAAACTCGGCCGCCGTGCCGCACTCGGCCTCATTATTGCATCGGCAGCTTTGCTCGGCTCCTGCCAGGTCCGTCCGCTCTACTCGGAATCATCGGGCGTGGCAGGCAAACTCTCGTCGGTCGGCTTTTCCGAGGCGACATCGCGGGTCGAACAGGAAGTGCTCAACCGGCTGATCTTCATCGCCGGTCGCGGCGCCGGCGAGGCGGAAAATCCGGAGTATGAAGTAGAGATCCACGTTCGTTCGAGCGTCACCGACACCCTGCTGGTGAAGTCTTCGGATACGTCACAGGCAGGACGCGTCACAGTCAGCGTCGATTACACGCTCCGTTCAAACAAGGACACGCAGGTCATCAAGGCCGGCAACCGTTACGCCACGGCCTTGCTTGACTATCCCGGACAGGAATTCGCCAAACAGCGTGCTGTCCGCGACGCAGAAAACCGTGCGGCGCGTGAGGCCGCAGAATTCGTAAGTCTCGATATCGCCGCCGCACTCGGCCGCTGAGGAGAGAGCAGTGGCGGAGATCAAGTCCCACGAGTTTGAAGGTTTCCTTCAACGCTCCGCCACGATCTACCGGCTTTTCGTCATCTACGGCCCCGATCGCGGCCTGGTGTCAGAGCGTGCGTCGCAGATCGCCGCCAAAACGGGTGTCGCTCTCGACGATCCCTTTTCGCTGATCAAGCTGGATATTGGCGACCTGCAAAAGGACCCCGGCCGCCTGATCGACGAGGCCGGATCTATCGGTCTTTTCGGCGGTCAGAAACTGATCTGGATCCGCGGCGCAGCAAACGAGAAATATCTTGTCGATTCGCTGCAGCAGCTGTCGGAAAAACCGCTGGAGGGAACCTCCGTCATCATCGAAGCCGGCGACCTGAAGAAAGGTGCCTTGCTTCGCAAGATCGCCGAAACTGCACGCAGTGTTGCGACGATACCCTGCTACGCAGACGACGCGCGCGCCCTTAACGCCCTGATCGACAACGAGCTCGCAGCAGAAGGCCTGCGCGTGACCACGGCGGCCCGGCAGGCACTCGTTGAGCTTATTGGCGGAGATCGTATCGCTTCGCGCAACGAAGTCCGCAAGCTGGCGCTCTATTGCCGCGGTATGGAGACGGTGGAAGAACATCACGTCAACGAGATCATCGGGGACGCCAGTGCCGTCTCCGTCGATGACGCGGTCGATGCGATCCTGAGCGGAAACACATCGACTTTCCTGCATGCGATGCAGAAGATCACAGCATCAAAGACCGCGATCTTTCTCGTCATTCAGGCATGTCTGAAGCAGTTTCAGCTGCTCGACACCATGCGTGCGGAAATGGATGAGAAACGGCTTCCACCCGGCCAGGTGATGCAAACGCTAGGACGTCACCTGCATTTCCGCCGCAAACCGATTATCGAGCAAGCATTGCGGACCTGGTCGGCAGACGCCATTGCGCGCGAGACGGGCCGCTTGCAGGCCGCCATTCTGCAGACCCGCAAACGGCAAAGCTTGGAAGACAGTATTGCCCTTCAAACCTTGCTGTCTACAACACTGCAATCAGGCCGAAGGGCCTGATCAACGGCGCTCCAGCAACCTGCATATTTCTTCCAGTTGCTCGAGGGATTTGTAGGCAATCTTGATCTGGCCGCCGGACGCCTTGTGATTGATCGTCACATCAAGCCCCAGCGTGTCGGAGAGGGTTCGCTCCAGAGCGATCGTATCCGAATCCTTCTGATCAAGCCGCGGACCGGTGTTCTTCGGCTCCGACTGCGCCTTGATATCGTTTTGCGCCAGGCGTTCGGCATCGCGCACCGACATGCCCTTGGCAACGATCGTCTTCGCCAGCAGAGCCGGATCCGATGTCGAGACAAGTGCACGGGCGTGACCGGCGGACAGGCTGCCTGCGGCAAGAAGGTCACGAACGGGATCCGGCAGCTTCAACAGCCGCAACGAATTTGCCACATGGCTGCGGCTCTTGCCGATGATTTCGCCAAGATCATTCTGTGTATATCCGTATTCCGCAATCAGCTGCTCATAGCCGAGCGCTTCTTCAAGCGCATTGAGATCGGAACGTTGAACGTTTTCAACGATCGCAATTTCCAGCGCGGTCTTATCGTCAACATCGCGCACCAACACCGGGATTTCTACCAGCCCGGCAAGCTGCGCGGCGCGCCAGCGTCTTTCGCCGGCTATAATCTCAAACCGGTCTTCGGTGGATGTGCGAACGACGATCGGTTGAACGATACCGTGCTGGCGAATCGAGCTCGCAAGGTCATGAAGCTCGCTATCATCGAAAAACCGACGCGGGTTGCGCGGGTTGCGGCTAACAAATTCGATTGGAATCAACCGGTCAGCGCTCACATTCGGCTTTTCACCCTCGACGGGCAACGGCTGATCCATTTCGCCGATAAGGGCTGCAAGACCGCGCCCCAGACGGCGCTTTGAGACATCGTCGTTCATCGTCTGATACTCGCTTTACAATTCACGCCGCGAGGCGTCGGCGTTCGCGCTGGATAACCTCCGACGCGAGCTGCAGATAAGCCTGACTGCCGGCACATTTCAGATCATAGAGGATCGCCGGCTTTCCGTAAGATGGCGCCTCAGAAACGCGAACATTCCTCGGAATCAAGGTGTGGTATACCTTATCACCCAGATGCGTCCGGACGTCGTTGACAACCTGCTGCGCCAGATTGTTTCGGGCATCAAACATTGTCAGGACGATACCCTGAATGTCGAGCCGCGGATTGACCGTGCGGCGAACCTGATCGACAGTTTCCAATAGCTGGCTGAGACCTTCAAGCGCAAAGAATTCGCATTGAAGCGGCACAAGCACCGAATGTGCCGCAGCCATCGCATTCATCGTCAACAGGTTGAACGACGGCGGGCAATCAAGAATTATATATGAGAAATCAAAAGCTTCCTCGGATGCGAGAGCCTTCTTCAGCTTAAAGACCCGATCCGATTGCTGTGCAATCTCCATCTCGATACCAAGAAGATCCATGGTCGATGGCACAATGAACAGGTTCGGAACTGCCGTCTGTTGTGCGGTCTCGCGAACACCGGCCTCACCCACAAGCAGATCGTAGGACGAGACCAACCGGCTCTTTCGGTCAATACCTAGCCCGGTGCTGGCATTTCCCTGAGGATCCAGATCGACGATCAGGACGCGCTCACCGATCGCAGCGAGGGCGGTAGCGAGATTGATCGCCGTCGTCGTCTTGCCGACGCCACCCTTTTGGTTTGCAATGGTGATAATCCGGTTGCGTTCGCCAGCCATCGTTTGATGATCCAAAATCGTTAAACCAAGCGCCGGAGTTCGGAAATCTCAAGAATAATGGAATCCCGCTCGACGACACTGGTATGTTCTACCAGATCGAATTGCCATCGGCCATGCGCTTTCGCAATCTCGCTCTGGTAATCCCGGCCTTTATGGAAGAAAGCCCGGCATTTCTCATTCTTATGCATCCAGGGCAGCGAAAACTCCAGTAACTTGTCGAGATCGGCAAGCGCGCGGCCGGAAATCGCATCGCAATCTCCGACCTCGCTGTAGACATCTTCGATCCGCACGGCATGGACAGAACCCCGCGCACCTGTTTCCCGCAACGCAAGCCGCAAGAATGACGCCTTCTTGTTATTACTCTCCACGAGATGCACCCAGCCGTCCTTCTGTTCCGCGAGGAGGATGGCCGTGATGATACCAGGAAAGCCGCCGCCACTTCCGAGATCCACCCAGACTTTCGCATCAGAGCTCAATTGAAAGATTTGAGCGCTATCGACGATATGCCGATCCCAGGCATCGGCCAAGGTCGACGGTGCAACGAGATTGATGGTCTTTGCCCACTTCTGGAAGAGCTGAAGAAAATACTCAAGGCGAGACTGTGTTTCACGTGAAACACTTTGACCGTTCAGGTTCATTCGAGGACTCTTTCCGCGTGTATCAGATAGCGCGCGCCATGTCGGCTCGCCGGAGGTGGACAAGCAAGAGCGATATCGCCGCCGGCGTCATACCATCGACTTTCGCCGCGTGAGCGATATTAAACGGCTGCGCGCGCTTCAGTTTCTGCTTCAGCTCGTTGGAAAGACCTGAGAGCACGGAATAGTCGAAGTCCGCCGGTATCACGCGGTCTTCATCACGCTTTATGTCCGCAATATCAACGGCTTGCCGCTTCATATACACCGCGTATGACGCCTCGATATCCATCGCCCCGGCCACCTTGGCGCTCAATGACCGAAGTTCCGGCCAGATCGAAGCGAGCTTCGCAATGTCATGATCCGGATAGGACAGCAGCTCATAGGCCGTGCGGCGCTGTCCATCCTGATTCAGCATCAGCCCGGCTTTGCGAGCCTCGTTCGGTGTTGTCTCCAACGACTGAAGCAGCCTGCGGGCTTCGTCGAGCTCACCCTTATACGCGTCAAAGCGAACTGATCGCGCCGCCGCTACGCAGCCAATTTCCTGTCCCAGAGGCGTCAAGCGGACGTCCGCATTGTCCGCTCTCAGCGACAGCCGGTACTCCGCTCGCGATGTAAACATGCGATAAGGCTCTGCAACACCGCGCGATGTCAGGTCATCAATCATCACGCCGATGTAGGAATTGGTCCGGCTGAGATATATCGGGTCGCTGTCGCCAGCCAGGCGCGCCGCGTTCAAACCCGCAACCAGGCCCTGCGCTGCCGCTTCCTCATAGCCAGTGGTGCCATTGATCTGTCCGGCGAGGAAGAGCCCTGACAACTTCTTGACTTCCAACGACGGTGTCAGCTCTCGGGGATCGACATGGTCGTACTCAATGGCGTAGCCCGGCTGCAGGATCGAGACATTCTCGAGACCTGGAATGGTACGGATAAACTGATCCTGTATATCTGCGGGCAGAGATGTCGAAATCCCATTCGGATAGACCGTATGATCGTCGAGGCCTTCAGGCTCCAGAAAAATCTGATGTCCATCACGTTCACCAAACTTGACGATCTTATCCTCAATTGACGGGCAATAGCGCGGGCCGACACCCTCGATCTGCCCGGAATACATCGCAGACTTGCCAATGTTCTCGCTGATGATCCGATGCGTCGCCTCGGTCGTACGGGTTACGCCGCAATCGACTTGTGTATTGGTAATTTTGTCGGTCATAAACGAGAACGGCGTCAACTCGTCATCGGCGCCCTGACGGCCGACACTCGCCCAATCGATGGTGCGGCTATCCAGACGAGCTGGCGTTCCGGTCTTCAAACGCCCGAGCGAAATGCCAAGACGCTGAAGCGTGCCTGACAGGCCTAACGATGGATCTTCGCCGACGCGGCCCGCAGGAATTTTCGTATCGCCAATATGGATCAATCCCCGAAGAAAAGTTCCGGTCGTCAGGACAACCGCACGGCACGAAAGAATCCGGCTATCTTTCATGATGACACCGGTAACGGACCCGTCCGCGGTCGCCAGGTCGAACGCGTCGCCTTCGATGATATCAAGATCGTCGATCGCTTCGATTTCCCGCAGCATCGCTTCGCGATAAAGTTTGCGATCGGCCTGTGTACGGGGGCCCCGGACGGCCGGGCCTTTCTTGCGATTGAGCATGCGGAACTGGATACCAGCTGCATCGGCAACCCGACCCATGAGCCCATCAAGGGCGTCAACCTCGCGAACAAGGTGTCCCTTTCCAAGGCCACCGATAGCGGGGTTGCAGGACATCACCCCGATCGTATCACGCCGATGGGTGACGAGCGCCGTCTTAGCACCCAGACGCGCAGCGGCGCTTGCCGCCTCTGTTCCGGCATGACCGCCGCCTATGATAATGACATCGTATTTCATGAGCCAAACCAAGTTTGTTTCAGACGTTTCACGTGAAACTCACGCAAGTCACATCCGTCCGATGTTTCACGTGAATCATTTCCCAATACAAAATTCGGAGAAGATCACGTCAAGCAGGTTTTCCACATCCACACGGCCGGTGATGCGGCCAAGGGCATTTGCCGCGATCCGCAACTCTTCAGCCCTCAAATCGAGATCGACAGGGCCATCCATACCAAGAGATCGCTCAATCGCCGACAAGCATTCCGCCAACGAATCCTTATGGCGGAGCCTGCTCGGCAATGAGAAACTATCTGGCCGGACCATCTGCTCAATCCGGCCGCCAATCATCGACCGAAGCTCTTGAAGCCCCGCACCGGTCTGAACGGAGATTGAAAGATCAAGCTCGTTCCTAGCCGGCGCCAGGTCTGCCTTCGTCCCCACGGTCAAGACGCGCGGATCAGCAGGTGTTGAAACCGCGGCACCAACAGATAGGTCATGCAGATACAGCACCAGATCGGCCTCGGCAACCATGTTCTCGGCGCGGCGAATGCCCTCGCGCTCGACGAGCTCGTCTGTCTCTCTCAATCCCGCCGTATCATAGAGCTTCACAAGGTAGCCGCCGATATCGAGATCGACTTGCAGCACGTCCCGGGTCGTGCCCGCGACATCCGTCACGATCGCCAGATCGCGCTGCGCCAGCGCATTCATCAGAGACGATTTTCCGGCGTTCGGTGCGCCGGCAATGACGACCTTAAAACCATCCCGGATGATTTCCCCGGCTGGTGCATCCGAGAGATGCGCGTCAACCGCAGCTCTGAGAACGGCAACCTCTGCCCAGACCTGGTCGGAGACCGACCCTGGCACATCATCCTCATCAGCGAAATCCAACTCCGCTTCGATCAGTGCACGGCACCGCGTCAATCGTTCCGCCCACGAATCGTATAGCGTGGACAGGTGACCGGAGCTGTGCTCAACGGCAAGGCGGCGCTGCATCTCGGTTTCCGCCGCAATAAGATCGGCAAGTCCCTCGACTTCGACGAGATCGAGCTTTCCATTCTCAAAGGCCCGACGGGAAAACTCCCCCTCAACGGCCATGCGTGTCGTCGGGAATTCGCCAAGTCTTGATAGGAGACGCTGCACAACGGCCCGGCCGCCGTGAACCTGAAACTCGGCGCAGTCTTCGCCGGTGAAAGAGGCTGGGGAGGGGAAGAATAGTATCAGGCCCGAATCGATCGGTAGACCGTTCCGGTCACGAATCGTTCGAAGAGTTGCCGATCTGGGGCCGGGGAGACTGCCGATAAGATCCTCGAGGATCACAGATGTGGCAGGGCCGCTGATGCGGATAACCGCAACACCGGACGGCAATCCGCCACTCGACAGCGCGTAGATCGTCTCTCCTGGCATTTCCCAGATCGCCTCTTTCTCTACAAATGGCAAAGCCGGCCGCTATTCGCGACCGGCTTTCTAGCTGAATCCGGCTAAAGACTACGTGTTCATCGAGTCGAAGAAATCCGGATTATTCTTCGTCTGCTTCAGCTTGTCGATCAGGAACTCGATCGCATCGGTGGTTCCCATCGGTGCAAGGATACGGCGCAGAACGAAGATCTTCTGCAGATCCTGGCGCGGCACCAGCAGGTCTTCCTTGCGCGTGCCGGACTTGAGGATATCCATCGCCGGGAAGATGCGCTTGTCGGCGACCTTGCGGTCAAGCACGATTTCCGAGTTGCCGGTACCCTTGAATTCTTCGAAGATGACTTCGTCCATTCGGCTGCCGGTATCGATCAGCGCCGTGGCGATGATCGTCAAGGAGCCGCCCTCTTCGATATTACGGGCTGCGCCGAAGAAACGCTTTGGACGCTGCAGGGCGTTTGCATCGACACCACCGGTCAAGACCTTGCCCGAGGACGGTACGACGGTGTTGTAGGCGCGGCCGAGGCGGGTGATCGAATCGAGCAGGATGACGACGTCACGGCCATGCTCGACAAGGCGCTTGGCCTTCTCGATGACCATTTCGGCAACCTGGACGTGGCGGACCGCCGGCTCGTCGAAAGTCGAAGAAACGACTTCGCCCTTCACCGAGCGCTGCATATCCGTCACTTCTTCCGGACGTTCATCAATGAGGAGAACGATCAGATAGCATTCCGGATGATTGGCAGTGATCGAATGCGCGATGTTCTGCAGCAGAACCGTCTTACCGGTGCGCGGCGGAGCGACGATCAGACCACGCTGGCCCTTGCCGAGCGGAGCCACAAGATCGATGACGCGCGAAGAGAGATCCTTCGACGTCGGGATGTCGAGCTCCATACGGAAGCGCTCGTTCGGATAAAGCGGCGTCAGGTTGTCGAAGTGAACCTTGTGACGGATCTTTTCCGGGTCGTCGAAATTGATCGTGTTGACCTTCAGCAGAGCGAAATAGCGCTCGCCTTCCTTCGGTCCGCGGATCGGGCCCTCGACGGTATCGCCCGTCTTCAGCGAGAAGCGACGGATCTGCGAGGGGGAAATGTAGATATCGTCAGGACCCGGCAAATAGTTGGCGTTTGCAGAACGCAAGAAACCAAAACCGTCCTGTAGAACTTCGACGACGCCTTCGCCGATGATTTCAACGTCCTGGCTGGCAAGAACCTTCAGGATCGCAAACATCAATTCCTGTTTGCGCATTGTACTTGCATTTTCGACCTCGAGCGATTCGGCGAAGGCCAGAAGATCGGTCGGGGATTTACTCTTAAGTTCCTGAAGCTTCATTTCAGCCATGAAGTGACCATTACTCTATATTTCAAAGGGGGAAGGCTATGTCGGGACGTATTCGGTCTCGCGAAAGGCTCGCAGACGACTGAACTCAAAACACATGCCACGAAGATGAGATGCGCGGAAAATAGCGACTAAGATAAGGCGCCGCAAGGGGGCTGCTTAAAATGAAGCAAATTTAACCTGAGACCGCCACAGCCCCTAAAACGGCTTCACCACGACGAGGATAACGATCAGGATCATCAGCGCCGTCGGCGCCTCGTTCATGAACCGCCAGTAGCGCGCCGAACGCCTGTTCCGGTCGGCTGCGAAGTCCCGGACAGCCCGGCTGAAGAACATGTGCACGCCCGTCAAGAGAACGACGAGGCCGATCTTCGCATGTAGCCAGCCGCCTTGGAAACCATAGACCGACCAGGCAAGATAGAGCCCGAAAATCCAGGTCAGCATCATTGCCGGGTTCATGATGATCTTCAGCAGCCGGCGCTCCATCACCTTGAAGGTCTCGGACTGCGCGGAGCCCGGCTCCGCATCCGTGTGATAGATGAAAAGCCGGGGCATGTAGAACAGCCCGGCCATCCAGGAAATCACTGCGATGATGTGCAGCGCCTTGATCCAGAGATAGAGGTTCTCCGGGTTCCAGGCGAAAAGCCCAACTGCCAGAAGCGCAAAGAAGATCAGCGCGAAATGAGCGCGTCGGCGGGCATAGGCCCCTGGCCGGGCATCGGTCTGCTTCTCCATCCTCAGCCTCGCGATCCGCGCACGCGCTCGACAAGCAGCCGCACGTTCTCGGGGTCAGCCTGCGGTGTGATGCCATGACCGAGATTGAAGATCAGCGGCCCGTTCCCGAGCTTGTCGAGAATTTCATCGATCCCTTCCTCCAGAGCTTTGCCGCCGGCAACGACGCGCATCGGATCGAGATTACCCTGGACGGGACCATCCTTCTGCAGCTCCTGGGCAAAGGCAAGCGGCACCGACCAGTCGAGCCCGATCGCATCAGCGCCGGTCTTTTGCCGGTAATCCTTCAGCTGATAACCAGCGCCCTTGGCAAAGGCGATGATCTTGGCCTTTGGCCGCTGGGATCGGATCGAGGCAATCATCCGCGCCACCGGGCGGATCGCGTATGCCGTGAATTCCTTCTCTCCGAGAACGCCAGCCCAGGAGTCGAAGATCTGAACGGCATCGGCACCAGCATCGATCTGAGCCACCAGATAATCCGCCGAGACGTCGGCCAACAGCATCAGCAGACGCTCGAAGGCTTTCGGATGCTTGTAGGCGAACAGCCGGGCAGGGGCCTGATCTGGTGTGCCCTTACCGGCAATCATATAGGTCGCAACCGTCCAGGGAGCTCCACAGAAGCCGAGCAGCGTCGTTTCGGTAGGAAGCTCGGCGCGCAGGCGCCTGACAGTCTCCATGACCGGCTGTAGATAGGAAACGATATCCTCATCGCTGAGATTAGCGATACCCGCTTCGTCGATCGGATCCATCTCCGGTCCATGCCCCTCGGTAAAGCGAACGTTGCGCTTCATCGCATCGGGAATAACAAGAATATCTGAGAACAGGATTGCGGCATCGAAGGCGTAGCGCCGGATCGGCTGCAACGTCACTTCGACGGCATGCTCGGGAGAATAACAGAGGTCGAGGAAACTTCCGGCGGTCTGGCGCGTTTGTTTGTATTCCGGCAGGTACCGTCCTGCCTGTCTCATAAGCCAGACTGGCGGAGGGGTGAGAGTTTCACCGTCGAGAACTCTCAGAATTTTCCGGCGCGTTTCGCTCAAGCGCTTCTTCCCTATAAAAAAACAAAGATATTTTAAAAGGTTTCTATTTCTTAGAGTCGGTGACTATCAAGGATTAAAATCCATCCACTCAAGATACGATTTGTCGCTCGTCGCTCGCTGGCTCAGGACAAATTTGCCCGGCCTCGCCAGTTTCTGTTGAAGGTTTTGAATCACGAAGGGATTCCAATCGCTTCTAACGGCCTGCTGATTGGCCCAATCTGTGGATAAGCTGTGAGCTTCAGATGGGCAGAGAAGAGCTGTCCACAAAGTCCACAAGCCGGCCTGAGCCGTCTCCTGAAAATCCGTATTGTGGAAAACTGGGCATGTTTTCCCTTGCCTCGGACCCTCCGGCTCCCGTAGCTCTTGGTCATCCAGTCTTTTCAACAGGTGGCGGAAAATAACGTGGAGAACCGGACGAACTTCTTCCATCTGCATCTGATATCTGACTCAACGGGAGAGACTCTGATCTCGGCGGGCAGGGCGGCATCGGCGCAGTTCAAGTCCTCGCAGGCGATCGAGCATGTTTATCCGCTGATCAGAAACCGTCGGCAGCTGCTGCCCGTCCTTGACGCAATCGACGGCGAGCCCGGGATCGTCCTTTATACAATCGTCGACCGCGAACTTGCGACCCTGATCGACGAACGATGCGCGGAGATGGGTGTTGCCTCCGTGAACGTGCTGGAGCCGGTCATGGCGGCATTCCAGATATATCTCGGCGCTCCCTCGCGCCGCCGGGTTGGCGCGCAACATGTCATGAACGCCGGCTATTTCGCGCGTATCGAAGCCTTGAACTTCACCATGGACCATGACGACGGCCAGATGCCGGATGATTATAATGACGCCGACGTCGTCATCGTCGGCATCAGCCGGACATCTAAAACGCCAACCAGCATCTATCTCGCCAATCGCGGGATCAAGACTGCCAATATCCCCATCGTCTACGGCGTGCCGCTGCCCGAGGCGATCTTCTCGGCGACTAAGCCGCTCATCGTCTGTCTGATCGCGACGACCGATCGCATTTCCCAGGTGCGGGAAAACCGTGTGCTCGGAGCGACTGCTGGTTTCGACCGCGGCGAATATATTGACCGAGCGGCGATTTCGGAGGAGCTGAAATATGCCCGCTCGCTCTGCGCCAAACACAATTGGCCGATCATCGACGTGACACGCCGCTCGATCGAGGAGACGGCAGCGGCGATCGTTGCCCTGCGGCCAAAGCTGCGCTAAGCGCATCATCACCAGTGAACCGATCGCGAGAACCAATGACATCGCCGCTGATCCTTGCTTCTTCCAGCCCCTTTCGCCGAACGTTGATGCTGAACGCCGGTCTGACGTTCGACGCCCACGCCGCCAGCATTGACGAGCGGGCGATCGAAGCACCACTTGAGAAGAATGGTGCCTCTCCGGATGAGGTGGCCCTCGTGCTTGCGCGGGCCAAGGCGGAGGACGTCAGCAGGCGATTTCCGGATGCCCTGGTGATCGGCTCCGATCAGACCATGTCGCTTGGCGACCGGGTGTTTCACAAGCCGGTGGATATGGGTGATGCTGCAGCCCATCTTGCGGCGCTCAGCGGCAAGACTCATCGCCTCAACAGCGCGATTGCTCTCTACCGCGGCGGCACTGCACTTTGGGATCATGTCGCGCATGCGTCTTTGACCGTCCGCCAGCTGTCGCCGCAATTTATCGAACGGCATCTTCAACGCGTCGGAACCAAGGCTCTGTCGAGCGTCGGCGCCTATCAGCTGGAAGGCGAGGGCATCCAGCTGTTCGAGAAAATCGACGGCGATTATTTCACGATCATCGGCCTGCCCATGGTGCCGCTGCTCGCCAAACTGAGGGAACTGGGTGCGATCGATGGATGATTCACGTGAAACACTTGGCCCCAAGGCTTTCGTCACCGGCTTCCCCGTCAAGCATTCGCGCTCGCCCCTCATCCATGGCTACTGGCTGAAGACGCTCGGTCTGCCGGGCAGCTACCGCGCCCATGAAGTAGCACCGGCGGAATTCGCCGGCTTCATTGCCAGCCTGAAAGATGGAAGCTCCGGTTTCACCGGCGGCAATGTCACGATCCCGCATAAGGAACTGGCCTATCAACTTGCCGACTGTCCGGATGCGCTTTCCGAAGAATTGGGAGCATCGAACACCCTCTGGATCGAAGATGGCAAGCTGCACGCCACCAACACAGACGGCCGCGGCTTCACCGCCAATCTCGATGAACGCCATCCGGGCTGGGACCAAACCGGCACGGCCGTCATCTTCGGTGCCGGGGGCGCAAGCCGCGCTGTCATCCAGGCGGTGCGCGATCGCGGGTTGAAGAACATTCACGTCGTCAATCGCACGCTCAGCCGGGCGCAGGAGTTGGCCGATCGCTTCGGTGCCCAGGTTCGAGCCCATGCGCCGGAGGCGCTAAACGAAGTGATGTCCGGCGCCGGACTTTTCATCAACACCACGTCGCTCGGCATGGATGGTGAGGCAGCACCTCAAATGGACTTCTCGCCGCTCGCTTCAGGCGCAGTCGTGACCGATATCGTCTATGTGCCGCTGCGGACACCGATGCTCATCCAGGCAGAACAGCAGGGCTTCGCAACGGTCGATGGGCTCGGCATGCTCTTGCATCAGGCCGTACCGGGTTTCGCAAAGTGGTTCGGCAGAACGCCCGATGTCGACGCCGAACTTCGTGCGCTCATCGTCGCCGACATGGAAAAGCATTGATGTTGCGGATCGGCCTGACGGGCTCCATCGGAATGGGAAAATCGACGACGGCAAAGCTCTTTGCCGCCGCCGGTATTCCCGTCAACGATGCTGATGCCGTCGTGCACGACCTGTATGCCGGAGAGGCAGTAGCCGCGGTCGAAGCCGAATTTCCCGGAACATCGAAGGAAGGCGCGGTCGATCGCGCCGAGCTGGCCCGGCAACTCGCTCTGCGCCATGATGGCTTCAAGGCACTGGAAGCGATCGTTCATCCGCTCGTGCGCCAGCGCGAAGCCGCATTTCTGGCCAATCAGCAAGCTGCGGGTCAGAGCATCGTATTGCTGGATATTCCCCTGCTGTTCGAAACCGGCGCGGAAAATCGCGCCGATGTGATTGCTGTCGTCAGCTGCGATCCACAGATTCAGAAGGCGAGGGTGCTTGCGCGCCCGGGCATGACGGAAGACAAATTCAAGATGATTCTCTCGCGGCAGATGCCCGATGCCGAAAAGCGCCGGCGCGCCGATTATGTGATCGACACCGGTCACGGCATCGAAATGGCGCAGCAGCGGGTCAGCGAGATCATTGCCGATCTTCAAAGCAGGATCGCCAAAGGAGAGTTCCGGAATGCGTGAGATCATCTTCGATACGGAAACCACCGGCCTCGACAATCGCCTGGACCGGATCATCGAAATCGGCGGTATCGAGCTCTTCAATCATTTCCCGACGGGCCGGACGATCCATATCTACATGAATCCCGGCGACCAGAAGGTCCACCCGGATGCGCTCGCCGTTCACGGCATCACCGACGAATTCCTCAAGGACAAGAAGGGCTTTGCCGACGTCGTCGAGGAGATCATCGAATTTTTCGGTGATGCAAAGTGGATCGCTCACAACGCCACCTTCGATATGGGTTTCGTGAACGCCGAGCTCGCTCGCATCGGCAGGCCGCCGATCTTGCCGGAACGGGTGATCGATACGCTCTCGCTTGCGCGGCGCAAGCATCCGATGGGACCGAATTCGCTCGACGCCCTTTGCCGCCGTTATGGCATCGACAACTCGCATCGAACCAAGCACGGCGCCTTGCTCGACTCCGAACTGCTGGCCGAAGTCTATATCGAGATGATCGGCGGCCGGCAGACGGCACTGGGGCTCGGCGTTGCGGCAGCGACTGGATCCGAAAACACCGATGATGAAACAGATGACGTCGTCCTGGCAGTGCTGGAAAGGCCGCGGCCGCTGGCGAGCCGACTGAGCGAGACCGAGGTCGCGGCGCACGACGCGCTGATCGCCAAGCTCGGGACCAAGGGCATCTGGTCGAAATACGATCGCCCAAACTAAAAATGCCCGGCTTCAGACCGGGCATTTCAGATTTCATCAGCATAAATCAGATCAGTTCGTCTGAACCTTGGCGCGGGTCTGCTCTTCGGCAACGCGCTGGGCGAACATCTGCGCGAAATCGATCGGGTCGATCATCAGCGGCGGGAAGCCGCCGTTGCGTGTCACGTCGGCAATGATCTGGCGGGCAAACGGGAAGAGCATGCGCGGGCACTCAATGAAGAGAACCGGCAGCATGTGTTCCTGCGGGAAGCCGGCGATGCGGAAGACGCCGCCATAGACCAGCTCGGTATGGAATACCGTCTTGTCACCATCCTTGGCTTCCGCGTTCAGCGACAGAACGACGTCGAAATCGGTGTCGGACAGCGGGTTGGCGTTGACGTTGACGCTGATATTGATAGCCGGCGCGGTGTCGCGAGCCTGCAGCGACCGCGGTGCGCCCGGGTTTTCGAAGGAGAGATCCTTCGTGTACTGAGCGAGAATGGTGAGGCTCGGGCTTACTGCACCGGCGCCGTTGTTTTCATCAGCCATTGGATTTTCCTCGAAGGGGCATTTTGATGGTGCCGCCATCTACCATTTCGTGGAAAGGCTTACAACCCTGAGCAAATACAGCGCTCAGTCGCCAAGCCGCTTGCCCGACCAGGGAGAATTCGGGTCGGGTTGCCGCTTGAAATCGTCCTCGTCGAGATCGACCACCTTGCCTCCGGCAGGGCCGCGGGGACGAAAATCGCCACCCGATCCTGCTGACGCGGTAAAGCCACTGGTTCTGCCGACGACGACGAAACGACGGCTGACATATTTCCATGCCAGATCGCGCACCGCCGGAATGCAGATCAGAAGAGCGATGATATCAGAGATGAAGCCCGGGATGACGAACAGCAGCCCGGCAATGACAAGCATGGCAGGCTTCAAAAGTTCGCGGCCCGGAGCAACGCCGTTCCGGCCTTCGGCGGACATGCGCTGCAGGATGCCGAGGCCGTGGCGGCGCAGCATCGACATGCCGACGACCACGCCAAGAACCACCAGTCCAAGCGTTGCCAGAACACCGATCGCCTTGCCGACAATCACGAAGCTCGCGATTTCCGCCAGGGGCAAAAGCAGCATAAAACCGGGAAGCATCGTCAATCGCATCGTTTTCAACCCGCAAGCTTGCGGGCTCCTATTTGAATCATCCGTCTATGCGGACTATATGGGAGTAGAAATTTGGGATGTTAACTGCAATCGCGGGACAATATGAGTTCAAACGACTTCATCACGTTATTTTTCCTGGTAGCGGCAGTGCTGATTTTTTTCCAGCTCCGCAGTGTTCTTGGCCGCCGCACGGGAAATGAAAAGCCGCCGCGTGATCTCTACACGCCCCGTGATGCAGCCGGCCAGGAGCCAGCCGATGCCGGAAAGGTCGTGACCCTTCCGCGCCGCGACGGCAATGGCGAGGAAGAAGATCGCTTTGCCGCCATCGATGCCTTCGCTCCGGCAGGCACGCCGCTCAACGGAGCGCTGCGCGCCATGAACAAGGCCGATCCGTCGTTCACGCCGAAGGAATTCCTGAATGGCGCCAAGATGGCCTACGAGATGATCGTCATGGCGTTCGCCGACGGTGATCGCAAAACCCTCAAGAACCTGCTGTCCCCTGAAGTCTACGATGGCTTCGATGCGGCGATCGCCGATCGCGAAGCAAAGGGCGAAAAGGTGAAATCAACCTTTGTCGGCATCGACAAGGCGGAAATCACCAATGCCGAAGTCAAGGGCAGCGAAGCGCAAATGACCTTGCGGATATCCAGCCAGCTGATTTCGGCAACCTATGACAAGGATGAAAAGCTGATCGATGGCAACGCCGAGGATGTTGCCGAAGTCAATGACATCTGGACCTTCGCCCGCGACACCCGTTCGCGCGATCCCAATTGGAAACTCGTGGCAACCGAATCGGAACATGAGTGACGGTCTGGCAGATTTCACGCTGCACCCCATCAGCTTCGATGAATTGAAGGGCTGGAAGGATGATGATCCTTCCAGCCTTTTTGAAGTCATGGACGCCTGCCGCCGGCAGATCTCCGGCGTAAAGCCTTACCGCACCGGTTCGCTAGGCCTGACCGCCGAGGACCTTCTGTCGCTTCTTGAGAAGGCGCGGGATGCCGGCGTTTCAAACGCGATGAAGGCGCGCCGCTTCTTTGAAGAGAACTGCCGGCCATTTCTGATCAGGAAGAGTGACGGAAAGCCGGGCTTCGTGACGGCGTTCTACGAGCCGGAAATCGCCGTTTCGGCCAAGCCGGATGACGTCTATCGTTTTCCATTCTATCGGCGCCCCGATGACTTGATCGATCTCGACGATACGAACAGGCCAGCCGGGCTTGATCCCTATTACGCGTTCGGCCTGTCGTCGAAGGGCTCGATCAGCGCTTATCCCGACCGGCGGGCAATCGATCAGGGCGTCCTTTCCGGACGCAGCTTGGAGATAGCCTGGGCGAAATCGAAGGCCGATGTCTTCTTCGTCCACGTCCAGGGTGCAGCTCGCTTGCGGTATCCCGATGGTACGATGGGCCGCATCACCTATGCCGCCAAGGCCGGACACCCCTTTTCGGCGATCGGCAAGCTTCTCATCGACCGGGGCGAGATCGATCGCAGCCAGATCTCCATGCAGGCGATCCGCGCATGGCTTGGCGCTCATCCGGACCAGGTCGACGAAGTACTCTGGCATAACAGATCCTACATCTTCTTCCGCGAGGCAGAGGCGGCGGGGGCAACGAGCGGCCCGATTGCCGCCGCCAAGGTTCCGCTCCTTGCCGGCCGTTCGCTCGCAGTCGATCGCCTGATCCACACATTCGGCTTCCCGTTCTTCATCCGCTCGGAAAGCCTTACCCATCTGGATGGCGGACGCGGCTTCGCGCGGTTGATGCTGGCGCTCGACACCGGCTCGGCGATCGTCGGCCCCGCGCGGGGTGACATTTTCACCGGCTCCGGAGACGATGCCGGCGAACAGGCCGGAACGGTCAGAAACGATGCGGATTTCGCCATCCTGATACCCAATGAAGCCGCGGGGCGTTTTCTCTGATGGCTAGGGATCGCAAGCTCAGCACCGACGAGCGCATTCTTTGGGGCAGGGTGGTACGCAGCACCCGCCCGATGGCGGGCAAGACCGGCGAACTGACCGAACTCGACGCCTTCCTGGCTGCTGCCGAGGCGGAAATCGAAGCGACCGAAAAGCAGCGCATGGAGACAGCGCCTGTAACGCCTCCGGTCCAGCAACCCGCCGCCAAGCCGTCCTCCGGTCAGCACCATCCACTCGAGCGCCCGGTCAAGCGCAAGATCGCCAAGGGGCGCCTGGCGCTGGAAGCCCGCATCGACCTGCACGGACTGGTGCAAAGCGAAGCCCATGTCATCCTTCTCGACTTTTTGATCCGCGCCCATGAGCGCGGCATGCGGCACGTGCTGGTGATCACCGGCAAGGGAAGCTCGCTCGGCAGCGAAGGCGCACTGAAGCGCGCCGTGCCGTTGTGGTTCTCGAAGCCTGAGTTCCGGTATCTGATCTCGTCTTACGAATCTGCCGCGCAGCATCATGGCGGCGAGGGCGCTCTCTACATCCGTCTCGCCCGCCGGGCGGGAGATCGCTCATGACGACGCCCTTCGGCGAGGCTGTCCGCAAGCTGCGATCCCGCAAGGGCGTTTCGCAGAAGCAGATGGCGGCAGCGCTGAATGTGTCGCCTGCCTATCTATCGGCGCTGGAGCACGGAAAACGCGGCCTGCCGACCTTCGACCTGCTGCAGCGGATCGCCGGCTATTTCAACATCATCTGGGATGAAGCGGAGGAACTCTTCCTCCTGGCGCGCTCTTCCGACCCGCGTGTTGTCATCGATACGTCAGGTTTGCCGCCCGAATATACGGCCTTTGCAAACCGTTTGGCGGGTCAGATCCGCAGCCTTGACGCGCCCGTCCTGGCGGAGCTCAACGCGGTGTTGGAAAAAGGCGGAAAAGCGGACGGAAAACCGTCATAATCCCCTGCTTAATGCCGGATTTCAAGGCTCCGGCATTGGGATTGGCGCGCAAAAACCCTATATTCCGGAATGAGAAACGCCGGTGATTCGCAAGGTCATCCAGGCCGTTACAACAGGGAAATTCAAAGACAGTATGACCGATACACCCGCGACGGAAAACGGCGTTAGCACCGAGTATGGCGCAGATTCCATCAAGGTCCTGAAGGGCCTCGATGCGGTGCGCAAGCGCCCGGGCATGTATATCGGCGACACTGACGATGGCTCCGGCCTTCATCACATGGTCTACGAAGTCGTTGACAATGCGATCGACGAGGCGCTGGCCGGGCATGCCGATATCGTCACCGTGACGCTCAATGCCGATGGCTCCGTCACCGTCACCGACAATGGACGCGGCATCCCGACAGACATTCACACCGGCGAGGGCATCTCTGCAGCCGAGGTGATTATGACCCAGCTGCATGCCGGCGGTAAATTCGATCAGAATTCCTACAAGGTCTCGGGCGGTCTTCACGGCGTCGGTGTTTCGGTTGTCAACGCGCTGTCCGTCTGGCTTAAGCTGCGCATCCGCCGGCAGGGCAAGCTGCATGAAATGAGCTTCACCCATGGCGTTGCTGATGCGCCGCTGAAGGTGATCGGCGATGCCAGCGAAACCGGTACGGAAGTCAGCTTCATGCCGAGTGGTGAGACCTTCACCATGACGGAATTCGATTATGGCACGCTGGAACACCGTCTCCGGGAGCTCGCCTTCCTGAATTCCGGCGTTCGCATCTTGCTCACCGACAAGCGCCATTCCGATATTCGCCAGGAAGAGCTTCTCTATGATGGCGGCCTCGAAGCATTCGTCGCCTACCTCGATCGTGCCAAGAAGCCGCTGGTCGATAAGCCCGTTGCCATTCGCAGCGAGAAGGACGGGATTACCGTCGAAGTCGCCATGTGGTGGAACGATAGCTATCACGAGAACGTGCTGTGCTTTACCAACAACATTCCGCAGCGCGATGGCGGCACCCACATGGCCGGCTTCCGCGCCGCCCTGACCCGCCAGATAACCTCCTATGCCGATAGCTCGGGCATCACGAAGAAGGAAAAGGTCTCGCTGACCGGTGATGACTGCCGCGAAGGCCTGACGGCGGTTCTGTCGGTGAAGGTTCCGGATCCGAAATTCTCATCGCAGACAAAGGACAAGCTGGTTTCCTCGGAAGTCCGCCCTGTCGTTGAAAACCTTGTCAGCGAAGCGCTGAGCACCTGGCTCGAAGAGCATCCCGCGGACGCCAAAATCCTGGTCGGCAAGGTGGTGGAAGCCGCCGCCGCCCGCGAAGCGGCCCGCAAGGCACGTGAACTGACGCGCCGCAAGGGCGCGCTCGATATTGCATCGCTGCCCGGCAAACTCGCTGACTGCTCCGAGCGTGATCCGTCGAAATCCGAAGTCTTCCTCGTCGAGGGTGATTCGGCAGGCGGTTCGGCAAAACAGGGCCGTTCGCGCGAGAATCAGGCAATCCTGCCGCTGCGCGGTAAGATTTTGAACGTCGAGCGTGCCCGTTTCGACAAGATGCTATCCTCGGCGGAAATCGGTACGCTGATCACCGCACTCGGCACCGGCATCGGCAAGGATGAGTTCAACGTCGAGAAGCTGCGCTACCACAAGATCATCATCATGACGGACGCTGACGTCGACGGCGCCCATATCCGTACATTGCTGCTCACCTTTTTCTTCCGCCAGATGCCTGAGCTGATCGAGCGCGGCCATCTCTATATCGCCCAGCCGCCGCTCTATAAGGTCGCGCGCGGCAAGTCGGTCCAGTACGTCAAGAACGAGAGTGCACTGGAAGACTACCTGATCGGCCAGGGTCTCGAAGACGCTGCGCTGAAGCTTGCAAGCGGTGAGGTGCGCGTCGGCCAGGACGTGCGCGAAGTCATTCAGGACGCTTTGCGCCTGCGCACGCTGCTCGATAATCTTCATTCGCGCTACAATCGCGCCGTTGTCGAACAGGCAGCGATCGCCGGCGCATTGAATGCCGAGGCCGTCAGCGATCGCAGCCGTGCCGAAGGGCTGGCTGCCGAAGTCGCCAGGCGTCTCGACATCATCGCCGAAGAAACCGAACGCGGCTGGGAAGGCGGACTGACGAGCGAAGGGGGTCTCCGTCTCGAGCGCATGGTCCGCGGCGTCAAGGAAGTTGTCGTGCTCGACATGGCGCTGATCGGCTCGCAGGATGCTCGCCTTATCGATCAGCTTTCGGCACGCCTCAAGGAAATCTACGACGTCCCGCCAAAGCTTTCGCGCCGCGATGGCGAAGTCGAACTTGCCGGGCCTCGCGCTCTTCTCGAGACGATCTTTGCCAGCGGCCGCAAGGGGCTGACGATGCAGCGCTACAAGGGTCTTGGCGAAATGAATGCCGAGCAGCTCTGGGAAACGACGCTCGATCCGAACGTCCGCTCGCTGCTGCAGGTCAAGGTTAACGATGCGACCGATGCCGATGGATTGTTTGCCCGTCTGATGGGCGATGAAGTCGAGCCGCGCCGCGAGTTCATCCAGGAAAATGCGCTCAGCGTCGCAAACCTCGATATCTAATTGATATCAAAGAAAAAAGCCGCGCAGTGAGAGCTGCGCGGCTTTTTTGTTTTGGCTCAGTTGGCGACAAATTTGCCGTTGAAGGCAACTTCGGCCAGCGGCTTGCGCTGGCTTGGAAACTCGCGTGCCTGGTTGCGCTCCGAAAGCACGCTTTTGTCGGCAAGGCGGCCAAGCGCGATGCCGGCTTCGACGCGGTAGCCTTCGGGGATAGCAAACGTCGTCATGATCTCGTCGTGCTTGATGCCGCCCATGCCGTGGGCATAGAAGCCGGAGAAGCGCGCCTGCATGGCAAAATGGCCCCATGCGGCACCGGCGTCGAAGGAATGCGTGTAGCTTTTCTTGCCCTCTGAAAAATCACCGCTGAATCCGCGCGAAACCACGAAAAGCAGGGCGGAGGCGTTCTTGGCCCATTCCTGATTGGCTTCAGCAAGCAATCCAAGCGCGGTTTCGAAATGCTCGGAACCCTTCAGCGCATAGATGAAGCGCCAAGGCTGCTGGTTGGCAGAGGAGGGCGCCCAATGCGCGGCGTCGAGGATCGTCAGGATCTGCTCTTCGCTGATCATTTCGCCGGTAAAGGCGCGCGGCGACCAGCGGTCGAGAAACATGGCTTCGATGGGAAATTGGGATTCGCGGCTATTACTTGTGGTCATGGGGGGCTCCGGTCCATTCTGCCTATGGTCATATTTCCCGGCCCCATCACTTGGCAAGCGCCGGTTTCGCGATCGCACGACAGTCTGTTTCCAAAAACAGGGCCTCCCAGCCATGCGAACACGCGGTATCTATTCGCATCGCGATGACGAAGGAGCCGGTGATGCTGGTAAATGGAAAATGGACCGAGGATTGGCAGCCGGTTCAGGCGACGGATGCCAAGGGCGGCTTTGTGCGCCAGACATCCAGCTTCCGCAACTGGGTCACACCGGATGGATCGGCAGGCCCGACAGGCGAGCTGGGTTTCAACGCCGAGGCCGGCCGCTACCATCTCTATGTCGCCTATATCTGCCCCTGGGCTTCCCGCACGCTGATTGGACGGACGCTTAAGGGCCTGGACGGCGTCATCAGCGTCTCCATCGTCGAACCGGCGCTCTCGAAGCAGGGCTGGCGTTTTGGTGACTATCCGGGAGCGACCAGAGATACCGTCAACAGCGCCACCTATATGCATGAGATCTATACGAAAGTTGACCCGGATTTCACCGGCCGGGCAACCGTCCCTGTACTTTGGGACAAGCAGAAGCAGACGATCGTCAACAACGAATCGGCTGATATCCTGCGCATGCTGAATAGCGGATTCGGCGATCTCGCGAACAGTGCGATCGACCTTTATCCGGATAACAAGCGTTCGGAGATCGATGCCTTCAACGACCACATCTATTCGCGGCTGAACAACGGCGTCTATCGCGCCGGATTTGCGACGACGCAAATCGCCTATGAGGAAGCTTTCGCCGATGTCTTTGCTTGCCTCGATTGGGTCGAGCCGCAATTGCAGGGACGGGCCTTTCTCTTTGCCGATCATCCGACCGAGGCCGACATCCGCCTCTTCGTGACCCTGGTGCGTTTCGATCCGGCCTATCACGGCCTCTTCAAATGCAACCTGCGCCGCGTCGCCGACTATCCGAATCTGAAGGCATTCTGCCGGCGCATGCTGGATTGTCCGGGCATCGCTGCCACCGTCAATATCGATCACATCAAGCGTGGCTATTATTCGATCGAGAAACTCAACCCGACCGGGATTGTGCCGGCAGGCCCAGATTTGTTGGAGATTTTTTAAAGCCGCGTACCGCTTCGGGGAAAACCCGTAATGACATGGTTGGACAACTGGTGCATAGCTCTTTGCGAATTCTTTTCGATGAGGAGGACATCCCATGAAACTGATGCGTGTAGGCCAAGCGGGTAGCGAGAAGCCGGCGATTCTTGATGCTGACGGCAAGATCCGTGATCTTTCCGCCCATGTTTCCGATATTGGTGGTGCGGCGATTTCTCCCGAAGGCCTGAAGAAGATCGCGGCGCTCGACCCGAAGAGCCTGCCGGAAATCGCGCCGGGCCGTATCGGCGCTTGCGTCGCCGGCACCGGCAAGTTCATCTGCATCGGCCTGAATTTCTCGGACCATGCCGCCGAAACCGGCGCCACCGTGCCTCCCGAGCCGATCATCTTCATGAAGGCGACCTCCGCCATCATCGGTCCTGATGACAATGTCGTCATTCCGCGCGGCTCGGAAAAGACCGACTGGGAAGTCGAGCTCGGCGTCGTCATCGGCAAGACCGCGAAATACGTCTCGGAAGCCGAAGCGCTTGATTATGTTGCCGGTTATTGCGTTTCCGACGACGTCTCCGAACGGGCCTTCCAGACCGAGCGCTCCGGCCAGTGGACCAAGGGCAAGTCCTGCGACACCTTCGGCCCGATCGGCCCCTGGCTGGTCACCAAGGATGAGATTCCCGATCCGCAGAATCTCGGCATGTGGCTGACCGTCAATGGCGAGAAGATGCAGGACGGCTCGTCGAAGACCATGGTCTATGGTGTCGCCTTTCTCGTTTCCTATCTCAGCCAGTTCATGTCGCTGCATCCCGGCGATGTGATTTCGACGGGCACGCCGCCCGGCGTCGGCATGGGCCAGAAGCCGCCGCGTTATCTCAAGCCCGGCGATGTTGTGGAGCTCGGCATCGAAGGTCTCGGCACCCAGAAGCAGACTTTCGTCGCCGATATCTGACCGAACCGGGTCTCTTAACGATTGAAGAGCATGATGATGCCGGGGATGTGATGCCCCGGCATTTCTTTTGCGGTGCGCGCACCTATGTTGCTATGCAACAAAAGCCTGTTAATCTGCGTTGAAGTGCCAGCAGAGATAATGGAAAGAAATGTGTGCCAGCCCCCAAGGCGCCGTCTTTTCCGGTAAAGAAAGGTGGCGCATCTCATGTTTTATCAGCTCTACGAACTGAATCACGCTGCAATGGCGCCGTTTCGCGCTGCCGCCGATGTGATGCGGATGGCCTATGCCAATCCGCTCAATCCTTGGTCCCAGACACCGTTCGGCCGCACGATCGCTGCCAGTCTCGAAATGTTCGAGCGCACCACGCGCCGCTATGGCAAGCCGGAATTCGGCCTCCCGGAAACCGTTATCGATAGCAAGAAGGTCAAGGTCCGCGAAGAGATCGTCTGGTCGAGGCCGTTCTGCAATCTGCTGCACTTCTCGCGCAATCTGCCCGCCGATCATCGCGATCCGCGAATCCTGATCGTCGCGCCGATGTCAGGCCACTATGCGACGCTGCTGCGCGGCACAGTCGAAGCTCTTCTGCCAAGCGCTGATGTTTACATCACTGATTGGATCGATGCACGCATGGTGCCGATGACCGACGGCACGTTCGATTTTGACGACTATGTCGATTACGTCATCGAGATGCTGCATTTCCTCGGTCCCGACACGCATGTCGTTGCCGTCTGTCAGCCCTCGGTACCGGTGCTTGCCGCCGCTGCCGTCATGGAAGAAGCAAATGATCCGCTCTCTCCGGCGTCGATGACGCTGATGGGCGGCCCGATCGATACGCGCATCAACCCAACGGCTGTCAACAAGCTTGCGAAAGACAAGCCGCTGGAATGGTTTGCCGACAACGTGATCATGAATGTTCCGTGGCCGCAGCCGGGTTTCATGCGTCCCGTCTACCCGGGCTTCCTGCAGCTCTCCGGCTTCATGTCGATGAACCTTGACCGCCACCTCGTGGCGCACAAGGAGTTCTTCATGCATCTGGTGAAGAACGATGGCGAGCCGGAAAAGCACCGCGATTTCTATGACGAATATCTGGCGGTCATGGATCTGACGGCGGAATTCTACCTGCAGACCGTCGATCAGGTGTTCATCAAGCACGCGCTGCCAAAGGGTGAACTGGTGCATCGCGGCAAGCTTGTCGATCCCAAGGCGATCCGCAACGTTGCCTTGCTCACCGTCGAAGGCGAAAATGACGACATATCGGGCGTCGGGCAGACGCATGCCGCGCAGACGATCTGTACGAACATTCCAGACAACATGCGCATGCATTATCTGCAGCCGGATGTCGGCCATTACGGCGTGTTCAACGGCTCGCGTTTCCGCAAGGAGATCGCCCCGCGGATCGTCAATTTCGTCCGGGAGCACGCACGCTCCTCGAAACCTGCCGTCAAGCGCGTCATCAAGGGCGGCAAATCCGGCTAGTTAGCGATTGCTGATTTAATCCTTGTCATTCAAGGCATTGTCCGATTTCGCGGGCAATCGTCTTGAAGGGCCGTGGAGCGGTAACCACATCGATTTCCAGCATTCGGTATTCTGCCGGGTGCAGAAAGCGAGGATACCGCACGATGAACCAGTCAGCATTGCTTCGCCCGGATTGGACTCCGGCTACCATTGCCCTGATGGTGCTGGGCTTCGTGGTCTTCTGGCCTCTCGGCCTGGCCATGCTTGCCTATATCATCTTCGGCGAACGCCTTCGCGGCTTCAAGCGCGATGCCAACAACGCTGCCGATGGCTTCTTTGCCAGCTGCCGCCGTTCGACGCATGGCCGCCACCGCCCGCATTTCTCGACAGGCAACGTCGCCTTCGATGACTGGCGGAAAGCCGAGATCGACCGCATCGAGGAAGAGCGCCGCAAGCTCGACGAGATGCGCGAAGAGTTCGACAACTACATGCGCGAGCTTCGCCGCGCCAAGGACCAGGACGAATTCGACCGCTTCATGCGCGATCGCAAGAACGCCAAGCGCGACGACAACGGCCCGGTCGCTGAATACCAAACGCCTTGAAGGCTTTGGTGAAGAACGAGCGAACCGGCATCCTCGATGCCGGTTTTTCTTTGTCTGGAATTGCCCGAATCGTATAGAAAAGCACCATGTTTCCGCTTCTTTCCAAGCCGCGGCGCCCGTCCGTCAGAAAGCCTGCTCCGCCGGAGACACGGACGCTTGATGTCGCCGGCCGATTGATGCCGCTGACGATCAAGCAGCATGATCGCGCCACGCGGATCACGCTGCGGATCGAACCCGGTGGCCGGGCGCTGAAAATGACGGTGCCGCGCGGGCTCGCCCAGCGCGAGGTCAACGCCTTCCTCGACCGCCATCAGGGCTGGCTGCTGACGAAGCTCGCCAAGTTTTCACAGGATACCGGGCTTCAGGATGGCGGCGAGATCCTCCTTCGCGGCATCCGTCACCGCATCAGACTTACCGGCAGCCTGCGCGGCCTTACGGAAGCGGTCATCGTCGATGGCGATCATATCCTCAGGGTCAGCGGAATGCCGGAGCATCTCGGCCGGCGGGTCGCCACCTTCCTGAAGAAGGAAGCCCGCGCCGATCTCGAACGCCTGGCGCATTTCCACGCCCGGTCTATCAAGGCGCCGATCAAGTCGATCTCGATGAAGGATACGCGCAGCCGCTGGGGATCCTGCTCTTCCGAGGGAAATCTGAGCTTTTCCTGGCGCATCGTCATGGCGCCGCCTTCCGTGATCGATTATCTCGCCGCCCATGAAGTGGCCCATCTCAAGGAGATGAATCACGGCCCGCGCTTCTGGGCGTTGTGCGAGAAGCTCTGCCCCGATATGGATGAGGCCAAGGGCTGGCTGAAGCGCCACGGAAGCCTGCTTCACGCCATCAGTTTCGACTGAGCGGAAACCGCGCGAAATTAAGCCTCCATCGCAAATTGGCTCGACTCTTTTGCCTTTTCGTGTCACTTCGCTGCCATGAAACCGGACATCAAAATCTGTGGTCTGAAGACGGCCGAGACGATCGATCGCGCGCTTAAGCGCGGCGCGACCCATATCGGCTTCATCTTCTTCGAAAAAAGTCCGCGCTATATCGAGCCTGACGTCGCCGGAAGGCTGGCGGACGCGGTGCGCGGCAAGGCCAAGATCGTGGCCGTCACGGTTAACCCAACAAACGACGATCTCGATGAAATCGTTGCGCTTTTGCGCCCCGATATCATCCAGCTTCATGGCGATGAAAGCCCGGAACGCGTTTTGACCATAAAGGCCGTTTACGGTCTTCCTGTCATGAAGGCTTTCTCGGTGCGCACCTCCGACGATTTGAAGCGGGTCGAGGCCTATATCGGTATCGCTGATCGCTTCCTCTTCGATGCGAAGCCGCCGAAAGGCTCCGAATTGCCCGGCGGAAACGGGGTTTCCTTCGATTGGAGCCTGCTCGACTGGCTTGACGGAAGCGTCGATTACATGCTTTCCGGTGGACTGAACAAGGACAACATTGCCGACGCGCTGATCATCACCAAAGCGCCAGGCATCGACGTTTCCTCCGGTGTCGAGAGTGCACCGGGCGCGAAAAGCGTCGCGATGATCGATGAATTTTTCGATGCGGTCGAGAAGGCGTATCAGCCTGAAACCGCTTCAGGGAGTTAATAGTGAACGAGACGCCTAAACCGAATTCCTTCCGTTCCGGCCCTGATGAAGATGGCCGTTTTGGCATCTATGGCGGCCGTTTTGTCGCCGAGACGCTGATGCCCCTCATTCTCGACCTGCAGGCCGAGTGGGACAAGGCGAAGGACGATCCGGAATTCCAGGCGGAACTGAAAAATCTCGGCGCCCACTATATCGGCCGCCCGAGCCCGCTGTATTTTGCGGAACGGCTGACGGCCGAGCTTGGCGGCGCGAAGATCTACTTCAAGCGCGAAGAGTTGAACCACACAGGTTCCCACAAGATCAACAACTGCATCGGCCAGATCCTGCTGGCCAAGCGCATGGGCAAGACCCGCATCATCGCTGAAACCGGTGCCGGCCAGCATGGCGTTGCCTCGGCGACCGTTGCCGCCCGCTTCGGTCTTCCCTGCGTCGTCTATATGGGCGCCACCGATGTCGAGCGCCAGGCGCCGAACGTGTTCCGCATGAAGCTCCTCGGTGCCGAAGTGAAGCCGGTGACGGCTGGACAAGGCACGCTGAAGGACGCCATGAACGAGGCGCTGCGCGACTGGGTCACCAATGTCGACGACACCTATTACCTGATCGGCACCGCCGCCGGCCCACATCCCTATCCGGAGATGGTTCGGGATTTCCAGGCGGTGATCGGCACTGAAGCCAAGCAGCAGATGCTGGAAGCCGAGGGACGTCTGCCGGATCTCGTCGTTGCCGCCGTCGGTGGCGGCTCGAACGCTATCGGCATCTTCCATCCGTTCCTCGATGACGAAGGCGTCAAGATCGTCGGCGTCGAAGCGGGCGGCAAGGGTCTGCAGGGTGACGAGCATTGCGCCTCGATCACCGCCGGTTCGCCGGGCGTTCTTCATGGCAACCGCACCTATCTGCTGCAGGATGGCGACGGCCAGATCAAGGAAGGCCATTCGATTTCGGCCGGCCTCGATTATCCCGGCATCGGCCCAGAGCATTCCTATCTGAACGATATCGGCCGCGTCGAATATGTGCCGATCATGGACCACGAGGCGCTCGAAGCCTTCCAGACGCTGACGCGCCTCGAGGGCATCATTCCGGCGCTGGAACCGTCGCATGCGTTGGCCGAAGTCATCAAGCGCGCGCCGAAGATGGGCAAGGACGAGATCATCCTGATGAACCTCTCCGGCCGCGGCGACAAGGACATCTTCACCGTCGCCAAGATTCTCGGAATGGATGCTTAAGTCATGACCGCACGTATGGACAAACGCTTTGCCGATCTGAAGGCCGAGGGCCGCCCGGCGCTGGTCACCTATTTCATGGGCGGCGACCCGGACTATGACACCTCGCTCGGCATCATGAAGGCGCTGCCGGAAGCCGGTTCCGACATTATCGAGCTCGGCATGCCGTTTTCGGATCCGATGGCTGATGGTCCGGCAATCCAGCTGGCCGGTCAGCGCGCGCTGAAGGGCGGCCAGACGCTCAAGAAGACGCTGCAGCTCGCCGCCGACTTCCGCAAGTCCGATAATGCGACGCCGATCGTCATGATGGGTTACTACAACCCGATCTACATCTACGGCGTCGAAAAGTTTCTCGACGATGCGCTGGCATCCGGCATCGACGGCCTGATCGTCGTCGATCTGCCGCCGGAGATGGATGACGAGCTCTGCATTCCAGCGATCCGCAAGGGCATCAATTTCATCCGCCTGGCAACGCCGACCACCGACGAAAAGCGCCTGCCGGCCGTTCTGAAGAACACGTCCGGCTTCGTCTACTACGTTTCGATGAACGGCATCACTGGTTCGGCTCTGCCGGACACGTCGCTGGTCTCGGGTGCCGTCAAGCGCATCAAGGAGCACACCGATCTGCCTGTTTGCGTTGGCTTCGGCGTTAAGACCGCCGACCATGCAAAGGTCATCGGCGCTTCGGCTGATGGCGTCGTCGTCGGCACGGCCATCGTCAATCAGGTTGCCACGAGCTTGACCAAGGACGGAATAGCGACAGCTGATACGGTTCAGGCCGTCGCCACGCTGGTCCGCGGTCTTTCATCGGGAACGCGTTCGGCGCGCCTTGTTGCTGCCGAATAGTGTCCCCACATTGGCTGTCGTCAATCAGGAGTTTTCGACTTGAACTGGATCACCAACTACGTACGCCCGCGGATCAATTCCATGCTGGGCCGCCGCGAAGTTCCTGAAAATCTCTGGATCAAGTGCCCGGAAACGGGTGAGATGGTCTTCCACAAAGATCTGGAAGACAACAAATGGGTTATTCCGGCGTCCGGCTACCACATGAAGATGCCGGCCAAGGCCCGTCTTCTCGATCTGTTCGATAATGGCGAATATGAAGCGCTGGTGCAGCCGAAGGTGGCTCAGGACCCGCTGAAGTTCCGTGATTCCAAGAAGTATACAGATCGCCTGCGCGACAGCCGCCTGAAGACCGAGCAAGAAGACACGATCGTTGCCGGTGTCGGCAAGGTACGTGGCCTGAAGCTCGTCGCCGTCGTGCACGAATTCAACTTCATGGGCGGCTCGCTCGGCATCGCTGCCGGTGAGGCAATCGTCAAGGCATTCGAACGTGCCATTGCCGAGAAATGCCCGCTGGTAATGTTCCCGGCCTCGGGTGGCGCCCGCATGCAGGAAGGCATTCTCTCGCTGATGCAGCTGCCGCGCACGACCGTTGCCGTCGATATGCTGAAGGAAGCAGGCCAGCCCTATATCGTCGTCCTCACCAATCCGACTACGGGCGGTGTCACGGCTTCCTACGCCATGCTTGGCGATCTGCATCTGGCGGAGCCGGGCGCGGAAATCTGCTTTGCCGGCAAGCGCGTCATCGAGCAGACGATCCGCGAGAAGCTGCCGGAAGGCTTCCAGACTTCGGAATATTTGCTGGAACACGGCATGGTCGACATGGTGATCAAGCGTCACGATATCCCCGATACGCTGGCGCGGGTCCTGAAGATCCTGACGAAGAAGCCGGCAAACACCGTCGTTACCAACGGCAGTGCGGTCGCGCTGGCAGCGAGCGCCTGATCGATCCAGAACCTGCCTGAGCGGAGGGCCGAATGATACCCAGGGGTCAGACCGTCGTGAGCGAGGCAGCACAGGAAATAGACAAGCTCCTGGGATTGCATCCCAAGGGCTTCGATCTGTCGCTGGAGCGGATCATCCGCCTGCTGGAGGTTCTCGGAAATCCGCAGGATAAGCTGCCGCCGGTAATTCATGTCGCCGGAACCAACGGCAAGGGTTCGGTTACGGCCTTCTGCCGGGCGCTCCTTGAAGCCGGTGGCTACAGCGTTCACGTCCACACTTCGCCCCATCTGGTGAATTGGCACGAGCGCTACCGCATCGGCGTCAAGGGCGGACGCGGAGAGCTGGTTGAAGACGCGGTTTTCGCCGATGCCGTACGCCGCGTTGCCGAAGCCAATGGCGGCCAGAAGATCACCGTTTTCGAAATCCTGACGGCCGTCACCTTCCTGCTATTTTCCGAACAGCCTGCCGACGCAGCTGTTATCGAAGTCGGCCTCGGCGGACGCTTCGACGCGACGAATGTCATTTCCGATCCGGCCGTCTCGGTCATCATGCCGATTTCGTTGGATCATCAGCCCTATCTCGGTGACCGGGTCGAGCTGATCGCCGCCGAGAAGGCAGGCATCATGAAGGCGAAGCATCCTGTCGTCATCGGCCAGCAGCCCTATGATGCAGCGCTCGAAGTGCTGATGTCGACGGCCGAGCGGCTGCATTGCCCGACCGCCGTCTATGGCCAGGATTTCATGGCCCACGAGGAATATGGCCGTCTCGTCTATCAGGATGAGTTCGGCCTTGCGGATCTGCCGCTACCGCGGCTTCCCGGCCGCCACCAATACGCCAATGCCGCTGCTGCCATCCGCGCTGTCAAGGCCGCCGGTTTCGTCGTCACCGAAGCGATGATGGAGAAGGCGCTTCAGGGTGTGGAATGGCCCGGGCGTCTGCAGCGGCTGACCGAGGGTCGGCTGATGTCGCACGCACCTGCCGGTGCCGAAATCTGGGTCGATGGCGGACACAATCCCGGCGCCGGCGAGGTGATCGCCGAGGCGATGGCGAACTTCGAGGAAAAACTGCCAAGACCGCTCTATCTGATCACCGGCATGATCAACACGAAGGATCCTGTCGGTTATTTCAAGGCGTTTGCCGGACTGGCGGAGAAAGTCTTCTGCGTTCCGATCCGCGGAAGCGATGCAATGATCGACCCGGTCATTCTGGCCAATGCAGCCTACGACGCCGGTCTGGTGGCCGAACCGATGTCGACCGTCGGAGACGCGCTTGAGGCGATCAAGGAAATCCTCGATCCGGCCAAGCCGCCGCCACGCATCCTGATGGGCGGCTCGCTCTATCTGGTCGGCGACGTTCTCTCGGATAACGGCACGCCACCAAAATGAAAAAAGCCCGGTCGAAGCCGGGCTTTTTCCTTGAATGTGAAAGCGCTTTAAGCGGCGCTAGAAATCCAGCTCGAAAGAGCTGTCTTCGGAGCGGCACCAACCTTGATGTCGGCAACTTCGCCGGCCTTGAAGATCGCCAGCGTCGGGATCGAGCGAACGCCGAACTGAGCAGCCAGTTCCGGGTTTTCATCGATGTTGAGCTTGGCAACCTTGACCTTGCCGGCCAATTCGGTTGCGATTTCTTCGAGGCTCGGGGCAATCATCTTGCACGGGCCGCACCATTCAGCCCAAAAATCCACAACAACAGGTTCTGCAGATTCCAGAACTTCCGACTGGAAGTTATTGATATCGACTTTCACGGTAGCCATAGGCTGCTCCTTCACGGGAATTATCGTTGAACCACATGTGATGGTGCGGTGTCATAATTTCAATGTCCGGTATTTCACTTTGTCTTGAGTGCCGCAAGCGCCAATTCAAGGGTCCGCTCGGTGAGGCGGTGAACGGTCGCGTTTTCGGTATAGACGAGCACGCACTCGATTTCCTTGCCGGGATAAAGCGGCTTCAGGATCTCCCGGTAGATCGCAAGCTGCGCCTTGTGTGCGAAGGGAACGCTTTCCTCCGTCTCCGGCGGGACGCGATTGGTCTTGTAATCGAGGACAACCACCCGGTCCGTCAGCACCGCGAGACGGTCGACCCGGCCCGATACGGCATAGTGTTTCCCGTCGAGGTCCAGCGTGCCCATGATCGAAACTTCGGGCTGGGCATGGGCTGCAAAGACCGGCTGCAGGCTGTCTTCGCCCAATAATTTCAGAACCGAATCGACCAGTTGGCGCCGCTCGGCGTCCTGCCAGAAGCGCGCCGCGCGCCCGGCATAGCGCTCGGCGGCAAGCTGGCGCTCCTGAGGCGGGACGTCAGGCAGCATCTGCAGCATGCGGTGGATCAGCCGGCCTTTTTCCAGCGACCTGTCGGACCGCTCCGGGGTGCTGAACAAAGGCGAGGTCACCAGAAGGTCATCGGCTTCCTCGTCGATGACTGTACCCGCGCCCGATGGGCTGAGGGGTCGCGGCAAAGCTCTCTGCGGCGGCAGAGGCTTGAGTATACCAGCTGGCAGGACGTCCTTCTCGCGCTTTTCCGCCAGCTGTTCTGCCCGCTCGAAGCTGCGCTCCACCTGCGGAACCCGCCAGGTCACGCCTGGCCAGCTGCCGTCCGGCCCTTCGAATTCGACAGCGTTCACCTGCGGATGGCTTTCGCTCATCGCGGTGGAAATCATCGCATGCCACGTATCGGTGTTGGCGCGCACGCCGCGATAGCCGCAAACGATCAGCCGGTCGGCCGCGCGCGTCATCGCCACATAGAGCAGGCGGCGGTATTCGTCTTCCGCCAATGTCTGGATGCGGGCGGCGTCGGCTTGCGTGCGCGAATTGGCGAGATCGCCGACCGGCACCCAGACGGGCATCGGATCCTCATTGGCTGTCTCGAGCAACCTCAGTTTCGGCATATGCGTATGAGTAAACGCCTTGCCGCCGCTATCGACCAGAAAGACGATCGGCGCCTCCAGGCCCTTCGAGGCATGCACCGTCATGATGCGCACTTCATTTCGCCCTTTGTCCTGCTCGCGCTTCACCTCGGGTGCCTCGAGTTCGAGCGTCGAGATGAAGGATTGCAGCCCGGGTAGGCCGGAATTCTCGTGATCGAGCGTGAAGGTCAGGAATTCGTCGAGAATATCGCTGACCTCGGTTCCAAGCCGCGCCAGAAACTGACTGCGTCCGCCGTGAACGCCAAGCACACGGGCGTAGAAATCATGCACTGACAGGGTTCGTGATTGCTCCAGGAAAAGCTCAAGCCGTTTCGCCGCCGCCACGAAGCGCTCGTGGCCGTCGGCGGCGAAGCGCTGCAGATGGCTCCAGACGCTGAGCTGTTCGCCTCGAAGCGCCGCCAGTGCAAAGATATCGTCTTCCGTGAGATCGAAGAGCGGGCTTTTCAGCACCGCTGCAAGCGAAAGATCGTCCTGCGGCAGAAGCAGGAAGCGCCCAAGCGCCAGCAGATCCTGCACCGCAATGTGGCTCGTCAGCTTCAGGCGGTCGGCACCGGCGACCGGAATGTTGTTCCGCCGTTTCAGCGCCCGCGTCAGCGCGTTGACGAAACTGTCTCGCTTTCGAACCAGCACAAGAATATCGCCGGCCTCGATCAGCCTCTCCTTGCCCTTCTCGACGATCGTTTCGTGTCCGACCAGCGTCTCGATGGTATGCGCCATGCGTCGCGCCAGGATCGCCGGTGGCGCGCTCTCGGGCGTGGCATCGAAAGGGGCCGTCCAGTCCTCGTCCTTGATGGCGACTTCGGGCGCTACCATTGCCCAGAGATCGACGGCGCCTGGATGGCCGATCCGGCTTGACCGGTGAATGACCGGCTCGCCCTCGGCGCTCAGCCCGCGTGCATTTTCGGGTGGTGTGAAGACATGGTCGACGGCGGCGAGAACGTCGGACGTCGAACGGAACGACAGCGGCAGGCGCACCGGCGTGAATTGCTGGCCGCTAGCCTGCACCTTCCGCTGCGTTCGCTTGCTTTCTTCCGAAAAGCGCTCCGGCCGGGCGCCCTGGAAGGAATAGATGGATTGCTTTTCATCACCGACGGCAAACAACGTGCGGATCACCGGCCGGGCGCTCTCGCCCGAGAAGAAATCCTCCGCCAGCGACTGGATGACGCTCCATTGGATCGGGCTGGTATCCTGGGCCTCATCGACGAGAATGTGGTCGATGCCCTGGTCAAGCTTGTAGTGGATCCATGGGCCGATGCCGCTCTTCGTCAGAAGATCGGCCGTGCGCGTGATCAGGTCCTCGAAATCGAGGTGGCTGCGCTGCTTTTTCAGGGACTCATAGTCGCGGTTCAGGCGCTCGGCGAGCACGAGCGCCGCATGCGTCGCCGTATACATCCGCATCATTTTCAGGCGGTCACGGCAGGCGACGACGTGATCGCGGGCAGCTGCGATCGCCGCTGTCAGTTCTGGCGCATCGGCAAGCATCGCCTTCACGGTGAATTGCGAATCCGTTTTCGGCTGCCCGTCCACCTTCAGGAAGATCTTCTCCAGAAGTTCGGCCCGCCTCGTCGCACTTCGCTCGTTCGAGGTCTGGCGAAGACCGTAGGCAACCTCCTGCGCTTTGGCGCCGCCTTTCTGCGCAGCCAGCGTCATGTAGAGATCGAGCGTCAGCCCGGAAAGCTCCGGTAGCGGCCAGTATTGCTCGGCGATGCTGGCTTCGCTCTCCGTATCGGAAAGCTTCAGGTTCTTGCGCAGTGCCGCGGCAATGCCGCCATGCGCTTCGGCGGCCTGCGTGAAGCGGCGGATGGCGTTGCGATTTGCGACGATCTCTTCGAGCAGCGCTTCCAGCCCGCTTTCGTCGCCGAGGTTGAGAACGTATGAGAACGCTTCGGCAAGCGTCTGATCGTCTTCCGGTCCCGTCGCCGTCAGCAGCGAACGGCGCGCATCCGCAAGAAGGGTCGCCGCTGCCCGGTCGTCGAGAACCGAGAAGTGACCGGCGACATTCGCCTCCAGCGGAAACTGATGTAGCAGCGCCTCGCAGAAGGCGTGGATCGTCTGGATCTTCAATCCGCCGGGCGTCTCCAGCGCCTTGGCAAAGAGCCGCCGTGCTTCGGCGAGCTTGACGCGATCGGGTGTTTCTCCCTCGATCAGCGCGATGCGTTTGCTCAATTCCTGATCCGTCAGAACCGCCCATTCGGCAAGCCGCGCGAAGACACGGTTCGACATCTCGGAGGCCGCGGCCTTGGTGTAGGTCAGGCAGAGGATCGCCGAAGGCCGGGCACCGGCCAAAAGCAGCCGGATCACGCGTTGCGTCAGGACGTGCGTCTTCCCGGATCCGGCATTGGCCGACACCCATGCCGAGCGTAACGGATCGGAGGCGATCGCCTGCTGGATGGTCGTCCAGCCGATCCAGACGCCCGGATCGTCGCTATCGGGGAGAGCGGTAATGTCATTCATCGCCACTGGCCTCCTCGTCTTCTGCCGTCGACCATTCCGAGACCCGTGCCAGATGATCGTAGTCGCCACCGAACTCGAACTGTTGTGCCGGGATAAGCCGCGATGTGAAGCCCCGCTCGCCGGATTGCAGCAGGGAGACGAACTTGGCGAGCTGATCGATCGATTCCTCGGCAAGATCGAGCGCCGACTTCACCTTGTCGCTGCGTGTCGAATTCTCGTTGTTGACGGTATCGGCCCGGAAGCGGCTGCCAGGCCGAAGGCGGACGTAAAGCAGATCCTGCGGAATGAGGCTGCCGGCATCGCGGAAGGCACCGGCGCTCAGCGCGGCAGCTTCGAGAGCCAGCTGTGGGTCGAGCAAGGCGCGCGCTTGCGCAGGCGAAGGATTATAGCCGGTCTTGTAATCGATGATATCGGCAGATTTCGGCCCGGTGATATCGATCCGGTCGGCGACGCCCGTTAGCCGGATGTTGATCGCCTCCAGCTCGACGCTGCCACGGACTTCGGTCACTGTCTTGCGGATGCCCGGCCGCCGCTCAGCTTCCCACGTCAGGAAGCTGCGAGCCACCTCGCGAAAGCGCGGCCGCCAGACCGCGTCGATATGGGCGGGCAGTTCTTCGCTGTCGAAAAGATCGTTCAGGATGGCCTCCATCGCCCTTTCGCCGTCAGGCGTTCCGGCGATGTGCCCTTCGCGCACGAAGCGATCGATGATCGCGTGATAGAGCGTGCCGCGTTCTGCGGCACCGGGATCGCGGTTAAACGGTTCGACAGGGTCAAGCCGCAGAATACGCCGCGCGTAGATCGCATAGGGATCGCGCCGGAGGCGGCCGACTTCGCTGAAGGAATAGGATTTTGGCTGCAGTTCCGAGGGTGGAACCGGCGAGGGGCGCTGCGCCGGCGCCTGGGCCTTGCCGTCATCGAGAAGATTGACCCAGTGCACGAATTTTTCGCCACGGTCCTTCAGCGCGGCTTCGAAAGCGGTGCCGCCCAAAGCCAGTAGACGCTGCAGCCAGCGCGAGGCAACCGTCGGCGTCGAGCCCTGGCGGAGTGCGCGCGTATAGATCAGCTTCCGGGTGCCGCTCGCCATCTCGAAATCGTGGGCCAGCTGCCCGATACGCCGCTCCGGTGGCTCAAGGCCGATCTCCGTTTTCATCATCCGCGAAATGAAGGGGTTGTTGGCCGTCTGCCCCGGCCAGGAACCTTCGTTTAGGCCTCCGAGCACCAGCGTGTCGACAGCCTGAAGACGGGCTTCCAGCGTGCCGAAGATGAAAACCCGGGGATGGCTGAGCGCGCGGGGCTTGGCAGCCTGTCCGGCCGACAATGCCGTCATGATGTCGATCCACTGCGGACCGTCCGCGTCGATCTGCCCGTTGGTGTCGATCACCTCGCCGAGCAGCGCAGCGAGCGCGTCGCCGGCTTCTCCGCTCCAGAGACCGGCAAGGTCGCCGCGGTGATCGCGAGCCACGGCCTCGAGCACGCGGCCGGTTCTTGAGGCCCATTCGGAGAGCTGCAGGTTCACTGTCAGGCTGCGCCCGTCAGGTCCACGCTTGACCATTGCCGATGCCAGCGGCTCGGTCGTAGCTGCGATCCGCTGTGCCAAGTCCCTGGCCTGGTCGATCGCATCCGATGGCAGCGACTTCCGCCAGTTCGGCGCGTAGCGATCGGCCTGCTGTTCGGCAAGCTGACGCTCCAGCAGGGCCGGCAGCGTGCTGATATCGACCTCGGCAACACCGCCGCGCAGCGCGAGAAGCTCGAGCGCTTCGACGGCGCTTGTCAAAGCCGTCTTCTCAAGGCTGAAATGCGTGAGCGGATGCTTGAGGAGCGCCACAAGCGCCACCGGATCGCCGGGCCGCAGCGTCGCTTCCAGAACCAGCTGAAGGAAAGTGCCCTGGGGCATCGCAGAAAGCGGCGTACCGGCCGAATCGTCGGCGATAATGCCGAACCGGGCGAGTTCGGACATAACGCGGCGCGCGAGATTGCGATCGGGCGTAATCACCGCTGCCTGGCTTTCGCCGTTCCGGCCCTGCTCTTCCAAGGCAAGGCGCAAGGCGATGGCGATTGCCGTTGCCTCCTCCCGCTCGTTGGCCGCCTCGATCAGCGCCACGCCGGCAAAGCCTGCCGCCAACGCGTCCGCGGGAAGCTCGTTCTTCCACTCGCCCCAGCCGCTTGTCGCCTCTGCTGGTGCAAGCGCCCGCGACAGTACCTCCGCACGCCGTTGCAGGTCAGGCTCGGCGTCGATCAGCGGGGCGACATCATTGCGTGTCAGTTTCAGGCGTTTCAGCAGATGCGACAGACCATATTGGGAGTGGCTGCGGCTCGCAGGATTGGCGGTTCGGCCCGGCTGTGGGTCAGGCGCCACCATCCGCCAATGCTCGTCCGGCATCGACAGATCGAGGCCCGGCAGCACGATGACGCCCTCGGGAAGATTGGCAACGGCGGCAATCAGATCGGCGGTCGCAGGCACGGAGCCCGTCGAGCCGGCTATGACGATCGGTCCTGCAGGCCGGGACGTTGCAAGACGGTTCGCTTCCGCGCGCAAAATTGCGTTGCGGTGCCGGGCAGGGGACGAGCGCCCGAGTTCGGCCAGCCGTTCCGGCCAGAAAGCGCTGGCAATCTGCAGAAACTCCGCTGTCAGCTGCCACCAGAGCGCATGATCGGAGGCGTCGAGATTGGCAAGCTCTGCCCATTCCCGGTCCTCGGTCTCGATCGAATCGATCAGCTCAGCCAGATTGCGCGCCAGCCAGATCGCGTCTGCGGGGCTTGCCGGGGCTGCAAGAGGCGACTCGGCGTGGATGCGGCGGACGATATCAGGCAGCCTGTTGCGCCAGGCAAGGATGAGCCTTGCAAGCTCCAGCAGGCGGGCAGTGTTGGAAAGTGGCTGCGCAAGGTCGAGGGTCGCAGGCAGCGCCTCCTCGAAATAGCCGCTGTCGTCATCCGTTTCACCGAGCGGCCGGATGACCGGCAGAATGGCCGAGCGGCCGCCGAGCAGATCGACGAATTCGGAGCGGAGCACGCGGGCTGCACGCCTAGTCGGCAAATAGATCGTCACTTTCGAAAGCGATAGCGGATCGTCGGGATCGTGCCGGAAGAGCGGCGTCAGCCGGCCGTCGCAAAGCGTTTGCGCGAGCACTTTCAGAAACGGCGCTCCTGCCGGTATCGTCAGGATGCGCGGCTGATGACGCTCGCTCATCGCTTAGGCAAACGTCCGGAATTGCCGGATCGTTTCCTCTGCTTCATCGACGGCTTCGGGTGTGCCGACGGTCAGCCAGTGCCCGTCCATCATCATTCCGTAAAGCCTGCCGCGGCCGATCGCCTTGTCGAAATAACTGTTGATGTTGAAGGGGTCGCGCGGCGCATCGTCGAGAAATTCGGGCCGCATCGCAAAGGCGCCGGCATAGACGACGGGGTTCGACTGGTCGTCCCGGTGGCGTGTCAGGCGGCCATCCGCTGCCATGCTGAAATCATTGGTGCCATTATGGCCGGTCGTGTTCTCGATGCGCACGCAAAGCATCGCCATGTCCATGCTGCCGGCGTCGAAGAATCCGGCTAATCGATCGAGATTGCTGGGCGCACCCGGCTGTTCACCGATCCAGAAGAGATCGGCGTTCATCACGAAGATCGTCTCCCGGTCGAGCAGCGTCAGGCCCTTGACGATGCCACCGCCATTGTTCAGCAGGCCGCCGCGCTCGTCGGAAATCAGGATATCGAGCCCGTGATACGACTTCAGATGCGCTTCCATCTGGTCGGCGAAATGGTGGACATTGACGGCAGCGCGTTCGACGCCGGCCTGCTTCAGCGAGTCCAGCGTATAGTCGATCATCGGCTTACCGCCGATCTTCACCAACGGCTTCGGCATCGTATCGGTGATCGGGCGCATGCGGGTACCGAGACCCGCCGCCAATACCATGGCTTGTTTGATTGTCATTGTGGTCCGGAACTTATGATTCGCTCATGCCTATTCCAGCCCTTGCGCACCATTCGCGCAAGGGGGCGAGCGCTTCATGCTCAAGAGCGACCTGGAGATAGGCGAGTGTGCGTGGCATATGCTTGAGATAGCCCGGTTTGCCGTCACGCTGCAACAGCCGGACCCAGAGCCCGGCAAGTTTGCAATTGCGCTGCGCAGACATGATCGCCCAGCTCTTCAGGAAGGACGTTTCATCGAAGCCGCCCTGGGCCCGGCGGATCGACAGATAGTCGTCCATCAGCTCGCGGAAGAGCGGTGGTTCGATGGTGACCCGCGCGTCCTGGGCGATCGATGCCAGATCGTAGGACGTCGGGCCGATCATCGCGTCCTGGAAATCGATCAGGCCGATCTTCCGGATCCCCTGCCGGTCGCCGCGCCAGATGATGTTCGGCGAATGGAAATCACGCAGCAGCAGGTTCTTTTCGGCATCGGCCAGCTGGTCGATGAGATCGTCCCAGATCGCGAGATACGCATCCCGCTCCGCATCCGAGGCTGCTTGGCCGTCGCGCTTCCACGGCAGATGCCAGTCGAGCACCAGGCGAACTTCCATCTTCATCGCCGTCCGGTCGAAATCCGGGATGTGGTGGATATGATCCTTTGTAACGGAAATATCCTGCGGGATCTGCATGCCATGCAGATGCGCCAGGCAGGCGACGCTTTCGCGATAACGCTCGGCAATCGGTTGTCCGCCGGTATCAAGAACACCTTCGGTTCCGAGATCCTCGATCAGCAATATGCCCTGGTCATAGTCGACGCCGTAGATTTCAGGCGTTGCGAAGCCGCGCTGCCGCAGAGAATCTGCGATGGCAACGAAGGGATAGGGGTTCTCTGCAAGATGGGCGACCTTCGGATAGGGCTTGCCGTCAAGGACTGCGGGTCCTTCCGGCAGCGGCGGCCAATCCATCAGGATCTTCCGCTCGCCTGTCGCGGGATAGACCGCCTCATAGGCGCGCAACGATGCATCGCCCGTCAGGAAGCGTCGTCCGGCGCCGGCGTAGCCGAGACCGGCGAGAAATGTCCGGATAGCCAGGATGCGCTGGATACGCTCGGCTCTCTTCGGCGGCGCCTTGATGGTCAGGCGGCGCCCGGCGCCCTCGTGCGTCAGGGTCAGTTCAATCCGATCGCCAGGCATCTCGTCTGCGGCCATCTCGGGCCACTCGACGAGGCAGATACCCGATTGCAGCGCCTCGTCGAAACCAAGTTCTTCAAGCTCGGAGCCATCGGCAAGCCGGTAGAGATCGAAATGCGCAACCGGAATTCTAAGATCATAGGCTTGGACCAGCGTGAATGTCGGGCTTGGCACTTCCAACGCCGGATCGTCGGCGATGGCGCGGATTAACGCACGGGCCAGAGATGATTTTCCCGCGCCGAGATCACCCGACAGCGTCAGGCAGTCGCCCGGCTTGACGGCGAGCGCCAGATCTTCGCCGAGACGGCCGGTTGCCGCCTCGTCTTCCAGAAACAGGGAGATCGCGCCAGCGTCGGCCGTCATTCGGCGGCTGCGACGGCACGCGGCAGGTTGACGGATGGAATCCGGCAAACGACCGTGGTGCCGCGGCCAGGCTTGCTGTCGATCGTTACCTTGCCGTTATGCAGGCTGACGAAGCTGTCGACGATCGAGAGACCGAGACCGGCACCGCCGCGCTTACCGCTCTTTGCACCGGTGGCGAAGCGATCGAAGACAGTAGCGATCATCTCCTGCGAGATGCCCGGGCCACGATCGGCGACAGAAAATACGAAATCGGTGCCTTCGCGATGGCATTCGAGCGCAATCGCCGCGCCCTCGGGCGAGAAGTTGGCGGCATTCGACAGCAGTTTTAGCAGGATTTGCTTCAGGCGCTGTGAATCGGCAACGATGGTGCCGAGCTGCGACGGCGAGGTGATCTCAAGCGTTACGCCGCTTTCCTGCAGCCGGTCGGCGATCTGCATCGAGACGTCGTCCAGCAGGTCGCTGAGATCGATCTCGGAATAGTTCAGCCGCATAATGCCTGCATCGACGGTTGCCAGGTCGAGAATGTCGTTGACCAGCGTCAGCAGGACAGACGAGGAAGTGGCGATATGGTCGATATACTCGGCCTGCCGATCGTTCAGCGGACCGACGCCCGGCGTGCGCAGCAGATCGGTGAACCCGATGATGTTGGTCAGCGGCGAACGGAGCTCGTAGGAAACGTGCTGAACGAAATCGTTCTTTAGCTCGTCGGCCTTGCGCAGCGCTTCGTTCTTCTCGGTCAGGGCGCGCTCGGCGCGCACCGAATCCGTCATGTTGACGAAGGTCAGCATCGTCTGTGCATTCGGCAGCGGTATCACTGCATAGTCGAGCACGAGGCCGGAGAACAGTTCCAGCGTGCCCTGGCTCGAACGGCGTTCGTCGTCGAAGCTGGTGATGAGCTCGGCAAAGGTCTTCCACCCATCCGGCTTGTCATAAGACGGAGCACAGGCTTCGCCGACGGCGCGGATATGGGTGCCGGGCTTGGCTTCGGCCTCGGTGATGCCCCAGAGGACGCGGAAAGCAGGGTTCGACAGGCGGATTCGCCCGTCAGGCCCGAACACCGCGACACCTTCTGAAAGGTGGTCGATCGTCTCGCCCTGAACCTTCACCAGCGTGTTGTAGCGCGTTTCGAGATCGACCTGCTCGGTAAGGTTCTCGAATACCCAGGTAGCGCCGCCTTGCGGATGCGCTGTGGCGAAGACGCGCAGCGTCTGGCCGTTCGGCAGATGCCAGAGGTCGGATTTCGTATCGAGAGCCTGGTAGACGGAAAGCGCTGTTTCCTTCCAGCTCTTCCAGTTCAGCTGATCCGGCAGTTTCTTGGCGGCCCGCAGTCGCTCAAGAAGCTCGGCATTGTCAGGCTTGCGCTCGAGGAAGGCGATATCGAGCTCCCAGAGGGTCACGAAGGCCTGATTGTAGAATTGCAGCCGCTGCTCGCCGTCGAAGATCGCAACCGGTGTTGCCAGATGATCGAGGGTCTCGGCGTGGCTTTTCAGCGTCCGCTCAAGCTCGGCACGAACCGCCTCGGCATCCGAGACGTCGATGGCGATGCCCGCCGAGCCGGTGGGAACCTTGACATCGACGACGTCGAAGAATGTCCGGTTGCCGCTGACGACGGTCGAAATCTTGTCGTGAAAAGGCGATTCAGGCGTTGCCGTGGCGCGGATGCGCTCGCGGGCGATCGTCGTCAGGAATTCACGGCTCTCGTTGATTGCCTGCTGCGGCGACTTCGCCTCGACGGCATCGCCGTAAGCCTGGTTGACCCAGGTCAGGCGGCCCTCGACGTCGCGCTGCCAGGCCGGCAGGTCGATGGCATCGAGCAGGCTCTGGAAGGCCGAGATCGACGACATCAGCCGTTCGCGCTCGATCTTCAGTTCGGCGAGTTCGGCGCGTAGATTGTTGAGCGCGACAAAGCGGACAAAGGCGCGGCCGCCGGAAACACGGCCCTGCGCCTCGAGAATTTCATCGCGATTGGTTTCGACCACCATATCGAAGCTCTGGCCTGCTTCGCGCAGGCGGTCGATTGCATGGTCAAGCTCGGATGCGGAACGGGGCTTCAGCCACAGGCCGAATGCCAGGAATTCGTTGTCCTGCGGAGCACCTGTTTCGGCCGGCAGTTGTCCCAGCAGTTCGGGGCGCTCGCTGCCGTCCCAGACGACGATGCGGCGGTTCTTGTCGGCGATTAGTGCCTGATATTGCGATATGCGCTGCTGCGCGTCCGAAAGCGCCGTGCGGATATCGCGGCTCTCGGTTTCCAAGTTGCCGCGCTGGCGCACCAGCCAGAGGGTGGAAAGCAGAGCCGCGGAGATGACCCCGATGACAACGGAAACGCCGACGACCTGAGATGACGTGAAGAGGTGTGCCGATGCCGCAGCCTCGGATTCGACCTGAGCCAGAACCGGCCGCGCAAGCGCTGCGATCGCCGTGCCGCCGGCACAAATCTTCGCCAGCCGCGTCAGCGAGCTTTTTCCCTGCTTCACGGCCCGCCCGGCCGCCGCAGGTGTATTGTGTTGTGCTGCCGCTACCTGGCGGATATCGGGCCGAGCGCCGTCATCCACCTGTGCTGGCAGGCTTTTCTTTACGTCCGGCATTCCCGGTCTGTCTCCGTCCTTTAATGTGCCGCATCACGACAAGACATCCCATTTTCGGGCAAACGGACGAGTCCGGGCCACGAATCGAGTTCTAAAACAATACTTCGGATGGGATTCAGCGGGAAGGTAGGAGGCAAAAAATAAGGGCGCCGCAAATGTCAATGCGGCGCCCATCAAGATGTTGTGGATACTGGCGATACGATTAGTATCTGTAGTGGTCAGCCTTGAACGGGCCCTGCGGCTTCACGCCGATATAGGCGGCCTGTTCTTCAGAAAGCTGGGTCAGCTTCACGCCGAGCTTGCCGAGATGCAGGCGGGCGACCTTCTCGTCGAGGTGCTTCGGCAGGATGTAGACCTGGTTGGAATACTGGTCCGGCTTGGTGAAAAGCTCGATCTGCGCCAGCGTCTGGTTGGTGAAGGATGCCGACATCACGAAGGACGGATGGCCGGTGGCGTTGCCGAGGTTCAGCAGACGGCCTTCAGACAGCAGGATGATGCGGTTGCCCTTCGGGAACTCGATCAGGTCGACCTGCGGCTTGACGTTGGTCCACTTGAGGTTACGCAGCGCCGCAACTTCGATTTCGTTGTCGAAGTGGCCGATGTTGCCAACGATCGCCATGTCCTTCATCGCCCGCATATGGTCGATGCGGATGACATCCTTGTTGCCGGTCGTGGTGATGAAGATGTCTGCCGAGGAAACAACGTCCTCGAGCAAGACGACTTCATAGCCATCCATGGCGGCCTGCAGGGCGCAGATTGGATCGGCTTCCGTGACCTTGACGCGGGCGCCGGCGCCGGAGAGCGAAGCGGCAGAACCCTTGCCGACGTCGCCGTAACCGCAGACGACGGCAACCTTGCCGGCCATCATCACATCGGTACCGCGGCGGATACCGTCGACCAGCGATTCCTTGCAGCCGTACTTGTTGTCGAACTTCGACTTGGTGACGCTATCGTTGACGTTGATCGCCGGGAAAGGCAGCAGGCCCTTGGCATGCAGCTGGTACAGGCGATTGACGCCGGTGGTGGTCTCTTCGGTGACGCCCTTGATTGCGTCGCGCTGCTTGGTGAACCAGCCTGGCGATGCGGCAAGGCGCTTCTTGATCTGCGCGAAGAGAATCTCTTCTTCCTCGGAATGCGGGTTCGACAGCACGTCTTCACCGGCTTCGGCGCGCGCGCCGAGCAGGATGTACATGGTCGCGTCGCCGCCATCGTCGAGGATCATGTTGGAGAAGCCGCCATCGGCCCACTGGAAAATCTTGTCGGTATAGGTCCAGTAGTCTTCGAGGGATTCACCCTTGATCGCGAAGACCGGGATGCCGGCAGCGGCGATCGCAGCAGCAGCGTGATCCTGCGTCGAGAAGATGTTGCACGAGGCCCAGCGGACTTCAGCGCCGAGCGCCGTCAGCGTCTCGATAAGAACGGCGGTCTGGATCGTCATGTGCAGGGAGCCGGTGATGCGCGCGCCCTTCAGCGGCTTCGACTGGCCGAATTCCTCGCGGCTGGACATCAGGCCCGGCATTTCGGTTTCGGCGATCGTAATTTCCTTACGGCCGAAATCTGCAAGACCGATATCGGCGACGACATAATCTTTTTCAGTGCTCATTGAGGTCTCCAGCTGAAAAGCATCTCAAAATCAAACCTGCGCCGCAAATATCGCGCAGCGCCAACACGTGCCTTATGCACGGCCATGCCAGCCGTTTATCAGGCTTCAGGGACCATGGCAATAAAGATATAAAGAAGTCTTTATATGGTTATATGACGGCGCAGATCAGATCTCTTCGCCGAACTTGTTCTGGATCAACTGATCCAGGGCGTCGAGGGCTTCGATCGCCTGATTGCCGCTGGCGGTGACCAGGACGGTCGAGCCGGGGCTTGCAGCAAGCATCATCAGGCCCATGATCGACGTGCCGCCGACGGTCATGCCGTCCTTGGAAACGGTGATCGCAGCGTCGAACGTGTCGACCATCTGGACGAATTTCGCCGAGGCGCGTGCATGAAGACCGCGCTTGTTGATGATGAGGAGTTCCCGGGAGAGCTGCGTCGTGGTCATGAAGGCCCGTTATTTTCCGCTGAGAACGCGGCTCGCGACGTTGATGTATTTCCGGCCAGCTTCCGAAGCTTCGGCCAGGGCCTTTTCCATGTTGTTCTCGCCTCTGACGCCAGCGAGCTTGATCAGCATCGGCAGGTTCATACCGGCAATCACTTCGGTATGGCCGCTGCTCATCACCGAGATGGCAAGGTTGGAAGGCGTACCGCCGAACATATCGGTCAGGATCACCACACCATGACCGTCATCGGCGCCGGCGACAGCTTGAAGAATATCCTGCCGCCGCTGATCCATATCGTCTTCGGGGCCGATGCAGACCGTCTCGATGAATTTCTGAGGACCGACGACATGCTCGACAGCATGACGAAACTCTTCAGCCAGCTTGCCATGAGTGACAAGCACAAGTCCGATCATGATTTAACTGCTCCCAATGGCATATCAACGGCGGCCCCAATATCGCAATGCAACAATCGCGTCCACCGGTGGGGGCACATCTTGGCGATCAAAAGCCGAAGTGCAAGACAAAAATGCGGAGATCGCAGGCAATTCTGCCGGATTATGAGGCATTATCGACCGATTTCCGGGGCTTTCGCCATCAGAACCGCGAGCGGCAGCGGGGTATCGCCAAGCAGCCGGATGACCGGCAGCAGAAAGCCGCTGGCGACCTCCATCTGCTCGTTTTCGGGCGGCAGGCGATTTTCGCCGGAGGCGCTGCCGGGCAGGATGGCGAAATGCATGGCGGCCTCGGCAATGCTGTCCAGCGCCACGATGCCGGTGCCTCGAAGTTCGATCAGCCCGGCGATCGAATCCGGCCGCCGGGCGATGATCTGCCCGTCTCGTTTATCGAGAAACACCTGATCGTCGGCAACGAGCACGGCGTCGAGGCCGATCCGCTTCGCCTCGGTCAGACAGGTGAAGGCGAGCATCGATTTGCCCCAGCCGGAGGGACCCGAAAACAGCAGTCCGATGCCGTTGATCTTGATCGCCGTCGCGTGAACGTTGACCGGCGCGCTCATCAGCTATTGGCAGCCGCGGGCAGGGCCAGGATGAAGCGGGCGCCAAGAATCTCGGCACTTTCCGCATCGATAATGTTTTCGGCGCGCAGCGAGCCGCCATGGGCTTCGGCAATCTGGCGGCTGATCGAAAGGCCGAGACCGGAATTCTGCCCGAAGCCTTCCGACTCAGGCCGGTCGGTATAGAAGCGCTCGAAAATGCGATCGATGTTCTCGGCCTGGATGCCCGGACCGTTGTCTTCGATATAGACGAGGCAACGGGAACGGGTCCGCACCAGCCGCACGATAATCCGCCCGCCTTCCTGCGGCACGAAGGAACGGGCATTCTCGATCAGGTTGGTGACGATCTGGCCGATGCGCAGGTCGTGGCCGTTGACGACGAAGCGGGTCTTTACCCCCGGCTTCCGCTCGATCACCAGCTCGATATGCACATCCTTGTTCTTGCTGCGGATCTGGCGGGAGACGTCGACGAGATCGGTCAGGAATTTTTCCAGATCGACAGAGCGGGCATCGACGCGCGCCAGTTCTGCGTCGAGACGCGAGGCGTCGGAAATATCGCTAATTAGGCGATCAAGGCGGCGAACGTCATGCTGGATGACATCCATCAGCCGCTTCTTGGAATCGTCGGATTTCGCCAGCGGCAGCGTCTCGACCGCGCTTCGAAGAGAGGTCAGCGGGTTTTTCAACTCGTGGCTGACATCGGCAGCAAAGCTCTCGATCGCATCGATGCGGTCGTAGAGTGCCGTCGTCATTTCGCGAAGCGCGATCGAAAGATTGCCGATTTCGTCTTGGCGGGCGGAGAAGTCGGGGATCTCCTCGCGCTCCTTGGCGCCGCGCCGGACGCGGATCGCTGCGGCCGACAGGCGGCGAAGCGGGTTGGCGATCGTTGACGACAGAACGAGCGACAGCAGCACGTTGACGAGCGTCGCAACACCGAAAACACGCATGATCGCCAGACGTTCCGCGTGGACGATGTTGTCGATATCGCCGGCCTGGGTCGAAAGCAGAAGCACGCCGAGAACCGCCCGGAAACGCTGCACCGGCACGGCGACCGAGACGATCAGCTCGCCCTTCTCGGTGGTGCGCACCACTGCGCCGCGAACGCCGGTCAGCGCATTCATCACTTCAGGATAGATCGAGCCATCGCCACCCGGCGCTTCCTTGTAAACCGGCAGATTGCCGGGCTGCAGCGCCTTGTTGAACAGGGTGGTGAACCATTCGCCCCATGTCTGCTTCTCTTCCTCGACTGGCGGAAGATCGAAACGGAGCACCTGGCCGCGGGAATAGAGATGGCGCGAATCGAGCAGCAGATTGGCATCGGCGTCGAAGATGCGGGCGCGGGTGCGGGTCGGCGAGATCAGCCGGCGAAGAACAGGCGCCACCTTTTCCGGATCGATCGGAAATTCCAAATCCTCGTCATTCGGAACCGGGGTGATACTCTGGCCCGCCTGCAGCTCCAGCAGCTTTTGCGGATCGATGGTAATCGAATTGGTATCGACGGATGCCGAAGCGGAGACCGCACCGGCAATGATTTCACCCTGCGTGAGCAGGCTTTCGACACGCGCGTCGATCAGCCCCTCGCGGAACTGGTTGAGGTAGAGAATGCCGCCGACGAGGACGAGCAGCGCCGCCAGATTGAAGAACAGGATGCGGCGCGTCAGGCTGGAAAAGACGGCATTGCCGAAGATCCGGCGGATGATGGTGAAGGGATGCGACCAGCGCCTTCCCCGGACGCGGCGGCCGGTTACGCCATCCGCATCGTCCAGATCCCTTTCCTGCACCAACTGTGCCAACGGCAGGCCCTTTCGGAGGGCGCGGCCGGATATGCGGCCAGCGAGCCCTCAACAATACTCATGTGCCCCGCGGTAACGCGTCAGGCTGCTTCGCGGAAGCGGTAACCCACTCCGTAAAGCGTTTCAATCATATCAAAATCGTTGTCGACCATCTTGAATTTCTTGCGCAGCCGCTTGATGTGGCTGTCGATGGTGCGGTCGTCGACATAGACCTGCTCGTCATAGGCAGCATCCATCAGCGCATCGCGGCTCTTGACGACGCCCGGGCGCTGCGCAAGCGAATGCAGGATCAGGAATTCGGTGACGGTCAGCGTCACCGGTTCGGCTTTCCAGGTGCAGGTGTGGCGCTCCTGGTCCATGACCAGCTGTCCGCGCTCCAGCGAGCGGGCGGGCTGCGCTGCACCTGGCTTCGGCGCGGTACCGCTTGTGCCTGCGGCCGCGGCTGCTTCCCGGCTCGAGGCGCGGCGCAGCACGGCGCGAACGCGCTCGACCAGCAGGCGCTGCGAGAACGGCTTGGTGATGAAATCGTCGGCACCCATCTTGAGGCCGAAGAGCTCATCGATCTCCTCATCCTTGGACGTCAGGAAGATGACCGGCATGTCGGACTTCTGGCGCAGGCGGCGCAGAAGCTCCATCCCGTCCATACGCGGCATCTTGATGTCGAAGATGGCGAGCTGCGGCGGACGGGCGATGAGACCATCGAGCGCCGAAGCGCCGTCCGTATATGTCTCGACCTTATATCCCTCGGCTTCCAGTGCGATCGACACTGACGTCAGGATGTTGCGGTCGTCGTCAACGAGCGCGATTGTCGGCATGGTGTTCGTCTCCGTCATTTATGCGCATCTCCCGGAATTTTTGATGTCCCCAGGCGGCCTCTCCAGCCGGATGCGCTTATGGAGGATAAAGGTGGAACAAATTGTGGCAAAGATAAAGGGGCGGATTGTTCGAATATTCCGCCCGCAATCAAAGGTGGTGCGACATACTGAACCAAACCATCCAGTTCAAACGATTTAAAAATAACGATTCTTATTTAAATCGATTAAATATATGATATCATTACACTTTTCGAATTACACTCTCTTGCTTTTTAAAATTCCCCACCTTAGGTTCGCGTCAGTTTTAACGGCTGTATGCCTGAGCAAAGGGAAGAGCGATGGAAACGTTCGGAGTTCATAACCCGGCTGTAGCGCTGGCGACGATCGGTTTGGAGGGCGTTGCAAGCGTTCGCTATAACTTTACCGCCGCCTTCCTCTATGAGGAGTCGATTCGCCGTGGAGAAGCCGAACTCACCGCCCAGGGCGCACTGCGCGCATTGACCGGCCAGCACACCGGCCGCTCGCCGCGCGACAAGTTTGTCGTCCGCGATGCCGATACCGAAGCGCAGATCTGGTGGGATAACAACAAGCCGATGTCGCCGGAGCACTTCGCCGTGCTGCATGCCGACATGTTGGCTCACGCGAAGGGCAGGGAGCTTTTCGTGCAGGACCTAATCGGCGGTGCCGATGCCGGTCATGCTCTGCCGTCGCGTGTCGTCACCGAGTTTGCCTGGCACTCGCTGTTCATCCGCAACCTGCTGATCCGCCCGGAGTTCGAAGCGTTGAAGACCTTCGTGCCGAAGCTGACGATCATCGATCTGCCGAGCTTCAAGGCTGATCCGGACCGCCATGGCTGCCGTAGCGAAACGGTCATTGCCTGCGACCTGACCAAGGGTCTCGTGCTGATCGGCGGCACGTCCTACGCCGGCGAAATGAAGAAATCGGTCTTCACCGTCCTCAACTACCTGCTTCCGGCCAAGGGCGTCATGCCGATGCACTGCTCGGCCAATGCCGGTCCGGATGGCGATAGCGCTGTCTTCTTCGGCCTTTCGGGAACCGGCAAGACGACGCTGTCGGCCGATCCGGCCCGCACGCTGATCGGCGACGACGAACACGGCTGGGGCGAAAACGGCATCTTCAACTTCGAAGGCGGGTGCTATGCCAAGACCATCCGTCTCTCGGCAGAAGCCGAGCCGGAAATCTATGCGACGACGCAGCGCTTCGGCACGGTTCTCGAGAACGTCGTGTTGAACGAACAGCGCGAGCCGGATTTCGACGATGGCTCGCTGACGGAGAATACCCGTTGCGCCTATCCGCTGGACTTTATCCCGAACGCTTCGAAGACGGGCCTTGCCGGGCATCCGAAAACGATCATCATGCTGACCGCAGATGCCTTCGGCGTCATGCCGCCGATTGCCCGCCTGACGCCTGAACAGGCCATGTATCACTTCCTGTCCGGCTACACCGCAAAGGTGGCGGGTACCGAAAAGGGAGTGACCGAGCCGGAAGCAACCTTCTCGACCTGCTTCGGCGCTCCCTTCATGCCGCGTCATCCGGCTGAATACGGCAATCTGCTGAAGGAGCTGATCGGCCGTCACGGCGTCGAATGCTGGCTCGTCAACACCGGCTGGACCGGTGGCGCCTATGGCACCGGCAAGCGCATGCCCATCAAGGCGACACGCGCTTTGCTGGCTGCGGCTCTCTCGGGCGAACTCGCCAAGGCCGACTTCCGCGCCGATGCGAACTTCGGCTTTGCCGTTCCGGTGTCGGTCGATGGTGTCGACAACGGTATCCTCGATCCGCGCTCGACTTGGGCCGATGCTGCAGCCTATGACCGCCAGGCCGAAAAGCTCGTCGGCATGTTCATCGCCAACTTCGCCAAATTCGAGGAACATGTCGACGGTGGCGTGCGTGACGCGGCACCGGGCCTGAAGATCGCTGCCGAGTGATCTAAACGGCTGATGATTCACGTGAAACCCGGCGGGCGACCGCCGGGTTTTTCTTTGCGTGTTCCAAAAGTCCGGATGATGTGAGATAGGTCGAGAATGGCCAGCGACGCGCTCTATATCAACGACCGGATTACCATCGCGGGATGGGAGCTGACGGAACAGTTCGTTCTGTCGGGTGGCCCCGGCGGGCAGAACGTCAACAAGGTGTCCACTGCAGTCCAGCTGTTCTTCAGCCTGGAGAACTCGCCGTCCCTGCCGGACCGCGTCAAGGCAAATGCCATCAAGCTTGCCGGAAGACGCATGTCGAAGGACGGCGTCTTGATGATTGAGGCAAGCCGCTTTCGCAGCCAGGACCGCAATCGCGAGGATGCCCGCGAGCGCCTCAAGGAACTGGTTCTCGAAGCCGCCAAACCGCCACCGCCGCCGCGAAAGAAGACGCGGCCGACCAAAGGCTCCGTCGAGCGACGCCTGAAGGAAAAGTCAGGCCGCTCCGAGGTCAAGAAGATGCGCGGCCGGCCAGCAGGAGACTGATATGCTCGAAATCTCCAGCGGCATCCGGCATTTTCCAGGCTATCTCGATCGCCCGCGTCAGGAGGCGATGGTAGAGACTATCCGGAAAATCGTCTCTGCCGCGCCGCTTTTTGTGCCGGTCATGCCCGGCACTGGCAAGCCTATGTCGGTACGTATGAGCAATTGTGGCGACCTTGGATGGGTGACGGACAAGGAGCGCGGCTATCGCTACCAGCCAGTCCATCCGCTGACCGGAGAGGCCTGGCCGCCGATCCCGGACGCACTCATGGATCTCTGGAACGACGTTTCCGGCTATCACCTGCCGCCGCAGGCCTGCCTCATCAATTTCTACGCCGACGACGCCAAGATGGGCCTGCATCAGGACAAGGACGAGCAGGATCTCCACGCGCCGGTCGTTTCCGTCTCGCTTGGCAACACCTGCCTCTTTCGCATCGGCGGAACCACGCGAACCGACAGTACCCAATCGCTGAAGCTCGCAAGCGGCGACGTAATCGTCCTCGGCGGCGATGGCCGCCTCTGCTTCCACGGTGTCGATCGCATCTATCCCGCCACCTCGACGCTGCTGAAAAGCGGCGGCCGGATCAATCTGACGTTAAGGCGTGTGACGCCGTGAATCCGGCTAAAGCTTCCTGAGAGCCACCTGTTCGATCAGGTGGTTTGGTCCCTTGCGCAGGATCAGATCGGCGCGGGGGCGGGTCGGCAGGATGTTCTGGCGTAGGTTTTTCAGGTTGATGTTGGCCCAGAGCCCCTCGGCGATGCCGAGCGCTTCCTTTTCGCTGATCGAGGCGTAGCGGTGGAAGTAGGAATTCGGGTCGCGGAAGGCGGTTTCGCGCAGGCGCATGAAACGATGCACGTACCAGTTATGGATCTGCTTTTCCTCGGCATCGATATAGATCGAGAAGTCGAAGAAGTCGGAAACCATCGGCACGATCTTGCCGTCAGCCGGCAGGTCGCGCGATTGCAGCACGTTGATGCCTTCGAAGATCAGGATATCGGGACGGTCGATGATCTTGTATTCGTTCGGGATGACGTCATAGACGAGGTGCGAGTAGATGGGCGCCTTGACGTCCGCCTGTCCCGCCTTGATCGCCGAAAGAAAACGCAGGATCGCTCCGGTGTCGTAGCTTTCCGGAAAGCCCTTGCGCTGCATCAGGTTTTCGCGTTCCAGCACGGCATTCGGATGCAGGAAGCCGTCGGTGGTGATCAGGTCGACCTTCGGGCTCGACGGCCAGCGGCGTAGCAGCTCTTTCAGGACGCGCGCGGTCGTCGATTTGCCTACGGCAACCGATCCGGCAATGCCGATGACGAAGGGTGTCTTGGCCACGCCCTCAAGATTGAGGAAGCGGTTGCGCTGTTCGAAGAGCAACTGCGACGACTCGACATGCGAGGACAGCAGGCGCGACAGCGAGAGGTAAATGCGCCTGACTTCGTCGAGGTCGATCGGATCGCCCATCGAGCGCAGCCGCGTGACTTCCTCGCTGGTCAGTGTCAGCGGCGTATCGGCGCGGAACTTCGACCATTCCTCGGAGGAAAAGAAGTGATAGGGCGAATAAGAATTCGCCTGGAAGTGATCGAGCGCCTCGGGCGCTCCGATGATTTGCGACACGCTACTCATGAACTCTGCCGGCTGGCCTTTTCCTTGAGGCCGGACTGAGCGGTCCGCCGCTCAAGTTCGGCCATGACATCCTGCAACGGAATGCCTGCAATCTTCAATACGACCAATAGGTGATAGAGGACATCGGCTGACTCGTAGGTGAGGTTGGCCCTGTCATCGGTCACCGCCGCCATCACGGCTTCGATTGCCTCTTCACCCAGCTTCTTGGCTGCTTTCGGCTGACCGGCCAAGACAAGCTTGGCCGTCCAGGATTCGTCCGGTGAGGCCTTCGACCGCTCGTCGACGATCTTTTCCAGATCGGAAAGGGAAAATCCGCTCATTCTATCGCTTTCACTCAGTCGAGCCGCATCGCAATGCCGTTTGAAGACATATAGCGCTTCGCCTCGCCGACGGAATAGGTGCCGAAATGGAAGATCGAAGCGGCGAGAACGGCCGTCGCATGGCCTTCCTTCACACCCGCCACCAGATCGTCGAGGCTGCCGACGCCGCCGGAGGCGATGACGGGTACGCGAACGCTGTCGGCAATCGCCCGCGTCAGCTCCAGATCGTAGCCGATCTTGGTACCGTCGCGATCCATCGACGTCACGAGCAATTCCCCCGCGCCGCGGGCAACCATCTTCTGCGCGAACTCGACGGCATCGATGCCGGTCGCGTTGCGGCCGCCATGGGTATAGATCTCCCAGGCGCTGAGGTTGTCCTGGCCGACGGCTTGCGTGCGGCGGCGCTTGGCGTCGATCGAGACGACAATGCACTGGTCGCCGAACTTGTCGGCAGCTTCCGCCACGAAATCAGGGTTGTTGACGGCGGCCGAATTGATCGAGACCTTGTCGGCGCCGCAGAGCAGCAGCTTGCGGATATCGGCGATGCTGCGAACACCGCCGCCGACCGTCAGCGGCATGAAGCACTGTTCGGCGGTACGCGAAACGACGTCGAATATCGTCTCGCGATTGTCCGATGACGCGGTAATGTCCAGAAAGCAGAGTTCGTCGGCACCGGCAGCGTCATAGGCTTTCGCGGCCTCGACGGGGTCACCGGCATCGATCAGATTGGTGAAGTTGACGCCCTTGACGACACGGCCGTCCTTGACGTCGAGGCAGGGGATGACACGGGCTTTCAGCGTCATTGTGCGATCTCCTTGGCGCGGGCCGCGTTGATCAGCGAAAGCGCTTCCGCCGGATCGATACGGCCATCATAGAGCGCGCGGCCGGAAATCGCGCCTTCGAGCTTGCGGGCATCCGGCTGCAGCATCCGCTCGATATCGGCGATCGAAGCGAGGCCGCCCGAAGCGATCACGGGAATCGAAACAGCTTCGGCAAGTTCCAACGTCGAGGCCCAGTTAATGCCGGCAAGGATGCCGTCGCGGTCGATGTCGGTATAGATGATCGCCGCGACACCGGCGCCCTCGAATTTCTTCGCCAGCTCGATAATGCCGAGCTCCGAGGCCTCGGCCCATCCCTCGACGGCGACCTTTCCGCCCTTGGCGTCGATGCCGACGGCAACGCGGCCCGGAAAAGCCCTGCAGGCCTCAATGACCAGTGCCGGATCGCGAACGGCGACCGTGCCGAGAATGACGCGCGCCAGACCGCGCGACAGCCAGCTCTCGATATGGTCGAGTGTGCGGATACCGCCGCCGAGCTGTACCGGGTTCTTCGTTGCCTTCAGGATCGCATCGACAGCCGCGCCGTTGACGCTTTCACCGGCAAAGGCGCCGTTGAGATCGACGACATGCAGCCATTCGAAACCCTGGTCTTCGAAAGCCTTGGCCTGTGCGGCAGGGTCGGGATTGTAGACCGTCGCCTGGTCCATATCGCCGAGCTTCAGACGGACGCACTGGCCGTCCTTCAGGTCGATGGCGGGAAAGAGGATCATGATGTCTGTCCTTGCTTCGCGCGAGCCTTACGGCTTCCAGCGCAGGAAATTGGTGATCAGGGCGAGGCCAAGCTTCTGACTCTTCTCCGGATGGAACTGGGCGCCCACCATGTTGTCGCGGCCTACAAAAGCGGTCATCGGACCACCATAGCCGGTGGTCGCGATGACATCAGACGCGTTTTCTACCGCCAGATGATAGGAATGCACGAAATAGGCATGCAGCCCGTCCGATCCGGTGGGGATACCGTCGAAGAGCGGATGCGGAGACCTGATATCGAGCGTGTTCCAGCCGATCTGCGGGATCTTCAGGGAGGCATCGTCAGGCGTCATTTCCTTGACGTCGCCGGGAATCCAGCCGAAGCCCTGGGTGACGGTCTTTTCCAGACCGCGCGATGACATCAGCTGCATGCCGACGCAGATGCCGAGAAAGGGTTTGGCCTTCTTCTCGACCGCCTCGATCAGCACCTCGGCCATGCCAGACACCGCATCGAGGCCGCGGCGGCAATCGGCATAGGCGCCGACGCCGGGAAGCACGATCCGGTCCGCAGCGGCAACGTCTTCCGCGTTGTCCGTCAGGTCGATATGGGCGTCAATGCCTGCCTCGCGCGCTGCGCGTTCAAAGGCTTTCGTTGCCGAGCGCAGATTGCCCGAGCCGTAGTCGATAATTGCGACGCGCATCAGCGTCCTCCATCAAAACCAAAGAGACCAAGCGAGGTGGCGTTGCCGTGGCGGCCGGTGGAGCGTTGATGTCGCTCCCATTCCGGTGCCGGCACGCTGCTATCCCGCTCGATGGTCTCGATACCGGAAAAATAGATCTCTTCGGCCGCCTCGACGGAATCGGCCGTAACGACGGCATCCTCGTTCCAGCCCTTGGCGGCGAGGCTGCGGATTCGGAAATTCTGTCCCTCGAGCGCAACGATCAGGCTTGCCGCCAATGTGATCGCAAAGCCCGCCGGCCACAGACCCTGCCGCTCCATCAAAACGCCGCCGATAGCCTGTGCGAGAAAGGCGGCGGCCGCATGCAGCCAGAGGCGATGCGCCAGCAGCCACAGCCATGGAAAGAAGAAACCAGGAAACGTGAAGCCGTCGCGGATGACGCGCGTCTTCTCGTGGCCGGTATCCGCTCCGTCAGGGGCGGTGAGAAACAGATAGCTGGAAGTCAATGTCGTCAAGCTCCCTCAAGGGGCTCAGACGAGCGTGCCCTTCGTCGAGGGAACACGGCCCGCCTGTCTCGGATCGATCTCTGTCGCCGTACGCAGCGCGCGGGCAACGGCCTTGAAGCAGGTCTCTGCGATATGGTGGTTGTTGGCACCATAGTGGTTGAGCACATGCAAGGTGATGCCGGCGTTCTGCGCGAGCGCCTGGAAGAATTCGCGGACCAGCTCCGTATCGAACGTGCCGATCTTCGGCGCGCTGAACGAAACGTTCCAGACGAGGAACGGGCGGCCGGAAAGATCGACCGCGGCCTTTGTCATCGTCTCGTCCATGGCGAGGTCGATCGAGGCGTAGCGGGTAATGCCGCGCCGGTCGCCGAGCGCTTTCGAAATTGCCTGGCCGATCGCGATCCCGGTGTCTTCGACAGCGTGATGGTCGTCGACATGCAGATCGCCCTGTGTCTCGATCTCCATGTCGATGAGCGAATGTCGCGACAGCTGGTCGAGCATATGGTCGAAGAAGCCGACGCCCGTCGAAATCTTCGACTTGCCGGTGCCGTCGAGATTGACCGAAACCGAAACCGAGGTTTCGTTGGTCTTGCGGGAAACGGCGCCCGTGCGGCTTGCTGCTGTCTCGGCCATATGGCTGCTCCATCGGGAATGACGCGGGTTCCATATCAGGCGTTCCCTAAAATATCCAGAAGCGGGGCGGCAGAAAAACGGCGCCATTTGCAATCGGCCGAAGCCCACTTACATAGGTCTCAACAGGGCCGGTGAGCGGCCTGACCAGAAGCGCCCGGCATCCGGGCAAGGATGTTTTATGACAACGATTATTACAGTTCGAAAAGGCGGCAAGGTGGTCATGGCTGGCGACGGCCAGGTGAGCCTCGGCCAGACCGTCATGAAGGGCAATGCCCGCAAGGTTCGCCGTATCGGCAAGGGCGGCGAAGTGATTGCCGGCTTTGCCGGGGCCACCGCCGATGCCTTCACGCTGCTCGAGCGTCTCGAAAAGAAGCTGGAGCAGTATCCGGGCCAGCTGATGCGCGCCGCCGTGGAGCTCGCCAAGGATTGGCGCACCGATAAATATCTCCGCAATCTCGAAGCCATGATGCTGGTCGCCGACAAGACTGTCACCCTTGCCGTTACCGGTAACGGCGATGTTCTGGAGCCTGAACACGGCACGATGGCCATCGGCTCGGGCGGCAATTTTGCGCTCGCCGCATCGCTGGCCTTGCTGGATTCCGACAAGTCGGCCGAAGAGGTCGCGCGCAAGTCGCTCGATATCGCTGCCGATATCTGCGTCTATACCAACCACAACATCATCGTCGAAACGCTGGACACCGATGGCTGACGACGGACCCCGCTATCATTTCCGCGATGTCGAGGCCAGGGATATCCCTGTGCTGAGCCAGTGGTTCGCCGAGCCGCATGTAGCGAAATGGTGGGACGGGGATCCGCAGCAGAATGCTGAGCATGTCGTCGAAGCCGTGGAAAGCATTGAAACGCGGCCAATGATCGTTGAGCTGGAAGGACAGCCGATCGCCTATCTCCAGCATTACGATCCGCATCTTGAAGACGGCCATCCCTATCAAGACCAGCCGAAAGGCACGCTAGGTCTCGATATCTCGATCGGCATTCCCCAGCTGATCGGCAAGGGCCACGGCCGCGCCATCATCCGGCAGATCGCCGGCGAGCTTTTCTCCGCGGGCACCACAAGGATCGTCATCGATCCTCATCCGGAAAACCAGGCGGCGATCCGGGCCTACGAGAAAGCCGGCTTTCGCTACGTCGATACAAGAACATCCATCTATGGTCCTGCCCATTTCATGGCGCTGGACGCACCCGAAGAAACGGATTTGCAATGACCACTTTTTCCCCGCGCGAGATCGTATCCGAACTCGATCGTCACATCATCGGCCAGCACGACGCCAAGCGCGCAGTGGCGATCGCCCTGCGCAACCGTTGGCGCCGCCAACAGCTCGACGAGAGCCTGCGCGATGAAGTGATGCCGAAGAACATCCTGATGATCGGCCCGACAGGCGTCGGCAAGACGGAAATCTCCCGCCGTCTTGCGAAGCTCGCCGGCGCGCCTTTCATCAAGGTGGAAGCCACCAAGTTCACCGAAGTCGGCTATGTCGGCCGCGATGTCGAACAGATCATCCGCGACCTCGTCGAGATCGGCATCGGGCTCATTCGCGACAAGAAGCGCGCCGAAGTCGAAGCCAAGGCCCATATGAGCGCCGAAGAGCGCGTGCTCGATGCTCTGGTCGGCGCCACGGCCTCGCCTGCAACACGCGATAGCTTCCGTAAGAAGCTCCGCACCGGTGAGCTCGACGACAAGGAAATCGATATCGAAGTCGCCGATTCCGGTTCGGGCATGGGCGGTTTCGAGATCCCCGGCATGCCGGGCGCCAATATCGGCGTCCTGAACCTCTCCGACATGTTCGGCAAGGCGATGGGCGGACGCACCAAGAAGGTCCGCACGACCGTCAAGGCGTCCTATACCGATCTGATCCGCGATGAATCCGACAAGCTGATCGACAACGAAGTCATCCAGCGCGAAGCGGTTCGCTCCGTCGAGAACGATGGCATCGTCTTCCTCGACGAAATCGACAAGATCGCTGCCCGTGACGGCGGCATGGGGGCCGGCGTGTCCCGCGAGGGTGTTCAGCGCGACCTGCTGCCGCTCGTCGAGGGTACGACGGTTTCGACCAAGTATGGCCCGGTCAAGACCGACCATATCCTGTTCATCGCGTCGGGCGCCTTCCACGTCTCCAAGCCTTCGGATCTTCTGCCGGAACTGCAGGGCCGCCTGCCGATCCGTGTCGAGCTCCGGCCGCTCAGCAAGGAAGATTTCCGACGCATCCTGACGGAAACTGAGGCCAGCCTCATCCGCCAGTACCGGGCGCTGATGCAGACGGAAGAACTGAGCCTCGACTTCACCGACGACGCGATCGACGCACTTGCCGATGTCGCGGTTCACCTGAACTCGACGGTCGAGAATATCGGCGCCCGCCGCCTGCAGACGGTCATGGAGAGGGTGCTGGACGAAATCTCGTTCAACGCGCCGGATCGTGGCGGCAGCGCCGTGACAATCGATGCGGATTACGTCCGGGAACATGTCGGCGATCTCGCCAACAATACCGATCTCTCGCGCTTCATCCTTTAAATTTCGCAATGCGCGAAATGCTTTGCGTTTCGCGCAGGCGATTTTGACGATCGAACCCTCGACAGCGGGCCTTTTACTTTTTAGTGAAGGGCCCGGTTTCTTTTGCGGGCGCGGCTTTATTAGGACAAGATTCTGGTTCAGTCACCGCGCTTCGCAGACAGGACGACAAACTCGACGGGATAGCGGATCGTGCGACGCCTTTTGACATGCCTTCTGATCGCCGTAACGGCCTTCGCCTCGGCGCCGGCCTATGCCATGCAGACCGTGCCGCCCGGCAATCGCAACGTCGAGCAGCCGCCGGTCCCTGGCGCTTCGGTCCGCCGCACCAAGGGTACCAAGACGACCTTCGATCGCAAGTACGAGAAGATCTATGAGCTTCTGTCGACCGATCACGAGTTGATGGGCAAGATCCGCAAGACCGCCGCCGCCTATGGTATCGAACCGATCCATATCATCGGCGCGCTGGTCGGCGAGCATACCTACAATGTCGACGCCTACGACCGGCTGCAGTCCTATTACGTCAAGGCAGCGTCTTACGCGGGCGAAAGCTTCCGTTTTGCCTATGACGGCGAGGATGTCGATACCTTCATCGGCCGCCCGGAATTTGCCGGATGCAACGGCAAAAGCGATTCCTATCAGCTCTGGAGCTGCCGCGAGGACGTCTGGGAAACCGACTTCCGCGGCAAGACGGTCGGCGGCAAGAAATTTCCGGACAACCGCTTCAGCGCCGTCTTCTTCCAGCCCTTCTATGCCGGGCAGACTTTCGGCCTTGGGCAAATCAATCCGCTGACCGCCCTCATGCTGTCCGATCTCGTCACCCGCGTCTCGGGCTATCCGAAGCTCAGCGAGAAGGATGCCAGTGGCGTCTACAAGGCGATCATGCAGCCGGATATTTCTCTGGCCTTCGTTGCCGCCTCCGTCCGCACCTCGATCGACGACTACAAGCGGATCGCCGGCATGGATATCTCGGACAATCCGGGCCTGACGGCGACCCTCTACAATGTCGGCAACTCCCGCCAGCGTGCTTCGGCGATCGCAGCCAAAAACCACGGCGGTGCGACAGTTTGGCCGGAAGAGAACTATTACGGCTGGCTGATCAACGACAAGCTGGACGAGCTGAAGGCACTGAACTAATCTTCTGCCTTGCCGGGAAGGCCCAAATCTTCCACGAAAGGCTGAAATATCATGGACATGCGTCCGGATCCCTTCGTCCCACCCGCACCGGTGCCGCGCAGCGTGCCGCCGTCACGGCTGGAGATCATCCGCACCATCCTGCGCAATCCGTTGGAGCTCTGGGGCGAACCGTCCTACACGCTGCCTTGGATTAAGACCCGCTTCTTCCGTGACAGCACGATCATCGTCAACGATCCCGGCCTCATCAAGCATGTGCTGGTCGACAATGCTTCGAATTACCGGATGTCGGATATTCGCCAGCTGGTACTGCGGCCAATCCTGCGCGATGGTCTGCTGACCGCCGAAGGTCCTGTCTGGAAGCGTTCCCGCAAGGCCGTTGCCCCGGTTTTCACCCCACGGCACGCGAAAGGCTTCGCCGGGCAAATGCTGCAGCAGTCCGAGCTCTATGCGGAGAAATACGAGGCGGACGGCAATTTCGATATCGCCGCCGATATGACCGAGCTCACCTTCGCGATCCTCGCCGATACGCTGTTTTCAGGCGAGATCGCCTCGGTCTCGGATAATTTCGCAGGCGACGTCAATGCGCTGCTGCATCGCATGGGTCGCGTCGATCCGATGGATCTGATGCGGGCGCCGTCCTGGGTGCCGCGCGTCACGCGGATCGGCGGCCAGAAGATTCTCGATCAGTTCCGCAATATCGTCCACCGGACGATGGATCTGCGCCTTGAGCAGATGCGCGCCGATCGCGCTGCCGCGCCCGAGGATTTCCTGACGCTGCTGCTCGAGCAGGCGGGGCCCGATGGCCTGACGAACGAGGAGATCGAGGACAATATCCTGACCTTCATCGGCGCCGGGCATGAAACCACGGCCCGCGCACTTGCCTGGACGCTCTATTGCATCGCCAACAGCCCGCATATCCGCGATGCGATGGAGGAGGAAATTGACCGCATTCTCGCAAGCGGTGCAGAGCCGGTCGAATGGCTGGATCTGATGCCGGTGACCCGGGCAGCCTTCGAAGAGGCGCTGCGTCTTTATCCGCCGGCGCCCTCTATCAACCGCGCGGCCATCGCTGATGACAGCTGGACCGATGCCAAGGGCGAGCACGTCGATATCCATGCCGGCATGACGGTGCTGATCATGCCGTGGACGCTGCACCGCCACGAACTCTACTGGGAAAAACCGCGGGCCTATATGCCCGAACGCTTCCTGCCGGAAAACCGCGGCAAGATCGGCCGCTTCCAGTTTCTGCCGTTCGGAGCGGGGCCCCGCGTCTGTATCGGCGCAACCTTCGCGTTGCAGGAAGCGGTGATTGCGCTTGCGGTGCTGATGAAGCGCTTTCGCTTCGATGTCACCGAGAAGACCAACCCGTGGCCGGTACAGAAACTGACGACGCAGCCGCAGAACGGCCTGCCGATGCGGGTCACCGTCCGCACTGTTTCTTCTTAGGCATAAATCTTTCTAACTATTGAACAATTGACTATGAATGAAAGCGGCGCAAAGTGGCACCATCACCCTTTTCCGTCTGCCGGAGGAATATTGTATGAGCACCATTGAAAAGCACGGCCTGTCGATCGAGCCCGTCCTTCATGATTTTCTCGTCAAGGAAGCGCTGCTTGGTCTTGGCGTCGACGCCGAAGCATTCTTCGCCGGCTTCTCGAAGATCGTTCATGATCTCGCGCCGAAGAACCGCGAGCTGCTCGCCAAGCGCGACAGACTGCAGGCCGAGATCGACGGCTGGTACCGCAAGAACGGCGCGCCCGTTGATATGGAAGCCTACGAAGCGTTCCTGCGGCAGATCGGCTACCTGCTGCCCGAAGGCTCGGATTTCACCGTCTCGACCAGCAATGTCGATGCCGAGATTGCCTCGATCGCTGGTCCGCAGCTCGTCGTTCCGGTCATGAACGCCCGTTACGCGCTGAATGCCGCCAATGCCCGCTGGGGCTCGCTCTACGATGCGCTTTACGGCACAGATGCTATTCCCGAGACCGACGGCGCGGAGAAAGGCAGGGCCTACAATCCGAAGCGCGGTGAAAAGGTCATCGCCTGGGTTCGCGACTTCCTGGATAGCGCCGTACCGCTCGAAGGTGGCTCCTGGAAGGATGTCGGCGGCCTGAAGGTCGAGGGCTCGACGTTTGCGATCACCGACGTCGATGGAGAATCGTTGCCGCTGAAGGACGCCGCACATTTCGCCGGCTACCGGGGCTCTGCCGAAGCGCCCACCCACATCCTGCTCAAGAACAACGGCATTCACATCGAGATCGTCATCGACGCATCGACGGCCATCGGCAAGATCGATCCGGCCGGCATCTCGGATGTCTGGCTGGAATCTGCGATCACCACAATCATGGACTGCGAAGATTCGATCGCTGCCGTCGATGCCGAAGACAAGGTCGTCGTCTACAGGAACTGGCTCGGCCTGATGAAGGGCGATCTGCAGGAAGAAGTCTCGAAGGGCGGTTCGTCCTTCATCCGCAAGCTCAATCCGGATAGCGCGATCACGGCGCCTGATGGCTCCACTTTCGAGCTGCATCGTCGCTCGCTGATGCTGGTGCGCAATGTCGGCCACCTGATGACCAATCCTGCGATCCACGACCGCGATGGCAACGAAGTGCCCGAGGGCATCATGGACGCGGTCGTGACGGGTCTGATCGCGCTTTATGACGTCGGCCCCAACGGCCGTCGCAAGAACTCGCGCGAGGGTTCGATGTATGTCGTCAAGCCGAAGATGCACGGCCCCGAGGAAGTCGCCTTCGCCGTCGAAATCTTCAGTCGCGTCGAAGAGTTGCTCGGCATGCCCACGAATACCATCAAGATGGGCATCATGGATGAAGAGCGCCGCACGACGGTCAATCTCAAGGAATGCATCCGTGCCGCGCGGGAGCGCGTCGTCTTCATCAACACCGGTTTCCTCGATCGCACCGGCGACGAAATCCACACCTCGATGGAAGCGGGGCCGATGATCCGCAAGGGAGACATGAAGCAGGCGGCCTGGATCTCGGCCTACGAGAACTGGAACGTCGATATCGGTCTCGAATGCGGCCTCTCCGGCCACGCGCAGATCGGCAAGGGCATGTGGGCGATGCCCGACCTGATGGCGGCGATGCTGGAACAGAAGATCGCTCATCCGAAAGCGGGTGCCAATACCGCTTGGGTGCCGTCTCCGACAGCCGCAACCCTGCATGCCACGCATTATCACAAGATCAATGTTGCCGGCGTTCAGCGCGGCCTGAAAGACCGGGCCCGGGCAAAGCTGTCGGATATCCTCTCGGTGCCCGTCGCGCCGCGGCCGAACTGGACGCCTGAGGAAATCCAGCGCGAACTCGACAATAACGCCCAGGGCATTCTCGGCTATGTCGTCCGCTGGGTCGACCAGGGTGTAGGCTGCTCGAAGGTTCCCGATATCAACAACGTGGGCCTGATGGAGGACCGTGCGACGCTGCGCATCTCCGCCCAGCACATGGCAAACTGGCTGTATCACAAGGTCGTCACCGAAGCGCAGATCGTCGACACGATGAAGCGAATGGCCGCCGTCGTCGATCAGCAGAATGCCGGCGATGCCGCCTATCAGCCGATGGCCGGCAATTTCGATCGCTCGATTGCCTTCCAGGCCGCCGTCGATCTGGTGCTCAAGGGCCGGGAGCAGCCGAACGGCTACACCGAGCCGGTTCTGCATCGCCGCCGGCTGGAGCTGAAAGCCGCGCAACCGGCCTGAGACTTGAAAGCATAAAAAGAGAAAGGCCGCCGGAAGCAATTCCGGCGGCCTTTTCTTGTCGTGTATCAGGCAGAGCGCTTACTGAATAACGATGACCTTCGAGGTCGCGCGGCCCGGACGGACGCGGCTGTAGAGGTCGATCACGTCCTGGTTCATCAGGCGGATGCAGCCCGACGAAGCGGCGGTGCCGATCGAAGCCCATTCCGGCGTGCCGTGCAGGCGGAACAGCGTGTCCTGGCCCTGCTCGTTGAAGAGATACATGGCGCGGGCACCGAGCGGATTGGTCAGGCCCGGATCCATGCCGTTTTCGACATACTTGGCGATCTCAGGACGGCGGACCGCCATTTCCTTCGGCGGGTGCCAGTTCGGCCATTCTTGCTTCCAGGCAACGTAGGCGGTGCCTGCCCATGCAAAGCCTGCCTTGCCGACGCCGATGCCGTAGCGCATCGCCTTGCCGCCGGGCAGGATATAGTAGAGGTGCCGCTCGCGGGTATTGACGATGATCGTGCCCGGGCGCTCGTCGCTCTGGTAGCTGACGATCTGGCGGCGGAATTCCGGCTTCACGCGCTGGATCGGGATGGCGGGCAGCGAGTATCCGGCATCCGTCTTGACGCCATAGGCGTCGTCGAAAATCTGCGCCGTCTGGACAGTCGGGCCAGCGGCCTTATCTTCGACGGAAGCGCTCTCGGAGCTGGTAGAGCAACCGGCGAGGGCAAGTGTTGCCATCAGGCCGAATACAGGGAATGCATTGCGGATGCGCATGGATATCTCTTAAGTTTTTGGGCAATCAGGGAGGGGTCGCCGAACCATCTTTGATTATGGTTTATTTTCGATTAACTTCGGCTTTGCAAGATGCTGCATCGCGACAAAAGTTACCCGCAGCGGCAAATTAAAAGCGCATTGCTTTTTTGCAACAACAAGTACCCTCTCCCGGCGGTTATCCATGACGATTTTGAGCGTTTACAATAACAATCCGTTAATAGATGGCCGGCAATCGGACAGAGCTATGCTTGTGCGCCGCGGGACTCAGATTTTACTTCACGACATGCGTCACGCGCTGCTTCCCGAACTGCCGCTGGCAAGCGGCAGGCGGGCCGACCTGATCACCATTTCCGAGAAGGGCGAAATCTGGATCATCGAGATCAAGACGTCGATCGAGGACTTCAGGGTCGATCGCAAATGGCCGGAATACCGCGCCCATTGCGACCGGCTTTTCTTCGCCACTCACAAGGATGTTCCGCTCGACATCTTCCCGGAGGAGTGCGGCCTGTTTCTCTCCGACGGCTATGGCGCGCACATGATCCGCGAGGCGCCCGAACACCGTCTAGCACCGGCAACCCGCAAGTCGGTGATGTTGAATTTCTCACGCGCCGCCGCACAAAGGCTGATGATGGCCGAATGGGCGAACGGCAAGCCGCTCGCCATCGACGATATCTGAGGACGGTTTTTAGGCGCGCCTACTTCGGCGCGCGCTTGGCGAGAATGCGCTGCAGCGTCCGCCTGTGCATGTTGAGCCGCCGCGCCGTTTCCGAAACATTGCGCTCGCACATCTCGTAGACGCGCTGGATATGTTCCCAGCGCACCCGGTCGGCCGACATCGGGTTCTCCGGCAGTTCGGCCTTTTCACCCGGCCGCTGCGTCAGTGCGGCAAACACGTCGTCGGCGTCGGCAGGCTTGGCAAGATAATCGACCGCACCGAGCTTCACCGCCGTCACCGCCGTGGCGATATTACCGTAGCCAGTCAATACGATGATGCGGGTATCATCGCGGCGCTGGCGGATCGCTTCGATGACGTCGAGCCCGTTTCCATCGCCGAGACGAAGATCAACCACCGCATATTTCGGCGGATGCGCCTTTGACTTCGCAACACCTTCCGCAACGGACTCGGCCGTCTCGACCGCAAAGCCCCGCGTTTCCATCGCCCGCGCCAGACGCCGAAGAAACGGGCCGTCGTCATCGACGATCAACAGGCTCGCATCGGGACCGATATCGTGTTCGGAGATTGCAAGGATTTCGCTGGTCTGTTCGTTCATGGTCTTCAATCCCGGCGGTTACGCGCCCTGATATACGTCAACTGTTCATGTCTTTATGCCGATAAAGTCATTTTGTCGAATGGGCATCAATCAGCATGCGCGGCCATTCGACACGGATCCGGGCGCCCTCGCTTTCGGGATCGCGGTTCTCGAAGACCAGCGCCGCGCCGGAGCGTTCAAGCAGCGTCTTGGCAATGAAAAGCCCTAGACCCAGGCCGCCTGCGGTATCTTCCTTCTGCCGCTTCGTCATATAGGGTTCGCCGATCCGGGTCAGGATGTCGGGTGCGTAGCCATTGCCGTCATCCTCGATGATGATCAGGACGCGGCGATGGTCGTGTTCGACGGTTATGGTCACTTTCTCGCGAGCATAGTCGACGGCATTCTCGATCAGGTTTCCGAGACCGTACATGATGCCGGCATTGCGCTCGGTCACCGGCTCGCCCTTGCGCGGGCTCTTCTCGATCAGCTCAAGCGTTATACCGGATTCGCGATAGGGCTCGACGATCTCCTCGACCATAGACGACAGCGGCAGCCGGCGCATATGCGCATCGCCTTCCGCAGACAGGCTCGTCAACCGTTTCAGGATATCGCGGCATCGTTCGCTCTGGCTGCGCAGCAGCTGCACATCCTCGCGAAACCGGTCATCGTCCTTCAGCTCGCGTTCCATCTCCTTGGCAACGACGCTGATCGTCGCCAGCGGCGTGCCGAGTTCATGGGCGGCGGCGGCGGCAAGACCGTCGAGCTGCGAGAGATGCTTCTCCCGCTGCAGCACCAGTTCGGTTGCCGCAAGGGCATCGGCAAGCTGGCTTGCCTCCATCGACACGCGGTAGGCGTAGAAGGCCGCAAAGGCCATTGTCGAGGCGATCGAGCACCAGACGCCGAACTGCATGACATTATGGACGTTGATCTCGACGCCATCGAACCAGGGGAGGGGGAACGGTGAGAAGGCGAGAATGGTGATGCAGACCATCGCAAAGACGATCAGCGCCGTGCTGTAGCGGATCGGCTGCGATGCAAAGGAGATGATGACGGGGACGCAGACCAGTGCGGCGAACGGATTGGCAAGCCCGCCGGTGATGAAAAGCAGCGCCGAAAGCTGCAGCAGGTCGAGCCCGAGCAGCGCAAAGGCAGCCGGCGGCTCCAGGCGATGTGTCGCCGGGTAACGAATGGTCAGATAGAAGTTGACCCAGGCGAGCGCGGCAATCAGCGAGCAGCTGGCGATCAGCGGCAAGGGAAATTTCAGCCAGAAGGCGACGATGAACACCGTCACTGCCTGACCGGCGACGGCAAGCCAGCGCAATCGCACGATCGTCTGCAGCCGGAGCCTGCGGCTGCTGTGCCTGTCTTCCTGCGTCTTGCTGTCGGCGTCATCCACCATCGTCATGTCCTTATGTACCACGCGGCTTCACGCGTGTCGTCGGCGCTGCCTCTTCCGGCCGTTCGGGCCAGGGATGCCGCGGATAGCGCCCGCGCATCTCGGCGCGCACGTCCTTCCACGATCCGGCCCAGAATCCCGGCAGGTCGCGTGTCGTCTGGATCGGCCGGTGCGCCGGCGATGTCAATTCGAGAAGTAGCGGCAGGCGACCGCCGCCGATTGCCGGATGATCCCTGAGGCCGAAAAGCTCCTGAACCCGGATCGTCAGCAGCGGTTCTTCGCCGTCATACTGGATCGGATGGCGCTGTCCGGTCGGGGCCTCGAAATGCGTCGGCGCCAGCCGCGCCAGATCGCGCTGCAGGACGTGCGGCACGAGCGCCATCAAGCCGTTCGACAACGAGCCTGGGGAAATCTCGGCAATCCCGCGGGCCTCGCCCTGGAACGGCACGAACCAGTCGTCGAGCCGCGCCAGCAGCGCGCCATCGCTCATGTCGGGCCAAGGGTCACCGATCGTCCGGTGCAGGAAGCCGATCCGGTCGCGAAGCTGGGCGGCTTCCTTGGAAAAAGGCAGCGGCCCAAGTCCGAGCTGGCGCACGCCGTCGGCCAGCGCTCCGCCGACTGCTTCGCCGCTGGGCCGCGGCAAGGGCGTCTCGTCGAAGACGATGGCGCCGAGCCGCGTTGCCCGCCGGCCCCGTACCTGCTTGCTCGCCAGATCGAAATAGGTCTGCTCGCCGCTCTTGATGGCGCCGGGAAGCTCGGCTTCGACATCGCCGCGTGAGATCTCGGCGGCGGCAAGGATGCGTGCCTGCGCAGCCCGTCCCGTCAGGTCGGCAATCACGAGCATCTGGCTGCCGGCCAGCCGTTCGGTTTCGGCAAGCTCCGCGCCGCGGCCATTCGCCATCACATAGCGCCCGCGAGCGCCGCGCTGCAGCGCCACCCGGTCCGGGAAGGCATGCAGCAGCAGCTGTCCGGCCGTCGGCGGCGCCGGGGATGATGTCTTGTCGAGACCGGCAGCCAGCCGCTGGGCCAACCTGCGTGCCGATTCGGCCCGCTCGCCTTTTTCCGTCTTGAACCGCCGCAGCCGGTCCTCGAGATCGAGGCTCGTTCCGCCGAGTCCCTGTTCTGTCATCAGCACGGCAAGCAAGGCCGCTTCCCTGGAATCACCGTTCTCGCCCGCCGAAACCACCATCGCCGCCAGCCGCGGCGGCAGCGCAAGCTCGCGTATCGTCCGGCCGCGCTCCGTCAGGCCTCCATCGATGCCGAGCGCGCCGAGATCGGCAAGCAATGTCCGCGCTTCGGCAAGCGTGGTTGCCGGCGGTTGGTCGGCAAAGGCGAGGGTAGCAGGGTCCTGTACCCCCCAATGCGCAAGATCAAGCACCAGTCCGGAGAGATCGCTCGACAGGATTTGCGGCAGCGTAAAGGCGGGGAGCGCGGCTGTCTGGCCCTGGTGCCAGAGGCGGACGGCGATGCCGGGCTCGGTGCGTCCCGCACGGCCCGCACGCTGGTCGGCGGACGCGCGGGAGACTCGCACGGTCTCGAGCCGTGTAATTCCGGTCGAGGCCTCGAAAGCAGGCAGCCGCTGCAATCCACTGTCTATCACCACGCGCACGCCGTCGATGGTGATCGATGTCTCGGCAATCGACGTGGCGAGCACGATCTTTCGTTTGCCTGGCGGCGCCTGGCGGATCGCGGCATCCTGTTCTTTCTGGCTGAGATTGCCATAGAGCGGCGCAATCAGCGTCTCGTCGCCAAATCGGCCGGTCAGCCGCTCCGCAGTGCGCAGGATCTCGGCCTGTCCGGGAAGGAAAGCGAGGATCGAACCGCTCTCCCTTGCGTGGCAGTCGAGGATCGCCTTGGTGACGGCATCCTCGACGCGTTCGCCGCCCGGCCGGTCCTGATAGCGGATCTCGACAGGAAAGCTGCGCCCCATGCTTTCGATAACAGGCGGGTTGCCGAGCAAAGCTGCGACCCGCTCGACATCGAGCGTCGCCGACATCACCAGGATGCGCAGATCTTCGCGCAGCGCGCCCTGGACGTCGATCGCCAGCGCCAGTCCGAAATCGGCATCCAGCGAACGCTCATGGAATTCGTCGAAGATCACGGCCGAAACGCCGGATAGTTCCGGATCGTGGAGGATCATCCGGGCAAAGACGCCTTCGGTGACCACCTCGATGCGCGTGGCTGCCGAGATCCGGTTATCGAGACGCATGCGATAGCCGATGGTCTGTCCCACCTGTTCGCCGAGCAGCGATGCCATGCGGCCTGCCGCGGCGCGCGCCGCCAGCCGCCGCGGCTCAAGCAATATGATCTTGCCGTCGCCGCGCCAGGACTGCTGCAGCAGGAAGAGCGGCACCAGTGTCGTCTTGCCAGCGCCCGGCGGCGCCGAAAGCACGGCACGGCGATACTCGCCGAGCGCGCTGCCGATTGCAGGCAGGACGCCGGAGACTGGCAATGTTGGAAGAGACACTATGTCCGTCACCCCTGCGGTCGATTGATCCGCCCACCGCCATCCGGTGTGCGACTCTAGAAGAAAACTGCCGCGAAATTAGCGATCGCCGGAGGCTGCGCAAGCCGTCCCGGCATTCAGGGCGCGCCATCCCTATATATAGGCGATCCGGAAACCCGGTATTTTTCGAAGCATTAATGGGGCTTTGGCGCTGCAGCCTCGAGGCCGCGCAGTGTGAGATCGGTGCCAATCAAACAGGCCGCGAGAATCTCCGAGCCAAATCAATCTGTTACAAAAATGTCAAAAAACTTTGTTGGGTGCTGTTGACTGGTCAGCGTTGATGGCCGTATAAGCCGCGTCACTGAACGAGGGCGGCGGCGCTGCAGGCGACGAAGTCTTTCGCTCTAGGATTTCTTGAAGGTTGGC
>NZ_JBFREC010000005.1:0-443258 GCF_052114105.1 Rhizobium sp. RAF36 | reverse complement strand
ACGTCATATGGCGTCATTGCCGCATGAGAGCGGCATGAATTGAGACCCTGCGCCGAGGCGCGGGGCAGAAACGCGTTGGTACTCCGCCCGGAAAATCAAAATGGGCGGATGAGCAGCTAATGCGGCGAGTTTTTCAACGATATCGGCGCAAAGCAGCCGGTTTCGCCCACGCCAACCGTCACCTCACCGCCAGCGTCCGCGCCGTCAGCTTGTTCCCATCCGGATCCCGCAGATACGCGACAAACGCCCCGTTTGGGCGCTCCGAGGGCGGGGTTTCGATCGCCGTGCCGCCATGCGTGCTACCGGCGGCATGCCACGCCAGAACATGCTCCCGGCTCGCAGCACCGATGCCGATCGTCCCGCCGTTCGCCGCCGTCGCGGGCTTGCCGTCGATCGGCGTGGTGATCATCAGCCGGCCGCCCTCATGGGCATAGATCAGCCGTCCCCGCGCATCCATCTCGCCGGGCTTGCCGCCCAATGCGGCGAAGGTGGCGTCGTAGAAGCGCCGGGACCGCTCCAGGTCGTTGCTGCCGATCATGATGTGGGTGAACATGCTTTGTCTCCAGTGGGCCGGGGTATTCCAGGTTAAAGACATGGGCCAGCCGGAAAGCCCGGTCAATGCGGAAATTGTTGCCGCGTTCCCCCAGCGAGCGCCGCCTGCGGATTGCCCGCGGCTGGGCTGTCGGGAAAGCGGGGCGGCGCAATTTCTCTCGCCAGTCATATTCCTGCATGCTAATTTATTCCGGCAATCAGATCGGGAGGGGCGTTCGTGCGTTTGCAACTCGTAGCCTGCATTTTGGCTTTGATCCCATTGGATGCTTCTGCCAGCTCGCCGTCGGACATAGCCGATCTCGTCGGTGCGCGGGCTCCCGGCGCCGAAAGCGAGATGCAGGCCCGCGGATATGTGGATGTCGGGGGCAACAACACCTGGTGGAATGCTGCCCGAAAGCAGTGCGTCAAGGTGCGCGTCTCTCAGGGACGGTATGCATCCATCTCGCAGCTCAAGGCTTCCTCCTGCGGCCAGAAGGCGACTGCCGCCAAGAACTGCCCGGCAGACCTGTCTCAAGCTGACCTTTACAAGTATCCGGGCTGCAGCCTGTGAGCCGGTGACGTTGCTCCGGCTGGGCTTATCAGGCAATCAGAGATAGGAGTGCTGATCATGATGGGGACTTTCCCAGGTTCATGACCGCCGCGACGTTTGTCATCTCCGCAGGTTTCGCCGGTGCGACCGACGTGGCCGTTCGCTTCAAGTGCGGTGCCTGTTTCGCCTAGAGCGCCGAAACCCTGTTCCGCCCCGAGCGCTTCGACAGATACAACCCCTCATCGGCACGCTTCAGGATATCGCTGGACGACCGGTCCGGCAGGCCGAATTCGGCCACGCCGCCGCTGATCGTCGATTCGTAGCGCAGGCTCTCCCGGAGAATGGCGGGAACGCGTTCGCGCAGCCGCTCGGCGATCTCCAGCGCGTCGGTCTGGCGGGTGCCCGGCATCACCACCACGAATTCGTCGCCGCCGAAGCGGGCGATCATGTCGTCCTGGCGCAGATGCTGGCGGCAGAGGCGGGCGATCTCGATCAGCGCCGTGTCGCCGGCGTGGTGGCCCATCTCGTCGTTGAGCCTCTTGAAATTGTCGAGGTCGAAGACCAGCACTGAGGTCTGCGATTTCTCGCGCTCGAAGACCGTCAGCCGCTGATCCAGCGTTTCGATCAGCTTGCGCCGGTTGTAGAGCCCCGTCAGCGCGTCGGTTTCGCTGAGCTGGCGCAGCTGCTGCTGCACCTCGTTCTTGCCGGTGATATTGCTCGCCACCCAGACGACGGCATCCTCGCCCTCCACCTGAAAGGGCAGCGCCTGGACGCGGCCTTCGAACCAGATCGAATGGCCGGGGCCATCGCCCGCACCCTTCACATCGGCGCCGCTGAGTTCGTATTCGACGATATGCAGCGCGCCGCTTTCGAGCGCTCGCTCGATCTCGGCGGCAAACCAGCGGGCCTTTTCCTCTTTCAGCACGTCATACATGGTGAGCCCGACAAGGCCGCTGCCATCGTGATAATGCCGGAGATCCTTGCCGCCGAAGATCGCCGCATAGCGGCCGCTGCGGGTGAGAATGAAGGCCGGATCCGGAAGGGAAGACAGGATCGACGTCAATTGCTGCTGCGTAAACACCCTGTCACCTCTCAGATGACGCGCGGGGAGGGCGCCTGTCATCTGCCTGTCAGTCTTTCGTCTGCCCAATCTGGCACAGCCGCATTGCATTTTTCTAAATGGGGGCCTGCGAGAGCTGACCGGGTATTTGTTGTCAGCCGTCCGTCTCATCCGCCTTCGGCGATGCGCTGAACAGGTTCTTCAGCGCGTTGGTCTTTGTCTTCTGCACCCTGCTCATCTTCAGCGCCCGGTTGGCGGCCTTGGCCTGTTCCAGCATCATCTCGATCTGGATCTGCTGGATCTCGGTCAGCCGCTCCCATTGCCGGTTCAGGAGGTGATCGACCTTTTCGTGCAGGTGGCGGATTTCGAGCTCCGCCTTGAGGTTGACCTTGTAGTCGTTGAGCGCCCGCAACCGGTCCTTCGATTCCTGGCGGCGCTGGCTCATCATGATGATCGGTGCCTGCAGTGCAGCGATGGTCGAGAGGATGAGGTTGAGGAGAATGAAGGGATAGGCGTCGAAGGCCCGCTGCTCGCCCATCAGGAAGTTGATGCCCATCCAGACGGCGAGGAAGAAGCAGAAGGAGATGATGAAGGTCCAGCTGCCGCCGAAGGTGGCAACGACATCGGCGACGCGATCGCCGATCGAGCGGCGCTCCTCATAGTCTTCTTCGATGTTTTCGGCCAGCGTATCGTGGCTGCGCAGGCTCTCCACCACCTCGTCCTCGAGGTTGGAAAGTTCGCCGCGCTCGTCGCGCAACAGCTCGGCGATATACTGGCCGCGATAGTCGTCCACGACCTTGCGGTTGATATAGTCATCCGAGCGCAGCCCCGGATGCTTCTGCCGCATGAAATCGGCGAGCGACGGGCGCAGGTCGTCGAAGTGAATGGCATCCTTCTTCTTCAGCGTAGCACCGGTGATCGCGTCGACCAGGCGCACGGACTTCGCCTTGGCCTGCGCCAGGCTGTCGCTGTAGTCCTTCATCTCGACGGTGGCGGCCTCGCCATGTCCGGCATCGAAATCCACGATCCCGCCTGCGAAATCCAGGGGCTTTTCTTCTGCCATCCGACGATCCTGTGTGCCGATTTCCTGCGCCTCTAAACATCAAATCGAACAGGATTGTGACATTGTTCTGCGATCCCGGCGAGGCCATTTGCCGCTATAGGCTCGGGCTGATAACCGGGACTGGCCATGCGCGATTAACGGCATCAAAAGCTTTTTGCCGTATCGGAACGTCATGATCTCGAGTGGACTTCGAAACATATTTTCGGTGGCCGCTCTGCTCCTGGTAATGCTGCTGCCTGCTGGCGCCGCATCGGCCGGCGAAGCGGAGTCCCTGGGGATTCGCAGTTCCTGCCAGGCCTACGCCACGCTTTCAGAAGACTTGGCCGCCATTGTCAGGAATGAGGCACGCTGGTCCTGCGGCGCCAAGGAATACTCCCTCGATGCCGAGCGTGTGCTGCTGCGCTTCGACATTGCCCCCGGCGAGACGCTGCCCCGCTATTTTCTCTCCAGGCGCAGCGCGCTTGAGGTTGTGCATCTGCTTGCTATCAGCAGTGATGGCGCGATCAGGGAAAACACCATTCCCGCCGCCGCCCTGCAGAGCTCGATGGCCGGCGGCTATTTCAAGGCGCCCCTGCCGGAGCTGACCGGCGAGACCAGGCAGGTCGTCGCCGTCATCGACCTGCCGAGCCACAAGATGACGCTGGAGCGCGCCTATCTCGCCCCGGTGGATGGCGCCGGTGGCGTCAGTGATATGCGCTTCGCGCTGATCCTCGCCGGGCTTGCCGGCATGCTCGTCATGCCGCTGATCTTCAATGCCGCCTTCTACCGGGCGCTGCGCGAAACTTTCGTTCTCTGGCACACGGCGCTGACGTTCTCGCTGCTGGCGACCATTCTCGTCACATCCGGCCTGTCGGTCCTGCTGTTTGATCCGCCGGCGATGACGCTGAGCTGGATGACGACGGTGATCTTCGGCATGACGGTCGCATCCGGCGCAATGTTCACCCACAGCTTCGTCGAGCCCGGCCGGATGCATCCGTGGCTGCGCCGCGCGCTGCCCTGGTGCGCCGCCTGGGCGATTGTCCTCAGCGTCTTTCACGCGGTCTTCCCCTTCGTCGCCCGCCCCATCCAGTCGAGCGCCTACACGGCGGCTTTTGCCCCCGTGCTTGCTCTCTTCATGCTGTCGATGATCGATGCCTGGCGCCGCGGCAGCCGCGCTGCGCGCTACCAGGCGATCGGTTACCTGCCGATGGTCGTGGTCGGCCTGATCCGTCTGGTGACCGGCATCGTTCCCTGGCTGCCGAGCACCGACGCGACACTGCTCTTCTATGCCGGCTGCGTCTGTGAGGTCGTCTTCACCACGCTTGGCGTGGCCGAGCGCTTCGTCACCATGAAGCGCGAGCGCGACCGCGCCCGCAACGAAGCCGAACTGCTGGAACGTCTCTCCGAAACTGACGCCCTGACGGGCTTGCTGAACCGAAGGGCGATCGAACTGCGTTTCGAGCAACTTCGCGCCGAGGGCTTCACGACGCTCGCGATCATCGACCTCGATCATTTCAAGGCGATCAACGACGTCAACGGCCACAGCACCGGAGACGAGGTGCTGAAGGCCGTCGCGAACGCACTCCAGCCCGGACCTAGCGTCCGCGCCTACCGCCTCGGCGGCGAGGAATTCGTGCTCCTCTTGCGCGGCGAGGACGCCGGGACTCAGGCCGAACTCCGCCGCCAGGCCATCCCCGCCATCGTTGCCCACACTGTCGCCGGCCTCGAACGGCCGGTCACCGCCAGCATGGGCATCGCCGATCTTCTTGCAGAAGAGGATTTCGCGGCCCTCTATGAACGGGCCGACAAGCTGCTCTATGAAGCCAAGAGCGCGGGTAGAAACCGGACGCGGAGTGCGGTGAGGGTGGTTGAGGTGACGCAGGGGTTCGCGGGTGAGCGGGCGATGAGTGCGTAAGGGGCGGGCTGCTCCTGTCAGGTAGCCCGCCTAACCGTTGCCTTGAACGTAGCCGCTATCGGCCATCGCGTTCACATCATCGGCACAGTAACAATCAGAACAACTGCCAGTCCCGCGAGCAGGACTGATGTTTCGATCATGAAGATGGCGATCTGCCGGCTGGACATTTCAGGAAAAAGGGATTTCATCATTTGCTCCTATTAAAAATATTATTCTAACGGAGCCACCGTATCACCAAAGATAATCGAAAAGTTTTTTATTTTCGAATTTGCTAAAATTTTCTTAATGGCTGGTCGCGGCCCAGGTTGCCCGGGGCCGCTCTCCAGCTTGTGAGGGCGTCACAGCGCCCGCGGGATCACCAGGGCAGCACGCCATTGTGGTTGAAGTAGCCCGCTGTCGGGCCGTCCTCGCCGAGCGTCGCCAGCTTCACCGCCACTTCGGCTGCTTCTTCCACCGTCCGGTAGCCGCTATTGCCGTTCATCTCGGTCGCCGTATAGCCGGGGTCGGCGGCGTTGATCTTGATGCTGAAGGGTTCGGCGGCCTTGGCGAGCGAGACGGTGGCGGCGTTGAGTGCCGATTTCGAGCTGTTGTAGCCGAGCGCGTTGACCGCGTAGAACTCGTTGTCGGGGTCGAGCAGCGACTGGATCGAGCCGAGTTCGCTGCTCATCATCACGATCCGTCCCGCACCCGACGCCTTCAGCAGCGGCAGGAAGGCCTGTGTCACACGGATCGGCCCGAAGACGTTCACCTCGTAGACGTTCTTGGTGATGCCGATCGGCTCCTCGAGCGGCGAGATGCCGAAACCGTCGGCGATCCCGGCATTGTTGACGAGGGCATCGAGCGTGCCCGTCTGTCCGGCAAGCGCCTTTGCGGCGGCCGCCACGCTGCTATCATCGGTGACGTCGAGCTCGAGCCAGTGCGCGTCGAACCCTTCAGCTTTCAGCCTGGCGGCGGCCGCTTCGCCACGGCTCTGGTCGCGGGCACCCAGCCAGACGCGATAGCCTTCCGATGCCAGCCGCCGCGCGATTTCGAAGCCGATGCCCTTGTTGGCGCCGGTAACAACTGCAGTCTTGATCTTGGTCATGTCTCACTCCGTTTGTGGAGCCTTAGACATCGTGCCGATCGCGATCGCAGCGTGAGCCGCAAAATCCCGGCTTCTTGCCTAATCCTCCTGACCTGCTGCCCGCAACGCGCCGCTCTCTTGTCTTGCGTTCGGCGGCCATGCCACCATATGTCCATGATGGAAGCGATGGATGAATTGCGCGATCGGGCGCTGAGACACGCGCAGGGACAGCGCACGCAAACCGCTGTCCCGCGGGTGACGATCACCAAGGATGCGGCGCTGACGGGGATGACACCCGGCATCTATGAGCCGATGCTCTGCCTCGTCCTGCAGGGCGCGAAATGTGCGCTGATCGGCGACAGGCGGCTGCATTACGACCGTGCGAGTTATTTCGTCGCCAGCATCGAGGTTCCCGGCGCCTGCCAGATCGTCGAGGCGCGCCCCGATACACCCTATCTCGCCGTCGCCCTGACGCTCGATATCCCTGTTGTCGCCGAAATCATCATGGACATGCCGGGCCTGCCGCCGATGGCCGATGGTCCCGGTTTCGGCATCAGTCCTGTCACGCCCGATCTTGCCGATGCCTGGCTGCGGCTGATCAAGCTGCTCGACACGCCCTCGGATATCACGATCATGGCGCCGATGCTGGAGCGCGAGATCATCTACCGCGTGCTGCTCGGCCCGCATGGGCCGATGCTGCGACAACTGGCCCGCAGCGACAGCCGTCTCGGCCAGATCCGCCGTGCCATCAGCCATATCCGCGACAATTTCGATCAGCCCATCACCATCGAAACGCTTGCCTGCATCGCCGGCATGAGCCCGTCGGTGTTCCACAAGCACTTCAAGGATGTGACGGCGATGAGCCCGATCCAGTATCAGAAGAAGCTGCGGCTCCACGAGGCCCGCCGCCGCCTGCTGGCCGACCCCGGCGATACGGTACGCGTGGCCTTCTCGGTGGGCTATGAAAGCGCCACCCAGTTCAGCCGCGAATATGCCCGCCAGTTCGGCGCTCCGCCCGCCCGCGATGCCGGAAGGCTCAGGGAGCGCGGGACGCATCTGCGCCAATTGATCGACGGCTGAAGAAGCGCAGCGAGCGCTACGATTTTGTCTCTGACGTGCGGTACCGATCGAGCTTCTGCAGAATGAAATCCTCTATCTTCCGAAGCTCGGCGAGCTTGCCCCTGACGATATCGAGGCGTTCTTCGAGAAAACTCACGGTCTCCGCGGCGGTGACTTCGCGCTCCCCGTAAGTGTCGAGGATCGGCCCGATTTCCTTCAGCGAAAGGCCAAGTTGCTGCGCCTGGCGAACGTGCTCGATCCTCTTGATGGCACTCGCATCATAGTCCCGGTAGACGCGGCTTCCCGCCCGCCGCTCGGTCGAGCGGATCAGGCCGATCTCTTCATAGTGCCGGATCCCGTCCTTCGACATGCCGGAGATGCGGGCGAGTTCGCCGATGAGCATTTTTTAAACCGCTTGACTGTGGGGTTTCCCGATAGATTACGAAGGAAGCAGTTTCGTTTCAACCGATAAGTCCGAGGTTCAGAATGCCCGCATCGCAAAAGCCCGTCGCCCTCGTCACCGGGGCCTCATCCGGCATGGGAAAGGATTTCGCCATGCGCCTGCTGGCGGAAGGCTATGTGGTCTATGCGGCGGCGCGCCGCCTGGAGCGCATGCAGGATATCGTCGCCAGGGGCGGTCTGGCGATTGCCATGGACGTCACCGATGACGCGTCGATGCTATCAGGTGTCGAGCAGATCATTGGCGGGCAGGGTCGCATCGATGTGCTCGTCAATTGCGCCGGCTACGGCCAGTATGGCGCCATCGAGGATGTGCCGATCGATCTCGCCCGCCGGCAGATGGAGGTCAACCTCTTCGGGCTCGCCCGGCTGACCCAGCTCTGCCTGCCACATATGCGCGCCCGCAAGTTCGGCCGCATCGTCAATATTTCTTCGATCGGCGGCAAGCTCACCACCCCGCTCGGCGGCTGGTATCACGCATCGAAATTCGCGCTCGAAGGCTGGTCCGACGTGCTGCGCAACGAGGTGCGCGGCTTCGGCATCGACGTCATCGTTATCCAGCCGGGCGGCATCGAAACCGAATGGAGTGATATCGCCACCGGCGAGGCATCGCGCATCTCAGGGTCCGGCCCCTATGGAAAGCTCGTCCAGGCCTTCGTTCGCGGTCAGTCGAGAATGCGCAAGGCGCCCCCGCCATCGGTGATCACCGAGCTGCTCAGCAAGGCGGTCGGCGCAGCCCGGCCCCGCACACGCTATGCCGGCGGCATGCTGGCCAAGCCGCTGCTGTTCCTGCGCCGCTGGCTGCCGGACCGTATTTTTGATCGTTTGATCATGTCGGCCTTCCGCTAACCGGCGGCCGCGTTTCCCTCAGGCCGCCGCGCGAACCCGTGCCTCTTCGCGAATGCGGTTGACCATCGAGCGCAGCCCGTTGGAGCGCTGCGCCGAAAGGTTTTCGACGAGGCCGATCTTGGCGAAAGTCTCAAAGGCATCGAGTGCTGCGATCTCGGAGGCGGTCTTGCCGGAATAGGTGGCAAGCACGATGGCGACGAGGCCGCGGACGATATGGGCGTCGGAATCGCCCTCGAAGGTCATCACCGGATTGTCGGGGTTGCCATCGGTATGCGTCACCAGCCACACCTGGCTGGCGCAGCCCATCACCTTGTTGGCGGATGTCTTCTTCTCGTCCGCAAGATCGGGCAGCGCCTTGCCGAGCTCGATCACATAGCGGTAGCGGTCTTCCCAGTCGTCGAGCAAGGAGAAGTCGTCGATGATGTCGTCAAGCGATGCCATGGGAGCGGGGCCTTTCAGTGATGCCCTGCATATAGGGGAAGTGCAGCTCTTTTTGAACCGTTAAAAAAGAAAACGCCGTGAAGGATGGGCATCCTCACGGCGTACAGCAAACTGCTGAAATAAACAGGGCAGGCACGTCAGGCACGGCGGGAATTCCCTGAGGGGGAAGGCCGGTGCAAGCTTTGGGGCGGGAGGTCTCCCGCGGAATTTCAGGAGACCGGGCGCGGTTTCGGCGTCGGGATGACGGACGGAACGGTTCCGGTGACGACGGTGTCGGAGGCGCTCGCATCATCGACCGGCGGGCGGTAAGGCATCGGCTGGTTCAGTGCGGCGGTCTTCTCTTCCTTTGCGGAAGGAGCGAGCGCTGCAACCGGGGTGAGGTTGGCGAGCGGTGCGGCGACGGCGCCTGCTGCTTCGGCGATCTTGGCGGACGGCTTGTCCTTCTCGTCGCCGGAAAGCTGGCTGTCGATCAGCTGGTAGGCGACACGGGCGCCTTCGCGGGCTCTGTAGCCGAGCGCGGTCAGCGTTTCGCCGCCCTTGCTGCAGACTTCCGGCTTCTCGCCGCACATGCCCGTTATATAGTCATAGGCGCCGCTGACGGCGGTGAAGGCGTCGGAAAATTGAACCTGGGGGTCGTTGGCGAGGCGCGTCGAGCTTTCCGAGCTGAAAAGCGGCAGCAGCACCAGCACAAGTCCGAACCAGAAGCTTCCTTTGATCAGTAGTCTCATTGTCGTTGCCCATCCTGTTTTCCCGTCCGGTCTTGTTGCCGAATCAGGGTCCGTTTCCGGTGTGCTTTCACCCTAGCGCGGAAGTGCGAATGCCACTTTTCGAAACTCCGCGGCATTTGCGGCAAATTTAATTCGAATTTTAAATAAAGGCCGACGTACCGTATTTCAGTCAAATTGTAGCCATCGGCATTAAGCATGGCACGGCCTACCGCCTGTAATTGCAGGGATTCTCAACGATGGCCTCGCCGCAAAAGTTAACACAAAGCTGAAATGCCAGCGAATTCCATCGCTTACCCCCTGTTAACCACGAAAACCAAAGGCCCGCCGCAATGGCTCAAAACGGGACTTTTGCCGCTTTCTGGCTGTGGAGGCGGGTTTTGCCTTATCCTTTCTTTAAGCGCCCAGGGCCTATTGTCCGGGTCTGTTAAAGAGCCTTTTCGGGCGGGTATTGCGTGCGAGTATTGAGTGACATCGGCAACCGGGCGGCAGCCCTCGTGGACCGGGCAGCGGCAAGCTGGCTTTCCCGCACGGGGAGCGGCGAGGCCGTTGCCGAACGCGAGCTTGCCATTCTCCGCCGCCTCGTCTTCCTGTCGTCGGGCGCGCTGATTGCAGCCCCGGCCGGCCTCTCCTTTGTAACCAGCCCCGCCGTGGCACTGCCCGCAGGTGTGGCGACGGTCTGCGCCGCCTTCCTGTTTTCGGCTGTCGGCAGCATCGCGCTGTCGCGCCAAACGCAGGTGGCAAGCGCTGTCATTCCGGAGACAGCCGAAGACTTCTTCCTGCAAAACAGTGCGGGCCTGATCCTGTTCCTCGATCCGCAGGGCAACGTCACCTCGGCCGGTGGCCGCGATATAAGCGAGTATCTTGCCTGGATGCGCGAGCCCAAGGGCCGCGGCTTCATCGAGCAGGTGCATGTCTCCGACCGCATCCTGTTCCTGCAGGCGCTCGATCAGCTGCGCCAGGGCGATGATGCCGTCAGCGTCGACCTGAGGCTGGACCGCCCGGGCGTCTCGCGCGATCTGCGCCAGTTCGCCTATCTCCGGATGGATATGACCGCGCGGCGCGACGGCGAAGGCGCGCTTGCCGCCGTCGTCTCCCAGCTTCGCGACGTCTCGGTCGAGCAGCAGCTGCGCATCGATGCGCAGAGCCGTGCCGCCGATGCCGAATCGGCTAACGATGCCAAGTCGCGCTTCCTGGCTGCCGTCAGCCACGAGCTGCGCACCCCGCTGAACGCCATTCTCGGCTTCTCCGACATTCTGCTCGGCGAATATTTCGGCAAGTTCGAAAACGATCGCCAGCGCGAGTATGTCGGCTTGGTGCGCGATTCCGGGGCCCACCTTCTGTCGGTGGTCAACACCATGCTCGATATGAGCAAGATCGAAGCCGGGCGCTACGAGCTGATGCTCGAGCCCTTCGATATCGGCGCTTCGATCAAGTCGTGCGAGGCGATGCTGACGCTGCAGGCAAAGACCAAGGGTGTGTCGCTGACCAGCCGCATTCAGCGCGATCTCGACGAGGTCGTGGCCGACCAGCGCGCCGTCCAGCAGATCCTGATCAATCTCGTCGGCAACGCCGTGAAGTTCACTGAACAGGGCGGGGCTGTCACCGTAGACGCCTCGGTGCGCGCAGGCGTGCTGCAGCTCAGCGTCAGCGATACCGGCATCGGCATTCCCGCCGACCGGCTGGCGACGCTCGGCCAGCCCTTCGTGCAGATCCAGAACGATTATACCCGTCAATATGAAGGCACCGGCCTCGGCCTGTCGCTGGTCAAGGGGCTCGTGGCGCTGCATGGCGGCCACTTCGCCATTGCCAGTGCGCCGGGCGAGGGCACGATCATCACCATATCGATCGCGGCGGATGGTTCCGGCGCACCGGCCGCGGATGCGGCGCGGGATGCGGCCGTCGAATTTCCGCCACGCCTGAAGACGACTGCGGCATCCGTTGCCGGATTGGAAGAGGGGCTGTTCGATGGCCGCGCGCAAGCGAAAATCGCCTAAGGGGAAGAGGGGCCGGCAGCAGCCGGGCCTGCTTCTGACGGGGGCAGCCGCCTTGGGCGGCGTCGGCATGACGGGCGCATCGATGCTCGGCGGCGTCGTTGCGCGCAATCCATCGATCGCCGGCGGAACCGCCGCCTTCGTCGTCATCTTCTCCTTCGTTGCGGCCAATGCCCTCTGGTATCAGCCGGGCACGCATCCGCATCCGTTCTTCCGCACCCGTGATCTCTCCTCGCCATTTTCCATCGGCCGCCCCTCGGTCGAGGAGCCGCATCCAAACGACGTCACGACTTTCAAGATCGAGCGGCCGGGCGATGAGGGTGCGACCACCAATGCGCTGCCGCCGGCCGCAACCGGTGGCCAGCAGCCGGTACAGCTGGTCATGGATATCCAGCAGCAGCTGATCCGCCGCGGCCTCTACAATGGCACTGCGGACGGCGTCATCGGCCCGCGCACCAGCGCTGCCATCCTGTTCTTCGAAGAGACCGTCGGCATGCCGCAGAACGGCGAGGCGACGCCGGAGGTTCTGGCGGCACTGCAGACCGATTCGGCAGGCCCTTCCACGGTGCCCACAGAGAAGCCGCGCGCGGATGTCAGTTCCGCCGCATCCGCCGAGGACCCGGTGGCGGCGGCTATCCGCAGCGCCGAGAAACAGGTTAAGACGGCGACCGCGGCCCCCAAGCAGGTGACGCCTGGCGAACTCTCCAGCGTCGATCTGGTCTTGAAGATCCAGAAGGGTCTGGCCAACATGGCCTATGCCAATGTCGGCGTCGACGGTGTGGCCGGCGAACAAACCCGCGCTGCCATCCGCCACTTCCAAAAGCACTACAACCTGCCGGAAGATGGCGAGCCCAACGCGGCGGTGCTGAAGAAGCTGAAGGAAATCGGCGCGATTTAGCGTCGAGTCGAAATTCCTCTTTTGATTGCATTAAAGGCGTTCAAACACGCTTTTCGGGACGCTGGGCGCGCGGACTGGTACGTATGCGTTCCGCAAATAATGACAGATTGTCGCAGACTATGCGCGCAAAACTACTGGCGGGTGAGGGCGAAAGGCGATTTAAGTCGCTGTAAACATAGGAAAACAGGTAGAAGTCTAGCTCACGCCTATTGTTTCATAGGTCGCTGTATTAGCAACGAATTTATAATTCTCACAAAAATATGATATAAATACTCGGCTCGCTTGGTGCTATTCATCAAGTGCGACCGGGGGGCCAGTCAGGAGCAACGGACTGTGATTAAATTGTCACTTTCTCGCATCTGAAAGATACCAGTCGGATGGTATCTTTCTCTCGTCGCCACGCCGCGGGCATCCCCGCGCCCTCCTTGAACGGGACGGCGCCTTCCCCCGCCAGGATCAAACAAATGTTGCGCGAACCTTCCTATGGCGGGATGGGCGAACTGGACGGCTCCGACCGCGCCATGTATCGCTCCACCGCCTCTATCAATGATCTCGAAAATCCGCGGCTTTACAAAGCCCTCCACGATCATTTCGCGGCGGTGTATCCCGTCACGTCCAAAACCGGCGCATCCGAGTTCCATCTCGGCGGCGGCCAGTCCTTCCGTCTCCATCGCGGCGTAAACGATCTCAATTTCGAGATCACCTATTCGGAAATTTCCCGTTTTGCGGCGATCACCCGTTCGCTCAACTCCAGAACGAAGAAATACGCGAAAGACGGCCTGCAGTGGAGCACATCGCGCGTCGCCTCTCCCAAGCAGCTGCTCGCGCTGCCGCGTCCGCTCGACGAGCCGCGTTCGCCGGAAGACGTGCTGATGTCGATCTTCCATCTCGATCTCAATGATTCGGCGGAGACCGAACGGCGAATCACGACTTGCATCGCCGCGCTCTATCCGTCCGGTCCGCGCCTCGGCGGCGGTCAGCAGGGCAATGATGCGCAGATGACGATGTCCAATCTTGCCGACTGGCTGTCCTTCCAGGACGTGCGCCAGGTGCTGCAGGTCGATGACGCCGATCATGCCGCGACCATGCTCGTCTCGATGATGTTCGGCGGCTTTGCCTCGCGCATGAGCGCGGGTGAGGGCTTGCCCGACAGGGCCTCTCTCACAGGCTATCTGAAGAGCTGCATCCAGCTTTTCGTCCGTGGCTGCCGCCGTCACGACGCCTGATGATCTTCCAAACCGGCCGCCGCAGGCGCGGCCGGTTGAGCGTTGCTCCGCCACGGGATCGCCATTCTCCGGCCCGATTTCCTTCATCGGAGCCTCTGCTCTAGCGCCTTGCTTTTATTAATTATTTCTTAACGTGCCAGCCTGGTTATGCACAGCAGAACCGCCCCGGACCGCCAAAATGTGGTAAAAATGCCACGAGAAAAACTTCCGGGATAATTTTGGTACGAATACGTTTATTAAATAATTGACGACTCCGGGGCCTCCTGTTCATATCCAGCCCGTGACCGAAGCAAACGTTCGGAAACGCATGGCGGACTGAAATTTCAGGGGACCGCATCCATCGCGCTAAGCAAGAGCCAACCTTGGGGTTGGCCTCTGGAACGGAGACAGAAAATGAACATCAAGAGCCTCCTTCTCGGCTCCGCTGCTGCACTCGCAGTAGTATCCGGTGCACAGGCTGCCGACGCTATCGTCGCCGCCGAACCGGAAGCAGTAGAATACGTCAAGGTTTGCGACGCCTACGGCACCGGCTACTTCTACATCCCGGGCACGGAAACCTGCCTCAAGATCGCTGGTTATGTCCGTTTCGACGCCGGCTTCGGCTTCGGCGACGCATACGACAACAACGGCGGCCAGGATTGGGGTGATCACACCCGCGCTGAACTCTCGTTCGACACCAAGAGCGACACCGAATACGGCACGCTGACGGGCCGTATCGCCCTCCAGGCCAACGCCAACGGCGCAACGATCCCGGCTGGTGGCCTCACCGGCGGTGCGGCCACGACGCTCGGCAGTGAAGGCAACAGCACCATCATCGACGAAGCCTACCTGGAGCTCGGCGGCTTCCGCGCTGGTAAGTTCGCAAGCTGGTGGGACAACGACTTCACCGGTGAATCCGACAAGATGTCGAACAACACCAACTTCAATGCTGTTCGTTACACCTACGACGCTGGCGACTTCTACGCTGGTGTTGCTCTTGAAGAACTCGGTGGCATTTCCGGCCGCGACGCCTATGCCGATTTTGGTCTGGCTCCGACGGTTTCGCAGCTTGACAACAACAGCCTCGGCATCGACGCCTCGGTTGGCGGCAAGTTCGGTGCGTTCACTTGGCAGGTTTACGGTGGTTACAGCCAGCGTGAAGAAGAAGGCGCAGTCACCGCCCGTATGTCGGCTGACATCGGCCCCGGCACCCTCGAAGGCGCTGTCGTCTGGTCTTCTGGTCTGAACTCCGAAACCTTCACCAACAACTACGACCAGACGGGTGAATGGACCTTCGTTGCTGAATACCAGATCAAGGCAACCGACAAGCTGACCATCACTCCGGAAGTCCAGTACACCTCCAACATCGTTCCGGATGTTGACGGCAACTGGGATACCGGCCACATGTGGCGCGCTGGTGCAACCATGGACTACAAGATCGTCGACAACCTCTCGACCCGCGTTTCTGCGACTTACGTCAACGAAAACTACGGCAATGCAGGTGGTTCGGCTGATTGGGTTGAAGGCTTCTTCCGCCTGCAGCGCGACTTCTAATCACACGCTATAAGCCGATTAAGATTGACCTCCAAATCGGTTTCGAAAGGAGAGCCCGGGTTCCCACCGGGCTCTTCTCGTTTTTATGTGATGGGTATTGACTGAAGTGACGCGCCTGAGTGCTGCCGTTAAGGTCGAAGTCCGTTGGCGAAGATCTTCAGGCTGGAGCGCAGATAGGCCTTGGTGCGCTTGGCGCGGACATCGGGATCGGCGCCGCCGCGATCGATGCTGAGGCTGCCGAAGACGATGCCGATCAGCATCGTCGCCGCCGCATCCGCGTCGATGGCAATGATCAGTCCCTTGTCCGTCAACTGGCGCAGCCAGCTGGCAAGCTCGGCCCGGGCCATGTCGAAATCGAGCCGCAGCTGCGGCACGTATTCGGTGGCTTCCCAGGCGACTTCGATCAGGAAATACTGGCGCATGTTCGCCGGGCTCGGCGCTTCGTTTTCATCGACGAAGAACACACGGCCGAAAAGCTCGTCGAGAGCGATCCCGTCCGTGGCTTCGGGGAAGTAGAAAACAGAGCCTATCTTCGCCTTGATGGCAGCGGAAAGAAGATCGCCTTTGGCTTCGTAGAAATCGTAGAATGTCCGCTTGGAGATGCCGCATTTCGCCGCGATGATATCGACGGTTGTATTGGCATAGCCGAGCTCGATAAAGACGTCCGTGCCTGCCTCTATTATGTCGGCCTGCCGCTGGTCTAGATCGATGCTCTTCGGCCGCCCGCGAGGCCGCTTCTGCTTTTCGTCGGTGTTCGAGCTCACATTTCCCCTGCGCGCACGTGATATTTTCATCCCTGCGGCACTGATACATGAAGAGCTGCGGCGGGTACAGCGACTTCAATGTCGCGATTATGTTACAGGCTGTTGACAGGCTGCGGGAAAATCGCAGCATCGAAAATCGTTGCACGCCAAAGGCCAGATGCTAAGCTTGCCGCAGGGAAAACAAGGGAGCAACGCATGATTGTCTCCTCGCCGGGGACAGCATGGAAAGCCCGTACAGACGCCGCAAGCAGCCTGAGCTCGTCAGGCGCAATCTGCTCGATGAAGCGCGCAAGCTTGCCGTCGAGGAAGGCCTCGCCTCGGTGACGATGCAGGCCGTTTCCGAGGCCGCCGGCGTCACCAAGGGCGGCTGCATTCACCACTTTCCAAGCAAGAAGGACCTGATCGAGGCCGTCTTCGACGAGCTGTTGCAGGCGATCGACGAGGATATCGAGGCACGTATCGCCAGCGACCCCGAACCCTACGGCTCCTTCACCCGCGCCTATATCAACTCGGTCTTCGACAAGAACGAGCGGACGAATGGCGGCCACTGGGCGCCGCTGACCATTTCGGCGCTGACCGACCCCCATCTGCGCACCCTGGTGGCTGATTGGGCCAATGCCCGCGCCGAGCGCCACAGCGCCACCGATGGCGACATGCATCTGCGCATCGCCCGCTTTGCCGCCGATGGCATCTGGCTCGCCAATCTCTACCATGTCGATATTGCCGATGCCGAAAAGATCAAGGCGGATCTCCTGGCCGTGACCGAAAGGCCGCGGGTTTCCCTGGCAAGGGCCTAGAGCCGGCGGAGCAGCTCTGGCGCCGCCGCCGCCATCCGCCTATAGAACGTCCATGAGACTTCGCACCGACATTTTCGTTTCCGCGCTGCTGCGCCGCGTCTTCGCCATGGGGGATTTCGCCGCCGTGGAGAAGAAGGGCGCCGAGGAAGCCGGTGCGATCTTCATCCGCCAGCATTTCCGCGATGGGCTGGAAACGCTTTTCGGCCCGGCGCCGCAAAGCTTTTTCGATGAGGAAGACAACGGTGACCGGCTGTTCGAGATCCGCATGGAGCGGCAGGAGCCGGAGATGGTCAGGGAGCTGCTGGAGCGCGAACGCAAGTTCGATCCGGATCTCTGGATCGTTGAGCTCGAGACCGGCGATGCGGCAGCGCTGCTGACGCTGGCAGCAGAGAAGAAGAAAAGCCCGTTCTAGCGGCGGCCGACCGTCTTCAGCTCGCGGGCAGGCGGCACTTTGCGCTCCGCAACCGCCGGCTCCGCCTGGCCGTCGCGTTCCGGCATGTAGGTGTAGCTGTCGGCACGGCGCCACGCCTCGACCCGTTCGTGGCATTCCTCCGCATCGAGCGCATCCAGCACCATCCAGGCGCGGGTGACGCTGTGCTGCGGCTCGGCCAGATGCGGATAAAGCTTTTCCAGCACGAAGACGGCATCGAGAAAGCCCATGCCCAGGCTCATAAGCGTCGTTGCCAGCTGCTGGCCGGAGAGGTCGAGCATGATGCGCTCGGCAAGCCAGCGGCTGGCAGACAGCGCATCGGCAAGCGTGCTGGCAAAATGGCTGGCCTCGCGGGAGCGGGCGAAGCGCACGAGCAGCGCTTCCTGGATATCGGAAATCGTCCTGAGACCGAGCCGGTCGTCATCCTTGCGGCCGAGATGGCTGGCAAGCCCGCGGATCTTCTGGCGCATCGCCTCTTCGTTGGCGAGGCGCTCGGCAAAATCGGGATCGACAGCAGGCTCTTCGATAACAGGAACAGCGGCAGCGATCGGAGCGGCTGTCTCTGCGGCCGGCAATTCGGCGGGTGCGGGGCGGGCGGTCGCCTGGCGCAGCGCCACCAGCGCATCGATCACCTTCGGCGAAAGATTGTCACGGCTGACGATGGCGCGGATATGGGCGGTGCCCTGCGTGCGGGCGATCATGATCAGCGTATCGTCGCTGATCGCCTGCGAGGCGGTGAGAAAGGGGGCTGCGACCGATATCGGCTGATTGCCGATGAACAGGGCAACTGCCTGCGGGATTACGATGCATTGCGACAGGGCGGCAACGGCCTGGCGGCGCGCCTCCTCGGAGGAGGCCTGGAAGAGGGGCGTGAAGAGTTCTGCAAACTGGCGCAGCTCGGATCGCGTCGGATGCGCCAATCCCTCGAAGCTGCTGACAGTCGCCATCAATACCACGTCCTTCTTTCGAATGGCCATCGGCCCTTCTAGGTCTCTAAACCGGTCACGCACAAGAATACCCCGGAAACGCCGATACTGAGGGATCGAATGCGCCGGTTGGACGGAGACCGGACCCATACGAATATGAATAAATCCTACATCGGCAGGGTTAATGCTTGCTGAAGATTTTAATCAAATGCCACACAATAATACACGTAGCGCGTGCGCCGGTATAGGTAGCCGACAAACGAAAAGCGCCCCGCTGATACGAGGCGCCGAGCGTTGTCCGGATTGCTCCGGAAGTGTTTTGGAACGTTAAAGTCCCTTGTGGGAGCGCAAGGCCATCAACAGCTTTTCGCCGTTATCATGACCCGACTGATAGAGGTCGAGCGCTGCCGAAGCGGCAAAATGTGCTTCGGGACTTTTGATGTCGAGACGCTTCTCCGAGCACCACGCGTCGAGTGCGCCGCGCAGCACGTCCAGATCTTCGGGAGAGAATGTCGCATTCACGAATAAAGACATGAATTGCCCTCCGTGTCCTGCGGCAAGAGCGTATATTGTCTCTCAAGCGGTCATCGCCGTTAAACCTTTGACCGATGGACGGACCATACGCCCATTCAGGGCGACTGCAATTAATATTTTCATGACGTAAATCGGCAACACATCCTTATGACGTAAAGGTGATCGGCGCGCTTTTCGTAAGGTCCTGAATTTATGCGTCTTTCCTAATTAAATCTGACTTATTGCCATGTGAAACTAAAAGCCAGCTCGCCGCGTTTATTGAACGGCCTTACAACAAGGCTTCGCAGTGCTGAAATATTAGGAAACTGTTAACTATCCTATGTCTCAATTCGGACAGGAACAGCGCGGTTCGAAGGTTCGGCCGTCAAGATTCCACATCACGGATATCCGCAAAGGTGCCGTGAGAAAGGCGCGAATGCCCGGAGATGCCGGCAACGGTATTGAAGGACGCGCTGGCCCGCGCAGGCGGGCAGGGTGAAATCCGCTTAGCTTCATCCGTCTCGGGCAGTGCATGGAGACGAGAATGGCCACCATAGTCGCATTGGCTGACCGGCGCTCGCAACAGCCGCGCCGCAAGGACCAGGAGCCCGTCGAGGCTCAGATATTGCTGTTCACCGGGGTCCGCTACGAGCGGCTCACCGACGCGCCGAAACCCCGTCCGGTGCCACGCGCGCCGCGTGTGAAGAGCAAGTAGAGATATCAATTGCCGCTGGCGTAGGTTTCGCAGCCCGCCTCGGTCAGAAAGTTCTTTGCCGCGTTGTCGAAGCTTGCCTGCGGGGCAAGCGTGCGCAGCACCGCGTAACCTTCGCTATGGGTCATCTCCACCAGGATGGTCTGCTGCAGATCGGCAGGCAAAGCCTTGCGCAGCTCCGTCAGCTTGATCGGGCTTGCCGCCAGCACATCCAGCGCCCCGCCCACCGACGTCCTGTCATTCATGCTGAACACCTCGTTCGAGGCGCCGTCATAAACGGCGATCGACCAGAAGGGCACGCTGCCCTTGGCGGTGAAGCGCACCGGGCCGTCTTCCAGATCGAAGGAGCAGACGGCGGTGCGCACGAAGGGATCGCTGTTCGACAGCCCGGCATCGTCATAGGTCGATGACAGCAGATAGAAATTGTTCGGATCGCCTTCGGCAATCACCCGCGTCTCGGCATCCTTGCCGGTGAAATGCGGCAGCGCCAGGATGATGACCAGATGCAGCAGGGCGGCGCCGAACAGGCCGGTGATGATGGCAAAGACGATCCTAAGCATTGCCGCACCCGGTCTTCTCGAGCTTCGGCATCGCCAGATCGATAACCCCGGAGCTTCCGGCCGTCGGTGTGTCGAACAATGTCAGCACCAGCCGGAAGGTGCCGGCCGCCGGAAGCGCCAGCCAGTTGCCGGGCCGGGCGCTGGCGGAAACGTCGATGACGAAGCTGCTGTCGGTCTGGCGCAGAACGGTCCAGGAATTCAGCGCGCCGGGCAGGCCGGGGCGAACCGAGGCGGGATTGCCGCTATTGTCTGATGTATAGAGCGTCCAGAGCCGTGCTGCCGGCGTCTGCCCGCTGATCCGGTAGCTGCATCCGGCATTCAGCCGGTCGCCATGGTCATCGACACCAGCCGTGAATGTCAGCCCCTCGGCGCTGCCATAAAGCAGCTTCCCGGCGCGCGCCCGGTGCGATTTCGCGTAAGGATCGGCATCGGCAGTCTGCAGCTCCGGAAAGGCTTCCCAAGCGCCAAGCTTGATGGCGCCGAACCCCTGCGTCACATCCAGCGCATACCGCGAAACCATGATCCCGCCGCCGAAAGCGACGATCAGCGTAATCGCGATAAATAGCGGGAATCGAAACACTGCCGGCCCTTGAGATCAAATCAGATGAAAGGGTTAGCACTGATTCTGGCGGGGTGGAATGGTGGAGGTCGTGGTCTTAGCCACTCAACGGGGCATAACGCATTGCGTTATATAACGCTATGCGTTATGTTTGTCGGATGATCAGAAGCTTTGCCGACGCTGAAACCGAAGGAATCTGGGGCGGCGAGCGCAGCCGGAAACTGCCCGCGGATATCCAGCCGGTCGCCTTGCGGAAGTTGCGTCTCATCAACAGCGCGAAGGCGCTGGATGACCTCCGCATCCCGCCCGGAAACCGCCTCGAAGCGCTGAAAGGCAACAGGCGCGGGCAATATTCCATTCGCATAAACGACCAGTGGCGCATCTGCTTCCGCTGGCAGGAAGGAGCGGTACATAATGTCGAAATCGTCGACTACCATGGATGAGGCAGGGCTTCTCCCCAACCCGCATCCCGGCGAGATCCTGCTGGAGGACTTCCTGAAGCCGATGGAGATCAGCCAGAACGCATTGGCGCGCGCCATTCACGTGCCGCCACGGCGGATCAACGAGATCGTTCTGGGGAAGCGCACCGTGACGGCGGACACGGACCTGCGTCTGGCCCGCTATTTCGGTCTCTCCGAAGGCTTCTTCCTGGGCTTGCAGACCGACTACGACCTGATGGAGCGCAGACGGGAGATTGGTGCTGACCTGTCTTCGATCATGCCGCATGCGGCCTGAGGATTTGCAGGATAGGAAATCTGGTGCCTGCGGCCCCCTCATCCGCCCTTCGGGCGCCTTCTCCCCAAGCGGAGAAGGGAAAAGGAGTTTGCGGCTTGCCCGACTTCCCCTCTACCCTCGGGGCGAGGGCAGGGTGAGGGGCTCCAGGCGCCGTAAGTCTTTATAGATTCTGAGAAAATTGGCAGACACGTCTAGCGCTCCACCCCAATCACTCCACACTCGCCACCTTCTGCGCTTCCAGCGGCGCTGCGTCCTTCAGCTTCTCGCCGAGGTCCTTGAGGATCTTCGTGCTTTCGGCTGACAGCATGCGCGGGCGCACCAGCTGGGGGATGCCGTCGGCGGGTTTGGCGGCGGCGGTTTTGGCGGCGTCCTTGGGGGAGGGTAGCGGGTTTTCGATGCCGGGGATCGGGCGCAGCACGACGCCCTGGTGGGCGTAGTCCATGGCGCGCTTGAAGGTCATGGCGGGCAGCGAGCCGCCGGTCATGTTGTTGGTCGAGGTATAGTCGTCGTTGCCGAACCAGACGGCGGTCGTGTAATTGCCGGTGAAGCCGACGAACCAGGCGTCGCGATAGGCCTGGGTCGTCCCCGTCTTGCCGGCGGTGACGATGCCGTTGTCGAGGGCGGCCTTGCGGGCGGTGCCGACATAGGGGATGCGGCTCAGCATCTGGTTCATTTCGTCATCGGCCTTTTCGGACAGCACCCGCTTGGCCGGCGGCTCGTCGCGGTCGAAGTCGTAGAGCACGTCGCCGTCGTAATCGAGGATCTGGGTGATGCCGTGGCGCCGCGACTGATAGCCGCCCGCCGGGAAGACTGCATAAGCCGTCGCCTGGTCGAGGACGGTGACTTCGGAGGTGCCGATCGGGATCGTCACGTCGTCACGCACCGGCGATTCCACGCCCATCGCTTTCGCCATGGCGCGGATCGGCTGGATGCCGAGCTTTTCCTTGGCGAGACGCACGGGAATGGTGTTGATCGACTGGGCGATCGCCGTTTCCAGCGTCACGCGCCCGGCATAGCGGTTTTCGTAATTGTGCGGGCTCCAGTTGCCCCAGGAGATCGGCGCGTCGATGATCGTCGTCTTCGGCGTCATGCCGCTCTCCATGGCCACCGAATAGGTGTAGACCTTGAAGGACGAGCCCGGCTGGCGCAGCGCCTTGGTGGCGCGGTTAAACTGGCTTTCGCCATAATCCCGGCCGCCGACCATGGCGCGCACCGCACCGCCGTTTTCGATCATCACCATCGCGCCCTGCTTGGCGTGATAGCTCTCGCCATATTCGCGCAGCGACGTCTCGACCGAATCCTCGGCCGCCTGCTGGATGCCCATGTCGATGGTGGTGCGGACCACGAGCGAATGCTGGTGGAAGCGCGAGGCCAGCCGCTGCACCTCGTCGAAGGCCCAGTCGAGGAAGAAGTCGGGCGCCTCCTGCTCGTTGCGGTCGATGGCGGTGGCCGGATTGCGCCGCGCGGCGATCACCTGTCCCTCGGTCATCAACCCGCTCTGGACGAGATTGGTGAGCACCTCGTTGGCACGGGCGCGCGCCGCCGGAAGATTGACATGCGGGGCATATTTCGCCGGCGCCTTGAAGAGACCGGCGAGCATGGCGCTTTCGGCCAGGTTCACATCGGTGATGCTCTTGCCGAAATAGAATTGCGAGGCCGCCGCCGCACCGAACGTGCCGCCGCCCATATAGGCGCGGTCGAGATAGGTGGAGAGGATTTCCTTCTTGGAGAGATTGGCCTCCAGCCACAGCGCCAGGAAGGCTTCGGTGATCTTGCGGTCGATCGAGCGCTCGTTGGAGAGAAACAGGTTCTTCGCCAGCTGCTGCGTCAGCGTCGAGCCGCCCTGGACGACTTCGCCGGCCTGCGCATTGGTGACCAGCGCCCGGAACAGGCCGATGACGTCGATGCCGAAATGGTCGAAGAAGCGGCGGTCTTCGGTCGCCAGCACCGATTTGATCAGGCTGTCGGGCAGCTCGTCGATCGGAACCGAGTTCTGGTGGATGACGCCGCGATGGCCGATGACATTGCCGTAGCGGTCGGTGAAGGTGACGGCGAAATCGCCGCGATTGCGCCAGTCTTCCTTGGTCGCCTCGAAGGCGGGCTGGGCCAGCGCCAGCATCAAGACGGCGCCGACGGAGCCGAGCGTCAAGCCTTCGCCGCCGAGTTCGAAGACGATGCGCTTCCAGCCGCGAACGCGGAAGCGGCGGAAGAAGATGGTGATGTCTTCCCAGATTTCGGCAGAGCGGAAACCGGCGTTCCAGACCGTCGAATCGATCCAGGAATCGATCTTCAGCAGAAGGTGCCTGCTCTTCTTCGGCTTCTTTTCCGGAGTATCAGGATCCTGCACGTTCTTCACTTCCCGCCCGATCGCGCTTGACGGCTGGCCCCCCAGGCGTCAGAGCAACAGCCTCATTCGGCATTGCGCTCTTCGATAAACGAAGCATGCTGAATGTTTGATTGATTTGCCCGGTGATAACAAGAGACGCAGTCTGCCTCACGCGAATTTGCGGGGCCGCTGTTGCAGAAACGAAATGATGGAAGACACACCCTTCTGGAAGCGCAAGACGCTGCCCGAGATGACGAAGGCAGAATGGGAAAGCATCTGCGATGGATGCGGGCTCTGTTGTCTGAACAAGCTCGAGGAGTGGGACTCGGGCGACATCTACTTCACCTCGGTTGCCTGCAAGCTGCTGGATGGCGAGAGCTGTCGGTGCTCGAACTACGAGAAGCGCTGGGATTTCGTGCCCGATTGCGTGCAGCTGACCAAGGAAAACGTTCCTGAGATCGCCTGGCTGCCGCCGACCTGCGGCTACCGGCTGATCAATGAGGGCGAGGACCTCTACTGGTGGCACCCGCTGGTTTCGGGCGACCCCGAAACCGTGCACCAGGCCGGCATTTCCGCCAGGGGACGGACGATCAGCGAGACGGAGATCGACCCCGAGGCGCTGGAGGATTACGTGGTCGACTGGCCGCTGACGGTGGGCAACGACGCGAAGGAGCGGCCGGAATAGGGGCCGCGCCTCGCACTGCTTTTTTACTTGGCCGTATAAGGCTTTAGCGCTTCAAGCATTTTCAGCCCCGCTTCTGCGCGCGCCGTGTTGGGATAGTTGCGGTTGGCGATCACCACGAGCGCCGTCCGGGTCTTGGGGACCAGCATAATATAGGTGCCGAAGCCGTTGGTTGCGCCTGTCTTGTTGAGCAGGACAGCGTTTTGGGGCTCAAGCGGCTTTGCCAGTTGCTTCACCGGCTGGCTGTTCATGACCATCTCAGGGGCATTGCCTGCCAAGAGACGGTCGAGCTTCACCGGCCACGGATACTGTTCCCAGATCATGTCCTGCGTGAACGAGGCGGTTTCGAAATAGCCGGTATGGGTCTTGCGGATCGCCGCGGCGAGATCAGGGGCGAGGGCGGCCTGATCAAGGTTCAGTTCGAGCATGTGCAGCATGTCGCGCGGCGTCGATTTGATGCCGTAGGCTTCCTCTTCGAGAACGCCCGGGTTGACGCGGATCGGGCGGTTATCCTTGGAGTAGCCGAAGGCGTAGCGGTCTGCGGCGGCTTCTGGAACAGAGATGAAGGTGCTCTTCAGGCCGAGCGCCGGGAAGAGGTCTTTCTCCGCGGCCGCGCGATAGCTGCCTTCGAGGCGCTGGCCGGCGATGCGGCCGAGCAGGCCGATGCTGACATTCGAATAGGAGCGCATCGTGCCCGGCTTGTAGGGCGGTTTCCAGCTCTTGAGATAGGCCGTCAGTTCCGCGTCGTTGGTGACGCTGTCAGGAACCTGCAGCGGCAGGCCGCCTGATGTGTGGGTGGCGAGATTGACGAGGGTGATCTTGTCGAAGGCGCTGCCCTTTAGTTCCGGCAGATAGGTGGAAACAGGTTGCGAAAGCGAAATGACACCGCGCTGTTCGGCGAGCGCTGCCAGCGTCACATTAAAAATTTTGCTGACTGAGCCGAGCTCGAAGATCGTATCCGGCGTGACTGGCGTCTTCGCTTCGCGCGAGGCCTCGCCATAGCTGTAATAGAACTGCTTTCCGTTGACCGAAATGCCGATGGCGAGCCCCGGAATATCAAATTGCTTGATGATGGGCTGGAAAGCGTCGTCTGCCAGCGCCTGAAAGGCTTTGTCCGTCAATTCCGCGGCATGAAGCGGGGTTGCCGATAGGGAAAGTGCAATAACGCAGTGTCTCATATTCACGGGGCGGCTCCTTGATATGCGCCGGCAAAATGGGCCGGCACGCGGTCGATAACGCGGCCGGGCGCATCGTCACAAACGATAAGAACTCGCAGGAGACCCTAGATAAATTTGGGCATGGGTCCCCGTCAGGCGCAGATCTCGCGAACGCAGCCGCGCAGCCAGCGATGCGCCGGATCGGCATCCATCCTGGGATGCCAGAGCAGCGAGATGGTGATCTCCGGCGCGGCGAAGGGAAGCGCGAAGCTGTGGAGACCGGCGCGCAGGTTGCCAGTATAGCGCTCGGGCACGCTGGCGATCAGGTCCGAGGCGCGCGCCAGCGCCAGCGCTTCGGAAAAGCTGCCGACGGCGGTGACGATCTCCCGTGCCAGCCCGATCGCCCGGAGGGCCGTATCGACGGGTCCGCCCTCCAGCCCGCGGCGGGAAATCTGGATATGGCGGCCTCCGGCATAGCGGGCGGCGGTCATCGCACCTTTCGAAAGCGGGTGGTCCGCCCCGACGACGCCGATGAAGCGATCGTGAAACAATGCCTGGGCGCGGATTTCCGGGCCGGTCGTCTCGCCGATGACGCCGGTTTCGAGATCGGCTTCGCCATCGCGCAGGGAGGCGCTGTCCTTGTCCTGCTTCGGCAGGAAGCGCAGCCGGACGCCGGGCGCGCGCTCTGCGGCGAGGCGGATCAGGGCCGGGCCGAAATTCTCGACGAAACCATCGCGGTTGCGCAGCACGAAGGTGCGCTTGAGCTGCGACAGGTCGAAGGCTTCGGCCGGCCGCAGCAGCGTCTCGGCCTCTTCACGCAGATGGCTGACCCGCTCGCGCAGCTCGAGCGCCCGCGGCGTCGGCACCAGACCGCGCCCGGCGCGCACGAGAAGCGGATCGCCGACGGTTTCGCGAAGCCGCGCCAGCGCCCGGCTCATCGCCGAAGGGCTGAGCCGCAGGCGCCGGGCGGCGCGCGCCACGCTGCCTTCGGCCAGCAGAACATCGAGCGTATAGAGGAGGTTGAGATCGGGCTTGGTCATGGTGCCTCCGGTTGGCGATCGCGATGATATGGCGTTCTATGCACGAATGAAATGCAAATGATGCGTATTCCGCCATATCTCCGGTGGCGCTAGGCTTCTCTCGGCTCCTCTTCAGGAGCATTTGAGAACGGAGTGCTTTGCATGACCATCCCCCTTCGACCCACCACCTCCGATGTGGCGCCAATCGCTGCGGCGCCGGTGCGGGGAGCGCTGGCGAGCCTGTCGCTCGCGCTGCTTCTTTCCTCGCTCGGCACCAGCATTGCCAATGTCGGTCTGCCGGTGCTGGCGCAGGCGTTTTCAGCCAGTTTCCAGCAGGTTCAGTGGGTGGTGATCGCCTATTTGCTGGCGATGACGGCGCTGATCGTCAGCGCCGGACGGCTCGGCGACCTGATCGGGCGGCGCCGCCTGCTGATGGCGGGTATCCTGCTTTCCACCGCGGCATCGGCGCTTTGCGGACTGGCGCCGGCGCTCTGGGTTCTGATCGCCGCCCGCACGCTGCAGGGGCTGGGCGCAGCGGTGATGATGGCGCTTGCCATTGCCATGGTGGGCGAGGCGGTGCCGAAGGAAAAGACCGGCCGGGCGATGGGGCTGCTCGGGACCATGTCGGCGATCGGGACGGCGCTCGGTCCTTCGCTCGGCGGTGTGCTGATTGCGCTGGCCGGCTGGCGGGCGATCTTCCTCGTCACCGTGCCGCTCGGTTTGCTGGCCTTCCTGCTCGCCCGCCATTGCCTGCGGGACGGGGAGAAAAGCAATCCGGCGCCGCGCCAGGGCTTCGATCTGGCCGGTACGCTGCTTCTGGCACTGGTACTGGTTGCCTATGCACTGGCGATGACCATCGGCCGCGGCAGCTTCGGCATGTTGCAGGCCGGGCTGCTGGCGGCGGCCGCGGCTGGAACGGGTGCGTTCCTGTTGGCCGAAGCGAGGGTGAAGTCGCCGCTGTTTCGGCCAGTGATGCTGCGCGATCCGGTGCTGGCGCCCAGCCTTGCGATCAATCTCTGCGTGGCGACGGTGATGATGACGACGCTGGTGGTCGGGCCGTTCTACCTGTCGCGCGGCCTGGGGCTCGATACGGCGATGACGGGGGCGGTCATGTCGATCGGCCCGCTGATCTCGACGGTGAGCGGCGTTCTGGGCGGGCGGATCGTCGACCGCCTTGGTGCCGGAAACATGGTGATAGCAGGGTTGGCGGCGATGGCAGCCGGGGCACTGGCGCTCTGCGCTCTGCCGGGTCTTGCCGGCTACATTGCCGGGATCGCGGTGCTGACGCCGGGCTATCAGCTGTTTCAGGCGGCCAACAACACGATGGTGATGACCGGTGTGGCAGCGGGGCAGCGTGGCGTCATCTCCGGCATGCTGGGTCTCTCGCGCAATCTCGGCCTGATCACCGGCGCATCGGTGATGGGGGCGATCTTTGCCGCAGCGCTTGGCGGTGCGGATGCCGCGGCGGCGGCGCCCGATGTCATTGCAACAGGCATGCGGCTGACATTTGCCGTCGCGGCAGGCCTGATCATCGCCGCCATCGCCATTGCCGGAGTGGCCCGGTTTGCCGACGCGCGGCGTGCCGATGCCGCAGGCGAGATGTGACGATCAGACTAGCGCTTTCAGATCAAGCACCCCGAGAAACAGCCGCAGCTCCCGCTCCACATAGTCGGCAGCACGGCCTTCGGCGGTGAAGCCCCACCAGAGCAGTGAGCCCTGCCATTGCGACAGCATCAGCCGGGCCGAGGTTGCGGGATCCGGCGCGGCGGAGAGGCATTCGGCGAGGGCCTCCGTCAGCGCCTTGGCCCAGGCTGCACCCCGGGCACGGAGCAGCGGATCGCGGAAATCTTCGCGCAGCACGAGGAGGCCCTGAGCATAGGCGGCCGCGTCCTCGCCGTAATCCTGCGACAGGCCAGTGAGCAGGGCGACGGCGCCGCCAGGGGTCTTTTCCGAAGACGCGGCAAGCTTTGCGGTTTCGGCATCCAGCCCATCCCAGGCATGCATGAGTGCCGCCCGCAGCATCGCCGCCTTGGTGCCGAAGCGCTGGACGAGGGTGGAGCCGGAAAGGCCGCTGACCTTGGCCACCGCGCCGAAGCTGGCCGCATCCGGCCCCTCGTCATGGATGAGGGCGAGAACCATCTCCAGAAGCTGCTCGTCCTGAAGGGTGCGGGTGCGCGGCATTGCATTTCCTCTTGCGTTCGATACAAATATGAACGAACGTTCGTTTATAATCAATTGCCTGCTGGGAGATGCGGGCGGATTTTGGTTCTAGCGTGGAGGATTTGGTTATGACAGCGGATCTGACAGGAAAGGTGGCGCTGGTGGCCGGCGGGACGCGCGGCGCCGGGCGGGGGATTGCCATCGAGCTTGGTGCTGCCGGGACGACCGTCTATGTGACCGGCCGCTCGACACGAAAGCAGCGCTCGGAATACGACCGGCCGGAGACGATCGAAGAGACGGCGGAGATGGTGACGGCAGTGGGCGGCCGGGGGATAGCCCTGCGCGTCGACCATCTGGTGGCGTCCGAGGTGGAGGCGCTGGTGGGGCGGATCCGCACGGACGAGGGCAGGCTGGATATTCTCGTCAGCGATATCTGGGGCGGCGAGCACCTGACGGAATGGGACAAGCCGGTCTGGGAACACTCGCTGGAAAACGGCCTGCGCATGCTGCGGCTGGCGATCGACACGCATCTCATCACCGCCCACTACGCCCTGCCGCTGCTGATCGAAAGGCCGGGCGGACTGCTGGTGGAGATGACTGATGGCACGGCCGACTACAACGCCGCGCATTATCGGCTGAACCCCTATTACGACCTCGTCAAGACAGGCGTGATCCGCATGGCCTGGGCGCATGGCAGGGACCTGGAAAAGCACGGCTGCACCGCGGTTTCGCTGACGCCCGGCTGGATGCGCTCGGAAATGATGCTGGAGATCTACGGGGTGACCGAGGAGACCTGGCGCGACAGCAGCATCGCGCCTGCGCATTTCGTGATCTCCGAAACCCCGCGCTTCACCGGCCGGGCGGTGGCGGCGCTGGCTGGCGATCCGGAGAAGGCGCGGTTCAACGGGCAGTCGCTGTCGAGCGGCGGACTGGCGAAGCTCTATGGCTTCGACGATGTCGACGGATCGCGGCCGGACTGCTGGCGCTACATGGACGAGGTGGTGGAGACGGGGAAGGATGCGGATGCGGCGGGGTATCGGTGAGACGTAAATCAATATATAGTATGCAAGTTTCAATAGCATACACTATTGCGTTTCTGAAATGTTCTGTCATGATTGCGGCGTAGGTGCAAATTCCCAGCGGAGCAAAACATGGCAACAGGCATCTTTGGCCTTCTCGGGCAGTTGAACTCCTCACCTGAGCCCCACTTCCACCATTGGCAGGGAGCATCTGGTCAATGGTGGATTACGACGGTGTTTCCGCTGCTTGCGTCGCACATTGATCAGTCGTCCGTCTATGTGATGGTGAGACGAGAAGCTAATGGGATGGCCCGCCCACTTTACATCGGTCAGACGTCCGACACCGCTCGGCGAATGGACGAACACCTTAATGACAAGATTTGGCAGGCCATGAACCTCGGAGGCAACGAACTGCATCTCCATTTTCTTGCGAAGACCGAGCAAGAGCGTTTCGCTATCGAGACCGACATTCGCAACGGCCACGAAACTCCACTTAACCGTCAAAACAGCGTGGCAACGGCAGGCAGTTTCCTCGGGTTGCTGTCATCAAAGCCAATTGCAATGGGTTTGGGGCGCTAGGCTAGGCTGCCGCTACCAAGGCGCCACCTTCGACGAGAAGACATAAGCGCGCTTTGAAATGCAGGGCTGGCGGTCAGCGCGCAGCTTTTTCTGATCGCCATAATGCTATGAGCCTTCATCACGAGCGAAGGCTACATCCGGGCCAGGAAATGTTCTAAGGAATGCCGCGAAACTGGCTCTGTGCGGTTTTTCTGGCGTGCGAATCTTCTCTGCCGCTGAAACACTAACAAGCACCGCCACTGGCTTTCCCCCGTCAGTAATCGTGACGAATTCGCCAAGACGTACGGCCTCGACCTGGCAGGGAAGATCATGTTGTGCGTCCGCAATATCCATGGTTTTCATTAGTCTATTCCGCGTCATCCTAGGGAAAGTTTGGGCGCCATTCGGCTTGGAAGCAAGGCCTACCCATCCAGCAGCCCATGCAACCCCTTCGGCGCCACGTTCAGCCAGGCCTTGCGCACCAGATCGCGGGTGAGGCTGTCGTCGGCAATGGCGTTGTAGAGGCGGGTGGAGCCGCGTTCGCCCCAGCCGCCGGGGACGGCGAGCGTCTCCTTTGGGGCGACTTCGAGGGTGAGTTTCTGCTGGTCGGGTGTCAGGCGGACGACGCAGTAATCCTGATCCGGAAAGGTCAGGAAAATCTTGCCGCGCACGCGAAAATCGCGTGTGCCGAAATGGGCGCTTTCGGCCGTTTCCGGTAGGGAAAGCGCGAAGGCTGCCAGCTGCTCCCGGTCCATGCCGGATTGTAGCATGGAAGATCAGATGGCCCAAGCGCGGGGCCAGATCAAGCAGCCGCCTTCTTCTCGATGGCGGTGCGGTCGAGTGCCCGTTCGAGCGCTTCGATACAGACGGGATCGTGGCTCTGGCCGGCCCCTTCCCAGAGGATCGACAGCGCCTTCGAGATCGGCATTGCGGACCGGTAGGGGCGGTCGGCGGTGAGCGCGTCGAAGACATCGGCGGTGGAGACGATGCGGACTTCCATGGGGATGGCTTCGGCGGTCAAGCCGCGCGGATAGCCCTTGCCGTCGAGCCGCTCGTGATGGGCGCCGCCGATAATAGCGGCATCGGAAAAGGCATGGATGCGCGACAGGATGAGCTCGGAAAATTCCGAATGGCGCTTCATCTGCACCCATTCCTCGCCCTCCAGCTTGCCCGGCTTGTCGAGCACGGAATTGGAGACGCCGAGCTTGCCGATATCGTGAAGCAGGGCGGCGCGTTTCAGGAAGCGGCGCCCCTCGGCATCGATGCCCATCTCTTCGGCGATCAGATCGGTGAACAGCGCGACGCGATCGCTATGGCCGGAGGTATAAGGGCTTTTCGCGTCGATCACCTTGGCGAAGGCGGCGGCGATATCGTCGAGATAATTGTCGTCGGCCATGATCGCCTGCTGGCCGGGCTCGCTGCTGAGCACGACCTCTTCCAGCTGATCGGACGCGAGCACCTGCCAGAAGTCAGGGCGGGCGGCAACGCGGCCGAAGGCGGCGCAGAGATCGGGATCGAACCAGGTGCCGGACCGTTTGGCGATCTCGGCCTTGGAGGCCTCCGGGCCGCCGCTTGCCTGGAAGATATCGGCGATCTGCGAGAGCAGCGCGATGCGCGAGAATAGCGGGATTTCGGTGCCCGAGAGGCCGATCGGCCGGCCGCCGCCATTCCAGTGTTCGTCGAGGCCGAGAATGCCGTTGGCGACATCTTCGGAAAATCGCATCATCCGGGCGATTTCGGCGCCGCGCTGACAGCGCGTCTGGATCAGGTCGGTGACGATCTCGCCGCCATTCTGCAGGATATTCAGGATGCCGCGGAAACGTTCGGCAAGGCCGGCCTGCATGCCGGTATGGCCGATGACGAAGCGCAGCACCTGGCCGAGGCTGCCATCGACGAGCTTGAAGTCGCGTTTGAAGGCGAGATCGTCGGCCAGATAGATCTCGCAGATGCGCGCCGCATTGCTGCTGCAGCCGAGGTCTTTCAGGAGCAGCGTGTAATAGAGATCCTGCAGGGCGCTGTCGGGCAGACCGAGCTCGCGGCCGATATGGGTGCCGATATAGCAGGCGCGGATGCAATGGCCGGGCGGCTGTCCCTCGGTGAGATCGAGCGCCTTGCTGAGCGCCTCGATGATTTCCGCAAGCCGGATCTGGATGCCGCTCATGATGGTGCCGCCTGAATAGGGTTCGGTTCAGTTGGCGCCGGGGAGGTTGAGGAAGGGTTCAGGAAGGTGGTTAAGATGGGGGATTGTGGAGGGATTTCAGTGTATTAGAAAATATTAATGCACGCCATAATTTTAAATTGCTGTGAGGCATTAGTCAGCGCTACTCGGTGTTGTGGCGCTGACCAACGAAGTGCGAGAAGCCAGACGCCTATCGACAGCTGGCAAGGCTCAATAAGTTATTCGGTTCCGCACCATCGGCTTCGGTTCTCAAGTATTTGCGGCCATTGCGTGTTGCAATGACCACCCAAACCGATTTTCCATTGGCTTTTGTCCAGAAGCGCCACCGCCCGTCCTCTATTCCGGCAATAGCAACATCAAGCTTGATACACCAAGCTCCACCACTCTCAGATCCGGTCGCGCCGCCTACGCTGTCGATCCGCCGGTCCGCATCATTCTCATCTGGGATTATGCAAGTTATTTGGTGATCTGTTGGCATTTTGGTTTCCTGTGTAAAATCGAGGAAACGCTTGACGTGAATCGCGTAACGCGTAACTTGAGGACGTGATCACAAACCAAGCGGTTCTATCGCTTGTTTCGGTTGAGGCGACGGTTGTAGCTAACCGTCGCCTTTCACGTTTGCCGAGACCTCTGAGTCGGGCAAGCGTTGCTTATTGCTTACACAAGGCTAGTGCCGCGATCTCCACAGGTTTTTCTCACGTTCTTAAGCTACGCTTGTTTGCGGGCGTCCTCGCGGGGTGCGGTTCGGTCTGGTTTTTGAAATTATAGGAAAATAATCCTTGACGGCGTCACGGTGGTTTGGTAGGGTTATGGCATAGTCGGAAAGTTGCGGCGCGGTGACGCGGTGGCTTTCGGGGTTGGTCACTGAATTGGTGACGCTTAGCCGCTCCCTCATTCCTGTGCTTGCCACAGGAATCCAGTGCGCACATGTCTATGGGCGCGGGAGACCTTCTTTATAAAGCAAAGAGTCATTCACGGCGCGGACGCGCCGTGGCTGGATTCCTGTGACGAGCACAGGAATGAGGGAAGTGGGTGGGGCTCGCCTTCAGCATCAGCATGCAAGACCGGGCATTTGGTCCGGTTTTTTTATGTCCGAAGTTTTGCGGCGGAGATTTTTCGATGATCGGTGACGGTTTTGTGGCGGAGCTTTGCGGCTTCTGGCCGGAGCGGCGTGTCTATTCCGGGGCGCAGTCTCTGGAGAGCGGCGGCGGTTGGAGCGATCAGCGGGCGCGGGATGCGGTGGCCGCCTGTCGGCTGGAGACCAAGTCGGAGGTTTTGCCGGGCGATGAGCTCCGGGTGATGCTGAACCAGATGACGGCGGAGATGCGGGAGCAGTTTGCCGCCTTCGTCGAGCTGCGCAAGGGCGCCGAAATTGCCGCTGACGGTGGCGACGAGGCGGCGGGCAAGCTGGCGCGGGCGGATCTGAAGGCGGCTGTTGATGCCATGGGGCTGATCGTCCGTACGCTGGAGAAGATCGACCAGCTGCAGCGCCAGCTGGCCCGCGACCGGGAAATCGAGATGGAAAGCCGCGAGCAGGTCGAAGGCTATGCGGCGGCCAAGCGGCAGTTGCTGGAGATCATCGAGCAGCGTGCCGAGGAGAAGGCGGCTGTGATCGTTGCCGCCAGGATGAGGGACTTGCAGGCGGGCGGGGAGGCGAACCGGGATGACGGGATTTCCGCGGCCAGGGCAGACGGTGCGGATGGCCTCGGCGCGGCAGAAACGCCAGGCGGAGGAAAAGCGGCTGAAGGCGGCGATGGCCGGTGCGATGTCGGCGGCCGAGAGGCTGCACCGCGGCTTGGTGGTGCTTGGCGCGGAGCATGAGGCAGCGCGGGAGACTATTGGTGCCGGGCGGCTGGCGGCTGAGGCGCTTTCGGATGCGTCTGCAGAGTTAGGAGCCTGGCCGATGGAGCTCGATGCCGGTCTTTCGGCGCTGCAGAAACTCGATTTCATCGGCGAGCGGCTGATATCGGGCTTTCCCGCGGCGCTCAGGGACTGGCAGCTGACGGGCCGGCTGGAGCAGAAGCCGCCGGAGGGCGATTGGCGGACGTGGTTGCTGCTTGGCGGACGCGGCTCCGGCAAGACACGGGCGGGAGCGGAATGGGTGCATGCGGTGGCGAGTGCCGGGCAGCGCTCGGATTTGCGGATCGCGCTGGTGGCGGAGACGCTCGGCGATGCGCGCGAGGTGATGATCGACGGCATTTCCGGGATCTGCAGGATCGCCCGGCGAAACCGGCCGGAATTCAAGATTTCGAGGCGGCGGCTGGTCTGGCCGAATGGCGCGGTGGCGCAGGTGTTTTCCTCCGAGGATCCGGAGAGCTTGCGCGGGCCGCAGTTTCACATGGCCTGGTGCGATGAGCTGGCAAAATGGAAGCACGGGCAGGAGACCTTCGACATGCTGCAGTTCGGCCTGCGGCTCGGCAACCGGCCGCAACAGCTGGTGACGACGACGCCGCGGCCGGTGCCGCTGTTGAAGGCGCTGATGGCAGACGAGGGGACGCGGCTGACGCGGATCAGCACGCTGGCCAACCGCGCCAATCTGGCGCCGGGTTTCATCGACGCGCTTGCGGCGCGCTATGGCGGCACGCGGCTGGGGCGGCAGGAGCTGGATGGCGAGCTGATCGAGGACCGCGAGGACGCGCTGTGGAAGCGCGGCCAGATCGAGGCGCTGGCGATCCGTTTTACCGGAACGCTGCGGCGCATCGTCGTCGCGGTCGATCCGCCGGCAACGGCCGGCACGCAATCCTGTTGCGGCATTGTCGTGGCGGGAGTCGAGACCTCGGGGCGGGCGGTGGTGCTGGCCGATTGCTCGGTCGAGGGTGCGAGCCCGGCGGGCTGGGCGGGTGCGGTGGTGCGCGCCTATCATCGCTTCGGCGCCGACCGGGTGATCGCCGAGATCAACCAGGGCGGCGATATGGTTTGCGCCATGCTGCGCAGCATCGATGCCTCGCTGCCGGTTTCGACGGTGAGGGCGACGCGCGGAAAGTTTTTGCGGGCGGAGCCGGTGGCGGCCCTCTACGAGCAGGGGCGGGTGGCCCATGCCGGGCGCTTTACGGCGCTGGAGGACCAGATGTGTGATTTCGGCCCGGACGGACTTTCGAACGGCCGCTCGCCCGACCGGCTGGATGCGCTGATCTGGGCGCTGACGGCGCTGATGCTCGAAGGAGGCGGCGAACCGCGGGTCAGGGGTATATGACGCTTCGCCGCTCGCCTTTCGCGCCGCGGCGGTTTATCGCTGCTTCGGCGGCTCGGCCGGACGCGGTGGCTCGCGAGTCGGCCGGATCTGGCGCCACTCGTTTTCCATCTGGTCGACGAGGTGCTGGGGAATGGTGGTCTGGGTGTTGGCGGGCGTCTGCATCGGTCTCCTCTCCGGCTGCACAGGCAATATGAGGAATGCATGACACAGCTCAAATAGGCTGTAAATCAGGGGCTTAAACGCTTTAAACGATTGAAATTATTTTAATCGATTAGGGCCGCGACGATTTTCAGGGTTATCCACATGGACCGCAGGATTTTCTTCGACGAGGTGCGCGCCAGCCTGTTCAAGGGCACGCTGCAGCAGCCGCAGGTAGAGGGCATGAGCGCAATCCTCGACTATTGGCAGGCGCGCCATGCGGACGACGACCGGCGCTGGCTGGCCTATATCCTGGCAACCGCCTTTCACGAGACGGCCTACACGATGCAGCCGGTGCGCGAGACGCTGGCCGGAAGCGACGAGAGGGCGATCGAAATCCTCGATCGGGCCTATGCGGCGGGCAAGCTTTCCTGGGTGAAGACGGTCTACTGGCTGCCCGACGAGGACGGCAAGAGCTGGCTGGGGCGCGGGCTGGTGCAGCTGACGCACAAGCGGAATTACGAGGCGATGAGCCTTTTGACCGGCATCGATCTGGTGGCCGCGCCTGACCGGGCTATGGAGATGGGCACGGCGGTGAAGATCCTCATCGAGGGTATGATCGCAGGCAGCTTCACCAAGCACCGGCTGGCCGACCATCTGAACGGCGAGAAGGACGACTGGGTGAACGCCAGGCGCATCGTCAACGGCACAGACCGGGCGGAAAAGCTCGGCGATTACGGCAGGCTTTTCGATGCGGCCTTGCGCCGCGCGAAGCCTGAGGGCCTCTGGCAGCGGTTGAAGGCCCGCCTTTCGCGTGTTATCGCCCGGCTCTCTTAAAGACCGAGCAAGGAGTGCGCCCCGTGATCCGCCATATCGTTTTCTTCACCGTGCCGGAAGAAAACCGCGAGGCGGTGCGCAAGGGCCTGTCGGTGCTGACAGGCATCCCGCATGCGCTGACGCTGGAGATCGGCGAAAACGTCAAGACAGACCAGTGGGGCAACGCCGTCGATTTCGTCGTCTATGGCGAGTTTGCCGACGAGGCGGCACTGGCGGCCTACAAGGCGCATCCGGATTACGAGCTTTCGACAACGACGGTGAAGCCGCTGCGCGACACCCGGGTGGCGGCGGATTTCGATAGCGCGCGGGCCGTGAAGGTGCCGATTGTAGGGTAGGTAGGGTCGCAAACCTCACCTTACGTCATTCCTGTGCTCGTCACAGGAATCCAGTGCGCCCAAGTCCTTGGGCGCGGGAGACTATTTCCAATAGGTAAGTGAGTCATTCACCGCGCGGACGCGCGGTGGCTGGATTCCTGTGACGAGCACAGGAATGAGGGAAGATGGAGTGAGCGTCTCCCTCCAAGCGCCTGCCTTTCAACAGGGGACATCATCATGAACATCCGGTCTTTTCTGCCGTGGGGTTTCACGGCGGGGCGTAATGCTGTGGCCGAAGAGAAAGCGGCGTCGGGGTTTTTGTCGCTGGCGGCGCAGGGGCAGGCGAGCTGGACGGGGCGGTCTTATGCGGCGCTGTCGCGCGAGGGGTTCATGAAGAACCCGGTGGCGCATCGTTGTGTCAGGCTGATCTCGGAGGCTGCGGCCTGCGTGCCGTTTCTGATCTATGAGGGCGAGCGGGAGCGGCCGGAGCATCCGGCGGCGGCGCTGCTCAGGCAGCCGAACGGGCGGATGGGCGGGCCGGATTTTTTCGAGGCGCTCTATGGGCATTTGCTGCTCTCTGGCAATGCTTATGTCGAGCGGCTGATGGTGGGGGCGGGGCTGCGCGAGCTGCATCTCTTGCGGCCCGACAGGATCAGTGTCGTCGAGGGGCGGGACGGGTGGCCGGAGGCCTATGACTATCGCGCCGACGGATCGGTCCGGCGCTTTGCGGTGGAGGCCGAGGGGATAGCGCTGCTGCATCTCAAACTCTTTCATCCGCTCGACGATCACCTGGGTTTTCCGCCGCTGGCGGCAGCGCAGGTGGCGCTCGATCTCTCCAACGCGGCGGCGAGCTGGAACAAGGCGCTGCTCGACAATTCGGCCCGTCCCTCCGGCGCGCTGGTCTATCAGCCTAAGGAGGGCGGCAATCTTTCGCCCGATCAATATGAGCGGCTGCGCCAGGAGCTGGACGACGGTTATTCCGGGCCGATGCGCGCCGGGCGGCCGCTGCTGCTTGAAGGCGGGCTGGACTGGAAGGCGATGGGCCTGTCGCCGAAGGACATGGATTTCGTCGAGGCCCGCAATGGCGCTGCCCGCGACATCGCGCTCGCCTTCGGCGTGCCGCCGATGCTGCTTGGTATTCCCGGGGACAATACTTTTGCCAACTATCAGGAGGCCAACCGGGCCTTCTATCGCCTCACGGTGCTGCCGATGCTGACGCGGACGGCGGCTTCGCTTTCGGCCTGGCTGGGTGGCGCCTATGGCGAGGGGCTGCGGCTGGAGCCGGATCTGGATAAGGTGGCCGGGCTCTCGGCCGAGCGCGGGGAGCTGTGGGCAAGAGTGGGGGCGGCGGGGTTTCTGACGGATGAGGAGAAGCGGGAGGCGGTGGGGTATTGACCGGCGCCCGTCTGCTGACGAAAGCTATAGTGGTTTTGCGGGCTGGGGAGCGCTGTGGTTGTCGATGGGGTGGACTATGTCGGGGGCTTTCTGTCTGCATCAGATTGTGATGCGATTTGTGAGGCGCTCGATGCTGTTGCATGGGATACGACATTGAAGCGACGCGTGCAGCATTTTGGATATCGCTACGACTACCGTGCGAGGACAGTGCCTGCTGATGCGTGGCTCGGGCCGCTGCCGGATTGGTTGCAGAGGCTGGCGCAGTGGATGGTGGAGTATGGTCACTTCGATGCGCTGCCGGATCAGGTGATCGCCAATGAGTATTTGCCGGGGCAGGGCATCAGCGCGCATGTCGATTGCGAGCCTTGTTTCGGCGAGACCATTGCGTCTCTGAGCTTGCTTTCGACATGCGAGATGGTGTTTCGCCGTGCGGTCACCGGCGAGCGGAGGAGCCTGATGCTTGCGCCGGGTTCGCTGTTGGTACTGAAAGGTGAGGCGCGGTACGACTGGACGCATGAGATACCGGCGCGGTCGGCCGATGACGTCGACGGCGAGAAGCGGCCTCGCGGGCGGCGGATGTCGCTGACCTTTCGCAATGTGATCCGGAGCCTTTGAGCCGCCGGATACGGACGCGTTGAATCGGCGTGTGAAGCTGCTGATTCAGCCTGCCAGCAAGACTGTGCAAGCGATTCATAAGATTCGTTGAAACGCGATTGGCGGGGACGCCGGTCCGTATTGGCCGTGGGCCTTTGCGGGCCATCCGCGTGCGCATCCTCCACAAGGGAGTTTGACGATGGCTGACTTTTCCAATGATGGCGGGCTCTGGGCCAGCCGGGCGCTGGGGGCTTCGGCGGGGGCGGCGGTGTCGCTGATCTATCTGTTGCCGAAGAGCCGGCGGGAGGCGGCGAGCCGGTTCTTTTCGGGGCTCTCCTGCGGGCTGATCTTTGGCGGGCCGACGGGGATCTGGCTCGTGGAGCGGCTGGGGATTGCCGATCGTCTTTCGGCCTCCGAGATCATGCTGTCCGGCTCGGCTGCGGCCAGCCTCTGCGCCTGGTGGGTGCTGGGGGTTTTGGCGCGGGTGGCGCAGCGGTGGCGAGCGAATAGCGAATAGTTTTGGGCTTGCGATCCCGCCGTGGCGGGCGGCATTCGCCGCTATTCGCTATTCGCTATTCGCTATTCGCTATTCGCTATTCGCTATTCGCCATTCGTCCACCGCTCCCCCCCAGACATTTCACTTTCACAATCAGGAGCACCAACCATGACCGCATCGCTCATGGGCGCGGAGACGCGCAAGTTTGCCAATCTGGAACTGCGCCATCTCAAGCGCGACGGGACGTTTTCGGGTTATGCGAGCGTCTTCGGCGAGGTCGATCTCGGCAAGGACCAGGTGGAGCGCGGGGCGTTTCGCAAGTCGTTGTCGGAGCGCGGGGCGGAGGGGGTCAGGATGCTGTTTCAGCATGATCCTTCCGAACCGATCGGCGCCTGGAAGACGATCCGCGAGGATAGCCGCGGGCTCTATGTCGAGGGCGTGCTGGCGGATGGCGTGGCACGCGCCGGCGAGGTGCGGCAGCTGATCAGGAACGGCGCGCTGGATGGGCTGTCGATCGGGTTCCGGACTGTCAGGGCGCGCACCGATGCCAAGAGCGGCGTCAGGCGGATATTGGAGGCGGATCTCTGGGAGATCTCGATCGTCACCTTTCCGATGCTGCCTTCGGCACGGGTGCAGAACATCAAGAATGCGCGGTGGTTCCGCGACAAGGAGACCGAGCTCGTCCGCGCCATGCGCCGGGCGGCAAGGGCGATGCTGACCGAAACCTTCAGATAGGATCGAGATATGACCGACAGGACTGCGAAGACGGCGCCCGAGATCAAGGCGGTGCCGGAGACGATGACGGCTGCCTTCGACGATTTCATGGAGGCCTTCGAGGCCTTCAAGGAAACCAACGACCGGCGCCTTGGCGAGATCGAGGCGAAGTTCACCGACGACGTCGTCACCCGCGACAAGATGGACCGCATCAACCGCGCCATGGACGAGCAGAAGAAGCTCATCGACCAGCTGGTGCTGAAGAAGGCGCGTCCGCCGCTGGGACGTTCGGGCGTCGGCGGGGCTGATACGGCCGAGCACAAGGCGGCCTTCGAAAACTATATCCGCCGCGGCGACGAGGCGGGGCTGCGCGAGATCGAGGCGAAGGCGATGTCATCGGGGACGGGCGCCGACGGCGGCTATCTGGTGCCGCCGGAGACCGATACCGAAATCGGCCGCAGGCTTTCGGTGGTGTCGCCGATCCGGGCGCTGGCGACGGTGCGGCAAGTCTCCGGCTCGGTGCTGAAGAAGCCGTTCTCGACGTCGGGCATGGCCTCCGGCTGGGTTTCCGAGACGGCGGCGCGGCCGCAGACGGGCAATGCCCAGCTTGCCGAGCTGACCTTCCCGACCATGGAGCTCTACGCCATGCCGGCGGCGACCCAGGCGCTGCTCGACGACGCGGCTGTCGATATCGAGGCCTGGATCTCGGGCGAGGTCGATACCGTCTTTGCCGAGCAGGAGGGCACGGCCTTCGTCTCCGGCGACGGGACGAACAAGCCGAAGGGGTTCCTCGCCTATACGGCGGTGGCCGACAGCGGCTGGAGCTGGGGCAATCTCGGCTATATCCCGACCGGGGCGGCGGGTGCCTTTGCCTCCAGCGGCGCTTCGGATGTGCTCGTCGACGCCGTCTACGCGCTGAAGGCCGGTTACCGGCAGAACGCCAATTTCGTGATGAACCGCAAGACGCAAGCGACGGTGCGCAAGCTGAAGGACGCCGATGGCCGCTACATGTGGCAGCCGCCGACAACGGCGGGGCAGGCAGCAACGCTGATGGGCTTTCCGGTGGCCGAGGCCGAGGACATGCCCGACATTGCGGCAGGGGCGATGGCGATCGCTTTCGGGGATTTCCGGGCGGGGTATCTGGTGGTGGATCGCACGGGAGTGCGGGTGCTGCGCGATCCCTATTCGGCGAAGCCGTATGTGTTGTTCTACACGACGAAGCGCGTCGGCGGCGGGGTGCAGAATTTCGAGGCGATCAAGCTGGTGAAGTTTGCGGTGAGTTGATGGGGGGTGAGTAGCGGGTAGTGAGTAGCGAATAGAGTGGCTCTCTTGGCGGGTGTGGCCCCCTCGTCCGCCTCCCCGCACCTTCTCCCCGAGGGGAGAGCGACTGTCTTTGGCGTCAAGCGCTTTGCCATGGTTTTGCGTCCCGGATGATAGCGTTGAGGATGGTGAGGAGCTTTCGCATGGTTGCGACGAGGGCGACGATCTTCGGCTTGCCGGCTGCGACGAGCCGGTCGCGGAAGGCCTTGAGGCCCGGGTTGTGACGGCTTGCAGCCATGAACAGGACGGCGCGCACCTTGCCTCTGCCGCCGCCGATGAAGCTCTTGCCCTTCCATTTGCCCGACTGCCGCGTCCAGGGCGCCAGTCCTGCCAGTGAGGCGATCTGGCGCCGGTCGAGGCTGCCGAGCTCCGGCAGCTCGGCCATCAGCGTGCGGGCCGTTGTCGGCCCGACGCCTGGCACGGAGATCCGCAGCGTCTCGCGCACCCGCCATATCGGCGACTTACGGATATGGTCGTCGAGGTCGGCATCGAGGCTGTCGAGTTCGCGCCGCAAGGCGGCGAGCAAGCGCTTGATGCTTTTCTGCGCCTGTCTTGCCAACACCATACGCAACCGGTTCTCCTCCGCCACGATCATCTGCACGATCTGGCGCCTGCGGGCGACGAGTTCGGAAAGGGCCTGCGTCTCGGCATCGCGCAGCGGCCGGATCTCGGGCTTGGTCGCCAGCACGAAGGCGGCAATGACGGCGGCATCGATCGGGTCAGTCTTGGCCTTGCGGCCGATGGCATTGGCATAGGCACGCACCTGCGCCGGATTGACGACGAGCACCGTCAGTCCTGCCGATGACAGTCCGGCCACAGCCTGCGTCTCGAAGCCGCCGGTCGCCTCAAGCGCGATCGCATCGGCCCCGATCGCCTTCAGTCGGCCGGTCAGCTCGCCAATACCGGCATCGTCGTTGTCCACCGCAAAAGCCTCGCCCTGCGGAAGCACCGCCACGTCGAGCCGGTCTTTCGAAACATCGATGCCTACTATCGTCTCCATCTGATCCCATCCTTGCCTAAGCGGGCTTTGCCTGCGCAAGCGGCCCTGGCGACTGTTCGGGTTCAATGGAACGGCGGACGGAGACCCAGGCTCTCCCACGGGCTTGGTGTCCCAAAGGGGCATCGGCCTTCCATCCGCCACCGCGATAGGCATTACAGCCTCGATAGCGGATAAAGGGAAGTTACAAGGGGGAAGTCAGAGCGAGAGGCCGCCGCAGCTTTCCCTTCTCCCCAGCGGGGAGAAGGTGGCCCAAAGGGCCGGATGAGGGGGCTGCGGGCGCTTGCCTTCATTGTTTTATGGAGGCGAGGGTGGCGACCTCGTCTCGCCCCATCTTTCAAAAGGAATTTCCAATGACCTATGCATTGATCACTCCGCCACTGGCGGAGGCGCTGGCGCTTGGCGAGGTGAAGGCGCATTTGCGGCTGGACGGGGATGAGGAGGATGGGTTGCTGATGTCGCTGATCCGCGTTGCCCGTGAGCATCTGGAGCGGGTGACGGGGCTTTGTCTGATGGGGCAGGGCTGGCGGCTTTATCTTGATTCAGTTCCTGAGGACGGGGTGATTCAGATTGCCAGGGGGCCGGTGCAAGCGATTGAAAGCGTGACGCTTTATGATGCCGGTGGCGAGGAAGTCTCGTTGCCGCTGGATGGGCATGTTCTGGATCGCAGCACGCGGCCGGCGCGGCTGATCCTCGGGCGCACTGCGGTGGCCGGGCGGGCGATCAATGGCATCGAGATCGATTTTTCGGCGGGCTTCGGCGAAACGGCAGCCGATGTGCCTGATACCCTGAAGCGGGCGATGCTGATGCATGTGGCGCAGATGTTTGCGTTCCGCGGTGCTATCGCGGTGGCCGATCAGCCGGCGGATATTCCCGATGGATACGACCGGCTGATCGCGCCCTTTCTGATGAGGCGGCTCTGATGCGGGCGGTGATGTTCGATCCCGGGCAGATGACGGCGCGCTTGCAGCTGGAGCGGCCGGTCGAGACGGCGGACGGGCAGGGCGGGGCGGCGGTTTCGTTTGAACCGGTCTGCTTGGTCTGGGCCTGCATCGAGCCGCTGGGCGAGATCCGCGAGGAGCGGGCGGGCGCCGAGCTCGTGACGGTGACGCACAGGATCTGGCTCAGGTTTCGCACCGGTCTTGCTGCTGGCATGCGGCTGCGCAAGGGCGAGCGCATCTTCGCGATCCGGAGTCTGCGTGATCCCGATGAGGGCGGGCGCTATCTCGTATGCCTCTGCGAGGAGGACGGGCGATGACGGCGGTTGTGCAGACGATCACCGATCTCGCGGTCTTTCTGGCGAAACTGGCGCGGGATGGCGGCAAGCAGCCGAAGGAGACTGGCGATGAGCGCGGCAAATGAACTGCTGGCGGCGATCCATGCGCGGCTGACCGGCGATGGCGGGCTTCGCGGGCTGATCGGGGCGGATGGTATCCGCGACAGGCTGGTGAGCGGCAAGCGGCTGCCCTGCATCGTGATCGGCGAGATGACGAGCGGCAGCATTCTCGAGGGCGAGGCGGGCGAGGAGCATCAGTTCTCGCTCGACATCTGCTGCGAGGAGGGCGGCCGCAAGGCGGCGGGTGTGATCGTGGCGATGGTCTTGAGGTTGCTCGACGATGCGGCGCTGACGCTGCAGGGGCATCACCTTGTCGGGCTGCAGCATCTTTTGACGCGGTCGCGGCGCGAGGCGAAGACGCGGATGCATATCGCCGAAATGCGCTTCAGGGCAGTGACGGAACCGGTTGACGCGCCGCCTGCCTGACCATGGCGGCGAGCATGAAGACCAGGGCAAGGGCGATGGCCGCCAGCACGGCGCAGATGATGAGCGTCAGGCCGGTGCCGGCGCGGTCGAGCGTGGCGGTGAAGATGACGGGTGCTGCGGCATTGGCAAGGTTTTGCGGCATCGACAGGCGGGCCGCCTGCAACCCGTATTCTTTGGCAGAGAAGAAGGACAGCGGCAGCAGCGCGCGGGCGACGGCGAGGATGCCGGAGCCGAACCCGTACATCAGGATGAAGGTGACGAGGACAGGGGTCGAGCCGCTGAACGCGAGCAGCATCGCGAAGCTTGCGAGCATCAGGCTGATGCCGACGATCGAGGTCAGGATCGGGTTGCCGCGCTTGCCGAGCAGCATGTCGAGCCCGCGCGCCGAAATGCCGATGATGCCTCGCGCGGAGCCGAGCTGCAGCGCAAAGGCGGGCGAGGCGCCGGACTGGCGGAAGATTTCGATCAGCGACGGCGCCACGCCGAAACTGACGAAGGTGCAGAGCGTGGTGGAGGCTGCCAGCAGCAGGAAGGCGGTGCGGCGCTGCTTCTCAGACAGCGCGATCGGCGGCGTTTCTGCGGCAGGGCCCTGTGTATGCGTGGCGACCGGTTTTGGCAGCGCGAAAAGATGCAGCGGCAGGCAGATGAAGAGGTGGAGGGCGGCCGAAATCCGGAAGGCGGCGCGCCAGCCGAAGGCGTCGTTGAGCCACGTCAGCAACGGCCAGAAGATGGTCGCCGAAAGGCCGGTGAACAGCATGAGGATCGCGATGACGCGCTTGCCGTTCATCCCCTCGCGCTCGACGACGGCGGTATAGGCGGGTGCCGACAGGCCGAGCGCGCCGCCGAGGCCGATGACGATCCAGGCGAGCGCATAGAGGACGATGTCGTGCGCAGCCGAGAGCATGACGAGGCCGGTGGCGAAGATCACGGACGAGGCGGCGAGTACTTTGGCGGCGCCATGGCGCGCCAGCAGGCGGCCGGTACCTGGGCTGGCGAAGGCGGTGACCACCATCATGATGGTGATGCCGGCAAAGATGATCTCATTCGGCAGGCCGAGCTCGGGCGCGATGACGCGGCCCATGACGCCGAGCATGTCGAAGGTGGTGCCCCAGCCGATGAGCTGGGTGATCGCGAGGACGGCGATCGTCTGCGCCGAGCGGAGGGTGGCATTGGTGCTGAAAGGCTTTGGGGCTGGAAATAGGGGTGGGGTTTAGCAGGTTTGGTGGGGGTGAGGAAAGTCGTGTTCTTGGTGTCGCGGATGTCGTGTCCGTGGCCCCTCATCCGCCCTGCGAGCACCTTCTCCCCGAGGGGGGGAAGGGGAAACCGCGACCTTGATTTCGCTTTATGGCTCGGCGTTGCGGCGCCTCCCTTCTCCCCGGCGAGGAGAAGGTGCCCGAAGGGCGGATGAGGGGGCTCCGGTTGCTGTGTGACGTGAGTGTCTCGCCGCGCAGACGCGCGGATGCGTGCTTTGGGCAGGCGGTTCGGGTTTCAGGAGGGCAAGGGCATGGTGGCGCAGAAGGGCAAGGATCTGCTGTTGAAGATCCACAATGGGACGGGTTACGAGACGGTGGCGGGGCTGCGGTCGAAGCGGCTGGCGTTCAATGCCGAGACGGTCGATGTGACCGATGCGGAGAGCGCCGGGCGGTGGCGGGAGCTGTTGGGTGGGGCGGGCGTGCAGCGGGCTTCGGTTTCGGGCGCCGGCATCTTCAAGGATGCGGCGTCCGACGGGCTGGTGCGGGGCGCGTTTTTCAATGCGTCGATCTTGAACTGGCAGATCGTCGTGCCCGATTTCGGCGGCGTGACGGGAGCATTCCAGGTGACGGCGCTCGAATATTCCGGGCAGCATGATGGCGAGATCCTGTTCGAGCTGGCGCTGGAATCGGCCGGTGCACTGACCTTCGGAGCGCTCTGATGCGGGCGGCGGGGGCGAGAGCGAACCGCAGGCGCGGCGAGATCGAGGCGGTCGTCGATGGCGAGCGGCGGATTTTGTGCCTGACGCTCGGGGCGCTGGCGGAGCTGGAGACGGCCTTCGCGGCCAACGATCTCACAGGGCTCGCCGAGCGATTTTCGGCCGGGCGGCTGAAGGCTGAGGACATGATCCGCATCATTGGCGCCGGCCTTCGCGGCGGCGGTAATCTCTATTCCGATCAGGACGTTGCCGAGGCGAGCGTCGATGGCGGCATTGCCGGTTTTGCGGCTGTCGTCGGCGAACTGCTGATCGCGACTTTTGCAGAACCGCAGACAGAGGCAGGCGGCTCCTCCCTCCGCCCCCTCTAGCCGCAGCGGGCGGGGCCGCAGCACGCGCCGGGCCATTTCCCTGGGCGCGCGTGCTGCATACCGGTCTCTGCCTGCTGCGGCTTTCTCCTGATGCCTTCTAGGCGATGACGCCGGTGGAGTTCTTCGCGGCGGCCGGCGGAATGGTGCCGCGGGCCGCGGGGTTTTCGCGCGACGGGCTGGCGGAAATGATGGCGCGGTTTCCGGATGGGGTGGGGTGACGGCATCATGCTATGATCCCGAGGTCACCGGATTCGGAGCTGAGATGGGGCAGGCGGACGGTATCTTTGCCAAGGGAACGATCACCTTTCCCTTCACGGATTGGGACGAGTGGCCGGTGGAGATGTTCGGCTGGTCGAGCGAGCGGCTGGACATGCTCTCCGCTGAACTGGCGAAGGGCGAAAGCAGCGCGTTCATGATCGTCCGGGACGGGCGTCTCATCTACCGCTGGGGCGATATCGCCTTCAAGTCGAGCGTGGCATCGGTGCGCAAGAGTCTGGTCAATGTGCTCTACGGCATGCTGATTGCCGAAGGGCGGATCGATCCGCAGCAGACGCTTGCCGATTTCAATATTGACGACATGACGCCGCTGACGGCGAGTGAGCGCAAGGCGACGGTCATGGATCTGCTGCGCGCACGCTCGGGCGTCTACCTGCCGTCGGTATACGACACGGCGAACGGCAGGCCTGACAGAGGCAGCCATCCGCCTGGAACGCATTGGTTCTACAACAACTGGGATTTCAACGTTCTCGGCACGATCGTCGAGCGGGCGACCGGCGAGAATGTGCTGGAGGCGCTTGCGTCCCGCCTGGTCAAGCCATTGCGCATGCAGGACTGCGCGCCGGGTGACGGGTGGTTTCAGAACGGGCCGGAGTCCATGCATCCGGTCTACAAGATCCAGATGTCGGCGCGGGATCTGGCGCGGGTCGGGCTTCTCTATCTCCGGCATGGGCGGTGGGGCGCAAAGCAGCTCGTGCCGCAGAGCTGGGTGCGGGAAAGCACGCGGCCGCATTCGGAGGTTGGCGCCGGGCGTGCGTATGGATTGCTCTGGTGGGTGGCGGAGGCGGACGCCGAAGACGATCCGATAGCGGTGCATGTGCCGATGTTCTACGCCAGCGGCTGGGGCGGGCAGTATCTGATCGTGCTGCCGGAGCTCGATCTCGTCATCGTGCACCGCTCGGCGACGGCGCTGCGGGCTGGACCGGGCGTCAGCCATGTACGCATGGGGGAATTTCTGCGGCTGGCGCTTTCGGCGATGCCGGAGCGCGGCTGAGCCTCACAGTTTTCAGGAGACATCGATGGACGACGATGACACCGGGCTTGGCCAGATGGCCGGGCAGGCCGATGAATTACGCCGTGCGCTCGAGGATCTGCAGGGCCGGTCGCGGTCTTTCGGATCGGCGCTCAGCGGTGCGCTCCGAAGCGCCGTCAGCGGCGGCAAGGGGCTCGACGATATCCTGCGCGGGGCTTGGAAAACGGCTGGCCGATATCGCTCTTTCGGCGGGAATGAAGCCGCTGGAGGGGCTGATCGGCGGCGCCGTATTCGGGCTTGCGGGCGGTCTTGGCAAGATCGTGCCCTTCGCCGATGGCGGGGTGGTTTCGGCGCCGAGCTATTTCCCTCTCGGCGGCAATGTCGGGCTGATGGGCGAGGCGGGCAGCGAGGCGATCCTGCCGCTGAGGCGCGGGCCGGATGGGGCGCTGGGCGTGGCGGCCGCGGGCGGCGGCGGGACTCAGATCGTCTTCAATGTGACGGCCACCGATGCGCAGAGCTTCCAGAAGAGCGAGGCGCAGATTTCGGCGATGCTGGCGCGCACGGCGATGCGCGGCCAGCGCAATCTGTGAGGCTGAGATGAGCGGGTTTCATGAGGTGCAATTTCCGCTGAGGCTGTCGCTTTCGACGAGCGGCGGGCCGGTGCGGCGGACCGATATCGTCAATCTGTCGAACGGCCGCGAAAGCCGCAACAGCCGCTGGCGCGATGCGCGGCGGAGCTACGATGCCGGGTCGGGCGTTCGCTCGGCCGGCGATCTCTACGAGGTGCTGGAATTTTTCGAGGCGCGGAGCGGCGAACTCTATGGCTTCCGGTTCCGCGATCCGCTCGACTGGAAATCCGGACGACCTGACCAGCCGGTAACGGCGCTCGACCAGATGCTGGGCACCGGCGACGGCGCGAGGGCGGCGTTTCAGTTGGTGAAGACCTATGGCGATGCGGCGGCAAGCAATGCGCGACGGATTGCGAAGCCCGTGGCTGGCAGCGTGACGCTCGCCGTCGATGGGGTCGTGATGGCAGGAACCACTTACCTTTGCGACGTTGTGGCGGGGATCGTGACCTTTCTGCCGGGCAGCATTCCAGCGGCCGGGGCGCGGGTGACCGCGGGCTTCGAGCTCGATGTGCCGGTGCGGTTTGCGACCGGGCGGATCGACGTGAACCTGACGGCCTTCAACGCCGGGCGGATCCCGGCCATTCCGCTGGCGGAGATCCTGTCATGAGGACAATCGGTTCGGAACTCAGGGCGCATCTCGATGGCGATGCGACGACGGTCTGCCATGCCTGGCGCGTGACGCGCAGCGATGGGGTGGTGCTGGGCTTTAGCGAGCATGACCACGACCTGACTTTCACAGGCACGGTGTTTCTGGCGGCCAGCGGCTTTTCGGCAAGTGGTACCGAAGAAAATACGGGCCTGCCTGCGGCGACGAGCGAGGTGACTGGCGGTTTTTCGAATGCGGCGATCAGCGAGGCGGATCTGCAGCGCGGGCTTTATGATGGCGCGCGCGTCGAGGTGTTTCTGGTCAACTGGGCGATGCCGGATCAGCATCTGCTGCTGAAGGTGCAGGAGATCGGCGAAGTGACGCGCAGCGGCGGGCAGTTTCGCGCCGAGTTGCGCAGTTTCGCGCACCGGCTGAACCAGCCGCAGGGACGGCTCTATGGCCGCCGCTGCGATGCGGCGCTCGGTGATGCCAGATGCGGGATCGATGTGACGCAAAGTCAGTTCTGCCGCGAGGGTGTGCTGGCTACGGTCATCGATGCGACACGGATCTCCGTATCGGGGCTGAGCGCCTTCCCGGATGGGTTCTTTCGCTATGGGACGATTGCGTTTCTCGACGGGGAAAACGCCGGCGAACGGCTGGATATCGAGGCGCATGGCGCGGCGGGAGCCGAGGTCGAGGTGACGCTGTGGCTGTCGATGGCGCGGGCGCCGGACGCGGGCTGCCGGGTGCTGTTGACGGCGGGTTGCGACAAGGCCTTCGGCACCTGCCGGGCCAAGTTCGCCAACCAGCGGAATTTCCGCGGCTTCCCGCATATGCCGGGCGCCGACTTTGCCTATACCTATGCGGATGGCGGCAGCATCCATGACGGGAGCGCGCTCTTCAAATGACTGCAATCAACCAACGGGCGCTTTCGGCCGCCGAGAGCTGGATCGGCACGCCCTACAGGCACCAGGCATCCGCCAAAGGCATCGGCTGCGACTGCCTTGGCCTCATCCGCGGCATCTGGCGCGAGCTTTACGGCGTCGAGCCGGAGATGCCGCCGCCCTATGCGCGCGACTGGGCCGAGCGGAGTGGCGAGGACCGGCTGCTCGATGCAGCGCTCCGGCATTTCGGTGCGCCGGTTCCGGTGGAGGCGATGCAGCCGGGCGATCTCATGCTGTTTCGCTGGCGGCCGGATGTGGCAGCAAAGCATGCGGGCATCTTCGCCGGTGAGAAGAGTTTTATCCATGCCTATGAACAGGCGGAGGTTATCCGGTCGGTATTGGTGCCGAGCTGGCGGCGGCGTGTGACGGCCGTGTTCCGGTTTCCGGAGGTTGCAGCGAAACTTGAAAATTGAAGCGCATGTATGTATGTTTTGGGAGTGGTGAGCGGAGCTGTAACTCCGCCCACCCTTTGCTTATGTGTGGAATTGAATCCGGATGGCTATTGACCAGCCCGTCCGGGTTTTCCTCACACTAAGCGTGATACCGAATGGCAAGAACCACATAGCATCACCTCCTTGATCGAGAGCAAGGCCCTTGCCGAGGCTGGAGAGGCCCGTCCTCTCCAGTGAGCCGGCTGGTATCGGCGCTTCTGCTTCTGCTCACGACTGCAGCAATCCAACACAATCATTGCGGGAAAAACCAAGTGCCGTGTAAGCGGCGCTGGCGACTCGCTGCGAGGTTTGCATGGCCACTCTCCTTCTTCAGGCGGCGGGGGCGCTGGCGGGCAATGCGCTCGACCGGGCGCTGATCGGCGGCGGCCAGACGGTGCGCGGTGCGCGGCTTTCGACGGCACGCATTCCGGGCGCCGACGAGGGAACGTCGATCAACCGGGTCTATGGCGCCGTCAGGATCGGCGGGACGATGATCTGGGCGACGCGCTTCGAGGAAGTGGTGACCACCGAACGGACGGGAGGCAAGTCCTCGTCGGGGCCGAAGGTCGAGACGTTCCGCTACTTCGCCAATTTCGCGATCGGGCTCTGCGAGGGCCCGGTTGCCTGTGTCAGACGCATATGGGCCGACGGCAAGGAACTCGACCTGACGGCGATCGAGATGCGGTTCTATCCGGGTGACGCGGAACAGCTGCCCGATCCGCTGATCGAGGCCAAGCAGGGAACGGGAATGGCACCGGCCTATCGCGGGCTCGCCTACGTCGTGTTCGAGCGGCTGCCGCTCGACAGCTACGGCAATCGCATCCCGCTGATGCAGTTCGAAGTGGTGCGGGCGGTCGGAGAATTGGAGGCGCAGGTCCAGGCGGTCTGCACCATTCCGGGGGCGACGGAGCATGGCTACCGGCCCGTGGCGGTCTCGGAAAAGACCGGTGCGGGAAGCGCCCGGCTGCTCAACCGAAACAGCCTGCAGGGGTTGACCGACTGGGACGTTTCGATCAGCGAGCTGACGGCGGTCTGCCCAAACCTCAAGCGGGTGGCGCTTGTCGTCTCCTGGTTCGGAACGGACTTGCGGGCCGGCAATTGCCGGATCGTGCCCGGTGTCGAAGTGCAGGCGCGCAATGCCGAAAGCAGTCAATGGTTGGTGTCGGGCGTCTCGCGGGCGCAAGCCCATCTGGTCAGCCGCCGCGACGGCGGGCCGGCCTATGGCGGGACGCCGGATGATCTGAGCGTCGTCTCGGCGATCGCCGATCTCAAAGCGCGAGGGCTGGAGGTCTATCTCTATCCGTTCGTGATGATGGATATCGAAAGCGGCAATGCGTTGCCGGATCCCTATGGCGGCAGCGGCCAGGCGGCCTATCCCTGGCGCGGGCGGGTAACATGCCATCCAGCGATCGGCCAGCCGGGATCGGCGGACCGGACGGCGGCAGCGGGGGCGCAGATCGAGGCGTTCAGAGGCGCGGCGCAGGCCGGAGACTTCAGCTACGCCGGGCAGCGGGTGATCTATAACGGCGGCGAGGAGAGCTACCGCCGGTTCATCCTGCATTATGCGCAGCTCGCAAAGGCGGCAGGCGGCGTTTCGGGTTTCATCATCGGCTCGGAAATGCGCGGTCTGACGCAGGTGCGCGACGAGACCGGTGACTTTCCGTTCGTCAATGCGCTGGTGGCTCTGGCAGCCGACGTGAAAGCCCTGCTTCCGCAGGTGAAGCTGACCTATGCCGCCAACTGGAGCGAATATTCGGGATACCGGCCGGATGATGGCAGTGGTGACGTCTGTTTCAATCTCGATCCACTTTGGGCATCAAACGCGATCGATGCTGTCGGCATCGACAATTACATGCCGCTTTCCGATTGGCGCGACTGCGATCTGGCGGCTGCGAGCCCGGACGGGATGCGGGCCGCGGACGACAAGGCCGGATTGATAGCTGCGATTGCAGGCGGCGAGGGGTTCGACTGGTATTATGCCGGTGATGCCGACCGGAAGGCGCGGGTGCGAACGCCGATTACCGACGGTCTTGCAGGCAAGCCCTGGGTCTACAGGTACAAGGATATCGAGGGCTGGTGGGCGAACCGGCACTACGACCGCGTCAGCGGGGTTGAAAAGGCGGCGCCGACCGGCTGGCAGGCGGGGATGAAGCCGGTCTGGTTCACCGAGCTCGGCTGCGCGGCGATCGACAAGGGCGGCAATCAGCCGAATGTCTTTGCCGATCCGAAGTCGGCGGAGAATGCGGCGCCCTATTTCTCTAGCCGGGCGCGCTCCGATGCCATGCAGCGGCGGTTTCTGGAGGCGCATCATGCCTGGTGGAGCCGTCCCGGCGCTGCAGCCGGCATGGTCGATCCCGCCCATATTTTCCCGTGGTCGTGGGATGCACGGCCCTATCCGGCCTTTCCACTGGAAACGGATATCTGGAGCGATGGCGCAAACTGGCGCAGCGGTCATTGGCTCAATGGCCGGTTGGGGGCCGGAAGTCTGGCGGATGTGATAGCGGCGGTGTTTCGCGATCATGGTTTCGAAGATTTCGATGTCTCGGCGGTATCAGGCGACCTGACAGGCTATGCGCAGGGCGACATGACTTCGGCGCGCAGCCTGATCGAGCCGCTGCTGGAAGCCTTCCAGATCGACGCCTTCGAGGATGGCGGTTTGCTGCGGTTTCGCTCGAGAGCGCGGGCGAGCCTGCCTCCCACTGATATCGCCGTGCTTGCCGATATCGAGGATCGCCCGCTGTGGCAGGAAACCCGCGGACATGACAGCGATCACGCTGCCGAGGCTGTCGTCACCTTCTACAATCCCGATGCCGCTTACGAGCAGGCGGGCGTGCGCTCGCACCGGGCCCAATCGGCGACGAGTCGCGTGCTGAAGAGCGATCTTCAGGCGGTGCTCGCGGAGGAGACGGCGCTGAATGCCGCCGAGGCGCTGCTGCGCGACAACCGGATCGGCAGACGGTCGGTGCGCTTTGCGCTGCCGCCTGGCGCACTGCAGTTTCAGCCGGGTGATGTGGTGACGATCACCGATGGGCCGCCGGGGCGGTTCCTGATCGCGTCGATCGAAGACGGAGGCACGAGAGAGGTCGAGGCGCGCGAGTTTGCGCCATCGGCGGGCGCGGCACCGGCTGAAGAGGCCGGCGGCAGGAACGGCAGCGGCCAGCCATCGAGCCTGTTCGATCCGGTGGTTCAGCTGATGGATTTGCCGCGGTTCGCGGCAGGCGAGGCCGAAAGTTTTGCAAGGGCCGCGGTCTTCGCGCGTCCCTGGAAGACGGCCGGGCTCTCGTCCTCGGTGAGCGGGGAAGGCTATCGCGGCCGCGCGCTGCTCGAACGGCCGGCGCGGATCGGGGTGCTTGCGGCGCCGCTATTGGCCGGGGTGCCGGGGCGTTTCGACTGGTCGGTAAACGTGGAGCTGGAGCTGCCGTTCGGGGAGCTTTCGTCGGCATCGGCGATCGCGGTGCTGAACGGGGCGAATATGCTTGCGGTGCTTTCGGGCAATGGCAGCTGGGAGGTTCTGGCTTTTCAGCAGGCCGAGGAGATTGCGGCCGGGCGCTGGCGGTTGAGCGGTCTGCTGAGAGGGCTGGCGGGGTCTGAGGATGCGATGGGCGCCGGAGCGGAGGCGGGTGCCTTCATCGTCGCGCTCGACGAGGCGGTGGTGCCGCTCGGGCTCGGCGGTGACGAGATAGGGCTGCGGCTCAACTGGATCGTCGAGGCGTCAGGGGTATCAGGAAAGATAGGTCCCTTTGTTTTCGAGGGCGGGATGAGGGCGGAGACGCCGCTTTCTCCCGTTCATCTGCGCGCGGCGAGAGACGCTGCGGGTGCTGCGTGCTTCTCCTGGATCCGGCGTGGGCGTGTCGACGCCGACAACTGGATGGCTGCGGATATTCCCCTCGACGAACCCTTCGAGCGCTACCGGGTCGAGGTGATGAGCGGGGCCGAGGTCAAGCGGCTGGTCGAGGTCTCTGCCGCGGCCTGGACCTATCCGTTGGCCGGTGAACTTGCCGATTTCGGCAATCCGCAGGCCGAGCTGACGATCCGCGTGCAGCAGATGGGCCAGCGCATACCGCTCGGGCTTCCGGCGGTGGCAACGATGACGATGTGATTTTCAACGGAAGGAATGGTCATGGGTGATTTGAAGAACTGGTATCATTCAAAGACGATCTGGGGTGCGCTGATCGCCATCGGCGCGTCGGTTCTGCATGCGGCGGGAATCGATATCGAGGCGGGCGACCAGAGCCAGATCGTCGATTCTCTCGTCAATATTTCCGGCGCGATCGGCGGGCTTCTGGCCATCTACGGACGGCTGACGGCGAATGCGGCGATCCGCTGAAACGGTGTTTCAAGAAAGAGGCCGGCAGCGGCATCAAGAGCTTCTGCCGCCTCATCTTTCGGCTGTGAATATCGTTAGGGAAATACAGTCAAGAATTGTTCTAAACCTCCGTCATTACAGTGCATTCATTTGCCATTCAGGTCACGTGAGTACATAGTCGGGCCAAGTTGGAACCACGTTGGAAGCATTGCACATGGCCTCTCCTCTGAGCGTCGTAGCCTTGGCCGCAGGGCTGGCTGTATCGGCGCCCTCACCGGACGACTCCCGCACTCTCGTGGTGCGCGTCTCGGGCGATTGCAGCGCCGCCGCGCAGCAGGTCGTTGAGCAGACGGGTGGCCAGCTGCTTTCGGTTCAGCCCTCGGGCGACACCTGCATCATCACCGTGCTCGTTCAGGGCAACGGCCAGCGCCCCCGCAAGGTAACCGTCAGGGTTCCGATGTAGGCGGAATCGGCCTATGAAACTCCAGTGACACAATCGAGGTGAGAGCGGACCGATGCGCATTCTGGTAGTCGAAGACGACGTCAATCTGAACCGGCAGCTGAGCGACACGCTGAAAGAGGCGGGCTATGTCGTCGATCAGGCTTTCGATGGCGAAGAGGGACATTTCCTCGGCGACACCGAGCCCTATGACGCGATCATTCTCGATATCGGCCTGCCGGAACTGGATGGCGTCAGCGTTCTCGAAAAGTGGCGCGGTGCAGGGCGCGGCATGCCGGTTCTGATCCTGACGGCGCGCGACCGCTGGAGCGACAAGGTGGCGGGCATCGACGCAGGCGCCGACGACTACGTGACCAAGCCTTTCCACGTGGAAGAAGTGCTGGCGCGCATTCGCGCACTGATCCGCCGCGCCGCCGGTCATTCCTCGTCGGAAATCGTCTGCGGGCCTGTCCGGCTCGATACCAAGACCTCGAAAGCCGTCGTCAACGGCGTGGCGCTGAAGCTGACGTCGCATGAGTACCGGCTGCTTTCCTATCTCATGCATCACATGGGCGAGGTCGTCTCCCGATCGGAACTTGTGGAGCATATGTACGACCAGGATTTCGACCGTGATTCCAATACGATCGAAGTCTTCGTCGGACGTCTGCGCAAGAAGATGGGCGTCGACCTGATCGAAACGGTGCGCGGTCTCGGATACCGCATTCAAGCGCCGGCCTAATGCGCATAAAGTCGCTCACCGCACGCGTTCTCTTGTTGACGACCGTATGGTCGACCGTGGCGCTTGTGGTGATCGGGCTGTTGATCTCGACGCTCTATCGCCGCAGCGCCGAGCGCGGCTTTCAGGATCTGCTGCGCGCGCAGCTCTACAACGTCATCAACTCGGTCACGATCGGCGATCAGGGTGCGCTGGCAGGCAGCCCGCAGCTCGGCGACCTGCGCTTCGCCCAGCCGCGCACCGGCTGGTACTGGGTGGTGGAGCCGCTCGGCACCTATACGGCGGCACCGCTGGTCTCGCCCTCTCTCGGCTCGGCGACCATTCCCGTTCCTTCGGTGCTCGAAGCGCCTTTCGACAAGAACTACGAGCGCTATTACCAGGTGACCGATGCCAGCGGAAACCGGGTGCAGGTGGCCGAAACGGAAGTGGTGCTCGATACCGACGGGCGCGCGGCGCGCTTTCGCGTCAGCGGCAATGTCGAAGTCGTCGAAAGCGACGTCAGCAACTTTTCCCACAGTCTTTATCTGGCGCTCGCCGGCTTCGGGGTCGGCAGTTTGATCGTCAACGCACTCGCCATTCTCTTCGGCCTCAAGCCGCTGGATAAGGCGCGCGCCGCGCTGGAGCGGATCCGCGCCGGCGAGAGCGAGCAGCTGAAGGGCGATTTTCCGCGCGAGATCCTGCCGCTTGCCAATGAGGTCAATGCGCTGATCGACAGCAACCGCCGCATCGTTGAGCGCGCCCGCATGCAGGTCGGCAATCTGGCGCATTCGCTGAAGACGCCGATTGCCGTGCTGCTCAACGAGGCGCGGGTGCTGGAGCGCTCGCATGGCGAACTGGTGAAGAGCCAGGCCGAGGCGATGCAGGGGCAGGTGCAATCCTATCTCAACCGTGCCCGCATCGCCGCGCAGCGCGAAAGCGTGCTGGCGCGTACTGATGCGGAACCGGCGCTCGAGCGGCTGGTGCGCGTCATGCGCCGCCTCAACGTCGACAAGGAATTCGAGCTGTCGGTCGTTCCGCCGCATCTGGCGGTGGCGATGGAGCAGCAGGATCTGGAAGAGACGGTGGGCAATCTGCTGGAGAATGCAGCGCGTTTTGCCGTTCACAAGATCAAGCTCACGGCGGTGGAAGCTGCGGACGACGTCAAAGGCGCCGAAAGCAGCGGCCGCAAGCATTGGGTGGAACTGGTCGTCGAGGACGACGGGCCGGGTCTGGAGCCCGATCAGATGAAGGAAGCGCTGAAGCGCGGCAAGCGGCTGGACGAAAGCAAGCCGGGAACCGGGCTTGGCCTTTCGATCGTCACCGAGATCGCCAACGAGTATCAGGGTCGGCTGGAACTCTCCCGCGGTGAGGCGGGCGGTCTGCGGGCACGGCTAATTTTGCCGGGTCTTACAAAGGATGTTGCGTGAGCAATTGCTTGATGTCACAAAGACATAGGCAAGTGCATAGCATGCTTTGCCTTAAAGCCGACACGAGCACATGTGCATCTGGCGGCGTTGATTTGTTCTTTTCTGCTGGTTCGACAGAATGATGTTACGCGCGAATGCCATGATCGTCTCCTCGCTTTTGGTTGCCGTTGCGCTGAGCGGCTGCACGACGACGAAGAGCAGCACTTCAGGCGGCATGTTTTCCCGCAAGCCCTCTGCCTCGGCGAGCTTCATCTCCGCGCTGCAGGGCGGTATTGCTGGACGCAGCGGCATAGAACTCAGCGACAGCGACAAACAGCGGGCGCTCGAAGCGGAATACCGGGCGCTTGAGGGTGCCGCCGTCGGCCAGCCGGTCGTCTGGAGCGGCCGCAATGTCAGCGGCAAGGTCGTTGCCGCAGCGCCCTACCAGGTCGGCTCGCAGAATTGCCGCCAATACACTCACACGCTGACAGTCGATGGCAAGGATACCGCAGTGCGCGGATCGGCCTGCCGCAACAGCGACGGAAGCTGGTCGCCGCTCGGCTAGACCAACCGGCATTCAGCCCATGCTGGGCTGCAAATGGCGCTTCTCCACGCTTCAGGCTCACGTACGTTCGCCGCAGCCTGAACTGAGTGCCGATTGGTCCTGACCGCACCAATCTTGCGGCGAAACGCCTCAAATCTTCGTCATTCCGGCTTTGACAGTTGGAATGGCGGCGCGCTTCAAGTATTGGGCCGTTATGCTTTTCTGGATTCTTGTTGCCGCAATGACGGCGGCTGTGGCCGCGCTGCTGCTTTATCCGCTCCTGCGCGGAGCGAAGGCGCTTGACGACGGGCGCGAGGGCGAGGTTGCCGTCTATCGCGACCAGCTGCGCGAGCTCGACCGCGACCTCTCCGGCGGACTGATCACGGCGGACGAAGCGGACTACGCGCGGGCCGAGATCGGCCGGCGGCTGATCGCCGTTTCGGCGGCAGGTCCGGCCGCAGCGCCGAAGGCGGCGCGCCACCATCGCTTCAGCGAGGCCTTCATCCTTCTTCTTCTGCCGCTGACGGGGCTCTGTCTTTACGTTGCGATGGGCCGGCCTGGCCTGCCATCGCAACCACTTCAGGCCCGGCTCGAAAATCCCGGCAACGACATGGCGATCCTGGTCTCCAAGGCCGAGCGGCATCTGGCGCAGAACCCTGAAGACGGCAAGGGCTGGGATGTGCTGGCGCCGATCTATTTCAACGCCATGCGTATCGACGATGCCGAGAAGGCTTATCGCAACGCCATCCGACTGCTCGGGCCCAGCGCCATCCGTCTGGATGGCCTGGCGGAAACGCTGATGGCCGGTTCGAACGGGGCGATCACCGCGGATGCGCGCCAGGCGCTGGAGCAGTCGCTGGCGCTCGAGCCCGACAATCCGCGGGCAAAGTTCTACGTGGCGCTGAGCATGGAACAGGCTGGCCAGACCGGCGAGGCGAGGGCGGCCTTCGAGGCGATCGCCAAGGAATCGCCCGCCGACGCGCCGTGGCTGCCAATGGTCAACGATCACATCGCCAAGAATGGCGGCACGCCTGATGTCGCTGCCGTCGGCAAGGCGCCGGGCGGGCCGACCGCGGAAGACGTGGCGGCGGCGCAGACGATGAACGCCGGCGACCAGCAGCAGATGATCCGCGGCATGGTCGAAAGCCTGGATGCCAAGCTGAAGGCCGATCCCAACAATTTCGAGGGCTGGGTGCGGCTTGTCCGCTCTTATGCCGTATTGAACGACAAGGATCATGCCGCGGAGGCGCTGAAGCGCGGGCTGGCGGCGTTTCCGGCCGATGGCGATCAAGGCAAGCAGTTGCTCGCACTGGGGCGCGAGCTGGGAGTTGCGGCAGAGGGGGTAACGGAATGACGCGCAAGCAGAAGCGCCTGGCAGTGATCGGCGGCGGCATGAGCTTCATCATCGCCGCGGTGCTGCTGGTGATGTTCGCCTTCAGCCAGTCCGTTGCTTATTTCTACATGCCAGCCGATCTTGCCAAGACGCCGGTGCCGCCGGAAACGCGCATCCGTCTCGGCGGTCTGGTGGGCGAGGGCAGCGTCATCCGCGGTGTCGGCTCAACGGTCGAATTCGCGGTGACCGACGGCGGCGGCCAGCCGGTGAAGGTCAAATATACGGGCATCCTTCCCGACCTGTTCCGTGAGGGACAGGGCGTCGTCACCGAAGGCAAGTTCGAGGCCGCCAGCCACGAGTTCATCGCCGATACCGTGCTGGCCAAGCATGATGAGAAATACATGCCGAAGGACGTTGCCGACCGCCTGAAATCGCAAGGGCTCTGGAAAGAGGGCGAGGGCGTGCAATGATCATTGAGATCGGCCATTACGCATTGGTGCTGGCGCTGGCGACGGCGATCATTCTCTCGATCGTGCCCGTCATCGGCGCGCGACGCCGCGACCAGGCGATGATGGATGTCGCGCCGCTCGGCTCGATCGTCCTCTTCGCGCTCGTGACCCTCTCCTTCGGCGTGCTGACCTATGCGCATGTGGTCTCCGACTTCTCGGTGAAGAACGTCTGGGAGAACTCGCATTCGCTGGTGCCGCTGATCTACAAATATTCGGGCGTCTGGGGCAATCATGAGGGATCGATGATGCTCTGGCTGCTGATCCTGGCGCTGTTCAGCGCCATGGTAGCGCTGTTCGGCCGCAATCTGCCGGATACGCTGCGTGCCAATGTCCTGTCGGTGCAGGCCTGGATCTCGGTTGCCTTCATCCTCTTCATTCTGCTGACGTCCAATCCGTTCACCCGACTCGATCCGGCACCGGCGGAGGGGCGTGACCTGAACCCGGTGCTGCAGGATATCGGGCTGGCGATCCATCCGCCGATGCTCTACCTCGGCTATGTCGGTTTCTCGGTCTGCTTCTCCTTTGCCGTCGCGGCGCTGATGGAAGGGCGGATCGATGCCGCCTGGGCGCGCTGGGTTCGCCCCTGGACGCTGGCCGCCTGGACCTTCCTGACGCTCGGCATCGCCATGGGCTCCTACTGGGCCTATTACGAGCTCGGCTGGGGCGGCTGGTGGTTCTGGGATCCGGTCGAGAACGCCTCCTTCATGCCCTGGTTGGCAGGGACAGCATTGCTGCATTCGGCGCTGGTCATGGAGAAGCGCGAGGCGCTGAAAATCTGGACAGTGCTCTTGGCCATCCTCACCTTCTCACTGTCGCTGATGGGGACCTTCCTCGTTCGCTCCGGCGTGCTGACCTCGGTCCATGCCTTTGCCAGCGACCCGAGCCGAGGCGTCTTCATCCTCTGCATCCTGATGATCTTCATCGGCGGGGCTTTGTCGCTCTTTGCCTTCCGCGCGCCGCTGCTGTCGGCCGGCGGTCTCTTCGCGCCGGTTTCGCGTGAGGGTGCGCTGGTGCTGAACAACCTGATCCTGACGGTTGCCTGCGGCACGGTGCTGACGGGCACGCTCTATCCGCTGCTTCTGGAAACGCTGACGGGCGACAAGATCTCGGTCGGTCCGCCGTTCTTCAACATGACCTTCGGGCTGCTGATGATCCCGCTTTTGCTGGTGGTGCCGTTCGGGCCGCTGCTGGCGTGGAAGCGCGGCGATCTGCTCGGCGTGCTGCAGCGGCTCTATGCGGCCGCCGGTCTGGCTTTCGTCGCGGCGGTGGTTTTCTTCTACATCGAGCATGGCGGCCCGGTTCTTTCGGTTCTCGGGCTGGCCGCCGGGCTGTTTCTGGTCTTCGGCGCTGCCACCGATCTGTGGTATCGCGCCGGCATCGGCAAGGTGGCCGCCAATGTCGCCTGGCGCCGGCTGACGGGTCTGCCGCGTTCGGCTTTCGGCACGGCGCTCGCCCATGCGGGACTTGGTGTCACCGTGCTCGGCATCGTCGCGGTCTCCACCTTCGCGACCGAACACGTGCTGGAGATGAAACCGGGACAGACGGCCGATGCCGGCGGATACGTGCTGCATTTCGACGGCATGCGGCCGGCGACCGGCCCGAACTACCATGAAGACCGCGGCCATTTCACCATCCGCCGGGGGGGCGTCGAGGTTGCCGATGTCTGGTCGGCCAAACGCGTCTATGTCGCCCAGCAGATGCCGACCACCGAGGCCGGAATCCTGACCTTCGGGCTCAGCCAGCTTTATGTCTCGCTCGGCGATCCCACAAATGACGGCGGCATCGTCGTGCGGATCTGGTGGAAGCCGTTCATTCTCTGCATCTGGGGGGGAGCGCTTTTGATGTCGCTCGGCGGGTTCGTATCGCTCAGCGACAGGCGGCTGCGCGTTGGTGCCCCCCGGCGGAAAGCAAAGGCGGCAAAGCCGTCTGCTCCGGCGATGGAGCCGGCGGAATGAGGGGCCTACTTTCTCCCTCATTCCTGTGCTTGTCACAGGAATCCAGTGCGCCCAAGTCCTTGGGCGCGGGAGAGGCCCTTTGCCGACAAGAGTCTTTCACCGCGCAGACGCGCGGTTGCTGGATACCTGTGACGAGCACAGGAATGAGGGGAGGAGAGGTTTGGCGCTCCTCTTTGCTGTCGAGATCGGCAGCCTACCTGCTGACAATTCTCTTTCTGATCTTCGCAACGCTCCCCGCCTTCGCCGTGAACCCCGACGAAGTACTGGCCGATCCCGCGATGGAAACGCGCGCGCGGACGCTGTCGGCGGAATTGCGGTGCATGGTTTGCCAGAACCAGTCGATCGACGATTCCAATGCCGAGCTTGCCAAGGATCTCAGGCTTCTGGTGCGCGAGCGCATCAAGGATGGCGACAGCGACGAGCAGGTGCTTGATTATATAGTCTCGCGCTACGGCGAATTCGTGCTGCTGAAGCCGCGGTTCAGTATCCGCACCGTGTTGCTATGGGGTGCGCCTGTGGTGCTGATCCTGGCGGGCGGCATCTCGATGCTGGTTTTTGCGCGCCGCAGGGTGGGCAAGCCGACGGGAAGCCGGCTGACGGATGACGAGCAGGCGAAGCTTGACGAGTTACTGAGCAAGTAGCTTAGGGGCAGCTGCGAGGCCATATCCGGCGGGCCTTGGACAAAAAGTCGCGGCTGGTCACAATCCCGACATTACAAATTTTTCATTGGCCGGACAGTTCGCAGTAAGGTCCCGCATCCTATATCTTCATCCATCAGCCGATCCCGACCGGGGGCCGGACCGACTAAATGATGAAGAGAAGGTGCCTATAATGTTCAAGACTCCCTCCCTTGCCACTGCGCTGAAGGCCTCAACCGTCGCAGGTCTCGCCGCTGCCGTGCTAGCCACCGGCGTGCCGCTTGAGATCACCCGTTCCTATGCCGAAGCCGTCAACGTTCAGGCGCCGGCCGTGCCGAGCTTTGCCAATGTCGTCGACGCCGTTTCGCCGGCCGTCGTTTCCGTCCGCGTCGAATCCCGCATCAAGCCGGCGTCCGACGACGGCAACGGTTTTTCCTTTGACTTCAATGGCCGCGGTTTCGACGACCTGCCTGATGATCATCCGCTGAAGCGCTTCTTCAAGCAGTTTGGCGAACAGGGTCCGAATGGCGGCGAGGGCCAGGATGGCCAGCAGCGTCCGCCGCGCCACTTCGGTGAGCGTGGTCCGGGCCCGGGTGGCCCTGTTGGTCCCGGCCGCCTGCGTCCTGTCGCTCAGGGCTCCGGCTTCTTCATCTCCGAAGACGGCTATATCGTTACCAACAACCACGTCGTTTCCGACGGCTCGGCTTTTGTTGCTGTCATGAACGACGGCACCGAGCTTGATGCTAAGCTGATCGGCAAGGACCCGCGCACCGACCTCGCCGTGCTGAAGGTCGACGGCAAGGGCAAGAAGTTCACCTACGTCAACTGGGCCGATGACAACAATGTCCGCGTCGGCGACTGGGTCGTCGCTGTCGGCAATCCGTTCGGCCTCGGCGGCACAGTGACCGCCGGTATCGTTTCGGCCCGCGGCCGCGACATCGGCTCCGGTCCCTATGACGACTATCTTCAGGTGGACGCTGCCGTGAACCGCGGCAACTCCGGTGGCCCGACCTTCAACCTCAACGGTCAGGTCGTCGGCATCAACACCGCGATCTTCTCCCCGTCGGGCGGCAGCGTCGGCATTGCCTTCGCCATTCCGGCCTCGACCGCCAAGGACGTCGTTGCCGACCTGATGAAGGACGGTACGGTTTCGCGCGGCTATCTCGGCGTGCAGATCCAGCCGGTGACCAAGGATATCGCCGACTCGCTCGGCCTTTCCGAAGCCAACGGTGCGCTCGTCGTTTCCGCTCAGGATGGAACGCCTGGCCAGAAGGCCGGCATGAAGGCTGGCGATGTCGTCACCGCCGTCAATGGCGAAACGGTCAAGGATGCCCGCGATCTCAGCCGCCGCATCGGCGCGATGCAGCCGGGCAAGAAGGTCGAAGTATCGATCTGGCGCGATGGCAAGGCACAGTCTCTGACCGTCGAGCTTGGCACGCTGCCGGCCGACCAGAAGGACGCTTCGACCGACGACAGCGATCAGCCGCAGGCACCGGCGTCCGAGAAGGCGCTTGCCGATCTCGGCCTGACGGTTGGCCCGGCCGATGACGGCAAGGGCCTGCAGATCACCAATATTGACCCGAACTCCGACGCTGCCGACAAGGGCATCAAGGCAGGCGAGAAGATCACCTCGGTGAACAACCAGGACATCACCTCGGCTGATGACGTCGTCAAGGTTCTGAACCAGGCAAAGAAGGACGGCCGCACCCGGGCGCTCTTCCAGATCCAGTCGAAGGACGGCAGCCGCTTCGTCGCCCTTCCGATCAATAGCCAAGGCTGATCCCCCACAGCCTTGACCGGCGCATCCCCATGATGCGCCCGAGACGGGAGCCGCGCACCAGCCCGCGCGGCTCCCTTCCACTCCATCCCTAGGTGGCCGCGATGACCCAAGCGCAACAGGAAGACGTATTGAGCCTTGCCGAAACGAAACCGGCAGGTAATGTCAGCCGCATGAAGATTCTGATTATCGAGGATGACCTCGAAGCTGCGGTTTACCTGACGAAAGCCTTTCGCGAGGCGGGGATCGTCGTCGATCATGCGAGCGACGGCGAGAGCGGCCTATTCATGGGCTCGGAAAATACCTACGACGTCATCGTCATCGACCGCATGCTGCCGCGCCGCGACGGGCTTTCCGTCATCAGCGAGCTGCGCCGCAAGGCGATCCACACCCCGGTTCTCATTCTCTCCGCTCTCGGCCAGGTCGACGATCGCGTCACCGGTTTGCGCGCCGGCGGCGACGACTATCTGCCGAAGCCCTATGCCTTCAGCGAGCTGCTTGCCCGCGTCGAGGTTCTCGGCCGCCGCAAGGGCACGCCGGAGCAGGATGTTGTCTACCGCGTTGGCGATCTGGAACTCGACCGGCTCTCCCACGAAGTGCGCCGTGGCGGCAAGGAAATCCCGTTGCAGCCGCGCGAATTCCGTCTGCTCGAATATCTGATGAAGAATGCCGGTCAGGTCGTGACCCGCACGATGCTTCTCGAAAACGTCTGGGATTACCATTTCGATCCGCAGACCAATGTCATCGACGTGCATGTCTCGCGACTGCGCTCGAAGATCGAGAAGGATTTCAGCCAGCCGCTGCTGAAGACGATCCGCGGGGCGGGTTACATGATCAAGGACGAAGGATGAACCGTTTCTGGTTTCTCTTCCGCTCTACCGCAGTCCGCCTTTCGGCTCTTTACATCCTGCTCTTCGCCATCTGCGCCGCGACGCTCGTCATCTATGTGACGGCGATGTCGCAGCGTCTGCTGACGGGCCAGATCCGCGAGGCGGTGCAGCAGGAGGTCGATCAGGTCAAGCGCGCTTACGACACCGGCGGCATCAATGCGCTGCTGCGCTCGATGGAGCGCCGCTCGCGCCAGCCGGGCGCCAATCTCTACATCATCGCCGGCCCCTCGGGCGATATCCTGGCGGGTAACGTCGCCTCGGTGCAGCCTGGCGTCTTCGAGGAGACGGGCTGGACCTCGGTGCCGTTCTTTTATCAGCGCTATGCCGAAAGCGGCCTCGACCGCCGCCATATGGCGATCGCCAATCTCTTCGTGCTCGACAATGGGCTGCGTATTCTCGTTGGCCGCGACCTCGGCGAGCCGGAGCGGTTCCGTGTGCTGGTGCGGCAAGCCCTTATGGTGGCGCTGGCGATCATGGGCCTGGGCGCGCTGATCATCTGGTTCGGCATTGGCCGCAATGCCTTGAAGCGCATCGACAGGATGTCGGGCGCCAGCAAGAAGATCATGGCGGGCGATCTCTCTCAACGTCTGCCGGTCGGTGGCTCGGGCGACGAATTCGATCGTCTTTCGGTGTCGCTGAATACCATGCTGGAACGCATCGAGAAGCTGAACGAGGGGCTGCGGCAGGTTTCCGACAACATCGCTCACGACTTGAAGACGCCGCTGACACGGCTGCGCAACAAGGCGGCCGACGCGCTGGATACCGATGACGCGGAACAGCGACGCGGTGCGCTTGAGGGCATCATCTCCGAATCCGACCAGCTGATCCGCACCTTCAATGCGCTGCTGATGATTTCCCGCGTCGAGGCAGGATCGGCGGCTGCGGAAATGTCGACGATCGAGATTTCGGCGATCGTCGCTGATTGTGCCGAACTCTACGAGCCTGTTGCCGATGAGGCGGGGTTGACGCTGACCTCCGAGGTCGAGCCCGGCATTTCCGTGCAGGGCAATCGCGAGCTGATCGGCCAGGCGCTGTTCAATCTCATCGACAACGCGATCAAATATTCAGTCGATTGCGACGGCCATGGCCAGATTGTTATCAAGCTGGCGCGCCGGGCCGATGCGATCTGCCTTTCGGTCGCCGACCACGGCGTCGGCGTTCCCGCCGACAAGCGTGAAGCCGTTATCAAGCGTTTCGTGCGGCTCGACGAAAGCCGGTCGAAGCCCGGGACAGGGCTCGGGCTTTCGCTTGTCGAGGCGGTGATGGAGCTGCATGGCGGGACGCTGGAGCTCTCCGACACCAATCCCGGCAAGGAAGAGGGCCGCGGCCTGACCGTGACGATGAGCTTCCCGGCAAAGCCTGCCTGAGCCAAAACCTCCTCAGACTATGCGCCGTTAAACGTATTGGCTCCTGACGCATGTGGCCCTAGGTTAAGGGCATACGGCAAAACGCGATTCCGGCGTGGCGCTGCCGGGAGGTGGGATGCTGAAGAAATCGACACATCTGCTGAAGGACGCTGCAGGCGCAGCGCTGAAGCCGCTCAACCAGTCCGAACTGAAGCTGGCGATGACCGATCTAGCCGAGATCGGCCGCGAGCAGCCGGCTGTCGCCGCGATGCTGAAGGCCGGTGGTCCGCTCTGCGATTTCATCGCCGCCGCCTTCACGCTGTCGCCCTATCTCCGGGACGCCGCCAATATCGACAACGACATCCTGGCTGCGGCAATCTCAGCGCCGCTGGAGCCGCAGATCGAGGCGCTGATCAAAGAGGCGCGCGACAGCTGGCAGGCGGAGGAGGGTGTGTTTCCGGCGGAATCCGTGGTGATGACCCGCCTGCGGCGGATCAAGCGCAAGGTGGCCTTCCTGGTGGCGCTGGCCGATCTCGCGCGGATATTCGACGGCCGCCAGACGACGGCGTGGCTGAGTGCTCTGGCCGAAGCATCGGTTGCTGCGGCGATAGATCATCTGCTGATGTCGGCGCATGAGAGCGGCAAGCTTGTGATCAAGGATACCGGCAAGCCGAGCGAAGGCTCGGGCCTGATCGTGCTCGGCATGGGCAAGCTCGGCGCCTCCGAACTCAACTATTCCTCCGATATCGACCTTGTCGTGTTCTTCGACGAGCAGGCGGGGATCGTTCCCGATCCTGACGATGCGATCGAGATCTTTCCGCGGCTGATGCGGCGGCTGGTGCGCATTCTTCAGGAGCGCACCGCCGATGGCTATGTGTTCCGCACCGATCTGAGGCTCCGGCCGGATCCGGGATCGACGCCGCTGGCGATCTCCTTCGATGCGGCGATGATCTATTACGAGGGCAGGGGGCAGAACTGGGAGCGGGCGGCTTTCATCAAGGCCAAGCCCGTCGCCGGAGACCTTGCGGCTGGCGAGGATTTTCTGCGCGGCCTGGTGCCATTCGTCTTCCGCAAATATCTCGACTATGCGGCGATTGCCGACATTCATTCGATCAAGCGGCAGATCCACGCGCACAAGGGCCACGGGGCGATTGCCGTCAAAGGGCACAACGTCAAGCTGGGGCGTGGCGGTATCCGCGAGATCGAGTTCTTTGCGCAGACGCAGCAGCTGATCGCCGGCGGGCGCATGCCGGTGCTGCGCAGCCGCGGCACCGAGGAGACGCTGGCCGAACTGACCAAGGCAAAGTGGATCGATGCGGAGACCCGCGACGAGCTCACGGATGCTTACTGGTTCCTGCGTGATGTCGAGCACCGCATCCAGATGGTGCGCGACGAGCAGACGCATCTGCTACCGGAGACCGAAGCCGACCTGAAACGCATCGCCTTCATGATGGGCTTCAGCGACACGTCGAGTTTTTCGGAAAAGCTGGTCGATAAGCTCAGGACCGTCGAGCGGCGCTATGCGCGGCTGTTCGAACAGGAAAACAAGCTTTCGACCGACACCGGCAATCTTGTCTTCACCGGCCAGAACGACGATCCGGATACGCTGGAGACGCTGAAGAAGATGGGCTTCCAGCGCCCGTCGGATATTTCACGCATCATCCGGACCTGGCACTATGGCCGCTACAGGGCGACGCAATCGGTCGAGGCGCGCGAGCGGCTGACGGAATTGACGCCGCAGCTCCTGCGGGTCTTCGGCGAGAGCAAGAGGGCGGACGAGGCGCTGCTGCGATTCGACAGCTTCATTTCGGGTCTGCCTTCAGGCATCCAGCTTTTCTCGCTGCTCGGCAGCAATCCGGCGCTGCTTTCGCTGATCGTCAACATCATGTCCTCGGCGCCGAAGCTTGCCGAAGTGATCGCCGCCAAGCCGCATGTTTTCGACGGCATGCTCGATCCCGGTCTGATGGCGGAGCTGCCGACGCGCGAGTATCTCGGCGAGCGCCTGAAGGCGTCTCTGGTCCAGGCTCGCTATTATGAAGAACTGCTCGACCGGCTGCGCATCTTCGCAGCCGAACAGCGGTTCCTGATCGGTATCCGGCTGTTGACGGGCGCCATCAATGGCGCGATGGCGGCGCGGGCCTTTACCCATCTCGCCGACCTGATCATCGAGGCAGCGCTCGACGGCGTTGTCAAAGAGGTCGAGGCGGCGCATGGGCGTTTCCCGGGCGGCAAGGTGGCCGTTGCCGGCATGGGCAAGCTCGGCAGTTTCGAGCTGACCGCAGGCTCCGATATCGACCTGATCCTGCTCTACGACTATGACGACACGGCTGGCGAGTCCGACGGCGAGAAGCCGCTCGATGCGGTGCGCTATTTTACCCGCATCACCCAGCGCCTGATCGCCGCCTTTTCTGCACCGACGGCAGAAGGCATTCTCTACGAGGTCGACATGCGGCTTCGCCCCTCCGGCAACAAGGGGCCGGTGGCGACGCGGATCAATTCCTTCGAGAAATACCAGCGCGAGGAAGCCTGGACCTGGGAGCACATGGCGCTCAGCCGGGCGCGGCTGATCTGCGGCGATGCGAGCTTAACGGAAGCTGCCGAGCGGATCATTTCCGATGTGCTGTCGCAGAAGCGCGATACGGCCAAGGTCGCGCGCGATGTCGGCGAGATGCGTGACCTGATCGACAAGGAGAAGGCGCCGGAGAACGGCTGGGATCTGAAGCTCATCCCGGGCGGCGTCATTGATATCGAGTTCATCGCGCAATATCTGGCACTGATTGCACCCACAAAGGGCGATGCTGTGAAGGTCAACGGGCTGAATACGGGCGAGGCGCTGAAGGCGCTTGGCGGTAGGCTGATGACGCCTGCCGATCTCGATACCTGCCTCGAGGCATTCAACCTCTATACCGAGCTTTCGCAGCTGATCCGTCTCTGCATCGACGGGCTGTTCGATCCGAAGGAAGCCCCATCGGGGCTCGTCGAGCTCGTCTGCCGGGCCGGCGACTGCCCCGATATCAAAACGCTGGAAAGCGAAGTGAAGCGGCTGTCGAAGGCGGTGCGCAAGATCTTTCAGGCGGTCCTGAAGGCCTAGCGGATCACATCGGGAATACGGAAGGTGATGGCGGTACCGCGGCCTTCGCGCGATCGGATGCGCATGTTGCCGCCATGCAGCGCCGCCAGCGAGCGGGAGATCGCCAGGCCGAGGCCCGAGCCGCCCTTGCTCTTCGCATACTGGCTCTGCACCTGCTCGAAGGGTTGGCCGATCTTCGACAGCGCCTTGCGCGGAATGCCGATGCCGGTATCGGCGATGGTGATAACAACACCCTTGGCATCGCGGCGGGTGCGCAGTGCGATACGGCCGCCGTCGTTGGTGAACTTCACGGCGTTGGAGAGCAGGTTGAGCATGATCTGCTTCATGGCGCGGCGGTCGGCCGTCAGCGTCATGCCATCGCAGAGACGCTGCTCGATGACGATGTTCTTTTCGGCGGCCGGGATGGCCGTGAAGCGCAGGCTTTCCTCGATGAGAGGCGCGAGATCGATCGTCTCACGATGCAGCTTCATGTGGCCGGCTTCGATCTTCGACATGTCGAGGATGTCGTTGATGACATTCAGCAGGTGCTTGCCGCTGTCATGGATATCGCGGGCATATTCGTCGTATTTCAGCGAGCCGAGCGGGCCGAACATCTGGTCCTGCAGGATTTCGGAGAAGCCGAGGATGGCGTTCAGCGGCGTGCGCAGCTCATGCGACATGTTGGCGAGGAATTCCGACTTGGCCTTGTTAGCGGCCTCGGCGCGTTCCTTTTCGGCGAGATAGTTGGCGTTGGCGACAGAGAGCGCGGCCTTCTGGTCTTCGAGCGTGGCGCGGTAGGACTTGAGGTCGCCGATCGTCGCGACGTGGCGGCGCTCGGAGTCGCGCAGGCGTTCCTGGTTGCGCTTCAGAAGCGTGATGTCGGTGCCGACGGAGACCATGCCGCCGTCGCGGGTGCGGCGCTCGTTGATCTGCAACCAACGCTCGTCGGCAAGCTGGACTTCGGCGGTGCGCGAGTGGCCGGCGCCATGCGGATCGACCATGCGGCGCTCGATCACCGGACGGGCGGCGGCGGCGTTGACGACGCTGCGCTCGGTGCCCGGAACGAGCACGCTGTCGGGAAGGCCATAGGCCTGCTGGAAATGGGCGTTGCACATCACCAGACGGTCGTTCTTGTCCCAGAGCACGAAGGCTTCCGAGGTGCACTCGATGGCGTCTGCGAGGCGCTGGTCGGCTTCGGCATAGCGCTGGGCGAGGCGGTGCTGCTCGGTGACGTCCATGGCGATGCCGATCATGTGCATGCGGCCGGAATTGCTGCGGATCATCTGGGCGCGGGCGCGCATCCAGACATAGTGACCGGCGGCATGGCGCATGCGGAAGATCTGGTCGACCTGGCCGGACGTGCCCTTGGCAATCGAACGGGCGATCTCGTGCAGGCCGCCGTCCTCGGGGTGCATCAGGCGGGCGGCCTCGTTGAAGGACATCGTCTTGTCGGAGCCGGGCAGGCCGAGCATGTCGTACATCGACCGCGACCAGAAGAATTCGCGGTTCTCGAAATCGAAATCCCAGAGGCCGCAACGGCCGCGGGACAGCGCGGTTTCGACGCGCTGGTTGGATTCGACGAAGATATCGTCGGCATCGCGGGCCCGCTTCACCTGCATGTAATAGGCATAGAGGATGACGAGCAGGATCGAGGATATACCGGCAAACAATGTGACGTTGAGCGTCAGCTCCTCGCGCCAGAGCTTGCCGATCTGATCCAGCGAGGTGGCAGCGATGATATAGCCGCCGGACGAGCCGACGAGGCTGATCTCGGCATAGTGGGGATCGCCGCTGATCGTCGTTTCGATGACACCAGCGCGATCGCCGAAGCGGCGGATCGCCGATACTTCGGGGAAGAAGTCGCCGACGTCGGAACCGACATACGAAACGCCCGCTGCGGAGGCTGCAAAGACCTTGCCGCTCGACTGAACTAGCAGGATGAAGGAGCCGCTGTCGAGCCTGTCCTGGGGAAGAAACTTGGAAAGCCGCGCCTGCGCTTCGGCGCCATTGCCTGCGTCGAACAGGTCACCAGCGTCGGAAAAGACGGCTGCGGCCGCGGCCGCCGAAAGCGATGTCGCATGACGGGCGGCGGCGCCCATCCGCGAATATTCCGACATCATCCCGAAGATGTGCGAGGCGGCGACAACGGACAAAAAGGCGACGATCAGCGCCGGGATGGCACGCTTCAAGATGGTTTCGACCTGTGGAAGACGTGGTGCGCCGGCCTGGCGCGCGACCGGACGAGGGCTTCGGGTGGCCTGCGGCCATGCCCGGAGCGAACCCAAATCGACACGCAGCCGTCCTTGGGCCGCAGTTGCCCGCCGCACGTTCATCATCGTGATAACCTTGATCCCTCGTGTGATTCGATGCGCCGCTCGCTCGAACCTGACTCAATGAATCATTCCTGATTCGCCGTGTCCAGAGGCAAAGGTAAAAATCTGTTAACTATTTATAAGTGCTGATTTTTTGGTGAGTCTCGCGAGGTCCGGGCACAAGCTGCCGGACCTCGCCTTCGCAAATCACCCCTTGAGCGTCCGCTCGACGATATCGCCCACGTCGCTCGAAAGGCCAGGCGCGCGTTCTATCTCCATCAGAGCCGAACGGGCGAAATCGGCCCGCGCCGGCTCCAGTGAGCGCCAGGAGCGCATCGATGTGAGGATGCGGGCAGCCAGCTGCGGATTGCGCTGGTCGATATCGAGGATCTCGCCAGCGAGGAAGCGATAGCCCTCGCCATCGGCACGGCCGAAGCCGGTCGGATTGGTGAAGGCGAAGGTGCCGATCAGCGACCGGACCCGGTTCGGGTTCGTACTCTTGAAGAGCGGGCTGTCCATCAGTTTCTTGACGCGGTCGAGTGTCGCCGCACCCGGGATCGTCGCCTGGACCGAGAACCACTTGTCGACGACGAGGGCATTCTCTTCAAAGCGGTCGCGGAAGGCCGACAGAGCGCTGACGGCCTCGGCGCTGTCAGGGAAACGGTGTGCCAGGAGTGTCAGGGCGTGCAACTGCTCGGTCATGTTGTTGGCGGCGTCGAAGGCGGCCTTGGCACGAACCGGCGTGTTCTCTGCGTAGGAGAGATAGGTGAGGGCGGCATTGCGCAGCGCGCGCCGTCCGGCACTCGCTGCATCCGGGCTGAAGGCGCCCGATGTCGTCATAGTCTCGAAGAGGTTTGCAAAGATCGCGGCACCCTGTTCGGCGATCTGCTTCATCACCGCCTGACGGCCGGCATGGATTGCGTCGGGATCGTTGTTGCCGCCGAGCTCGCGGGCGATATCGGCTTCGCTCGGAAGCGCCAGCGCCTGGGCGCGGAAGGCGGGCTCCAGCGTTTCGTCGGAGGCGGCTGCGAGCAGGGCGTCGACAAAGGTCTGTTCGCAGGCCACCGCCTTGCCGTCACGGGCGTCGCGGGCGGCTTTGAGGAGGTTTGGCAAGGCCAGATCGGTCAGCGCCTGCCAGCGGGCGAAATGATCGGTCTCGTGGCGGGCGAGCAGTGCGAGATCGGCCGGGGCCTGATCGAAATGCAGGTTGATCGGCGCCGAGAAGCTGCGGTTGATCGACACGACCGGGCGCGAGGCGATGCCATGGAAGACGGCGGTCTGCGTCTTGCCGGTCAGGTGCAGCACCTCGTTGGCATATTCGGCGCCTTCGACCGACTTCGGCTTGATCGCCTTGCCGCTTTCGGCAAACAGCGCCAGGCTGAGCGGGATATGCATCGGCTTCTTGTCGGCCTGGCCGGGCGTTGCAGGAACGACTTGTTCGAGCTGCAGCGTGAAGGTCTTGGCCTTGGCGTCATAGGTGCCCGAGGCCGTGACGAGCGGCGTGCCGGCCTGATGGTACCAGAGCGAGAACTGCGCGAGATCGCGGCCACTGGCGTCCTCGAAGCACTTGACGAAGTCCTCGATCGTCACCGCTTCGCCGTCATGGCGCTTGAAATAGGTGTCCATGCCCTTCTTGAAGAGCTTCTTGCCGAGCAGCGTCGCGATCATGCGCGTGACTTCGCTGCCCTTCTCATAGACGGTCGTCGTGTAGAAGTTGTTGATTTCGCGGTACTTCGTCGGGCGAACGGGGTGCGCCAGGGGGCCGCCGTCTTCCGGGAACTGCTCGGACTTCAGGTGGCGCACTTCGGCGATGCGTTTGACCGGGCGGGAGCGCTGATCCGAGGAGAATTCGTGGTCGCGATAGACCGTCAGGCCTTCCTTCAGGCAGAGCTGGAACCAGTCGCGGCAGGTGATGCGGTTGCCGGTCCAGTTGTGAAAATACTCATGCGCGATGATCGCCTCGATATTGGCGTAGTCGGCATCGGTCGCGGTCTCGGGGTCGGCAAGGACGTATTTGTCGTTGAAGACGTTGAGGCCCTTGTTCTCCATGGCACCCATGTTGAAGTCGGAGACGGCGACGATCATGAAGATATCGAGATCATATTCGCGGCCGAAGACCTCTTCGTCCCACTTCATCGAGCGCTTCAGCGCATCCATGGCGTAGGCCGCGCGCGGCTCCTTGCCATGCTCGACATAGATCTTCAGCGCGACGTCGCGGCCGCTTTTCGTCGTGAACGTGTCTTCGATGATGCCGAGGTCGCCGGCAACCAGCGCGAAGAGATAGCTCGGCTTCGGATGCGGATCGAACCAGGCGGCAAAATGCTTGCCTTCGCCATAACCGGCGCCGCCCAGGAAGTTGCCGTTTGACAGCAGCAACGGGTTGGCGGCCTTCTCGGCAATGATGTTGACCGTGTAGGGCGCCAGAACGTCGGGACGATCCGGGAAATAGGTGATGCGGCGGAAGCCTTCGGCCTCGCACTGCGTGCAGTAGATACCGCCGGTGCGGTAGAGGCCCATCAGCTGGGTATTTTCGGAAGGATTGATGATCGTGGTGATCGTCAGTTCGAAAGGCTCGGTGGCCGGGAGATCGCGAACCGTGAGAGCATCCGGCGTCGCAGAATATTGCGCCGCGGGCATCTCGATCTGGTCGAACAGCAGGCCGGAGAGGGAAAGTTCGTCGCCGTCAAGGATCAGCGGCGCCTTCGGATCTGCACCTTCGCGCCGGTGGAAGATCAGCCGCGACTCGACCTTGGTCTCCGTCGGGTCGAGTTCGAAGGTCAGGTCCACGCGCTCAAGGACGAAATCGGTGGGCCGGTAGTCTGCCAGGTTAATGACCTGGCCTGTGTCTGTACGCATAAGTGTTCCCTGAAGACCTTTATCGATATGACCGAGACAGGGACGGAATCCCCGCCGTAAATTTTGGGGGCGATGATTACATTAAAGTCTGAACTAAACTTAAAGCAAAGGCCACTGAGCTTTCTTTTCGGCGCCGGCGCTGGACTTTTCCTGACACTTCCTCGAATTTCGCTTTTCGCTGGAAAATTTCCCCATCGTCGCTGTTCTTTCGTTACCATGCCGTCACACGTCACCGTGCCGCCGAGTCGGGCGGTATCCTCCTGCCTTGGAACATCAGCCGCCAGCGAGCTTGGGAAGACATGGAATCGGTTTTGAGAAACCCGATGAGGGGGATCCTGATGAAGGTCTCGTCGGTTGTCGTCTTTCTCGGCATGCAGACCTTCATAAAGCTGGCGGGAACCGGCATCGCGCCGGGGCAGGTGACCTTCTACCGCTCGTTCTTTGCGCTGTTTCCGATCATGGCCTATCTCGCCTATCGCGGTCAGCTGAAGGCTGCTTTCTACACGGCCAATCCGATCGGTCATGTGAAACGCGGCACGATCGGCATCATCTCTATGGGCTTCGGCTTCTACGGGCTGATGCACCTGCCGCTGCCTGAAGCGATTGCGCTGGGCTACGCCACGCCGCTGATTGCCGTCATCTTCGCTGCGGTGTTCCTGAAGGAACGTGTGCGGCTTTACCGCTGGAGCGCGGTGTTCTTCGGTATTATCGGGGTGGCGATCGTTTCATGGCCAAAGCTGACGCTGTTTCGCGCCGGCGGGATGGAGACGGAACAGGCGGTCGGCGCCATCTGCGTGCTGCTCTCGGCGGTGCTCGCCGGTATGGCGATGATCCAGGTCCGCAAGCTGGTGGAGGAGGAGCGCACGGCGACGATCGTTCTCTACTTCTCGATGATCGCCTCGCTCTGTTCGTTGCTGACGCTGCCTTTCGGCTGGTACTCGCTGGATCTCGAGACGACGCTGTTTCTCGTCGGTGCCGGCTTTTGCGGCGGGGTGGCGCAGATCCTGCTGACGGAGAGCTACCGGCATGCCGATGTCTCGACCATCGCGCCGTTCGAGTATACGTCGATTTTGCTCGGTGGCGTCATCGGCTATGTCGTCTTCGGCGACGTGCCGGGCGGCCACATGATGGTCGGCACCGCTATCGTCATCGCGGCCGGTGTCTACATTATTCACCGCGAACACCGGCTCGGTCTGGAACGCCGAAATGCCCGGCGCGCAGGCGGCTGACCGCTTGCTGGACGGAGTTGATTCCGATCCTATTGCACCTCTCCAGCGGGAATATACTGGCGAAATTTTAGGATACCAAAGCCGCCTTGAATATGATTGATGAAGCTGACGAAGTTTCATTTATTCAAAGCCTTGCATATGCGAATGGCCACCAAAAAGGACTGAATTGTCCCGAAGGCTGGTAGCTCCGGAAGCTGGCTTGCGAGCGGGGGCGCTTATGGCATTTTCGGCTGACGAACTGGCGCACCACCCGAACTTCCTGGCTTCAATCCGGCTACTCGCGGGCGACATGCGCGGGATGTTCGATGCCGCCCCGCGTCTTGCCAGGCTTCTCGCTTCGCACCAGCGCTGGCTGCTGACCCAGACCGCCTATGCGCTAAGCCTTCAGCACGATCCCGAGGATGCATCGACAGGCTTTACCGCCGTGGCACTGACCGCGCGTATCACCGATTACAAGGTGGCGAGCCGCAACACGGTGCTGAATTTCATCGATGAGCTGCTGACCTACCGCTTCATCGCCCATACACCGGGCGAAGAACGCCGCCGGCCGCGCCACTTCGAGCCTGCCGAGGTCAGTCATCAGGCGATGTATGGATGGTTTTTGTCGAACCTGACTGCACTCGATCTGATCGATGAGGGCAACCGTGCGGCCTGTTTCCAAGCCAATCCGGAGTTGATGCGCCTTGCCCATCCGCTGATCGCGGAGAATTGCCTGCACAACGACGGCTGGCGCGAGCCGCCGGAGCAGGTGGGATTGTTCCTCTGGACCGAGGCTGGCGGCATGGTGGTCGATCATCTGATATCGAGGATCGATCTGCAGAGCTGCGACGGCGAACGCTACAGCGTCGGACGCATCGAGACGCGCAATCTGGCAGGCGATTTCATGATGTCGCGGACGCACCTGCAGCGGCTGTTTGCCAAGGCCGTGCAGCAGGGATGCCTCGGCTGGTACGACGAGCCGAAGAAGACACAGCTCTGGCTTTCCAAGGCGTTTCTGCAGAATTATTGCGGCTGGCAGGCGATTAAGTTCGCCTATGTCGATCAGGCCTTCGAATTTGCGAAGGCGCAGATCGAGCGGGATCCCGTCAGGTTTGCCGTCTGCGCCTAGAGCGCGATCGCGGCAATGTCCTTGACCGGGGTCACGGGCTCGCTGGCGCTAAGCTCGCGCTCATATTCCTTCGCAGCGCAGACCGCGGCATGGATGTGCTCGATGGTTTCGATATTGCGCAGCAGCGAGATGATGACGGCAGACATGCTAAACTCCATCCGCGCGCTCTGTTGGGCGGCGCGGTAACTCAGTATTCCTGGAAGTCGGCGAAGATCGCAGCTGGACGCGTCGTGCGGCCGGTGATGCCGGTGCCGCGGGCGATCATCTGTTCGTTGGTTGCGAAGCCGAGACGGCTATAGCCTTGCGTGGTGCGGATCGGGCCGCCGGCAAGGCGCAGGGTTTCAAACCCGCAGTGTATTGGACGAAAACGTGTGTTCATTGCCTTGGTTCCTGTCAGATTCCTCCCAAGACACGAGTATATATTGCAGCGCAGCATTGATTCTGCAATGCACCTAAACGAGACGCAGGCATGCGCCTGGCGCATGGGCTCATTCATAAAATCTTTAAGATTGGCTATTTTGTAATCAGATCGAGGTCGCGCAGTTTCTGCTGAAACGCTAAAAGATCGTTCCAGGCCAAGCGCTTATTGACCGGTGCGGTCAGCAAGTCCTGCGGATGCAATGTGGCCAGCGCCGGAACTGTCAGGCTTCCTGCACCGATTTCCTTCCACTGGCCGCGCAGGCCATGGATGGTGTCTGTCTCGCCGAAAAAGACGCGAGCCGCGAAATTTCCGAAGAGCAGGATGGCTTTCGGCTCCGCCAGAGCGATCTGCCGCTCGATGAAGGGGCGGCAGATATCCATCTCCGCCGCCGATGGCACACGGTTGCCGGGCGGCCGCCAGGGGATGACCTGGGTCAGCAGAATGCTGGAACGGTCCAGGCCGATCGCTGCGAGCATCTTGTCGAGCAGCGCACCGGGGCGGCCTGCAAAGGGCTGTCCTTCGCGATCGTCCTCGGCGCTCGGCGCCGATCCGATCACCATGATGCCGCGTGCCGCATCGCCGGTCGCAAAGATGGTCGAGCGGGCGCTGTGTTTCAGATTACAGCCGTTGAAGGCTTCGAGCGCGGTTTTCAGTTCGGTGAGCGAGCGGGCGCTTTCGGCGGCAAAGCGCGCCTGCTGCACGGCTTCACCGTCCGGAATGGCAGGCTGAGGCCTCGACGCTGAAGATGCTGCCGTGGCCGGCGCCTGGCGCTGCGGCGCCGCCCGTTCCTGAGGCTGCGGCTGGCTTGCCGGAGCGGATTGCTGCGGGGCGGTGGCGCGTCTCGCCGCCTTCATCGCTTCGAATTCAGCGAAGCGATCGACCGCCTCCTCTTCCAGCAGCCACTCGACGCCCGCATCCGCATGGAAATGCAGAAGCGCTGCGAGTTCGGCCGGGGAGAGGTCGTTTGCGGAGATCATCTGGCGACCTTAGCGGAGCGGCAGCGCCAATGAAAGTGCTGCAAACGGCCGGGCGGCCTATTGCACAGTCCATTGCGAAATGTCGTCGCGTTCGCCGATCAGCGCGAGACCGTGGGCGATTGACAGCAGCTCGCCGCCGCTCTCGATCTTGTCCCGGTCGAAGCGCTCGGTGAAGATCCGACGCACGGCTGGTACGAAGGATGTGCCGCCGGTGAGGAAGACCTTGTCGATAGTTTCCGCCTTGGTCTGCGTCTTCTCCAGCACGTCATCAAGCGCGCCTTCGATGCGGCTGAGATCGTCGGCGATCCAGGTTTCGAAATTCTTGCGCTTGACGGTGCGCTGTCCGCCGCGGCCAAGCGGCGCGAAGTCGAAGGCCGCTTCTTCTTCGGCCGAGAGCGCCATCTTCGTCGCCGACACCGCCTGATAGAGCGGGTAGCCCTCGTCGTGATCGACGAGATCGACGAAGATTTCCAGCTTCTCGGGCTCAAGCGCGGTACGCACCAGTTTTCTCAGGTCTTCGAACTCGCGGGAGGTCTTGAAGATCGACAGCTGGTTCCAGCGGCCGAAGCTCGAATAGTAGTTCGACGGCACCTCAAGGATCTTGTCGAAGCTCTTGAAATGACTCCCCTTGCCGATCTGCGGCGCGACGACATTGTCGATCATGCGGTAGTCGAAGTGATCGCCGGCGATGCCGACGCCGGAATGGCCGATCGGCGTGGCGGTGAGCTTGCCGGCAATGGTTTCGAAGCGGATCAGCGAATAGTCCGTCGTGCCGCCGCCGAAGTCGGCGACCAGCACGGTGGCGTCAGACGTCAGGTTCTGCGCAAAGTAGAAGGCGGCTGCGACCGGTTCGTAGACATAGTGGATTTCAGGAAAGCCGAAGCGCGACAGCGCCTCGTTGTAGCGGTCCGTCGCCAATGCGGGATCGGCGGATGCGCCGGCAAAATGCACCGGGCGGCCGGCGACGATGCGGCTGACGTCGGACGGCCAGTTGTCGCCGGCATAGCCGCGCAGCCGCCGGATGAAGACTTCCATCAGGTCTTCGAAGCTCTGGCGCTTGCCGTAGATCAGCGTGCCCTGGAAGAGGGCGCTGGCGGCAAAGGTCTTGATCGACTGCAGGAAGCGGCAGTCGCCGGGATTGTCGATGAACTGGCGGATCGCTGCCGCGCCCGCTTCGACCTTGAGCGCCGAAGCGCCGAGCTGCGCGTCCTTCATGAAGGAGAGGGCGGTTCGCATGCTGTCGGCCGTGCCTGCCGCGCTGGTGAAACTCATGGAATGCGTCGCATTGGCGCCATCCGCCATTGCCAGAACCGTATTGGTCGTGCCGAAATCAAGCCCGAGCGCCCGTGCCATGGCCGTGCTCCTTCAATATCCGTCAAAATGTCTTGGACCGGGACCCTGCCCGGATGCGAAAAGGGCGGCGCATCTGCGCGCCCTGCGAATTTTTGAGAGCGCGGGTGATCGCATAGGACGGCGGCGAAAGCAACCCGCAGAATCAGGCCGGAGCGGCTGTCTGCGTCTCCTCCGACATCTGTTGCATCCACCGGCGAAAGGTCTCCATCGCCGGCGTCACCGGCCGCGATTTCAGGCGGGTCAGCCAGTAGCTGCCCTTGGAGATGTAAACAGGGAAAGGCTGCTCGATTTCGCCGGCCGCCAGTTGCCGCGAGAACATCAGCGGCGGGGCGAGCGCCACACCCGCGCCCTGCATCGCCGCCTCGACCATCAGCACTGACGAATCGAAGACCAGTCCGAGGATCGGTGGCGGCTCGACGCCAGCCGCCTCGAACCAGCTTGGCCATTCGTCGGTGCGGTACGAGCGCAGCAGCGTCTGCCGGGCAACGTCGTCAGGGGTTTTCAGCGTGCGGGCGATCGGTGGAATGCAGAGCACGGAGAGCGGTGCCTCGAACAGCGCTTCGGCCTCGATATCGTGCCAGGCGCCGTTGCCAAAGCGGATTGCGTAGTCGAGGCCTTCGGCGGCGATATCCACCCGGTTGTTGTTGGTCGAAAGCCGGAGATCGATATAGGGAAACTTCGCACGGAAATCCGCCAGCCGCGGCAGCAGCCAGCCGACCGCCAGCGTGCCGACGGCGCCGAGCTTCAGCACTTCGCGCAGCTGCCCGCCCTCGAAACGCTCCAGCATGTCGGCCATCCGGTCGAAGGATTCGCGCAGCACCGGCAGCAGCGCCAGTCCCTCCTCGGTGATCATCAACCCGCGCGGCAGGCGGCGGAAGAGGGTAACGCCGAGGCGCTGCTCCAGAAGCTTCACCTGATGGCTGACGGCGGCCTGCGTGACGCAGAGTTCGATGGCCGCACGGGTAAAACTCAGATGCCGGGAGGCTGCCTCGAAAGCGCGCAGGGCGTTGAGGGGAAGGTAGGGTCGAACCATGAGATGGCCTAATTCAATTCATGCCTAACCGCAGATATCATCGTTTGATCGGGCCTCGCAAGCCGGCCTAGAAAGCCGTGTCGAACCACATGGAGCACGGCAGTGGCAGTTTCAAAATCTCTTATCTTCGCCTTCTCATTCGGCATTTCGGCGCTTCTCGGCAATGTGGATGCGGCCCTGGCTGGTGATCCGATCCGCTGCACCGTTATTATCGATGAAAAGACCGGCGAGACCATTTTCCGCCAGGGCAATTGCGATCAGGGATTCTATCCGCAATCGACGTTCAAACTGCCCTTGGCCATGATGGGCTACGATGCGGGTATTCTGGTCGACGAGCACACCCCCCTTTGGCGTTACCGGCCGGAACTGCAGCGGCAGCGCAAGATCGAGCGAAAGGACACCGATCCGGCAATCTGGCTACGGGATTCCGTCGTCTGGTTCTCGCAGGAGCTGACGACGAAGCGGTCGGAGACCGCGCCTTTGCCCGCTATGTCACGGGCTTCGGCTACGGCAACGAGAATGTGTCCGGCGGGCTGACGCAGGCGTGGCTGATGTCGTCGCTGAAGATTTCGGCGGAAGAGCAGGCACGCTTCCTGCTGCGTTTCCGGCGCGGCGAGCTGCCGATCTCGGAGGAGGCGCGCCAGAAAACGGAAGCGATCGTTCCCCGCTTTCGAGCCGCCGATGGCTGGACGATCCAGGGCAAGACCGGTTCCGGCTGGCTACGCAGCAGCAATGGCGAGGCCAATCTGGAGCGGCCGCTCGGCTGGTTCGTCGGCTGGGCGGTGAGGGGCGACCGGCGTCTGGTCTTCGCAAGGCTCTCTATCGGCAACCATCGCTATCGTGGCAATCCGATCAGCTTCGAGACGCGCGATGCGCTGATTGCCGATCTGCCGAAGCTGGTCGAAGGCCGTTAAGCGAAAAGGCGCCCCGAGAGGCGCCCTTTCTTGTCGTCTTATTCGGCGGCAACCGCCCGGGTCTCCGGTTCGCCATCCTCGTTGGCGGGCGCCTCATGTGCCGGCTTGCGGCTGAAGCGCTGCTTGAGCCAGGTCTCGAAGCGGCCCATCTGCACGAAGATGACCGGGGTGATGAACAGCGTCAGCGCCTGCGAGACGATCAGACCACCGACGACGGCGATGCCGAGCGGCTGGCGCAGCTCCGAGCTGGCGCCCGAGCCGAGCGCGATCGGCAGGGCACCGAGCATGGCGCAGAAGGTCGTCATCATGATCGGCCGGAAACGCCGCACGCAAGCCTCGTGGATCGCTTCCGCCGGTGACATCTTGGTCGATCGGAGATTCTCCAGCGCCACGTCGATCATCATGATCGCGTTCTTCTTGACGATACCGATCAGCATCAGCAGGCCGATGAGCGCGATGATCGACAGGTCGAGCCCCATGACTTTCAGGGCCAGAAGCGCGCCGAGTGCCGCTGCCGGGAGGCCCGACAGAATGGTCAGCGGATGGATGAAGCTCTCGTAGAGAACGCCAAGCACGACGTAGATCGTCAGGATCGCCGCCAGGATCAGATAAGGCGTGTTGCCCTGCGACTGTTCGAAGATTTGCGCTGTACCGCCGTAGCTGGTGAACACGTCGGCAGGCATGTTCATATCGTGCTTGATCTGGTCGATCGCCGCCGTCGCATCGCTGAGGGATTCGCCGGCCGGCAGGTTGAAGGAGACTGTCGTCGAGACGAGCTGGCCGGTCTGGTTGATGGTAACGGGGCCGGTGGTTCGCTGGACATGCGCGAAGTTCGATAGCGGAACCAGCGTGCCGTTGGCCGATGCGACGTTGATTTCCGACAGCTTCTGGTCGTCCCAGGGCTTGCCGGTATCGTATTCGACGATGACGTCGTAGCTGTCGCCGGTCGACTGTATCTCGGCTGCGGTGTAGCTGCTGAAGGCCTCCTGCAGCGTGGTGCGCAGCAGATCGTTATCGATGCCGAAGGCTGCGGCCTTCTCGCTGTCGATGACGATGTTGGCCTGCAGCGCATTGTTCTGCGCGTCGGTCGTCACGTCGGTGAAACGCGAATCCTGGCGGAGTGCGGTCACCATCTTGCCGGCCCAGAGATTGGTCGTGTCGGCGTTGAGTGCCTGTACGATCAGCTGATACTGGCTGGCCGTCTGTCTGCCACCGAAGCGCAGGCTCTGGTTCGGGGTGACGAAGGCCTGCAGGCCGGGGATCTTGTTGAGCGACGAGCGCAGTTCGCGCAGGGTCTGCTCAAGCGGCACGCGCTGGTCCTTGTCCTTCAGCTCGACATAGATCGTGCCGTTGTTCAGAGGCTTCTGCGCATTGCCGCCGACCGTGGACATCACGTGATTGACGGCGCTGTTTGCCTTTACAGCCGCGGCTGCCTGCTTCTGCAGGGCTTCCATGGCCGAGTAGGAGATGTCCTGGCGGGCCTGCGTGGAGATCTGCAGGCGGCCGATATCTTCCTGCGGGAAAAAGCTCGAGGGCAGTGTCATGAACAGGTAGATGGTCAGCGCCACCGAGGCGAAGAACACGCCGATGACGGTCATGGTATGCCGAAGGCACCAGGCGACCGCGCGGTCGTAACCGTGAAGGGTCCGTTCGAAGCCCGCATCGAAGAGCCTTACCAGAAGCGGCGGGCGGCTGTGGCCTTCGGAAAGCCGCGAGCCGAGCATCGGCGTTACCGTCAGCGAGACGATCGCCGAGGCGACGATGGCGATGGCAACGACCATGCCGAACTCGTTGAAGACGCGCCCGACGACACCGCCCATCAACAGGATCGGAATGAAGACGGCGATCAGCGAAACCGACATCGAGATGATCGTGTAGCTGACCTCGCCGGAACCCTTGATCGCCGCTTCGCGGACGGGCATTCCCTCCTCGACATGGCGCAGGATGTTTTCGAGCATGACGATCGCGTCATCGACCACGAGACCCACCGCGAGCGTCAGCCCGAGCAGAGAGATGTTGTCGATACTGTAGCCCAGCACATACATCATGCCGAAGGTCGAGATCAGCGACAGCGGAACGGCAAGGCCCGGAATGATCGTCGCCGTCAAATGGCCGGTGAACAGATAGATGACGAGCACGACAAGGCCAATCGTCAGCAACAACGTAAACTTGACGTCGGTGATGGCTGCGCGGATCGGCTTTGCTGCGTCGTTCATCACCACGGTTTTGACCGATGGCGGAATTTCCGCATGCAACTGCGGCAGCTTGGCATTGATTGCATCGACGACATCGACGGTATTGGCGTCCGGCTGGCGCTGGATGGCCAGGATGATGCCGCGGTTGCCGTCATACCAGCTGCCGGTATTTTGGTTCTCGACGCTGTCCTCGACATTTGCCACGTCGCTGAGGTGAATCGCTGCGCCATTCGGCGAGGCGATGACCAGCGTGCGGAATTGGTCGGCGTTGACGCGCTGCGTATTCGCATTGATCGTCATCGTCTGGGAGCTGTTCTGCAGCGTGCCGACCGGGCTCTGATTGTTGGCGGCGGCAATGGCCTTGTTCACCGTGTCGATGCCGATTCCACGGGCCTGAAGCTTGCTGGGATCGACCTCGACGCGAACGGCATAGGTCTGTGCGCCAAATACCGATACCTGGGCAACGCCCGGCAGCGTTGAGAGCGACGGCGAAATGATGTCTTCGGCAATCTCGTCGAGCTTGCTGCGCGGCATCGTATCGCTCTGCACCGCCATCAGCATGACGGGCGCGTCGGCCGGGTTGGTCTTGCGATAGCTCGGCGGCGTCGTCAGGTTGTCAGGCAGCTGCCGGGTGGCGTGGGAGATCGCCGCCTGGACGTCGGCTGCAGCCGCATCGATGTCACGGTTCAGATCGAACTGCAGCACGATGCTGGTATTGCCGAGCGAGCTCGACGCGCTGATTTCGCTGATACCCGGAATGGTCTCGAATTGCTTGATCAGCGGTGTCGCAACCGATGTCGCCATGGTCTGCGGTGAGGCGCCGGTTAGCTGGGCCGAAACGTTGATCGTCGGGAAGTCGACCTGTGGCAGGGCGGCGACCGGGATCAACTGGTATCCCGCAAGGCCGGCCAGAATAGCGCCGATCGCCAGAAGCGTCGTGGCGACGGGACGCTGGATGCAGAAGTTCGGAATCATTCCTCAGTCCCCGCGGTGGCGTTGCCTGTTTGCTGCTGCAAGCTGTCGGCGGCCGAGGCCACGTTGAGTGCCTTGTCGTCGAACTGTTCGTTGACCGCCTGTTTGTCGTTCAGGTTGCCCTGGCCCTCGATGACCACGTGGTCGCCTGCCGAAAGCCCCGACGAGATGGCCGAAAAACCACCATTGGAGCGGGCGACCGTCACCGGTGTCAGCTGAACCTTGCCGTCCTTGGCGACGAAGGCGAAGAAACCGGTCGGTCCCGGGTTGACCGCCACGGTCGGTACGACGATCTGCTGGTCCTTGTTGTCAAAATGCACGACGACGTTGATCGACTGGCCGGGCCAGAGCGCCCCCGAGGCGTTTTCAAAACGCGCCTTTACGGCGATCGTGCCGGAGGCCTTGTCGACGATATTGTCGTAGAAGCTGACGGCGCCCTTGCGGACTTCACCCTTGGTGGAATCCGGAGCAGTGCTGACATCGACCGGACCGGCAGCCAGCGCCGTCTTCAGCTCCTTGAGATAGCGTTCCTGGAGATTGAACTGAACATAGATCGGGTCGTATTTGGCGATGGTGACGATGGCCGAGCCTGCATTGACGAAGGCGCCGTTGCTGATCGTCACGTCCCCCAGGCGTCCGTCGAACGGCGCCCGGATCTCGGTATGGTCGAGCGTGATCTGGTCGGCGGCGAGGGTGGCCTTGTCTGCTTCGACGGTTGCGGCGGCGCTATCGCGGGTCGCCTTGGCCTGATCGGAGCTTTGCTGGGTGCCTGCCTTCTGGTCGGCGAGGTCCTGCGCGCGGGTCAAGGCGATCTCTGCGCCGCTGAGTGTTGCCTGATCGCGGACGATCATCGCCCGATCCTTGTCGACCGCGGCCTTGGCCGACCGGTCGTCGAGCTTGGCGATCAGATCGCCGGCCTTGACCGTTGCGCCGTCCTGGACGCTGACGCCGACGATCTGGCCCTGCTCCTGCGCGGCGATCGTCGTGTTGTCGTCGGCGACCGCCCAGCCGGAAGCGGCAACGTCGATCGGCAGGGCCGCCTGAGCTGCGGCAACAGTCTTGATCACAGCCGGACCGCCTGCACCGCCACGGCGATGTCCGCCATTGCCGCCAGCTTGACTGCCGGATGCTGCCGCATCGCTGGCTGCGGCCTGCTGATTGCCGCCCGCGCCACCGCCATCTCCCTTGCCCGAGCCATGGGCGGCAGGTTGCTTGATCAGTTTCGAAAGATAGGGAACCTGCTGTGCATAGGGGATGCGATTGCCGAACTGCCAGATGCCGGCGGCGGCGATTGCGACGATGCTGACTGTGATCCAGAATTTCTTCATGAGCGAGACCGGTTTTGAACAGAATGGGGCGAAATTTATGCTCTAAATGAGCCGCCTATTTTGCGGCGCAAAAAAGACATTATTCGCCGCTTACGATCACTAAGCGTTTATAACAGCTTAAATTTTCGTAATGAACATTCGGTAATATTAGTCTAGCTCTAATATATACTGGATCGCTACATCGGTCGACTATACCGACCGTGCCGCTCCACCATCGCAACGGATCAGTGACCCGGTGATGTAACTTGCTGGTTCGCTGCACAAAAATGCTGCGGTGGCCGCGAACTCATCGACCTTTCCATAGCGCCCGACGGGAATGCGCGCTTCCTTTTCCGAGCGGATTTCGTCCATCGCGCGGCCGGTGCGTCTTGCTGCCGCACCGTCGAGTTCGTCGAGGCGGCCGGTGAGAATGCTGCCCGGCAGGAGCAGATTGGTGGTGACGCCATGGCTGGCGATTTCGGAGGCCAGGGTCTTGCTCCAGCCGGCAAGGGCAGGGCGCAGGGTATTGGAGAGCGCCAGGTTGGCGATCGGCTCGATGACTCCCGACGAGGCGACCGTCAGGATGCGGCCCCAGCCCTGCTGCTTCATGCCCGGAAGCAGCGCGTTGGTGAGTGTGATGACACGCAGCACCATCGAGAAGAAATAGGTCTCCAGCTTCTCGGCTGTCATGTCTTCGGTCGTACCCGGCGTCGGGCCGCCGGTGTTGTTGACGAGGATATCGAGGCCGCCGAACTTGTCGTTGACGGCTGATGTCACCGTCTGCACGAAGTTCTCGTCGCCGAGATCGGCCCAGATCCAGTCGGCCTTGCCATTGCCCTCGGCGTTGATCGCCTTGCAGTTGGCGTCCAGCTGCTCGCCGCTGCGTCCACAGAGCAGGACATTGGCGCCTTCGCGCGCCAAGGCCACCGCGATGCCGTGGCCCAATCCGCGTGACGATGCCAGAACGAGTGCGCGTTTGCCCTTGATGCCGAGATCCATGATATCCTCCAATGGTGTGCCTTTGTATAAGGCGCGGGCAGGCGGAAAGAAAAGCGGATCAACGAGAAAATCACGCAGTATAATTGACGTGAACGTAAACGTTAAATAGGTTTGTGCGCATGAAGGAAATCATTGTGCGAATTGGGAGATTGGCTGTCGTTTCCCGGCTCGACAATGCTTTCCGGTTTTGACAAGAGATTAGCCCAGATTGGGGAATGAGCCGCGGCGGCGGCCGAGCGGAGACCGAACGAAGATGACCGAGACGACAGAGCTTCCGGAACGCGAAAGCATGGAATTCGACGTTGTGATCGTCGGTGGCGGGCCGGCCGGTCTGTCTGCGGCGATCCGGCTGAAGCAGGTCAATCCGGAACTGTCGGTCGTGGTGCTGGAGAAGGGAGCCGAAGTCGGCGCTCATATCCTATCGGGCGCCGTCGTCGATCCGATCGGCATCGACCGTCTGCTGCCGGACTGGCGTTCGGAAAGCGATCATCCCTTCAAGACCGAAGTCAAGGACGATCATTTCCTGGTGCTTGGCCCGGCCGGCTCGATCCGCCTGCCGAACGCTCTCATGCCGCCGCTGATGAACAATCACGGCAATTACATCGTCTCACTCGGCAACGTCTGTCGTTGGCTGGCGGGCCACGCGGAAGCACTCGGTGTCGAGATCTATCCGGGCTTTGCCGCAACCGAAGTGCTCTATAACGACGAAGGCGCCGTCATCGGGGTCGCAACCGGCGACATGGGCATCGAGCGCAACGGCGAACCCGGCCCGAACTTTACACGCGGCATGGAACTGCTCGGCAAATATGTGCTGATCGGTGAGGGTGTGCGCGGCTCGCTCGCCAAGCAGCTGATCGCCAAGTTCGATCTGCAGAAAGACCGCGAGCCGCAGAAATTCGGCATCGGCATAAAGGAGCTCTGGCAGGTCAAGCCGGAGAACCACAAGCAGGGTCTGGTGCAGCACTCCTTCGGCTGGCCGCTCGGAATGGCCGCCGGTGGCGGCTCGTTCCTCTACCACCTCGAAGACAACATGGTCGCCGTCGGCTTCGTCGTGCACCTGAACTACAAGAACCCCTATCTCTACCCCTTCGAGGAATTCCAGCGCTTCAAGACCCATCCGGCGATCCGCGGCACGTTCGAGGGCGGCAAGCGGCTTTCCTACGGCGCCCGCGCCATCACCGAGGGCGGCTACCAGTCGGTGCCGAAGCTGACCTTCCCGGGTGGCGCGCTGATCGGCTGCTCGGCCGGTTTCGTCAATGTGCCCCGCATCAAGGGCAGCCATAATGCGGTGCTGTCTGGCATGCTGGCGGCCGAGAAGATCGCCGCGGCGATCGAGGCGGGCCGCGCCAATGACGAGATCATCGAGATTGAGAATGAATGGCGCAAGACCGATATCGGCAAGGACCTGAAGAAGGTCCGCAACGTCAAGCCGCTGTGGTCGAAGTTCGGCACGCTTGTCGGCATCGGCCTTGGGGGGCTCGACATGTGGACCAACACGCTGTTCGGCTTCTCGTTCTTCGGCACGCTCAAGCACGGCAAGACCGACGCCCAGTCGCTGGAGCCGGCCTCGCAGCACAAGAAGATCGATTATCCGAAGCCCGATGGCGTTCTCACCTTCGACCGTCTCTCCTCGGTGTTCCTGTCGAACACCAATCACGAGGAGGATCAGCCGGTTCATCTGAAGGTCAAGGACATGGCGCTGCAGAAGTCGTCCGAGCACGACATCTATGCCGGTCCCTCGACCCGCTACTGTCCGGCCGGCGTCTACGAATGGGTGGAGAAGGACGGCCAGGAGACCTACGTCATCAACGCCCAGAACTGCGTCCACTGCAAGACCTGCGACATCAAGGATCCCAACCAAAACATCAACTGGGTTCCTCCGCAGGGCGGCGAAGGGCCGGTCTATCCGAATATGTGAGGCTGCACCTCAGGGTGGCGCATGGGATTTGATCATATGCCCGTGAAAACTGCCGGTATCGCCACTTTTCGGCCTTACTTGTTGCGCCGCGCGGCATCTGTTTAACCGCGTATTAACCATGTTTTCCTTAACTTCAGGGCATCAACCTGATGTTAAGGACCGTCTGAATGCAGATCTCCCGCCGTGGCTTCCTAATGGGCCTCTCCGCTCTTCTGGCGGGATGCGCTTCCAGCGGTCCTGATCATCGCGCCAATTACGCAGCGCTTCCGGCGGAGAAATTTCCGCTTCCGGCCATGCCGCTCGAAAAGCTCGATCCGGACCTGCGCCGTCAGCAGGTCGCTTATGTCTCGGATCAAGCTGCGGGAACGGTTGTCGTCGATACGCCAGCCCGCCGCCTCTATTACATTCTGGGTGATGGGCAGGCGATGCGCTATGGCGTCGGTGTCGGCCGGGAAGGGCTGGCGCTGGCAGGCAACGCCTATGTCGGGCGCAAGGCCGAATGGCCGACCTGGACGCCGACCGAAAACATGCAGCGCCGCGAGGCGCGCTACCGCAAACTCGCCGGCGGCATGCCCGGCGGCCCGAACAATCCACTCGGCGCGCGGGCCATGTATCTCTATCGCGGCGGCAACGACACCCATTTCCGCATTCACGGTACCAACCAGCCGCAATCGATCGGTCTCGCCATGTCGAGCGGCTGCATCCGCATGCTGAACCACGACGTCATCGATCTCTATGATCGCGTCCTGCCCGGCGCCAAGGTCATCGTTATCCAGGCCTGAACGGAAAAGCCCGGCAATGCCGGGCTTTCATTGTTCGATTCGGTCAATGCCGTCTGGCGGCAATCCCGGTCGAGAGCGCCACGCCGATGCCCGTCATGACAGCGGCGGTCACTTCGGCAATGCCGACCGGTTCTCCCAGAAACACGCTTCCGCCGATCGTTGCCAGCACGGGCGTCAGCGCCGTGAAGGCCGCGGCCTGTGTGCCGCCGAGCGTCTTGACCGCCGTGCCATAGGCGAGCATCGCGACGAGGCCTGAAAGCACGCCCTGACTCAGCACCTGCAGGCCGATATCAGCGGTGCTCGCCTTGGCAAGCGAGGTGCCGAAAATCAGAGCAAGCACACCGATGATCAGGAACGACCAGATGGCGATCAGGGCGCTCGCCTGCAGTGCGGTCAGGCCACTGCGGCGGAAGGCATGCGTATAGCTCGCCCAGAGCACGGCGCCAGCTGGAAGCAGGACGAAGCTCGTCCATGGCAGCGAGGCATCCGACAGGCTGCGCAGCAGCAGGATCAGCACACCGCCGACGATGGCGGCAAGGCCGAGCTTGCGGGTCAGGTCGGGCCGTTCGCCGAAGATGACGATGCCGATCAGGGCCGTCGCCAGCGGCATCGAGCCGCCGAGCAGGATGCCGGATGAGGCGGCGGGCGTCGAATGGATCGCCAGCGTCGTCAGCAGAAAGAACGCAGCGCCGGCACCCGCAACCATCAGCGCCAGCAGATGCAGCGGCACGCCCTTCGGCAATAGCCCTGTTTTCAACCATACCGGCGCCAGCGCCAGCGCCGGAATGCCATAGCGGATCAGCCCGATATCGAGCGAGCCGAGCGGGGTGGCGGCACTGTGGCGGGTCGCCAGGAACCACGACGCCCAGATCAGCACGGTGACGGTTCCGCCGATATAGCCGGGAATGAGGGAAGGGGACTTTTCGTTGGTGATGGTGAAGCTGGTCATCGCGCTATCCTCCGCACGCCCGGATCATTTCCGGTTGAGAAAAGGATAGGTCGGAAGGCCGGGGCATGTCCTTGCTATCTATGGCTTCCAGATCGTGGTATCAGCAATGATATGCCAATATGGTCTCTGGAAATGAGAAGATATGCCAAATCTCGATAAATTCGATATCGCTATTCTGAAGTGCCTTCAGGAGGATGCGCGGGCCACCAACGTGGAGATTGCCGAGAAGGTCAACCTCTCGCCGTCTCCCTGCCTTCGCCGCATCCGCAACCTCGAAAAGTCAGGCGTCATCCGCGGTTACCGTGCCGATATCGACCGCAAGGAAGTCGGCCTCGGCCTCACCGTCTTCGTCGAGTTCAAGGTGGCGCACCACACCCGCGAGAATTCCGAGGCGCAGCAGGCGGCGCTCCTTGCCATTCCCGAAATCGTCTCCTGCTTCCTGATATCGGGCACCGCTGATTTCCTGGCCGAGGTCGTGGTCGAGGATCTGGCGGCCTACGAGCGTCTGCTGACCGAGACGCTGCTGACATTGCCGAATGTCAGCGACATCCGCTCGAACTTCGCGATCCGCAGCATGAAGACCCACGGAGCCCTGAAATTGCCTGACGCAAAATAAGGTGATTATTTTTGTAAACTTTACTTGAAGTGCCCGCGTCAATTCTGTAGCGGAAATTTGAGAGCGGGGATCAACGCCCCGCTGCTGTTTTCAGCTGGGAGTTTGACATGAGCCTGTTTCAGAATTCGATTTCTCGCCGCCAGTTCGGCCTTCTCCTTGGCGCTGCCGCCGCAGCCACTGTCGCCGCTCCGGCGCTGGCCGATGACGCCGCACGCACCATCACGCATCTCCTGGGTTCGACCGAAATCACCGGCAAGCCGCAGCGCATCGTCGCGCTCGAATTCTCCTTCGTCCAGTCGCTGGATGCGCTGGGCGTCGTGCCTGTCGGCATCACCGATGACAACCAGCCAAAGCGCATCGAGCAGCTGCTCGGCAAAAAGGTCGAATATAGCTCCGTCGGTACCCGTCTCGAGCCGAACCTCGAGCTCGTCAGCGCGCTCGCGCCAGACCTGATCATTGCCGACCAGCTCCGCCATTCGGCAATCTACGCACAGCTGAGCGCCATTGCGCCGACGATCGTGCTGAACAGCTGGGAGGGCAGTTACCAGACGATCAAGGAAGGCGTGGTGACCATCGCCGATGCGCTCGGCGAAAAGGGCAAGGGTGAAAAGGCGGTTGCCGATCATGATGCGGTGATCGCAGCCCTCGTTGCCAAGATCCCGGCAGGCGAGAAACGCCGCTTTCTGCTCGCCGTCGCCAATGCCGATTCCATGAGCCTCCATACGTCCGCATCCTTCACAGGCTCGGTATTCAAGGCCATGGGCCTGACGCCGGCAATCGACTCGACGGATGCGGTCGAGAGCGGCGCCAGCCTTGAGCGTCTGATCGCCGTCAATCCCGACGTCTTCCTGGTTGCGACTGATGCTGGCGGCACGGTCTTCGATCAGTGGAAGAGCAACAGCGCCTTCACCAACATCTCGGCTGTCAAAAGCGGCAACATCTTCGAGGTCGATCGCAACCAGTTCTCGCGTTTCCGCGGTCTGAAGACCGCCGAGATGATCGCTGGCGAAATCCTCGCCAAAGTCTACAAGGCCGGATAACCGCTGGTGGACGGCAAGGCAGCAGCGATGGCGGGGCAGGGACGGTTGCAGCCGGTCGCGCTCGGCTGCCTGCTGCTGATGGCGCTCGCCGCCGTCATCGTCGCTGCCGTCTCCTTCGGCGTTTCGGAGCTGCCGGTTCGGCGTGCGCTGTCGCTGCTCGTGTCGCCCGATGGCTCCCCCGATAGCGCGCTCGTCTGGGACGTGCGCCTGCCGCGGGCGCTGCTGGCGGTCATGATCGGCGCCAATCTGGCGGTGGCAGGTGTGCTGATCCAGACGCTGACGCGCAATCCGCTCGCCTCGCCGCAAACCTTCGGCATCAATGCCGGAGCCTCGCTCGTCATCGTTCTCTGCCTGATCGCCCTGCCGGAATTGCGCGGTGCCGGAACGGTATGGCCGGCATTCGCGGGTGCCGCGGCAGTCGGCCTCGCCATGTGGGCGCTCTCCGTCTCCGGTGCCATTAATGACATGAAGCTGGCGCTGGCAGGCATCTCCATTCAGCTTGTACTTGCAGCCCTCGTTCAGGCGATCCTGATCGCCAACAATGCCGCGCAGGATATCGTCTACTGGCTCGCCGGATCGATCAATGGCGCGCAATGGGAAAAAGTCTGGATTATCCTGCCCTTCACGCTCATCGGCAGCGGAACCGCACTTCTGGCAGGCCGCCATTTCGGCGTGCTGGCGCTGGATGAAACCACGGGCCTATCGCTCGGGCAGAATGCGCGGCGCGTCGGCGGGCTGGCGGCGGCGTTGATCGTGGTGCTGGCCGGTTCCGCCGTTGCCGTCAGCGGCCCGATCGGCTTCATCGGCCTGCTGGTGCCGCATATCATCCGGCGGCTCGTCGGCGGGGATCAGCTGACGCTGATTGCGCTGAGCGCCATCGCCGGGCCGTTGCTGCTGAATGCGGCCGATCTCCTCGGCCGCGTTGCCGCCTATCCCCGGGAAATGCCTGTCGGCATCGTCACGGCGCTGATCGGCGCGCCGGCCTTCCTGCTTATCCTCTGGCGCCAGAGGGTCAGATGAGCACACTCGCCGGAAAACAGACGCGGGCGCTGACGGTCTGCGTTACCATCGCCGTTCTCATTGCCGTCCTCGCCATTCTCGGCATGACTGTCGGCGCCGTGACCCTGAGCATCGGCCAGGTGCTTGATGGCATCGGCGGCGGCAAAAATGCCTTCATCGTCATGCAATACCGCGCCCCGCGCGTCGCCGTCTCCATCCTCGCCGGGGCGTCCTTCGGTCTGGCGGGTGTCTTCCTGCAGGGCGCGCTGCGCAATCCGCTGGCCTCTCCCGATGTCGTCGGCATCACCAAATGCGCCGGGCTCGGCGCCTTCCTGGCAGGGATGATGGCGCCACCCGCCTGGGCGATCTGGGCGATCCCGGCCGGTGTCGTTTCAGGCGCGATCCTCGGTGCGGCACTGCTGCTGCTGATCGGCCGCACTTTCGGCGGCGGTATCGCGGCGCTGGCCCTGGTGGGCGTGGCGCTCGGCATGCTGGCGCAGGCGCTGATCCAGTATGTGATGGTGATCTTTCCGACCCGTGCGGACCAGTCGATGGTCTGGCTTGCCGGCAGCGTCTACGGCAGTTCGATGACCGACGTGCTGGTGCTCGGCCTCTGGCTGTTCGCCTGCCTGCCGCTCGTCCTCTTCGCCGCTGCACGTCTCGATGCCAGCGGCTTTGGCGATGAGACGCTTGTCAGCCTTGGCATGCCACCGGCCCGGCTGCGGGGCGGCTTGATCGTCGTCTCGGTGCTGCTCTGCGCCGGTGCCGTCGCCAGTGTCGGCAGCATGGGATTTCTCGGCCTGCTGGCGCCGCATGCCGCCCGGCTGCTTGTCGGTCCGCGCGCCCGGCATCTGGTGCCATCGAGCGCGCTGATGGGCGCGCTGGCTCTATCTGCTGCCGATCTGGCCGGCCGTCTCGTGGCGCTGCCGAACGAGATCCCGGCCGGCATCGTCGCGGCGGTGATCGGCGGACCCTATCTGATTTTCCTGCTCATCAAGGAGACCGGCCGTCATGAGTAGTGCTGCCCAATCGCGTCTTGCCGGAGAGAAGCTTACGCTTGGCTATGCCGCGCTGCGAGTGCTGGAGAATGTCGATGTCACCATACCGGATGGAAAGATCACCGCGCTGATCGGCGCCAACGGCAGCGGCAAATCCACGCTCCTGAAAGCGCTCGGCCGGATTATCGCGCCGGAGGCGGGCATCGTCTATCTCGATGGCAGGGAGATTGCGGCGATGCCGGGCAGGGCGATTGCCAAGGCGCTGGCGCTCCTGCCGCAGAGCCCGGTTTCGCCCGACGGTCTGACGGTGCGCCAGCTCTGCCGTTTCGGCCGCCACCCGCACAAAGGCCTGCTGTCGCGCCCCAGCGCGCATGACGAGGAGATCGTCGATCACGCGCTTGCCGCCACCGGTCTAGTCGATCTCGCCTCGCGCCCGCTTGACCGTCTCTCCGGCGGCCAGCGTCAGCGCGCCTGGATCGCCATGGCGCTGGCGCAGGAAACACCGATCCTGCTGCTCGATGAGCCGACCACCTATCTCGATATCGCCCATCAGCTGGAAGTGCTGGAACTGCTCAGGGATCTGAACCGCAATCGCGGCCGCACCGTCGTCATGGTCGTCCATGACCTGAACCACGCGGCGCAATATGCCGATCATATCATCGCCGTTGCCGATGGCGGCATCCACGCGGCCGGAAGCCCCGGCGCCTTGCTGACGCCGGAGCTGATAAAGACCGTGTTTGGAGTGGATGCGGCGGTGGTGCCGCATCCGGTTGACGGCACGCCGCTGTGCCTGCCGATCGCCTCTAGAGAAGCGTCCCGGTGAGGATCAGCAGGGCGACCGAGAAGTAGATCACCAGGCCTGTCACATCGACCAGCGTTGCCACGAACGGGGCCGATGCCGTGGCCGGATCGAGCTTCATGCGCTGCAGGATGAACGGCAGCATCGAGCCCGAGATCGAGCCGAAGGTGACGATGCCGATCAGCGCCGAGAAGACCGTGAACCCGACGAGGATCCAGTGTGGACCATAGTCGTAGAGCCCGGCTGTCTGCCAGAAGAACACGCGGGTCATGCCGACGAGGCCGAGGATGGCGCCAAGCACGATGCCGGTCGGCAGTTCACGCAGCAGCACCCGCCACCAGTCGGAAAGCTTCAACTCGCCAACGGCCAGCGCCCGGATGATCAGGGATGTCGCCTGCGAGCCGGAATTACCCCCCGAGCTCATGATCAGCGGAATGAACAGCGTCAGCACCACGGCCTTCTCAAGCTCGCCTTCGAAATGCTGCATGGCGCTTGCCGTCAGCATTTCACCGAGGAAGAGGGCACAGAGCCAGCCGGCGCGCTTGCGGATCATGCCGCCGAAGCTGATCTTCATATAGGGCTTGCCGAGGGCTTCCATACCACCGAAGCGCTGGGCGCCATCCGTGGTATCGGCGATCATCGTGTCGATCACGTCATCGACGGTGACGATGCCGAGGATCAGACCGTGATCATCGACGACGGGCAGAGCCAGAAGGTCGTGCTTGCGGATCAGACGGGCGACGTCTTCCTGCTTCATCAGCGGATCGGCGGCGACCGGTGTGCCCTTCTGGGCGACGGTCAGGATCGAGGCATCGGGCTCGCCGGTGATGAGGCGGCGCAGCGTCACGACATGCATCAGCGCGCCGGAATTCTCATCCAGCACATAGATGGCATAGACGGTCTCGCGCGACCGCTCGACATGGCGCACATGGGCAAGCGTCTGCTCGACGGTCCAGTTGCCGGGCACGCTGACGAACTCGGTCGTCATGATGCTGCCTGCGGTGCGGGGCGGATAACCCATCAAATGCTGGATGGCGACACGAACAGGCTCTTCGAGGCTGTTGAAGAGCCGGGTGCGGGTATCGGCGTCGAGCTCAAGCAGGACGTCGGCGACACGGTCGTTCGACATGCCGTGCAGCAGGCGTGCGGCATCGGCGCGATCCATGACGCCAAGGATCGAGGCGGCGTGGCGCAGTTCCGGCCGGTCGAGGATGTTGACGGCATATTCCTGCGGCATCTTCGACAAGATGCGGGCTGCCTCGGCAGGGGCGAGCGAATTCAACGACTCGACGCGCTCGGCGATGGTCGCAACTTTATTGTTGGTCATGAAGGCGCGCGCGGCATTGCCGGCCCGCAGGGGGAAGCGATTGATGTTCATTAGCTCGCCTTTCCGTCGATCCGCCGTAGCGTCCGATCGGGCGAGCCCGGAGCTACCAGGTCAGCGCGAAAGGGCCGCGTACGGCAAAGGCAATCGACTGCTACTGTCGCTTGGCATCTTGATGATGGCTCCGTTGATATCCGCGCTCAGCGGTTGCTGTGCGCGTGTGATGTAGGTGGTCCCGAACGCTAAAAAAGTCAACTGGGATATGCGGTTAATGGCAGAATGCCGCACCATCGGGCGCGGCATTCTTCAAGGCATGATTTACGAGGTATTGAGAGGCGCGTTCCCGGCTCAGAATCCGGCCAGGACCACCTTGCCCTTGGTCTTGCCTGTCTCGATCATCGCATGTGCCTTTTTCAGGTTCGCCGCATTGATCGTGCCCACCGTCTCGGTCAGCGTCGTGCGGATTTTCCCGGCATCGACGAGTTCGGCAGTCTTGTTCAGGAGATGATGCTGCTCGATCATATCGGGCGTGCCGAAGATCGGCCGGGTGAACATCAGCTCCCAATGCACCGAATTTGCCTTGCGCTTAAAAGGCATGATGTCGAGCACCTTCGGATCGTCGATCAGCGCAAAACGGCCCTGCGGCGCGATTGCCTCGGCGATCTCGGCGAGATGCTGGTCGGTATTCGTAGTCGAGAAGACGAAACCTGGAGCACCAAGGCCAAGCGCAGCGACCTGCGCGGCGATCGGCTTGGAATGATCGATGACGTGATGGGCGCCTAAATCCTTCACCCACTCCTGCGTCTCCGGCCGTGACGCGGTGGCGATGACAGTCAGATCGGTCAGCGCCCGCAGGATCTGGATGGTGATCGAGCCGACCCCACCGGCGCCGCCGATGACGAGCAGCGAGCGGGCCGCGCCCGGGACCGGATCCTGCACCTTCAACCGGTCAAACAGCGCTTCATAGGCGGTGATCGAGGTCAGCGGCAGGGCGGCGGCGGCGGCAAAGTCCAGTGTCTTCGGCTTGCGGCCGACGATGCGCTCATCGACGAGATGGAATTCGGCATTCGAGCCCGGGCGGGTGATCGAGCCGGCATAGAAGACTTCATCGCCGGGGCGAAACAGCGTCACGTCGGGGCCTACGGCCTTGACCACTCCGGCCGCATCCCAGCCGATCACCTTGAGTTCGCCAGAGGGAGGGGCGGCGTTGGCGCGGATCTTCACGTCAACGGGATTGACGGAGATCGCCTTGATCTCGACCAGCAGGTCATGCCCCTTGGCTTCGGGCACCGGCAGCTCGACATCGACGAGCGAGGTTTCGGCGGCGATGGGCTGGGGCGTCTTGTAGGCGACGGCGCGCATGGGAAACTCCTGTATTCGTTGCACAGAGGCTAAATGCGTCTTATGTTCAATCGACGCAAGAATGCACAAATTCTGTACGTAGTACCTAAAAGGATACCGTCAAATGTCGTTGCCCCGTGCCAAGCTGACGAAGAACTTCCCCGGCTGTCCGGTGGAGGCGACGCTGAGCTTTCTCGATGGCAAGTGGAAGGGCGTGATCCTGTTCCATCTCATGGATGGAACGCTGCGCTTCAATGAGCTGCGCCGCAAGCTGCCCGCCGTTACCCAGCGCATGCTGACGAAGCAGTTGAGGGAACTGGAAGATTGCGGACTGATCTCGCGAAAAGTCTATCCGGTGGTGCCGCCGCGGGTTGAATATGCGATGACGCCGCTCGGTGAAACGCTGAAGCCGGTCATCAAGGCCTTGGCTGCCTGGGGCGACGAACACGTGTTCTGCCGCCCCGATGGCATGGAATTGCGCGAAGCCTCAGGCGCTCCGGCTACGGCGCTCCAGGCGTAGCGACGCGGCGAAGACGAAGATCCCCAGGAACGACAGGAAGGCACCGACATAGCCTGTCGAGGCGTATCCATAGCCGCAGGCGATGACGAGGCCGCCGAGCCAGGCACCGAGAGCATTGGCGATGTTGAAGGCGGAATGGTTGGAGGCGGCGGCCAGCGTCTGCGCATCGGCTGCCACGTCCATCAGGCGCGTCTGCAGGGCAGGGCCTGCCGCGAAGCCGCAACCGGTCAGGAACACGCAGGCTGCGAGCATGACCGGATTGGCCGCGGTCAGCGAGAAGCAGCTGAGCACCACGATGTTGAAGATCAGCGAGCCGCCGATCGTGCCCATCAGCGACTTGTCGGCAAGCCAGGATCCCAGCACGTTGCCGACATTCATGCCGATGCCGAACAGCACCATCATCACGGCCACCATGCTGGCGGGCAGCATCGCAACCTTCATCGTCGTATCGGCGATATAGCTGAACATCGCGAACATGCCGCCATAGCCGACAGCGGCGATGGCGAGCGTCAACAGCACCTGCGGCCGCTTGAAAGCGCCGAGTTCGCGCATGAAGCTCGCGCCTTCGGCAACCTGATCGCGCGGCACGTAGTACCAGATCAGCGCCACCGTCACGACGCCGATGACGCCGACCGTGGTGAAGGCGACGCGCCAGTCCAGCGACTGGCCGAAGAAGGTGGCGAGCGGCGTGCCGAGCAGCGTGGCAATCGTCAGGCCGAGCATGACGCGGCCGACGGCGCGGGCCCGCTTGTGCACCGGCACCATCGAGGCAGCGACGATTGCCGCGACACCGAAATAGGCGCCGTGCGGCAGGCCGGTGATGAAGCGCATCAGCGTGAAGCTCTCGAAGGTCGGTGCCATCGCGCTCAGGATATTGCCGATCGCAAAGACGCCCATCAGCAGAAGCAGCAGCGAGCGCCGCGCCATCTTGGCAGCGAGCACCGCAATCACCGGCGCACCGATGACGACGCCGAGTGCGTAGGCGCTGATCACGTAACCCGCCTGCGGCGTGGTAACGGAGAAGGTGCTCGCCACATTCGGCAGCAGGCCCATGATCGCGAATTCGCCGGTGCCGATGCCGAAGCCGCCGCATGCCAGCGCCAGCTGCACCAGCGCGACTGCCATCGGCGACGGCGCTTCTGCAACGGGTGCATCAATAGAATCGTTTACGGCAATCTGGCTCACGGGAGCTCCTGGGCATGTCTCAAAGGCTTCTCATTCCGGGCGTTCAGCGCGGAAGTCGGCCTGTCTATGGCGGGAAGGGAGGTACGTGCCTCCATTCTGCATTCTATCCCTGATTGCCTCCAGAGCGTCGAGTGCGTTTTTTGCAGTGCAGCGTCCTGCTATGTGCATACGTCCATTGCTATATTAGCATTCCTCACCTGTGTGGCCGTGTTGAGCCCGGCCACCTTGCCGCTTGAAATCATTGAGCTAGCGACCATCTGTAGCTGTGACATCGGTGGGATGTGTCACGGGGAACGGAACGCTGCATGAAGCTTGTCGGTTTTTTCAATAAGGATGGCGGGACGTTCCGGACGACAGATATGGAGGCCTACGAGAAAAAGGCCGAGGCGACGTTCCGCGAAGCCGGCCACGATTTCGAGGCGATCGTCTTTCCCGGCAAGGAAATCGTTCCGGCCATGGAACGGGCTGCCCGCCGCGACGATATCGATGGCATTGTCGCCGGCGGCGGCGACGGCACGATCTCGGCGGCGGCCTCCATCGCCTGGAAGAACGGCGTTGCTCTAGGTGTCGTTCCGGCCGGCACCATGAACCTTTTCGCCCGCTCGCTGAAAGTGCCGCTCGATATCTGGCAGGCGCTCGACGTCCTGGCCTATGGCGAGGTCGACAATGTCGATATCGCCAGCGCCAACGACCGGCCCTTCATCCACCAGTTTTCGGCCGGGCTGCATGCCCGCATGGTGCGCTACCGCAATTCCTACAGTTTCCGCTCCCGGCTTGGAAAAATGCGCGCCAGCACCCGTGCCGCCCTGGGCGTAGTGATGAACCCGCCGGAATTCGAGGTCGAGTTCGAGGCGCTGGGTGTGAGGGAACGGCGCCGTGTCTCGGCGGTGTCGGTCTCCAACAATCCCTTCGGCGAGAATGCGCTGCTTTATGCCGACGATCTGCGCAGCGGCGAACTGGGCTTTTATACCGCCAAACCGCTGAAGCCGCTTGGCGTCGCCAAGCTCGCCTTCGACATGCTGCGCGGCAAGGTTCGCGACAATGCCGACATCATGGTCATGCACCCGGCCGAAGTGAACCTGCATTTCCCGAAGATGCGGGCAAAGGCCAATTGCGTCATGGATGGCGAACTGCTGCCGCTGGCCCGCGATATCCGGCTAAGGCTGCATCCGGGCGAGCTGAAGGTGCTCGTCCGCCAGGGGCTGGCCGCGCAGAAGCACGAGACCGATCGCCGCGAGCCTGCCGCATAATCTAGATGCGTGGCAGGTAGGTGCGGTAGTCGAAATCCGAGACAGTGCGCAGCGAGATCAGCGCTTCCTTGTATTTCGTATCGCCAAAAAGCTTCTGATAGCCCTCTCCGAACACGTCTTTGATGAAAGGCGAGGCTCGGAAGGCTTCGACCGCGGTCAGGAAGTCGTGCGTCAGGCGCTCGGTATTCTCAGGCACGTGCGACGGCGTGGTTTCGACGCCGGGATCGAGCTCCTCGTCGAGGCCGAGCAGCATGCCGCCGAGAATGGCTGCGAGCAGCAGGTAGGGATTGGCGTCGGCACCCGCGACCCGGTGTTCGACACGCGCCGCCGGACCGTTCATATCCGGAATGCGGATCGCCGTGCCGCGATGGCCGTATCCCCAGGTGAGATCGACAGGCGCGAAGGACCCCGGCTGGAAGCGGCGGTAGGAATTGGCAAAGGGCGCAAAGACCAGCTGCGCCTCGCGCATCGTCTTCAGCATGCCCGCCGTGACGGACTTCAGACACTTCGGATCGCCGCCCTTGGCATCCAGGATGTTGCGGCCGTCCTTGTCGATGATGCTGGCATGCACATGCAGGCCGGACCCGGCATGATCGGAATAGGGCTTGGCCATGCAGGTCGATTTCAACCCATGGCGTCTCGCCGCCTGTTCGGCAATGCGCTTCAGGTAGATGCAGTCGTCGGCCGCCGCCAGCGCGTCCGGCCGGTGCAGCAGGTTGATCTCGAATTGCCCGGGGCCAAATTCCGCCGTCGTCGCGTCGGCAGGCAGGTTCTGCGCGCTCGCATAGCTGCGCACGGTCCGCAGATAATCGTCGAGCGCATCGGTGGCACTCATGTCGTAGAGCTGGAACCCGTTCGGCTCGCCGCGATAGGTGAGCTTCTTCGGCGGCGAGGGATAGCCGGTCTCCAGCCAGTCCTGTTCGACCACGTAGAATTCCAGCTCGGTCGCCACGACGGGCGTCAGGCCGCGCTCGTCGTAGCGCTTCAGGATCGAAGCGAGGATGGCGCGCGGATCCATGAAGCTCGGCGTACCGTCGAATTCATGCATCGTCGCCAAGACCTGCATCGATCCCTCCGGCGCCCAGGGCATCGGGGCCAGGCTGCGCTTGTCGGGAATGCAGTTTCCGTCGGGATCGCCGATCGACAGCGACAGGCCGGTAATGTCGTCGTTGTCGTCGCCCCAGATATCAAGCGATTGCGTCGAGGAGGGGAGGCGCACGTCGCCGGTCCAGATTTTCTTCTGCGCCTCGAGCGGAATTCGCTTGCCGCGCAGGTCGCCGTTCATGCCGACAAGCATGATTTCGACCCAGGGCTCGTCAGCCGCAGCTTTGCCGTGCATCTTGTCAGCCGTCATGATCTTGAAAATCCCCTCTGAGCAGGCCAAGGTCGTAACCCATTGGGAAGATCCTTTCAATCTCTGCAGGTGTTTCGCAAATCATGTCCGATACTTACCAGCGCTCAAATCTCGCCGCCCTCGATGCCGCCCATCATCTGCATCCCTTCTCGGATATGAAAAAGCTGAATGCCGGCGGCACGCGCATCATCGAGCGCGGCGAAGGCGTCCATATCTGGGATAGCAGCGGCAAGAAATATCTGGACGGATTTGCCGGTCTCTGGTGCGTCAATGTCGGCTATGGCCGCAAGGAAATCACCGACGCCGCCGCCAGGCAGATGAACGAGCTGCCCTATTACAACACCTTCTTCGGCACCACGAGCACGCCGACGACGCTGCTCGCCGAGAAGGTCACCGCCCATGCCGGGCCGCGCTTCAACCATGTCTTCTTCACCGGCTCCGGCTCCGAGGCCAACGACACCTGGTTCCGCATGGCCCGCGTCTACTGGAGCGCCATCGGCCAGCCATCCAAGAAGATCGTCATCGCCCGCAAGAACGGCTACCACGGCTCGACGGTAGCAGGCGCCAGCCTCGGCGGCATGAAGTACATGCACGAGCAGGGCGACCTGCCGATCCCCGGCATCGTCCATATCGGCCAGCCCTACTGGTACGCCGAGGGTGGTGATCTTACGCCGGCCGAATTCGGCCTCAAGGTGGCGCGCGAGCTGGAAGCGAAGATCGACGAACTCGGCGAGGAGAATGTCGCAGCCTTCGTCGCCGAACCGATCCAGGGAGCCGCCGGCGTCATCGTGCCGCCGGAAACCTACTGGCCGGAGATCGCCCGCATCTGCAAGGCGCGCAACATCCTGCTGGTCACCGACGAAGTGATCTGCGGTTTCGGCCGCCTCGGCGAGTGGTTCGGCCATCAATATTATGGCGTCGAGCCCGATCTTTGCCCGATCGCCAAGGGCCTCTCCTCAGGCTATCTGCCGATCGGCGGCGTACTGGTTTCGGATCGGGTTGCCGATGTGCTGATCAACGATGTCGGCGATTTCAACCACGGCTTCACCTATTCCGGCCACCCGGTCTGCGCCGCCGCCGCGCTCGAAAACCTGCGCATCATCGAAGAGGAAAAGCTGGTCGAGCGCGTCCGCGACGACATCGGCCCCTATTTCGCCAGGGCCTGGAACGCACTGGCCGACCACGACCTCGTCGGCGAAGCAGCCAGCGTTGGCCTCATGGCCGCGCTGCAGCTGACCGCCGACAAGAAGACCCGCACCCGCTTCGAAAAGCCCGACGCCATCGGCTCCCTCGTGCGCAACCACGCACTCGCCAACGGCCTGATCCTCCGCGCCACCGGCGACCGTATGCTCGCCTCTCCGCCTCTGGTGATCAGCCACGCCGAGGTGGACGAGATGGCGAGGATCACAAAGATCGCGCTCGATGCGGCGTGGAAGGAGCTGCGGGGCTAGCCGCTCGGCGAGCCGTCCACCCAGGCATAACCGAAGCGATAGGTGTCGCCATCGGCCGCATAGTGATAGGGCACGTCGACAGAGACAGCCTGGGGGGCAGGCGTGATCTTCTGCGATGTGAGCCATTCCCTGAGGCTCAGCGGGATCACCGGCTGATCCTTGCTTTCGATATTCCATACGAGAAGCATTGGCTGGTTTTCCGCGGCTTCAATCTTCGTGCCGCCTGGCGGGTAGAGCGGCGAGATCACGGGGACATCGGGAAACTGAAGCCGGAGATTGCCGCCCGTCCAGTCCTTGGTGACGACGATCAGTCCTGGCGATCCCTGAGCCTTGAGGATCTCGGCAAGGCCGCGATAGGGGACGTTGCCACGTTCGTAATTGTGAGTGAGACCCGCAGTCACGATCCGCCCGGCCATGGCGATCGGCAGAGCGGCCATCACGAAGACGATGATGGCCATGAGCCGCTGCACGCCCGGCCATGAATCAACGCCGGCGGCCTCGATCTTCATGCACAGATAGAGCGGAGCAACGAAGAGAATCGGAATGAGCCAGCGACCCTTGATGTTGGTGGCGTGGCCGAAGACGATCAGAGCGAGAATGGCGACTGCCGAAAACAAGAGAATGCGTTCGACGAGCGCGATGTCGCGTGACGAGGCAGTAAGGCTGTTAAAAAGGGCTTTGCGGAACGTGACTGCGAAGATCAGCGCTGTGGCCAATACAAATCCGGCAATAGCCTCTGCGAACGAGCCCATCCCGGCCAGCAGCTGCAACGGATAGTTTGCGGCATCATTCTCCGTCAGCTTGCCCAGCGTTCCCTCGGATGCTGCCGTCAGATGATCCTTCAGCCATAGCGCATGCGGCAGCGGTAGAGCGATCGCGATTGCAGCAGTCACCAGCAACCGCCGGTCGAAGATGCGCTTCCGCATGCTGCGGCCGGTCAGCGCTGCCAGAAAAGCGGCAGCCGGCAGGAGCGGGAAATTGTACTTGGACAGCATTCCGATGCCGATTGCGAGGCCGGTCAGCGCATAGGAGGCAAGGCTCGGGCGCTTCAGCGTCAGGACGTACCCGTAGATGAACATGCTGCTTGCGAAGAACAGGGCGACCGAGTGTGTAAGATCGCGTTGCATCTCGAAGGCGACCTGCGGGATCGTCAGCAGACCCAGAGTCGCAGCCACGACAAGCATCCGGTCATGCAGCAACATCCGTGCTGTCAGCGCGAAGAAGACATAGGCACCGAACAGCATCGCGTTCTTGACGATCGCCAGCGTTACCACGGAGACACCGGCGACGGAGAAAACCGCGTATTGGAGCCAATTGTAGAAGGGTGGCTGTTCGCCATAGCCGGCTGCAAGCCACTGCAGGCGGAAGACCTGCTGGGCCTCGTCGATGCCGAGCGTAGCCGGCAACATCAGGCGAACGACGACGTGAACAGCGAAATAGGCGGCGAGCAGAGCAAACAGCCAGGCGGGAACCGTTGTTGTCCTCGCCTGACCTGAAGCGGTCATTGATGGATCAAGCTTCGCTTCCATCGAAGATCTGCCGGACGATATAGTTCGGCGAGGCGTCGTCGCGGTAATAGGTGCGGGCGATCATTTCGGCGAGGATGCCGGTGGTGATCAGCTGAACCGAGGACAGCAGGAAGACGACGCCGACCATCAGCATTGGACGGGTGCCGATGTCGTGGCCCATGATGAATTTGTCGACGAACAGATAAAACAGGATCAGGGCTGCGATCGCGCCGAAGCCGAGGCCGAGCGAACCGAAGAAGTGACCGGGCCGCGCCTTGTAGCGCATGAAGAACATCACCGAGAGCAGGTCGAGGATCACCCGGAACGTGCGGGAAATGCCGTATTTCGATACGCCATGCTGACGCGCGTGATGGGTGACCGGCATTTCGCCGATGCGCGAGCTCGGCACGACGCCGGCGACCCAGGCCGGAATGAAACGGTGCATCTCGCCCATCAGCTTGACCTGCTTGATGATCGAGGCGCGATAGATCTTCAGGCTGCAGCCGTAATCGTGCAACTTGACGCCGGTGATGCGGCCGATGAGGTAATTGGCGCACCAGGAGGGGATCTTGCGCAGCAAAAGGCCATCCTGACGGTTCTTCCGCCAGCCGACCAAAAGGTCGAGTTCGCGGCGTTCGAGCTCGGAGACCATCGAAGGGATGTCCTTCGGATCGTTCTGCAGGTCGCCGTCCATCGTGGCGATCAGGCGGCCCTGCGCGGCGTCGATGCCGGCCTGCATGGCGGCCGTCTGGCCGAAATTGCGCTGCAGTGCGACGATGCGCAGAGCAAGTCCGTTGCGGCCGACGTAGTGGCGCGCATTGACCAGCGTCGCATCCGTGCTGCCGTCGTCAACGAGGATCAGTTCCCACGGGCTCGCATAACCGGCCATGGCTTCGACGATGCGCTCGACGAGCGGGCCGACGCTTTCTTCTTCGTTGAAAACCGGTACCACGAGCGAAAGCTCAAGCGGTGCACCGGTATCATTTGCGCTCACGAGCGACTCTGACATTGTCTGCAACTCTTATTGCTCCTAAAAGGCCCGTTATGGCCAAGCAGGCGGCTGTTTCGGCCGCGAAAGTCAGGATGCCTACTACATGAACTCTCCGGCTGGCGCTAGCCGACAATCCTGGTTCGCACGCAATCGCATGACGTTGCTGACCGTCGTGATTGTCGCAGCATATGCGCTTTTCATCGAATGGTTCTGGGGCTGGTCCTCGATCCTGGCGCAATGGGCTGCCGTTGGCGTGCTGCCGATCCTGATCGCGCTTGTTCTGCTGACCAGCACCTACTTCCTGCGCACCTGGCGCATTCTCGATTATTTCCCGCGCGAAACCGCGGGCCAGTTCCGCACGCTGTTCCGCGTCACGCAGATCCACAATCTCTTGAATATCATGCTGCCGTTCCGGAGCGGCGAGACCAGCTTCCCGCTGCTGATGCGCACGGAATTCGGCATTCCGCTCGCCCGCGGCACGTCGGCGCTTCTCGTCATGCGGCTTCTCGATCTTCATGCATTGCTTGCGGCAGCCGGAATCGGTTTTGCAAGCGCGGCCGGCAACGCCTTGATCGCGTGGATCATTTGGGCTGTCTTCCTGCTGCTGCCGGTCGCCGCATTTGCCGTTCGCAAGCCGCTGCTGCGTCTGGGCTTCAAGCTGGCGCCGAAGAAAGCTCAGGGCTTTCTGGCCGAGATCGAAAACGGTCTTCCGGTCAATGGCATCGCCTTTGCCCGTGCCTGGGCGATGACGGCGGTGAACTGGCTGGTGAAGGTGCTGGTTCTCGCCTGGGCTCTCAGCCTCATGGGCGTTCTGCCGCTGGCGGCAAGCTTCGGCGGCGCGCTGGGGGGGGAGTTGTCCTCTGTACTTCCGGTTCATGCACCGGGCGGGGTCGGAACCTATCCAGCCGGCATCACCGCCGGCGCTGTCGCCTTCGGTGCGTCGGGGGAAAAGGCAGCACTTGCCGCCCTGGCGCAGGCGAGCGTCAATGCGCATCTGCTGATCATTGTCTCGGCCCTGACAGGCACGGCCATTTCACTGCCCTTCGGCCGCCGCCGCAAGCTCTGATATCCGCTGTCTGAGGAACAGTTTCTCCGGCTCCTGCTGGCAGAGCGACAGGGCGCGCCGGTAGGCGCCGATTGCCTCTTCCCTGCGGCCGAGTTGGCGCAGGAAATCGGCGCGGGCGGAATGTGCCAGGTGATAGGTTTCGAGTTCGCCCGCCTGCAGGATGCCGTCGATGATTTCGATCCCGCGCGCATAGCCTTCGGTCATGGCGATCGCCACAGCACGGTTGAGCTCGGCAACGGGTGAGGGCTGTGCCGCGATCAGCAGGTCGTAATAGGCGGCAATGCGCCGCCAGTCGGTCGCCTCCGGCGTTCCGGCCTTGGCATGTTCCGCGGCGATCGCTGCCTGCACGGTGTAAAGGCCGATCTCCGGATGCGCCATGGCGCGGCCGAGCAGATCGAGGCCCTCGGCGATCTCTTTCCGGTCCCAGAGGCCCCGGTCCTGATCTGCAAGCAGGACAAGGCCGCCATCCGCGCCGCGCCGCGCTGTCCGGCGTGAATTCTGCAGCAGCATCAGCGCCAGCAGTCCCTCGATGTCGGGGTGCGGCAGAAGCGTTATCATCAGCCGAGCGAGCCTGATCGCCTCGCCGGTCAGATCAGTGCGGACGATCTCGCTGCCGGATGAGGCCGAATAGCCCTCGTTGAAAACCAGATAGATGACATGCAGGACGCGATCCAGCCGTTTGGGCAGTGCATCGCGCTCCGGCACCTCATAGGGGATCTTCGCTGCGCGAATCCTGTTCTTCGCCCTAACGATGCGCTGTGCCACCGTCGGCGCCGGAACCAGGAAGGCATGGGCGATCGCCTCCGTCGTCAATCCGCAGATTTCCCGCAGCGCCATGGCCATCTGCGCGTCGGCGGGGATGGCGGGATGACAGCAGGTGAAGATCAGCCTCAGCATGTCGTCGCCGATCGCCTCCATTTCCCCGGCCTCCATGGTTTGCGCCGTGCCGTAGAGGCTGTCTTCGATGTCCTTCGCCGAGGCGTCGAAACGGGCGCGGCGGCGGATGTGATCGATCGCCCGGAATCGACCTGTCGAGATCAGCCAGGCGGAGGGATTGCCGGGAACGCCGTCACGCGGCCAGCTGCGTGCCGCCTCGGCAAAGGCGTCGTGCAGCGCCTCCTCCGCCCGGTCGAAATCGCCAAGCAGGCGGATCAGCGTTGCCAGAACACGGCGCGACTGTGTCCGGTAGATCTCCTCGATTGCGGTCTCCAAGTGCTACTCCGGTATCACAAGCGTCCGCACCGGCCGCAGTTCGACCGCGCCGAAGCGGGCGGAGGGAATGCGCGAGGCAATCCGCCGGGCAGCGTGGTCGTCGGCTGCCTCGATGATGTAAAGGCCGGCCAGATGCTCCTTGGTCTCGACATAGGGGCCGTCGGTCGCATGAAGGTTGCCGTCGCGCACGCGCAGCACCGTCGCCTTGTCAGGCATCTCCAGCGCATCGGCATGGATCATCACGCCCTTGCTGCGAAGCTCCTCGTCGAAACTGACATGCGCCTTGATCAATTCGTCCGTCTCGGCCTGTGTCAGCGTCCCGTCGCTATCGGCCGAATTGTAGATCAGGCAGACGTAGCGCATCGGATCACTCCCTTTCCTGGATGGAATAGGCGGGCCGGACCTCGATCGAGGCATAGTCGGCGATCGGGAAGGCCGAGGCGATCTCGGTGGCCTGCCTTATATCCTTCGCCTCGATCAGCACGAAGCCGCCGAGATGCTCCTTGATTTCTGCAAACGGCCCGTCGGTCGCAGACAAAGCGCCATCGCGGACCCGCACCGTAACCGCGGTTTCCGGATCGTGCAGCGCCAGCGCAGTGATCAGATGGCCGCTGTCACGCCATCGGTTGTCGCTGAGGATGCACTTCTGCGTCAGCACATCCCATTCTTCCTGGGGCACCAGCTTGCTCTTCTCGGTATCGAACCAGATCTGGCAGAGAAATTTCATGGTGTCGCCTCCCGAAGGCCGTTCTTGAAATCATGGATCGGGCGGACTTCGATACTGCCATATCTGGCAAGCGGAATGCCGGCGGCAACCCGGATGGCGTCGTTCAGATCCTTCGCCTCTATGAGGATGAAGCCGCCGAGCTGTTCCTTCGTCTCGGCATAGGGGCCATCTGTGACCGACATCTCGCTGTTGCGGATCTTGACGGTGACCGCCGCGCCCGGCTTCTGCAGAGCTTCGGCATGGATCATGTGGCCGCTGGCTTCAAGGTCGCGGTCATAGGCCGCCGAATCTCGGTCGAGCGTCTGCTTTTCTTCATTCGTCATGCGCTCGAGCACCGACGGCTCGAACCACACCTGGCACAGATATCGCATCGCGGCTTTCCTCCTGGCTGCCTCATCAGCTCCTGGACGACGAGACTAAGCGCAAATCGACAGCGGGAGAAAAAATCTTTCTTCGAGGCACAATGTCGAAACCCTGCAGCGGCCAGCCGACAAGCTCCATCGATAACATCGAGGAGCAGAGATGATGGGAATTCTTGAGGTCGCGATCGCCAGCTGGGTGGCGAGACGTCAGCCGAAGATGACGGCAGACGAGTTCTATGAGCAGCAAGAGCAATGGCTTCTGCCGCGGTTTGTGATCGCGGTGCTGCTGTTCATCGCCATCATCGGCGCGATGGACATGGTCCCGCGCGAGAAAACCGGCCCGCAGATGACTGCGGACCGGAGCATTGACGATTGAGCTTACTGGAAAGCCGTCTCGAAGAAGCTGCGCAGCTTGCGCGAATGCAGCGTTTCGGGGGGCATGGCCGCCAGCTTCTGGATGGCCCGGATGCCGATCTGCAGATGCTGGTTGACCTGCGTGCGATAGAAGGCCGTCGCCATGCCCGGCAGCTTCAGTTCGCCGTGCAGCGGCTTGTCGGAAACGCAGAGCAGCGTGCCGTAGGGAACGCGGAAGCGGAAGCCGTTGGCGGCGATCGTTGCCGATTCCATGTCGAGCGCAATAGCGCGGGCCTGCGACAGCCGCTTCACCGGGCCTGCCTGATCGCGCAGTTCCCAGTTGCGGTTGTCGATGGTCCCGACCGTGCCGGTGCGCATGATACGCTTAAGCTCGAAGCCCTCGTAACCGGTGATTTCGGCAACGGCCGCTTCCAGCGCTACCTGCACTTCGGCGAGCGCCGGGATCGGCACCCAGACCGGCAGGTCGTCGTCGAGAACGTGGTCTTCGCGCATATAAGCATGGGCCAGCACGTAGTCGCCGAGCCGCTGGCTGTTGCGCAGACCGGCGCAGTGGCCGAGCATCAGCCAGGCATGCGGGCGAAGCACGGCCACGTGGTCGGTGATCGTCTTGGCGTTGGAAGGGCCGACGCCGATATTGATCATCGTGATGCCGCCGTGCCCCTTCTTCTTGAGGTGATAGGCAGGCATCTGCGGCAGGCGGCCGGGCGTCGCATCGCCTTCCGGCGTGCTGGAACCCGCATGGGTGATGATGTTGCCGGGCTCGACGAAGGCGGTGTAGCCCTCTTCGCCGCCGCCATTGGCCATCACGCCACGCGCCCAGTTGCAGAATTCGTCGATGTAGAACTGGTAGTTCGTGAACAGAACGAAATTCTGGAAGTGCTGCGCGCCGGTTGCCGTGTAGTGGGAAAGGCGGGCGAGCGAATAGTCGATGCGCTGCGCCGTGAATGGCGCCAGCGGCGATGGCTCGCCGGGCGGCGGAATATATTCGCCGTTGGCGATCTCGTCGTCGGTGGTGTTCAGATCCGGCGTGTCGAAGAGATCACGCATCGGAATATCCATGAAGGCCGATGCGGAGGCCTCGACATGGGCGCCTTCGCCGAAGGCGAAATGCAGCGGGATCGGCGTTGAGGACTCGGAGACGATGACCGGAACATTGTGGCTCTTCATCAGAAGCGCCAGCTGTTCCTTGAGATAATGCCGGAAGAGTTTAGGACGCGTCACCGTCGTCGTGTAGACGCCCGGCGATGTCACATGGCCGTAAGAGAGGCGGCTGTCGACATGGCCGAAGCTCGTCGTCTCGATGCTCACCTGCGGATAGAAGGCCCGGTGCCGCGCGGTGATCGGCGCGCCCTTGGCAAGGGTCGCAAAACTGTCGATCAGGAAGGCGGTGTTGCGCTCGTAAAGCTCGGTCAGCACATCCACGGCCTTGGCCGGATCGTCGAAGCTTTGCGGTTCAAAGGCGGGCGGAGACGAGATGTCGAGGGGTGCTAGCGGAGAGATTCGTGTGCTCATGGCGCATTATATAGCGCCGGTTTTAACAAGCAAGCGACGCCCGGAAGGCGAAAATGAGATTATTTGGGAGCGCCTGAACAGAACGGGCTGCTGATTTCGGCGCAGGTATAGTTCGCCCCGAAATGCGATTGGGCGCCACCGCCGCCACCGCGAACCACCGCTGCCGAAAACGCCACCGCGAAGACGGCTGCCGAGAGTGTGATAATGGTGAAGCGTCTTGCCAGAATGAGCACGTCCATGTTCCCTAACCCGTATGCGCCCTTGATCGTTGCCCTTCTTTTGACACGGTGCGGCTGAACGGGTGCTGAGATGCCGGTTCATTTGGCGTTCAGGAAAATGGGTGGGTTTTGGGGGGCCTCATGAGGGGGCGGGCACGGCGCCTGCGGCCCCCTCATCCGGCTGCCGCCACCTTCTCCCCGCTGGGGAGAAGGGAAGTGCCGCAACGCCTCGATCCCTTCTCCCCAGCGGGGAGAAGGTGCCCGAAGGGCGGATGAGGGGGCTCCGGGCGGAAGGTTGCTTTAGTTCCGGCGAACAGGAACGGTGGCTCCAATCAATCCTACAGCCGCGTCCAGGTCTGCGATTTGCAGAGCACCTTCATCACGCAACCCTTCATCCGCAGCGTATCGCCGGACACGCTGCCGGAGCCGCTATAGGTCTTGTCGTCCTTGGGGTCGGTGATCTCGCCGTCATAGGTACTGCCGGTGCCCGCCAGCGTGCCGATCTTCTTGCCCGAGAATTTGCCGCTTTTCAGCGTTATGCAATAGCTGCCGCCGCAAGCCGCGATCTGGGCGGTATCGCCAGACGCTGTCTTCCAGTTGCCGACGATCGGCTCGTCCGCATGGGCGAGCCCTGCCGAAAGCGCCAGCGCGCTTGCGATAATAAATGTGCGGATCATCTTTTCCTCCCTGATGTCCAAACCGGCGCGAAAAATAACTGACGCGAACGTAAAGGTAAATATCGGAAAGCCGGGAAATGCCGGGTTTTCAAGGGGGCTGAAGCTGCAGATTTTCCGATTTGTCGTTTGGGCAGCTCGTTTCGTGGTGAACGAAGCGTTGATTTTCAAATCTGAATCTTTCGTAAAATTGTCTCGAAACTCCTTAATTTGCAGGCATCGCGATGTTTAACAAAAACCCAAGTTTACCAAGCGTTTGGACTTTGTTTGTCTCAAATTAATCATGCATTTTAGGCGTTTTTTGAAAGCCCCGCGGCATAGTGGAGCCATCAAACGAGCGGGGCAAACCCGCCGAACCGAAGGGACCGAAAGCCGCGATAGACGGCACGGCCTGGAGGGTAAAACAGGGCAAGTCGACAACAGGCTAAACAGGGATAAAACCGATGGCACGCTTTGAAATGCACAATGCTGAAATGGCCACCATGGGTGGCGACAAAAACGCCGACGTCTTCTGCGAAATGGGTCTGATGTATGCAACCGGCCGCGGCTGCGAAGTCGATCTGGTCGCCGCGCACAAGTGGCTGAACATCGCCGCCATCAAGGGCAGCGACCGCGCCGTCGACCTGCGCGCCGACGTCGCGGCTTCGATGAGCAAGATGCAGCTGGTCGAGGCGCTCCGCGCCGCTCGCGAGTGGATGACCATCCACTAAGCTGCAACGAAAAATCAGACAAGAATAACAACCTCGAAACGAGGGGAATGGCGGGCACCTTGACCGGGCCTGCGCCAGGAGAACGGAACCGCGACCGGCAGAAACAAGGCCGGCGCGGTTTTTCCGTTTTAGCCGAGCGTGCGCAGCACCTGCGGCAGTGATCGCTCGAAGAGGGCCATATCGGCTTCAGGCCCGACGCTAACACGGATGCAGCGGTTGAGCGGCGCGACACCCGGCATGCGGATGAACACGCCATGCTGCATCAGCCCATCGACGATGGCGCGCGCATAGGTGCCGTCACGCCCGGCATCGACAGTCACGAAATTGGTAGCCGAAGGCAGCGGCGAAAGCTGGTTTGCCCGCGCAATGTCGGAGATGCGCTCGCGTGCTGCGTGGATCTTGCCGACCACCTCGGCGAGGTAGGCCTGATCCTTCAGCGCGGCCAGCGCCGCCGCCGTTGCCAGCCGGTTCATGCCGAAGTGATTGCGGATCTTGTCGAAAGCCTGGGCGGTGCCCGGCGTCGAGATCACATAGCCGACACGGGCGCCGGCCAGGCCATAGGCCTTGGAGAAGGTGCGGGTGCGAACGATGTTCGGCAGGTCGATCAGGGATTCGACTGATGGCAGGGCACTCGCCGGTCCCGTCTCGCTATAGGCCTCGTCGAGAACCATCAGGCAGGTTTCGGGCAGCGCTCTGGCAAAGGCGACGATCTTGTCGGCATCCCACCAGCTGCCCATCGGATTATCGGGATTGGCGAAATAGACGAGCGGCGCATTCTCGCGCTTCACCGCGTCGAGCAGGCCGTCGAGATCTTCCCGGTCGTTGACATAGGGAACGGTAACGAGGCGCCCGCCAAAACCGGCAACATGGAAGTTGAAGGTCGGATAGCCGCCGAGCGAGGTGACGACGGGCATGCCGGGTTCGATCACCAGCCGGACGATCTGCCCGAGCAGCTCGTCGATGCCGCCGCCGATGGCGATATTGGCCGCGGTGACGCCGAGATGGGCGGCCAGCGCCTCGCGCAGCTCGAAATTCTCCGGGTCGTTGTATTTCCAGATATCGCCGCCTGCCGCGCGCATCGCCTCGAGCACTGAGGGGGCCGGGCCGAAGCCGTTTTCATTGGCGCCGATACGAGCCTCGACCTTCAGGCCGCGCTGGCGCTCGATGGCTTCGGGGCCGACGAAAGGAACGGTGGAGGGCAGGGAGCTGACCAGCGGCGTGAAGCGCGAAAAGGCGGACATGGAAATGCTGAATCCCGGATAAAATGAAAGCGGCGCCAACAATAGGCGCCGCTCTTTTCAAGGCAAGCAAGATTATTCCAGAAACCGGCCTATTGCATCGCCGTGATGCGGCCCGCGCGGCGAGCCTGGATCGCCTCGACATTGCCGGCCATGAAGTCGGCGCGCACCACGCGGCGCAGTACTTCCGGATCGAGCACATTGATGAAGCGAACGCCGATGCGTTCCTTGTTGCGGTACACCTCTGCGCAGCCGATGCGGTAGGCGAGCCCCAGAATGTTCAGATAATAATGTTTCGGAAGGCCGGCCGTCGACGCGACGAGGAATGTGGCACCGCCGCGCGAGATATCGAGGATCTCCGCACTGCGAAGCGACATGCCGGTGAGACACGGGCGCACCGCGATGATGCGCGCCGGCCGGCTGACCTGGAATTGCTCCCAGCGCTGGTCGTAGACCTCAGATTTCACCGTCGCGAGATGCGTTGCCCGGTCCATGGACATCGTGCAGTCCTCCGTCTGAGCCAAGGTCATCCTGGCGCGTTCTGGCAGAGCCTCACATGAATGTTTTGCGCATTCGTCAAAGAGATTTAGACAATTTTAGTGAATGTGAATTTTGTGCTTACGTGACACAGTCCTGTGCCGCAGCGGGAAGCCTATCCGCCAAAAGCCCGCGCAGCCGCATAGCCGCCCGCAGCCGTTGCCGCGGTGACGAATGTGCCCCAGGCCATGTCCACCAGGGTCATCGTCACAGGCCAGTTCTTCAGCGTCGACAGATTGGTAATGTCATAGGTGCCGTAGGCCGCCAGTCCCAGAATGGCACCATAGACAAGCGCTGTGGTCAGCGAGGCCGCGCTGACCGCCGGAAGCACCGCGAGCACCACGACGGCGACCGCAAAGAACACATAGAACAACGCCGCGATGCCGAGTGCCGGCTGTGGCAGCATCAGGTCGCCCAGCTGATCGCGGTAGAAGGTGCGGGCAACGAGGCCGAGCCAAATCGCATCCAGCACCAGCAGCGTGGCGAAAGACCCGGCATAGGCAATCAGCGCTGTTTTCATCGGCGTCTCTCCCGTTTGATCATCTCTACGCTGAATTGAGAAATTGGATTGCCTGACTGAATCGTTTTCTCGGCCCCGGTTGCGAACTCTTTCAATTCCCAGGCGTTTTGCCTTGGTCGATGAAGTGCTCCGCGCTTCGGTAAACAATCAAGAGGATATGAAAAATGGCTGATATCAGAGTGCCTTGGGAGTCCTGGGTGGTGGTCTGTGACGGTGCGAAAGCGCTGTTCATGCAGAATGCCGGCGACGCCCAGATCATGAACCTGCAGGTTCAGGAAACCCTGACGCAGCCGAACGAGCCGACGCGTGAACTCGGCACCGACAAGCCGGGCCGGACCTCGGCGCCGGATGGCCAGAGTGCCAGCGCGATCGAGCAGACTGATTGGCAGGGCCGGGCGGAAGCCGAATTTCTGAAGCAGGTCGCTGCCAAGCTCGATGAGCTTGTGCACCAGAAAGATGCCCGCCGCATCGTCCTCGTCGCGCCGCCGAAGGCGCTCGGCACGCTCCGCCCGGTTCTTAGCGCCGGTGCGCAGGCGGCAATCTCCGCAGAAGTCGCAAAGGACTATACCAATCTGCCGGTTGACCAGATCGAGCGCCACCTCGCGGCATAATGTCTGGAACGAAGCAGGATATCGCGGGCGGCTTCGGCCGCCCGTTTTCATGGGGGAAGGTCAGAGGCCAGTTTCGAAGCTCAGCCGCAGGACGTGATGCAGGAACTCGGCGTTGATCAACATGTTGAAACTGATCGTCACGAGCTCGCCTTCGCGCTTGACCACCGTCGAGCCGATCTCGTCGTGAATGCCGAGAATCTCGAGGAAGAAATTGCTCGGCATCTCCACCGAGGGGCTCACTTCCAGCACGGCGCCGCCGAGATTGATCGTGCGGATCAGGCAGCGGACCTGTGTGCCGGTGCTGAGATGATGGCCGACAAAGATGATCTTGCCGGGGCGGTCCAAATGGAAGTCACGATAGGATTGCTCCTGATCGCCGTCATTGAGGTGCATCTGAAAGGCCATGTCAGCCTCCGCTTGTTGTCTGGTTGAAATGTAATATGGGAATGCTGATAAGTTGTGAAAAGCATTGGTAAATTTTGAGCCTTATGCGGGACTGGCGGCGAAAAGCGCTGTATTTCCGGTGTTTCGGGCGCCGCCGGGCAGGTCATTATGGGGCATTCTTGACAGTTTCGCCGCTCTGCCGCATACAGGCTGCGGTTCGAGGCACCGGCCGCTCGCGGATGAAAGTCCATGGTGAAGCCTCGCAAACATGAGTCACGGCCATTTGGTGCATGCTGACTGACGGCAAGGCGAGCTCCCATTCACAGTCGACAATGGCATGCCTTCCGAAAGGCTGAACCTGTGACAACGACCTATCCATCCATCGACGAGCTGAAGGCTCAGGCCAAGCGCCTGCGCCAGGCCATGGAAACCCGCGGCAGCGCGATTTCCCACAGTGCCGCGCTCGAACTTATCGCCCAGCAATATGGCGCGCGTGACTGGAACACGCTGTCGGCGCTCGCCACCCGCCCGAATGCCGAGCCGATCTCGCGGCTCTCGGTCGGCGCGCAGGTGCGCGGCAGCTATCTGAACCAGCCCTTTACCGGCAAGGTGCTGGCGCTGGCGCAGACCAATGGCGGATTGCACAAGATCACCCTCCATTTCGACGAACCCGTCGATGTCGTGACCTTCGAGAGCTTCTCGGCGTTCCGCCAGCGCGTCAATGCGCAGGTGGACGGCAACGGCATCTCGCCGCGCAAGACCTCGAATGGTCTGCCGCAGCTCGTTCTCGACATCTGATGGCCGGGATCCCGCTGATGAACACTGCATCCGCAGCCAATCCGTTTCTCACCGCGCCACTGGCCAGGGTTTTTGCCCGCACGGCAGCGCCGATCATCCTGATCACCACCATCAACGGCCTGTTTGCCGTGGTGGACGCCTATTTCCTCGGTGCCTATGTCGGCGCCGGGGCGCTGTCGGCGGTGACGCTGATCTTTCCCGGCCTGATGATGGTCGTGGCGCTGCAGTCGCTGGTCTCCAACGGCATGGCGAGCATCCTGGCCCGCGAGCTCGGCGGCGGCAATCGCGATGCCGCACGCCGCACCTTCGCGGCCGCCCATGCGCTGGCGATCGCCGTCGTGCTCGTCGTCAACCTGATCTACTGGACAATCGGCTGGCGCATCGTCGGCAATGCGGCGGCGGGCGATATGGCGGTCGCGGACAACGCCAGCACGTTCATGGGCATCATGGTCGGTGCCGCACCGATCGCCTTCTTCCTGTCGCTCAATATCGATGCGCTGCGCAGCGAAGGCCGGATCGGTTTCATGACGCTTGTCATGCTTGCCGCTTCGGCACTGAACATCTCCGCCAACTGGTTCTTCATGGCGGTGCTGCATTGGGGTGTGGCGGGTTCGGCGCTGGGCTCGGTGCTCGCCCAGGCGATCTGCCTTCTGGCTGTTATCATCTACCGCTGGCGGAATGTTGCAGCGTTGCGGCCCGCAACGCGCTTCCCGCTCTCGGACTGGAGGCCGATCCTGGCGCTCGGCGCACCGATGAGCCTTGGCTTCATCGGCATCTCGCTCTGCTCGGCGGCCGTCATCTTCAACCTGTCGATCTGGGGCGAGGGCGATTACGTCGCGACCGTCGGCGCCTATGGCATCATCACCCGCGTCATGACCGTCGCCTACCTGCCGCTGCTCGGCCTCAACATCGCCTCGCAGACGATCGCCGGCAACAATTACGGCGCGGGCCTGCGGGATCGTGTCGGTCAAAGCCTGAAGATCGCGATGATTGCCGCGCTCGTCTATTGCACCGGCGTGGAGATCGTCGTCGAGCTCTCGGCAACCCGCCTCGGCCACATCTTCGTCGCCGACCCCGTCGTCATCGCCGAAGTCTCGCGCATCCTGCCCTGGACCGTCGGAGCCTATTTCCTGTTCGGCCAGATGATCGTGCTGTCGGGTTATTTCCAAGCGATCGGTGATGCCAGGCGTGCGGCGATCTTCGGCCTGTCGCGCGCCTATCTCTTCACCCTGCCGCTCACATTCCTGATGCCGCATGCCTTTGGCGAAATGGGGATATGGATGGTGCCGGTCTTCGCTGAGGCCTGCATGTTCGTGCTGGCTTTCGCGGTTCTGGCGAGGAATGCGAAGCGGTTGGGGTGGCGGTATGGGTTGTTGCCGGCGTGAGGGGCTGATGGGGGCTGTTGTCGAAGACGGTTCCCCCGAATACCCTCATCCCTGTGCTCGTCACAGGGATCCAGCCTGCCCAAGTCCTTGGGCAGAAAAGACTCTTCTCGCCGCGCCGACGCGCGGCGGCTGGATTCCTGTGACAAGCACAGGAATGAGGGAGGGCTTCAGGACGTCGCCCTCAGTCCTTGTCGGCCGAGGTCGCTGCCGTATCGGCTTCCTTCAGCGCCTCGGCACATTCCTGGCAGCAGACTTCCACGGTCGTGCCGCCGAGCTTGACGCTGATCGCGTCATGGCCGAGTTCGCAGTCGCAGGCGGCGCATGTGGTTTTCTTCATCTTCTGATCCTCCGTTGGGTATCCCGTTCGGGACAGGATCATAAGACCACTGGAGGCACCGGCCTCGCTGTCGAATTCTTTAGCGACTTATCGCGGCCGGATGCGCGCCGCGCGCTGGAATTCTGCCGGGCTCCGGCCATAGGCCTGGCGGAACGAGGCAGTGAAGTGGCTGTGGCTCGAAAAGCCGAGCTCGAGGCCGAGCGCGGTCAGATCGTCGTACTTGCCGAGAAGATCGAGCGCCCGGGCAAGGCGCAGCCGCAGCTGATAGCGATAGAGCGGCGTCGCCTCGACCTGCTGGAAGACTTGGGTGAGATAGACGGGCGAGACGCCGACTTCGGCGCCGATCTCCGCAAGCGTCCAGCGCCGGGCGAGGTCGGAGGAGAGCACCAGCTTTGCCCGATCGACAAGCTTCTGACGGCCGATACTGGCGCTTGCTCCATGTGACGTGCGTTCGCCAAGCGAACGGCGAACGAGGGTAAGCGCCAGCGTCTCCGCTTCCAGCGTCTCGGCAGCGCCCTGACGCAGGCCATGGCGCAGAAGGGCGACGAGCGCCTGCGCCCGCGGGTCGATCCGCCGGCGCTGCCGGCGAAAGCCGAACAGATCGCCGGGCTGGACCTGGTCCCGGGGCGCCAGTTCGGCCAGCAGCGCGTCATCGACGGAAAGGTCGATGCAGGCGTCGCCTCCATCGACGGGATGGCTGATCTGGTAGCTTTGCCCGGCATTGAAGAACAGCATCTGGTTGGCTTCCGCCACCGTGTCGCTGCGTCCGACATGGCGCATGAAGACGCCACGATAGGGATAGACGAGGCTGGTCTTGTGGGCGCATTCCTCGCCGCTCCTGTGACGGCATTCGCCATCGCAGACCACGTCACGGATGGTGACGGTGTCCGTCTTCAAAAGCAGCGCTGTCGAAAATTGCGGCATCATATCGTCCGGGGATTGCGGGCGCATCCTAGCATAGTTCAATCGCGGGAATAGACGTGCACGTCGCTTTCGGTCTGGTAGCGCGACAGCCCGATATCCTTCAGCTGCGCATCCGAAAGCTCCATCACGGCATTCAGGTTACGCCGCTCGCGAAGCTTGCGCGCGGTACAGCGATAGAAGGAGAGGAGGGCGGTGCCCAGCCGGGAACGAGCTGTCCGCAGCAGATAGCCGTTGCGGCCGGAAATGAGGGTGGTCGAGCCGTGCATGATGTTGCTCCATCGGTGTTGTTTCGATGGAGGCAGTGAACCATTTGCACGGCTCGCCCGCTGTCAGATTATTTAGCGATCGAACGGCTGATTATTTCAGCAGCCACTCATGCTCCGGCGCGTTGTAGAACTTCCATACTCGCTTCGGCCCGGCCATGACATTGAGATAGTAAAGGTCATAGCCATGCGTCGCGGCGCAGGGGTGATAGCCCTTCGGCACCAGCGTCACGTCGCCGTCCTCCAGCACCATCGCCTCGTCGAGCGAACGGTCGTCGGTATAGACGCGCTGGAAGCCGAAGCCCTGCGGCGGGTTGAGGCGATGATAATAGGTCTCTTCCAGGAAACTCTCGTTCGGCAGATTGTCCTGGTCGTGCTTGTGCGGCGGGTAGGAGGAGGTGTGGCCACCCGGCGTGATCACCTCGACGACGAGCAGCGAATGCGCCGACGCATCGTCTTCGGGCATGATGTTGTTGACGTGGCGGACATTGGTGCCCTTGCCGCGTGTCAGCGGTGGATGCGCACCCGGGGGGATCGCCTTCGCCTCGTAGGTGCCGCCGCCCGGTGCCGAGCAGACGGCAAGTTCCAGATCGGTCTCGGCGGTCACCGACCAGGCCGATTCCATCGGGATATAGAGCGCATGCGGTGCGCCGTCGAACGGGCTCATGCGCTCGCCGAGCGTGCCGAAATCGCGGGTGCCAGCCGAGGCCTTGCCTTTGCCGCTGACCCAGACGAGGCAGATCTCGCGCTCACCCGTTTCGCCCGATGCGGTCTCGCCCGGTTTCAGCCGGTATATGTCGAAGCCGACATAGGTCCAACCGGCGCTTTCAGGCGTCACATGGGTGACGCGGCCGCTGGTGCCTTCGGGTTTTACCTTGAGATTCGGCATGGTGTTTCCTCCTCGATATGATGAACTCAGGGTGGGGCCACCCCCCTCTGCCCTGCCGGGCATCTCCCCTTCAAGGGGGGAGATCGACTCGTGTTGACCTCGCGGTCGGCAATAAATGTTGGAGCGAGTGGACGCTCCTAGTTGATCTCCCCACTTGAGGGGGAGATGCCCGGCAGGGCAGAGGGGGGTGGCCCCACCCGCAATTCGCGCCGGATATTACCCCTTCGGAAACCCTTCCGTCTCCACGGTATAACCCGCAGCCGTCATCACCCGCATCAGTTCGGCATAGCCGACCTCGGCCATCTTCTTCGGCGGTGCCTTGCGCGGGTCCTGTTCGGCTTCGACGACGAACCAGCCCTCATAGCCGTAATCGGCAAAGCGCTGGACGATCGCGGCGAAATCGAGCGAGCCGTCACCGGGAACAGTAAACGCGCCGAGCGCCACCGCATCGAGGAACGACTGCTTGCTGCGGTCGAGGCCATCGACGACAGGCTTGCGGATATCCTTGACGTGGACGTGGTTGATGCGGGCGTGGTGGTTGTCGATGGCGCGCAACACGTCGCCGCCGGCGAAGGCCAGATGGCCGGCGTCGAGCAGCAGCGGAATGCCGGCGCCCGAATGCTTCATGAAGGCGTCGAGTTCCGGTTCGGTCTCGACCACGGCCGCCATATGGTGGTGGTAGGAGAGGGGCATGCCCTGATCGGCGCACCATTCGCCGAATTCGGTGACGCGGCCCGCATAGGCCTTCATTTCGTCATCGGAAAGGCGCGGCTTGGTGGCGAGCGGCTTGGAACGGTCGCCCTGGATCGAGCGGCCGACTTCGCCATAGACGATGCAGGGCGCGTTGACCGCCTTGAACAGCTCGATCATCGGCGCGATGCGGTCCTTGTTGGCCGAAAGTTCCTCGTTGACGAGCGTGCCCGAGAACCAGCCACCGCAAAGCGTCACGTCGGCGGCGCGCAGGATCGGCAGCATTTCACCGGGATTGTTCGGGAAGCGGCGGCCCTGTTCCATGCCGGTAAAGCCCGCGCCACGCGACTGGCGCAGGCATTCTTCGAGCGATACGTCGTCGCTGAGTTCAGGAAGATCGTCGTTCCACCAGGCGATAGGCGACATGCCAAGTTTGGCCTTCATTGTTATTCTCCTCGTCATTCTCTTAAATCAGTGAGTGCGGCCCCCTCATCCGGCTGCCGCCACCTTCTCCCCGAGGGGAGAAGGTGCCCGAAGGGCGGATGAGGGGGCTACGCGCTCTAAGTTCTCAAAATCTTCAACCAGCCCGCTGCGCCTGACGTGCCTTCACATAGGCCGCATGCGCCTTGTTGACCTGATCGCGCGGGCTCACCTCAGGCACCGCAACATCCCACCAGTGGCCACCGGCTTCCGTCGTGATCAGCGGATCGGTATCGATGACGAAGACCGAGGTCCGGTCGTTGCCCTTCGAATCGGCGATCGCCTTTTCCAGTTCGGCGATCGATGCGACCTTGACGGCAATCGCCCCCATCGCTTCGGCATGCGCGCGGAAATCGATCTCCGGCATGACCTCGTGATAGGAGTCCTTCAGCAGGTTGTTGAAGTTGGCGCCGCCGGTTGCCATCTGCAGCCGGTTGATGCAGCCATAGCCGCGGTTATCCAGCAGCACGATGTTGAGCTTCAGGCCCATCATCACCGATGTCGCCAGTTCCGAATTCAGCATCATGTAGGAACCGTCGCCGATCATCACGACGACATCCTTCTCGGGATGCGCCATCTTGGCGCCGAGACCGCCGGCGATCTCGTAGCCCATGCAGGAGAAGCCATATTCCATGTGATAGCTGCCGGGTGCCGTCGCCGGCCAGAGCTTGTGCATTTCGCCGGGAAGACCGCCCGCGGCGCAAAGGCCGATCGCCTTTTCGAGCTCGAAAGAGCGCGTCACGGCGCCGATCACTTGCGCGTCGGAGGGGAGCGCCGCATTGGTGGAAGCCATCGCCTTGCTGGCGGCTTCCATCCAGACATTCTTTTCCTTCGTTGCCTTCTCGGCAAGTGCTGCCGGCGCCTTCCAGCCGGAAAGACCCTTGGACAGCGCCTTCAGGCCTTCGCGCGCATCGGCGACCAGCGGCTGGCCATCATGCTTGTAGGCGTCGTAGGCCGCGATATTGAGGCCAAGCATCTTCAGCCCGTCATTCTTGAAGAGCGCCCAGGAGCCGGTGGTGAAGTCCTGGCAGCGGGTGCCGACGGCGATGACGAGATCGGTATCCTCGGCAATCGCATTGGCGGCCGATGTTCCGGTGACGCCGACCGAACCGAGTGCCAGCGGATGCCGCTCGTCGATCGCCGACTTGCCGGCCTGCGTCAGCACGACAGGAACGCCGTGCGCATCCGCAAAGGCGGCAAGTTCTTTGGTCGCCTGCGAATAAAGCACTCCGCCGCCGGCGATGATCACCGGCTTCTGCGATGCCTTGATCAGCGCGATGGCCGAGGCAAGCTCGTCGGCATCAGGTTGCGGACGCCTGACGGCCCACACCTTTTCTTCGAACAGGCTTTCCGGATAGTCGAAGGCTTCGGCCTGCACATCCTGGCAGAGCGACAGCGTCACCGGGCCGCAATCCAGCGGATCAGTCAGCACCTGCATGGCGCGCTTCAGCGCCGAGATGATCTGCTCGGGGCGGGTGATGCGATCGAAATAGCGTGAAACCGGGCGGAAGGCGTCGTTGGCCGAGACCGTGCCGTCACCCCAGTCTTCGATCTGCTGCAGCACCGGATCCGGGGCGCGATTGGCGAAGACATCGCCCGGCAGGAAGAGCACCGGGATGCGGTTGACATGCGCCACGCCGGCGGCGGTCACCATATTGAGTGCGCCGGGGCCGATCGAGGTCGTGCAGGCCATGAAGCGCTGGCGGAAGCTCGCCTTGGCATAGGCGATCGCCGCATGCGCCATGCCCTGCTCGTTATGGGCGCGGTAGGTCGGCAGCTCGCTGCGCACCTGATAGAGCGCTTCGCCCATTCCCGCAACGTTGCCATGGCCGAAGATCGCCCAGACGCCGCCGAAGATCGGCACCTTCTTGCCGTCGACGACGGTCATCTGCTTCTTCAGGAAATGCGCAACAGCCTGCGCCATCGTCAAACGGATTGTCTTACCCATCGGGTCCTCCCGAACCTTCGCTCTGTATCTTCCCCTCCCAGCCCTCATCGAATCGAGAGGGCCAGGAGGGGTCTAATCCTCAAATTCTCAGTTCAGCCCGCGCGTCTTCAGCCAGGCCTCGGTCAACTGGCGGAAACGGCCCGCCATGTCGGATATCGCCTCCTCGTCATTCATCTTGCCGGACAGCCAGCTGCGAGCGGCATCGGCAAAGATCGTGCGTCCGACGGCAAACCCCTTGACCGACGGGGCGGCGAGTGTCGCCTCGAAGCCCTTGAGCAATTCGTCGGCCGGCGCTTCCAGCCCGAGCAGCACGATACCACGGCACCATGGATCATTTTTGGCGATCACCGCATCGATCTTCTTCCAGGCGGCGCTCGATGCCTGCGGCTCGAGCTTCCACCAGTCGGGCTTGATGCCGAGCGCATAGAGCTCTTCCATTGCCGTCGAGACGGTATCGTCGGTCAGCGGTGCGTTCTTGCTGGCGATGATCTCGACCAGCAGCTCGCGGCCGACCTTGCGGGCGGCTTCGAACAGCGTGCGCAGCTTTTCCTGCTGCTCGAGCTTCAGCTCGGCCGGATCATCCGGGTGATAGAAGCACAGGCACTTGATGCAATGGTTCAGCGGCCATTCGACGAGCTGCGAGCCGATATCCTGGCTGAACTCGAAGCGCAGCGGCTTCGAACCCGGCAGCTCGACCGGGCGGCCGATCCAGGAGAAATTCTTGGTCGCGGCGTCGAAGAAGGCATCGCGGCCGAAGCGCTCGTCGATCAGCATGCCGTAGCCGCTGCGGTTGTTGGCAACCCGGGCGGCGGCTTCGACGGCCAGCCGCTTGAAGGCGACGATCTTCTTGTGATCGACGCCGAGTTCGTCGCAGACGCTGGTGAGCTGAGAGCGATGATCGATCGCCAGCGCCATCAGCAGCGGAATGTCGCCCTTGCGGGTCGATGCCCAGTGAATGTGGTTGATCGCCTCGTCCTTGCGCAGCGCCCGGTGTTCGCTGCCCTTCGTCAGGAAGAAGTCGAGTTCGGCCCAGGTCGGATATTCAGGCGAGCAGAGCAGACGGGAGACCGCGAAGGCGCCGCAGGCATTGGCCCAGGTGGCGCAGGTCTTCAGCGGCTCATGTTTCAGCCAGCCGCGCAGGAAGCCGGACATGAAGGCATCGCCGGCGCCGAGCACGTTGAACACCTCGATCGGGAAACCTTCGCCGACAATGCCGTCTTCCAGATTGTCGCTGATCGGGCCGTCATAGACGATACAGCCCATGGCGCCGCGCTTGAGCACGATCGTCGCCGGTGAAAGGCGGCGGATTTCCTTGAGCGCGCCGAGCACGTCATCGGCGCCCGAAGCGATCAGGATTTCCTCTTCCGTACCGATGATCAGATCGCAATCCGGCAGCGTTTCCTTCATTTTCGAGGAGACGCGGTCTGACTTCACATAGCGCTCGAAGCCCTCGGCATGGCCGGCAAGGCCCCAGAGATTCGGGCGGTAGTCGATATCGAAGATCACCTTGCGGCCATTCGCCTTGGCAATCCGGATCGCCTTGCGCTGTGCTGCTTCCGTATTCGGGCGGGAGAAATGCGTGCCGGAGACCAGAACCGCGCGCGATGACTTGATGAAGTCCTCGTCGACATCGCTTTCTTCCAGCGCCATGTCGGCGCAATCGGAGCGGTAGAAGATCATCGGCGAAACGCCTTCGGCCTCGACCGCCAGCAGAACCAGCGCCGTCAGCCGCTCCTTGTCGGTCTTGATGCCCTTGGTCTCGACGCCTTCACGCGCCGACTGCTCGATGATGAAGCGGCCCATCTGCTCGTTGCCGACGCGGGTGATCAGCGCCGATTTCAGCCCGAGCCGCGCCGTGCCGATGGCGATATTCGCCGGGCAACCGCCAACCGACTTCGCAAACGAGCCGATATCTTCAAGCCGCGTGCCGATCTGCTGGCCATAAAGGTCAACGGAGGAGCGGCCGATGGTGATCACATCGAGAGTTGCCTCGGGCTGTGAGCCCGGATTCGATTGTACCATAGTATCCTCCCGCTCATTTTTGTGCGGCGTCCAGCGCCTGCGAATTGACAATAATGAAACAACGGTTCCGTCTTGTTGTCAATTCGGAATGTTTATTCCATTTTGCTTTTCGACGGCTTTTGGCCCTGTGTCTTGCGCCGCCGCTCGGCGATCGCCACTGGAAGCGCCATGGTCAACGCCATCGAGGCCGATAGCGACCGGAACCCGGCAAAATCCGCCTCAGCCACTTCGAACCAGCAGGTGGCGCGCGAGGCGAGCGGCGAGAAGGCAGAATCGGTGATGGCAACGACCGGCACGCCGCGATCGGCAAGCGCTTCGGCCTGCGAAAGACTGTCGGCCGCATAGGGCGAGAAGCTCGCCGCGATCGCCGCATCCCGGGGTGTTGCGAACTGCACCATTTCAGGATCGACGCCATTCGGCGACGCAACGATCTGGTGGCGGATGCCGAGCTTCGAGAAGGCGTAGGTCATATGCGCCGTCAGCGGATAGGAGCGGCGCTTGGCGATCAGATAGATCGTCTCGGCGCTTGCTAGGATATCCACCGCCTTGGTGAAGGTCTCGCTCTGCACCGTCGAAGCCATCCGGTTGATCGACTGGCTCGCCGCGCCGATGAAGCCCGACAGCAGATTGGCGTCCTCATCGTCACCGCCGGATTGCTCCAGCGTCACCAGACGCTCTTCATAGCTCAGCGTCCGGTCGCGCAACCGTTCGCGGAAAATGCTCTGCAGATCCGAAAAGCCCTCGTAACCCAGATGATGCGCAAGCCGCACCAGCGTCGACGGTTGGACCTCGGAGGCTGCAGCGATGCTGGCCGTCGTGCCGAAGGCGATTTCATCGGGATTGCTGAGCGCGAAGGCGGCGACCTGCGCCAGTCGCTTCGGCATGCTCACCTTCCGCTCGATGATCGTGCTGCGCAGACTCTCGAAATCGCGGGGTACGCGCGTCTGCGCCTTGGCGTCGTTATCCATGCAGGCAATCCAAGAAATGAAACATATATTCCATATTTCGCACCATAGATGATTTCTCCCGGCGTTTCTAACTGTTTTTAATTCGCTGAATTTTCAGTATTTTAGACACAAACCCGGTACGCGTGCCGCAAATGCCGCAACATTAGTATCTTGTCAAAATGATCTAAATATTCCAAAAATCGCCTCGCTTTCGGAGGAGGATACGCAAAATGAGGCCACTTGGCATAGGTTTGATCGGTACCGGCTATATGGGCAAGTGCCACGCGCTGGCCTGGAATGCGGTCAAGACCGTCTTCGGCGATGTCGAGCGGCCGCGCCTCGTGCATCTGGCCGAAGCCAATCCCGATCTCGCCAGCTCGCGCGCCTCCGAATTTGGCTTCGAGAAGGCGACCGCCGATTGGCGGACGCTGATCGCTGATCCTGAGGTCGATGTCGTCTCGGTGACGACGCCCAACCAGTTCCACGCCGAGATGGCGATCGCAGCGCTTGAAGCGGGCAAGCACGTCTGGTGCGAAAAGCCGATGGCGCCTGCTTATAAGGACGCCAGGCGCATGCTCGATGTCGCCAAGGCATCGGGCAAGGTCGCGGTGCTCGGCTACAATTATATCCAGAACCCGATCATGCGGCATATCAAGACGCTGATCGAGGAAGGTGCGATCGGCACCGTCAATCATATCCGCGTCGAGATGGACGAGGACTTCATGGCCGATGCCGATGTCTTCTTCTATTGGAAGAGCGAACTCTCGGCAGGCTACGGTGCGCTCGACGATTTCGCCGTCCACCCGCTGTCGCTGCTCTGGTATCTCTTCGGCCATGTCGAGGCCGTGATTACAGATATGGTGAAGCCCTATGCCGATCGTCCGGTCAAGGAAGGCGGCCGCCGCGCTGTCGAGAATCACGATGCGGCCAATGTGCTGATGCGCCTCGGCGGCGGGATCTCCGCGGTCTTGATGGCCAACCGTGCCGCCTGGGGCCGCAAGGGCCGCATCACTCTGCAGATCTACGGCTCGAAGGGCTCGATCGCCTATGACCAGGAGCGGATGAACGAGTTCGACCTCTATCAGGCGACGGGGCGCGGCACGGAACAGGGCTACCGCAAGATTCTCGCGGCTCCGGCGCATCAGCCCTATGACCGCTTCATTCCCGCACCGGGCCACGGCCTCGGCTTCAACGATCTGAAGATCATCGAATGCCGCGAACTGATCCGGGCCATTTCGGGCGAGCCGTCGTCCTTGGTGACATTCGAAGACGGTCTTAGGATAGAGAAGTCTGTTCACGCCATGGCACAGTCGTTTCACGAGCGCCGCTGGATCGAGATCGATTGAAGAGATTCGCTTCCGGTTGACGGCGCAAGGGGCGGGGACTACCTCTCGCCCCAACAACGAATGCAGGGAGCGGGACCGTGACGGACAGACTGGTAATCATCGGCGCAGGGCAGGCAGGCTTCGCCATGGCTGCAAAACTCCGTGCCCTCAAGGACACCCGCCCGATTACCGTCCTCGGCGCCGAGGATGTGCTGCCCTACCAGCGTCCGCCGTTGTCCAAGAAATATCTGCTCGGCGAGATGAGCTTCGATCGCCTGCTGTTTCGCCCGGAGCAGTGGTACCCGGACAATAATGTCGAGATCCGCCTGTCGACCTGGGTCGAGCAGATCAAGCGCGACACCAAGCAGGTGCTGCTGCAGGACGGCTCCTCTATAGAATATGGAACGCTGGCGCTGACGACGGGCTCGACGCCGCGCAAGCTGCCGGCAGCCATCGGCGGCGATCTCGAAGGCGTCTATGTCGCCCGCGACAAGCGCGATGCCGACCTGCTGGCCGGCGAAATGCGCCCGGGCCGCCGAGTCCTTATTATAGGCGGCGGCTATATCGGTCTCGAAGCGGCGGCTGTAGCCCGCCATCTCGGCCTTGAAGTCACCGTCATCGAGATGGCCGATCGCATCCTGCAGCGCGTCGCCGCCAAGGAAACCGCTGACATCATCCGGGTGATTCACGAAACCCACGACGTCGTCATCCGCGAAAAGACCGGATTGAAGCATCTGATCGGCAAGGATGGCCGGGTTGTCGGCGCCGAGCTGTCCGACGGCTCGGTGATCGACATCGATTTCGCCATCGTCGGCATTGGCGTCGTCCCGAACGACCAGCTCGCAAAGGAAGCGGGCCTCGATGTCGCCAATGGAATCATCGTCGACGAGTTCGCCCGCACCTCTGATCCGTCCATATATGCAGCAGGCGATTGCGCCGTGCTCCCCTGGCAGGGCGGCAAGATCAGACTCGAATCGGTGCAGAACGCCGTCGACCAGGCCGATGCCGCCGCTGCAGTGATTGCAGGCGGCAGTGCCGCCTATGATCCGAAGCCGTGGTTCTGGTCGGATCAGTATGACGTGAAGCTGCAGATCGCCGGTTTCAACCTCGGCTACGATGAAACGCTGTTGCGCCCGGGCGCCCGCGAAGGCGCGCATTCGATCTGGTATTTCCGCAAGGGCCAGTTCATCGCCGTAGACGCCATCAACGACGCCAAGGCCTATGTGACGGGCAAGAAGATGCTGGAGACCGGAATCAATCCGGACAAGGCCATTCTGGCCGACGGTACTGCCGATCTGAAGCAGCTCCTGGCATAAAGACCGGGTGCCCTGTGGTCTCGACTGTGAAAAGCCGAAATAGCGCTTGATTCACCAGTCGAATGACTCTATCAGGCTCCCAACCGGAGAGGTGGCCGAGTGGTCGAAGGCGCTCCCCTGCTAAGGGAGTATACCCGAGAGGGTATCGTGGGTTCGAATCCCATCTTCTCCGCCATCCTTCCCAAAAAAGATCATTCAGCATTTCGTTTGTGACGCCCGGCTGCGAATCCGCATCGGGCGTTTTGCCGTTCAAATGGAATCGAATTCAGTTGCCCGCAGAATCAAAAATGGGAATCACCGCAGGCCGGATGTGATTCACGAGCCTCCATCTCTGGTCATCGGCGCAAACCAAATCCTCCGGCACGACAAGCAAGATGTGCCGAAAGCCCCGAATCCGGCGGAAAATCGGTATCATTGCGGCACATAACGCCGGTTCATCCACATGTGTGATGCCGCTAAACCCCTGCAAAACCGGGCGTTTCTTAACGAAGTATAAAGAAGCCGGCGGGGCGTATGTCGATTTTGTGTCCTTTGAGCAACAGGGGTCTGTGAAGGCAGATGCAAACAGCACAAAGGAGGCAGTTGGTGATTGCGTGACGGACGGCGTCTTGTATTTTCAACCTCGGAAGCGAGGGCGGTTGATCGTCCGACTTCTTGAAACATGGGGATGGGGCAGGGAACGCTGCTCTAACGGCGAAAAATCCCAGACCCGATCGAAACTTTGAATTGGAGGTCACCAATGACAATCAAGAGCCTTCTTCTCGGCTCCGCTGCTGCTCTCGCAGTAGTATCCGGTGCACAGGCTGCCGACGCTATCGTTGCAGCTGAACCGGAAGCAGTAGAATACGTTCGCGTTTGCGACGCATACGGCACTGGCTACTTCTACATCCCGGGCACCGAAACCTGCCTCAAGATCGAAGGCTACGTTCGTTTTGACGTAAACTTCGGCTTCGGCGATGCGTACGAAACCGGCGGCACGCCGACCGGCGCGACTGAAGACTGGAACGTCCGCACCCGCGGTCAGGTTCAGTTCACCGCCAAGAGCGACACTGAATACGGTCCGCTCACCGGCGTTATCGTCTATCAGGCTAACTACCGTCCGGCTGGCGCCGCTCTGGATCAGGGCAACCAGAACGAAACCGTTCTCGACACCGCTTACATCGACATCGCTGGCCTCCGCGTCGGTAAGTTCGTTAACTGGTGGGACGATGACTTCTCGGGCGAGTTCGACACGCTGAACTCCGGCACGACCAGCTTCAACACCATCCGTTACCAGTATGAGTCTGGCGACTTCTACGCTGGTATCGCTGTTGAAGAACTCGGCGGCCAGGACTTCGATTGGGAAACCAATGGTAATGACGTCGGTATCGACGTTGGCGTTGGTGGCACGGCTGGTGCCTTCACGTACCAGGTCATCGGCGGCTACGACATCGACGCTGAAGAAGGCGCTGTTCGCGTAAAGCTCGGTGCTGACATCGGTCCGGGTACCTTCGGTATCGCTGGTATCTACTCCAGCGGCCAGAGCGCATACTACACGGCTGGTGAATGGTCGATCGCTGCTCAGTACGCTGTCAAGGCTACCGACAAGTTCACCATCACTCCTGGCGTTCAGTACATCGGCAACACCGAACTTGACGTCGACGGCAACTACGACGACGGCCACACCTGGCTCGCTGGCGTAACGCTCGACTACCAGATCGCAGAGAACCTCTCCACGAAGCTGGCAATCAACTACGGCAATGCTGACGACGGCGCTGGCAACAGCACGGACGGCGTAAACGGCTTCTTCCGCCTGCAGCGCGCATTCTAATCTGATCTGACTTCGGTCAAATCAGGAAAGCCCGGCTCTCGAGCCGGGCTTTTTGTTTTTCAGCGTATCGTCAAATCGATTTGCTTGGTCCCGATGCGGTAGCCGCTAACCGCAAGCTTCGATGAATTGCTGCAACCGCTCGGCAATGCCATCGATATGCAGCGACGGCGCGTGTCCCTGGCCTGAAGCTGTCAGAAGTTCGGCCCGCGGATGGCGCCTCAGCATCTTGTTTGCTGTCTCTTCAGACAACAGCTTGGAATTCTCGCCGCGCACGATCATCAGCGGCGCAACCGCCATCGCCTCGAACTGCGCCCACATATCCGGCAACGGCTTACTGAGGTCTGCTGCCCTCATCGCTTCAGCGATCGCCGGATCGAAGTCGCTGACGATCAGGCTGCTGTCCTGCCGATAGATCGCCTGCGCCATCTCGCGCCAATCATCCGCCGAAAGCGCCGGAAAGTCGCGGCCGTGCAGACCGCGTAGAATCTCGGCGGCATCGGCAAAGTTCTCTGGCCTCCGCGCCTGCGATAGGTAATCCTGGATATGCCGCAGACCTGCCGGTTCCAGCACCGGCCCGACGTCGTTGAGCACCACACCTGCCAGCAATTCCGGTTTCACCACTGCGATCAGATGCAGGATCAATCCTCCGCGCGAGGTGCCGATGAAGGCGGCGCGGGGGACATTGAGTGCGTCGCAAAGCATCAGCACATCCTGCGCTTCGACGGCGATATTGTAGTTCGCCTTGTTGTCATCCCAGTCGGAGAGCCCGCGGCCGCGATAGTCGAGGGCGATGACACGGCGGGGGAATTGCGGGTGGCGCGAGAGAAAGATCGCCAGCTGGTGAAAGTCGCGGGAGTTGCGTGTCAGCCCCGGCAGGCAGATGACGGGAAGGGCGGCATTCAGATCACTGCCATAGTCCCGCGCATGCAGGCGCAGGCCGTCTGCCGTGGTGATCGTCCGTGCCACAAAGCCAGTTCCGAAATCGGTCGCCATCGCAATCTCCCTGTCGAGAGAGAGGTTAGCGCCGCTGCATCATCTCGCAAGTGCCATTACGAGGAGCGGCCGCCGATCAGATCGCGCTCGATATCGGGCGTCTGTCCGAGGCGGGCTTTGTAGACCTCGTAGTTCTCCATCACACGCTGCACGTAGTTGCGCGTTTCGGGGAAGGGGATGCGCTCGATCCAGTCGACGATTTCGTCGATATTCTTGCCGCGCGGGTCGCCGTAGCGGGCGATCCATTCGGGCACGCGTTTCGGGCCGGCATTATAGGCGATGAAGGTCAGGATATAGGAGCCGCCGAAGGCGTCGATCTGCTCGCCGAGATAATGGGCGCCGAGTGTCGCGTTATAGCCGGCATCACCCGTCAGCTTGTCGGCGGAGTAGGCGATGTTGTGCCGCTTGGCGACTGCCTTGGCGGTGCCGGGCAGAAGCTGCAGCAACCCGCGGGCATTGGCGGCGGAGACAGCGGCCGGATTGAAGGCGCTTTCCTGACGGGCGATGGCATAGGCGAGTGCCTTGCCGGAGCCAGAAATATTGGCGCTTGCGGGAATGACGCCGACGGGGAAGGCAAGCGCTGCGACATCGATGCCGCGCGAATAGGCAATCTTGCCGATCTGCAGCGACAGGTGATGATCACCGGAGCGCTCGGCCTGCGCGGTGAGAATCGCCAGTTCGCCGGGGCTCTGGATCTGGTCGGCAAGCGCCAGATAGAGTGCTGCTGCCCGCCAGCCATGTCCGGCGGCTTCAAGTCGCGCTATCGCCTGCACCGCTTCGCGCGATTGCAGGTTCTGCCGGTCCTGGCTGGTCGGCGACGGGTAGGAAACATCAAGCGTCTTGCGGCCCAGCCGCTCGCTGGCGAGCTGACCGTAGAAGGTGCTCGGCAGGCTCGCCGCCTTTGTATAGAATTCTTTCGATTGACCGGGGCCGCCGGCCTCCGCCGAGCGTCCGAGCCAATACCAGGCGCGAGACACCGAAAGCGGGCCGCTGGAGATTTGCAGGATCTTGCGGAAATGCTGTTCGGCGGCGTTGGGGTCCTGAAGGCCGCGCAGCGCATACCAGCCGGCATGGAACTCAGCCTCAACGATATCGGTCGGGCTCGTCGCCACGCTGTTGGAAACGATGCGATAGGCGGCGGCAAACTGTCCCTGATCGACCAGCCCGCGGCTGATGATCCGTTGCTCGTTCCACCATTCGCCGGCATTCACAAGCTCGTCGCGCTTCGATGGCATCTGCGCCAGAAGCTTCGCGGCCTCTGCATATTTCTCCTGTTTGCGCAGATATTCGATGCGGGCAAAGAGATAGCCGGGGTCGGTGCCCCATGTCTTGTCGACGCCGTTGAGCAGGGCTGCGGCGTTCGGCGCCTTGGCGGCGACGGCCGCCCAGGCCTTGTAGAGCGATTGCGCCTGTCCCATGTCGCCGAAGCGCTTGGCTTGTGCCGTGCGGCCGCGATACATGAGATAGTCCATGCGTGCCTTGTGGTCGGCAGGCGTGATCAGGCCGGAAAACTCGGCAAGGATCTTGTCTTCGGTTGGCTTGTCGAGGCTCTGGCCGCGCCAGACCTTGCGGATATATTTGGCGGCCTGCGCCTGCTTTCCGGCCGAAACCAGCGCACGCGACAGAATGATGGCGCCCTCGTTTGTCTCCGGCGCGGTATCGCCGAAAGCGGCAAACACAGCCGCCGGGTCAGGGTTTTCGTCGTAGAGTGCGCGTTCCGAATTGGCGCGCAGCCGCGAAAGACCGGGCCAGCCTTTCAGCTCCTGCGAGGCGCCGGCGATCTCGTAGGATGGGATACCCTTCTGTCCGGACATGGCGATCGCCCAGGTCAGGATATGGCGGTCGAGCGTTCCCTTCGCCATGCCGTCGCGAATGGAGATAGCCTGCTGCGGATCCTTGGCCGATAGCGCGTCGAGCCCGCTCTTGAGGTCGCCGTTCACAGGCGCGAGCGTGCGCGGAATGGCGCCGGTCATGATCGATTCCGGCATGGATGTCTGCGGCACATAGCCGATGGGCTTGACGTCGGGAACCGGAACATCTGTCTGCGGCAATGGCGACGCAACACTGCTCCACGCGGCGGCCGACAGGCCGAGGGCGGTCAGGGTCAGGACAGCTCTTCTCATCCGGGATACTCGCAACGAAAACGTGGCCCCAAGTCTCGCAAACGGCATCTTAATGAAAGCTTACCGGAACCGGTAAACTTCGTTCACATTTGATATCGGAATTTGCCCTAAACCGATCTCAGCATGCTTGTCGCGGCGTTTTCACCGCTCTATGGTGCGCAACTCTTATCCAAAGAATGCGGCCGAAGCGTGGATTTCGGCCTTAGGGAGTTCTGCATGTTCAAGGGATCCATTCCCGCCCTCGTCACCCCCTTCACGGATTCTGGCAATGTCGATGAAGCGGCTTTCGCCGCCCATGTCGATTGGCAGATCAAGGAAGGAAGCAGCGGCCTCGTTCCTGTCGGCACGACCGGCGAATCGCCGACGCTGTCGCATGCCGAGCACAAACGGGTGGTGGAACTCTGCATCGAGGCGGCCGCCAAGCGCGTCCCTGTTATGGCCGGTGCCGGATCGAACAACACGCGCGAAGCGATCGAGCTTGCCCAGCATGCCGAAAAGGCAGGCGCGGATGCCGTGCTCGTCGTCACGCCCTATTACAACAAGCCGACACAGAAGGGCCTGATCGCCCATTTCTCGGCGATCGCCGAGGCGGTCAAGCTGCCGATCTACATCTACAACATCCCCGGCCGTTCGGTGATCGACATGTCGCCGGAGACGATGGGTGCGCTCGCCAAGGCGCATTCCAACATCGTCGGCGTCAAGGATGCGACGGGCAAGATCGAGCGCGTCTCCGACCAGCGCATCACCTGCGGCAAGGATTTCCGCCAGCTTTCCGGTGAAGACGCAACAGCGCTGGGCTTCAACGCTCACGGTGGCGTCGGCTGTATTTCGGTCGTTGCCAATGTCGCGCCACGCCTCTGTGCGGAGTTCCAGGCGGCAACGCTGGCTGGCGATTACGTCAAGGCGCTGGAATATCAGGATCGGCTGATGCCGCTGCACAAGGCAGTGTTCATGGAGCCGGGCGTCTGTGGCGCGAAATACGGTCTGGCCAAGCTTGGCCGCATGAGCCGCAACGTTCGCTCGCCGCTGGTCGCCTCGCTGGAAGCCGGCACAGAAGCCGCGATGGACGCAGCGCTCCGTCACGCCGGCCTGTTGAACTGAACCAGAGGTGAGGGCGGGCTTGCCCGTCTTCACAAGCACGGGTGGTTCCCCTACATAAGTGGCAGGAAATGAGGGCGCGCCGTCGTGCGCCCCAAGCAGTTGGAATTTCGTCATGGCCCCCAAAGGCAGCCAGCGCATCGTCAAGAAGGTTGTCGCCGAAAACCGCAAGGCGCGCTTCAACTACGAGATCATCGACACCTATGAAGCGGGGCTCATGCTGATGGGCACCGAGGTCAAGGCACTGCGCGACGGCAAGGCCAATATCGCTGAATCCTATGCATCGGACGAGGGTGGCGAAATCTGGCTGATCAATTCCTATCTGCCGGAATATCTGCAGGCCAACCGCTTCAATCACGAGCCGCGCCGCCGCCGCAAGCTGCTGCTGTCTGCGCGTGAAATCAATCGCTTGCGCTCCGGCATCAACCGCGAAGGCATGACGCTCGTGCCATTGAAGATCTACTTCAACGAACAGGGGCGCGCCAAGATGGAGCTCGCCCTCGCCAAGGGCAAGAAGCTGCACGACAAGCGCGAGACGGAGAAGGAACGCGATTGGAACCGGCAGAAGAGCCGGTTGCTCAAGGACAATCGCTGATCCTCAGCGCCTTCTGGCATTACCAGCGCGCTAAAAGACAATCGGACCGCAATCGAAGATCACGGTCCGATGGAACAAACTCATCACGGAAGAAGGATGCAGCCGGATCACGCAGGTGAACCGGCCAGCCGGTCTTATTCGTCGGTCTCAGCGGCTGCGGGAGCCTCGACCTGCCTCTGCGGCCGCTCGGAAGGATCGCGGCCGATTTCTGCCTTGAGCGACAGAAGATCGATGAAGTGATCGGCCTGGCGGCGCAGATCGTCAGCGATCATCGGCGGCTGGGTTGCCATCGTCGAGATGATCGAAACCTTGCGGCCGCGGCGCTGCAGCGCTTCGACCAGCGTCGTAAAATCGCCGTCGCCGGAGAAGATGACGAGGTGATCGACGGTTTCGGACTGTTCCATCGCGTCTATCGCGAGTTCGATATCCATGTTGCCCTTGATCTTGCGGCGGCCCATGGAGTCGGTGAATTCCTTCGCAGGCTTGGTTACAACCTTGTAGCCGTTGTAATCCAGCCAGTCGATCAGCGGGCGGATCGAGGAATATTCCTGGTCTTCGATCAACGCCGTATAATAGTAAGCACGCAGCAGGTAGCCGCGTTTCTGGAATGCTTTCAGCAGCTTGCGGTAGTCAATATCGAAGCCGAGGCTCTTGGATGCCGCATAAAGGTTGGCGCCATCGATAAAGAGCGCAATTTTTTCCCGTGGGTCGAACATCGCCTGCCAATCCAATTAGAGTAATCCAAATAGTCTCTCGTCAAAAACACATAAAAACAATGGCTTAACTGGCGAGAGGAATAATCCGTAATTTATGAATTATTCATATACAGGAGATTTAGGGCACGATTCGGCATATTCCAAGCAACTATTGGTGGAAATGTCATATTCTCCGTGCGATTTTAACAGGATAGGCCGTAAACCGCAGGCCTACGCACGAAAAACTTGAATTCGCCGGGTTTTAATTGTATCGGGCGTACCAATCCCGAGATCACGACCGCAAAGGACAGGCAATGGCCCGTGTCACAGTTGAAGATTGCATCGACAAAGTAGAGAACCGCTTCGAGCTGGTTCTGCTTGCCAGCCACCGCGCCCGGCTGATTTCCCAGGGTGCCTCGATCACCATCGATCGCGACAACGACAAGAACCCGGTCGTAGCTCTGCGCGAAATCGCAGACGAGACCCTGTCTCCCGACGACCTGAAGGAAGACCTGATCCATTCGCTGCAGAAGCATGTCGAAGTCGACGAGCCCGAGCCCGATCCGGCCAGCCTGATTGCTGCCGGCGGCGTATCGGCTGCCGATGGCGAAGATCAGGACGATCAGCCGGAAACCATCACGTTCGACCAGATGTCGGAAGAAGAGCTTCTGGCCGGTATCGAAGGCCTCGTGCCGCCGGAAAAGAGCGACGACTACTAAGTCGCTGCCTGTCCGGTGCGCCAAATGATTTGACGATTACCAATCGTCAATCTTGCGCCTTTATTGCTACGGCATAATATTGATGATCCGTGCGCCAATCGTTGATTGGCGCGCTTTTATTTTTGTCGGAGTATTTTCGGGATGATGCGTCAGTACGAGCTCGTGGAGCGGGTGCAGAAATACAAGCCCGACGCCAATGAAGCTCTGCTGAACAAAGCCTATGTCTATGCCATGCAGAAGCACGGCCAGCAGAAGCGCGCCAGCGGCGATCCCTACATCTCCCATCCGCTCGAAGTCGCGGCCATTCTGACCGACATGCATCTCGACGAGTCGACGATTGCGGTCGCCCTGCTGCATGACACGATCGAGGATACGACGGCGACCCGCGCCGAGATCGACGAGCTGTTCGGCGAAGACATCGGCCGCCTCGTCGAGGGTCTCACCAAGATCAAAAAGCTCGACCTCGTCACCAAGAAGGCGAAGCAGGCCGAGAACCTCCGCAAGCTGCTGCTTGCCATTTCCGACGACGTGCGCGTGCTGCTCGTCAAGCTGGCCGACCGTCTGCACAACATGCGCACGCTCGACCATATGGCCGCGGACAAGCGCGCGCGCATTTCCGAGGAGACGATGGATATCTATGCGCCGCTCGCCGGCCGCATGGGTATGCAGGACATGCGCGACGAGCTCGAGGAGCTCTCCTTCCGTCACATCAACCCGGAAGCCTATGAGACCGTCACCAAGCGCCTAGAGGAGCTCTCCCAGCGCAATGAAGGCCTCGTCAAGAAGATCGAGACGGAACTGCGCGATCTGCTCGTGGCAAACGGCATGGCGAGCGTTTACGTCAAGGGCCGCCAGAAGAAACCCTATTCGGTCTTCCGCAAGATGCAGTCGAAATCGCTTTCCTTCGAGCAGCTGTCGGATGTCTACGGTTTCCGAATCCTCGTCGATGAAATTCCTGCCTGCTACCGGGCGCTCGGCATCGTCCACACCCGCTGGCGCGTCGTTCCCGGCCGCTTCAAGGACTACATCTCGACGCCGAAGCAGAACGACTACCGTTCGCTGCACACAACCATCGTCGGCCCGTCCTCGCAGCGTATCGAGCTGCAGATCCGCACCAAGCGCATGCACGAGATCGCCGAATACGGTATCGCCGCCCACACCCTCTACAAGGACGGCGCGACGACGCCCGACGGCGATATCCTGTCGCGCGAATCCAATGCCTATTCCTGGCTGCGTCACACCATCGAGGCGCTGGCCGAAGGCGACAGCCCGGAAGAATTCCTCGAGCACACCAAGCTCGAGCTCTTCCAGGACCAGGTCTTCTGTTTCACGCCGAAGGGCAAGCTGATCGCCCTGCCGCGTGGCGCGACGCCGATCGACTTTGCCTATGCCGTCCATACCAATATCGGCGACACCACCGTTGGCGCCAAGATCAACGGCCGCATCATGCCGCTGGTGACGAGGCTGGCGAATGGTGACGAAGTCGAGATCATCCGTTCTGGTGTGCAGGTGCCGCCGGCCGCGTGGGAAGAGATCGTCGTCACCGGCAAGGCGCGTGCTGCCATCCGCCGCGCCACCCGCATGGCCATCCGCAAGCAATATGCTGGCCTCGGCCACCGTATTCTCGAGCGCACCTTCGACCGCGCCGGCAAGATCTTCTCGCGCGATGCGATGAAGCCTGCACTGCACCGCCTCGGCCAGAAGGATGTCGAGGATGCGATCGCCGCTGTCGGCCGCGGCGAGATGTCATCGCTCGACGTGCTGCGCGCCGTCTATCCCGATCATCAGGACGAGCGCGTCACCGTCAAGCCGAGCGGCGACGAGGGCTGGTTCAACGTCCGCAGCGCCTCGGGCATGATCTTCAAGGTTCCGGGCAAGAACAAGGAAGGTGCCGAAGCGGGCCTTCTCGCAGGCGAGCCCGGCGTCGACGCGGTTCCGATCCGCGGCATCTCCAGCAACATCGCCGTCCAGTTCGCGCCGACAGGTGCTGTGCCCGGTGATCGCATCGTCGGCATCATGGAGAAGGGGAAGGGGATCACCATCTATCCGATCCAGTCCTCCGCTCTGCAGCATTTTGACGACCAGCCGGACCGCTGGATCGATGTCCGCTGGGATCTCGATGAGGCCAACAAGTCGCGCTTCATGGCCCGCATTCTGGTCAATGCGCTGAACGAGCCGGGCACCCTTGCAAAAGTGGCGCAGACGGTTGGCGGTCTCGACGTCAACATCCGCATCCTGAACACGGTGCGTGTTGCCGCCGATTTCACCGAAATGACGCTGGATATCGAGGTGTGGGACCTGCGCCAGCTGAACCAGATGCTCGCTCAGCTCAAGGAACTGGACTGCATTGCCACCGTGCGGCGCCTCTACGACTGAGGCGTCTGCACATTTTATGATCGTTTTGTGACCAAATTTGCACGACGAAAAGGCCATGTATGCATTATGCGCATGGCTGCACTCGTATTAGAGCGTTGGTAATTGTGCGCTGCAGCACCTATCTTCCGTGTCATCAGAGAATGAACGAAAGAAAGAGACAACGTTATGTTTGGTCCTATCAAGAAAATCGCCCGCGCCCTTCGCGCTCCGAGCGCCCAGGAACGTGAAATGGCCTACCTGAACGGTTCACATGATCGTATTGATCTTGAATATCGTCAGCGTCAGGTTGACCGCGGTCTGTTCCGCGCCCGTTAATCTGCGAATAATACTTCCGAAACTGTGATGGGGCGCCCTGTATGATGTGCGCCCTGTGCGAAGAAACTGGACGGCGCGGCTGGCGGTAACCGTGATTATTCGCCGCTCTTGTCATGGTGAGGTGCCCTGCACTAAATAGCCGCCATGTTGTTCCGCCGTAGAAAACCCGCAGGATTTCGAGAAAGAATGCGCGAGGCCTTCTGGCCACGCAAAGGCTTTCTGCGCCCCATGCGTTACTTGAAGATGCGCGTCCTCAGATTGACGGCCTCGCCGCATGCCGTTGCGGCGGGCGTGGCTGCCGGCGTCTTCGTGTCCTGGACGCCATTCATCGGCGTGCATTTCATCATGGCCTTCGTCATCACCTACTTCCTGTCGGGAAGCATGGTGGCCGCCGCACTCGGATGCGCCGCCTTCGGCAATCCGCTGACCTATCCCTTCATCTGGGGCATCACCTGGGAAATCGGGCATTTGCTGCTGGCGCGCAAGGATACGCTGGCCGGCCAGCAGATCGATCTCCACGAGATGTTCCATCAGCTGCATTTCACTGAGCTCTGGCGCCCGGTACTGGAGCCGATGCTGATCGGCGCCATTCCGCCCGCCGCCGTCACCTCCGTTGTGCTTTATATGCTGACATACTACACCGTCAGTGGCTTTCAGTCGCGCCGCCGCACGCGGTTGATGGATCGCGCCAAGCTCCGTCTCGCCATCGCCGAGCATGACGTGCCGACGGTATGACGTCTCGCCCGCAGAAGGACCTTTCATGATCATCGGCATTGGCAGCGATCTCATCGATATCAGGCGCGTCGAGAAATCGATCGAGCGTTTTGGCGAGCGTTTCACAAACCGCTGCTTTACCGACGTCGAGCGGGCCCGCTCCGACCGCCGGGCGAACCGGGCCGAATCCTACGCCAAACGCTTCGCCGCCAAGGAAGCCTGCTCGAAGGCTCTTGGAACGGGCATCGCCCAGGGTGTCTTCTGGAAGGATATGGGCGTCGTCAATCTGCCGAGCGGCAAGCCGACGATGCGCCTGACGGGCGGGGCGGCCGAAATCCTGCAGGCAATGATGCCTGCAGCGCACCGGCCGGTCATTCATTTGACAATAACCGATGATTATCCGCTTGCTCAGGCATTCGTGATCATCGAGGCGCTGCCGGAAGGCATCTGAGCCGCGGCCTGTCGTCGCTTTTAATGTTCGCGCCATTGCCGCCACCGGCCGAAGCCGCTAGAGAGAAGCAACTATAGAATTGCGCCGCTTCGGCGCCTTTGAGGAATAAGACTGCGTGTCCGAAAAAGCCGATACCAAGCCGAACGCTCTGTGGGAAAACATCAAGGTCATCATCCAGGCATTGCTGCTGGCGATGGTCATCCGCACCGTCTTCTTCCAGCCTTTCACCATCCCGTCCGGCTCCATGATGCCGACGCTCCTGGTTGGTGACTACATCTTCGTCAACAAGTTCGCTTACGGCTATTCGAAATACTCGCTGCCTTTCTCGCCGAACCTTTTCAGCGGCCGCATCTTCGAAAGCGAGCCGAAGCGCGGCGATATCGTCGTCTTCCGCTTCCCGCCGAATCCGGAAGTCGATTACATCAAGCGTCTCGTCGGCCTGCCGGGTGACAAGATCCAGGTGACCAACGGCGTGCTCTTCATCAATGGCAAGCCGGTTCCGAAGGTCGCCGACGGCACCTTCAATTCCGACTATGCGCAGGATCCGGGCCAGGACGTTCCGGTCTTCCGCGAAACGCTTGATGACGGCAAGACCTACGACACGCTCGACCAGTCGCCTGTTTCGCGCGGTGACAACACGCAGGAATTCGTAGTCCCCGAAGGCCACTACTTCATGATGGGCGACAACCGTGACAACTCGCTCGACAGCCGTTTCGACGTCGGTTTCGTTCCGGCCGAAAATCTCGTCGGCCGCGCCAGCGTCATCTTCTTCTCGCTCGGCAACGACACCTCGTTCCGCGAAATCTGGAAATGGCCGTCCAACATGCGTTGGGACCGCCTCTTCAAGGTTGTTGAATGACGAAGGCTCAGACGCTCTCGGCGGCCGACCGTTCCAAGCTTGAAAGCTTGATCGGTCATGAGTTCGCCGAGAAGGGGCGCCTGGACCGTGCCTTGACACATGCCAGCGCCCGGACGCAAAAGGGCGGCAATTACGAACGTCTCGAATTCCTCGGCGACAGAGTGCTCGGCCTCTGCATCGCCGAGCTGCTTTTCAAGACGTTCGGCAATGCCGCGGAAGGCGAGCTCTCTGTGCGGCTGAACCAGCTGGTCAGCGCCGATACCTGCGCTTCCGTTGCTGACGAGCTCGATCTGCATCTGTTCATCCGCACCGGTTCGGATGTGAAGAAGCTGACCGGCAAGCGAATGATGAATGTGCGCGCCGACGTGGTGGAAAGCCTGATCGCCGCGCTCTATCTCGATGGCGGGCTGGAGATCGCCCGCAGCTTCATCCTGAAGTATTGGGAGAAGCGTGCGGTCCGGGCCGATGGTGCCCGCCGCGACGCGAAAACCGAATTGCAGGAATGGGCGCACGCGAAATTTGGCGTGACGCCCCTATATCGTGTTGAAGAACGCAGCGGCCCGGATCATGATCCGCGCTTTACAGTGACCGTTGAAGTGGCCGGTGTGGCTCCTGAAACGGGCGTGGACCGTTCCAAGCGCGCAGCCGAACAGGTGGCTGCGACGAAGATGCTGGAACGTGAAGGTATTTGGCAGAAACCCTCTGCCGGGAATTGACGGAACAATGACCGAAGAAAATGACATCGCGCCTGACGGCGCCGCAGAAACGCATGGCCCGACCCATTCCGGTTTCGTTGCCCTGATCGGGCCGACGAATGCCGGCAAGTCGACGTTGGTGAACCGCCTCGTCGGCGCCAAGGTATCGATCGTCAGCCATAAGGTGCAGACGACGCGTGCCGTTGTCCGCGGCATCGCGATCCACAACAACGCCCAGATCGTCTTCATGGACACGCCCGGTATCTTCAAGCCGCGCCGCAGGCTGGACCGCGCCATGGTCACCTCGGCCTGGGGTGGGGCCAAGGATGCCGACGTCATCATGCTGCTCATCGACAGCGAGCGCGGATTGCGCGGCGATGCCGAGGCTATTCTGGAAGGGCTGAAGGACGTCCCGCAGAGGAAGATCCTGGTTCTGAACAAGATCGACCGCGTCAACCGCGAACTGCTTCTGGCGCTCGCGGCAACGGCGAACCAGACAGTCCAGTTCGACCAGACCTTTATGATCTCGGCCGAAAACGGCTCGGGATGCGATGACGTGATGAACTATCTCGCCGAGACGCTGCCTGAGGGCCCCTGGTACTATCCGGAAGACCAGATCTCCGATCTGCCGATGCGCCAGCTGGCCGCCGAAATCACCCGCGAGAAGCTCTTCCTGCGCCTGCATCAGGAGCTTCCCTACTCGTCCCACGTCGAGACCGAGAAATGGGAAGAGCGCAAGGACGGCTCGGTGCGCATCGAGCAGGTCATCTATGTCGAGCGCGACAGCCAGAAGAAGATCGCTCTCGGCAAGGGCGGCGAAACGATCAAGGCGATCTCGTCGGCCTCCCGCCGCGAACTTTCGGAAATCCTCGAGCAGAACGTCCATCTGTTCCTGTTCGTGAAGGTGCGAGAGAACTGGGGCGACGATCCCGAGCGGTTCCGCGAAATGGGACTGGATTTCCCGCGATAAAAGGTAGGTGAGGGGATAGGGCTTAGCGTCTGCGGCCCCCTCATCCGGCTCTTCGAGCCACCTTCTCCCCGAGGGGAGAAGGGGAAAGCCGCGGCCTCTCCATTCCCTTCTCCCCAGCGGGGAGAAGGTGCCCAAAGGGCGGATGAGGGGGCTCCGGACGCTCCGCTGGCAGGAAAACCATCTAGCCCCACCCACATCCTTGTTTTTCAATAAAAAATCCCAACCGTTCGCGGAACAAAACCGCCATCCCGCGCATTTTTCGCCTTGAACGGCGCGCTGAATATGATGCGCCGCTTTTTTCGGGCGCAGGGCTGGGATGGCAACGTCAAAACCGACACACTCCTTCAAGACACCGTGCGAACAGTGTCCCTTGCGGCCCTTGCCGCATTTTCGCGAATTCAGCGGTGACGAACTGGATTTCGTCTCCCGCTTCAAGAAGGGGGAACTGGCCGCCGATGCCGGTGCGACGATCCTCGTCGAGGGCGCCAACAGCGCCCATCTCTTCACGGTGCTCTCGGGCTGGGGCTTCCGCTACAAGTCGCTGGAAGACGGCCGCCGCCAGATCCTGAACTATATCATGCCCGGTGACCTGATCGGTCTGCAGGGCACGATCATGGGCGAGATGCAGCATTCCGTCGAAGCCCTGTCGCCGGTCTCGCTCTGCGTCTTCGAGCGCGATAAGCTGATGACGCTCTACAACAAGCATTCCTCGCTCGCCTTCGATATCACCTGGATCGCGGCGCAGGAGGAGCGCATCCTCGACGAACATCTGCTCAGCATCGGAAGGCGAACGGCGCTTGAGCGCGCCGCCTATCTCGTCGCCTTCCTCTATGAACGCGGCAAGCGGCTCAATCTGTTCAACGGGCGGAAATTCATTCCGATCACCCAGCAGCACATCGCCGATACGCTCGGCCTGTCAATCGTCCACACCAACAAGACGTTGAAGAAGCTTGCCGAGCGCGGGCTGATCCGTTGGCAGGAACGGGGCTGCGAAGTGCTGAACGGCGAGGGGCTGCTGGATATCGCCGGCTGGGAAGGGCTGCCTAGCGGGAAACGCCCTTTCATATAAGCGTTTCAGCAACTATGTCTTTTTTAAATGCAAATCAGTGCTATGGAAAATAAGGTCCGGACATGCCACTTTTTCTCCCGGTTCGCTGTCTTATGGAGCGAACGGGACGTCGGGTTGCAGGCCGAACCGTTTCCGGTGCGGCGAGCACCCGTCCAAGAGGGCATCTGAGGTAAAAATGCGGTTTGATAAGACGGTGCGCGCCGTCAGCGGCGCACAGCGAGGGGCATAAATCATGAACGCAACCCGTGTTCTGGTTCTGGAAGACAGTCTTATCATTGCCATGGAAGCAGAAGACATTCTGCGCGCCGTCGGCGTCGAGACAATCGATATTGCCAACAGCCTGGATCAGGCCATGGAGGCCGTGAACGCCGAGAGCTACGATTTCGCGCTTCTCGATGTGAACCTCGGCGAATCCATGAGCTTCGGCTTTGCCCGCCATCTGAATGACCGCGGCATTCCTTTCGGCTTCGTCAGCGGTTATTCCGATAGCCAGGATTTTCCAGCCGACCTGCAGCAGGTGCCGCTGCTCGTAAAGCCCTTCGACGAAGGCGCGATGCGCGATTTTCTGGACAAGCTCTTTCCGGGCGAATGACGGCTTCCATGACATTTGCGAAGCCTTGCTCTAGGATCGATTCCTGAAGTCTGAGGTTTGTTGCCGATGCAATGGCAGGATCATGCAATCGTTCTGGGCGTGAAGCGCCACGGCGAGACAAGCGTCATCGCCGAGGTGATGACGCGCGATCGCGGCCGCCATCTCGGTCTCGTCCGCTCCGGCCGTTCGCGCAGCATGCAGCCGGTGCTGCAGCCGGGCAATGAAGTCGATGTCATCTGGCGAGCGCGCCTTGACGAGCACCTCGGCGAATTCAGGATCGAGCCGCTGCAGCTTCGCGCCGCGCGGCTGATGGAGAGTGCCACCGCCGTCTATGGCGTGCAGGCGATGGGTGCTTTGCTGCGCCTGCTGCCCGAGCGTGATCCGCATCCGCATCTCTACGACGCGCTGGAGGTCATTCTCGACAATCTCCACAATCCTGCCGATGCCGGCGAGCTCTTTGTCCGCTTCGAACTCGCGGTGCTGAATGATCTCGGTTACGGCATCGATCTCAGTGAATGTGCAGCGACCGGCGTCAAGACCGATCTCGCCTACGTCTCGCCGAAATCCGGCCGCGCCGTCTGCCGCGCAGCAGGCAGGCCCTATGCCGACAAGATGCTGCTGCTGCCGTCGTTTTTGGCGGGCGAGGGCAATCACGCGGCCGATTACGACAATCTCGCCGCCGCCTTCCGCCTGACCAGCTTCTTTCTCCACCGCCATGTCTACGAGCCGCGCGGCATCGAGGCGGCATCGGCCCGCGACGGTTTCATCCAGTCGGCACTGAAGGCGATCAATGCCTCGGCAACAGCCCTGCCGCCGGATGGCAAACTCTCCGCCTGAAAGGCGGTTTTTCACCGGTGAAGGATATGCTGCGGATTTGGCGGTTTACCGCGCCGCGATCGCTCCCTATCTCTTCAGCGACGGCAGATGGTGGAGGAATAGGACATGCTGACCAAACCTGACAACACGACGGCGATCACCCTCTGGAACGGCCGCGAGATCCCGCGCCTCGGCATGGGCTGCTGGGCGATCGGCGGGCCGTTCTATGCGGGCGATGTCCCGCTCGGCTGGGGCGAGGTGGACGACGGCGAATCGATCCGCGCCATCAACCGTGCGGTCGATCTCGGCATCCGCTTTTTCGATACCGCCTCGAATTACGGGGCAGGGCATTCCGAGGAGGTGGTCGGCCGTGCCATCGGCAATCGCGACGATATCGTCATCGCCACCAAGTTCGGCCATGCAACCGACGAAAAGACCAAGCAGGCGACCGGCGCCTTTGCCGACCCGGCCTTCATCCGGCAATCGGCGCAAACCTCGCTGCGTCGGCTGCGCCGCGAGCGGCTGGATCTGCTGCAGTTCCATCTGAACGACTTTCCGCTCGAAGCCTCAGACGAGGTCTTCGGGACGCTTGAGACCCTGAAGGCCGAGGGCAAGATCGACGCTTTCGGCTGGAGCACCGACTATCCGGACCGGGCGGCCCGCCATCTCGATCGCAACGGCTTCGTCTCCGTGCAGCATACGATGAACGTCTTCGAGCCGGTGCCGGAGATGATCGCCCTCATCGAGAAGAACGGCCTGATCTCGATCAACCGCGGCCCGCTGGCCATGGGGCTGCTCAGCGGCAAGTTCACGCCGGGCAAGACTGTCGGCGAAAAGGATGTCCGCGGCGCAAGCCTCGACTGGATGATCTATTTCAAGGACGGAAAGATCGCCCCCGAATTCGCCGCCCGTCTCGACGCCGTTAGAAATCTCCTGACCGATGGCGGCAGGACGCTGACGCAGGGCGCGCTCGCCTGGCTCTGGGCCCGCTCGCCCCGCACCCTGCCGATCCCCGGTTTCCGGACGGTCGCCCAGGTCGAGGAAAATGCCGGCGCCCTGGCGAAGGGTCCGTTGCCATCAGATGTGATGAGCAGGATCGACGATGCGCTCTCCGGCCTCTAGGCGCGGTTGCGCACCTTGAAGGCCCAGCCTTCCGGCCGTTCCTCGATCACCCTTACGGTGTCGCCGATGGCGATCGTGCCGGTGCCCCGTGGCGTCGCGTTCCAGCCGAACAGCGGCCCCGGTACGCGCCGGTCCGCCGACATGCGCACACGGCCCATCGCCGGCATCGGGTTCGGCACGTCGCGCGAGCCGGTGATCTGGTCCTGGGTCGTCATGATGCAGCGGGCGCAGGGCTTGACGAGATCGAGCCGGATGCCGGCGATCTCGATCGCCGCCCAGCGGTCTTCGGGCCAGGGTTCGTCGATGTCGATGACGATGTTCGGGCGGAAACGTTCCATGCCGATTTCACCTTCCGCATGGCTGGCTAGATCGGCATTCAGCGCCTTCAGCGATCCCGTCGTCGTCACCAGGATCTGATAGCCGTCGGCAAAGGTCACCGGCGTGTCCGGTCCGGCCCATTCCGGGCTGGCAATTCGCTCGGCGGCGGCATCGAAGAACACCAGCTTGACCTCGCGCCCCAGCCATTCTGACAGCCGGCTGTTGCTCCCGTCATCGGCAACGGCGGCATTCACAGGTGTCTTCCAGATGACGACATCCATCCGCCTGTCCGGTTGCGGCGGCGGAACCGCGATCTCGCCCTTGCCATCCATAAGCAGACGGAACGCTGCGGCTTCCGGACGGACGTCGATGCGCGCCAGATCCTGCAGTTCGCGCTGGGTGATGCATTGTCCGTCAGCGTCCGTGATCATCGCCCGCCGGTCGCCCGGCAGGCCGAATGCGTCGATCGCAGAAGAGGCAAGCGCAATGCCCCTGGCGCTCTTGAGCGGGTAGATGAAGAGATCGCTGACCTGCATGCTGTCTCCTGAAGCCTAGATTTCGTCCATGAAGTCGGCGAGGAAATCGCGCAACCGCTTGTCGCGTTCCGCCGCCAGTTCGCGTCCGGCTCCCGTCTGGAAGCCGTCGGCCAGTTTGAACAGTTTGGTCTGGAAGTGGTCGATTGCATAGCGCTTGTCGTCGAGCGGGCGTTCCTTGGCGCCGGGGTCGAAGGGGTCGTAGAGCCCGGAGACCATGCGCCCGGCGATGTAGAAACAGCGGGCAGCGCCGACAGCGCCGATCGCGTCGAGCCGGTCGGCATCCTGCAGCATCTTCGCTTCCAGCGTCTCGGGCGTCACATTGGCGGAGAAGCTGTGTGCGGTGATCGCATGCGAAACGGCTGCGATATCCTCTGCCGTCCAGCCAAGCTTCTGCAGGATCCCGGATGCCTTCTGTGCCGCGAGCGCCGAGGCCTTGGAGCGGAGCGGTGAGCTCTTCTCGACGGCAACGCAATCATGCAGCAGCACGGCAGCGGCCAGAATGCGCGCATCGCCGCCTTCGATCTTCTGGATGCGCATGGCGTTCTTGAAGACGCGCAGCACATGCGCCAGATCATGCGAACCGTCGTCGCCCTCGGTGGCAAATGGAATAAGCTCAGCCGCAAGGCTCTCGAAGGGGGCAAAGGCTTCGGCCTGATGCATTCTCGTCACCGCAATCGTTGGTATGGAGGCCCGGAATAGGGCTTCGGGCAGAGAGTTGCAATGCGCCTTTCGCATGAGGGGCGAAGCCGTGGAAAACCCGGAGCCGGGATCACCTTTGAACGCTTTGTCAACCTTCCTTAATGGGAAGTTAACAGCTTGTTGACCCGACTCACTATTCGGGGTATCCCCGGACCAGTTCGATTTTCCCCATTTGTATTGCGTACAGACAGCACCGAAGAATTAAGGCGGTGGACGGAGGTTTGTATGGCCCAAGTTGCATCTGTTTCAGACACGGCATATGCCTATTTGGCAACGCTTTCCCGGCTCGACACGAATGGCGACGGCGTTTTGAGCCGTGGCGAACGTGCAGCTGACGAGAAGCCTGGTATTCTCGCTGAACTGAGTGAAGAGCCGAAGCATGAGCCGCGCTCGACAGCAACCGACAATGTTCTTGCCCTGATGATGGGCATGCGTACGACCGGTACCGATATGACCTTCGCGGCATCCAATGATGATGGTTCGCCCGATCTCTATCGCAGCACCTACGGCCAATACGATCTCGATATCGCCTCCTGAGGCGAACGCAGACCGTATTCACGAAGCCGGCCATTTGGCCGGCTTTTGTTTTTGCCGGAACCCCTTCGGCAGTGAGGCGTTGGACAACGACAGCCAAGCGGAAGGAAACCCTCATGAAAACGACCATCGTCATTGCTGCGCTGACGTTCGCAGTTCCGGCCTTCGCCGCCAATGCGCAGGACAAGCAGACCGCGACCGCCAATTTCGTCGACGGCAAAGGCAAGGAGAGCGGCCGGGCAACGCTCACCGCGGCCGCCAATGGCGGCGTGATGCTCGAAGTCGAGGTCTCCGGTCTGCCCGCCAATAAATGGGTCGCCTTCCACGTCCACGAAACCGGCAAATGCGACGCCGCCACCCATCACGAATCGGCCGGCAAGCATTTCAACCCGACAGATGCCGAACACGGCTTCCTGGCGGCAAAGGGTCCGCATGCCGGCGACATGCCGAACCAGTATGTCGGTCAGGACGGCATCCTCCGCGCCCAGGTCTTCGACAGCATGGTGACGCTGGATGGCAAGAAGGACGGCATACGCGGTCGGGCGCTGATGATCCACGCAAATTCGGATGACTATCGCAGCCAGCCGTCGGGCGATGCGGGCGAGAGGCTGGCGTGTGGGGTGATTAAATAACCGTCCCGCATTCCTGTGACGAGCACAGGAATGCGGGAAACTCACCCATAATAATACCGCTCCGCATACCAATCGGCCGATGCCATCGGCTTTTCCTGCGCCACCCAGCGGGCGATGTCGCTTTCCTCCAGCAGCTCCGACGTCATCTGATCTTCCAGCCCGACGAAGATCAGGTTGGTGTTTTCCCTGAGCCGCGGGTCGCGGGCGAAGCCCATCTTGCTGTCGTTGGCCGTGTGCAGCAGGTTCATCCTGACGTAGAAGAATTCCGGGTGGTAATCCATCTCGCTCGCCTCGGTGAAGGCATGGGCGACTTCGATGACCGATTTCTGCGGCCCGCTATAGGCGGTGATTGCCTCGTTGAGCCCGAAGGTCGCGCCATAGAGGCCGACCGATTGCGCCGGGATGACGCTGACCTCGCCGCTGACAAGGTCGATCTGCTGGCCCGAAAACCCGGCGCTGGTGCCATCGAGCGCCCCACGGAAGAAATAGGAGAATTGGCCGCGCGTCAGATAGATCGCCTGCCAGCGAAACCGCACATACTCGCCGGAATCGCCGGTCAGCCCCTTGAGCGTCTGCAGGCTTTGCAAAAATGTATCGCGGTAGTTCGGCAGTGGCATCGATCAATCTCCTTGAGAGATTAACCGGCAGCGAGTCAAAACGTTCCGTTCGCGCTATGGCCTGGACGGCTGGTTCTTGGCCGCTGCGCGTCTGGTCGGACCTGTTGTCTTCTCTTCGACAGGAGCGGCTTCGGGAAGCGTGTTGCCATTGGCCGCGGTCACCGGCAGCAGATGACCGCCTTCGTCGAAGCTGAGCTTGATCCGCTTCACCATATCGCGGCTGAGCAGCCACCAGTCGCCGGTCTTCGCCCAGTAGCGCAGCGTCACGCTGATCGTCGCGCCACCGATCGTATCGACGAAAGCGCTGGGTGCAGGCGATTTCAGCACACGCGGATCCTGCTTTGCCAGAGACACCAGCCGCTCCATCGCCGCATCCAGGTCGTCGGCATAGGCGACCGCGACCTTCACCTCGTTCTGGCGCGTCGGTTCGCGGCTGTAATTGGTGATCGGCGTGTTCCAGAGAATGGAATTCGGCGCCAGCCTGTAGAGACCGTCGCCGGTCTTGAACTCCGTCGCAAACAGGCCGATCTCACGGACTGTTCCGGAGATGCTGCTGGTTTCTATATACTCACCCACCCGGAACGGCCTGAGGATCAACAGCATGATCCCCGCGGCGATATTCTGTAGCGTGCCTTGCAGCGCCAGCCCGATGGCCAGACCGGCAGCGCCGAGTGTGGCGATGATCGAGGCCGTCTGCACGCCGAACTGGCCGAGCACGGTGATGAAGACGAGGATCAGCAGCGCATAGCGCAGCACATTGGTGAAGAAGCGCGCCAGCGTTTCGTCGATGCCGCGAACGCGGGAAATCCCCTCATAGGCCCAGCGGCTGAGAAAGCTCGCCATCGCCCAGCCGACGATCAGCAGAATGATCGCGCCGAGAATCGAAAAGGAATATTGAACTGCGAGTGCGCTTGCCTGGCTGAGCGCCGTGCGCGTTGCGACGATGACGTCTGTTGCCTGTTCCATGCCTGCTGTCATACCTCGAATTTCCATTGCCCTTCGCTAGATGGGGCAGGGTACCGGGGCGTCAACCAGTTTTATCGGGAGCGATGGACAGCACGAAAGGCGCGTTGCCGTCGGCATCGGCGCCGCGGCCGATGGCGCGAACGGCGGCAATCAGCCTGCCATCGCGCTTCAGCAGGCCGTCGCCGATCTCGATGATTCGGGTGTTCGGCGTCGCATGGGGCGAGGCGGTGCGCAGCCTTTGCGCAAGCTCCCGGTCGTCCTGATCGGGCACCCGCGCAAGGGCGGCAACGAGTGCTGCGGCAGGTGAGCGCGAGACGCCCATCCAGCAATGGACAAGCAGCGGGGCGCTGTCATCCCAGCCGGCAGCGAAATCGATGATCTTCTGCACATGGGCCTCATCGGGCGCAACGAGATTGCCGGTGCCCTTGAAGGCGATGTCGTTCATGTGCAGCAGCAGATGGCGGTCGGCGGCGATGACGCCCGGCCGGTGAAAGGCCTGTTCCTTGGCCATCAGGCTGACCATCTCGCGGGAGCCGTGGCGCACCGCCATCTCGGCGATCCGCAGCAGTGGTGAAACGACGATATGGGGCGTCACGGCCTGGCGCTCCGGAGAGCTTCGATCGCCTCGAACCGTTCGCAGAACAGCCGCTGCGCCTCGACCGCCGGAAGCGGCTCCATCGGTAACATCTCGCGGGTAATCCCGCGCGGCTGGCCGAAGAATTTTTGCGCTTCGGCTGGTGTGAAGCCTGCCAGGCAGGTGGCCTCGAAATAGGCGGCGATCGTGTCGGCCTTCTTGATCTTGTCCTTCAGCTCGCGCGAGGGGTGCGGCGGCAGGCCGAAGCGCAGATGAACGGCGGCTTCCAGCCGCTTCTCCACCGTCTTGTAGCCACCGCCGACGACGGATTTGAACGGCGAGATCATGTCGCCGATCACATATTCCGGCGCATCGTGCAGCAGGGCCAACAGGCAGTCGTCGGGGCTCGCCGTATTGAGGCGGCGAAAGATATCCTCGACGGCAAGACTGTGCTGCGCCACCGAAAATGCATGATTACCCGAGGTCTGGCCATTCCACCGTGCAACGCGCGCAAGGCCATGTGCGATGTCGCTGAGTTCGACATCCAGCGGCGACGGGTCGAGCAGATCGAGACGCCTGCCGGAGAGCATGCGTTGCCAGGCACGGGGCGGCTTTGTCACGCGCTGGCCTCGTCGGAGGCGGATGGGAAGGTAAGGCCGGTCCAGGCGGGCAGCGTCAACGACACCGCGGTATCGCCTGCCATCAGCACCGTGCCTGCAGCCATGGCCTCACCGGCGCGATCGATACGGACGATGGCAAGGCCGGTCTGGCCGCTGACGGTGCCGAGTGTGCCGACAGGCTTGCCGCCAGCCGTGATTTCCGTGCCCGGCGCCGGAAGTGCGCCCGTTGCAGTGACGGTCACAACACGCCGGCGCGCGGTGCCGCGGTGCTGCATGCGGGAAACCACTTCCTGGCCGACATAGCAGCCCTTCTTGAATGACAGGCCGCCATTGAGGTCCATCAGCGCGTCATGCGGGAAGATATCCTGCAGCGCGTAATCGGGGCCTGAAGTGACGATGCCATGTGCGGCCCGCAGGGCGTCGTAGAGCAAGGCGTCATCCGCGCCATGCTTGCCCTCGCGGCGGTGCAGCGTGATGCCAGCCTTGGCAAACCGGCTGTCGGCCGCGCCGTCAGCGGTTGCATCATCCCAGGAAACGGTCACACCGTCGGCCTCGATGGACGAAAGCGTCACGGCGGCGCGCAGCTTGTACATTGTCAGCCGCTTCACCAGCGCATCATGCTGATCGCGATCGGTCTCGATGATGAAATCAGTGCCGTCGCGCCAGATCATGAAGTCGAACAGAATCTTGCCCTGCGGCGTCAGCAGCGCGCCGGGGCGCGCCTCGTTTGGCACCATCGAGACGATATCGGTGGTGATCAGGTTCTGCAGAAAGGATTCGGCATCCGCGCCGCCGATGCGGAAAAGCGCGCGGTGCGGGAGAAAGACGGATGGCATGGCGAGACCTGTCGCGTTCGTTGTCGCTCAGAGTTAAGTCTTCCGCGCCGCCGCTGCAAGCGGCGGGGGAGGGCTTGCGATCAATCGCCTGCGGTGAAGAACTTCCACTTGCCGTCAGGCGTGATGCCCAGGCGGTAGAAATTGTAGCCGCCGAATTCCTGCATGTCGGAGAGATCGCCGGCGGTGACGATGCGCAACAGCTCGACACGCTCGGGCGGCGTCAGCGCCTTCAGGTCCTTCTCGGCGAAATAGGGCCAGACATAGGCTTCGTCGGCCGTTCCGGCGCCCACATGTACGAAGCCAGTGGAGATGACGTCGAGCATGATGGCGAGGATCTCGTCGCCATCAGGGTCGCCGGAGAGATCCTTCAGCGTTCCAATCGGGTCGTCCGTCGGCTCGCCGACGGTCACCTGCGTCTGCTGCGCGCCGGTGCCCATCAGCGGGCGCAGCCGCTCCAGATCGCCGGAAGCCGCCGCCTCGACGATCTGCTGGCGCATTTTGCGCACCGGCTCCGGCGCCTTGTTGATGTCGTAGATCACCTCGACAGGCTTGGCGTCGTCGGTGGCGCCTGGCGTCTTGTCTGTGCTCTTGCCGGCATTGTCCTTGTTAACAAGCGGATCCGGCATCGGCACGCCCGGCGCCGTTGCCGGCGGGGTCTGCGTTTGCTGTTGTTGCTGGCTGTTTTTCTGATCGGTCGCCTGCGGGTCGGGCTGCCCTGGAACCTTGTGCAGCTCAGAAAGCGCATGCGCCACCGGCGCTGGCAAAACACCGGCACCGACGCATAAAGCAACGAGAAGCGGCGCCATCAGCCGCCGCGGGGCCTTGTCCTTACCGGTTTGCATCGGGCTCTCTAATTCTACTGCAGTCTGCGGTTGGGAGAAAACTCACCAGCAAGCATCCGTTCGCGCAGCGAATCGAGCAAGGCTTCCGCGTTGTTCTCGCCGTGGAGGCGAATCGTCTCGCGCAGGGCATGGATGATGGCGGTGTCGGCAATGATTTCGGGCTCGATGCCGTCGGCCATGCCGTCAGCCCAAGCCTCGTTGTGGTACTCCAAAGCCGCCTGCATCTTTTCGTGGACGATCATGTCGTCGATGTCGTTGAGGCTTGGTTCCATTTTCTTTTCCTCGAACTGCATGCCTTACTGCCTGGTTAACAACTCTATCAGCCTTTTCCCAAAACGACACGCGCGGGAGTGAAAACAGGTTAATTAAACGTCAATTTCCAAAACGCGAAGTAATTTCTGTGGCCAGTGTTGCACCTTCGTTACGGTAGCGCTCTTCTGCCACGATCGCGGATGCCGTGCAATCGGTATAGACGGAGGCGAAGGCACGGTATCCACGGTTGAAGGCCGCGGTCAGTCTTTCCTTGCGCTGAGGCTCGTCTTTCGCTTCAGAATCAAGCAGTTGCTGCATCTCATCGCGCCATTCGTCCCCGCCCGGGGCCTTGCACAGCGTTCGCAGATAATGCACCGAACCGATCACTTCGGCAAAGCGCAACAGCTTGTCGTCATAGGGCACAGTAGCCGGTGGGGGCGGCGGCGCCTCGGGAACCGCAGGCGGTGCCTTCTTGCCCTGAGCCCACACAGGTGCGGACATGGCCGCACCGGCGCACAAGAACAGAGACAAGAAAACGCGTCGTACGGGAATCATGCTGATAGTTGATACGCAAGCGATGTCGGGAACAAGGCGCCGCGCCATGTTTCCACGCGGTTATTGTCGAAGCGCCAGCCGTTCCACGCATTCGAGCACCGATTGCGGAACCGGCAGGCGCCGGATCTCGTCGAGACTGTACCAGCCGATCGCTGCGGCATCGTCGGCAGCTTCCGCGACCGCGTCGGCATCTGCCTCCACCGTGAAGACCGAAAGATAGAAATGGCTGCTGATACTGCCGTCGGGGGCGTGGGTCTTCAGATCATACTCGGAAAACAGCTTCGGATTGCGGGCTGCAATGCCGGTTTCCTCGTGGAACTCGCGAAGCGCCGTCTGATCCGGCGTCTCTCCCGGTTCCGCCCGGCCGCCGGGGAAGGCGTACATGTCGGCAGAGGGGGGATTGCGGCGCAGCACCAGCAGAAACCTGCCGTCACGCTCGAGAATGGCAGAGGATGCCGCCCTGGCCGTCGATGCCGTCTCTGTCATGTCCCAGCTGCTTTCAAGGTTGCGCACCATGTTCCGATCGCCGAACGTGGATATCAGCCTGAGTACCGGACGTTCGATTCGAAGGAAAGACCGCTGACCTACCTGATCTATGCCTTTGCTGCCCTCTTCGAGATCGCCGGCTGCTTTGCCTTCTGGGCCTGGCTGAAAATGGGCAGGTCCGCCTGGTGGCTGGCGCCCGGCATGGTGTCGCTGGCGCTGTTTGCCTGGCTGCTGACCCTGGTGCCGAGCGAGGCGGCCGGGCGCACCTTCGCGGCTTATGGCGGCATCTATATCGCCGCATCGATCCTCTGGCTCTGGCTGGCCGAAAACCGGGTGCCCGATCGCTGGGATATCGGCGGCGCGGCGGTCTGCCTGGCGGGCACGGCGATCATCCTCTTTGCGCCGCGCAGCTGACGCAACCGACCCTTGACCGTCGCCTGACGGGGTGCAAAGACAATCTCATGTGCGGACGCTATGCCCTGACATTGACCCCGGAAGAGCTGCAGGACCTGCTGGGAGTGGTCGAGCTGGAGGACTTTCCGGCGCGCTACAATATCGCCCCGACACAGCCGATCCTCGTCGTCGTTTCGGGCGAGACGCCGGAGAAGGGCAGCAACCAGCCGGATCGCCGCGCCGTCCTCGTGCGCTGGGGCTTCACGCCCTCCTGGGTCAAGGATCCCAAGCAGTTTCCGCTGCTGATCAATGCGCGTTCGGAGACCGCAATCGGCAAGGCGTCGTTCCGCGCCGCCATGCGCCATCGCCGCGTTCTGGTTCCGGCATCGGGCTTCTACGAATGGCACCGTCCATCCAAGGAAAGCGGCGAGAAATCGCAGGCTTACTGGATCAAGCCGAAGCATGGCGGCATCGTCGCCTTTGCCGGACTGATGGAAACCTGGGCATCCGCCGACGGATCGGAAGTCGATACCGGCGCGATTCTCACGACCGCAGCCAACTCGGCCATCGCGCCGATCCACGACCGGATGCCTGTCGTCATCAAGCCTGAGGACTTCTCCCGCTGGCTGGATTGCAAGACGCAGGAGCCGCGCGAGGTTGCCGATCTGATGAGGCCGGTCGAAGACGACTTCTTCGAAGCGATCCCGGTGTCCGACAAGGTCAACAAGGTTTCGAACATGGGTGAGGACCTGCAGACGCCTGTCGTCCTCGAAAAGCCCCCGAAGCCTGTTGCCGCAAAGCCCAGCGACGGGCAGCTCAGCTTCTTCTGATCCAAAATTCTCTCATTTCCCGGACCATAATATGATCTCGATTTCGGCTGCCCTTTCGGGCTTCTTCCTCGGCGCATCCCTGATTATCGCTATCGGCGCGCAGAATGCCTTCATTCTTCGCCAGGGGCTGTTGCGCTCGCATGTCTTCATCCTCTGCCTGATCTGCGCGCTGTCGGATGCGCTGCTCATCGCCGCCGGTGTTGGCGGTCTGGGCACGCTGGTGTCGCAATCGCCGGTGCTGATTTCGGTGGTCACGCTCGGCGGCGCCGTCTTCCTCGGCTCCTACGCCTTCATGGCCTTCCGCCGGGCGCTGCATCCGGGCGCCATGCAGGCAGGATCGCCGCAGGCGCTGGGGCTGAAGGCGGCGGTCGCCACCTGCCTCGCCTTCACCTTCCTCAATCCGCATGTCTATCTGGATACGGTGGTGCTGCTGGGCAGCCTGTCGGCCGCCTATCAGGGGCAGGACCGGATCGCATACGGCGCGGGAGCCGCAATCGCGTCTTTCGTCTGGTTCTTTGGTCTGGGATATGGAGCGCGGCTGCTGCAGCCGGTCTTTGCAAAACCCGCCGCCTGGCGGGTTCTCGACGTCATCATCGGCGTCGTCATGAGCCTGCTGGCAATCAGCCTGCTCTGGCGCTTCCTCGCTGCTTAAGCAGGCTTCTTGATGAGGGCAGGCTTCTTCAGCATCAGTGCTGCTGCCAGTACGGCTTTCAGGCCGAGCGGGCAGTAGTGGGTGCTGAGATCCTGCTTGGCCGGCTGTTCCGCTGCACCAGTTTTCTTCGAGGTCACGATACTCTCCTTACGTGTTCCCTGGATGTGTTCTGATTTGCTCTTTTGTCGCGAAAAACGACAAAAGAGAGGCATCGATCATCAGGAAGTGTGTAAGGCGAAAACTTTGCGCGAGGCTTGATGCAGAAAAGCACGCTTGGGTAGCGTGCTAATTAAATCTCAGATGTGGCGGCCCATGTCGTCTTCGCCGACACCGGGTTCCTCGATCGTCAGCGTGCCGTATTTCTTCTTCCAGCGGTGGGCGCCGAAGGGCAGGGAGATGAGGTAGATCACCACGGTGAAGACCATGATTTCCCAGGTAAAGCTCATCAGCAGCGCGACATAGAGAACGACGCCGAGCATCAGCGGCAGCACCAGATCGCGGCGCAGCTTGCTGCCCTCCTGCTTGCCGGACCAGACCGGCAGGCGGCTGATCAGCAGGAAGGCGATCAGCACGGTGTAGGCCGAAGAGATATAGGCAAACAGCCGGTCGCTCTCCATCCCCAGGAAGCCGAGATAGACGGGCAACAGCACCAACATGGCGCCGGCAGGGGCCGGCACGCCGACGAAATATTCCGATTGCCAGGGCGCCCGGTTTTCGCGCTCCGACATGACGTTGAAACGCGCAAGCCGCAGGCCGGCGGCGATCGTATAGATCAGTGCCGCGATCCAGCCGATCGAGCGCGCCTGATCGAGTGCATAGACATAAACGACGAGGGCAGGGGCAACACCGAAATTGACGATGTCGGCCAGCGAATCCATCTGCGCGCCGAATTTCGACGTCGCCTTCATCAGCCGGGCGATACGTCCGTCGATGCCGTCGAGGAAGGCGGCGAGCAACACCATCATCACGGCAAGCTCGTAGCGCCCTTCGAAGGCAAGACGGATGCCGGTCAGGCCGGCGCAGATCGCCAGGATGGTGATGAGATTGGGAACGACCAGCCGGAGCGGAATTTCACGCAGCCTCGGCCCGCGCGCTGAATCGTTCGGGCCGTTGGGTTCGAAAGGCGGAAAAGGCGTCTCCATGTGGCGCTCCTGATCGTCTTAGCTGCGGCGGCTGATGACAGGACCCTTGGCGGAGGCGAATTCGGCAAGCACCGTCTCACCGGCAATCGCCGTCTGGCCGAGCGCGACACGCGGCGCCGAACCGGCAGGCAGGAAGACGTCGAGGCGCGAACCGAAGCGGATCAGGCCGAAGCGCTCGCCAGCGGCCAGCGGCTCGTTGGTGTTCGCCCAGCAGAGAATGCGCCGCGCGACCAGACCGGCGATCTGCACGACGCCGATATTGCCATGGGCCGTTTCGATGACCAGGCCGTTGCGCTCGTTGTCTTCGCTGGCCTTGTCGAGTTCGGCATTCACGAAGCTGCCGGAGCGGTAATTGATGCTGACGATGCGGCCACGCACCGGCGAACGGTTCACATGGCAGTTGAAGACGTTCATGAACACCGAGATGCGCAGCATCGGCTCGCTGCCGAGATTGAGCTCGGCCGGCGGCGTCACCATCTGGATCGACGACACCTTGCCGTCAGCAGGCGAGATGACCAGATCGTCGTCTTGCGGCGTCATGCGCTCGGGATCGCGGAAGAAGTAGGCGCACCACAGCGTCAGGATCAGGCCGACCCAGAACAGCGGCTTGAAAAGCCAGCCAAGCAGCAGCGATGCGACGAAGAAGGCGGCGACAAAGGGATAGCCTTCCTTATGGACCGGAACGATGGTGTTTCGAACGGTATCAAGCAGGCTCATATGCGCCGGTCTCCTCGGTTTTTTCGTTACCGCTGGTTATAGAAAAACTCCGGCCGGGGCAATGCCGTGGCCGCTGCGGCGGCCTTCATGAAAGGGTTCTAAACAGCAAAACGGCGGATCGGCCGTTTTGTTCAGGTGGTTAGGTGGCTGGAGCAAGGCGCGTGACAACGCCCAGATCGTCGCTCTCGCGCACCTGCTTCAGATGTTCTTCGGCCTGTGTCGCCTCGCGCTGGCGGTTCCACATCGAGGCGTAGAGACCGTCCTTGGCGAGCAGCGCCGCATGCGTTCCCCGCTCGGCGATCTCGCCGCTCTTCAAGACGATGATCTCGTCGGCGCCGATGACGGTCGACAGGCGGTGGGCGATGACCAGCGTCGTGCGGTTCTTCGAGACGGCGTCGAGTGCCGTCTGGATCTCGCCTTCGGTCGTCGTGTCGAGCGCCGACGTCGCCTCGTCGAGGATCAGGATCGGCGGCGCCTTCAAAACGGTGCGGGCGATCGCCACGCGCTGCTTTTCGCCACCCGAGAGCTTCAGTCCGCGTTCGCCGACCTTGGTCTCGAAACCTTCGGGCAGAAGATCGATGAAATGGGCGATCTGCGCGATCTCGGCCGCAGTCTTCACCTCGGCGTCACTGGCGCCGGGACGGCCATAGCGGATGTTGTAGGCGACCGTATCATTGAAGAGCACGGTATCCTGCGGCACCATGCCGATCGCCGAGCGCAGGCTCTTCTGCGTCAGGCCGCGGATATCCTGGCCATCGACGGTGATCGCCCCGCTCTGGATGTCGTAGAATCGGTAGAGCAGGCGCGACAGCGTCGACTTGCCGGCTCCCGAGGGACCGACGACCGCGACGGTCTTGCCTGCCGGGACATCGAAGGAAATGCCCTTCAGGATCGGCCGCGCCGCGTCGTAGGCGAAATGCACGTCCTTGAAGCTGATTGCACCCTGCGCGATCGAAAGCGGCTTGGCATCCGGCGCATCCGTCACCTCGGCCTTGACCTCGAGAAGATCGAACATCTGCTCGATATCGGTCAGGCCCTGGCGGATTTCGCGATAGACGAAGCCGATGAAGTTCAGCGGCACGGCAAGCTGCAGCAGCATCGAGTTGACGAACACGAAGTCGCCGACGGTCTGTTCGCCGCGCTGCACGGCAAGGCCCGAGAGAACCAGCATGACGGTGGTGCCGAGACCGAAGATCACGCCCTGGCCGAAGTTCAGCCAGCCGAGCGAGGTCCAGACGTCGGTCGCCGCCTTCTCGTATTTCTCCATCGATTTGTCGAAGCGCTTGGCCTCCATCTCCTCGTTGCCGAAATATTTGACGGTCTCGAAGTTGAGGAGGGAATCGATCGCCTTGGTATTGGCGTCGGTATCGCTGTCGTTCATCGACCGGCGGATCGAGATGCGCCAGTCGCTGGCGCGGATCGTGAACCAGATATAGGCCCACACGGTAAACGCGGTGACGGCGAGATAGGAGAAGCCGTAGCCCCACCAGAAGATGAAGGCGGTCAGCAGGAACTCGATGACCGTCGGCACAGAGTTCAGGATTGTGAAACGGACGATCGTTTCGATGCCCTTGGTGCCGCGCTCGATGATGCGCGACAGGCCGCCGGTCTTGCGCTCCAGATGGAAGCGCAGCGACAGCTCGTGCATGTGGACGAAGGTCTTGAAGGCGAGCTTGCGCACCGCATACTGGCCGACACTAGCAAACAGCGCGTCGCGCAGCTGGTTGAGCGCCAGCTGGATCAGCCGCGTCAGATTATAGGCGATGATTAGCGCGATCGCGCCGGTCAGCAGCGGCGGAAGACTGGTGTGGAGATCTGTCTTGCCGTTAAGCGCGTCGGTCGACCACTTGAAGAAGTAGGGAACCAGCAGCAGCACGAATTTCGAGATCAGCAGGTAGACCGACGCCCAGACGACGCGCATCTTCAGGTCCGGCCGCTCGTTCGGCCACATATAGGGCCAGAGATTGAACAGCGTGCGCAGCAGGTTGGAATCAGAAACCGTCTTGTTTGCCATGCCCATCTCCAGCCCGGGGGTGGGCTTTCACCACGAATGCATCGTTTCGATAGCGGCAATTGCAAAAGGCGGAACGGCCCTTTCGAGGGCCTCCGCCAGACAGTCTCGCCGTCCCCCGCCACATAGGATTTGACGGCGGCGAATGCAACGGCAAACCGCCAAAGAGAAAAGGCCGGGCGCTATATTCGCCCGGCCTTTATCAATAGTCGCAGATCTTTCGAACTGTTTAGAGGTGTTCGCCCGCCTTCAGCTTGCGGTGCAGCTCTTCCGAATTCGGCAGCGCGTCCTTGGGAACGCCGAAGATCTGGCCGGGCAGGATGCGATCGGGGTTTTTGATCTCATCCTCGTTGGCCATGTAGATCGTCGTGTAGCGCACGCCCGCGCCATAGACTCGGCGCGAGATCTGCCAAAGCGTATCGCCGCGGCGGATGATGACGGTGTTGTTGCTCGTCGTCAGCGGCGCCTGTTCGATCGTCTTCGGCTCACTGCTGTTGCCCGATGCCACTTCGTTGGTGGCGGGAACAGGTGCGGCGGCTGTCGCCGGAGCCGGTGCTGCGGGCGCGGCCGGAACGGTGGTCAGCGTATCGATCATCGCCGACAGCTTTTCGAGGGCTGCACCGACCGATTTCGCATCGCGGGGCAGGGCCTGCAGCGTTGACAAGGCGGATGCCGCCGACTGCGAGGCCTTTGCTGCCGTTTCCTTGAACGGCGCGCCGGCATCCACCGACGGACGGAACTCGGAGATCGAGCGCAGCGCGAATTCGGTTGCCGAGCGGGCGGCGGCGAGCTGTTCGGCTCCCGGCACCTTGGCATCGGCAAACAGACCCTTCAGCAGCGCGAACGCCTTGCCGGCATCCATGCGCAGCTTGGTCAGTTCACCCTCTTCGAGCGGCACCATCGACGGTGCGGTGGTCGCAGCACCCGTGGCAGGCGCCGTGGTCTGCGCAGCGACAGTCACCTGGTCGCCTTCCGGACGGTTGAAGTTGACGGCGGCGCGCACGAGAACCTTGCCCGAACCATCGACGACATCGACGCGGATCTTGTGGTCGCCGACTGCCAGATCCATGGCGCCGTCGATGACGAAGTGGCCGTCGCCACCGGCCTTCGCCTTGCCGATCAGCTTGTCGTCGGCATAGGCGAGCACGTTGGCATTGGCCTTGGCCGTGCCTGCAACGAAGATCTTGTTGCCTTCGATCTCGACCGCATTGACCATGACTTCAGCCGGTGTTGCCGGAACGGCCGGTGCCGTATTGGCGATATCGGTGGAAGCTGCGGGCAGGGCGGGTGTTGCACCGTTTGCTGCAGGCGTTGCCGCAGCGGTCTGCTGCTCGGCCTTCGGAGCGGTGATGATGCGGCTTGCTTCACCCGGCTTGGAAACCATGGCCAGCAGCTCGGCGCCGCTGCCATCCTTCGGCACGGAAACGGTCGCGACTTCTTCCGAGGTCTGAACCTTGCCGTCCTTGCCGGTGACCTTCAGCACCAGCTGGTGATCGCCGGGGCCGAGCGGATTGTCGAGCACGGCTGCGAAGTCGCCGGAAGGGCCGACATCGGTCGTGGTGACCACCTTGTCGCCATCGACGACTTCAAGCTTGCCGTTCGGCTCAGCGGAGCCGGCGATAACGGTCGAACCATCCGGCTCGACTCGCAGAACGTCGAAGGCGGGAACCTTCGGGCCGGCATTGGCCTGATCGGTGGCGGCAGGGGCCGCGGTTGCCGGAGCATTCGCGTCGGCTGCAGGCTGCTGGGCGGTAGCGTCGGCCGCGGGCTGTGTTGCGGCAGGCTGGGCCGCCGGAGCGCCCGTCAGTTCGGCTTCGGCCTTGAGGAGGGCGGCGAGCGCGTCTGCAGCATTTTCAGGCAGCGCCTGGATCGTCGCCAGTGCCTTCGCAGCGCCGTCCTTGGCCTTGGTGATGACGGCAGAGGTTGCCAGGTCGATACCCTCAGGAGCGGCGAAATCGGCAATCGCCTGCAGCGCGCCGGTCGCCTTGGTCTTGGCGGCTGTGAGCGCATCGGCAGCCGGGGTCTTGCCGTCGGCGAATAGCGCCTTAAGTTCCGTGAGAGACTGTCCGGCGTCGGCCGTCAGGCGGCCGACCTTTCCGGTGGTTTCAGCAGCGTCGGCAACGGCGTTACGGGCCGTCTTGCCGGCTTCTTCGACCGTATTCTTGACTTCGGAGCCAGCCTGATTGATCGCATCACCAACTTTTGACGCGTCTCCGCCGATCCGGGGCATCACCACGAAGACCATCAAAAGGATTGCAATTGCAAGCACTGCGAGGGCCAGCAAGCCGGCGCGGTTTCTCATCATTCATTCTCCCCAGGCGGCAAATGTGCCGTAGTAATCAGAAATTGCTAGCGATTCCCTGTGCTTTTCACAAGCATCCAAGCCCGTCACCTACGCTTAAGACGTAGGTTTTGCCTCATTTTTCTTGACTGCTCAGCCCCGGAATAGTTGTTTGGCCCAATGACCGATCAATCACACTCGATAAAATCCATCTGCGTCTATTGCGGCTCCAGGCCGGGACGCGACGCTGCATACATGACTGCCGGACGCACGCTCGGCAAGGAAATTGCCGAATATGGGTTAAGGCTCATCTACGGCGGCGGCACCAAAGGCATCATGGGGGCGGTTGCCAGCGGGGTGCTTTCGGCGGGCGGTCAGGTGACGGGGATCATCCCGGAATTCCTGATCGACATGGAAGCGACGCGCCATTCTCTCGGCCAGCTCAACGAACTGATTGTAACGCCTGACATGCATGCGCGCAAACACATGATGTTTGAGCGCTCCGATGCGTTCGTGGCGCTTCCGGGCGGTATTGGCACGCTGGAGGAGATCGTCGAGATCATGACCTGGGCGCAGCTCGCCCGTCATGAAAAGCCGATGGTTTTCGCCAATATCAACGGCTTCTGGGATCCGATGATGGAGCTCCTGAAGCATATGACTGACGAGGGCTTCATCCACACGGCCCATCGCGTCCAGCCGCTCGTCATCGACAATATCGCCGATATCGTTCCGGCGATCATGGCGCAGGCCGCCGAAATCGCCGCCGATCGTGGCGGCGAGGACGAGGTTCTTTCGAAAATGTGATGGTAAGCGGGCGCCTCAGCGCCCGCGCGTCGCATTCAGCATCGACACTGTGTAGAGCACCAAGCCCGCCCAGATCAGCGGGAAGGCGATCATCCGCGCCGTGCCGAGCGGCTCGTGGAAGGCGAAGATGGCGATCAGGAAGATCATCGTTGGGGCGATATACTGCATGATGCCAATGGTGGAGAGCTTCAGCAGCTTGGCGCCATTGGCATAGATCATCAGCGGTGCGGCAGTGATAAGGCCGCAGCCGAGCAGAAGGGCGGTATCGCTCCAGCCGGTCTCGATGAAATGGCCTTCGCCGGTCACGAGCTCTAGGTAGAGGATATAGAGGATCGCGGGGACGCTGAGGATCAGCACTTCGAGCAGAAAGCCCTGGTTCGGGCCGAGCGGCAGCGTCTTGCGGAAGAAGGCGTAAAAGGCCCAGCTGAAGGCGAGCGTCAGCGCGATCCACGGCAGACCGCCGCCATCGAAGGCGAGCACGACGACGGCAATGGCAGCAAGGCCGATCGCCGCGATCTGCAGCGGCCGCAGCTTTTCCTTCAACAGAACCGAGCCCATGAAGATGCTGATCAGCGGATTGATGAAATAGCCCATCGCCGCATCCAGCGAATGCCCGGCGCCGATCGCCCAGACATAGGTGCCCCAGTTGACGGTGATGAGAGCGGCGGTCAGCGTCGCCATGGCGATCAATCGCGGGGAGCGCAGCGCATCACGGATTTCCTGCGTGCGCCCGAGCACAAGAAGCACGAGGCCTGCGATCGGAACCGACCAGAGAACACGATGCGCGATGACTTCGGCCGGCGAAATATGCGCCAGCGCCTTCATGTAGATCGGCAGCAGCCCCCACAGCAGATAGGCAGTCAGCGCGAAGGCAAAGCCGCGTGGGCTGTCTTCGTTCTTAATGATCGGCGCGGTCGCATCGACGGACATGGGGGCGTTTCCATAATTTATCGTTATGGAACCCGCTCTAACCTAACCGCCATGAATAGGCCAATTCATTTCCGTGAATGGATGTGAAGGAGTTTTGATTTGCCAGAAACCAAAACTCTCACTCCGCCGCGATCTTGCCTGCCAGCTGCCGGTTCTTCATCAGCTTGTAAATGACCGAGTCCATCAGCGCCTGGAACGAGGCGTCGATGATGTTCTCGGACACCCCGACCGTCCACCAGCGCACGCCGCTGGAATCGATGGATTCGATCAGCACGCGGGTGATCGCCTCGGTGCCGCCATTCAGGATACGCACCTTGAAGTCGGCGAGCACGAGGTCGTCGATCTCATGCTGGTACTTGCCGAAATCCTTGCGCAGCGCGAGGTCGAGTGCGTTGACTGGGCCTTCGGCTTCCGCGACCGACATCAGCGTCTGGCCGTCGATGGTGATCTTCACCACCGCTTCGGAGACGATCTTGACGCGGCCGAGGCTGTCGAAGCGGCGCTCGATCATCACCCGGAAACCATCGATGCCGAAGAATTCCGGGATGGTGCCGAGCGTGCGGCGGGCCAGCAGCTCGAAGCTGGCGTCGGCGCCCTCATAGGCATAGCCGGAAGCCTCGCGCTCCTTGACGATGGAGATCAGCAGGTCGAGCTTCGGATCATCCTTGCCGACCTCGATGCCGCGGCGCTTGAGGGCGTTTATGAAATTCGCCTTGCCGCCCTGGTCGGAGACCATGATCTTGCGGAAATTGCCCACACTTTCCGGCTTCACATGCTCGTAGGTGCGGGGATCCTTGAGCAGCGCCGAGGCATGAATGCCGGCCTTGGTGGCGAAGGCTGACGCGCCGACATAGGGCATCTGGTGATCGGGCGAGCGGTTCAAGAGCTCGTCGAAGGCATGCGACAGGCGGGTGAGACCGAGCAGCCGCTCTTCGTCGATGGCCGTTTCGAAGCGCGTCGCATAGGTGTCCTTCAGCGCCAGCGTCGGGATCAGCGTCACCAGATTGGCGTTGCCGCAGCGCTCGCCGATGCCGTTCAGCGTGCCCTGGATCTGTCGCACGCCCGCTTCGACCGCGGCCAGCGAATTGGCGACCGCCTGGCCGGTGTCATTATGGGCATGGATACCGAGACAGTCGCCGGGAACGCCGGCTGAAATCAGCGCCTCGACGATCGCCCGGATCTCCGGCGGCTGCGTTCCGCCATTGGTGTCGCAGAGCACCACCCAGCGCGCGCCGGCCTCGTAGGCGGCCTTGGCGCAGGCGATGGCATATTCCGGATTGGCCTTGTAGCCATCGAAGAAATGCTCGCAATCGACCATCGCCTCCTTGCCGGCTGCAACCGCCGCCTTGACGCTTTCGGCGATCGATTCCAGATTTTCCTCGTTGGTACAGCCGAGCGCCACCTTCACATGGTAGTCCCAGCTCTTGGCGACGAAACAGATCGCGTCGCTCTTCGCCTGCAGCAGGGTGGCGAGGCCCGGATCGTTGGAGGTCGAGATGCCCGGCCGCTTGGTCATGCCGAAGGCGACGAAACGGGCGTCCTTGGTGCGCTTCTCGCTGAAAAAGGCCGTGTCGGTCGGATTGGCGCCGGGATAGCCGCCCTCGACATAATCGAGGCCGAATTCATCGAGCATCGCCGCGATCGCAATCTTGTCCTCGACCGAAAAGTCGATCCCGGGGGTCTGCTGTCCGTCCCGGAGCGTCGTGTCGAAGAGGTAGATGCGTTCTCTGCTCATTGTCGTTCCTCCCGGCTGAGCGGGTGTTGAGTGTCTGTCACCCGCCCTCGTGGTTCGAGACGGCCCTTGCGGGCCTCCCTCACCATGAGGGCTGGTCGTTGTGCCATCTGGCACGCATGTCTCTCAGGCAGCGATTGTGCCTTGGTCGTCTTCACGCTCACCGGCCTCGTGGTTCGAGACGGCCCCTTGGGGCCTCCTCACCATGAGGGTTGATCGTTGTGCCCTCGGGCTCTCGATCCACGGCGGCGCGAACCTCCGTCCTCATCCTGAGAAGCTTAAGGTCCTCGAAATGAGGCGCCCGGCAGGCTGCCTCCATCCTCATCCTGAGGTGCCCGAAGGGCCTCGAAGGACGAGGATGGCCACCTCAGGCCTTCCCCGCAAACCTGTCCGTCGCCCGGATCAGCTGATCGAGTATCCCCGGCTCCGAAAATGCATGTCCCGCACCCTCGACCAGATGAAACTCCGCCTTCGGCCAGGCCTTGTGCAGCTGCCAGGCATATTTGGCCGGGCAGGGCATGTCGTAACGGCCGTGGACGATGACGCCGGGAATTTCCTTCAGCTTGTGCGCATCGCGCAGCAGCTGCCCTTCGTCCATCCAGCCGGCATTGACGAAGAAATGATTCTCGATGCGGGCAAAGGCATAGGCGAACTCGGCCTCCTCGAACTTGCCGCTGGTCGATTTCTCCGGCAGCAGGGTGATCGTCTCGCCCTCCCAGATGCTCCAGGCATGCGCGGCCTCAAGCGCCACCGCCCGGTCCGAACCGGTGAGGCGGCGGTGATAGGCCTGCATCATCTCGTGGCGCTCGTCCAGCGGGATGGGGGCGATGAAGCGCTCCCACTTGTCCGGAAACATCTCGGAGACACCGAACTGATAGTACCAGTCGAGCTCGGCCTTGGTCAGCGTGTAGATGCCGCGCACGATCAGTTCCGAAACGTGTTCCGGGTGCTTTTCGGCATAGGCAAGCGCCAGCGTCGAGCCCCAGGAGCCGCCGAAGACCTGCCATTTGTCGACGCCTGCCATCTCGCGCAGCCGTTCGATATCGGCAACGAGATCCCAGGTGGTGTTGGCCTCGAGGTTCGCATGCGGGGTGGACTTGCCGCAGCCGCGCTGGTCGAACAGCATCACATCGTAGAGCTTGGGATCGAAGAGGCGGCGATGAACCGGCGAGAAGCCGCCGCCCGGGCCGCCATGCAGGAACACCGCCGGCTTGGCGCCCGGCGTGCCCGAGCGCTCCCAGTAGATCCTGTGGCCGTCACCGACATCGAGATGGCCTGACGCATAGGCCTCGATTTCAGGATAGAGCGTCCGCAACACTTCGGTCATGCCTTGAAGCCTTTCGCCGGCCAGTTTTCGGTATCGTGATCGGGATGCTGGAAGGAGATGATCGCCTCCTGGCGCGCGTAGAAATCCGGATCCGTGTGAACCGGCGCATCGAAGATCTTCTCGATCCAGGGAAGCCGGGCGTCATGGTTGACCTGCACCTGCGGCTGCAGGTCGTCCCGTTCGTCGAAACTGCCGATCGCCAGTTCCAGGCCGCCCGGATGCCGGTAGGTCATCGGCGTGCCGCAATCGCTGCAGAAGCCGCGCTCGATATTGATCGACGACTGGAAATAGCTGATCTCGCCGCGCGTCCATTCCATCCCGTCCTCGGGCGCCGTCACCAGCGCCGAGAAGAAGCCGCCGAACTGCTTCTGGCACATGCGGCAATGGCAGATGGAGGGGCGGCCGAGCTTGCCGGAGATGCGGAAACGGATCGCGCCGCACTGGCAGCCGCCTGTTCGAATGGGGTCACTCATCTTGATTCTCCAGGGGGCCAATGATCGGTGTCGTGGTCGGGATGCTGGTGATTGCTCGATGCGATCGCGTCTTCGCGCTCACTGCTTTCGGGTTCCGGCTCGACGGGCAAGGCGTCAAGCTCATGCGACCAGCGCATCTTGCTCGCCATGTTCGATTGCGCGACCGGCTTGACGGATTGCGGCTCGTCGAGCGAGCCGAGGGTGATGTTGATGAACTCTGCGCCCGGAACATCGTAGAACAACGGCGTACCGCACTCGCCGCAAAAGCCGCGGCGCACGAGATCGGATGAATGAAACCATTTCGGTTCACCGCGCGTGATGTCGAAATCAGAACGCATGACACCGGCGAGCGGCAGCGAATAGTTTCCGGCTGCCTTCTGGCACATGCGGCAATGGCAGACATGCGGATAGCCGAGCTCGCCGGTAGTGCGGTAGCGCACCGCGCCGCACTGGCAGCCACCGCTCTTGTCCCGCGTTCCATTCACGACCTGTCCTCCGGCGGCCACACGGAGGTGTCGTGATCCGGGTGCTGGTAGGAGACGATCTCGTTGATGAACTCCGCCGCCTCGAGATCGTCTTCGGTGCGGATGCCGGGCAGGTCATGCAGTCGGTCGACAAAGGTAAGCCTGGCTTCGATGCCGTATTGAATCGTCGGCGGCAGCGCGGCCGGATCGTCGAAGGTACCGGCCGCAATCGCCAGACCGTCCGGCGCCTCATAGGTCAGCGGCGTACCGCAATCGGAGCAGAAACCGCGCCAGGCGAAGTTGGAAGACTTGAAGCGCTTGCGCTCCCCGCGTGTCCAAGTCAGATCGGCGCCCCGGACCGAGACCAGCGGCGCATAATAGCCGCCCGACGCCTTCTGGCACATGCGGCAATGACAGATCGACGAATGCGTCAGCTCGCCCTCGACCCGGAAGCGAACGGCACCGCACTGGCATCCACCGGTGTAGACTGTCATTGCATCGTCCTCCGCGATCCCGGGTCCTGAAAAAAGCCCCCTCCCAACCCTCCCCACAAGGGGGAGGGCTTACTTGTGGCACCGCTTGCAGACATCGTCATTGCATCGGCGCAATTTGAGAGGTGACAACCAGGCGAGGCGGCCGCTAAGCCCCTCCCTCTTGTGGGGAGGGGTTGGGGAGGGGACTTGGCAAAGACCAATGATCTCACCGCTTCAGCTCCCAAGTCGTCACACGTTCGCCGGTTGCCGCATCCTTGCCGTCTTTCAGCTGCACGCCCTCGGCCAGCAGTTCGTCACGCAGCTTGTCCGCCTCGGCAAAATTCTTCGCCTTCAACAGCTCAAGCCGCGCCGCGACACGCCGGTCGATATCGAGGGCGACGGCCTCGTCCACCTCGGTCTTCTCCGGCAAAACGCCGAGCAACGCCGCACTGGCCGCAAACACCGAGGGATCGCCGCCCTGTGCCAGTGCATGCAGCGCCTGCACGGCGGCCACCGTGTTCAGGTCATCCGCAAGCGCCGCCAGCACCGCCGCATCCGGCTCGGCATTGCCGACATCAACCGCCGGCCACTTTGCCAGCAGCCGCTCCGCTTCCTCCAGCCGCTTGATCGAGAAATCGATCGGCTCGCGGTAATGCGTCATCAGCATTGCCAGTCGCAGCACTTCGCCCGGCCATTTACGGCCGCCGAATTTTTCGGTGTGCAGCAGCTCGTAGATGGTGACGAAATTGCCTTCGGATTTCGACATCTTGCGGCCTTCGACCTGCAGGAAGCCGTTATGCATCCAGACATTCGCCATCACCTCGGTGCCGTGGGCGCAGCGCGACTGGGCGATCTCGTTTTCATGGTGCGGGAAGATCAGGTCGAGCCCGCCACCGTGAATGTCGAAGACCTCGCCGACATAGCGCTGGCTCATCGCTGAGCACTCGATATGCCAGCCCGGACGGCCGCGGCCCCAGGGGCTCTCCCAGCCGGGTTCGTTATGCGACGAAAGCTTCCAGAGCACGAAGTCACCGGGGTTCTTCTTGTGGGCATCGACGGCGATGCGCGCGCCCGCCTGCTGTTCGTCGAGATTGCGCTTCGACAGCTGGCCGTAATCGCGCATCGAGCGGGTGTCGAACAGCACTTCGCCCTCGGCCTGATAGGCGTGGCCATTGGCCAGCAGCTTTTCGATGATCTCGATCATCCCACCGATATTCTCGGTCGCCCGCGGCTGATGCGTCGGCTCAAGGCAGCCGAGCGATCTGGCGTCGTCGAGAAACTGCGTCTCGGTCTTCTCGGTGACGCGGCGGATCGCCTCGTTCAGGGGCAGGCCGGGATAATCGCGCAAAGCGCGGGCGTTGATCTTGTCATCGACGTCGGTGATGTTGCGCGCATAGACGACCTTTTCGGTGCCATAGACATGCCGCAGCAGCCGGAACAGCACGTCGAAGACGATGACCGGGCGGGCATTGCCGATATGGGCGAAATCATAGACGGTCGGGCCGCAGACATACATGCGGACATTGTCGCGATCGATCGGTTCGAAATCCGTCTTTTCGCGCGTCAGCGTGTTGTACAGTCGAAGTTCAGCCTGACCGGCCATGTCTTGTTCTCCCAATGCAATGTTCCGAAAAATGCCACCACCGGCGGGCCGGGGCGTTTATCTCTTTGCGTATTTGGGAGACGAAAACGGCCAGGCCAGCGAGCGCGCTAGCGAATAATCTTCCGGCAGTTAATGCAGATAACCGTTTTCATGGCGCGTTTTATGGCGCGGGAACGGTGATTGGTCAAGTGGGGGTGAGGCCCGGTTCGGCAAAGCCGCAGCGATCGATCCCGTGAATCGATCGTAGGGCCGAACGCCCGAAGCGCCAAGCGAAGGGCCGGGCATCAATGCGTGCCATTTCCATGCTATCACCGCAACTGAAACAGATGAGATCAATCACGTGCGCCGCGTCTTCCGCCTGCTCATCACCGCCATCATCCTGACGGTTGTCGCCGCCGGCGCCTATCTGGCATACGATCGGGCCATGACGCCATTCTCGCCGCCATCACTCGCCGACTATCCAATCCAGGGCATCGATATCAGCCACCATCAGGGCGACATCGACTGGGCACGCCTCAAGGGCCAGCCCAACATCCGCTTCGTCATCATGAAGGCAACGGAGGGCGGCGATCATCGCGACCGGAAATTCGCGGCGAATTGGCAGGCAGCCAGGGACGCCGGCATCATCCGCGGCGCCTACCACTTCTTCACCTTCTGCCGCCCGGGCGCAGAGCAGGCGGATAACGTGCTCGCCACCATCCCCGCCGATGCTGATGCCCTGCCGCTGGCGCTCGACCTCGAATTCACCGGCAATTGCGGCAAGGTGCCGACGCTGGACGAACTCAGCGCCGAGCTATCAGCCTTCTACACGCGCCTCGGCAGCCGCTATCCCGGCCGGCCATTGTTCTACATGAACGAGAGTTTCTTCGAGCAATATTTCGCCGGCAACGAAAGCCGCTTCCCGCCGCACGACCTCTGGATCCGCAGCATCGCGCACCGGCCGAATTGCAGCCGCTGGTCGCTCTGGCAATTCGCCGACGATGGGAAGGTGGAAGGCATCAAGGGCGCGGTCGATCTCAACGCGCTATGCCCGGAGAGCGGGTTGGCGCCGTATTTTTCCAGGCCGTGGAGCTAGCTCACGACGGTAGGTGGTAATCGACCAGCTTGTTTTCGCGGACGATGAAGAGCTTGCCCGTTTCGGTGACATCGGGGCCGGTGAGCGGCAGGATGGCCTTGGCGACTTCCGACGGATGCGGCAGGCTTGCCGGGTCTTCGCCGGGAACGGCCTGGGCGCGCATGGCGGTGCGGGTGGCGCCCGGATCGACGCTGGTGATGCGCAGCGGCGTCGACTGGCTTTCACCGGCCCAAGTGCGGGCCAGCGCCTCGACGGCGGCCTTGGAGGCGGAGTAGGGCCCCCAGAACGGGCGACACTTGTGGGCGGCGGCCGAGGACAGGATCACGGCGCGGCCGGCTTCGGCGCGGGTGAGCAGGGGATCGACGGAACGGATCAGCCGCCAAGTCGCGTTGACATTGATATTCATCACCTTCTCGAAAGTCTTCGCCTCGACATGGCCGATCGGCGAGATGACGCCGAGCACGCCGGCATTGGCGACGAGAATGTCGAGCTTGCCCCAGCGCTCGAAGATCGAGCCGCCGAGACGGTCGATGGCGTCCATGTCGGCAAGATCGAACGGCACCAGCGTGGCGCTGCCGCCCGCGGCCTTGATCGCATCGTCGAGATCCTCGAGGCCGCCGACAGTGCGGGCGCAGGCAATCACATGCGCGCCGGCCTTGGCGAGTTCGAGCGCGGTGAAGTAGCCGATGCCGCGCGAAGCGCCGGTCACGAGTGCGATCTTGCCTTCAAGGTTGATAGTCATTGTGCCCCGGTCTCTGCGTCACAGGAAAAACAAAGGGCGCAATAAGCGCCCCTCGATAAAATGTCAAAGCCGATACGGTCAGCCGTTGGTCGCCAGTAGCGAGACCTTGCGGCCTACAGTCTCGCCATCCTTGTCGAGCAGGCGGGTCGGGTAGTCGCCGGTGAAATAGTGGTCGGTGAACTGCGGGCGGGCGTTGTTGCGGTCTTCTCCGCCGACGGCACGGTAGAGGCCGTTGATCGACAAGAATTCAAGCGAGTCGGCGCCGATATATTTGCACATCGCTTCCAGGCTCTCGTACTGGTTGGCGAGCAGCTTGTCGCGATCCGGCGTATCGATGCCATAGAAGTCGGGGTAGTAAATCATCGGGCTGGCGACGCGCAGATGCACTTCCTTGGCGCCGGCATCGCGGATCATCTGCACGATCTTCAGCGATGTCGTGCCACGCACGACCGAGTCGTCGACGAGCACGACGCGCTTGCCTTCGATCATCGCCCGGTTGGCGGAATGCTTCAGCTTCACGCCGAAGGCGCGGATTTGCTGCGTCGGCTCGATGAAGGTGCGGCCGACATAATGGTTGCGGATGATGCCGTATTCGAAGGGAATACCGCTCTCCTGCGCATAGCCGAGTGCCGCCGGCGTGCCGCCGTCGGGAACGGGAACGACGACGTCGGCTTCGACGGGCGCTTCCTTGGCGAGGTTGATGCCCATGTTCTTGCGGGCAACATAGACGCTGCGGCCGCTGACGACCGAATCCGGACGGGCGAAATAGACATATTCGAACAGGCAGAGGCGCTCCGGCTGACCGTTGCCGGCCTTGCGGGCGTCGATGGTGATCGAGCCATCCGGCTGGATCTCACAGATGATGACTTCGCCATTCTCGACGTCGCGGATGAACTTTGCGCCGATGATGTCAAGCGCACAGGTTTCGGACGCGAAGATCGGCTTGCCGTCGAGTTCGCCCATCACCAGCGGGCGGATGCCGGTGGGGTCGCGGGCGGCGATCAGCTTGGTGCGGGTGATCGCCAACATCGAATAGCCGCCTTCCATCTGGCGGATGGCGTCGATGAAGCGGTCGGCAGTCGAGGTGTAGCGCGAGCGGGCGATGAGGTGGAGAACGACTTCGGTATCGGACGTCGCCTGGAAAATGGCGCCACCGGCGATCAGCTGGCGGCGAAGGGTCAGGCCGTTGGTGAAGTTGCCGTTATGGGCAATAGCGATGCCGCCGACTTCGAGTTCGGCAAACAGCGGCTGCACGTTGCGCAGCGCCACTTCGCCCGTGGTCGAATAGCGGTTGTGACCGATCGAGATGTTGCCGGGCAGGCGGGCCAGCGTTGTCGGATTGGTGTAGTGGTCGCCGACCAGACCCATATGCCGTTCCGAATGGAAGCGCAGTCCGTCGAAGGAGACGATACCGGCGGCTTCCTGTCCGCGGTGCTGGAGGGCGTGAAGCCCGAGCGCCGTCAGCGTTGCCGCATCGGGATGGCCGAGAATACCGAAGACGCCGCACTCTTCGTGGAGCGTATCCCCGTCGAGTTCGTCATTGAGCGTCAGGGAATAGGACTGGTTCATCGATGCGGGCCTTTGCTCTCACAAGAATGGATCGGCTTTTCCATAGCATGACGCCGTGATCATGCGTTTTAAACGGCTGAGGCCCGGCAGAGCGGTTGCCCGGCCGGACCTTTACTGTACGTCCCGCTCAAATGGCAATTGCCGTTGCGCAGGTCAAGCTGTTGAACACTGTGTCAATTCGACTGCGGTTGCGCAGGGGCTGCGGGTGCGGCCGGTGCTGCATCGTCCGCCGGCGCCTGATCGGCGGCCGGTGCATTGGCGTTGCCCGTATTTTCGCTCGGCGGAAGAACCTTGTCCATCACGCTCGTGCGCACCATTTGGGCGAATTCTTCCGGCAGGACCGATTGCAGCTTCACGACCATCGAGTCGAGGAACGGCTTTGACTTGGCGTTGTTGACCCAGCCCGGACGGTGATCGGCATCGACAAGCCAGTTCCAGAAGGCGACGGCAACGACGAGCAGCAGTATGCCGCGTGCAGCACCGAAGAGGAAGCCCAAAGTACGGTCAAGCGCGCCGATACGGCTGTCGATGATGAAATCGGCAATCTTCATGGTGATGAAGGAGATGACGATCAGCGCGATCAGGAACACGACCGCGGCAGAGCCGACGATCGCGATGCGGTCGTCATCGGTGTACTTCTTCGCGTAGGGCACCAGGTAGTGGTAGAGGTAGTAGGCTGCGGCAGCCGAGCCACCCCAGCTTGCGATCGACAGGACCTCACGGGAAAAACCGCGGACCATCGCCAATACGGCGGAGAAGAGTACGACGCCGATGACAATACCGTCGAAAATCGTAATGGGCATATAAATTCAACTCCAGGGCCCTTACGTTTCCGCAAGCGGGCCGCGCCTCATTCGTGTGCATCCTATATCACTACCGTTTGCGGCAATGAAAGGATCAACCGTCGTCTTCCACACGTCGTAGCGCACCCTTCGATCCGGCGATGCGCGCGACCAGGTCCGGCAGGCTCTCTATCTCGTTCCAGCGTCCGCCCGTGCCCTTCGGCAGATCGGCGGTCGCTGTTGGAAGCAGCGCTGCAGAAAATCCCAGCTTCTCGGCTTCTTTGAGGCGCTGGGCGGTGTGCGCAACCGGTCGGACGGCCCCCGACAGACTGACTTCGCCGAAATAGACGCAATCGGCCGGGAGAGCAATACCGGCAAGCGAGGAAACAAGGGCCGATGCGACTGCCAGATCGGCTGCCGGCTCGGAGATCCGGTAGCCGCCGGCGATGTTCAGATAGACGTCGTGCTGGCCGAGCTTCACGCCGCAATGGGCTTCGAGCACCGCAAGGATCATCGAAAGCCTGGCCGAGTCCCATCCGACGATGGCGCGGCGCGGCGTGCCGAGCGAGGTAGGCGCCACCAGCGCCTGCACCTCGACGAGGATCGGCCGCGTGCCTTCCATGCCGGCAAACACCGCCGCCCCCGGCGATTTTTCGTTGCGTTCGCCGAGGAACAGCTCTGAAGGGTTGGCAACTTCGCGCAGGCCCTTGTCGGACATTTCGAAGACGCCGATCTCGTCGGTCGGTCCGAAGCGGTTCTTGACCGTGCGCAGGATGCGGTAGTGATGGCCGCGATCGCCCTCGAAATAGAGGACGGCATCGACCATGTGTTCGACGACGCGCGGTCCGGCGATCTGGCCGTCCTTGGTGACATGGCCGACGAGCACCATAGCGGCACCCGTCTGCTTGGCGAAACGGATCATCGCTTGAACGCCGGTTCTGACCTGGGTGACGGTGCCCGGTGCCGATTCCGCCAGGTCGCTCCAGAGCGTCTGGATGGAATCGATGATCACCAGATCGGGGCGCTTGCCCTCGGCAAGCGTCGCGAGGATGTCCTCGACATTGGTTTCGGCAGCCAGCATCACGGCGGTATCGGCCGCGTTCAGCCGCTGGGCGCGCAGGCGCACCTGGGCGACGGCTTCTTCGCCCGAGACATAGATGATCTTGTGTCCACGGCGCGACAATGCCGCCGCCGCCTGCATCAGCAGCGTCGACTTGCCGATACCGGGATCGCCGCCGACGAGCACCGCCGAGCCACGCACGAAGCCGCCGCCGAGCGCCCGGTCGAGTTCGGAGATGCCGGTATGGATGCGCGGCGCTTCCTCGATCTCGCCCGAAAGCGCGGTGAGGGTAACGGGACGCCCCTTCTTCGGCGTTTTGGCCGGTCCGCCGCCGATGCCGCCCATCGGATCTTCCTCGACGATGGTATTCCACTCGCCGCAGCCTTCGCACTTTCCGGCCCAGCGGTTGTGGACCGTGCCGCAGTTCTGGCAGGTGAATTGAGTTCTGGCCTTCGCCATCAGCTTGGACTTTCAATTCTGGAGTTGGCGCCGCCATCCGGTCGCGGATGATTCGCTCTTTCATCCATATGTCGGTCCGTTCGGCGCCCGACGCAACAGGCGATAGGCGTGCGGTCAGAGCAGCACACGCGCATGCGACTTTAGTTTAATGATCTGCTGATCTATTGGCGAATTATTAAGCCGAGAGGGCCATTTATAGCACGCGGAGTCCGGCATCGGCCGGCTCGTGTCTATGGTGGAGATTGACTTGAAAAAATCATACCTTGCTGTTCGCGCGTTTGTCATTGCCGCGAACATCGCTTCGCCGCTCGCAATATATCCCGCAGCCGCTGCAACGCCCCCTGCAGACGGATTGCCGAAACCCTCGATCTCCAAGGCGCTTGATGCGCTTCTGCTGCCGGTCAACAAGGCCGTCGTCAAGAAGTTCAAGCTCGCCAAGGGAGAGCATGGCGTTCTGGTACTTTCCGTAAAGCCGGGCGGCGTTGCCGACAAGCAAGGGATCAAGCCGGGCGACGTTCTTTCCGAGGTTCATGGCCATAAGGTTCATAAGCCCGTCGATGTCGATGTCGCTGTCAGGCGCGATCTGAAGGCAGGCCATTCGGATGTCGCGCTTTCGCTGGAGCGCGGCGGCGCCGTGGTCGCGGTTGCCGCCGTCATCACGATGGAATCCTACAACGAGGCCGTATCGGTAACCGAAGTTTCCAGCTGGGAAAGCGATACTTCCGATGCGTCCTTCTCCTATTCGGAATATGTGTCCGAAGAATCGGAGACCATCGAGTCCTCCTACGAGAGTGAGGAGAGCGTTGTCGAAGAGGCGATGACACAGGAGGAATCGGCCACGGACGAAGAGTCCAGTGCAGATGAAGCCGACGACAGCGACGATAGTGCCGATGACGGAGACGGTGACGACGGAGATGGCGGCTCCGACGAAGAGTAATCCAAAACCGAATTTGGGGCGGCCGTGCACAAGCGCGGCCGCCTATTTAACACCGGCGGATCGGCCTTCAACGCGCTCCCTCAATTGAGGCCGCGGCACCAATCAAAACTAATGATTTTCCTATCATCGGCCGCGGTGGCAGGTTGCGATGCTCATTTCATGGAACATTGCTCGTGCTCGATTATTCGCTCGCCCATTGGATTACTTTCCTGACAGCCGCCGTTCTTTTGAACCTGTCGCCAGGACCGGATATGGCCTTCATCCTCGGCCATACGATCAAGAGCGGCACGCGCGCCGGTTTTTCTGCCGTCTTCGGCGTCTGGAGCGGGGCGTTCATGCATGTGCTGTTTGCCGCCTTCGGCCTGTCGGCGGTACTGGCCGCATCGGCCTTTGCCTTTTCCGCGGTCAAGTGGGTCGGCGTCGGCTATCTGGTCTGGCTCGGCATTCAGGCTCTGCGGTCGGGCGGCGAGGGGGGCTTCATCAAGGCGGCGGCGGAAACGATGGCCTGGCACCGGATCTACCGGCAGGGCGTGCTGGTCTCGCTGCTCAATCCGAAGGTGGCGATCTTCTTCCTCGCCTTCCTGCCGCAATTCGTCGTCGAAGGCGCTGGCCCGGTCTGGCTGCAGCTTGCCGTCCATGGCGTCCTGATCATTGCGGTGGCGATGCTCATCGAGCCGCCGCTGATCCTTGCAGGCGGAAAGCTCGCCGAACTCGTCAAGGGCAATCGCAAGATCGGCCTGTGGCTTGATCGCGGGCTCGGCGCGCTCTTGGTGGCGCTCGGCGTCCGCCTGGCGCTCACCACTCGCTAAGCGCGCCTATTCCTCGTCGGCGACGTATTTCCGTTCGTGGCGCAGGCCAACGCTGGTCAGCATCTCGTAGCCGATCGTGCCGGCGGCACGCGCCGCGTCATCGACGGGAATATTCTTGCCGAACAGCTCGATGTAGTCTCCGGCGCGGATCAGATTGTCCGGCAGGTCGGTGACGTCGAAGATCGTCAGGTCCATGGTGATCCGCCCGGCAACGGGCACCGTGTATCCCTCGAAGAAGCCCTGGCCGCCCTGTGGCAGCGCATTGCGCAGCGGCACGCCACCGCTCGACTGGCTGCGCATGTAGCCATCCGCATAACCGGCGGCGACGATCGCCAGCCGGCTGTCGCGGGTGAGTTTCAGCGCCCGCCCGTAGCTGACGCTCTCTCCGGCGCGCACGGTGCGCACCTGGATCACCCGCGCTTCGGCGGTGGCGACCGGACGCATCGGGTTTGCCATGCCGTTGACCGCCTCGCCGCCATAAAGCGCGATGCCGGGGCGGGTCAGGTCGAAGTGGTAGTTGTCGCCAAGGAAGATGCCGGCGGAAGCCGCCAGGCTTGAATCGATACCTTCATAGGCGGCGGTAACCTTGCGGAATGATTCAAGCTGCTGCTTGTTCATCGGCGAAAGCTGATCGTCGCCGCAGGCAAGATGGCTCATGACGAGGACGGGCGCAAAGCTTGCCGGACGCGACACGTCGTCGGCCAGCGCCAGGGCTTCATCGATATGGAGCCCAAGCCGGTTGAAGCCGGTATCGACATGCAGCGCGCAGGGATAATCGCCATACTCCGACAGCACCGCCATCCAGAAGGCGAGCTGCTCCTCGGAGGAGATCACGGGCACCAGATCGTTCTCGAAGAACCGCCGCTCGGTGCCCGGCCATATGCCGGAGAGCACGAAGATGCGCGCCTCCGGCGCATAAAGCCTGAGCGTCACCCCCTCATCGACGGTCGCCACGAAGAAGTCGCGCGCACCGGCCATGTAAAGCGTCTCACCGGCATCCTCGATCCCCATGCCGTAGGCGTCCGCCTTGACGACTGCCGATGCCCGCGCCTTTCCGGACCGTCGCGCCATGTCCCGCCAGTTCTGGGCAAGCGCGGAGAGATCCACCGTCAGCCGCAGACCGGCGGATTCAAAATGATCGTCTTCAAAGGCGTCGGAAATATCGGTCATCGCACACATCAAAAAGAAAGGCCGGAGAGGAGTCTCCGGCCAGTCTAAAGCGCATGACGTCAGAGGGGAAGCCCGTCGCTGCATTGCAGCAATGTCGTCCCCGTCAGGCGACGCTGCGTAGGTCGAAATCCGCGTGGATGACATCATAGGGTACATGGATGCGACCTTCGTCATTAAGTTCGACGAGACCCCACTCGATGAGAGGTGCGGTGTCGTCGTGAACCCGTTTGACATCGCGGGAGAGCGCGGAGGCGAGGGCGCGATAGGTTGAAGGTCCGAGTTTCTGCAGTGTCTCGATCAGCGTCCACCGCTTGGGCGTCAATACGCCGAACAACTGTTCAGGGGAGGCGAAGCTGAAGACATGTTCCTGTTCTTCGCCGGTCTCCCACGCGGCGGCAAATCCCTCCAGCGCATCGTGCAGAGCCGTTTCGTCGTTCCGTTGAATTCGGATGATGGCGGTGGTCATTGGCGGCGTTGCCTCCTGATCTCTACATCTCGAAGAAAGTCAGCAATCAGTTTCCTAATCGTGGTGAAGTCATAGGGCTCTTCGTGGTCTTTGAGATGCTTGTGGTCGCCTTTGCCTCTTTCGTTGTCGAAGCCGACGACACGTTTGCCCGGATATCCATAAAACAGGCTGTATTTGTAGCTATGCTGACTTCCCAGCAAAGGCTGAGGCAATTTCCAGATCACAATCTCGACGATTGCACCATCCGACAGCATCGTTTTCGAACGCCGAAGCAACTGAGCCCTCATGTTGGCGATTGTGCCAACATGAGGGCTCTGTGTCAAATTACGGCGAAGATCAATGCTCTTCGTATTGCGTGAACGACGGCTCGGCCAAGTCGGCGAAGCGGGTGAACTCCGACTGGAAGGCGAGCTTGACGGTGCCGGTCGGTCCGTGGCGCTGCTTGGCGATGATCACGTCGGCCGTGCCTTTGACCTTGTCGAACAGCGCTTCCCATTCCGCATATTTCGGATCGGCGGGATCGCGGGGCTCGAGGTTCTTCACGTAATATTCCTCGCGGAACACGAAGAGCACGACGTCCGCGTCCTGCTCGATCGAGCCCGATTCACGCAGGTCGGAGAGCTGCGGGCGTTTGTCGTCGCGGCTTTCGACCTGACGCGACAGCTGCGACAGCGCCACGATCGGAACGTTGAGTTCCTTGCCGAGCGCCTTGAGGCCTGTGGTGATCTGGGTGATTTCCTGAACGCGGTTTTCGCCCGACTTGCCGGAGCCGGTCATCAGCTGGATATAGTCCACCACCAGGCAATCGAGGCCGCGCTGGCGCTTCAGGCGGCGGGCGCGCGCCGAAAGCTGGGCGATCGAGATACCACCGGTCTGGTCGATATAGAGCGGCACCTTCTGCATCATCATCGAGCAGGCGACGAGCTTTTCGAAATCGGCGTCATTGATGTCGCCGCGGCGGATCTTCGAGGAGGAGACTTCCGTCTGCTCGGAGATGATACGCGTGGCCAGCTGTTCGGACGACATTTCGAGCGAGTAGAAGCCGACGACGCCGCCCTGTTTGGCCTTCATGCTGCCATCTGCCTGCACTTCGCCTTCATAGGCGGCGGCGATGTTGTAAGCGATGTTGGTGGCAAGTGAGGTCTTGCCCATGCCCGGGCGTCCGGCGAGCACGATCAAGTCGGAGCGCTGCAACCCGCCCATCTTGCCGTCGAGCGAGTGAATGCCGGTGGAGATGCCGGAGAGGCCGCCATCGCGCTCCTTGGCGACGGCGGCCATGTCGATCGCCAGCGCCACGGCGTCGTTGAACGACTGGAAGCCGCCGTCGTAGCGGCCGTTTTCGGCCAGTTCGAACAGCCGGCGCTCGGTGTCTTCGATCTGCGCCTGCGGCGGCATGTCGAGCGGCGCGTCATAGGCGATGTTGACGACATCCTCGCCGATGGTGATCAGCGCGCGGCGCAGCGCCAGGTCGTAGATGGCGCGGCCGTAGTCTTCGGCATTGATGATGGTGACGGCTTCGCGGGCGAGGCGGGCGAGATACTCGGAGACCGTCATGTCGCCGACCTTCTCGTCGGCCTTCAGGAAGGTCTTGATCGTCACCGGGTTTGCGATCTTGCCCATGCGGATGATGTCGCCCGCGACCTCGAAGATCTTCCGGTGCAGCGGCTCGTAGAGATGGATCGGCTTGAGGAAGTCGGACACCCGGTAATAGGCGTCGTTGTTCATCAGGATCGCACCCAGAAGCGCCTGCTCCGCCTCGATATTGTTGGGGGCTTCGCGGTAGTGCTGCTCGGCAGGAGCAACGGCTGCAATCTTTCGCGCTGCGTCGTTCATCGTCATCCGTTCTATCGTTTCTATCCCGGATTTGAAGACAGCCACCCGCAAATGCAAGTGCATGGCTGCAACAGCGCCCGCCGGTCGTCAAAATCCATTGCGCTTTGCACGTTGTTCGACTTGTCCACAGCGGCTTCGAGCCTGTGGACAAAATATGCTATCGTGTCACCCTGGGGACACGGCAGGAAGGCTGCGACTCAGGCGCCGATTCCATAGCGGTCATTTTACCCGCAAGCGCCTGAAGTTAGCACTTGAAAAAATACAAATTTTGATTTAGATAGCAGTAATATAATTAGTGCACTAACAAAAATGGACTGGAATCTATGGCGAATAAGCTGCTTGGCCGCGAACTGATTGAAGATATCGCTGCCTTCACCCGCAAGCTGAGAGCGACTTTCGATGCCAGGGTGAGGGAGCGCAACATGACGCTGCCACGCGCCCGGGTGTTCTTCAATCTCAACAAGAAGGACGGCATCAACCAGCGCGAGCTCGCCGACCGGCTGGAGCTGGAGACCCCGACGCTGGTGCGCATTCTCGATGCGATGGAAGGGCAGGGCTATGTCGAGCGACGCGTCGCCGGCTCGGATCGGCGCGCCAAGGAAATCTACATGACGGATTCCGGGCGGGTGGTTGCCGGCGAAGTCGAGGCGCTGGCCGAGGATATTCGCGGCCAGATCATCTCCGGTATTCCCGAAAGCGATCTCCGGACTACCTTGAATGTTATCCGCGCGATGCAGGCAAACCTGGCGGCCGTTCGCGGGCAATGAGGATGCTCGTATGAGCCTCGCCGAGACAGCCAACGACAATGCTGGGCCCGCCCGCAAGGGCGAGGAAGAGGCCGTTATGCCGCCGCCCGCAGCGCCTGTACTGCCGGCGCCGCTGGCCCGCTGGAAGGTGCCGCTCTACATGGCCTCATCGGTGCTGTTCTTCCTGACCCAGGGGTTGGGGATGAACCTGCTGACGGCCAATATCTATCAGCTGCAGGGCTCGTTCTCGGCGACCACGATCGAAGTGTCCTGGCTTTCCGCCGCCTATATGGCGCCCTATGCCAGCCTCGCCATCGCGCTCTTCAAGATCCGCACGCAATATGGCCTGCGCCGCTTCGCGGAATTCAGCATCATCTGCTTCCTCTTCGCCTCGATGATGAACCTGCTGATCACCGATCTGCATTCGGCAATCGTCGTGCGCGCTATCAGCGGCATGGCGGCCGCTCCGCTCTCGACGCTCGGCTTCCTCTATATGCTGGAAGCCTTCCCGCCGGAGAAGAAGCTTTCGGTGGGGCTTAGCCTTGCCTTGATGAACACGCTGTTTGCCGCGCCGATCGCCCGCATCATCTCTCCCTCGCTGCTCGATCTCGGCGGCTACAGCGCTCTCTACACGTTCGAGATGGGACTGGCGCTGATTGCGCTGCCGGTCATCTACCTGCTGCCGCTGACGGCGCCGCCGCGCGCCAATGTCATCCAGCGGCTCGATATCCTGAGCTATCTGCTGCTCGCCGTCAGCTTCGGCTGCCTCGCCGTCGTGCTCACGCTCGGGCGGCTCTACTGGTGGTTCGAAGTGCCCTGGCTCGGCGTCGTGCTGGCTGTCTCGATCGGAGCCCTGACGCTGATGTTCCTGATCGAGCTGCCGCGCGCCAATCCGATGATCGATCTGCGTTGGGTTCTGTCAGGCCCGAACCTGCGTATGGCAGGCCTATTGCTGCTCTTCCGCTTCGTCTCCTCGGAGCAATCGACGACGGCGGCGAATTTCTATCAGCAGCTCGGCCTGCTCAACGACCAGACGATCCACCTCTACGGGATCATCCTCTTGTCGTCGCTCGCAGGCGGGCTCTTCTGCGCCTATCTGATGGTGACGCGCTATGTCGAGACCGCCCATGTGCTGGCGCTGATCCTGATCGCTGCTGGTGCCTATATCGACAGTCAGTCGACCAGCCTGACACGCCCGCCGGAAATGTATCTGAGCCAGGCGATGGTCGCTGCCGGTGCCGCGATGTTCCTGCCGCCGGTGATGTCCAAGGGCTTTGCCGCCGTGCTCGCCAAGGGCATGCCCTATATCGTCAACTTCCTGGTGATCTTCCTGTTCACCCAGTCGATCGGCTCGCTCTTTGCTTCATCGGTGCTCGGCACCTTCGTGGTCATCCGCGAGAAGTTTCATTCGAACGTTCTCGTCGAGCATATTCTGCTCACCGATCCGATCGTCGCCCAGCGGGTATCACAGCTTTCGGCGGCCTACGGCAAGGTCATCACCGACAAGACGCTGCTGAATGCCGAGGGCCTCTCGCTGCTTGGCCAGCAGGTAACGAGGGAAGCCTATGTGCTTGCCTATAACGACGCCTTCTACATGATCTTCCTGTCCTGCCTGGCAGGTCTCGTCGTCCTTCTTCTTCATCTCGCATGGAAGCGCCGGCCCTGGCAGAACGGGCCGGAGGCAGCCCTTGCGCAATCCTGAGCCAGAGGCCCCGTCCGCATGTTCAAGTCCCTCCGCTCGCCCACCTCGCTAGTCGTGCTGATCGCCGGCGCCGCCGGTATTCTGCTGGTACTCTATGCCTGGCGCCTGCCGCCCTTCGTCACCTCGGTGGAGACGACAGACAACGCCTACGTCCGCGGCTACGTCACGCTGATGAGCCCGCAGGTCAGCGGCTACGTCGTCGACGTCCCGGTCAAAGACTACGAGCACGTCAAGCAGGGGCAGGTCCTCGCCAAGATCGACGACCGCATCTATGCGCAGAAGCTGGCCCAGTCGCGCGCCGCACTCGACGGCCAGAAGGCCTCGCTCGCCAATTCGCATCAGCAGGAACTCTCCGCGCAGGCGACGATTGCCTCCAGCCAGGCGCAGATCGACAGCGCCAACGCGGCGCTGAAACGCGCTCAGCTCGCCTGGGATCGCGTCGACAATCTCAGCAATCGCGGCATCGCCTCGGCCAGCGAATCCGAAGCCGCCCAGGCAACCCTCGATCAGGCGAAGGCTGCGCTCAATCAGGCGCAGGCGGCCCTCGAAGTCTCCAGGCAGAGCCTGGCGACGATCATCGTCAACCGCGCGTCTCTGGAAGCCAATGTCGCAGGCGCCGAGGCAGCGGTTCAGCTTGCCGAGATCGACCTGCAGAACACGTCGATCGTTGCGCCGCGAGATGGCCATCTCGGAGAGGTCGGCGTGCGTATCGGCCAGTACGTGACGTCAGGCACGCAGCTGATGGCGGTTGTCCCCGAAGATGTCTGGGTGATCGCCAATTTCAAGGAAACCCAGCTCGATGGCATGCAGGTCGGCCAGCCGGTATCCGTCTCGGTTGATGCACTCGGCCACCACCGCCTGACCGGCCGCGTCGAGCGCTTCTCGCCGGCAGCCGGTTCCGAATTCGCCGTCATCAAGCCGGACAACGCCACCGGCAATTTCACCAAGGTTGCCCAGCGCGTCGGCGTCCGCATCAGCATCGACCCCGGCCAGGAGCTGGCAAAGGATCTGGCACCCGGCCTCTCGGTGGAGGTGCGCATCGACAAGAGCGCAGCACCGCTGAAGAGTGTTGCGGAGAATTAGAAACGAAAAAGCCCGGCGCAAGGCCGGGCTTTCCGTATCAGCAGATGAATGCAAAGCTTATGCTTCGTCTTCGTCAACGCCGTCAGCTTCCGGATCGAAGAAGTCTTCCGGACGCAGTGCGTCTTCGTCAACGCCGTAGATCGCGTCGACCGAGGTCAGGGTCTCGCCCTTGAGCTGGCGTTCGGCTTCTTCGGCAGAACGGGCAACGTTGAGTTCGACGTGGATTTCGACTTCGGCGTGAAGCTGGATAGCAACCTTGTGCAAGCCGATTGCCTTGATCGGCGTGTTCAGGTGAACCTGGTTACGGCCGATGTTGAAGCCTTCGGCAGCCAGGATTTCGACGACGTCGCGAGCAGCGACCGAGCCGTACATCTGGCCGGTTTCGCCAGCCGAACGGACGACGATGAAGGACTTGCCGTCGAGAACGTCGGCAACTTTCTGGGCTTCCGACTTGCGCTCGAGGTTACGGGCTTCGAGCGTTGCACGCTCGGCTTCGAAACGCTTGCGGTTAGCTTCGTTGGCGCGCAGCGCCTTGCCGAGCGGCAGCAGGTAGTTACGGGCAAAGCCGTCGCGAACCTTTACGGTTTCGCCCATCTGGCCGAGCTTGGAGATGCGTTCGAGAAGAATGACGTCCATGTTAGAGTTCCTTTCTTAGATGTTCGAATCTGTTGGTTTAGGGGCATCACCATCCTTGTTGGGGGTCAGTGCGATCGCTTTGCGCGTATCGGACAGACCAACGACCAGGATGAAAAAGGCTGGCAGCATCAGGAGAAGCGATGCCAGGTAGCAAAGGATCAGCGCCGGCAGGCGCCAGTCCTTGCCGCGCGTGCGGAAATGCAGCGAGGCGAAGCCGGAGAGCAGGAAGCCCGCACCGAACGTGCCGACGACGGTTGCTCCGATCATCGCCGGAACGCCGCCGAAGAAGGTGGCGGCCAGACCGGCGAGGAAGATGAAGATCGAATTGCGGTTCATGCGCAGCGCCGACGGAATGTCCTCGCGCGGACGAAGCGCACGGCCGGAGGCATTCACGATCCGCGTGGCGATGTAATAGGCCGCAAACAGCAGAACCACCCACATCGAGCCCTGGATGGCAGGCAGCATCAGCACCAGCAGCGACTTGGTCTGCGCCGCCGCCGCCGCGTCGATGTTCAGCTCCGGCTGCTGCTGGGCAAAGGAGGTGAACAGCGTATCGACCATCTGGCTGACGAGATCCGGGCCGTAGCCGATCATGAAGCCGGTGACGATGACCGCAAGCGTCACCAGGCCGCAGAGATGCAGCAGGATGTCGGAGAGCGGGTACCAGGCCATCAGATTGTCGGGGCCGCCGAGTTCGGAGGCCGGACGCGCCAGATTGGCGAGGTGGCTGATCCAGCCGGCCGGCAGCAGCGTCACCAGCGTCATCATCAGCGCGAAGGTCGGCGAGATGGCTACGGCGCCGAGAACACCGGCGGTCACGACGGCGGAGATAGCGGCGGCATTGCCCCAGCCGAGGCCGACGAGAAGAATGGGCAGCGCGGAAGCGGCGTAAAGCACGGCGCTGAACGACAATTGAACGCTCGCGCCGAGCACCAGCAGTGCGGCGGTCAAACCGGCGAGGGCGCCGATCAATAGCGTTTTAGAGTTCAGTTTGTTCACGATCGCTGTCCTGCTTTATCAAGCAGTTAGAGGGATTTTTCTGAATCGGTTTCAGAAAGACCTCAACATGGGTTTTAAGAGTTCCGATCCGCGCCCATCGCGAAAGGGAGCAGGGAAGGCAGTTCTGCCTTCCCTCAATTCGTTTGCGTCAGCCGATTAGGCGACGACGTACGGCAGCAGGCCGAGGAAGCGGGCGCGCTTGATCGCCTGAGCGAGTTCGCGCTGCTTCTTCTGGGAAACAGCCGTGATACGGGAAGGAACAATCTTGCCGCGCTCGGAAATGTAGCGCTGCAGGAGACGAACGTCCTTGTAGTCGATGCGCGGAGCGTTTGCACCAGAGAAGGGGCAAGTCTTGCGACGACGATGGAACGGGCGACGAACCGGTGCGGAGGAAGCTTCAGACATTATCAGGTCTCCTTAAGCGCGGTCTTCGCGGGGAGCGCGGTCCGGACGCGGGCCACGCTGGAAGTCGCCGTCACGGCGCGGCGGACGATCGCCGAAGTCGCGGCGCGGGCCACGGTCGCCGCCTTCACGCGGGCCACGGTCGTCGCGGTCGCGCTTCTGCATCATGGCAGACGGGCCTTCTTCGTGCTTTTCAACAGCGATCGTCATGTAGCGCAGGACGTCTTCGCTGATGCGCATCTGACGTTCCATTTCCTGCACGGCAGCAGCCGGGGCGTCGATGTCGACGAGAACGTAATGAGCCTTGCGGTTCTTCTTGATGCGGTAGGTCAGGGACTTGAGGCCCCAGTTTTCGACGCGCCCGACTTTACCACCGTTAGCTTCGAGGACACCCTTGTACTGTTCTACGAGGGCGTCGACCTGCTGAGCGGAAATATCCTGCCGGGCAAGGAATACATGTTCATAAAGAGCCATGACAGCTTTGCCTTTCTTGCGTTTGTTTCAACCCGAACTTCGGCGGCTAAGCCTCAACGACTGCTCCTGATGGGCGAACCCAGGCAAGAAAAGCGTTTCCGAGACGGTCGAGAGCGGAGACACGGGAGGCTGGAACGCTTCCGTTCCGACGATTCCCTCGCGGAAACCGGCCCTCCGTTCAGCCACCAGCCAGAAGACCGGGTTTGCGAACAGGGGCGCTTATACGGGTTTTTCGGGAGAAGGCAAGGGTAACAGGTGAATTAACGAGTAAAGCCCGGATGGCAGCTCTACCAAAGAGAAGAGCCGCGCAAGGATTGCGCGGCTCGCTTCTTTTCTTACAGCGGCATCGGATACTGCCGGTGCACCTTCTCGATCTCGTCCAGGACCTCATGCGAGAGCTTCACGTCGGTGGCGCCGATATCGATCTTCAGCTGGTCCATCGTCGTCGCGCCGATGATAACCGAGGCCATGAAGCGGCGGGTGAGGCAGAAGGCGAGCGCCATGGCCGACGGGTCGAGGCCGTGCTTGGCGGCGATCCCGAGATAGGCCTTGGTCGGCGCTTCCTGCAGCGGCTGCAGGCGGCCGCCGAGGTCGCCGTTGATCGAAGCGCGCGATCCCGCGGGCTTTTCGCCGTTTTGGTACTTGCCGGAAAGAATGCCGGCGGCGAGTGGCGAATAGGCGAGCAGGCCGACGTCTTCGTGATGCGACAGCTCGGCCAGATCCAGATCGAAATGGCGATAGAGCAGGTTGTATTCGTTCTGGACGCTGGCGACGCGCGGCAGGCCCTTCTGCTCCGAGAGCGTCAGATATTTCTGGATACCCCAGGTCGTCTCGTTGGAAAGGCCGATCGCGCGCACCTTGCCGTCCTTCACCAGTGTGCCCGCCGTCTCCAGAATCTCAAGAATATTGGCGGCAGCCTTGGCGCGGTCCTGCTTGAAGGGATCGTAGTGCCAGTTCTGGCGGAAGTGGAAATGGCCGCGGTTCGGCCAGTGGATCTGGTAGAGGTCGATATAGTCGGTCTTCAGCCGCTTGAGGCTGGCTTCGACGGCGAGCGTCATGTTCTTGGCATCTGCGCCTTCGCCGCCGCGGATATAGGAGCGGCCATGACCGGCAACCTTGGTGGCGAGAACCACGTCCTTGCGCTTGCCGGTCTTTTCGAACCAGCTGCCGATAAATTGCTCGGTGTGGCCGTATGTTTCGGCCGAAAGCGGCGTCGTCGGGTAGAGTTCGGCCGTATCGAAGAAGTTTACGCCTTTTTCGACAGCGTAATTCATCTGCTCATGAGCTTCTTCTTCGCTGTTCTGCGTGCCCCAGGTCATGGTGCCCAGGCAGATTTGCGAGACGGAAATGCCGGTACGGCCTAATGTATTGAACTTCATCGGAAAACCTTGAAAGCAGTGAGAGTGGGATACTCTACGGGAGGGCGGCGCAAATTTAGGCGGGAATCGAGCGAGCGCAAGTGCAAAAAGCCCGGTTTCTCGCACCTGCAAAAGGCTCTGGAGACCGCGAACGAGCTATTGACTCCTCAGGAAAGAACGTCAATTGGAGGCGAAATCGCCCAAATGACATAATAGGGATATTGAAATGACGGTCGCTTTTACATTTCCGGGCCAAGGCAGCCAGGCTGTCGGCATGGGCAAGGAGCTTTCCGAAAACTTCGCCGAAGCCCGTGCGGTATTCGATGAAGTCGACGAGGCGCTCGGCGAGAAGCTGTCGTCCATCATGTTCGAAGGTCCCGAAGAGACGCTGACGCTGACGGCAAACGCCCAGCCGGCGCTGATGGCCGTCTCCATGGCTGTGATCCGCGTGCTGCAGGCCAAGGGCCTCGATCTTAAGTCGAAGGTTTCCTATGTCGCCGGTCACTCGCTCGGCGAATATTCCGCTCTCTGTGCCGCTGGCACGTTCTCGCTGGCCGATACCGCGCGCCTGTTGCGCATCCGCGGCAATGCCATGCAGGCCGCCGTGCCCGTCGGCGTCGGTGCCATGGCGGCGATCATCGGTCTGGAACATGCCGATGTGATCGCCGTTTGCGAAGAAGCCTCGGGCCTCGGTTCGGTGCAGATCGCCAACGACAATGGCGGCGGCCAGCTGGTGATTTCAGGTGAGAAGGCGCCCGTCGAAAAGGCGGCAGCGCTCGCGACCGAAAAGGGCGCCAAGCGCGCCATCCTGTTGCCGGTCTCTGCTCCTTTCCATTCGACGCTGATGGCACCGGCCGCCGACGCGATGCGCGAGGCGCTTGCCGGCGTTTCGAAATCCGATCCTATCGTGCCTGTTATCGCCAATGTGCGCGCAGCACCGGTGACCAATGCCGATGAGATCGCCAAGCTGCTCGTCGAGCAGGTCACTGGCCAGGTCCGCTGGCGCGAAACGGTGGAATGGTTTGCCGCCAACAATGTCACGACGCTCTATGAACTCGGCTCCGGCAAGGTGCTGACAGGTCTGGCGCGCCGCATCGACAAGACGGTCAATGGCATCGCAGTCAATTCGGCCGCCGATATCGACGCGGCCATCGCCGCCCTCATGGCCTGATCGGCCCCACCAGACATAAGGAACGCCCCCATGCTCGATCTTACCGGCCGTAAGGCTCTCGTCACAGGCGCATCCGGCGGCATCGGCGAGGAAATCGCCCGCCTCCTTCACAAGCAGGGTGCCATCGTCGGCCTGCACGGCACGCGCGTCGAGAAGCTTGAAGCGCTGGCAGCCGATCTCGGCGATCGGGTCAAGATCTTCCCGGCAAACCTGTCGAACCGCGACGAAGTCAAGGCGCTTGGCGCCAAGGCGGAAGAAGAGCTCGGCGGCGTCGATATTCTCGTCAATAATGCCGGCATCACCAAGGACGGTCTCTTCGTGCGTATGAGCGATGAGGACTGGGACAGCGTCATCCAGGTCAACCTGACCTCGACCTTCCTGCTGACCCGCGAGCTGACGCATCCGATGATGCGCCGCCGCTTCGGCCGCATCATCAACATCACCTCGATCGTCGGGGTGACAGGCAATCCGGGCCAGGCCAACTACTGCGCCTCCAAGGCCGGCATGGTCGGCTTCACCAAGTCGCTCGCGCAGGAAATCGCCACCCGCAACGTCACCGTCAACTGCGTTGCGCCGGGCTTCATCGAAAGCGCCATGACCGGCAAGCTGAACGACAAGCAGAAGGACGCGATCATGGGCGCGATCCCGATGAAGCGCATGGGTACGGGCGCCGAAGTCGCCTCCGCCGTCGCCTATCTCGCCTCCAACGAAGCGGGCTACATGACGGGCCAGACGCTGCACGTAAACGGCGGCATGGCCATGATCTGAAACGGGAAACCGGCCCTCCCGGCGTTTTTCACGTCAATAGCGTGTTGACCAATCTGGCGGGGTTGATTTTCTGGCTTTGCGGCAGACATAAACCATGTTAAGCGGGCCAATGACTGTGAACAGTCGTCCCGGGAAACAAGGCGAACCGGCAGGCTTTCAGCCAGCCAGGGACACCGCAAGCCGGGCCAACGAGTTTGCTGAACGCGTCGAGAAGGCGCGGTAGGCTGAAAACAGGGTAGGGGTGCCAGAAGGCACTCTGATCAGGACATAAGGTCGAGGAAACCGACATGAGCGATATCGCAGAACGCGTAAAGAAAATTGTTATTGATCATCTTGGCGTCGATGCCGACAAGGTTGTCGAAGGCGCAAGCTTTATCGACGATCTGGGCGCTGACTCGCTCGACACCGTCGAACTGGTCATGGCATTCGAAGAAGAATTCGGCGTTGAAATTCCTGACGACGCAGCTGACTCGATCCTGACGGTCGGCGATGCAGTCAAGTTCATCGAGAAGGCCCAGGCTTAATCCTGAGCGATTTTCAAAGGGCGGGCCACGAGTCCGCCCTTTTTATTTGGGGCTAGGCCCAACTCAAAGAAAGACGATAGGCGGGGGCACTCGATGAGACGGGTCGTTATCACCGGTACCGGCATGGTATCACCCTTGGGATGCGGAACTGAAATTACCTGGAAGCGCCTGCTCGAAGGTCAAAATGGTGCCCGCCTGGTGACCGAATTCGAGGTCGAAGACCTTCCCGCCAAGATCGCCTGCCGCATTCCCGTCGGCGACGGCACCAACGGAACATTCAACGTCGATGAGTGGATGGAGCCGAAGGAGCAGCGCAAGGTCGATCCCTTCATCATCTACGGCATGGCGGCCGCCGACATGGCGCTCAAGGATGCCAACTGGCATCCGCAGACCGACGAAGACCAGATCGCCACCGGCGTTCTGATCGGCTCCGGCATCGGTGGCATCGAAGGCATTGTCGAAGCCGGCTACACGCTGCGCGACAAGGGTCCGCGCCGCATTTCGCCCTTCTTCATTCCCGGCCGTCTGATCAATCTCGTGTCCGGCCAGGTTTCGATCCGCCACAAGCTGCGCGGCCCGAACCACTCCGTTGTCACCGCCTGCTCGACCGGCGCGCACGCCATCGGCGATGCTGCCCGTCTGATCGCATTCGGCGATGCCGATGTCATGGTTGCCGGCGGTACGGAATCGCCCGTCAGCCGCATTTCGCTCGCAGGCTTTGCCGCCTGCAAGGCGCTGTCCACGCAGCACAACGACAGCCCCACCAAGGCATCGCGCCCTTACGACAAGGACCGTGACGGTTTCGTCATGGGAGAAGGTGCGGGCATCGTCGTTCTCGAAGAGCTGGAGCATGCGCTCGCGCGCGGCGCCAAGATCTATGCCGAAGTCGTCGGCTACGGTCTCTCCGGCGACGCCTATCACATCACCGCACCGTCGGAAGACGGCGAGGGCGCACAACGCTGCATGACCATGGCGCTGAAGCGCGCCGGCCTAACGCCTGCCGATGTCGACTACATCAACGCCCACGGCACCTCGACCATGGCCGATACGATCGAGCTCGGCGCTGTCGAGCGGCTGGTCGGCAATGCCGCCTCGAAGATCTCGATGTCCTCGACCAAGTCGGCGACCGGCCATCTGCTGGGTGCCGCCGGTGCCATCGAGGCGATCTTCGCGACGCTTTCCATCCGTGACAATGTCGCGCCGCCGACGCTCAATCTCGACAACCCTGAGCGGGAAACGGCGATCGACCTCGTGCCGCACAAGGCTCGTCAGCGGGAAATCAATGTGGCACTGTCGAATTCCTTCGGATTCGGCGGTACCAATGCATCGCTGGTTCTGCGCCGCTACAGCGCGTAACGGCGCTTTTTGGCACAGCACGAAGGCAGGGCCGGCCCCTTGTGGAGACGGCCCACCTGTTTTTTGCCGTATTGCTTCTTAAAAAGCAGACGGGGCCAAATATAGAGGATTGCCGGGTGAGCGACACGAACCAAGGGAACGAAACGCCGGGTCAGGGCGACCAGCAGGCGCAGAACGGCCGGATCATTCCGAAATCGCCGACTGAAGCGCTGCGCCCGGAACGCGTTCCCGAGCCGCCGAAGCGCTCCAAGAAGGCGCGCAGCCAGGTCGTCATCTTCCTGAATTTCGTCATGACCATTGTCGTGCTCGGCTGCGCGGCGGCCGTCTTCGCGTTCTATTACGCGATCTCGAGCTACCAGGATCCCGGTCCTCTGGAAACCAACACCAATTTCATTGTTCGCAGCGGCGCCGGTCTCTCCGAGATCTCGAGCAACCTCGAGCGCAACAACATCATCTCTGATGCCCGCATCTTCCGCTATCTGACGGCGACCCATCTGAACGAGGGCGAGAGCCTGAAGGCCGGTGAATACGAGATCAAGGCCAAGGCCTCCATGAACGACATCATGGAGCTTCTGAAGTCTGGCAAGTCGATCCTCTATTCGATCTCCTTCCCCGAAGGCCTGACCGTCCGCCAGATGTTCAACCGCATGAATGACGACCAGGTGCTGGAAGGCGAGCTGCCGACCGTGCTGCCGGCCGAAGGCAGCCTGCGCCCCGATACCTACAAGTTCTCCCGCGGCACCAAGCGCAGCGAAATCGTCGATCAGATGGCAGCGGCACAGACCAAGCTGCTCGACCAAGTCTGGGACAAGCGCGACCCCTCGGTGCAGCTGAAGTCCAAGGAGGAGATGGTGACGCTCGCCTCGATCGTCGAGAAGGAAACCGGCGTGCCGGATGAGCGCGCCCATGTCGCATCCGTCTTCCTCAACCGTCTCGGCAAGGGCATGCGCCTGCAGTCCGATCCGACGATCATCTACGGTCTCTTCGGCGGCGACGGCAAGCCGGCCGACCGGCCGATCTACCAGTCGGACCTGAAGAAGGACACGCCCTTCAACACCTACATCATCAAGGGCCTGCCGCCGTCGCCGATCGCCAATCCGGGCCGTGATGCGCTCGAAGCCGTCGCCAACCCGTGGAAGACCGAGGATCTCTATTTCGTCGCCGATGGCACGGGCGGTCACGTCTTTGCGGCAACGCTCGACGAGCACAATTCCAATGTCAAGCGCTGGCGCAAGCTGGAGTCTGACAAGGGCGCCGACCCGAACATCGCCGTCGACGGTCAGCCCGAAGCACAGGCGGATGCGCCTGCCGCCCAGAAGAAAAAGAAAACCAACTGATTTCGGAGATTCGGATGGCTTTGCAATCCATGACCGGTTTTGCGCGGCGTGAGGGAACGAGCGGCCGCTGGCGCTGGGCATGGGAGCTGCGGTCCGTCAACGGCAAGGGCCTCGACCTGCGCCTGCGCCTGCCGCCTGGCCTCGAGCGCATGGAGGTGGATGTTCGCCGCATGACGGGCGAGGCCTTCAGCCGCGGCAACATGCAGGCCAACCTTTCCGTCTCGGCCGGTGAGAACCGCTTCGAAACCGTCCTCAATCAGGAAGCGCTGGCGACCGTCCTGGCGATGCGCGATCAGCTGGCCGGCATCATCGATCCGGCGCCACTGAAGCTCGATACGCTGCTGTCGATCCGGGGTCTCGTGGAGTTCCGCGAAACCGAAGACAGCGAAGAAGCGGTTGCGGCGCGCGACGCTGAGGTGATGAACGGCCTCATTGCCGCCCTTGCCGATCTGAAGCTCATGCGCGAGCACGAAGGCGCGGCGCTGTCGCGCATCCTCCTCGATCATGTCTCAACCATCGAGACACTGACCAGGACCATCGAGAGCGATCCGTCGCGCTCGCCGCAGGAAATCGCCGAGCGGCTGAAGGCGCAGGTCTCCCTGCTACTGGAGAGTTCAGCCGCATTCGACCGCGACCGGCTTCACGCCGAAGCCGCATTGCTGGCGACACGGGCCGATCTTCGCGAGGAAATCGACCGGCTGAAGGCCCATGTCGCCGCTGCCCGCGAATTGCTGGCAAAAGGCGGCCCTGTCGGCCGCAAGCTGGATTTCCTTGCACAGGAATTTAACCGGGAATCGAATACGATCTGTTCGAAATCGAATGCTTCGGCGGTGACCGCCGCCGGCATTGAACTGAAAGTCGTCATCGACCAGTTCCGCGAACAGGTCCAGAATCTGGAGTGATCCATGCAACCGACGAAAACGTCGCCCATTCAGATCGCACGCCGCGGCCTGATGCTTGTCATCTCGTCGCCGTCGGGCGCCGGTAAATCGACGATTGCCCGCACGCTCTTGGCGCAGGATAGCCAGATCGGTCTGTCAGTCAGCGTCACCACGCGTCAGCGCCGCCCGAGCGAGGTCGAGGGCATCCACTATCGTTTCGTCAGCATCCGCGAGTTCGAGGTGCTGCGCGATTCCGATTCGCTGCTCGAATGGGCCGAGGTCCACGGCAATTTCTACGGCACCCCGCGCCAGCCTGTCGAAAAGGCAATGGGCGAGGGCCGCGACATGCTCTTCGACATCGACTGGCAGGGCGCCCAGCAGCTGCAGGAAAAGATGTCGGCCGACGTGGTCTCGATCTTCGTCCTGCCGCCGACCATGACCGAGCTGCAGTCGCGCCTGCACCGCCGCGCGGAAGATTCTGAAGAAGTCATCGCCCAGCGGCTGGCCAATTCCCGCGCCGAAATCGGCCACTGGCGGGAATACGACTATGTCATCGTCAACGACGATCTCGACAAGGCCTTCGATTCCGTGCAGTCGATCGTCAAGGCCGAGCGTCTCCGCCGCGACCGCGGCCACGGCGTCTTCGATTTCGTTACCAAGCTGCTGGAAGAGACGCCGGTTCTCTGAGGTCGACTGGAGCGCCGGTTTCGACGGCATGCCCGATTCCCTCCCTCATTCCTGTGCTCGTCACAGGAATCCAGCCACCGCGCATCGGCGCGGCGAATGACTCATTTTCAATTTGAAGAAGTGTCTTCTGCGCCCAAAGACTTGGGCGCACTGGCCCCCTGTGAGTCCCGTAGGCGCAGCCCTAAGGGCGCAGGGATGAGGGGACAGCGTAGGAAGTCCCCTAGAGGCTATTCGCCAACAAGCAAAACTCATCCACCGAAACCGTCTCCGCCCGCCGCTGCGGATCAATGCCGGCCTTGGCCAGCAATACCTCTCCGCCAATCGGCTTCAGGCTCTGGCGCAGCATCTTGCGGCGCTGGCCGAAGGCAGCATGCGTAACGCGCTCCAGATTGGCGACGGAGCAGGGGATCGGATTTTCGCGAGGCGTCAGATGCACGACGGTCGACGTCACCTTCGGCGGCGGCGTGAAGGCCTGCGGCGAGATGTCGAAGGCCATGTGCGCCTGCGTTCGCCAGCCCGCGAGCACCCCAAGGCGACCGTAGTGATCGTCGTCTTCGGTTGCGACGATGCGCTCGCCGACTTCCTTCTGGAACATCAGCGTCAATGAATCCCAGAATGGCGGCCATTCTCTCGGCAGCAGCCAGTTCACCAGCAGTTGCGTACCGACATTATAGGGCAGGTTGGCGATGATCTTGACCGGACCTTCAGGCGCCATGCCCTCGAAATCGGTCTTCAACGCATCGCCTTCCATGACCTCAAGACGGCCCGGATAATGATCGGCAATTTCGGCGAGCGCCGGCAGGCAGCGCGGATCGCGCTCGACGGCGATCACTTTCTTGGCGCCGAGCGCCAGGATCGCCCGCGTCAGCCCGCCGGGGCCGGGGCCGACCTCGAAGACGGTCGCATTCTCAAGGTTGCCGGCGGTGCGGGCAACCTTCTGCGTCAGATTGAGATCGAGAAGAAAGTTTTGGCCGAGCGCCTTGCGGGCATCGAGCCCGTGACGCTGGATCACGTCGCGCAGCGGCGGCAAGCCGTCGAGTGCGGCCATCAGCGATGGCTCTCGGCATTGCGCCCGAGCTGGGCTGCAAGCTTCAGCGCTGCAACGAGGCTGTGTTCGCGGGCGATACCCGTGCCGGCGATACCGAAGGCGGTGCCATGGTCGGGCGACGTGCGTACGAAGGGGAGGCCGAGCGTGACGTTGACGGAATCGTCGAAGCCGAGCGCCTTGGCCGGGATCAGCGCCTGATCGTGGTACATGCAGATAGCGACGTCATAGCGGGCACGGGCTTCGTCGTGGAACATCGTATCGGCGGGCAGGGGGCCGATGGCGTCGATGCCTTCCGAGCGCAACTGCTGGATCGCCGGATGGATGATATCCTCGTCCTCGTGCCCCATCAGCCCGCTCTCGCCGGCATGCGGATTAAGCCCGGCGACGGCAAGACGCGGCTGCGCGATGCCGAAGCGGTCTCTGAGATCGGCATGGGCGATGCGGCAGGTTTCAGCGATCAGTTCGCCAGTGAGCGCCCGGGCCACATCCTTGATTGGAATATGGATGGTGACGGGAATGGCGCGCAGTTTCGGCCCAGCCAGCATCATGACGGGCGTGAGAGGCTTTCCGGTCGCGCGTGCGGCGAGATCGGCCAGAAACTCGGTATGCCCGGGAAACTTGAAGCCTGCTTCGTAGAGAACCGACTTCGCGATCGGATTGGTGACGACACCGAGCGCCTCGCCTTTCTGGGTCAGCGACACGGCGGTCTCGATCGCCGCGATCGTTCCGGCGGCCGTCGAAACATGCGGCTCACCCGCAGCAACTTCGACACCGGCAGGGATCGGAAGCACCGGTAGCGCGTCGGCGAATATCTCAGCCGCTGACGCGGCGTCGGCATGGCGGACAGGCACAATGAGATCCAGCTGCCGTGCACGGACCGCAAGCACATCTGGATCGCCGATGAAGAAGAACGGCGCAAGGCCGAGTTCGCGGCGGCGCAGCCACGCCATCAGCGTGATATCGGGGCCGACACCAGCCGGATCACCCTGCGTCAGCGCCAATGGTCGCGAGAACGGGACTGTCATGGTGTCAGCGATAGATGATCTGCGCCTTCGAGCGCAGTTCGTCGAGATACTTCTTGGCATTCTCGTCGGTCGGCGATTCCTTGTTGGACTTCGCCTTGTCGAGATCTTCCTGGCGGAACACCATTTCGGCAGCGGTATCATCAGACACCTGACGCTGGCTGCAGATCGCCAGATACTCGACGCCCTTCTCAGTGACGCGTGTCGTGGTCGTGTTGCCCTTCGCCTGCTCGATGAGCGGCTTCCAGTCAGCCGGCAGCTGCGGTGCGAGCATGCGGCCGAGATCGCGCACGGAAACGTCACGCATTGTGGCTGCAAAGACCTTAGCCTGATCGCAGCCCGGATACTTGGCGCGCGACGCATCCGCCTCGCTCTTGCGCTTCGCCGTGATGCCCTTCTTTGCTGGCGGGACGACGAAGATCACCTGCTGCAGCATATATTCTGTGGTTTCAGGCTTCTGCTTGTTGTTGTCCATCATGCGCGACACGAGATCGCTGCTCGACATGCGGGCCGAAGAGCCGTAGCGCGCATTGACCAAGCGTGGCCAGCTCATCTGGACGGCGATGAACTGCTTGAAATGATCGGCGCCGACGCCGGCTTTGGTCAGAATATCGGTCAGCTGGGCGACCGTCAGCTTGTTGCCTTGTGCGAAGCGCGCGAAGGATGCATCGACTTCATCCTTGGAGACCGACATGCGGATACGCGCGATCTCCTGACGCTTCAGCGTTTCATCGACCAGGGATTCCTGCGCTGTCTTTGCATCCGCCTTCTGATGCTGAAGCCGCAGGAAGGCGACGCGCTTGGCGACGTCGCCGCTGGTGATTGCCGTCCCGTTGACGACGGCCTTGACTTCGCTCGCTGCAAAAGCGGGCTGGTAGGCTGCCGCTGCGATGCACATCGCAGCGCCTGCAAACAATGCCGTTACGGCCTTTCTGGCGCCAAACATCTATCGACCCTTCCCTAGACGGCACAGTTCAATGTGCGCCTATTTCCTTCCATCGCGGCAACCGGACAGTCATTCCAGCAGAAATGATGCTTTCCTATGCCTCAGATAATTGCTGACGGCAATGTCCTGCAAAACTGTTGCGGCGAAAGAAAGGCTCTCTTTCTTTCGCCGCCATGTCATCTGTCTTAGTTGTTATAAATCTTGCTGTCCGGGTTGTCGAAGTCCCCGAGTTTGATGTCGCCGAGGGTCCGGAACGTCAGCCTGGCACCGATTGTCCAATCGCTTGCCGACTCGTCGCTGATGTCGCGCTTGTCGGTGTAGGCGATGGTGAAGATCGTGCATTCGTCTTCATAAGAGAGGCCGATGCTCTTCTTCGAAATGACATCATTGTTGAGATCCCAGGCAATACCACCGAAGATCGACCAGTAGTCCTTGAATTTGACACTCGCCTTCGTCTGGATTTCGTCCGCATCGCTGGACAGGCCATAGTCCGGTTGCGCGGTAATGTGCGTGTAGATCAACTGACTCTGGAACGTGTCATTCTGAAAACCGGCGGTGAAGTCGCCCCGGTTGAGTGACAGATCTTTTTCATCGAGACGATACGAGGCAGCCAGCGCCAGCCCCTGCGGCGTCTCGATTCCAGCGAGGCCAACATAATCGGAACGTGTGGTCTCAAGGCCGGATTCGCTGCCCACATTGACCAGATCCGGGCTGGCGAACGAATTCTTGCCAGCCAGCTGATAGGATTGGCCGAAGATGCCATGCAGCTTGTAACCGTTGTCGAACGAGCCGGTATACTGGAAGCCGATATTGGCGCGCGTGCCGCCCTCGATACGGTCATAGCCCGAGAATTTGTCCCGGTCGAAGAGGTTGGTTGCGTCGAACACGAAGCTCTGTGCGTCTTCGTTCGGCAATGCGCCTGCAAGAGGCTCGTCGGGCCGCGCGTAAATCTGCGCGATCGGCTCGATCACATGCGTGCTGTTGTCGGTGGTGATCAGGAATGGGTAACGGGCTTCGAGGCCCGCTGTGATCATCCCACGAGTTGCTGCATCGCCGTTATCGAAGTCGCCGTTGTAGACGGACGTTCCGCTGATCGAGTTCGGGTCATCCATATTCACCGAGAGAGCGTCGGCCCGCGCGGCAAGTAGTGGCGTGATCAGAACGCCAGCCGGCGTCACGAAAGTGCGCTTCCATTCCAGTTCGCCACTAAGGCGGCTGTATTGCCCCTTGAGCGAGAAGCGGTCCTCGCCGAGCGGGTTGTCAAAGAAGTCGTCGTGCGTACGCGAAATATTGGTCAGGTTGACGTCGAGCGACAACTCTCCGCCCGCCAGCGGCTGCGGCGCGACATAGTGATAGTCCATCGTCGGATAGACGATCGCTTGCTGTTTTTCACTTTCGCTCGTCCGATCGGCGTCCTGCACGTCGAAATAGAAAGCGCGCATGTCGAAGTAATTGCGCTTGCCGAGACCCGTCAGGTAAACTTGGTTGGTTTGCGTCGTCCCCGAGTAGCCCTTCAGCTCATATGTTCGCGAGAAATTGTTGTCCGACTGGTACATGACGTCCCAGCCGAAGCTCCAGCGCGGATTAATCTTGAAGTCCGCCTTCGACGCGATCATGCCGCGATCGTCGCGCTGGTCGCTCGTACCCGCCGTGAAGCTTTCCGGACTAAGCTGATTGATGCCAGCGATGCGCAGAGTGTGCGTGCCGTTTTCAAAGCGCTGCCGGAACTCGGTATCGAGCAGGAAACCCTGCTGCGTATAGCCGGTACCGGTTACCGTTGCGTCCATGCTCGGAGAGAAGACGTAATAATACGGAACAGAGAGGCCGAAGCCCAGGTTCTGCGATGTGCTCATTGTCGGGAACAGGAAGCCCGACTTGCGCTTGACCGTATTGTCCGGAACTTCGATCCAGGGAAGGTAGGCAATCGGCGTACCGAGAAGCTCCAGCCGCGCATGTTCGAGCCGGATCGTATGCTTTTCGCCATTCTGAATGACGCGCTGGGCTTTCACCTGCCAGAATGGCGCCTTGTCCGGCTGTTCGGCGCATGGAAGGCAGGCCGTGTAGACACCCTTATTCAGGATCATCTGCGTGCCGCCGACGCGCTCGCCGCTTTCGGCCACGATTCGGGTGTTGTCCGCCGTCTCAATGCGCAGCGCGTTGATGAAACCGTTGGCAAAGTCGTCGGTCACATCGAGCTTGTCAGAATACATCCGGTTGCCATCGGGACTGATCATCTCGATGTTGCCGAGCGCCATCATCCGGCCGGTCTTCTGGTTGTATTCGACGCGCTGGGCCACAAGTTTGTAGCCGGCATAATTGATCTGGACGCCGCCGATCACCGAAACGACCTGCGAGTCCTTGTTGTAAATCAGTTCGTTGGCCGAAAGCACGAGCTTTTGACCGGCTTCAACCTTCGGTTGGAGCTTTTGCGATGCCTGATTTTCCTGTGCGAAGACTTCTGGAATGCTTCCGGAGTAGCTAAGCAGAGTCACGCCTGCAAGCAGGGCAACCATGTGTTTACTCAAAGTCTTGCGGTTGCCTGCCGCCACTAGCCATCCTCCTGATGAAGCAGAATCGTTGCACCCAATGCGAGCGCGACGACTACCGGAATCCAGGCCGCCACGAAAGGCGGTACGACTCCGCTGCTTCCAAATGCTTTCACAAGCACGGTCAGCACATAAAGCACGAAGCCTGAGAGGATTCCACCCAGAATCACGGACCTCGATTGGTTGAACCGGCTAAATTTTAGGGACACTGTTGCAGCAATGAGAGTCATCGCCACGAGCAGCAGTGGCTGCGACAGCAGTGAGTGGAATTGGGTCTCCAGCGCCTTGGTCGGAACGCCGAATGACTTCGCTATTGCTATTCTGTTCGAAAGATCAAAGAAAGCAATGGTTTCAGGTGGCGTGAGACGCTCTCTGACAAAGTCCTGCTTCAAATTGGTACGCAGTTGTAGCGTATCCTTACGCTGCACGACTTCGCCCGGCCGACGCTCGATAACGTCCTTAAGAAGCCAGTAACCATCTTCCAACTTTGCGGACTTCGCGTCCTGCCTCAGGATCACTTCCCCATCGGAATTGAAGTGGACGAGGACGGCGTCCATCAGCAGCGTACCATTCTCGACAATCGATTTTGCTCCGATGATCACGTCATCATGGCCGCTGATCTGCCGAATCCAGGGTATCTGCGATGACGCGTTGGCGATCTTGTCCTGCCCGCGCCAATCCGTTTCCAACAACGCCGCTTGACGCTGCCCCCAGGCAGCGATGGGGTTGATGACCGCGACGGTAAATACGCCAAGCAGCAGGGCTCCGACGGCAAAGGGTGCCATGAACTGCCAGACCGAGATGCCGGCAGCACGCGTAACGACAAGCTCATATTTGCGGTTGAGCCCGATCAAAACCGTCATCCCGACAAACAGCGCGATGAATGGAACGGTTTGCTGAAGCAGCAGAGGGAGCCGCACAGCCGTCATGACAAGCCCGCTGGCAACAGTATAGCCCGGCAGGCCGGACATTCTCGTCGCCGTTTCGCTAAAGTCGATCAGAAACACGATGCTGATAATGCCGAGAAAGAACCAGATCGTGGTCGTGAGGTAGCGGCGAAAGAAATAACGTCCAAGTGTCCCGAAAATCATGCGTTCCCTCCCGAATTTCCATTCTTTCTGGGAAGATAGGAGGACGCGGCCGTTCGAATCCAAAGCCAAACGCTTCCGATGCCCGTGGTCACAGAGAAGCGTCCGTGAAGGTTCAGGAACACGATGGAGATCACCGAAGCGACGACCGGAATGCCGTAGAGGATGGCGATAAACGTCGGACGGGTATCTATCTCGTTTGCCGCGTAGAACGACGCCCAGCGAAGCGCAAACGAAAGGCTAAGCGCTCCGATCATCGGGTGGAGCCGCGCTTGACGGTGAGATCGCGCATCGCCGGCAATCACCAGCGATATCAGGGCGAAGACGAAAGGCAGCGTCCAATCCGTCAGGCGCCGGTGCAGCTCAGCAGTGTAAGCTCCTGGTCTCGCGATATAATCCTTGTCGGTCACATCGGGATTGAGCAGGTATCCCAGGTCCCGGTCGCTGGCGCGCAGCGTCGCCTGGCCACGGTTTTCAGTCAGATCCGACAGGTCAAATGAATAGGAATCGAAGCGAATGATCGAAACGTTCCCATCACGCGTCTTTCGCTGAACTTCGCCGTCCTTCATCAGCAGCGACGTGCCGCTCGGATCGACAGCACCCTCACGGGCATAATAGATCATGTCGAATGCGGGATCGCGTTCATCGACGACGAACAAGCCGCGCAACACGCGCCCTGCTAGCCGTTCGGAGATCTGAACGAAGAGGCCGTCATCGATTTTGCGGAAGTTTTTCTCTTCGATGACCGTCGAGAGCAGGTCAGCGTAGGTCTCGGCGACCATCTGGCGCACGCCGGTCTTGGCCTTCGGCTCGACGACGTTGTCGACAAAGAACGAAAAGACGCTGATCAGCGCGGCAAGCAGCAGAATGGGACGCACGAGGATGCTGCGATTGGCGCCTGCCGCATCGATAACCGTCAGTTCGGAATCGTTGTTCATCGTCGTCAGCGTCTGGGTAATGCCGATGACGAGCGCGAAGGGCAGGACGACGGGAATGATCGAGGGAAGGATCAGTGTCGCGAGCATCGCGAAGGATCCAACCGACTGACCACTGTCGGTCACGAGATTGACGCGCTGCAGCACCTGAGTCGTCCAGATGATCGCCAGCACTGGCAACAGCGCTACGAGGAACATCTGGCCGACACGCCGCAATATGTAAATCTCGAGAAGTTTCATGCCTGCCCTTGGTCGGTCTGCGAGGCGAGCGCCTTGCAGCGGAATCCATCTACGATGTTTGTTTCGCTTTTGCGACCTGTCCGCTTGAAAAATTCATTCAAATTTCAGAATTTTTTGCCCGGTGTGACGAATCTGTGAAGGCATAGATCCCGGCAAAGACGACGACCGCAAGCAGCCAGCCGAGCACGATGTCGGAGAGGAAATGACCGCCGAAAGCAAGCCGCATCACTGGTGTCAGCAGCGAAATTGCCAGTATTGGCAGAAAAAGGCCGGTTCTGGCCGGTTGCGGGATGAAGATCAGCAGACAGAGCAGCCATCCGGCGCTCGCCGCTTCGCCGGAGATGAAGGAACAGTTGCTGACGCATTTTCCCGCAAAGGATCCGGCCCGCACGAAATCCATCATGCCGCCGAAATCGATCACGGACACCGGGCGAGGGCGGCCCCAATGCTCCTTCAGGATCACATTGACGATCAATCCCGGGCCGATCAGCAGCGAGCTCAATGCGATTTTCAGATTGCGTGCCCGTGCGGCCTTGAAGGTCGAGCCATGCTGCGTGTAGCAGGCGATCAGCATACAAAGCTGGATGATCGCGACCACATAGGGCAGCCGGAAGAAGATCATGCGCAGGTTCTTCAGAAACCAGTTATTGGCCGCCATGAACGCGCCGCAAATATCGCCGGCCTGTGAGGTGGCGTCGCAGGTTGCCGGTGTGAAGAAATAGCGCGAGGTGGAAAGGTCGATCTGCGGGAATGCCGAGAAGATGATCAGCAGAACCCACCACAGACAGAACAGCGCCACGAAGATGTCCGTCGCTGCAGGCGGAAAGCCGATTCTCCGGTCTGATATATAGGTCTTGAGGGCTGCTATCACTGGTAACGTCTTCCGTTCTCGGAGCCTTCCTGCGGCGCGGTGGCTTTCTGCCTTGGCGGCGTGGATTTGTCCATGGGCTTCCGATCACGTCTTGTTTTCGCCCCTGAAACCCGGAATGATCGCCGCCAAACGGGATTCCTTTGCGAATCCGCAGGGAGAAGACATGTCTGTTAAATTCGATATTTCATTCGCGAAATCGGCCAAGATCAGTGGCGGTCTCGCCGTCCTTCTGAAGGCAGGCGATGGCGAACTGGCAGCCGGTACCGAAATTGCCGATCCGGCCGGTATCATTGCCAAGGCTTCCAAGATTGCCAAGTTTTCCGCCAAGGCGATGTCGGCGCTCGATCTCGTCGCGCCCGAGGGCTCACCTGCCGACCGCCTGTTCGTCATCGGCATCGGCAAGCCGCAGGACTTGACCTCGCATGACTGGCTGAAGCTCGGCGGTATCGCCGCCGCCAAGGTCAAGGGCGCCGACAAGGCGACTATCTTCATCGATGCGCCAGGCGCTGCCATCACTGCAAAGGCCGCCGCCGACTTCTCGCTCGGCATGCTGTTGCGCGCCTACAGCTTCGACACCTACAAGACGAAGAAGTCGGAAGAAGACGAAAAGGCCAACGGCAAGTCGGCGAAGATCACCATCGTCACCGCGGATGCGAGCGGCGCCAAGAAGGCACTGGCGGATTCCGAGGCGGTTGCCGAAGGCGTCAACCTGGCCCGTGATCTCGTCAACGAGCCGCCGAATGTGCTAGGTCCGGTCGAATTCGCCGCCAAGGCCAAGGAGCTGGAAAAGCTCGGCGTCGAAGTGGAAATCCTGACCGAGCGCGAGATGAAGCGGCTTGGCATGGGCGCGCTCCTCGGCGTCGCCCAGGGCTCCGTTCGCCCGCCGCGCCTTGCCATCATGCATTGGAAGGGCGGCAAGGCGAAAGACCGCCCGATCGCCTTCATCGGCAAAGGCGTCGTCTTCGACACCGGTGGCATTTCCATCAAGCCGGCTGCCGGCATGGAGGACATGAAGGGTGATATGGGCGGTGCCGCCGCCGTCATCGGCCTCATGCATGTGCTCGCCGCCCGCAAGGCTGACGTCAACGCCGTCGGCATCATCGGCTTGGTCGAGAACATGCCGGATGGCAACGCCCAGCGCCCGGGCGACATCGTCACTTCGATGTCCGGCCAGACCATCGAGATCATCAACACCGATGCCGAAGGCCGCCTCGTGCTTTGCGATGCCCTCTGGTATTGCAATGACCGCTTCAAGCCGCGTTTCATGATCAATCTGGCGACGCTGACCGGCGCCATCATGGTGGCGCTCGGCAATGTCCATGCCGGCCTGTTCTCGAATGACGACACGCTTTCGGCGCAGCTGACATCCGCCGGTCTGACGGCCAACGAGAAGCTCTGGCGCATGCCGCTCGGGCGAGACTACGACAAGATGATCGATTCCAAATTCGCCGACATGAAGAATACCGGCGGCCGCTATGCGGGTTCGATCACCGCCGCCCATTTCTTGAAGCGTTTCGTGCAGGAAACCCCCTGGGCGCATCTGGATATTGCCGGCACCGCGCTCGGCTCGCCGCAGGATGAGATCAACCAGTCCTGGGGCTCCGGCTTCGGCGTCCGGCTGCTCGACCAGCTCGTCCGCGACCACTACGAGGCCTGATCACAGGCCGGAATGCAGGCATGACCGAAGTTCTTTTCTACCATCTGACGGAATCCAAGCTGGAGGACGCCCTGCCGCCGCTCGTCGACAAGAGCGTCGAGCGCGGCTGGCGCGTCGCCATCCAGGTCAAGGAGCCGGCGCGGCGTGATGCGCTCGATGCGCATCTCTGGACCTATCGTGAAGAAAGCTTCCTGCCGCATGGCACGGATGAGACCGAGCTGGCCGCAAGCCAGCCCGTGCTCCTGACCGTGACCGGCGACAACGCCAACCAAGCCACGGTCCGCTTCATCGTCGATGGTGCCGAGCCGCCGGTGGCTGATACCTATGAGCGGATCGTCTTCATGTTAGACGGTTACGATCAGGAGCAGCTTGAAGGCGCGCGCGCCCAGTGGAAGAAGCTGAAGGGCGAGGGCCATACCCTCACATACTGGCAGCAGACGCCGGAGGGGCGCTGGGAGAAGAAGGCGTAGGCGCGCCGCTCAGCCGTCCCGCTTGAACGTCCACTTCACGACATAGTCGCCGTTGCGTTTCAGCTTTGCCTTGGTTTTCAGCGTCACCGGCCCGCCGAGCGCGGCTTCGGCCTTCTCGAAGGCGTGCCGGGCCTCGGCCATGGCGGCGTGATAGGCGCTGTTGTCGCGCTTGGGGCTGTCTGCGACTTCCTTGAGGAGGGCGGTCATTTCCGCTTTGCTTTCGGCCATCTCCGCCCTCGCTTTCAGATAGAGATGCGGCGCATGGGCCGCAGTGCTCTGTGATCAATCGTGGAAGGCTTCCACGAACTTGCGCTTGCCGAGCATGAAGGCATCGGCGACATGGCGCAGCGGTGCCAGATCGACGTCGGACTGGCCGGCCTTGATGATCTCGGCAAAACGGCGGTAGAGCGACGGATATTCCTCTTCCGGTGCGGAGAACGTCAGTTCGCCGTTGACCGAGAGCTTCGAGCCGCCTTCGGCAAGCTCCATCCGACCCGCTGCCGTCTCGACGATGATATCCCAGCTCTGCTTGCCGGTCTGGCGCCAGTCGAATTCGCCGTGGACGGTCATCGCTCCGGCGTCGCGGAAATGCAGGTCGGCAGCGATCGGCGCATCGCGGTTTTCAGGAAACTCCAGCGTTGCGCCGGTAAGGAAGATCGCCCGCGGCAGGATGTGGGTGACGATCGACAGAGCGTTGATGCCAGGGTCGAAGACGCCAAGGCCGCCTGCCTGCCAGATCCAGTCCTGGTTCGGATGCCAGTGACGGACATCTTCCTTCCAGATGACGTGGACGTTCTTGATCTCGGTCTTGGCGAGAAAATCCTTGGCGGCCTCGACGGCCGCGGCATAGCGCGAGTGCCAGCTGGCAAACAGAGAGACACCCTTCTTGGCGGCGAGCGCTTCGAGATCGGCCACTTCGCTCAGCGTTGCGCCCGGCGGCTTTTCGAGAAAGACGTGCTTGCCGGCCGAAAGCGCCTTGTAGGCCGCTTCATAGCGGTACTGCGGCGGCATGCAGAGCGAGACGGCGTCGATCTCGGACACGGCCTCAAGCATCGCTTCGATCGTCGTAAAGCTCTGGATACCCTCCACGGTGCCATGGCGGCTCGCCGTGGCAACGAGCTTGTAATCGGCATTCTTGGCGATGGAAGGAAGATGCTGGTCGCGGACGATCTTGCCGACGCCGACGATGGCGAGGTTGATGGGGGACATGACGGGTGTTCGCTCCGGTGTTTCGCTCAAAAGTATGATTTATTGGGCGCTTGTTTTATCAGAATGCTACAGCCGGGCAAGCCGTCATGTCACCCTCAAAGCGAGGCCATTTCGATGGCGCGGCTGTCTTTCTTGTACTTCAGCGTCACCACCTTGTAGCCCTCGGCTTCCAGCCGCGCGAGCAGGGCAGGGAGCATCGCTGCGGTGCGCTTGTGGATGTCGTGCATCAGGATGATGCCGCGGCCGCGCTGGCGAAGCCGGTTCATGGCCCGGTCGGCAACCTGTTCCGGCGTAGAGGTGAAATAATCCTTGGTATCGACATCGACATCCATGACGATCATCTCGCGCGCCGCGACGGCACCGCGAAGCTTGCGGCTGTCGGCGAGATAGGGGAAGCGGAAGAAATTGACGTCGGTGCCGGTCGCCTTGGTCACGGCTGCTTCGCCGCGGGTGATCTCGGCGATCGCCTGGTCGAAGGACAATGTGTCGAGGTTCGGATGCTTGTAGGTGTGGCTGCCGATCGTGTTGCCTTCCATGGCAACGCGGCGCGCCAGCTCCGGATGCAGTGCGGCCATCTCGCCGACCATCATGAAGGCGCCCTTGACGCCGAAGCGGTCGAGCGTTGCCAGCACCCGGTCGGTCCGGCCGGGGATCGGGCCGTCGTCGAAGGAAAGCACGACTTCCTTCGGCTCGAGCTTCAAATCCTTCAGCGAGGAAACCGTCAGCACGCGGCCGGCCAGATGGTGGGTTTCGCCGAAGGCCAGATTGGCGGGCTTCGGGAAACCGGCTTCGCTTTCCTCGGTCTTGATCGAAGACGTCTTGATCGTCTTGTCGGGAGCAGGCTGCTTGGTCGTCTGGCAGCCGCAAAGGGCAAGCGAGATGAGGACACTCGAAAGAAGGGCGATACGGGACATGAAAGGGGCTCAACAAATCAGTAATGAATGTTGAGACAACCTTTCGAATTATGGTTAACGATCGGTTTAAATCGGATGCCCGGGCGCTAACTTGTGCCGTTCTGCCGCAGCCTTTTCCGGGGTCTGTGGCTAACTTGCCATGGCCTCTTCATACTCGGAGGAAAGCTCCAGCCATTGCTCTTCGGCAGCGGCCAGTTTCGCTGCCGCCTCGCCGCGCTGCTTGGCCTTTTCGGCCGCCTTGGCAGGCGTCTTCTCGTAGAGCGCTGGATCCGCAAGCTCTGCATCAAGCGCCTGAATCTGTTTCTCCAGCTTGGCCGTCAAGGATTCGATTTCGTTGATCTTTTTCTTCAGCGGCGCAAAGGAGGCGCGCTTGTCGGCGTTCAGCTTGCGCTGTTCGGCCTTGGTCGCCGGATCGTCGGCATTCTGCGGCTTCTCGTCCTTCTTCTTGCCGGAGGAGACGATCAGGTCGCGATACTCGTCCATGTCGCCGTCGAAGCTCGAAACGGTGCCGTTGTTGACGAGCCAGAGCCGGTCGACGGTCGCCTCGATCAGGTGGCGGTCGTGCGAGATCAGGATAACGGCGCCTTCATAGTCGTTCAGCGCCTCGATCAGCGCCCGGCGGCTGTCGATATCGAGGTGGTTGGTCGGTTCGTCGAGGATAAGCAGGTTCGGTGCATGGAAGGCAGCCAGCCCCATCAGCAGCCGCGCCTTCTCGCCGCCGGAGAGATCCTTCGCGGCCGTCGCCATCTTTTCGGTCGCCAGTCCCATCTGCGCCACGCGGGCGCGGACCTTGGCCTCGGGTTCGGTCGGCATCAGCCGGCGCACATGCTCGACCGGCGTCTCGTTGGGAACGAGGTCGTCCAGCTGATGCTGGGCGAAAAAGCCTATCTTCAGGTTCGATGCCACTTTCAGCTCGCCGCCGTCAGGCGCGAGACGTCCGGAAATGAACTTCGCGAAGGTGGACTTGCCGTTGCCGTTCGAGCCGAGCAGGGCGATGCGATCGTCATTGTCGATGCGCAGCGTGATATTCTTGAGGATCGGCTTGCCGGGTTCGTAGCCGACGGCGCCACCCTGGATGGCGACGATCGGTGAGGCCGGCTGTCTTTCTGGCTCGGGGAAGGTGATCGGCTGGACGTGATCCTCGATCACGGCGGCAACCGTGCCCATGCGCTCCAGCGCCTTGACGCGCGACTGCGCCTGCCGGGCTTTGGAGGCCTTGGCTTTGAAACGGTCGATGAAGCTCTGCAGGTGCTTGCGCGCCGCATCGTTCTTCGCCTTGGCCTTCATCTGCAATTCGTCGGCTTCCGCCTTCTGGCGCTCGAACTGGTCGTAGCCGCCGCGGTAGAAGGTCAGCTTCTTCTGGTCGAGATGGACGATCGAATTGACCGCGTTGTTCAGCATGTCGCGGTCGTGGCTGATGACGATGACGGTGTGCGGGTAGCGGCGCACATAGTCCTCGAGCCACATCGTTCCTTCGAGGTCGAGATAGTTGGTCGGCTCGTCGAGCAAAAGCAGGTCGGGCTCGGCAAACAGCACCGAGGCAAGCGCCACGCGCATGCGCCAGCCGCCGGAGAAGGAGGAGGCGGGCCTGAGCTGGGCTTCCTGGTTGAAGCCGAGACCGGCCAGAATGCTGGCAGCGCGCGCTTCGGCTGAGTGTGCGTCGATATCGACGAGGCGCGTCTGGATTTCGGCGATGCGATGCGCGTCGGTCGCCGTTTCGGCTTCCTTTAGAAGGGCCGCGCGTTCCTTGTCGGCCGACAGCACGATTTCGATCAGCGACTGCTCGGTGGCCGGCGCTTCCTGCGCCACCTGGCCGATGCGGGCGTTCTTGGGGATCGAGACCGACCCGGTCTCGGCGCCGAGATCGCCGGTGATGATGCGGAAGAGCGTCGATTTACCCGCGCCATTGCGCCCGACAAGGCCGGCCTTGGTGCCCGCCGGAAGCGTCACGCTGGCATGGTCGAGAAGCAGGCGCCCGGCAATGCGGGCAGAGATTTCGGTGATCGTGATCATGCGCGGCGTTTTGGCCGAAACAGCCGGTCAAGGCAAGGGGTCAGACGCCGTCAGCGGCCGAAGGCCTGGATGGGCTGGCGGCGGTTGGATTGGGCGGCGAGCAGTGCCACGCGGGCGTTGGCCTGCAACTGCGCGCCGGTTGCCGCATCGCCGCTGAGTGCGATGCCCAGCGAGATGTTGAGCGTCCCCGGATCGGATTTGTCCGTCGTCGCAAACACCATGTTCTCTTCGACGGACTGGCGCAGCCGCTCGGCAATGGCGATGGCGTCGCGCATGCCGACATTGGCGAAGATGAAGGCGAACTCGTCGCCCTCGGTTCGCGAGACGAAGTCGTTCTTCTTGATCGACTTGCGGAACAGGTTGCTCAGCTTCTTCATAAGCTTGTTGCCGGCCTGCACGCCATATTTGGCATTCAGCTGCCGGAAGTCGTCGATATCCACCATGATGAGCGCGCTGCCGGCCGCCCCTTCGTCGCGCTCGTAGAGCTCGCCGATGGCATTGGTGAGCGCGATGCGGTTTGGCAGGCCGGTCAGCGGATCGGTGACCGAGGCGGCCTGTACCGCGGCAACGCCACGCTCCAGCGCCTCGATGCGTTCGACATCGGAGAGCAGCTTGGCTTCGAGTTCGGTCTCGGCGGCGAGCACCGACGCCAGCGAGGAGGCGAGATATTCCATCTCGCTCATGAAGGCATCGAGCCCCTGTTCGGAATTGCCGGAGAGCGATTGCAGCAGCGTCTCGGCGGCGCGCGCGAAGGCATATTTCTGCTTCAGCCCATCCGACAGCCGGTCGGCGGCTTCGCGCAACAGCTTGCTCGCTTCGGTACCGGCGGTTTCGGCGGCAAGGCCGCAATGGCTGACCAGCCTATATTTGAGGCCGAGTTCGTCGAGCCGCGCCTGAGCCGGATGGTTGCCGAGGGCGGAAATATCGGTAGCAAGCGCCGTGTTGCGGCCGCAGACGGCTTCGTGCAGCAGTTCGTAATTCCGCGGCAGCCCAGCGATGCTCAGCCGCGCCATGTGCTCGGCGATCTTCTGGGCATCGTTCTGCGGGCTAGGGCGGGCGCCCTCGCGCTGTGCTGCATTTCTGGTTGTGTTCTGCATCACCGTTCCCTGGCGTTGCTTTAGCGGCGGCTTATCCTTTCGCTATGCGCCGCAGATTTTAAAATAGCTTGAATTTTCAGTATCTCCGGCTCTTCACCGCCGGAAAGGCGCAAAATGCGGTTAATGCAACCTTGAAGCGCCAAGCACCGAAGCTGATGGCGCCCATCAGATTTCGTCATTTGATCCCGGCGCCGCTTTGCCGTGAAATGCGGCTGATATTCACGAGAGGACGGCCATGACCCTTGCGCTCTATTCCCTCTGCGGCGCCCGCCCGCAGCATTTCTTTTCGCCGCATTGCTGGAAGGCCGTGATGGCGCTGGCGCACAAGGGGCTGGCCTTCGACGAGATCCCGACGACCTATGCCGGCATCGTCAGGATCGGCGGCGGTTTCTCGCCGACCCTGCCGGTGCTCGATGACAACGGCCATCTGGTGTCCGACAGCTTCGCGATCGCGCTCTATCTCGAAGATGCCTATCCCGACCGGCCGTCGCTCTTTGGCGGCGAGGGCGGCAAGGCGCTGTCGCGGATGGTCGAAGGCTATTCGCAGATGGTGATCCACAGGGCGATCATGAAGATGGCGCTGATGGACATTCACGGCGCGCTTGACGAAGGCGACAAGGCCTATTTCCGCCAAAGCCGCGAACAACGGCTCGGCCGCAAGCTTGAGGATGTCGTCGCCGACCGCGTCGCCGAGGAGGCGGCCTTTGCCGCCAAACTCGAACCGATGCGCCACATGCTGAAGTTCCAGCCCTTCATCGGCGGCGAGAGCCCGCTCTTTGCCGATTACATCGTTTTCGGCGCCCTGCAGTGGCTGCGGGTGACGGCGGGATTGTCGATGCTATCAGCCGATGACCCGGTCGTCGCATGGCTCGATCGCTGCCTCGACCTGCATGGTGGCAGGGCGCGCGGTGTGACAGCGGCGTGAAATTGCCGCGTCCCCCTTGTTTTCGGGAGTTGGGGCGGGTAAAGACCGCCCACTTTTCCCCGCTAAACCAGAGGATTTGACCCAATGGCGATTGAACGCACCTTTTCGATGATCAAGCCGGACGCAACGAAGCGCAACCTGACGGGCGCTATCACCAAGATGCTCGAAGATGCCGGCCTCCGCGTCGTCGCTTCCAAGCGCGTCTGGATGAGCAAGCGCGAAGCTGAAGGCTTCTACGCCGTTCACAAGGAACGCCCCTTCTTCGGCGAACTCGTCGAAGGCATGACCTCCGGCCCGACCATCGTTCAGGTTCTGGAAGGCGAAGGCGCCATCCTGAAGAACCGCGAAATCATGGGCGCGACCAACCCGGCAAACGCTGACGAAGGCACGATCCGCAAGGTTCACGCTCTCTCGATCGGCGAGAACTCGGTTCACGGCTCGGACGCTCCCGAGACCGCTGCCCAGGAAATCAAGTACTGGTTCTCCGACACCGAAATCGTCGGCTGAATCGGAATGTCAGCCTGACGGCTGATGTGATTGAAATGACTCATGAAGCCGGGGCTTTTGCTCCGGCTTTTTGTTTGAGTTGACGCGGCGAACTTGGGCCCGCGGCCCCCTCATCCGGCTGCCGCCACCTTCTCCCCAAGGGGAGAAGGGATGTGCCGCAACCTCTCGTTTCCCCTTCTCCCCAGCGGGGAGAAGGTGGCCCGAAGGGTCGGATGAGGGGGCACGGGCGTAAACGTCAAACCGCCGGACACTTGTCCGTATTCGAATAATCCACCGTCCCGTCGGCCTTAAACACCTCCGGGTTCTTCGTATAAAACGGCCCGACCACCAGCGGCTTGCTGGGCAGCATCGCCGCCTGATCGACATCGGAGACGAACTGCGTCTGCAGTTCCTGCAGCGTCTTGCCGTCGGCGGCCACCAGCTTGATCTTGGCCCCGTAAGGCTTGTCCTTGCGCACGCAATGGATCGCCGGGCTCTGCAGCGTGATCTTGTCCCAGGCGGGGAAGATCTTTTCCTGCAGCACGATCGGATCGCCGCCCGCCGGGTTTTCGAATTCGGCGATCGCCACAGTGCCGTCAGGGATCGGCGAGGTCTTGCGCAGCGTCACCAGATAGGTGGCGGTCGCCACACGGTAGTTGAAGACGAAGATGTGACCGGATACCTCGACCATCTTCTCCATCTCGCGCTGGCAGCCTGCGATCAGCAGGGCCGAAAGGCCGAGCGCGGCAATCGCGTTGATCTTCATGGCGTCTCCTCCTTCTTGCGCCGGTAGTGGCGGCTGGCCTTCGCCCGGTTGCCGCAGACGGTCATGTCGCACCAGGCGCGGCTTCTGTTCTTGCTGCGGTCGATGAACAGCCAGCCGCAGTTGCGGCAGATCTTCATTCTCTCGGGATCGGGCATGGCTATCAGCCGCAGAGCCGAATGTGCCGTTGCCGCGTCGAGCCCGCCGGGCGCGGCCCCGCGCAATGCGGCGGCAATCCGCTCGAGCAACCCGGCCAGAAGGCCATCATCGTCCTCGCCGGCCACGCGGCTGCGAAAGTAGCGGTCGGTAGCTTCGCGCAGGCCGATGAAGGCCGGGCGGTTCGCCACTTTAACCGGCATCATATCACCGAACAGCGCCCGCTCGGCGCAAAACGCCGCCGCGGCGGCCGGAAAGCTGTCGAGCTGATCGGGCGTTGCGAAGCGATCGATGCTCTGTTCGGCGTCATGGCGCAGGATCACGCTGTTGGCGACATCAAGCGCGAGCGCGCCTCCGGAAAAGCGGTGCTGGGTCCAGGTAAAGCTCATGATGAAAATATAACTGGTAAAAGCCATTTTGCCAGTTATTATTTTAGGAGAAATCCGGAGGACTGGAATGGCCTATCTTCTGCAGCAGCTGGCGAATGCGGTGCCTCTTGCGGCACTCTACGCCGCGCTGGCCTTCGGCTATGCGATCGCCTTCGGCGTCACCAAGCGCGCCGACATCACCTATGGGGCGATGTTCGCCTTTGCCGGGCAGATGCTGCTGCTGTTCACCGACTTCGCCTATAACCGTCTCTGGTTGATCCTGCCCGCGGCACTGGCGATCGGCGTTGCCATGTCCTTCGTCTATTCGCTGCTGACCGGTTTCTGGATTGGCCGCAGCATCATGCAGCCGCTGGTACGCCGTTCGGCCAACACCGTGATCGTCGCCGCGCTCGGCGTCACCATCCTGTTGATGGAAACGGCGCGGCTGGCGTCGGACACCCGCGAGATCTGGCTGCCGCCGCTGCTGAACGGCACGGTGGTGTTCTGGAGCGATGCCGCCTTCAAGGTAACGCTGACCTATATCCAGCTGCTCAATACCGGATTGATGATGCTGCTGATCGCGACGGGAACGCTGATCCTGCGCCGCACCTCGCTCGGGCGCATCTGGCGGGCCGTCACCGACGATCCCATGGCCGCCGAACTCTGCGGCACCAGCGCCGGCAAGGTATTCCTCGTCGCTTATGTCGCCGCTACCTTCGTCGCCACTGTCTGCGGCATCCTCACCACCTTCTATTACGGCTCGATGGATTTCGGCGCCGGCCTGCTGTTCGGCCTCAAGGTACTGATGATCTCGGCGGCAGGCGGCTATTCCGATCCGCTGAAATCGGCGGGCGGGGCGGCAGGCATCGGCTTTGCCGAAACTCTCTGGACCGCCTACGGCCCGTTCCTCTGGCGCGACTTCGTCGTCTTTTCGCTGCTGGTCTTCCTGCTGGTCATGAGCAGGCGCGAGCGGGCGATGCCCTAGAACCGTTCAGGCAAGAAGCCCGGTCACTTCCACTTGTCGCGGGCGGCATCGTCACTGTCCTTGGCGGCGATCCATTCGCCTGTCTTGCCGTCCTTGCCATGCTCCTTCTTCCAGAAGGGAGCAGACGTCTTCAGGTAATCCATGACGAAATTGGCGCCGTCGAAGGCCGCTTGCCGATGCGGGGCGGCGGCGATGACGAGGACGATATTCTCACCGGCGGCGATCTTGCCGAAACGGTGAATGGCGGTCAGGCCCTTGAGGGCGAAGCGCTCGATCGCGAGATTGGCGATGCGGAGCATCTCGGCCTCGGCCATGCCGGGGTAGTGCTCAAGCTCCAGCGCCGAGAGCGTCCCGCCTTCGTCGCGGCAGAGGCCGGTGAAGGTGACGATGGCGCCGATACCGGGCTTGTTCTTGGAGAGCAAGTTGGTTTCGGCTTGGAGGTCAAAGTCTTCGCGCTGGACGCGGATGGTGGGGGAGGTGGTCATGGGCAGTTTCTCGCCGATGAGGAGAGGCCGTGCCGTGTCAGCCCCCCTCTGGCCTGCCGGCCATCTCCCCCACGGGTGGGGAGATCACAAGGGGTGACGTCCTCGCAGAATTTTTCCGTTTGATTCAGTTGAAGCGTCAATTGTTTGGGGAAGCCGGCGCCCCCAGCTGATCTCCCCACCTGTGGGGGAGATGCCCGGTAGGGCAGAGGGGGGCGAACTGGCTCGGCGCCCACCACTCACCCACCCGTCATCGGCGGAAAGATCCCGATCTCGCGCGGCGTGCCGATCGGGTCGTCGTGCTCCACATGCTCCTGGTCGAGCGCCACGCGGATAACGTTTTCATATTGAAGCGCGGTCTCATACTCTTCGCCCAAGCCTTTCAGATGACTCAGAAGATCGGCGACGGTGACGACGGAGGCGGGGAGGTCGATCTCTTCTTCGCTCTTGCCGATCCGCTCGCGCACCCAGGCGAAATAGACGAGACGCGTCATCACTCTTCGTCCACGATATGCTTCAGGCCGGCGCGGAAATAGTCGTAGCCGGTATAGATCGTCAGGATGGCGGCGACCCAGAGAAGGCCGATGCCGATCTGCGTCGTGTAGGGCAGCACGGCGTCACCGGCCGGGCCCGCCAGCAGGAAGGCGATGGCGACCAGCTGCAGCGTCGTCTTCCACTTGGCGATGCGCGTCACGGGCACGCTGACCTTCAGCGCCGCCAGATATTCGCGCAGACCGGAGACCAGGATTTCGCGGCAGAGAATGATGATCGCCGCCCAGATCGACCAGCCGGCAATCGTGCCGTCGGCGGCAACCAGCAGCAGGATCGAGGCGACCAGCAGCTTGTCGGCGATCGGATCGAGCATGCGGCCGATATTCGAAGTCTGGTTCCAGATGCGCGCCAGATAGCCATCGAGGAAGTCGGTGACCGAGGCGATGACGAAGATCCAGAAGGCGACCCAGCGGGCGAGATCCGAGCTCTGCAGCCGTCCCTCGACGAAGAAGCAGATGACGATCAGCGGTACCGCAAGAATGCGTCCGTAGGTCAGCAGGTTCGGGATATTGTATGCGCGCGATGCCATGAATCTGTTCTCTGAAATGATGTGCCCGTAGATGACGGCTTTGGCCCTCGACCGTCAACATTCTTTCTGGTTTTCGCTGTCCTTTGCGTGGAATTTGCGACCGTGACGGCCTATTTCGCGGCGTCGTCGTGAAAATGATTGTAGACCACCTTGGCCACCGCCTCCGAAATGCCCTCGACCGCCATCAGATCCGAAAGCGCGGCGCGCGAGACGGCCTTGGCGGTGCCGAAATGCTGCAGCAGCGCGCGTTTGCGCGACGGTCCGATGCCGCCGATCTCGTCCAGCGGGTTCTTGACCATCTCCTTCTTGCGTCGCGCCCGGTGTGAGCCGATCGCGAAGCGGTGCGCCTCGTCGCGCATGCGCTGGATGAAATAGAGCACCGGATCGCGCGGCGGCAGCGAGAAGCTCTCCTTTCCCGGCGGAAAGAAGCGTTCACGGCCGGCCTCGCGGTCGACACCCTTGGCGACGCCGATGGCGATCACGCTGTCGGTGATGCCGAGTTCTTCGAGGATCGCCCTGACAGCCGTCATCTGCCCCTGACCGCCGTCGATCAGGATAACGTCGGGCCAGGCCGGGAAGGGCATGTCGGCGGCGTCGATCCCTGCGGCAACGGGCTGCGAACGATCAGGAATCCCTTCTTCCTTGATCAGCCGCGAGAAGCGGCGCGTCATCACTTCCTTCATCATCCCGAAGTCGTCGCCGGGCGTGATGTCGGTCGATTTGATATTGAACTTCCGGTACTGGTTCTTCACGAAACCCTCAGGCCCCGCGACCACCATGCCGCCAACGGCATTGGTGCCCATGATATGCGAGTTGTCGTAGATCTCGACGCGCTGCGGCACATAGGGAAGGTTGAAGGTGGTCTTGAAGCCATCGAGCAGCCGTGACTGCGATGCGGTTTCGGCGAGCTTGCGCCCATGCGCCTCGCGGGCATTGCCGACGACGTGATCGACCAGATCGCGCTTCTCGCCGCGCTGCGGCACGAGGATCGAAACCTTGTGTCCGGCCTTCTCGCCGAGTGCGGCGGACAGGAGCTCCATCTCGTCGACGGTCTCCGACAGCATGATCTGCTTCGGCACCGGCTTGTCGTCGTAGAACTGCGCCAAGAACGCGCTCAGCACTTCGGCGCTTGAGAGCTGCGGGTCGGCCTTCGGGAAATAGGCGCGGTTGCCCCAGTTCTGCCCGGTCCGGAAGAAGAACACCTGGATGCAGGAAATCCCGCCTTCGTGGTGGATCGCGAAGACATCGGCCTCATCGACACCTGCCGGATTGATGCCCTGGTGGCTGGAGACATGTGACAGCGAGGCGAGGCGATCGCGATAGACGGCGGCGCGCTCGAAATCGAGATCCTCGGCGGCGGCGTTCATGGCTTCCGCCATATGCGCCTTCACCTTCTGGCTCTTGCCGGAGAGAAAGTCCTTCGCCTCCTGCACCAGCTCACCATAACCGGCATCGCTGACCTCGTGGGTGCAGGGACCCGAACAGCGCTTGATCTGGTAGAGCAGACAGGGGCGGGTGCGCGTCTCGAAGACGCTGTCGGTACAGGTGCGGATCAGGAAGGCGCGCTGCAGCGAATTGATCGTGCGGCCGACGGCGCCGGCAGAGGCGAAGGGGCCGAAATACTCGCCCTTGCGGGCACGCGCGCCGCGATGCTTGAAGATCGCCGGTGCCCGGTGATCCCCGGTGATCAGGATATAGGGAAACGACTTGTCGTCGCGCAGCAGCACATTAAAGCGCGGCCGCAAGCGCTTGATCAGATTCGCTTCGAGAAGCAGCGCCTCGATTTCGGTGCGGGTGGTGACGAATTCCATATGGGCCGTCTGGCGGACCATCTGGGCGATACGGTTCGAGTGGACGCGCCCCATTGCATAGTTGCTGACGCGCTTCTTCAGGCTGCGCGCCTTGCCGACATAGAGCACATCGCCATCGGCATTGAACATGCGATAGACACCGGGGCTGTTCGGCAGCCGCTTGACGAATTCGCCGATCAGCTCCTGGCCGGTCAGGCCGGTTTCGTTGATCCCGCCCTCGTTCCAGTCCATATCGGCAGAGATAGGCGCGGCGGAAGGTTCACCCTCCACCTCGATATCGTCATCCGTTTCATCGATCTCATCATAAAGAACACCGCCATCCGGCAGCTTCTTGGCATTCATTCCTTGATCTCCAGCACATCTGGCGTCTGCCACGCAAGATGCTGGCCGCCGTCGAGTGCAATCATCTGGCCTGTGACCGAGGGCGTTTCGAACAGGAAACGAATCGTTCGTCCGAATTCCTCCAGTTCAGGACCCCTCTTCAAGATAAGGGCTGCGACCTGCGCTTGGAAGTCTTCTTGCAGCTGACGCTCGCTTGGAATCGACGGCCCGGGGCCGATGGCATTGACCCGGATGCGCGGCGCCAGCGCCTGCGCCATGGTTTGCGTCGCCGTCCAGAGTGCCGATTTCGACAGCGTATAGGAATAGAAGCTCGGCCGGAGCGCCCAGACGCGCTGATCGATGATGTTGACGATCAGTCCATCGGCAGCCTGCGGCAGCTGCTCGGCGAATTTCGCAGCCAGAATCGACGGCGCCCTGAGATGGACGGCAAAATGCTCTTCCCATATCCCGGCATCGAAGGCCCGCAGCGAATCCTCGTGGAAAATCGAGGCGTTGTTTACGAGCAGATCGAGCGGTCCAAGCGCCTCGGACGCCTTCTGAATCAGCTTTTCGGTCTCATTTATTTTTGTGAGGTCGCCCTGGACCGCAACGGCCCGATGACCACTTTGCCGCAATTCTGCCGCAAACTCCTCCGCCTCGGCGAGCGAGCCGTTGGCATGGATGGCAACCGAAAAGCCGTTATCTGCCAAATCCTTGGCAATGGCGCGTCCTATTCTTTTGGCTGCACCTGTTATCAGGGCTGCCCTAAGTCTCTTCTCGCTCAAAAGCTTGCCTTCTTAACCCGTGAGTCTAGGTGCTTCCTATATAGGGGCGGGTACACATTAGATAAATAGGGTGCCGCGATTGCGTTGTGGGTGGCGATATTCTATGTATTAGTTGAGAATATAGATCCATAAAATAAGTATTCATGATTTAACCATTCGTTATGGTTAACAAATAGTCTGTTGCGCTATAGCAACATCGAATTTCAGCCACCCCGCCGCCACAATCATTTCACAATTTGGCTCTTTCAAATCCGCAATTGGGCTCCACTTTCACCCTCGATCCGAGAGGGACATCTAGTAATTGCTCGCGAATGCTTCGGTGTAAAACAGTTGACGAAGAGCGCGGGACTGAAAGGAGACAAGTATGCGTACACTCATTGCTAGCCTGATGGCTTCTGCCTTCGTCGTAGCCGGCTTCACCGCTGCAAACGCTGCCGATGCAGTTGACCAGGTCCCGGAAGCTCCGGTAGCCCAGAACGAGCCGGTTACCCCGGCCGGTAACTGGGAAGGCTTCTACCTCGGCGGTGCAGGCACCTACAACATGGGTGACTTCAACAACAGCCGCAACGGCTACGCCATGGGCGGTCAGCTGTACACGGGCTACAACTGGCAGGCTGGCCAGATCGTTTACGGTGTTGAAGCCGACCTCGGCTATTCCGGCCTTGATCACTCGGCTGGCGGCATCACCGAAAAGAACCGTTTCAACGGCTCCGTTCGTGGCCGCGTCGGTTACGACCTGAACCCCTTCCTGCTGTACGGCACGGCCGGTCTGGCTGCGACCAACAACAAGGTTAGCGGCCTCGGCGACTCCGACAGCAAGATGGCTTACGGCTACACCGTCGGCGTTGGTGCCGAAGCTTTCGTCACGAGCAACATCACGGCTCGCGTCGAATACCGCTTCAGCGACTACCAGGACAAGGACTACAACCTGGGCGGCACGAACGTTTCGCGCGGCTATGACGAACAGAGCGTCAAGGTCGGTATCGGCGTGAAGTTCTAATCAGATCATCTGATCAAAGAAAAAGCCGGGGTTTTGCCCCGGCTTTTTTGTGTCTGGTTATTGCGGCTTGAAATCGGAATAGGTGGGGAATTTCTTCTCGAATGTTCTCAACCAGCCGATCAGTTCCGAGTGATCGGCCTCCCACTGTCCCTTGAAGCGCAGATCGAGATAGCCGATCGTCGCGGCAAGAGCGAAATGGCCGCCATGCAGCTTCTTGCCAAGTTTCGGCGGATGAGCGCTGATATGGTTCAGGCCGCTGACGGCCTTCTTCCACTGCCGGTCGATCCAGGGCTGGTGGATTTTTTCCTCATCGCGGAAGCGGCGCTCATAGACGATCGCCAGCAGGCAGTCGCAGATCCCGTCGCAGAGCGCTTCGAGGATTTCGGCCTCGGTGCGCTTGCCGTTCTTTTCTGGATAGAGCTTCCGTTTCTTCAGCCGGTGGAAATAGTGCATGATGGCGATGCTGTCGAAAACCGACGTGCCATCGTCTGTCAAAAGGGTAGGGATCTTTCCGAGCGGATTGTTATCGACGAGGATCGCCGGACCGGCATTGGTATCGACCCGAATCTCGGTGACATCGAGCTCGAGATAATGCGCCGCCATGCGCACCTTGCTGGAGTAGGGCGATGTCGTGGCGCAGAGAAGCTTCATGTTTCACCTGTGAAAATGCATTGGCGCGGCGGACTATTCCGCACGCTGCCGTCATGGTCAATCGTTTGCGACAGCCTTCTCTTCACCGCGAAGCCAGAAGGCACGGTGCGACGCATAGCGGTCCTGAGCCATGATATCCTTGAGGGCAGGGAGCATGCGGTGCAGCTCGTCCTTCAGCGTGAAGGGCGGATTGACGATGATCAGCCCCGAGCCGGTCAGCCCGGTAATGCCGCGGTCGCTGCGCACGCTGAGTTCGGCGCAGAGGATTTTCGGAATGCCGGTCGCCTGCAGTGCCTCGTGGAATTCCTTGACCGGCGCGCCCTTCTTCAGCGGGTACCACAGGCAGTAGGTGCCGCCTGGAAAACGCCGATAACCCTTGACCAGACCATCGACCAGCCGGTCGTATTCGCCATCCTCTTCGAACGGCGGATCGACCAGAACCATGCCGCGCTTTTCCTTCGGCGGCAGATGCGCGCCGAGCGACAGCCAGCCGTCGAGCTCGGTGATGCGAACATGATGATCGCCTTCGAAGAGGCGGTGCAGCCGCGCGAAATCCTCGGGATGCAGCTCCATCGCCGACAAGCGATCCTGCGGCCGGAACAGCATGCGCGAAAGCTTCGGCGAACCGGGATAATAGCGGATACCACCGTCAGGATTGAGCTCGCGAACCGCCGAGAGATAAGGCTCCAGCAATTCGGCGACCTGCGGATCCAGATCGGCTTCCATGAGTTTGCCGATGCCGGTCTGCCATTCGCCGGTCTTCTGCGCCTCTTCGGAAGACAGGTCGTAAAGACCGATGCCGCCATGCGTATCGAGCACGCGGAAGGCGGCGTCCTTCTTCTGCAGATAGCGGATCAGCCGGGCCTGAATGGCGTGTTTCAGCACATCGGCAAAATTGCCCGCATGATAGATATGGCGGTAGTTCATCGTTGCTGATGCCTGTCATGAATTCGCCTGATCGGCGCACTTTCCGGCTTTTGGCCGCTTTCCGGTTGGCATATAGAAATCACATGAACATTGCGACCCCCATTCACGCCAAATCCCGGGTCGGGCACACTGCCTGTCCCCATGACTGTCCCTCCACCTGCGCGCTGGAGGTCGATATCACGGACGATGGCCGGATCGGGCGCGTGCGCGGCGCGGGCGATCACAGCTACACCTCTGGCGTCATCTGCGCCAAGGTGGCGCGCTATGCGGAGCGGCTCTATCATCCCGACAGACTGATGCACCCGCAGCGCCGCAAGGGCGCCAAGGGGGCAGGGAGCTGGCAGCAAATCTCGTGGGACGACGCGCTGGATGAAATCGCCAATGCCTTCGTCAAGGCTGAAGCCAGGCACGGCAGCGAGGCGGTCTGGCCCTATTTCTATGCCGGGACCATGGGCTGGGTACAGCGCGACTCGATCGAGCGTCTGCGCCACGCCAAGCGCTATTCCGGCTTCTTCTCGTCGATCTGCACCAATCCCGCCTGGACCGGCTTCACCATGGCAACCGGTACGCTGCGCGGCCCGGATCCCCGCGAGATGGCCCGCACCGATTGCGTCGTCATTTGGGGAACCAATGCGGTCGCGACGCAAGTCAACGTCATGACCCACGCCATCAAGTCGCGCAAGGAGCGCGGCGCCAAGATCGTCGTCGTCGATATCTACGACAACCCGACGATGAAGCAGGCCGATATGGCGCTGATCGTCAGGCCCGGCACCGATGCCGCACTGGCCTGCGCCGTCATGAATGTCGCCTTCCGCGACGGCTATGCCGACCGTGCCTATATGGCGAAATATGCCGATGACCCGGCCGGTCTCGAAGCGCATCTCAAGACGAAGACGCCGGAATGGGCGGCTGCGATCACCGGTCTCTCCGTCGACGAGATCGAGGCGTTCGCTGCCCTCGTCGGCCAGACCAGGAAGACCTTCTTCCGCCTCGGCTATGGCTTTACCCGCCAGCGAAACGGCGCGGTCGCCATGCATGCGGCGGCCTCGATCGCCACCGTGCTCGGCTCCTGGCAATATGAGGGCGGCGGCGCCTTCCATTCGAATAGCGATATCTTCCGCATGAACAATGCGGAACTGACCGGCAAGTCGATGAAGGATGCGGATATCCGGATGATCGACCAGTCGCAGATCGGCCGGGCGCTGACCGGCGACGCCGTGGCGCTTCGCCATCGCGGACCTGTCACGGCGATGCTGATCCAGAACACAAACCCGGTGAACATCGCCCCGGAACAGCGCCTCGTGAAGCAGGGCTTTGCCCGCGACGATCTCTTCGTCGCCGTCCACGAGCAATTCATGACCGATACTGCCGAAATGGCCGATATCGTCATCCCCGCCACGATGTTCGTCGAGCATGACGACATCTACCGCGCAGGCGGACAGAACCACATTCTGCTCGGTCCCAAACTGGTCGAGCCGCCGGAAACCGTGCGCAGCAACCTCTTCGTCATCGAGGAGCTTGCCAAGCGCCTTGGCGTCTCCGATCGCCCGGGCTTCGGCTTCACGGCGCGCGACATGGTCGATCGCGTCCTGAAGGACAGCAATCTTCCCGATTACGACTATTTCCTCGAACACAAGTGGTTCGACCGCCAGCCGGATTTCGACGACGCACATTTCCTGAACGGTTTCGCCCATGCTGACGGCAAGTTCCATTTCCGTCCGGACTGGGTGAACGGTGCCGCACCGAACAAGCCGCCGGCAGCCGTCGGCGCCCTTGGCCCGCACGAGGAACTGCCGCAATTTCCGGATCAGGTCGATGTCATCGAACTGGCCGACGCCGAGCATCCGTTCCGGCTCGCCACCTCTCCGGCCCGCAATTTCCTGAATTCGAGCTTCGCCGAGACCAAGACCTCGCGGCAGAAGGAGGGACGCCCGGAACTGATGGTCAATCCTGAAGATGCGCTGGCGCATGGCCTGGAAACCGGTGACCTCGTCCATATCGGCAACACCAGAGGCGACCTGCGTATCCACGTGAAGGTCACCGAAGAGGTGAAGCCCGGCGTTCTGATCGCCGAGGGACTGTGGCCGAACAAGGCGCATGTCGATGGCGAGGGCATCAACGTGCTCACCGGCGCCGATCCCGTCGCGCCCTATGGCGGTGCTGCCGTCCACGACAACAAGGTCTGGCTACGCAAGGACGCCGCATGACGAAATTCGAGAAGGCTGGCGCGAAAATCGTCAGCGAAACCGTGCTTTCCAGGGGCTGGACCAAGCTCAGCGCCTACAAGATCGATTACACGGACTCGGACGGCGTCACCCATCGCCTCGACCGCGAGGTCTATCACCGCACGCCCGCCGCAACGATCCTGCTCCATGATCCCAAACGCGGCACCGTCGTGCTCGTGCGCCAATACCGCCTGCCGCCGGATCTCCACGGCGAGGCGCCGTTCCTGTTCGAGACCCCGGCCGGTCTGCTGGATGGCGACGAACCGGAAGCCGCGATCCGCCGCGAAGCGATGGAAGAGACCGGCTTTCAGGTCCGCGACGTCCGGTTCCTCTTCCAAGCCTATAGCTCTCCCGGTTCCAACAGCGAAGTAGTGCACTTCTTCGCTGCCGAGATCGACACGTCGGACCGCGTTTCCGATGGCGGCGGGCTGGCGGAGGAGCATGAAGATATCGAAGTGCTGGAAATCCCGCTCGACGACGCCCTGGCGATGATCGAAAGCGGCGAAATTCTGGATATGAAGACGATCATCCTGCTGCAGTGGGCGGCGATGAACAGAGAGACGTGGCGTTAGCCGGAAAATAATGGCGCGCTCCGGCGTTTCATCCGCCTGTCACGAATCCGTCCTATGCGCTGCGGTTTGTCCCCGCCTTGCCCCAATCAGGAGAAAACCATGTGGCTCAGTAATTTCACGCTCGTCCTTCCCGGTGAAATCGTCAGCCACGGCTCGGTGCGGGTCGAGGATGGCGTCATCGCCGAAATTCGCGACGAGACTGTCGCGGGTGCTGCCATCGATGGCGGCGGACGGTTCCTGATGCCGGGCTTCGTCGATCTGCATGGCGACATGATCGAGCGCGAGATCGCGCCGCGTCCGAATGCGATGATGCCGATCGATTTCGGTATCCATGAGCTCGACAAGAAGCTCGCCGCCGCCGGCGTCACCACGGCCTATGCGGCGATCTCCTTTGCCACCGAAAGCGTCTACGGCCACGTCCGTTCGCTGGAAACGACCTCCGCCGTCATCGAAGGAATCAACCGGCTGCGTAATTCGCTGCTGATCGACCACAAGGTTCACGCCCGCTACGAGATCACCAATGTCGGCGCTGCTCCGGCGCTGGAGAAGCTGCTCGCCGCCGATCAGGTCGATATGGTGTCGCTGACCGACCATACGCCGGGGCAGGGCCAGTACAACAATATCGAAGCCTACGTCACCAGCATGTCGGAGCGCCGCGCCATCACCAGGGAGATGGCGCTCGAAGTCGTCCAGAAGCGCATCGCCATGCGCGAGGATCCGGCAATCGACGTCAAGCTGCGCGAGATCCTCGCGCTGTCGCTGCGCCACAAGCTGTCGCTCGCCTCTCATGACGACGATAGCGCCGCCAAGGTTGCCGAAATGCATGATCTCGGCGTCACGATCAGCGAATTCCCGGTGACGCTCGATGCCGCCGAAGAAGCCCGCCGCCGTGGCCTCTGGACGCTGATGGGCGCGCCGAATGCGCTGCGCGGCCAGTCGATGTCCGGCAATCTGAGCGCGCTTGACGCCGCAAGCGCCGGCCTCTTGTCCGTTATCGCTGCCGATTACCACCCGGCCGCATTCGTCCCCGGCATCTTCAAGATCGCCGACGCGATGGAAGGCAATTTGCCGGCAGCCGTTGCCATGGCAACGTCGAACGCAGCGCGTTCTGCGGGCCTCCTGGATCGCGGCGAGATCGCCATCGGCCAACGCGCCGATCTCGTGGCGGTCGAGAAGGGCGACGTGCACCGCATTCGCGCCACGTTCCGGGCGGGGCGGTTCGTCTATAGTGACGGGACGTTGCATCCTGTCGAGGCGATCGCGGCCTAATCAGGAAAGCAGCGGCACGTTTTCGCGCGCGGCCGCTGCGATCAATTGCTTGTCCAGTGTGGCGAGCGGTAGCTTGGATTCGATTGCCAGCGCCAGATAGGCGGCGTCGTAGGCGGTGAGCTGATGCCGCTCTGCTAGGTCGAGAATCATGTCGTCGCTCGACGAGCGCCGCGTGAAGATGCTCAGTCCACGCAAGAGTTTCACACCCTCACAAGCCTTGTCGAACTCGATCCGATTGCGCTTTCTGGCCATCATCAGGACATTGCGCACTTCATGCCACAGCAAGTCGGGAGCAATGGCATCAGAGGTTTGAAGGTGAACGAACGCGGCAGCCGCGACCGATGAGCTTTCGTCTGGGAGAACCCAGCTGCAGACAATAGAGGTATCGACGACGAATTTGGCCGTCATCTCCGGCCGGTCGCCTTCCATTCCGCAATTTCCTCCTGCGTGATGGCAGGCATTGTCTTCCGGAAGGCACGGATGGCCTCTATCGCTTCCATGCGCTTCTCGCCATCCGCAACGACCGCAGCCATCTTGGCCACCGGCATCCCGTCGCGAACGATGACAATCTCCTCGCCCGCTTCGACCATGGCAAGAAGCTCAGCGAGCGTTGTATCATCTATGCTGACGGTTATCGTCATGCGCGTGCTCCATCGATAGCGGAGCCATGATGATCCGCATCAGCGGACCGGTCAACCGTTACCCGATCAGCGAAATCACCCGGTCCGTCCCCGCCGAAGCCGCACTACCGCTCCCGACAGCCTTGCCGCCTTCCATCCGCACCTTGCCCTCGGCAAATATCCGGAGCGCCTGCGGATAGAGCTGGTGCTCAACGGTCAGCACGCGGCCGGCCAGAGCATCTGCCGTGTCGCCCGAAAGTACCGGCACAGCCGCCTGGCCGATCACCGGGCCTTCGTCCATGCCTTCGGTGACGAAATGCACGGTACATCCTGCAATCCGCATGCCGGCGTCGATGGCGCGCTGGTGCGTGTGCAAGCCGGGGAAGAGCGGCAGCAGGGAAGGGTGGATGTTGATCATCCTGCCCTCGTAACGCTGGATGAAGGTGGCGCTCAGAAGGCGCATATAGCCTGCGAGGCAGAGGATATCGGGCGACAGCGTGTCGAGGGCTTCGAAGATCGCCGCCTCGTGGGCGTCCTTGCTGGCATAGTCTTTGCGCGCGAAAGCGAAGGTCGGGATGCCCTCGGCGGCGGCCTTGGCGAGGCCGCCCGCATCCGCCTTGTCCGAGACTACGCCGACGATCTCGGCCGGAAAGTCCGCAGCCTTGGCGGCCGCGACTAGCGCCATCATGTTGGAGCCGCTGCCGGAAATGAAGACGACAGCGCGTTTGCGCGGTGTGCTCATAGGCCGAGCGTACCCTGATATTGCGTGCCCTGGGCACCTTCGGCGCGGGCAATCATCCGGCCGAGAACGACGATCTTTTCGCCTTCGGCTTCCAGGGCCTTGGTGACGGCTTCGACGTTTTCAGGCGAGACAACGGCGATCATGCCGACGCCGCAGTTGAAGGTGCGCAGCATTTCCTTGGCTTCGACGCCGCCGGTCTTGGCAAGCCACGAGAACACGGCCGGAACCTTCACAGCAGACAGGTCGATTTCGGCAGCCAGATGCTTCGGCAGAACGCGCGGAATATTCTCGGGGAAGCCGCCGCCGGTGATGTGCGCGAGCGCCTTGATCGCCTTGGTTTCGCGGATCGCCTTCAGAAGCGGCTTCACATAGATGCGGGTCGGGGTCAGCAGCGCTTCGCCGAGCTTCTTGCCATCGGCGAACGGCGCGGGCGCATCCCAGCCGAGGCCGGAGAGTTCGACGATCTTGCGCACCAGCGAGAAGCCGTTGGAATGGACGCCCGAGGAGGCGAGGCCGAGGATGACATCGCCTTCGGCAATGTCGCCGGCCGGAAGCAGTTCGCCACGCTCGGCAGCACCGACGGCAAAGCCTGCGAGATCGTAATCGCCGGAGGAATACATGCCCGGCATTTCGGCGGTTTCGCCGCCGATCAGCGCGCAGCCTGCGTCACGGCAGCCGGCGGCAATGCCTTCGACGATCGCCGCACCCTGGTTGGGGTCGAGCTTGCCGGTGGCGAAATAGTCGAGGAAGAACAGCGGCTCGGCGCCCTGGACGACGAGGTCGTTGACGCACATGGCGACGAGGTCGATGCCGACGGTGTCGTGATAGTCGGCGTCGATGGCGATCTTCAGCTTGGTGCCGACGCCGTCATTGGCGGCAACGAGAACCGGATCCTTGAAGCCTGCGGCCTTGAGATCGAAGAGACCGCCGAAGCCGCCGATCTCGCCGTCGGCGCCCGGGCGGCGCGTCGAGCGCACGGCAGGCTTGATCTTCTCTACCATCAGGTTGCCGGCATCGATATCGACGCCCGCATCGCTATAGGTCAGGCCGTTTTTTCCAGACTGGCTCATGCTGATCTCCGATGGCTGGTTCAGGCGGGATTTAACCCTGTGTCACATGCGGGTCGCAATTGCATGAGCGTGCGCTTTATGCAAGGCGGTGCATGGAGAAAAGCCCCAATTTCCCGCTCTTTTCATAGGCGCGGCGCGGTTTTTCGGCAGCAGGGTTGACCATCTTCCGGGCCGCATCCTATGTGCTTCAAAGGTGGTCGCGGCCAAGATCGCGCCGCGATGCGGGATGAACGGGGTAATCGATGCCAAATCAGGTCAGCGGTACGAGTCTGAAGCGCCAGGTCTTCTTCTGGCTCGGCGTGCTCGTTTTCTTCATCCTCTTCCTGCTGGTTTTCAGCTCCATCCTGCTGCCGTTCCTGGCAGGCATGGCGATCGCCTATTTCCTGGATCCGGTCGCCGACAGGCTGCAGAAGATCGGCCTTAGCCGCATGATGGCGACGGTCGTCATTCTCGTGTCCTTCGTTCTGGTCATCGTCGTGGCGCTGATGACGCTGATCCCGATCCTGGCCAGCCAGTTCACCGACTTCGCCGGCAAATTCCCGGGCTATATCGATCAGCTGCAGCAGTTCATCACCAATTCGCAGAACTCCCTGTTGCCGGATTGGATCAAGAGCCAGCTAGGCACCATCAAGAACAATTTCTCGGAGATCCTGTCGCAGGGCGTCGGCTTCATGACCGGCCTTTTCGCGCAGATCTGGAGCTCCGGCCTCGCTGTCGTCAACCTGATCTCGCTGCTGATCGTCACCCCCGTCGTCGCCTTCTACATGCTGCTCGACTGGGACCGCATGGTGGCGCAGATCGATCGCTATATCCCGCGCGATTACGTCGCCAACGTCCACCAGATCGCCCGCGAGATCGATCAGGCGATTGCCGGTTTCATCCGCGGACAGGGCTCGCTCTGCCTGATCCTCGGCATCTATTATGCCGTCGGTCTGTCGCTGGTCGGCCTGAATTTCGGCTTGCTGATCGGCCTCTTCGCCGGGATGATCAGCTTCATCCCTTACGTCGGCTCGATGCTCGGCCTGCTGATTGCCGTCGGCGTCGCCATCGTGCAATTCTGGCCGGACTATATCTGGGTCGGCGCCGTGCTCGCGGTCTTCTTCAGCGGCCAGTTCCTGGAGGGCAACATCCTGCAGCCGAAGCTCGTCGGCCATAGTGTGGGCCTGCATCCGGTCTGGCTGATGTTCGCGCTGTTTGCCTTCGGTGCGCTGTTCGGTTTCGTCGGTCTGCTGATTGCTGTGCCGGCTGCTGCGGCCGTCGGCGTTCTTGTCCGCTTCGCGCTGTCGCGCTACCTTGAGAGCGATCTTTATGCGGGTCAGTCGAAGCCATCTGTTATCCGCAAGTCCAAAGCCGACACGAAATGAACGACGTAAAGCGCAAGGCGGGAGAGCAGCTTCCGCTGGTCTTTTCTCATGATACCGCAAGCGGGCGCGACGATCTCCTGATCTCCGACCGGCTGAGCGCCGCCGTCGCCATCGTCGATGCCTGGCCGCAATGGCCGTCGCCGGTTGTCATCCTCGCCGGTCCGGTCGGCTCCGGGAAATCGCATCTGGCCAGCATCTGGAAAGAGCACAGCAACGCCACCAGCATTCATCCGAAGGCCGGCGCGCAGGCGGCGATCGCGGCTGCCAATGGCCCGGTGCTGTTCGAGGATGTCGATCGCGAAGGCTTCGACGATACCGAGCTCTTCCATGTCATCAACAGCGTGCGCGAAAACGGCCACAGCCTGATGATGACCAGCCGCCTCTGGCCGATGTCCTGGCCGGTGGAGCTTGCCGATCTGCGCTCGCGGCTGAAGGCGGCCACCGTCGTCGAGATCGGCGAGCCCGATGAAGAGCTGCTGTCGCAGGTCATCGTCAAGCTGTTTGCCGACCGCCAGCTTAATATAGATGACAAACTCGTGCTCTATATCGTCAACAGGATGGAACGCTCGCTGAATGCCGCCCAGACGATCGTCGAGCGGCTCGACCGGCTTGCCTGGTCGCGGGGGACCAAGATCACCCGGGCGATGGCGGCTGAAGTATTGAATGAATTGGGAAATTCAGGCCCGCTCGATTGACTGTCACAGTTCCGTCGTGAAACTGATATAATTCGCAGGGACGAATAAACGGGACGGACCGACATATGGACAGTGCAGTTGCCGAGCATCAGGAACCGAAGCCGGAAGCGCCGTCCGCCGTCCCCCCGCTGGAAGAGTTGCTCTCAAGCCCGGAGCGCTTCATCAACCGCGAATTCTCCTGGCTGCAGTTCAATCGCCGCGTCCTCGAGGAAACGCTGAATACCGAGCATCCGCTGCTCGAGCGCGTCCGCTTCCTGTCGATCTCGGCGGCCAACCTCGACGAATTCTTTATGGTCCGCGTCGCGGGTCTGGAGGCGCAGGTCCGCCAGAATATCGCGGTCCGCACGCCCGACGGCAAGACGCCGGCCGAGCAGCTGGACGCCATCCTGCAGGAAATCGACAATCTGCAGATGGAGCAGCAGGCCTCGCTCGCGGTGCTTCAGCAATATCTGGCCCGCGAAGACATCCTGATCGTCCGCCCGGGCGCGCTGAGCGACGTTGATCGCCAGTGGCTGGCGACCGAATTCGAACAGGCGATCTTCCCGGTGCTGACGCCGCTGTCGATCGACCCGGCGCATCCGTTCCCGTTCATTCCGAACCTCGGCTTCTCGATCGGCTTGCAGCTGACCAGCAAGCATGGCCGCGAGCCGATGACGGCGCTGCTGCGCCTGCCGCCGGCGCTCGACCGCTTCGTCCGCCTGCCCGATGACGGCAACACCATCCGCTACATCACGCTCGAAGACGTCGCGAACATCTTTATCCACCGGCTCTACCCGGGATATGAGGTGCAGGGTTCTGGTACCTTCCGCATCATCAGAGACAGCGATATCGAAGTCGAGGAAGAAGCTGAAGACCTTGTGCGCTTCTTTGAGACGGCGCTGAAGCGCCGCCGCCGCGGCAAGGCGATCCGTATCGAGACCGATTCCGAAATGCCGCCTTCGCTCCGCCAATTCGTCGTCCAGGCGATGGCAGTTCCCGACAATCGCGTCGCCGTTCTTCCAGGTCTCCTGGCGCTGAACACGCTGTCTGAGATCACCAAGGCGCCGCGCGACGATCTCCGGTTTCAGCCCTACAACGCCCGATTTCCCGAGCGCGTCCGCGAACATGCCGGTGACTGCTTCGCCGCCATCCGAGAAAAGGACATGGTGGTCCACCATCCTTACGAGTCTTTCGACGTGGTCGTCCAGTTCCTGCTCCAGGCTGCGCGCGATCCTGACGTCCTGGCGATAAAGCAGACGCTCTATCGCACCTCCAACGACAGCCCGATCGTGCGCGCACTGATCGATGCCGCCGAATCCGGCAAGTCGGTGACAGCGCTGGTCGAGCTCAAGGCGCGTTTCGACGAGGAAGCCAACATCCGTTGGGCCCGCGACCTCGAACGCGCCGGCGTGCAGGTCGTCTTCGGCTTCATCGAATTGAAGACCCATTCGAAGATGTCGCTGGTCGTACGCCGTGAGGAGGGCAAGCTGCGCAGCTACTGCCATCTCGGCACCGGCAACTATCACCCGATCACCGCGAAGATCTACACCGACCTGTCGTTCTTCACCTGCAATCCCGTCATCGCCCATGACATGGCGAACATCTTCAATTTCATCACCGGCTATGGTGAGCCGGAAGAGAGCATGAAGCTCGCGGTCTCGCCCTATACGCTACGCTCGCGCATCCTGCGTCACATCGACGAAGAGATCATGCACGCCAGAAACGGCGCCCCGGCGGCGATCTGGATGAAGATGAATGCGCTTGTCGACCCCGAGATCATCGACGCGCTCTATACGGCAAGCCATGCCGGCGTCGAGATCGATCTCGTCGTGCGCGGCATCTGCTGCCTGCGTCCGCAGGTGCCGGGTCTGTCGGAAAATATCCGTGTCAAATCGATCGTCGGACGCTTCCTGGAGCACAGCCGCATCTTCTGCTTCGGCAACGGTTACGGCCTGCCGTCGGACAAGGCGCTGGTCTATATCGGCTCGGCCGACATGATGCCGCGCAATCTCGACCGGCGTGTCGAAACGCTGGTGCCGCTCACCAATCCGACTGTGCATGAACAGGTTCTGTCCCAGATCATGCTGGGCAATATCATTGACAATCAGCAAAGCTACGAGATATTGCCCGACGGAACGTCCAGGCGCATGGAGGTGCGCAAGGGCGAGGAGCCGTTCAACGCGCAGCAGTATTTCATGACAAACCCCAGCCTTTCCGGCCGCGGTGAAGCGTTGAAATCCAGTGCGCCCAAGCTGATCGCCGGTCTGCTTTCCGGCCGGACCAAGAGATAACTGGACCTGCATGGTTGAATCAGAAGCCCAGGGGCGCCTGCCAGGCATAGCCCCGGTCTCCGTCGTCGATATCGGATCGAACTCGATCCGCGTGGTGATCTACGAAGGCATGTCCCGCTCGCCGGCGATCCTTTTCAATGAGAAGGTGCTGTGCGGCCTTGGCAAAGGCATCGCGCTGACCGGCAAGATGGATGAGCAGAGCGTCGAACGGGCGCTGGCCGCGCTTCATCGCTTCAAGGCTCTCTCCGATCAGGCGCGTGCGGCGACGATGTACGTGCTGGCGACGGCTGCGGCCCGCGAGGCGTCCAACGGTCCCGATTTCATCCACAAGGCCGAAACCATTCTGAAGCGCAAGGTGCGCGTTCTCTCCGGCGAGGAAGAGGCCCGCTTCTCCGCGCTCGGCATCATCAGCGGCTTCTTCCATCCCGATGGTATCGCCGGCGATCTCGGCGGAGGCTCGCTCGAGCTCATCGATATCAAGGAGCGCGAGATCGGCAAGGGTATTACCCTGCCGCTCGGTGGCCTTCGTCTGTCGGAATATGCCGGCGGCTCGCTCGACAAGGCGCGCGCCTTCGCGCGCAAGCACGTTCGCAGCGCCGGAAAGATCCTCGAAAAGGGGGCAGGCCGGACCTTTTATGCCGTCGGCGGCACATGGCGAAACATCGCCAAGCTGCATATGGAGCTCAGCCAATATCCGCTGCACATGATGCAGGGATACGAGGTGACACTCGAAGGCATGATGCAGTTTCTCGATCAGGTTGAAGTGGCAAGGGACAGCAAGGATCCGGCTTTCCAGGCCGTGTCCAAACACCGCCGCGCGCTTTTGCCCTTCGGCGCTGTAGCGATGAAGGAAGTGCTGAGCGCCATGAAGCCCTCGATCATTTCCTTCTCGGCACAGGGCGTGCGCGAAGGCTATCTCTATTCGCTGCTGTCCGAAGGCGAACGCCGTGCCGATCCGCTGCTGGCGGCCGCAGGCGAACTTGCGATCCTGCGCGCCCGCTCGCCGGAACATGCCCGCGAGCTTGCCGAATGGACTGGGCGGATGATCCCGTCCTTCGGGATTTCGGAGACCGAAGAAGAGGGGCGCTACCGTCAGGCCGCCTGTCTGCTCGCCGATATCAGCTGGCGCGCCCATCCGGATTACCGCGGCCTTCAGGCGCTGAACCTGATCGCCCACTCCTCCTTCGTCGGCATCAGCCATCCGGGCCGAGCCTTCATCGCGCTCACCAACTACTACCGCTTCGAAGGCTTGCATGACGACGGCTCGACCGCGCCGCTGGCAAAGATCGCCGGTCCGCAATTCGTCGAGCGTGCCAAGCTGCTCGGCGGCCTGCTCAGGGTCGTCTATCTGTTCTCGGCATCGATGCCCGGCGTCGTGAAGAACCTGCATTTCCGCAAGTCTTCACAGCCGGATGTCGATATCGAGCTGGTCGTCCCGCACGATTATCACGACTTCACCGGCGAACGCCTCGAAGGCCGCCTGCAGCAGCTGTCGAAGCTGACCAACAAGCGGCTGGCTTTCGTTTTCGAGTAGGCGCCCGGACGGTTACGCCGCGTTCTGCGGGAAGAGCGCGCGGCGGGTTTCCTCATCCAGCGTATGCTTGAAGCTATGGTCTTGCTTCATCGCCAGCGCCCGCAGCACGGCTGGCCGCTCCGCCACTTGCTGCATGAACCGCGCGACGTGCGGATAGTCTTCAAGCCCTCTCTCGCCAAACACGTAACCGGCCGAAGCCGCCCAGCCCCAGAGGGCCACGTCGGCGATCGTATATTCCTCGCCGGCAAGCCAGGGCGATTGCGAAAGTCTGGCATCGAAGACGCGGTAGTGCCGCTCCAGCTCCTTGACGTAGCGGTTCTTCGCATAGGGCAGATCTTCCGGCGCGTAGTGCAGGAAGTGGATCGCCTGTCCCGAGAAGGGTGAGAGGCCGGTCGCCACCAGCTGCAGCCACGACAGCATCGCTGCCTTGCCGCCGATGCCGGCCGGAATGAAGCGGCCATGCTTCTCTGCGAGATACAGCAGGATGGCATGCGAATCGAAGACCGTGACCCCGTCGTCGACGAGAGCGGGAACCTTGGCGTTGGGATTGATCTTCAGAAATGCCGGCGCGTGCTGCTCGCCCTTGAAGATATCGACTGGGTGGACGGTGAAGGCAAGGTTCAGTTCTTGCAGCAGAACCGCGACCTTCATCGAGTTCGGTGTCGCATGGAAATAGAAATCAAGCATCAGAAATCCTCATAAGCGCTGATCGCAACCTTCGACGATGGAAGGTTCAGGCTGAAGATGCCGATGCCCGGGACGTCTTACCAATCGATCTGGTGGATCGCACCTAGCGCCGGGATAGATGCCTTCCGGACATTCACGTGCCGCCTTTCCGCGAGACGCTCATCACCATCTTGCGCAGCCACATATGGGCGGGATCGGCGCGCATCTTCGGATGCCAGAAAACATTCATGCTGAAGGGGGACAGCGCGACCGGCGGCTCGAACAGGTCGAGCGATTGCGCGAAGCGCTGGAGGAACCGCAGCGGCAATGTGCAGATGCAATCGGTGCTGGCGAGCACGAGAGGCGCCATCGCATAGCTCTGAACCGATACCGAAACATGGCGCTCCCGGCCGATTTCCGCCAGCGCGTTATCGATCATTCCGGTAAAATGGCCGCCGGTCGTCGAGATCAGCAGGTGATCGAGGCGGCAGAACTCGTCGAGACCAAGCTCTCCCGTGCCGCGCGGATGACCGCGCCGCTGGGCGGTCATGAACTTCTCTTCGAACAATGTGCTTGATATCAGCTCGTTGGAGCCATCCTCTGCGGCGCCTACAAACAGGTCGATCTCGCCCTGTTCCAGCAGTCGGGCAATCCTCGACTTGTCGGGCAGGGTGAAGGCGATCTTCACTTCGGGCGCGTGCGCTTTGATCAGCGGAATGAGATCGGGCGCCAGGATTGCCGCCGGATTGTCGGTTGCGGCGATCCGGAAGACGCGCTTGCTCGTCAGGGGATCGAAGAGGTGGGCGGTGTTGACGAAGTCCTCGAAGCGCTCCAGCAGCCGCGCCAGCTCCGGCTGAAGGGCGATCGCGTGCGGCGTCGGGGTCATGCCGCGGCCGGAAATAGACGGAATGAACAGCGGATCGTTCAGCAGGTGCCGCAAGCGGGTCAATCGTGCCGAGAGCGCCGATTGGCTGATATTCAGCCGGACCGCCGCATGGGTGACATTCGGCTCCTTGAGAAGCGCATCGAGCGTCATCAGCAGCCCGGAATCGAAATCGGAAATTCGCTGGCTCAATCACATGCTCCCTGATCACGGTCACTGCCGTTCAATATAGGAGCGAAACACGTTGTCATAGGTGGATTGCCGTCCGCCTCGCGAGCGGGTCTTCGGCCGGTATCGGGAGACCGGCCGAGACTGTTCTTTCAAGTAAGGATTTCAAGCCTTGGCGCCAGCCCCGCGATTGGCGGCGACCGTCAGCCAGATCGCTGACACGAGGAAGTAGAATGCGCCGAAACTTGCATAAGGCGCGATGTCGAGGATACCAGGCATCTGAGCGCCGAGAGACTGGCTGATCATGAAGCCGCCGGCCAGCGTCGATTGCGCACCACTCAGCACCATGGCCCATTGCGCGCCGTACGAGCGCCAGCGGCGTACGCCGGTGTAGAGCTGCAGCAGCCCCGACAGGATCGCCCATATGCCGAAGGCTGCGAGAACTGCGTGATTGTCCTTCATCACCGCGAGAATGACCACGATTGTCATGACGGTGCTGGCGGCGACGTTGAGGCTTTGGGACGGGTTTACCTTGAGGCCGCCATTGGCTCTGGCATCGACTAGATTGGCGATGGCATCCCAGGCCGGGTAGATGATGAGCAGGATAGCCGCGATGGCAGGATGCGCACCAACGGCAACGGCTGCGGCCACCCAGGCGATCGAAAAGATCGCGCGGGCGAAATAGTAAGACCGCAGCCAGTTGGTCTGCGATGAGGATTGAACTTGCATGTCAGGCTCCTTATTTTTATGTCTACCAACTAGTAGGTAGTTAAATTTAGGGAGTCAATGCTTTTGATGTTTTTCTCGCAAAAGGCAGGCGGCTTGACATTTTTGCCTACCAAAAGGTAGGTGATGCTCATGGAGCAATCGACCTCAGAAAAAATCCTCGATATCGCGCAATCCCGCATTATCGCCGGCGGCTATAATGGCTTCAGCTATGCGGATATTTCGGATGCGATCGGTATTCGTAAGGCGAGCATCCATCACCACTTCCCGACAAAGGCCGAACTCGTTTCCGCCCTTGTCGGCCGCTATACGGGTCAGGTGAAGTCCGGCCTCGGAGGAGTGCTCGAGCAGATACCGCAGCCTGCGGCACAGTTGGATGCCTATGTCGGCCATTGGCAGAAATGCATCGCTGATGCCTCGCTGCCATTCTGCATGTGCGCCATGCTGGCAAGCGAGATCCAGATGCTGCCTCCTGATGTCGCATCGCTGGTTCGCGGCCATTTCGAGTATCTCGCCAGATGGCTGGAGACGGTTTTCGACGCCGGGGCCAGGCACAATGTCTTTCGCCTCAACGCTTCGCCGGAAGCCCATGCACAGATATTCATGGCTTCGGTTCATGGGGCCATGCTCTCCGCCCGTGCCCTGGACAAGCCTGAACTCTTTGCCGCGGTTATCGGCCCGCAGGTCGCCGCACTGAAAGCATAATTCATTGTCCGGAAATCCGGACAGCCCGTTCGGATTGTCTGCGGTTATCGCTTCGGCCCGCTTGCCCTATCTCTCGTGTTATTCAAACGGAGATAGACCATGTCCAATCTTGAAAAGTCCGGCACATACGCTCTCGGCCACCGCAAGGTGAAGCGGCTCGGCTACGGCGCCATGCAGCTCGCAGGCAAGGGCGTTTTCGGCCCGCCGAAGGATCGCGCCGAGGCGGTTGCCGTGTTGCGCGAGGCAATCGAAAGCGGCGTCGATCACATCGATACCAGCGATTTCTATGGCCCCCACGTCACCAACCAGATCATCAAGGAAGCCTTGCATCCGTATCGGGACGATCTCGTCATCGTCACCAAGATCGGCGCGACGCGCGGCGCCGATGCCTCGTGGAGCCCGGCCTTCTCGAAAGAAGCGCTGACGCAGGCGGTCCATGACAACCTGAAGAACCTTGGTCGCGATGTCATCGAAGTGGTCAACCTTCGTGCGATGTTTGACGTTCACGGTCCGGCGGAAGGCTCGCTGGAGGAACCGCTGACCGTTCTGGCCGATCTCCAGCGCCAAGGCCTCGTCAAGCATGTCGGCCTATCCAACGTGACCGCCAGGCAGATTGCCGACGGCCGGAAGATCACCGAGATCGTCTGCGTTCAGAACCAGTATAATCTCGCCCATCGTGAAGACGATGCGCTGATCGCGCAGCTGGCCGCCGAGCGCACGGCCTATGTGCCGTTCTTCCCGCTCGGCGGCTTCTCGCCGCTGCAGTCGTCGACGCTTTCGGAGGTCGCCAGCGAACTCGGCGCATCGCCATTGCAGGTGGCGCTCGCATGGTTGCTGCAGCGATCGCCGAACATCCTGCTGATCCCCGGCACATCGTCGCGCAGCCATCTCCGCGAAAACCTTGCGGTCGCCGATATCGTTCTGCCTGCCGAGGCTGTCAAGAAGCTCGACGGCATCGGAGCCGCCAAGGGCGCATAATCCATAAAATAAGGGCGCCCGGCTTTCACCAGGCGCCCTCATCGTATCTCGAGACCCGAATTACTTCGCGTTCAGGAAGTCGCCGACTTCGAGCAGGCTGAATTCGTTGTTGTCAGCCTTGTCGACGGCGCGGCCGGCCGAGAAGGGCAGGTTGTTGTCGTTGCCGATGATGATGTGCGTGGCGTCGACGCGATCGACGTTTTCGATCGTCACGAACGGCATGTCGTAGATGCCGTCCTTGCTGCCGGCCTTCTTCTTGTTGTCGGGGTCCTTGATGTTGAGCAGATCGATATAGCCGATCTTGCGGACCGCCTTGCCAACATTGGCATCGTTGAACTCGATCTTGTAAACGCGCTTCAGCTCTGCAGGAGCCTCGAAGCAATCCGGCTTCGGCTGTTTAGGATCGGCGCAGGCCTTGTCCTTGGTGCCGGCGCCATTGTCGCGCTCGATGACCAGAGCGGTCGTCTCGTCCAGCATGTTGAAGTCGCCGATCGACGCGCCCTTGTCTTCGAACGGGTAGAACCAGCTGCGGCCGGTCCACTTCTTCGAGGCGACGTCGAATTCGATGACGCGGATCGCAGTATGGCCATCGACCGTTTCCATCTTGCCGTCGTCCTGGAAGAGCGCGCCTTCGAGCAGGCCGTAGAGCTTGGCTCCATCCTTCGACAGCGCAAGTCCCTCGAAGCCGCCGGAGCGCTTCAGGTTGAAGACCGGGTTCTTGCCAACAGGTGTGCCCGGCAGCTGGATCAGCGCGTTGTCAGGCGAGATGACGGGCTTCCCATCGACAACAGTCGGGATGACATCCGCTAGTGCGCCCTTGGCGTCGAATTTCAGGAGATAAGGACCGAACTCGTCGCCGACCCAGAAACCGTCGGCAACCGGCTGAACGGATTCGATGTCGAAATCGGCGCCGGTCAGATAACGGGTGTCCGAGCCTTCCATGACGATCGGGAAGGGGGCGATCTTGTTCGGGTCGGAAAGGAAGAGGTTCTTGACGACGTCGGCTTTGCTGGAGGCCCAGTCGAATTTCATCTGATGCAGGAAGAGCATCGAGTCGGACGAGGTGAACTTGGAGCCGAAGCCGTTGTCGGACAGCGTCCAGAAGGTGCCGTCGGCCATCGTCTTGATACCGGAGAAGCCCTGGATCGGCTGGCCGTCGAACGGCAGCTTGAGGTCGGTGACGCGGGCGCCATCTTTGCCCGGAACGGTGCCGAGCGCTTCGGTGCGCTTACGGTCAACAGTCGTGAACTTGCCGGAATGCTTCAGGAATTCAGGTGCATCGGCAGGAGCGGGCGTCATCGTGTTCGCAGGCAGGATCGACTGGCCTGCGAGCGTGGCGGTAAATTCTTGCTGGTCGGCCGAAGCGGACGTGGCCATCAGAAGCAGTAGGGAAACGGAAGCGAAAAGAGCTTTTTTCATTGAGACCCCCAAAAAATGAAGTGGCGGTCCCGATTAGCAGCCGATCTATGTCGCCGAGTTGACTGTTGAGTGAAGCTTTGGTGACTGCGCCGAAAGCGGGATGGCTTGCGCCAGCGCCATGACGCCGAGCCCTTGGCCGCGGCCTTTGAGGGCATGCACGCCGAGATCCTCGGCATTGACGAAATCCGGCAGCGTCATCCGGCCGGCCAGTTCGCTGGAGATGAGGATCGGCCGGTTCAGCGCCTTGCAGAGCGACTCCAGCCGCGACGTGGTGTTCACCGTATCGCCGAAATAGGTGATCTTGTGATGATCGACGCCGATCTCGGCGGTGATGACGAAGCCGCCATGCAGGGCGGCGCGCAACCGCGGAACCTGCCCGTAGCGCTTCAGCCAGCCCTCCGCTTCGTCTTCGATGGCGTTCAGGATATCGAAGACGCAACGTACGCAGCGGCCGTTCTTCATGCCGCGGGCAAGCGGCCAGGTGATGATCGCGGCATCGCCGACATAATCGTCGATCGTGCCCCGGTTGCGCCGGACGGGCTCTGCAAAGGCGGCAAACAGCGAGTTCAGCATCTGCTGGGCGCGCAGGTCGCCGTGCTTCTCGGCAAAGGGCGTCGAATCCACCAGATCGATGAACAGGAAGATGCGTTCTTCGCTCACAGGGTTTCGGTAGCGGCCGGTCAGCATCGCAAGGAAGACGTCGCGGCCGAGCAGTTCGCGGACACGCACGACGAAGATCACCGCGGCGCAGACGACGAGCGCATACATGAAGACGTTGAACGGCAGGACGATCGCCTCGACCCAGGATGTCGACGGGATGGCGCCGATGCCGCGCAGGAAAAGCCCGGCAACGGCAAAGCCGAGGCTCATCAGGATTTCATAGATGAACAGCTGCGCCAGGAAATAGGTCAGCGTCGGCAGCCGCTGGATCCGGCGTGAGAGGCCACGCAGGATCGCCTTGCGCTCGAAGGCCAGGATCGGCATGCCGATGAACAGTGCGAAGGTTGCCCCGATGAACGGCCTGCTGTCGCCATAGAACAGCACGTCGTAGAGAACGCCGCTGCCGGCCATGACAATCGAAAGCAGGAGCCAGTTCTGTACCGGTGATATTTCTCGCATCAGCGCTATCGCCTTGATTTGCCGTATAGTGTCCGGCCATGTAGGCGGCCGGTCAAGGCATTTCAAAGGCAAGAACGCTCAGAGAGTGACCGTATCCACCTTCCGGCCGGCAAAACGCAGCGCGATCTCGCCCTTGATGAGCTGCAGCGCAGGCTCGCCGAACAGTTCGCGGCGCCAGCCGTGCAGGGCTGAAACTTCGGCCTTCTCGCCTTCTGCAGCGATCTTGTCGAGATCCTCGCTGTTGGCGATGACCTTCGGCGCGACGCCATGCTTTTCGGAGATCAGCTTCAGCAGGACCTTGAGCAGCTCGACGGCAGCCGCGGCGCCTTCCGGCGCCTGGGTGTGGCGCGGCACATGCGGCATGTCGGCCTTCGGCAGCGCCAGCGCCTCGTTGACGGCTTCGAGGACAGCGGCGCCGGACGAGGAGCGCTCCCAGCCCTTCGGGATGGTCCGCAGGCGGCCGAGCGCCTCGGTATCCTTGGGCTGCTGCTGGGCGATTTCGTAAATGGCATCGTCCTTCAATACGCGCGAGCGCGGCACATTGCGGGCGCGGGCCTCGCGCTCGCGCCAGGCGGCGACATATTTCAGGATCGCCAGTTCCTGCGGCTTGCGCAGGCGCATCTTTAGGCGCTGCCAGGCGTCGTCAGGATGCATGTCGTAGGTTTCGCGTGCCTCGAGCACATCCATTTCTTCCGAAAGCCAGGAGGAGCGGCCTTCGCGCTCCAGTTCGTCCTTCAGATAGAGATAGGCGTCGCGCAGATGCGTAACGTCGGCCAGCGCATAATCCAGCTGCTTTTCGGAAAGCGGGCGGCGGCTCCAGTCGGTGAAGCGCGAAGACTTGTCGATCTGCACACCCTTGGTGCGGCTGACGAGCTGGTCGTAGGAAACGCTGTCGCCGAAGCCGCAGACCATGGCTGCAACCTGCGTGTCGAAGATCGGATGTGGGATCAGCCCGCCGCGGTTGAAAATGATTTCGATGTCCTGCCGCGCGGCGTGAAAAACCTTCAGAACCTTGGTGTCCGCCATCAGTTCGAAGAACGGCGCAAGATCGATGCCCTTGGCCAGCGGATCGACGATGACTTCGGTCGTCGGGCTCGCCATCTGGATCAGGCAGAGCTCCGGCCAAAAGGTCGTTTCACGCAGAAACTCGGTGTCGATCGTGATGAAGTCGGACTTGGCCAGCTCTTTGCAGGCGGCCGCCAATTCGGCGGTTGTTTCGATCATATCAATTCATTCACAAGGAAAAGGGACGTTTAACCTTCCTTCTCCTTTCGAAGAGATATGTCAATACGTTGAAGGCGCTGCTCGCCATACGGATGTGGGCTATTCGCCGGGATGAGGCCGGGGCTTGCCCTTATTGCTATGTTCGTTGGCGAGCACAGCAATCCATCCGCCGGCAGCAACAATGGCTGGCAGGACAATGAAAGCAAAGATTTCAATGCCGCTCATGATGGCAAACCTCTGAGTGCGCGTCGTCCGGCTAAATGTAATGCAACCGCGGCCGAAAGCCAACAGAAGGCGCCGATCGCAAAGGTGAATGTCGCCGCCACCGTCCCCGTTGCCGAATAGAGTGCTGCTGCAATTGGAGCAAAGACGCCGACCGTAAGGCAAGATGTTGATGCCCTGTCGATGGCATTTGCCAGATACTTCGTCCGTTCGATCTCGCGCAAATTCGACAGCCTCCATTTCTCTCACCTCTTATGGTTGCGAAAAATGGGGCGAAGGTCAATCACCTCAAACGACCCTGACGTAGCTCGTCATCCCCGTCTTCTGATGCTCGATGATATGGCAATGGAGCAGCCAGTCGCCCGGATTGTCGGCAACGAAGGCGAGCTGCACCTTCTCGTCGGGCTGGATCAGGTAGGTGTCGGAGACGATAGGCATCACCTCCCGCGTCGAGGACGAGATCACCTTGAAGCTCATGCCGTGCAAGTGGATCGGGTGCAGGTGAGGGGTGACGTTTTCAAGCTGGAAGATGTAGCTCTTGCCCTGTTTGAGCTCGGCGAGCGGCGCCGTCGGATCCGGCGTGTCGCCGGGCCACGGAACCTTGTTGATCGCCCAGAAACTGTAGCCGAGCGTTCCGCAGATACTGTCGACAGGCGCATTTTCTGCCGTGGCGCTAAGCAGCAGCGGGATCTTCTCGGCGGACGAGAGATCGGCCTCCGGAACGGGATTGGCAGCAAGCGCCCCAAGATCTCCGGCGTTCCGCTTCAGCGATTGCCCCGTGGCGCGCAGGCTGGCAAGCGTCTTCGGGTTCGTGCCGCGAATGTCCTCGAGCGTGGCGACCGCACCTTCGTTATCGGGCATGCGAACCGCGAGATCCAGCCGCTGTCCGGGGCCGATCTGCAGAAGTTCGAGCGGAAAGCGCTTCGGCACCGGGTTGCCGTCGATGGCGATCACGGTCGCTTCGGCACCTTCCATTTTCAGCGAATAGATGCGGGTGACGTCAGTGACCGCGATGCGCAGGCGCACGAGACCGCCTGACGGAGCATCATATTGCGGCTCTTGATGCCAGTTGGCGGTACGCACCGTGCCGTAGGTGCCGGTCTTCGCCGCATCGCGCGGCCGGAACGGCGCGATGAACTGGCCGTCGCCGCCAAGCCGCCAGTCGCGCAGATTGAGCACCACTTCGGCGTCGAAGACCGGATCGGCCGGATCCTCGACGACGATGACGCCGGTCATGCCGTGGCCCATCTGGGTCAGCGTGTTGCAATGCGGGTGATACCAGAAGGTCCCGGTATCCGGCGGTGTGAAGTTATAGTCGAAGCTGTCGTTGGTATAGACATAGGGCTGCGTCATGAACGGCACGCCGTCCATCCGGTTGTCGATCCGCAGACCGTGCCAGTGGATCGTCGTCGGCTCGTCGAGCGTGTTCGTCAGCTTCGCCGCATAGGGTTTGCCGCGTGCCATGCGCAGCACCGGCGGCATGCCCTGGTCGCCCCAGGTCATGATGTCCTTTGTCGGTCCGACCTCCGTCAGCGCCGCCTGCGTCTTCATCGCCTTTAGCACCTGCGGCTCGGGCGCTGCCTCGGCAAAACCGAATTTGCTGGCGACCCCGATCCCGACGCCATAGGCGCCTGCGACTGCGGAAGCTTTCAGAAGGTTACGGCGGGTGAGGAGAGGCATGGAACGCTCCGGCGGCAGGGATGCGCCATCTTTAAAGTTGACTGGCGGTTTCATCAATAAGCAACTGCCAGCCAAACTGCCGCAGTCCCGGTCACTTGGTCGCCGCAATAAACCGGCGTCTAACCGGCGCGAATGTCCGCTAAGCCTTGACAAATCAGACCGTCCATGCGCTTTTCCGCCCGATTTTCTTGTCGGCGCTTGAGGGTGGAATTTGCCCTTGCAGCCGTCTCAGCAGATACCGGGAATAGAGATTATGCATCGCTACCGCAGCCACACCTGTGCCGCCCTCCGCAAGTCGGACGTCGGCTCGACCGTCCGGATTTCCGGCTGGGTTCACCGCGTTCGTGACCATGGCGGCGTGCTCTTCATCGACCTTCGCGACCATTACGGCATCACCCAGGTCGTCGCCGATCCGGATAGCCCGGCCTTCAAGACCGCCGAAGTCGTGCGTGGCGAGTGGGTCATCCGCATCGATGGTCTCGTGAAGGCCCGTACGGAAGACACCGTCAACAAGACCATGGCGACTGGCGAGATCGAACTCTACGCCCAGGAGATCGAAGTCCTGGCGGTTGCCAAGGAACTGCCGCTCCCGGTCTTCGGCGAGCCTGATTATCCTGAAGACGTTCGCCTCAAGTACCGCTTCCTCGACCTGCGCCGCGATACGCTGCACAAGAACATAGTCAAGCGCACGCAGATCATCTCCGATATCCGCAACCGTATGGCATCGGCCGGCTTCGGCGAATACACGACGCCGATCCTGACGGCTTCGTCGCCGGAAGGCGCGCGCGACTTCCTCGTTCCGAGCCGTATCCATCCCGGCCAGTTCTTCGCCCTGCCGCAGGCGCCGCAGCAGTACAAGCAGCTGCTGATGGTTGCCGGTTTCGACCGCTACTTCCAGATCGCGCCGTGCTTCCGTGACGAAGATCCGCGCGCCGACCGTCTGCCGGGCGAATTCTACCAGCTCGACGTCGAAATGAGCTTCGTCACCCAGGAAGACGTCTGGGATACGATGGCCCCGATCATCACCAACGTGTTCGAGCAGTTCGCCGAAGGCAAGCCGGTCACCAAGGAATGGCCGCGCATCCCCTACGACGTCGCGATCCGCAAATACGGTTCCGACAAGCCGGACCTGCGCAACCCGATCGAGATGCAGGCCGTCACCGAACATTTCGACGGCTCCGGCTTCAAGGTCTTCGCCGGCATGATCGCCGCAAACCCGAAGGTCGAAGTCTGGGCAATCCCGGCCAAGACCGGCGGCTCGCGCGCATTCTGCGACCGCATGAATGCCTGGGCGCAGTCGTTGGGACAGCCGGGCCTCGGCTACATCTTCTGGAAGGAAGAGGACGGCAAGGTCGGCGGCTCCGGCCCGCTCGCCAAGAACATCGGCGAAGAGCGTACTGAAGCCCTTCGCGTTCAGCTCGGACTTGAGGCAGGCGACGCCGCCTTCTTCGTCGCTGGCGAACCTGCCAAGTTCTACAAGTTCGCAGGCGAAGCCCGCACCAAGGCTGGTGAAGATCTGAACCTCGTCGATCGCGACCGCTTCGAGCTGTGCTGGATCATCGACTTCCCGTTCTACGAATGGAGCGAGGAAGACAAGAAGGTCGACTTCGCGCACAACCCCTTCTCGATGCCGCAGGGCGGTCTCGAGGCGCTGCAGACCAAGGAGCCGCTGTCGCTCAAGGCCTACCAGTACGACGCCGTCTGCAACGGCTTCGAAATCGCTTCGGGGTCGATCCGTAACCAGTCTCCGGAAGCCATGGTCAAGGCCTTCGAACTGGTCGGTCTCAGCCAGACGGATGTCGAAGAACGCTTCGGTGGCATGTACCGTGCCTTCCAGTACGGCGCGCCTCCGCATGGCGGCTGCGCATTCGGCATCGACCGTATCGTCATGCTGCTGCTCGGCGCCAAGAACCTGCGTGAAATCACGCTGTTCCCGATGAACCAGCAGGCCCAGGATCTGCTGATGAACGCGCCGTCGGCGGCAACGCCGAAGCAGCTCATGGAACTGTCGCTGCGCGTCATGCCGCAGCCGAAGAAGGACTGAGCCTAGCTCCTTCACTCATTTCAAAGAGCCGCCTTCGTCACGCGAAGGCGGCTCTTTCTTTTTCAGGTTCCGGCGGCAAAGAAAAACCCGGCCGCTGAGCGGCCGGGTCATCAGAATGCAGGTCGGATTTGCCTGATCTTACTGGTTCGCGTTGATCTTCACGCCGAGAACGTTCGGCAACGTGTTCGGAGCGCCCATGGCAGCACCCATGATCGTCGGGAACGGCACGGCCTGGGTCGGTGCTGCGCTGACGACGAAGCTCTTCGGGTCGTCGAGATAGGTGTTCACGGCTGCCGAAATGGCGTTCTGCAGTTCGGGAACGTTGAGTTGCGCAACGGCCAGCGGTGCCATGGCCTTCAGCGCGTCGCCCATCTGCTTGCCGGTCATGTTCTGCTTGGAACCGGCATAGTCGAGCGCACGCTTGGTGATCGAGGCGTCGTCGAAGCGGATTTCGGCGCTGTTGAAGGACAGCTGCTGCAGCAGGCCGAGCATGGCAAGGCCGAGGGCCTGCTGGGCTTCTTCCTTGTTCGGGTTGGCTTCGGAGGCCTTGGCGGCTTCCTGCAGCGACTTCATGAAGGCGGGCGTGTAGCCCGAGATCTTGAAGGCAAGGTTCAGGCGGCCGACATTGGTGACGTCGAAGGCGAATTCGGAAATGTCGATCGTGCCGGGAGCCAGATCCCAGGCGCCCTTCATGGTGATGTCGCCATTGACATGCTCGAGCGCGAGCTTCTCGATCGCTTCCTTCGACTGCGGGTCCGGAGCGTTGCTGAGATCGGCCTTCATGCTCTTGAAGGCGCCGTCGAAGTCGAAGCCGGACTCGTCTTCTCGAACCGTCAGGTTCATGTCGGTCTCGGCCAGCGAGAACACGTCCTTGCCGTCCTTGGTGACCTTGAACGGGCCGGTATGCGCCGTTTCATAGAGCAGCATGGAATCGATGCCGTCGCCCGTCGCATCGGCAGGGATCGAAATGCCGCCGAGCTTCATGTCGCTGGCGCTGACGGTCGCGCCGTCTTCGGTGATGTTGATGTCGGGGAAGGTTGCTTCCTCGATGTAGTAGCCGCCGTCTTCGTCTTCTTCGACGCCTGTCAGCGTGATGTCGCCGATCTTCAGCGCTTCGCCGGCGGCCGGCTTGAAGCCGGCATTCTTCAGCGTCACCGTCGTGTCGTTGACATCGACGCCATCGGCAACGATCGTGCCGCCCTGCGCGATATAGGCGGCGTTCAGCTTTTTCAGCAGATCCTGGCCGTCGAGGGCGAACGCGCTGGTGGCGAGTGACAGAAATGCTGCGCCGGAAAGCATAAGCCGGGTGGTCCGGTAAAATGTCATGACGAAATCCTCTGGTGGCGGTTGGGGCTAGTCTATTGCGAGGTCGAGGCGCGTTATATTTGTGCGAACTCTAAATTTTAGTTGATACGCAAAGCAAACGAAGTCCAAATGACGTGGCGATGCTTGATGGCCACATGATGTCATTCTGGCACGTCATCCACAGGCGCAAGCCCCCCGATTCCTTGCCGTGGAGAGCCTTCTAGGCTAGGCAAGGCCTATGGGACAAGAGATTTTGCCGCCTTCCGGCGGGGACGACGACAGCATTCTTCCGGTTGACCTCAAGGCCGCGCTCGAAGAGCGTTACTTGGCCTATGCGCTGTCGACCATCATGCACCGCGCTCTTCCGGATGTGCGCGACGGCCTGAAGCCGGTGCACCGGCGCATCATTCACGCCATGAGCGAGATGGGCATCCGCCCGAATGCCGCCTTCAAGAAATGCGCCCGTATCGTCGGTGACGTCATCGGTAAGTTCCACCCGCATGGCGACCAGTCGGTTTATGACGCGCTGGTGCGCCTGGCGCAGGACTTCTCGCAGCGCTATCCGCTGGTGGACGGGCAGGGGAACTTCGGCAATATCGACGGCGACAATGCGGCCGCCTATCGTTACACCGAAGCCCGGATGACCGAGGTCACCGCGCTGCTGCTCGACGGTATCGAGCAGGACGCGGTCGATTTCCGCCTGACCTACAACGAGGAAGACGAGGAGCCGACGGTTCTGCCGGGTTCCTTCCCGAACCTGCTCGCCAACGGCTCGTCCGGCATCGCCGTCGGCATGGCGACGTCCATTCCCTCGCACAACGCCCATGAGCTCTGCGACGCAGCACTGCATCTGATCAAGCATCCGGATGCCACGGTCGAGACGCTGGTCGAATCCTTCATTCCCGGCCCCGACTTCCCGACCGGCGGCATCATCATCGATAGCCGCGCCAGCATCATCGAGGCCTACAAGACCGGCCGCGGCGGTTTCCGCACGCGCGCCAAGTGGGAGACCGAGGATCTCGGCCGCGGCGGCTACCAGATCGTCGTCACCGAAATCCCGTTCCAGGTTCAGAAGTCGCGCCTGATCGAAAAGATCGCCGAGCTGCTGATTGCCCGCAAGCTGCCGCTTCTCGAAGATATCCGCGACGAGTCCGCCGAAGACGTGCGCGTTGTCCTGGTGCCGAAGAACCGCACCGTCGATCCGACGATCCTGATGGAATCGATGTTCAAGCTGACGGAGCTCGAAAGCCGCTTCCCGCTGAACATGAACGTGCTGTCGATGGGCCGCGTTCCGCGCGTCATGGCGCTGAACGAAGTGCTGAAGGAATGGCTGGATCACCGCCGCGACGTGCTGCAGCGCCGCTCGCGCTTCCGCCTTGCCGCCATCGAACGGCGCATTGAAATCCTCGGCGGTCTGTTGATCGCCTACCTGAACATCGACGAAGTCATCCGCATCATCCGCGAGGAAGACGAGCCGAAGCCTGTGATGATCGCCCGTTGGGACCTGACGGACAATCAGGTTGAGGCGATCCTCAACATGCGGCTGCGCTCGCTGCGCAAGCTCGAGGAATTCGAGATCCGCAAGGAGTTTGACGAGCTGACCGCTGAGAAGGCCGGCATCGAAGCGCTGCTCGCCTCCGACGAGAAGCAGTGGCAGACGGTTGCCTGGGAAATCGGCGAGGTGAAGAAGAAGTTCGCCAAGGCGACCGAGCTTGGCCGCCGCCGCACCCAGTTCGCCGATGCGCCGGAAGCCGATGAAGACGCCATCCAGCAGGCGATGATCGAGAAGGAACCAATCACCGTCGTTGTCTCCGAAAAGGGCTGGATCCGCGCTCTCAAGGGCCATATTTCGGATACGGCGTCGCTGACCTTCAAGGAAGGCGATGCGCTGAAGGTGGCATTCCCGGCGCAGACGACCGACAAGATCCTGATCGTCACCACCGGCGGCAAGGCCTTCACGCTGGGCGGCGACAAGCTGCCGGGCGGCCGCGGCCATGGCGAACCACTGCGCATCATGATCGACATGGACAACGATCAGGACGTGCTGACTGCCTTCGTCCACGATCCCGCCCGCAAGCAGCTGATCGTCTCGACGGCCGGCAACGGCTTCGTCGTTGCGGAAGCGGAAATGGCTGCCAATACCCGCAAGGGCAAGCAGATCATGAACGTCTCGATGCCCGACGAGACCAAGCTTCTGGTACCGGTCAGTGGTGACCACGTCGCTGTCGTCGGCGAAAACCGCAAGCTGCTGGTCTTCCCGCTGGCGCAGATCCCCGAAATGGGCCGTGGCAAGGGCGTTCGCCTGCAGCGCTACAAGGATGGCGGCATCTCCGATGTCCGCTGCTTCGCGATCGACGCTGGCCTCTCCTGGGAGGACAGCGCAGGCCGCATGTTCAACAAGAACAAGGACGAGCTGGCCGAATGGCTGGCCGACCGCGCCACAGCCGGTCGCACCGTCCCGAAGGGCTTCCCGCGTAGCGGCAAATTCGCCGGCTGACACCGGTAACATTTTGGCGAGCCGCTCTTGGCGAGCGGTTTGCCTCCTCTATCTCAGTCCTGTCACCAAAAAATGGGAACGGCTCCATTCCGAAGGCGGACGGAATGGCCCCGCAGAGAACCTGCGGCGTGCATTGGGCCTGTTACACGGAGGAAAATCGATGTCCGCAGAGAAGATCAAACTCACTGTTACGCATACCTATAGAGCGCCGCCCTCGGTGGTCTATGATTCCTGGCTCAACCCGGCGATAGCCAGACGCTTCCTCTTTGCCACCGATGACGGTCATGTCATTCGCGCCGAAATCGACGCCCATGTCGGCGGACGCTTCCTCGTCGTCGACCGCCGCCCGACCGGCGATGCCTGCCACAGCGGCATCTTCCTGGAACTGCACCGCCCGAAACGCATGGTCTTCAGCTTCTCCGTCGAAGATCACGACCATTGCACCGACCGCGTCCAGATCGATTTCGAACAGCTGGGCAGCGGCTGCCGCCTGACGCTGACGCACGAAATGTGCTCGGAATGGGCCGCCCATGAGGAAAAGACCCGTCAGGGCTGGGCGCATGTGATGGAAGGTCTGGAACGGGAAGTCGACCAGGTCGATCGGCTAGCGAGCTAGCTGTCGGCCAAACGGTTCAGCGCGGTTTTGTATTTCGATATGCCGATCCGCGCTGCTTCCACTGTGCGGCAAATACCTGCCTCGCGCCGTCCGCGAACGCCCTGTGACCGCAGAAGCGATCGGGGAATGGCTTAATCCGTGCCGCCCTCGGCAAGCACTGATGAATCGAAACGCTCCCATCCGCGCGGCGTCAGATGCTCCTGCGGCTGGAAGCGGGTCTTGTAATCCATTTTCCGCGATCCCTGGACCCAGTAGCCGAGATAGACATGGGGAAGGCCGAGCGCCTTGGTGCGCTTCACATGGTCGAGGATCATGTAGGTGCCGAGCGAGCGGCGGTCGTAGTCGGGGTTGAAATAGGAATAGACCATCGACAGGCCGTCGCTCATCGTATCCGTCAATGCCGCCGCGATCAGTTCGCCGCGCGGCCGGGTCTCGAGGCCGGAGCCTTCCTCCCGCTTGCGGTATTCGATGATGCGGGTGTTGACGTGGGTGTCTTCCACCATGATCGCATAGTCGAGCACGGTCATGTCAGACATGCCGCCTTGCTGGTGGCGATAGTCGAGATAGCGGCGGAACAGCGAATATTGCTCGCTGGACGGCTGGGCCGGGAATTCGGTGGCGATCAGATCGCTGTTGTTGCCCATCACCCGCGTCATCGATTTCGTCGGCTGGAACTCCTGCGCCAGGATGCGCACGGAGACGCAGGCGCGACAGGCTTCGCAGGCCGGGCGGTAAGCGATGTTCTGGGAGCGGCGGAAACCGCCTTGCGTCAGGATATCGTTCATCTCGGCCGCACGCGGGCCGACCAGATGCGTAAAGACCTTGCGCTCCATCTCCTGCGGCAGATACGGGCATGCAGCCGGTGCCGTCAGATAAAACTGAGGGGATGGCGTGGTCTGCGTATTCATCTGACGCGGATGGTTCCTTCGGTGACCGTCAATCTTGACAGCATGACTTAAGAATAAAAAACGTCAACAGCGCGGCCGGTTTCTCCGCGCTATCATTTTGTCGTAGATATTTGATATGGCGCCCCGAACTGGCACGCAAAGGCCAGCCGGGGACTTTATTTCGGTAATCAGTTGGTGCGCACCGTCACGGTACCGACCAGGAAGTCGTGGATCATCCGGCTGCGCTCGGTGAAAAGACCGACCAGAAGAATCAGCGGCGTCAGCACCGAGTTCAGGATCCAGAACAGCGCCAGGTGAACGATCGCCGTCAGGAAATCGAGCGGACGTCCATCGACGCGCATCATCTGGATGCCCATCGCCCGCATGCCGAGCGAGGCCTGCGCGGGGCCGCCGACCGTCAGGCCGAAATAGATGCCTGCCACCAGCACGAAGAGCGCCGGATAGAGGAAGAAGCCGAGGCCGAGCGTCACGATCGACAGGAAGAACAGCACGACCGCTGCCGGAATGCACAGCAGCAGCACAATGATGTAATCCAGGATGAACGCAAAGACCCGCCGGCTGAGCGTCCCGCTATAGGCGCGCCAGTCGTCCGGTGCGGCGTAGACGGGATTGGGGTTCAGGCTCATCGAGGTCTCCTTTGAAAAACGATGCCACTGATATGGTGTCGGCGGCTGGAGATGCAATGATGCGCGATTTTCAGCCTTTGGCGAGCTTGCGGGCGACCTCGATCGCGAAATAGGTCAGGATGCCGTCGCAGCCGGCGCGCTTGAAGGCGAGCAGCGTCTCCATCATCGCCCGGTCGCCATCGATCCAGCCGTTCGCCGCCGCCGCCTTGATCTGCGAATATTCGCCCGACACCTGATAGGCGAAGGTCGGCAGGCCGAAGGCTTCCTTCATCCGCCAGCAGATGTCGAGATAGGGCAGGCCGGGCTTGACCATCAGCATGTCGGCGCCTTCCTCGACGTCGAGTGCCGCATCGCGGATCGCCTCGGTGCCGTTGGCCGGGTCGATATAATAGGTCTTCTTGTCGCCTTTCAGCAGACCGCCGGTCGAGATCGCCTCGCGGTAGGGACCATAGAAGGCGGAGGCGAATTTCGTCGCATAGCTCATGATGCCGACATTCTGGTGGCCGGCCGCATCCAGCGCGTAGCGGATGGCGCCGATGCGTCCGTCCATCATTTCGGAGGGTGAGATGATATCGGAACCGGCATCGGCCTGCATCACCGCCGCACGCGCCACCTGATCGACCGTCTCGTCGTTGACGATCTCGCCGTCGCGCAGAATGCCGTCATGGCCGTGGCTGGTGAACGGATCGAGCGCCACATCGGTGATGACGCCGATATGGGGCACATGCTTCTTCAGCGCGATCGTCGCCTGGTTGATCAGGTTGTTGACCTCGAGACTGTTCGAACCGGTGGCGTCGCGCAGCTCCATCTCGATATTCGGGAAAGTGGCGATCGCGGGAACGCCGAGATCGGCCGCTTCCTTCGCTGCTTCCACCAGCCTGTCGACGCTCATCCTGTTGACGCCTGGCATTGCCGGGATCGGCTCGACGATGCCGCTGCCGGGCACGACGAAGACCGGCCAGATCAGGTCGTCCACCGTCAGCCGGTTTTCCTGCACCAGGCGGCGCGTCCAGTCGGCCTTGCGGTTGCGGCGCATGCGGCGGTGTCCGGTAATGTCGTCGACGAGGTGGGTCTTGTCCTGCATTGTCTTGTCCCTGGCCATTCCATTTGCTGGCGCGCTCATTATCATGCCATCTTCGAAATCCAAACCGGACGATTGGCCGCGCCGCCTGATCCCGTCTGGCGAAGTGCAGAAGGCAAACATAAAGTCCGCCCCATGGAAAATGATTCTCCGGCCCTGCCGAAACGCACGCTGACCGACCTGATGTTCATCCTCTTCCTGAGGCTGGTGGCGATCACCTGCTTCTGGTTCGGCCTGCAATATTGGGGGATGCTGGTCGGCTACTCGCTTGTTGGAGCCGGCCGCTTCGATCTGCTCAGTCTGCCCTGGAAGGTTTGCGCCACGACGCTGGCCGTCGTCTTCCCGGTCGCCTCGCTCGGCTTGTGGCTGACGGTCTCCTGGGGGCCGGTCGTCTGGGTGCTTGCCGCAGGCCTGCAGGTGCTGATGCACGGCGTCCTGCCGGAGATCTTCGGCTCCAACAAACTCATTGTTTTGACACATGGTTTGGTGGCCCTGATGTACCTGGCTTTCCGTATCGCATTGTGGTTCGAGAAGCGCAGGCAGCGCCGTCAGGTAAGCGTTGATTTACCCTGATACAACGGGAGGTTTCCGGTAAGGTGCTGTTAAGCCTGCAGTTTAAGTAGAATTTTATTTGTATTCGATAGGGTCTGTCTCAAGGCGGGAAGAAAACCAACACCGCCAAACAAACAGTGAGGCAGTCATCATGAACACGAAAATCAAGCCGCAGGCGGTATCGAACTTCCGTGACCAGCAGGACCAGGACATCCGTGATCTTTACATGGAATCCCTTCATCTTGTTGAACGTCTTCACCGCCGTCTTCTGGATGTCATCAAGGACGAGTTCGACCGTCAGGGCCGCAGCGACGTCAACGCCATCCAGGCTCTCCTGCTCTTCAACATCGGCAACTCGGAACTGACCGCCGGCGAGCTGCGCTCGCGCGGTTACTACCTGGGCTCCAACGTTTCCTACAACGTCAAGAAGCTCGTCGACCTCGGCTTCATCAACCACCAGCGCTCGCGCATCGACCGCCGCTCCGTCCGCATCAGCCTGACGGAAACCGGCACCGAGATCGCCGAGACGGTCGCCAAGCTCTACGAACGCCACATCACCTCGATCGACAAGGTCGGCGGCATCGGCACCGACGAATTCACCCAGATGAACAAGCTCCTGCAGCGCCTCGACCGCTTCTGGAACGACAGCATCATGTACCGCCTCTGATCTGCCAAGGCCGTTATTCCCGATGGCCCGGTAGCAATTCAAAGTGGCATGCAGAGCATAACGGGGCGAGAGAAGGCGCCCCGTTATGCTATTCCGCGTGCCCATTGCGTGCCATTTTTTTTGAACGGAAGACTGTTATGGCCAACACTCCTCACATCACCTCAAATCATCTGCTTGTTCGGCTGATGCCCATTATCGATTCGACTATTAATGCTATGGGAGCGACCTACCTAGCTGTCATCCTCGGGATAGCTTCGACGCTCGGCGATGCAAAAGATTATCCCGACCTTCGGTCATTGATGCATAAGCTCGCTATCCCCCTCTTGATTGGAGTCATTGTCACCATTGTCGCATCAGGTTCGTGCCGCGCATATTTTTCTGAGCGCGAGTATGCCGAAAAAGTCCGCTCCTCGTTTTTCCCACTGAACAAAGTGAACCGGAAAGCGCTCTATACTGCCTTCATTTTCAGCGTGGCGTCGCTAATATTTCTCCTGGTTGTTTTGCTGATGTTCAGCATTTTTCTGCTCACGGTGTGAGCTGCGCAGTATTGTGGCTTAACAAAATGACGGTTGCTTGCTAACGCTGGTCCTGTCGCTGCTTGATGACTTCGCCATCAAGCCTTCGTTTTTGTGGTTTTTCCCAAGCTTTAAATCACCGGGTTGAAGCTTTTTGATCGCGGTTGCGGGCACGCAACCCTGCCTCGTGGCGAGCAGCGGGTGGCAAATGTCAAGCTCCTTCGCGGGGAACCGCTTGCGGGCGGAAGGGACTTGATGCGCGCGAGGGCGGAGCCCTAGGAATCAGAAAGGGCCGGTTTTCACCGGCCCCCGCAGTCGTTGGTATCTGTGTTAGTGGAAGTAGGTAATGATGAAGACGGCGATCATGTAAATCGTCCGCATTTCCACCTTACCTGACACTTCGACCCGAATATGCATGGGGAGCATCTCCGGCCCTAAGAGCGCCCTCAGAACCTTGAAAAAGGATTGAGGTTAAACTTGCAAGTTGGTTAGGCATTCCATCGGAAGGTGGGGTGGCCACCCCAAGAACTTCCTCCTGTGGGCTTTGTGCTTCTATCTTTTTCGCGTTTCGTGCTTCGGTTCTTTTGGCGCTTTGATCAGTTTTCGTTTTCAGCTTTTTTCACAGATACTTTTTGCGTGCTTGCTTTTTCGACTTTGGGAGCTTTTTTCGTTTTCGGTTTTCAGCGGTTCGTTTTCGAGCTTTTGCGTTCTTTCACAGGTTCTCTTCGCTGCTGGACTACGCCGACATCAGCACATATGGATTGCGTGCGGTCGAAGTTCAAGACCAGTTAACGACGTATTGCGGGGGCAGGCTGCAAGCCGAGTAGCCCTGTGAAAACACCGATGTAGAAGCCGAGGGTCGTCTGAATTGAGTTCATGCAGAACTTCAGCCGCTCGGGGTCGCTGGTACGGAAATAAGTGATGATGCAGGTTACGAAGAACACCGTGATCGATAGCAGCATTACGAGCAGAATGCCGGGGCGGATGTAGTCGTTAGGAGAGAACGCGTCCGTTGCCTGTATAGCCTTGGTCTCGGCACTGTAGGCAGGCGGCACCAAAATCTCCATGAGACGATCAAGCAGACCATCATTAGCGGGGACCAGCTGCTCTTCGATTATTGAACGCTCGATGTCTTCAAGGCTGGCGCGGAGATCAAGTTCGGAAGGAGGACGATTGCAGATCCTTTGACGGTTCACTATCGCCTCTTTTGCGCTCGCTCTCAGTGAGTGATTGATGAAGGCATCCCGCTCACCGCCGGCGTGTCATCTTTGCAACGCATGTCTGCCAAGCGGAATCGCCTGTATTCAGGCCGTTTTTTAGCCGTTATTAACCAGCACCGTTTACGCATTGATATGGTTTGGTCCGTGCCATTCACCTGTCTTGAACCTACCGCCGGTAGGTCTTCGAAAGGGTAGGCGACACGAATTGGCCATATTGGTATGGCAGCGGAAAGACGGTAGACGGCGCCCTCAGACAGCATTTCACGCCTTCACGTTTCCGGCTCGCAATCTTGTGATGCCCGGTGGCGGAAATTTTGTGATGCGCCAGAGAACGGAATGATAGTGGTCTGCGTTATCGCGCAGTGACTCGCAAAGCCCGCGGTTTCCTCTCAAGCCTGCGGCATTCATTGGTTGGGACTATGTCGAAGAAAAACGGAATTGAAGCTCTCTCGCGCCGCGCATTTCTGGCCTCCGCGGCCACGTTTGGCGTCAGCGCCCTGGCCGCCCCGGCATTGGCGCAGACGGCCGTCGACGCGCTGATCAACGCGCCGCGCCGCGGCGACTGGGACGATCAGTTCGATGCCAAGGCCGCATCGCGCACCGCCAACGCCATTGTTTCCAATACCCCGATCCTCGGTCCCCAATCCGTTTCCAGCATGCAGCAGGCGATCGCCCAGTACCAGCAGATCGCATCTGCCGGCGGCTGGCCGACGGTCAATCCGCCTGCCGACCAGCGCCTGCAGCTCGGCGTCACCGATCAGTCGGTCCAGGCGCTGCGCCAGCGTCTCTTCGCCACCGGTGACCTTCCGCAGGAAGCCGGCATGTCGTCCTCGTTCGATTCTTATGTGGACGGTGCCGTCAAGCGCTTCCAGGCCCGTCACGGCCTCCCGTCCGATGGCGTCATCGGCGAGTTCACACTGAAGGCGATGAACATTCCGGTCGATGTCCGCCTGCAGCAGCTGAACACCAACCTGATCCGCCTGCAGACATTCCCGGAAGAGCTCGGCCGCCGTCACGTCATGGTCAACATTCCGGCAGCTTACGTCGAAGCCGTCCAGGATGGCGCCGTTGCCACCCGCCACAATGCGATCGTCGGCCGCCTGAGCCGCCCGACGCATCTCGTCAATTCGAAAATCTACGAGGTCATCCTCAATCCTTACTGGACCGCGCCGCGCTCGATCGTCGAAAAGGACATCGTGCCGCTGATGCGCAAGGACCCGACCTACCTGACGCGCAACAATATTCGCCTGATCGACGGCAAGGGCACCGAAGTAGCGCCTGAAACCATCGACTGGAACGCCGAGAAGGCCCCCAACCTGATGTTCCGTCAGGACCCGGGCAAGATCAACGCCATGGCCTCGACGAAGATCAACTTCTACAACAAGAACGGCGAGTACATGCACGACACGCCGCAGCAGGGCCTGTTCAACAAGCTGATGCGCTTCGAATCCTCGGGCTGCGTCCGCGTCCAGAACGTCCGCGACCTGACGACCTGGCTGCTCGGCGAGACCCCCGGCTGGCCGCGCCAGCAGATGGAGCAGGTCATCGCCAGCCGCGTCAACACGCCGATCAAGCTCTCTGAAGAAGTGCCGGTCTATTTCGTCTACATCTCCGCCTGGGGCATGCCCGACGGCGTCGTCCAGTTCCGCGACGACATCTACCAGATGGACGGCAACGCCGAACTGGCGCTGGATACGACGGCGACGACGGAGCAGCCGGTTCAATAAAGGCTGGTGTTTTGAGTTTGAGAAAGGCCGTGCGATTGCGCGGCCTTTTTTGTTTGGCGTCGGCACGCGTGGCCCCCTCATCCGGCCCTGCGGGCCACCTTCTCCCCCAGGGGAGAAGGGACGTTGGAGCCGCAGCGTCCACTTCCCCTCTCCCCTGGGGGAGAGGGTAGGGTGAGGGGGCTCCGGGCGCTGACAGCGCCTTTTCGGCCCAATACTGGCTGCCTCAACACCCCGCGCGTAGATTGCCCAGCAAATGTCGTTCTTCGTATTGCTCTGGCGCAAACGGAAGGCTAAAGCTGCGGCCATTCAAGTTGAGGAGCCCGCCATGACCAATGCTTCCACGCAGACCTTCTTCAATCGTTCGCTCGCCGATACCGATCCTGAGATCTTCGGCGCGATCGGCAAGGAGCTCGGCCGCCAGCGCCATGAGATCGAACTCATCGCCTCGGAAAACATCGTTTCCCGTGCGGTTCTGGAAGCCCAGGGCTCGATCATGACCAACAAGTACGCCGAAGGTTATCCGGGCAAGCGTTACTACGGTGGTTGCCAGTTCGTCGACATCGCCGAAGAACTGGCGATCGAACGCGCCAAGAAGCTCTTCGGCGTCAATTTCGCCAACGTTCAGCCGAATTCCGGTTCGCAGATGAACCAGGCCGTCTTCCTGGCGCTGCTGCAGCCGGGTGATACCTTCATGGGTCTCGACCTCAATTCGGGCGGTCACCTGACGCATGGTTCGCCTGTCAACATGTCCGGCAAATGGTTCAACGTCGTGTCCTACGGGGTGCGCGAAGGCGACAACCTGCTCGACATGGATGAAGTGGCCCGCAAGGCCGAGGAAACCAAGCCGAAGCTGATCATCGCCGGCGGCACCGCTTACTCCCGCATCTGGGACTGGAAGCGTTTCCGCGAGATCGCCGACAGCGTCGGCGCCTATCTGATGGTCGACATGGCCCACATCGCCGGTCTCGTTGCCGGTGGCCAGCATCCGTCGCCGTTCCCGCATTGCCATGTTGCCACGACCACGACCCACAAGTCGCTTCGTGGCCCGCGCGGCGGCGTGATCCTCACCAATGACGAGGATCTGGCGAAGAAGTTCAATTCGGCCGTCTTCCCGGGTCTCCAGGGCGGTCCGCTGATGCACATCATCGCTGCCAAGGCCGTTGCCTTCGGCGAAGCGCTGCAGCCTGAGTTCAAGGATTACGCGGCACAGATCGTCAAGAACGCCAAGGCGCTTGCCGAAACGCTCATCGCAGGCGGCCTCGACGTCGTTTCCGGCGGCACCGACAACCACCTGATGCTGGTCGACCTTCGCAAGAAGAACGCCACGGGCAAGCGCGCCGAACAGGCGCTCGGCCGCGCCTTCATCACCTGCAACAAGAACGGCATTCCGTTCGACCCTGAAAAGCCCTTCGTCACCTCTGGCGTCCGTCTGGGCGCGCCGGCCGGTACGACCCGCGGCTTCAAGGAAGCGGAATTCAAGGAAATCGGCAAGCTGATCGTCGAGGTTCTCGACGGCCTGAAGGCCGCCAATTCCGACGAAGGCAATGCCGGTGTCGAAGCCGCCGTGCGGGATAAGGTGATGAACCTCACCAACCGCTTCCCAATGTACGATTACATCGGCTAAGGATAGCGCATGCGCTGCCCATTCTGCGGATCGGAAGACACACAGGTCAAGGATTCACGCCCGGCGGAGGACAATACGTCCATCCGCCGCAGGCGTATCTGTCCCGATTGCGGCGGCCGCTTCACGACCTTCGAGCGCGTGCAGCTGCGCGAGCTGATGGTCGTCAAGAAGACCGGCCGCAAGGTGCCTTTCGACCGCGACAAGCTGGTTCGCTCCTTCGAGATCGCGCTGCGCAAGCGGCCGGTCGATCGCGACAGGATCGAGCGGGCCGTCTCTGGTATTGTCCGCCGTCTCGAAAGTTCGGGAGAAGTGGAAATCAGCTCCGAGGCCATTGGCCTGCAGGTGCTGGAAGCGCTGAAGAGCCTCGATGACGTCGGCTTCGTGCGCTATGCATCCGTCTACCGCGATTTCTCGCATGCCGAGGATTTCGAAAAGGTCATCTCGGAGATCAACGCCAAGATCGGCCGCGATACGCTGGACAGCTGAGCGATGAGCACTTCGACAGATGACGAACGCTATATGGCCGAGGCGATCCGCCTCGGCCTTTTGCATCTTGGCCAGACCTCGACCAACCCGTCGGTCGGCTGCGTCGTTGTCAAGGATGGCGAGATCGTTGGGCGCGGCACCACGGCTATAGGCGGCCGCCCGCATGCCGAGCCGCAGGCGCTTGCCGAGGCAGGCAGCCGTGCCGAGGGCGCCACTGCCTATGTGACGCTCGAGCCCTGCTCGCATTTCGGCAAGACACCGCCTTGCGCCAATTCACTGATCGCGGCGGGTGTCTCCCGCGTGGTGATCAGCGTCACTGATCCCGACGAGCGCGTGTCCGGCCGCGGCATCGCCATGCTCCAGGATGCAGGGATCACTGTCGATACCGGCGTTCTGCAAGAGGAGGGCAGGCGCTCGCTTGCCGCCTATCTCACACGCCAGACGAAGAAGCGGCCCTATGTGACTCTCAAGCTTGCTGTTTCCGCCGACGGCATGATCGGCCGGCGCGGCGAGGGGCAGGTGGCGATTACCGGGCCGGCCGCGCGCGCCGAGGTACAGAAGCTCAGGGCGGAGTCGGACGCGATATTGATCGGCATCGGCACGGCGATTGCCGACGATCCGGAACTGACGGTGCGGATCGCCGGGCAGGAGATCCGCTCGCCGGTGCGCATCGTGCTGGATCCGATGCTGTCGCTGCCTGTGACCGGCAAGCTGGCACGGACGGCGCGGGATGTTCCGGTGATTGTGGTGGCGCGGGAAGAGCTATCCGATTTGGCGGATGTCGAGGGATCACTCCCCTCTGTCCTGCCGGACATCTCCCCCTCAAGGGGGGAGATCGACTCGCGGATAGCATCTCCCCAAACAATTGAAGCTGGAACGAGCGGCCGCCCCCAGCCAATCTCCCCCCTTGTGGGGGAGATGCCCGGCAGGGCAGAGGGGGGTAACCCAACCACCGACACCAGCGAATTGGACTCCCGCCGCACCGCCCTCGAGGCTCTCGGCATCGAAATCCTCTACTGCAATCCCTACCACCCGGAAGTCCTGCTCCCGGCGCTGGCATCCCGCGGCATCTCCTCGCTGATCGTCGAGGGCGGCGCCAGGACCGCAAAGCTTTTCCTCGACGCCGGCCTCGTCGATCGCATCCAGCTTTACCAGGGTGACGTCGTGATCGGCGCCGATGGTATTGAATCGCCGGTGACGAAGACCGATATGCCATCCGGTTTCGCCCTGAGGGGCACATTTGCATTCGGGCCCGACCGAATGGACGAATACGAAAGAGAGCTTTGATGTTCACCGGCATTGTTACCGATATGGGCAGGATCGAATCCGTTTCCGCGATGAATGAGGGCGTCAAGCTGCGCGTCGCCACCAGCTACGATCCGGCGACCATCGACATGGGCGCGTCCATCTCGCATTCCGGCGTCTGCCTGACAGTGACGGGATTGCCCGCCGAAGGCAGCAACGGCCGCTGGTTCGAGGTCGAGGCCTGGGAAGAGGCGCTGCGGCTGACGACGATCGCCACCTGGAAGGAAGGCAGCCGGGTCAATCTCGAGCGCTCGCTGAAGATCGGCGATGAGCTCGGCGGCCATATCGTTTCCGGCCATGTCGATGGCAAGGCCGAAATCCTCTCGGTGACCGCCGAAGGCGACGCCACCCGCTACCGCCTGCGGGCGCCCGAACATCTGGCGAAATTTGTCGCTCCCAAGGGTTCGATCGCCCTCGATGGCACCTCGCTGACCGTCAATGCCGTCGATGGCACCGATTTCGACGTGCTGTTGATCCGCCACACGCTCGAAGTGACCACCTGGGGCGAGCGCAAGGCGGGCGATTTCGTCAATTTCGAAGTCGATACCATGGCCCGCTACGCCGCTAGGCTGGCAGAGTTTCCGTCCGCGAAAGCAGAATGATTTCGCCGTTGTAGTCGGTGCGCGTCACTTCGCGGAAGCCGAGCTTTCCCGCAAGGCGGATCGACGGCGCGTTTTCCGGCGAGATGATGCAGGTCATCTCCATGTCAGGAAAGCGCTTTTCGCCCCAAGCGATCATCGCCCGTAAGGCCTCCGTCGCATAGCCGCGGCCGTGGAAGGATGGCGAAAGCGCCCAGCCGGTCTCCAGCGTTCCCTCGATCGACGGCGTCATCTCGCGGCGGGTTTCTAGAAAGCCGCATTCGCCGACGAAGCGGCCGCTTTTCTTTTCCTCGATGGCCAGGAAGCCGAAGCCCATATGGTGCCACATGCCGGTGGCGCGCAGCAGCCGCGCCCAGGTCTGTTCGCGTGTGCTCGGCACGCCGGTGATGTGGCGCACCACGTCCTCGTCAGCCCAGAAGGTGACGTAGGCTTCGAAATCGGTCTTGCGGTGCGGGCGCAGGATCAGGCGCTCCGTCTCGATCGTCGGAATATTCAACATTGAAAATCGCTTTCTGTTTTTATGCGCCAGGCTCGTTATGCCAGTAGTCAAGGCTCTCATCGGTGCGGCCGATGACCCGGAAGCTCGGGGAACCGCCATCCTTGCGGGTCTTGGCCAGGAACTTGCCGGAGTCGGGATATTCGACGATCTCCGTCGGCGACATCGTCGAGACGCCCATGTAGATCAGCGGTTCACTCCCGGTATTGAGGATCTGATGCGCCGTCTCGGGTCCGCCGGCCGGTGCGCCGAGAACCGATCCTTTGGAGATCGCGTGCCGTTCGGCGCCGAAGCGGTATTCGCCGCTTCCGGAGAGAACGATGAACAGCTCATCTTCGACATGATGATTGTGGAAGGGGCAACCCGATTTGCCTGGCGGCACTTCATTATAGCTGATGCCGAGATTGGAAAGGCCGAGAAGCTTGCCGAAGGAAATATCGGTGCTTTCGTAAAGCGTGCCTTGTGTCCAATGATCGAGTTCGAGGGTGGCCGGGTTGATGACCGGTGTCGTCTTTTCTGATGGCATGTTTTGTCTCCTTGGCGGGCAACAGACCATCATTCGGCAGTGGTTTTCAAGAGCGGGAATAGAGATATAGGGAAAGGCGGCGCTCAGCACGCCGCCTTTCCCTGATCGTAGTTGATGTCAATCGGTGAAGATCGTCAGGCTGCCATCGGCCGCCTGTTCGACGTTGATGACGTTGTTGACGCTGATACCCTGGTCAGCAAGCTTTCGGGTAAGGCTCCTGTTGGCGTCGATCGAGGCTTGGATCTGGTGGACTTCCTGAGCATCGCGGATCGGGGCCGAGCGCGGGCCGAACTGGTCCATGCTGTCGATGTTGCGCCAGTCCTGATATTGCTGGACGGCGAAGTTGCCCTGGAACGAGCGCAAGGTCTGCTCGATGCCGGGGGCGGAGTTCATCCCAAGGCTTTCCGCACGGCTGACGCCGGCAAAGGCGAGGGAGGAGAGAGCGGAAACGATGGCGAGTTTGGCAACGCGGTTCATGGTAGTATCCTTTCATCTGCCCGGACGGTCGGCTGTCGTGCAGGGGATCGTCGGCGTTACGAGAAAGGAATTGGGGCGCCAAAGCCACCCCTTCAATGGCTTAAGTCACTGAAATCGCGTTAATTATTCTTCATCTTCGTTGCCTTTTTTATGCCTTATTCGGGGCGGTGGAAAGCGCATGTTGATGCGCTGCAGCATGGCTTGGTTCTATGCACTTGCAAGGATTTCAGGTTTTGCATTTCAGCCATGATCGGAATTTGCTTGCCATTCGCGCGAAGGCATGTTTTGACCGCGGCCTGCCGCATGGCGAGTTCTCTAAAACCGAAGGTGACACATGGCGCGGGCCGATGCTCCCCACATTTTGATCGTTGAAGCACGCTTCTACGACGACATGGCTGACGCACTCCTCGAAGGTGCGAGCTTCGCGCTGAAGGAAGCCGCCGCGACCTTCGACGTGGTGACGGTTCCCGGCGCGCTGGAAATTCCGGCGGCGATTGCAATGGCGCTCGACGGCGCAGATAATGGCGGCGTGTTGTATGACGGCTTTGTCGCCCTCGGCATGGTCATTCGCGGCGAAACCTATCATTTCGATATCGTCTCCAATGAGTCGTCGCGCGCATTGATGGATCTCGCCGTCAGCGAGTCGCTTGCCATCGGCAACGGCATTCTGACGGTTGAAAACGACGAGCAGGCTTGGGCGCGTGTCCGCCGCTCCGACAAGGACAAGGGCGGTTTTGCCGCCCGTGCAGCTCTCACGATGATCGAGCTGAAGAAGAAACTGGGTGGGCTTGAATGAGCAATGAAACTCCGGAGCGTCAGGTAAAGGCGGCAAATCAGCGGGGCGCTGCGCGTCTTGCTGCCGTTCAGGCGCTCTATCAGATGGATATCGGCGGTACCGGCGTTCTGGAGATCGTCGCCGAATACGAGGCGCATCGCCTCGGCCAGGAAATCGACGGCGAAACCTATCTCAAGGCTGATCCGTCGTGGTTCCGCTCCATCGTCTCGGGCGTCGTGCGTGAACAGCTGCGCCTCGACCCGCTGATCGCGTCCGCCCTGCAGGACGACTGGGCGCTGTCGCGCCTCGACAGCACGGTACGTGCCATCCTGCGCGCCGGCGTTTTCGAGCTGACCGACCGCAAGGACGTGCCTGTCGCCGTCATCGTCACCGAGTATATGGAGATCGCCCAGGCGTTCTTCGAGGATGATGAGCCCAAGCTCGTCAACGCCGTCCTCGACCGCATCGCCAAGCAGGTACGCGGCGACACGCGGAAATAGGCTTCGCGCCTTCTATCGGACCAAATCTCTCAATCCGTTGTGCTGCAAGGGTTTTAGCCTCTGCGGTCTTGACGTCGTGTTTTCCACCAAGCAATCTCCGCACGCAAAGCTAGAGCGTTTCTGAGGAGAGAAGACGATTCGGCTGCGTTCGTGGTCGGGGCGGAGAAGTGCACCGGCAGCACTTTTGGAGGAAAGAGCGAAATGAACATTCTTTTATGCGTAATCGCATGCGGTCTGCTCTCGGTGGTCTACGCCATCTGGACGACCCGTTCGGTGCTGGCCGCCGATCAGGGTAATAGCCGCATGCAAGAAATCGCGGGCTATATCCGCGAGGGCGCACAGGCCTATCTCACGCGTCAGTACAAGGCGATTTCGGTCGTCGGTATCGTTGTTTTCATTGCAGCATGGCTGCTTCTCTCCGGGACGGCCGCGATCGGCTTTCTGATCGGCGCCGTGCTTTCAGGCGCTGCCGGTTTCATCGGCATGCACGTTTCCGTCCGCGCCAACGTGCGCACGGCTCAGGCCGCCTCCCACAGCCTCGCGGCTGGCCTCGATATCGCCTTCAAGTCCGGCGCCATCACGGGTATGCTCGTTGCCGGTCTCGCGCTGCTCGGCGTGTCGATCTATTATTACGTCCTGACAGGCATTCTCGGTCACGAATCCGGATCGCGCGAGGTCATCGATGCGCTTGTGTCGCTCGGCTTCGGTGCATCGCTGATCTCGATCTTCGCCCGTCTGGGCGGCGGCATCTTCACCAAGGGTGCCGACGTCGGCGGCGACCTAGTCGGTAAAGTGGAAGCGGGTATTCCGGAAGATGATCCGCGCAACCCGGCCACGATCGCCGATAACGTCGGCGACAATGTCGGTGACTGCGCAGGCATGGCTGCCGACCTGTTCGAGACCTATGCTGTCTCGGTCGTCGCCACCATGGTGCTTGCCGCCATTTTCTTTGCCGGGGCGCCGATCCTGCAGTCGGCGATGATCTATCCGCTGGCGATCTGCGGCGTCTGCATCATCACCTCGATCATCGGCACCTTCTTCGTCAAGCTCGGCTCGAACGGTTCGATCATGGGCGCTCTCTACAAGGGTCTGATCGTCACCGGTCTGCTGTCGATCGTCGGTCTCGGTATTGCCACATCGCTGACAGTCGGCTGGGGTTCGCTCGGGACCGTTGCCGGACATGAAATCACCGGTACGAACCTCTTCATCTGCGGTCTTGTCGGTCTTGTGGTCACGGCACTTATTGTCGTCATCACCGAATATTACACGGGCACCGGCAAGCGCCCCGTCGTCTCGATCGCCCAGGCATCGGTGACCGGTCACGGCACCAATGTCATCCAGGGCCTTGCAGTCTCGCTGGAATCGACAGCGCTTCCCGCCATCGTCATCGTTGGCGGTATCCTGGCGACCTACCAGTTCGGCGGCCTGTTCGGCACCGGTATCGCAGTCACCTCGATGCTCGGCCTTGCCGGCATGATCGTCGCTCTCGATGCCTTCGGTCCGGTCACCGACAATGCCGGTGGTATCGCCGAAATGGCGCATCTGCCGCCTGAAGTGCGCAAGTCGACCGACGCGCTCGACGCCGTCGGCAATACGACGAAGGCCGTCACCAAGGGCTACGCGATCGGTTCTGCCGGTCTCGGCGCGCTGGTGCTGTTCGCCGCCTATGCCAACGACCTGCAATACTTCGCCGCCCATGGCGACCAGTATCCGTATTTCGCAGGCATCGGCACGATCTCCTTCGATCTGTCGAACCCCTACGTTGTCGCCGGTCTGCTGTTCGGCGGTCTGATCCCGTATCTGTTCGGCGGTATCGCCATGACGGCCGTCGGCCGCGCGGCGGGCGCCATCGTCGAGGAAGTGCGCAAGCAGTTCCGCGAAAAGCCGGGCATCATGCAGGGCACGGAAAAGCCGGATTACGGCCGCGCCGTCGACCTTCTGACCAAGGCCGCGATCCGCGAGATGATCATCCCCTCGCTGCTGCCGGTTCTGGCGCCCATCGTCGTCTACTTCGGCGTTCTCCTGATCTCCGGCTCCAAGGCCTCGGCCTTCGCCGCGCTCGGCGCCTCTCTGCTCGGCGTGATCATCAACGGCCTCTTCGTCGCCATCTCGATGACTTCGGGCGGCGGCGCATGGGACAACGCCAAGAAGTCCTTCGAAGACGGCTTCGTCGACAAGGACGGCAACCGTCACATGAAGGGTTCGGAAGCCCACAAGGCGTCCGTCACGGGCGATACCGTCGGCGATCCCTACAAGGACACCGCTGGTCCGGCCGTCAACCCGGCGATCAAGATCACCAATATTGTCGCGCTTCTGCTGCTTGCGATCCTCGCCGGCATGTAAGGGGAGGCGATAGCCTGAAACGAAGAAACCCGCCGGAGCGATCCGGCGGGTTTCTTAATTGTTTCTGCAATCGCAGTCTTACTTGATGCTTGCCGGGTTCTGGGGATTGCCATCCGGTGTACCGAACAGGCTCTTTGCCGCGCTGCCTGCGCCGCCCGAGAGAACCTGCTGCAGGAAGGTGAGTTCGCGGCCGCCGGTCGGCGTGACGCGCGAGATCGTGTCGAACACCTTGCCGTCCTGGAGCGTGTAGTTGGCGCGCCGCGCCACGACGCCGTCCTTGTCGAAATAGATGGCGAGAACTGTCTGGTCCACCACCTTCAGCTTCTGGAAGGCGACGGAGCGCGTGCGGCGCTGCGAGATATAATAGAAGACTTCGTTGTCGAAGGTCGCGGTCGTCGAAGGCGTGCCGAGCGAAAGCAGGACCTGCTCGCGGCTAGAGCCCTCGGGAACGAGGTTGAGCGACTCCGCATCGACGACATAGCCGCCGTTCAGCACGGTGCCGGTCTGGCAACCTGTCAGTCCCGCTGAAGCAATCATGATCGCAATGGCCGCGCTGCTGAAGAACTTTACGTCAGACTTGAAATACCGTTTCTTCAACGACATCTACTCCCCTTGAGTATCGGTAGGCGGCTTTGGGCCATGCTTGAGCACCGCTGATGCAAAACCTTTGTGGCCTTTCCGGGGTCGAATTCTCCCAATTCGCCGCGTCGCAGCCCTGAAAGGGCGCTGTCCCGAAAGTGGCCACCTTCGGCATTGCAATTCGCGCCTGCTTCGGTAAACCAGCTTTCGAATTCATGCAACACGGCCCACGCAACTCCGCGTGAAGAATGAGGCATTTCCGGAAAAAACAATGATCTTCGGGCTCTTTCGTAAGAAAAACAACAATCAGGCGATCGTCGAACGGCAGTATTCGACGCTGACGGCTGCGGCCCGTATGCCCGAATTCTATGAGACGATGAATGTGCCCGACACGGTCATGGGCCGTTTCGAGATGCTGTCGCTGGTTATGATCCTGTTCTTCCGCCGCACCCGCGCCTCCGGCACGAGTGGTCAGGAGATCGCCCAGGAGATCGTCGATGCCTTCTTTCAGGATATCGACTATTCGATCCGCGAGCTCGGTATCGGCGACAACAGCGTGCCGAAGCGCATGAAAAAACTCGCCGGCATGTTCTATGGCCGTCTCGAAGCCTATTCGAAGGCGATGGATGCAGGAAATGGCGAGGAGCTTGCCACGGCATTATCCCGCAATATCCACCCGAAGTCGGAAGCCCCGGCAGATATGAGCGAACTGAGCGGCTGGATGTTCAAGGCCGAAGCTGCTCTGTCCGGACAATCCGAAGATCAGATCGCCACCGGTTCAGCAACGCTGCCAGAAGCGGTCTGAGGAGGACGTAATGAAGCATCAGGATGACGCCATTCCCTTTTCCTACCTCGTGAAGGTTGGACATGTCTCGGCCAACCCCGTCGAGGTTCGCCTTGAGGCGGACGAGAAGGAGCGCAAGGCGCTTGCCGAAAGCTGGGATATTCTGGCGGTCGACGAGCTGCGCGCCGAGCTGCAGATCAACCGCTGGAAAAAAGACGGCATCCGCGTCAAGGGCAGGGTACGTGCCAAGATCGTTCAGGCCTGCGTCGTCACGCTCGAACCGGTGCCCTCTGATATCGACGAGCAGTTCGAGCAGATCTTCGTGCCTGAGAATTCCAAGCTGGCCCGCCGCCCGGCCAATGATGCCGGCGAGATGGTGCTGGATCCCGATGGTCCCGATCTGCCTGAAGCCTTCGTCGGCGACAGTATCGATGCGGGCGCCGTTGTGACTGAATTTGCGGCCCTGGCAATCGATCCCTATCCCCGCAAGGCCGGCATCGAGTTTTCCGGACACATCGAAGATGACGGCCAGAAGGACAAGAAGCCTTCGCCCTTCGCTGCGCTGAAAGACTGGAAGAAGGACTGAATACCCGTTGGGTATTTGACATATTTGAGTTGTAAGCGTTACGAAAACCGGTATTTTGGCCGAAATTTCGCCTCCCCGGCGAAAAGAAGGATCAGGGACGCGTGATTAGAATTTCTCTCGACCTCATGGGTGGCGACTTTGGTCCCCAGGTTGTCATCCCAGGTGCCGCAAAGGCATTGGAGCGGCATCCGGATATCTCCTTCGCTTTCTACGGGTTGAAAGAGCAGTGCGATCCGGTTCTGGCGAATTTTCCCAAACTCCGCGACAAGTCTGTTTTCCATGACTGCGAGCTTGCCGTCCGCATGGACGAGAAGCCCAGCCAGGCGCTGCGCCGCGGCCGCTATGTCTCGACCATGTGGCGGTCGATCGAGGCCGTAAAGACCGGTGAGGCCGATGTTGCGGTTTCGGCCGGCAATACCGGCGCGCTGATGGCCATGTCGAAATTCTGTCTGCGGACGATGGCCAATATCGAGCGTCCGGCAATTGCCGCGATCTGGCCGACGCTGCGCGGCGAAAGCATCGTTCTCGATGTGGGCGCCACAATCGGCGCAGACGCGCAGCAGCTGATGGACTTCGCTCTGATGGGCGGCGCCATGGCGCGCGCACTCTTCGATCTCGAGCGTCCGACGGTCGGCCTGCTGAATGTCGGCGTTGAAGAGGTCAAGGGTCAGGACGAAGTCAAGGAAGCCGGCCGCCTGCTTCGCGAAGCGGGCATCGAGTCGCTCGAATATTCGGGCTTCGTCGAGGGCAACGATATCGGCAAGGGCACGGTCGACGTTGTCGTCACCGAGGGTTTCTCCGGCAATATCGCCCTGAAGACGGCGGAAGGCACCGCCAAGCAGATCAGCACGCTGCTGCGCGAGGCGATGTCGCGCACGCTGATGGCCAGGATCGGCTATCTGCTTGCCAAGAGCGCCTTCGATCTCCTCCGCGAGAAGATGGACCCGAGCAAGGTCAATGGCGGCGTATTCCTCGGTCTCAACGGCATCGTCATCAAGAGCCATGGCGGCGCCAATGCCGAAGGCATCGCTGCCGCGATCGAAGTCGGTTACGACATGGCCAAGAATGGCCTCAATCAGAAAATAGAAAACGATCTTAAGAAATATCACGCCAAGCGGCTGCCCCCGATCGGGCCGGAAGCTGCGTGAGCGACGGGGTTTAGCAAGTATGATCCGTTCAGTGGTTCGCGGGTTCGGATCCGCACTTCCGAAACGCGTAATGACCAATCGTGACATGGAGGACGTTGTCGATACGTCGGACGAGTGGATCGTCCAGCGCACCGGCATCCGCCAGCGCTACGTTGCAGGCGAGGGCGAGACGACCTCGTCGCTCGGCGAGGCTGCAGCCCGTGCCGCGCTCGACAATGCAGGCCTGACGCCTGCCGACATCGATCTCATCATCTGTGCCACCTCGACGCCGGACAACACGTTTCCCGCGACCGCCGTCAACATCCAGAACCGTCTCGGTATGAGCCATGGCTTCGCTTTCGACGTTCAGGCTGTCTGCACCGGCTTTGTTTATGCGGTGACGACGGCGGACGCCTATATCCGTGGCGGCCTTGCCAAGCGTGTGCTGGTCATTGGCGCCGAAACCTTCTCCCGCATTCTCGATTGGAACGATCGCACCACCTGCGTTCTGTTCGGCGATGGTGCCGGCGCGATCGTGCTGGAGGCCTCAGAAGGCGAGGGCAAGACCTCGGACCGCGGCGTTCTGACCGCGCATCTGCGCTCCGACGGCTCCCACAAGGACAAGCTTTTCGTCGATGGCGGCCCGTCGAGCACCGGCACTGTCGGCAAACTGCGCATGGAAGGCCGCGAGGTCTTTAAATATGCTGTCGGCATGATCACCGACGTCATTACCGCAGCCTTCGAGGCGACCGGCACCACGTCTGACGATCTCGATTGGCTGGTCCCCCACCAGGCAAATCGGCGCATCATCGACGGTTCGGCCAAGAAGCTCAACATTGCCCCAGAAAAAGTCGTCGTTACCGTCGATCTCCATGGCAACACCTCGGCGGCTTCCATTCCACTAGCGCTCGCCGTTGCGGCCGGTGACGGCCGTATCAAGAAGGGCGATCTGGTGATGCTGGAGGCCATGGGCGGCGGCTTCACATGGGGCGCCGTATTGCTGCGCTGGTAACGGCATAAATCGCGAAAAACTGGCGACGAACAAGAGCTTGACCGTAAGGCACAAGACAAATAGTCTTTGTTCGCTTTCATAAGATATTTTGTAGTTTGGGCGGGGAAACCATGACCGGAAAGACAGTGACGCGAGCAGACCTGGCGGAATCGGTTTTCCGGAAGGTAGGCCTCTCGCGAACGGAATCCGCCGAGCTTGTCGAAACCGTGATCGACGAGATCTGCAACGCCATCGTCCGCGGCGAGACCGTCAAGCTTTCGTCCTTCGCGACATTCCAGGTCCGCGACAAGAACGAGCGCATCGGCCGCAATCCGAAGACCGGCGAAGAGGTGCCGATTTCACCCCGCCGCGTCATGACCTTCAAGGCGTCAAACGTCCTGAAGACCCGGATTCTCAAGGCGCATACGCTTCGCAAGGTGAAGCAGAAGCCAGTCAATCCGGCCTCCTGAGCCCATCCCGGGCACTGTGCATAATCGATAAATCATTGATGTCATTGCCCGCGATCTGTGGGAACGCGAAGACGTGACTTGAATTCGACGCTTCAAACCGTTGAAATATGATGAGTCGCGGATTGGACCGCCACCGAGGTCGCGTAGGGAGTAGGACGTTGGACAAGAGCCCTGATGCTTTTCGAACCATCAGCGAAGTTGCGGATGACCTTGATCTGCCGCAACACGTCTTGCGCTTCTGGGAAACTCGCTTTCCGCAGATAAAGCCGATGAAGCGCGGCGGTGGACGCCGTTATTATCGTCCTGAGGATGTCGATCTGCTGAAGGGCATCCGGCATCTGCTTTACGATCATGGCTATACGATCAAGGGCGTGCAGAAACTCCTGAAGACCAACGGCAACAAGTTCGTGGTCTCGGTCGCCCATGGCGATCTTGCGAGCGTCGAGGCGCTGGCTGCGAGTTCCAAGGATGGAGCAGGGGCTTCGTCCGAGCCGAGGGTCAGCATGGCCGACGAGGATCAGCTGGTCGGGCGCGCCAAAGCGCCAATTACGCGCCGCTTCTTCAATTTCGTGAGCGGCGAGGACGAACAGGCCGACGTATCGATCGGCAAATCCAGCGTCGGCAAGGAAGACCGGGCCCTGCTTCAGGAAGCACTCTACGATCTCCTGGAATGCAAGCGCCTGCTCGATCAGGTCCGCTAATCAATTAGATCCACGTAAGTCTAAAGCGCGGAAGCATGTGCTCCCGCGCTTTTTCTGTAGACGTTATTCGAGAACCTGGATGACGCGGTGCGTCTGTGGCTCCACGATCACGCGGCGATCGTTGATGACCGTATAGGCATAGCCATCTGCATCCGGAACGGTGTGGACTTCGACGGTGTCAGGCAGCGTCGTGCCGACGACGACATCGCCATCATAGACGACCGACGGCACCTGCTGCTCCATCACATAGGTGCGGACTTGTCCCGGAAGCACGATTGCGCCTGTCGGCGCGGGATCGGTGACGATGACAGTGCTCTGCGCGAACGCGGCAGAGCTGACCGTCAGAAGTACGGCGGCCGTGGCCAGCATGGTCTTGCGCATGGTGTGAACTCCTTTTCCTACCCAGCTGAGATCAAAACGCCGCTGGATATTCGTTGTTCCCCACACTCAGCCCGCCGCTTACTCCGCGCGCACCATGTCCAGCAGCGTGTCGTGGTCGTGAATGCCGTCGAAGTAGAAGCGGATCACATCGCGGGCGACCTGAAGCGCATCGACGCTCTGCTTGTTCAGGCGCCGTTCCGCAATGATGGCATCGAAGACGCCCTGCAGCACATCGACCTCGTCAGGGGCGACTGGATCGTGCATCGCGCGTTCTGTGATCGCGTTCATGGAAACCTCCGCATCTCCTCCTGCATATGTGTCAATGTGCGTGCGGCGGCGGCGCATTTCAACCAGCAAGCGCGGCAATGGTAATTGAGGCGTTACTAAAAAACATTATTCGTCCGCAGCTTGGCGCTGTCCGAAATCGCCAGGGTAACTTCTCTCCATGCGAAGTCTGCGTATCCCATTAATAAGTGATTAACCATAAGCGTCGTTTATTCCATCCTGAATGCGGGCGGCTCGTTGATTCGAGAAACCGTCGCGCGAATCTCCCCGTCTGGGGAACAGGAAAGACGATAACGGCGGCTCCCTGACATGCGTTTGCTGAATCTGATATCGATCGTTGCGGTCGCGGGCGTCATGTCCGGCTGTACCTCGACGAGCGGCAGCGTCAAGCAGCCGTCGGCGCCCGAGGCCGTGGCCAGCGAAAAGGCGCTTGTTCTGCCGCCGCCGGGTGGCCCGTCGATCGTCAGCGTCATCGAGACGAAGCGCGGAAACGGTGTCGAGCAGACGCTGGCGCTCTTCACCTCGTCTTCCGTTCCCGGTCAGAACTTTCTCAAGGTCCAGTTTCTCGGCGCCAGCGGTTCCAATCCGGATACCGGCGGCGCCGGCTACAAGATGCTCGGCGAAACCGCGATGTCGCGCGAAGCCTTTGGCGCTGTGCCCGGCGTCGCGATGGCACGCAACACGACATTCCTGCAAAACAGCTACGGACCGTTCTCCTACGCCTCCGGCCGCAGCCGCGGCGGCGATACCTGTATCTATGGCTGGCAGCAGATCCGGTCCAGCCATGCGGCGCATACCCAGGCGCGCAATTTCGGTATGATCCAGGTCAAGCTCCGGCTGTGCGATGCCCGCGCCAGCGAGCGGCAGCTGCTGGCCGTCATGTATGGCTATACGATCACCGGTACGCTGAATGGCGAAATCTGGAACCCTTACGGCGATGTCCGCGGCGCCGATCCGACGCTCGGTCGCACCGGCAGCCCGATCTATCCAGATGACGGCGGTTATCGCCAGATGTCGATGCCGCTGGGCTATGAGCCTGCACCACCGGCCGTCAACCGCGTTGCCGTGCGGCGCACCGTCGTGGCGGCTCAGCCGGCCGCGGCACCGCAGACCGTCGTGCAGCAGCTGGCGCCGGTCGGGCCGCGCGTGCCGCTTCCGGATGCGCCGGCGCAGAGCTCACAGGTGGTCGTGCCGGGCGCTCCAGCGCAGCCTGCGGCTCCCGCACAACAATCCGCGCGGGCAGGCGGTGTCGCCGTCCCCTCGCCAGACTGCATAGGCGATGCGGCCATGACGGCCGCCTGCCGGAGATAGACGGGCATGCCCGGGCCATCAGGCCCGGTTTTGTTATTTCGAAGGGACGTCGATGCATAAGGCCCGAAGCATCCTCATATGGGCGGTTGTCTCGCTCTGCGTGATCGCATTGATCACTCTGCCGGTGAATCTGCAGACGCAGCTCATCGCCAGCATCACCGTGGTCACCATCATGGCGATCATCAAGGTGATGAAGGGCGAGGGGACCTGGCGGCTGATCGCGCTCGCCTTCGGTACCTCAATCGTTTTGCGCTATGTCTATTGGCGCACGACGAACACCCTGCCGCCGGTCAATCAGCTCGAAAACTTCATTCCCGGTCTGCTTCTCTATCTGGCCGAAATGTATTCGGTCGCAATGCTGGCGCTCAGCCTCTTCATCGTCGCCACGCCGCTGCCGCCGCGCCCGTCGCGCGCCGCCCGCAATGACCGCCACCCGCATGTCGATGTCTTCGTCCCGTCCTATAACGAGGACGCGCATCTGCTCGCCAATACGCTGGCCGCCGCCAAGGCGATGGATTATCCGGCCGACAAGCTGCATGTCTGGCTGCTTGATGACGGTGGTACGCTGCAGAAGCGCAATTCCAACAAGCTGGTCGAAGCCCAGGCCGCCGCCGCGCGGCACAATGAGTTGAAGCAGCTCTGCGAAGATCTCGACGTCAAATACCTGACCCGCGAGCGCAACGAGCATGCCAAGGCCGGCAATCTCAACAACGGCATGAAGCACTCGACCGGCGAGCTGATCGCCGTCTTCGACGCCGACCACGCCCCGGCGCGCGACTTCCTGCTGGAAACGGTCGGCTATTTCGACGACGACCCGAAGCTCTTCCTGGTCCAGACGCCGCACTTCTTCATCAATCCGGATCCGCTCGAGCGCAACCTGCGCACCTTCGACAATATGCCGAGCGAGAACGAGATGTTCTACGGCATCATCCAGCGCGGTCTCGATAAGTGGAATGCCGCCTTCTTCTGCGGCTCGGCTGCGGTTCTCAGCCGCCGGGCGCTGGAAAGCCAGGGCGGCTTCTCCGGTATCAGCATCACCGAGGACTGCGAAACGGCGCTGGCGCTGCATGGCACCGGCTGGAACTCGATCTATGTCGACAAGCCGCTGATCGCTGGCCTGCAGCCTGCCACTTTCGCCAGCTTCATCGGCCAGCGCAGCCGCTGGGCACAGGGCATGATGCAGATCCTGCGTTTCCGCTTCCCGCTCCTGAAGCGCGGCCTGACGATCCCGCAGCGCCTCTGCTACATGTCCTCTACGCTGTTCTGGCTCTTCCCGTTCCCGCGCACGATCTTCCTCTTCGCGCCGCTCTTCTACCTGTTCTTCGATCTCGAAATCTTCACCGCATCGGGCGGCGAGTTCCTGGCCTATACGCTGGCCTACATGCTCGTGAACCTGATGATGCAGAACTATCTCTATGGTTCGTTCCGCTGGCCATGGATTTCCGAGCTCTACGAGTATGTGCAGACCGTGCACCTGCTTCCCGCCGTCGTCTCGGTGATGCTCAATCCACGTAAGCCGACCTTCAAGGTGACGGCAAAGGACGAATCGATCGCCGTCAGCCGACTGTCGGAAATCAGCCGTCCGTTCTTCGTGATTTTCGCGGTGCAGATCATCGCGTTGATTATCACCATCTACCGCATCTATGCCGAGCCCTATAAGGCCGACGTGACGCTCGTCGTCGGCGGCTGGAACATCATCAACCTGATCATGGCCGGCTGCGCGCTGGGCGTTGTCTCCGAGCGTGGCGAGCGTTCGTCATCGCGGCGTGTGCGCGTCAACCGGCGCTGCGAGCTCGGCGTCAACGGCAAATGGTATACCGCCTCGATCGAGGACGTTTCGGTCCATGGCGCCCGCCTGCATGTGTTCAACAAGCAGCTCGACCTAATGGCGATCGGCGCCGAAGGCGAGATCCGCTTCCGTCCCTATAGCGGTGCCGATCTCGAAACCCTGCCGCTCATCGTCCGCAACATCGAGCCCTCGGGCGATATCACCGCGGTCGGCTGCCAGTACATTCCGAAGAGCGCGCTCGATCACCGGCTGATCGCCGACCTGATGTTTGCCAATTCCGATCAGTGGACGCAGTTCCAGCAGGGCCGCCGCCGCAATCCGGGGCTGATCCGCGGCACCATCTGGTTCCTCGGCCTGTCGCTCTACCAGACGAGCCGCGGCCTGGTTTACTTCTTCCGTAGCATGCGGCCGGAGCGCGAGCAGGCGCAGCAGCAGCAACAGACGGCAAAGGCGAACAGCTGATGAAGAAGCTTGCCGCTGCCTCCGCTCTGCTTCTCAGCGCCTCGGCGATCGCTTATGCGCAGACCGCCCAGGCGCCTGCACCTTTCGACATGTCCGGTGAACGTCCGACCGGGCTGCAGCCAATGGTGCCGCGGCTGACGCTTCCCGCCCAGCAGCCAGCAGCCGTTCCGCCACAGCCGGCACCCGTTCCTGCGGCCCCTGTCTCCGCTGCACCCATCCCGGCAGCACCCCCGCAAGCCGCGCCAACGGCCGCCGTTCCGGCAACGCCGCCGGTCTTTTCTCAACCGGCCGCAGCGCCGGCACCTGTTCCGGCAGCGCCTGTTCCTGCTGTGCCCGTCAATGTCCAGCAGCCCGCGCCGCAGGCGCCCTCCGCCCAGCAGGCGGCAGCGCCGGATGCGGCATCGGCTGCGCGTGCCGCCGGAAATGTCGTGCGTTACGTCGTACCGGCAGCGAAATTTGGCCTCGAAGGCGAGTACGACCGCAAGTCCTGGACCGTCTATCTGACGCCCGAGCAGGCGGCTGCACCGGCAAAGTTCAATTTCGCCTATCAGAACTCGATCGTCGTCGCCCCCGAGGCCTCGCAGCTGACGGTGCTGATCAACAACCGGCCGGTCGGCCAGCAGCAGGTCGGCTCGCCCGACAGCCAGTCCTCCGTCAGTTTCGATGTGCCGCGCGGGCTGCTGCAGCCAGGCGCCAATCTGCTGACATTCGAGACCAATCAGCGCCACCGCACCGATTGCAGCATCCAGTCGACCTATGAGCTCTGGTCGAACATCGATCCGTCGCAGACCTATTTCAGTTTCGCCGGACAGGACGCAGCCAAGCTTTCGAGCACCGATGCGATCCGCGCGATCGGTGTCGATGGCGCCGGCAAGACCGAATTCGACCTGCTGGTCCCGGCGCTCGAACAGCCAGGCACCACCAAGCCGCTGCTGCGGCTGACGCAGGGCCTCTCTGTGCTGAGCGGCATGCCGAACCAGACCTTCTCGTTCAGCACCGACCGGGTGCCGGCAGGTGGGGCCGGAAAGCTCAGTGTTCTCGTCGGGACGCCGGCCGAGCTTGCGCCTTACTTCCCGGCGCTGCCGCCAGCCGTTCAGGCTGCTCCGCTTGCCACCTTCGCCACCGATCCGCGGACCGGTGCGACGGTGCTGGTTATCAGCGGTCCGTCCTGGCCGGCAATCTCGGCGGCGATCGATACGATCGTGTCGCCGACCGACCGCTCGCCGGCGGTCCGCCGCGACGTACTGACGACGCAGCGCTGGACGGCGCCGGATGCGCCGCTGCTCTTCGAGGATACCCGACTCAGCTTCCAGCAACTCGGCGTCAAGACCACCGAATTCTCCGGCCGCCGGTTCAGGACCGATTTCAACGTCGCCGTTCCCGCCGATTTCTACGCCAATGCCTATGGCGAGGCGACGGTGCTGCTCGATGCTGCCTATACCGAGAATGTGCTGCCCGGCAGCCATATCGATATCTATGTGAACGGCAACATTGCCTCGACCGTGCCGATCACCTCGACCGGCGGCGGCATCCTGCGCCATCTGCCGATCCGCGTGACCATGCGGCACTTCAAGCCGGGCCTGAACGAGCTCGCGCTTGAGGCGATCCTGCAGACCAAGGACGATGCCGCCTGCGTGCCGGGCTCGACGGCCGCCAGCACGCCGCGTTTCGCCCTGTTCGACACCACCGAATTCCACATGCCGGATTTCGCCCGCGTCGGCCAGCGGCCCAATCTCGCGGCGATGGCAGGCACCGCCTATCCCTACGGACGGCTGACCGGACCGATGCCGCTGTTCATCGATCGCGCCGATGCCGATACGCTGTCGGCGACCGCGACGCTGCTTGGCCAGATGGCAAGCGTCGCCGGTCACCCGATCGATATCGAAACCTCGGCGTCGCCAAGCACGATCGGCGATCGCGACGCGATCTTCATCGGCTCGATCTCGCAGCTTCCGGCGACCGCGCTCTCGCAGGTCAACGTGGCGACCGCCAGCCAGGCCTCGTGGCGCCCGGTGCCCGACACCCAGGCGGCGCAGACGGATACCAATGCAGCCTTCGATGAATGGCGCTCGAAAGTCAGCGGTGGCGCCTGGAGCGGCCAGGTGACGGCTTTCCAGGAGTGGATGCGCCGCAACTTCGATATCTCGCTGAGCTCGCTGCAATTCGTGCCCGGCGCGGAAGAAGTCTTCGCGCCGTCGAACGTCGCGACCATGATGGTCGCCCAGGGGGCAAGCCCCGAAGGCGGTGGCACCTGGACGCTGGTCACCGCGCCATCCGCCAAGGATCTGCGCGAAGGCGCCGAAGCGCTGACCTCGCAGGCGAACTGGCCGCAAATCTCCGGCCATATCACCACCTATTCGTCGAAGACCGGCAAGGTCGAAAGCGTGCCGGTGACGCGCTTCGATTTCGTTCCCTCGCAGACCGGTACGATCGCCAACTACCGGCTGATCGCCGCTAACTGGCTGTCGACCAACATCCTGTCCTACGCCTTCCTCCTCGTCGTCCTGTCTATCCTGATCGGCGTTACGACATCGAGCATGCTCGGCCGGCTGGGGCGCGGAAAATGAGGGCGCTCGCGGCAGCAGGCGCCGTCGCGCTCACCGTGCTGTGGCAGCCGGTGGCCGCTCAGCAGGTGCTCGTCGCCCCGCAGGCCTGGGCCGCCTACAAGACGCAGTTCGTCGATCAGACCGGCCGCGTCATCGACAACGGTAACGGCAATATCAGCCATAGCGAAGGGCAGGGCTATGGCCTGCTGCTTTCCTATCTGGCGAACAGCCCGTCCGATTTCGAGCAGATCTGGTATTTCACCCGCACCGAGCTGCTGCTGCGCAATGATGGATTGGCAGTGTGGAAATGGGATCCGGCCTCCAAGCCGCATGTCACCGACACCAACAACGCGTCCGACGGCGATCTCTTGATCGCCTATGCCCTGGCGCTGGCAGGCACGGCCTGGAACAAGCCTGATTATATCGAGGCTGCCGCCAAGATGGCGCATTCGCTGCTGACAGAGGCAGTCGTGCAATCGGGCGGGCGGACGCTGCTGATGCCGGGTGTGGAAGGCTTCATGCCGCCGGGCCGCAAGGACGGCCCGGTCATCAACCCGTCCTACTGGATCTATGAGGCCCTGCCGGTGATGGCGCTGCTCGCGCCATCCGATCAGTGGCAGAAACTGACGGATGACGGGTTGGCGCTGCTGCGCTCCATGCAGTTCGGCCCGCGCAAGCTGCCTGCCGAATGGGTGAGTCTGGCGCGCATGCCGGCCCCGGCCGAAGGTTTCGATGCCGAGTTTGCCTATAACTCGGTTCGCATCCCGCTTTATCTCGCCCGCGCCGGCATTGCCGACAAGGCGCTGCTCTCCCGGCTGCAGGAGGGGATGACGGTAGACGGTGCTCCGGCCACCATCGATCTAACGACAGGTAAACCGAAAGCCGCGCTTTCCGATGCCGGTTATCGAATTGTTAACGATGTTGTGGCCTGTGTAGTGAATGGCACAAGGCTGCCAGAATCAGCCTTGCAGTTCTCGCCAGCGCTCTACTATCCGTCCACCCTCCAGCTGCTCGGGCTGGCCTTTGTCGGGGAGAAACATCCGGAGTGTCTGTGAAGTCCTCTCTCGTTGCAATTTCCGCCGCGGTCGTGGTGGCTGGTGTCATCACCGGCCTGAAGGATCGTGCGGCGCTTCAGCAGCGTTTCGGGATGGGCGAAGAGGAGAAGGCTCCGAACCTGATGCTGATGGAGCGGATCAAGGGGCCGGATGCGCCGGCCGATCCGAAGATCGACGTCCAGGCAATCACCGATCGTCTGCAGGCCGCAGCACCCGTCCTCACGGCGCAGACGCAGGCGCCAGCCCCCGTTATCGCAACACCGCAGCCTCAGCCGCCCGCCAGCGCAGCGATGACGCCGGTCGAGACCGCCCAGCAGACGCCGCCGCAGCCCGTCCAGCAGCAGACATCCGCACCGCAATCGCAGGCGCAGCCGAAGGTCGATGAGAGCGCGCTGCGCTATTTCGCCAGCCGCGGCGACAAGGTGCGTCTGCAGGCCGAAATCTCGCGTCTCCAGGCGCTCTACCCGAACTGGGTGCCGCCAGCCGATCCGCTCGCCGTTCCGCAAAGCGGCGACAGGCAGCTCGAAACCATGTGGCAGCTCTATTCCGAAGGCCGCTACGCGGAGCTTCGCAAGGCGATCGCCGACCGGCAGACGGCCGAGGCAGCCTGGCAACCGCCCGCAGACCTGCTCGACCGCCTCGACGTTGCCGAAGCGCGGGCCCGGCTGGTCAATGCCTCTGATCTCAAGCAATACGCAACCGTCATCGATATCGGCTCGGCGACCCCGAGCCTGCTGACCTGCAGCGATATCGACGTTCTCTGGCGCGTTGCCGAAGCCTTCGTCAGCAGCGACCGCCAGCAGCGCGGCGTCGATGCCTATAGCTACATCCTGAAGAACTGCACCAATCCGCAGGAGCGCCTGGCGACGATCCAGAAGGCCGCGGCCGTTCTGCCCTACCAGCCGATGCAGTCGCTGCTTGCGCTCGAGCAGCCTGCCGTCAGCGGCGCCCGCGAATTCGATGCCATTCGTGATGATCTGGCCCGCCGTTTCCTAGCCGAAGGCAATGCCGACGACAAGCTGACGGTGGCGCCCGATTATATCTCCCGGGTCGAGCGGCTTGCCGAAGCGCAGGGCCAGCCGACCGATGCGCTGTTGCTCGGCTGGTATCAGCTGCGCCGCCAGAATGCCGAGGACGCCGAGAAGTGGTTCCGCGCTGCACGCACCAAGGAAGACAGCGCATCCGCGTCCGAAGGTCTGGCGCTGGCCCTCATCGACAGAAAGGCGCCGCAGGAAGCCGAAGACGTCATGTATAAATGGCGCACGGACTCCAAGGACGCCATGGACACCTATCTGGCCGCGACCGCCAACGTCATGGCGCTGCAGCCACCCGCCAATCTCAGCGAGGATGTGCTGGGCCGCATGGCCGCCGAAATCATCGCCCAGAAATATGTCCCGACCGCCCAGCAGTTCGGCTGGTATGCGCGCTCGCTGAACCAGCCGCAGACAGCTGCCCGCTGGTTCGAGACGGCGCTGCGCTGGAAGCCGGATGACGAGCCCTCTGCCTACGGCCTGGCGATCACCCGCGAGCAGCTGAACGACCGCAAAGGCGTTGCCGAAGTGCAGCGTCTCTGGGCCGGTCATTCGCAGCGTATCGCAACGCTCGACGATACCTCGTCGCTGACGCCGAACACATCGCAACCGCTTCCGGGGCCCGGCCAGGCACCGCAGACCGGCGCTCCTGCCGCAATGGCACCCGTTCAGCAACAGGCAGCACAGCCGATGCAGCAACAGATGCAGCCGGTGCAGGCACAGCCGCAACAATACCAGCAGTATCAGCCGGTTCAGCAATACCAGCAGCAGCCCGTTCAACAGCAGCAGCAGGCTGCACTTCGCCCGCGCCCGCGCGCCCCGGTGGCCGATTATGCCGAGCCGCAGCTGCAGACGCGCAATGTCGAACGCGGCGGCCGCCAGCCGCGCGGCTGCTCCACGACCGTTGACGCCGATATGCTGAACCCGGGCGATGCGCTGAACCGTGGCTGGTGCCTGATGGACCTCAACCGCCCGATGGAGGCGATCGGCGCCTTCGAGACAGCGCTGAAGAGCCCGGTTCGCCAGAACCGCGAAGATGCCGCCTACGGCCAGAGCCTTGCCTATCTGCGCGCCGGCCTTTCCAACAACGCTGCCGTAGCCGCAACCCGCGCACCGCAGAACCGCCAGCGCGCCGCCGAGCTCCAGGTCGCCATCCTCGCCGACCGGGCGCTTTCGGCCTATGGCGCCAAGCGCTACCGCGAGACGCTGATCTTCCTCGACCAGCGCGCCCAGCTGAAGCAGGAAACCATCGACCTGATGGTGCTGCGCGGCTACTGCTACCTGAACCTCAAGATGTATGGCGACGCCACGCGCGTCTTCGAGGCGGCGGCTGCGACCGGCAGCAAGGATGCCAATCGCGGCCTGGCCGATGTCCGCAACGCAACGCACCCCGATACCGTTTACTGACCTTGGCAATCGCGCCTGCCGCGGATAGACAGGTTCCGCAAGAGGGACTCGCGCGATGAGAACATCCAAGGTCATCCATGTCGTTACCTGCCATGCCGAAGGCGAGGTGGGGGATGTGATCGTCGGTGGCGTCGCGCCGCCGCCGGGCGAGACCGTCTGGGACCAGTCCCGCTTCATCGCCAGCGACGAGACGCTGCGCAACTTCGTGCTCAACGAGCCGCGCGGCGGCGTCTTCCGCCATGTGAACCTCCTGGTGCCGCCGAAGAACCCGAAGGCGCAGATGGGCTGGATCATCATGGAACCGGCCGACACGCCGCCGATGTCCGGCTCGAATTCCATCTGCGTTTCCACCGTGCTGCTCGATACCGGCATCATCCCGATGCAGGAGCCGGAGACGAAGATGATCCTCGAGCCGCCGGCCGGTCTCATCGAGGTCACCGCCACCTGCAAGAATGGCAAGGCCGAGCGCATCAGCGTCAAGAACGTCGCCTCCTTCGCCGACAAGCTCGATGCCAGGCTCGAGGTCGAGGGCCTCGGCACGCTCACCGTCGATACCGCCTACGGCGGCGACAGCTTCGTCATCGTCGATGCCCACGCACTGGGTTTTGCGATCGCACCGCACGAGGCCCGCGATCTCGCCGAACTCGGCATGAAGATCACCAAGGCGGCCAACGAACAGCTGGGTTTCGTCCACCCCGTCAACAGCGGCTGGGACCACATCTCCTTCTGCCAGTTCGCCGCGCCCGTCGTCGTCGAGAACGGCATCCTGACCGGCGCCAACGCTGTTGCCATCCGCCCCGGCAAGATCGACCGCTCGCCGACCGGCACCGGCTGCTCGGCCCGCATGGCGCTTCTGCATGCGAAGGGTCAGATGAAGGTCGGCGACAAATTCACCGGCCGCTCGATCATCGGCTCCGAGTTCCATTGCTCGATCGATTCCGAAGCCGATATCGGCGGCAAGCCCGGCATCGTGCCGATCATCTCCGGCCGCGCCTGGGTGACGGGAACGCAGCAGCTGATGCTCGACCCCTCCGATCCCTATCCGTCCGGCTACCGCCTGTCCGATACCTGGCCGATGGAAAAGCAAAGCGGCTGAACCGCGCCACGGCCCGCCAATCATTCAAGCAGACAAGGAATACGCAGTGCCCAATTCCCATATCTTCGGCAAAGACTATGACGCCTTCCTGTTCGACATGGACGGCACGCTGGTGAATTCGATCGCCGTGGTGGAGCGCGTCTGGGGCGACTGGGCAAAGCGCCACGGCCTGGAACCTGAGGTCTTCATGAAGACGGTGCATGGCGTGCGTGCCTCCGATACGGTCCGCAACCTCGGCCTGCCGGGCGTCGATCCCTTCCACGAAGCCAAGCTGCTGCTGGATGCCGAGATGGAAGATGTCGAAGGCATCATCGAAATCCCCGGCGCCATCGATTTCGTCAAGAGCCTTCCCGAGGACCGCTGGGCGATCGTGACCTCCGCCCCTGCCGAGCTCGCCTTCAAGCGCCTGAAGGCGGCCGGCATTCCGCTGCCGAAGGTGATGGTCACCGGCGAAGAAGTCTCGGCCGGCAAGCCGAGCCCGGAATGCTACATCCTCGGTGCCAAGCGCCTCGGCGTCGATCCGGCCCGCTGCCTCGTGTTCGAAGATGCCGTCGCAGGGATCCTCGCAGGCGAGGCGGCCGGCGCCGATGTCGTGGTCATCACCACCACCCACGCAACGCCGTTCGAAACACCACATGCCGAAACCGATAGCTACGTGAATTACCGCGCCGAAGCCAAGCCCGGCGCACTCGTCCTCTCGACGGCAAAATAAGGCCACGGCTTTTTGCAGGTGGAGCTCCTTTTTCCACTTGCATTCAAGCCGTCGAAAAACTAAACGATGCAAGCCGTTTAGGCAGGTCGGGGCGTAGCGCAGCCCGGTAGCGCACTTGACTGGGGGTCAAGGGGTCGCAGGTTCAAGTCCTGTCGCCCCGACCATTTAAATCCTTGAAAACCCTAGTCAAAACACGGATGAGCCCTTGGAGGGCTTATCTGTTTTGGGAATGTTACGTGTCCAAATTGGCGCTACGTGACGCAAGGTCCCGAAAAGTCCCAAACAGAAGTTACCTCGCTTGTATGCTTTATTGTCAGCGCGGCCCGGCTGATTCCTGTTCTGATCAGGTTTTCTATTACGTAAGCAACTTCTTGCGCGAAACACCGGCATCAAGCCGCCCCTGACTGCGGCAGTAGTTGGCCCTTGGTCCAACTATACTTCGCCTGACCGCGGATCGAATATGGCCGCCTCGGCGAGGTCCCGCTCTCCAGCCTCAGCGGCACTCGCCACAATCCGGCATCGAGCGCAGTGCCGCGCATCGTCGCTGAACGGGTCTCGACCGACAAGGGGATGTCCGAAATGCCGCGGATCTACGAACTTCGCCTCGCAACGGCGGTTGCGCTCCTGCTGACCTTCAGCGGACTTCCTTTCGTTCCCGGAGCGTCGCAGAGTGCGTGGGCGCAGCAAACTGCGGCCGCCGACGCGCCGGCAGACACGGACGATGCGGCGGATCCGTTGACGGATGACGAGCTCGCGGTGCTGGTCGCGCGCATTGCGCTCTATCCCGACGATCTCGTTGCCTTGGTGACGTCCGCCTCGCTCTATCCGCTGCAGATCGTCGAGGCGCAGCGCTATCTCGATGATGCCAAGAAGGATACGAAGCTGAAACCCAAGGATACTTGGGACGGTAGCGTGATCTCGCTTTTGAACTACCCCGATATCGTCAAGATGATGAGCGACGATCTCGACTGGACGCAATCGCTAGGCGAGGCCCTGGCCAACCAGCAGAAAGATGTCCTCATCGCCATCCAGCAATTGCGCGACAAGGCGGTGGCCGACGGCATCATCAAGACCGACGACAAGATCAAGGTGGTTCAGGAAAACGACAACGTCGTCATCCAGTCGGCAAGCCCCGAGAAGATCTACGTCCCGCAATATGCGCCAGAGATGCTGTACGAGCCGGATTACGCGCCGCAGCCGATCAGCTACTACCCCGACTATTATCCGAACTATACATATCCGACCGCGCCCTTCTTCGCCGCCGCCGTAACCGGCGCGATCTGGGCGGCAGCGGTCGATTGGGACGACTGGGGTGTATGGGGCGGCCGCTGGCGCGGCGATGTCGATATCGACTGCGACCACTGCTTCAACAACATCAACGGCAAGGTCAATTTCAACGATATCGACTGGAAGAACGTCGATCGCAGCAAGATCAAGTTCGACCGCGACCAGTTCAACAAGATCGACCGCAACTCCATCAAGAACAGCATCAAGGCGAGCGACCGCAACAGCATCAAGGCCAAGGCGAATGCCATCGGAAACAGCCGCAATACGGCAATCCGCAACAAGGCCGGCAATGTCAGTGTCAAGGATATCCGCAACAGCAAGATCGATGCGGACCGGATCAATCGCGACAAGATCAACCGCGACATGGCGTCGAAGATCGGCAACAAGCCGGGTCAGGGCATTGCCGGGCGTACGCCGTCGGCCAGGCCTGCGGGCAATCTGGCAGGCAAGGCCAGTTTCGACCGTCCGGCAGGAAAGCCGAGGCCCGCGGCGCGCCTCGACAAACGCCCGAAGAAGCCATCCGCTCTCGGCCATGTCGATAATGGCAGACGGGCACAGATGCAGTCCGAACGGGGCCGGTTGGCCATGGGCGGTGGGAGCAGGCCCAGCTTCGGAGGCGGCAACCGCGGCGGCGGGCACGCGATCGGCGCTGGTGCCGGCCGGGGAGGTGGACATGCGATCGGACGCGGTGGTGGCGGCGGGCATCGCTCCGTTCCCCATCGCGGTGGCGGACGCCGCCGGTAACCCCTCGAGCAAAGGAAGACAGTCATGATCACGACAGTCCGCACCATGATCCTGAGCTCGGTCTTTACCGTCGCTCTTGCCGGCTTTGCGGCATTTCCGGCGGCCATCAATGCCGCCGAGCCAACTGAAGGAATGGTCATCGCAGGCTTTGCATCGCAGACCGATCCGCCGGCATTCGACACGCCTGAAGCCGCCGTCGATGCCTTCAAGGCAGCGCTCGCCGCCGACGATTTCGACAAGCTGGCCAGCCTGCTCGGCCTCGATGCCGCCAAGGCCAAGGCGGGCGAGGGCGTCATGGACACATATGCCGAGATCCGTGACGGCGTGAAGAAGCAGCTTACGGTGCGCGACGTTGATGGCGCCAAAATCCTGGATATCGGCGACAAGCTCTGGCCGTTGCCGTTCCCGATCGTCAAGGGCGAAGACGGCAAATGGTCCTTCGATACCTATGCCGGCTTCGAGGAGATCATTAACCGCCGCGTCGGCGAAAACGAGCTGCAGGCGATCGCCACCATGCGCGCCTATGTCGATGCGCAGAAAGAATATGCCGCCGAAGACCACGATGGCGACGGCGTTCTCGAATATGCGCAGCGGCTGATCAGCAGCGATGGAAAGACGGATGGCCTCTACTGGTCTCCCGATCTCGGTGCGGGGGAAAGTCCCGCGGGCGCGGCCTTCGAGACCGATGCGGCTCTCAGGAAGGCGAAGGCCGGGGCGGGATATTTCGGTTACCACTACCGCATCCTGACGGCGCAGGGGCCGAACATTGCCGGCGGCAAGTTCGACTACATCATCAACGGCAACATGATCGCCGGTTTCGGGCTGATCGCCTGGCCGATCCGCTACGACGAGACGGGTGTCCATACCTTCATGGTGAATGCCAATGGCACGGTCTATCAGGCCGACCTGGGCAAGAACACCGACGCGATCGCCGTAGGGATCAGGACCTTCAATCCAGACGACAACTGGGAAGTGACCGACGACTAGAACCGCTCGCGCGGACGAGGGGATTTGCATGGACGATACGCATGCGGGCGCTCCCCGGTCGAAGGAGTTTCTCGCGTCCCATGGCGGACCTTTCTACGAGCTGCAGCGCCGGCTGAAGCTTTTGCACGACCATGCGCTGATGTCCGGCCGCCGCGCGGTGCTTTTCATCGGGATAGCCTGGGGCGGGCCGTTTCTTCTTGGGCTGCCGCAAAGCCTTTCCATCGACACATCAGGCGGTCTGACCTACCTCACGGATGTCAGTGTCTGGGCGCGGTTTGTCATCGCCATCGGAGCCTTCGTGCTGGCTGAGCAGCAGGTCGAGCAGCGGTTGCAGGAAGAACTCCGCCATGTGGTTTCCGCACCTGTCATCGCGCCATCGTCCTTCGCCGGTGCTGCCGATGCGGTCAATGACGCGCTGCGGCGACGGAATTCGAACCTGGCAGAGATCATTTGCCTGCTGATCGCCATCATCGCCGCCTGCGTCGTGCTCCGGCATCAATATGTCACAGACAAGCCGTCATGGGCGGTGATGACCGCACCGGCGGGTAACGTGGTTACGCTTGCGGGATGGTGGTCGATCGCCGTCAGCATTCCATTGTTCTGGTTCCTTGTGACCCGCGGGCTGTGGCGGCATCTTGTCTGGTCTCTGTTGTTGCGCCGCCTGTCGTGGCTCGAGCTGCGGCTGGTCGCCACACATCCGGATGGCAAGGGCGGGATAGGCTTTCTGGCAGATTACCCAAGCGCCTACGTGACATCCGTTTTCGGCGTCAGTTGCGCCGTTGCCGCGACTCTGGCGCAGAACCTGCTGCAGGAGACGGCGACGCTGACGAATATCTCCATTCTGATGGTGGTCTGGCTGGTCATCATCCTCGGCCTGTTCGCCTTTCCGCTATCGGCCTTCTCCAGACCGCTGCTTGAACTCAAGAAGGTGTCGATGGCTCGCCTCAGTGCCCAGGCCACACAGTATCACCGGATGGCCGAGCGTAAGCTCACCGGCAGCAATGCCGTTGCAGCGACCGGATCCGAACCGGAAGATGTCACCGATCCGACGAAGCAATACGAGCTGACACGCAAGCTTTCACCAATGCTGTTGAGCCACGCCGCACTTCTGCCCGTCTCCGCGGCGGCGCTGCTGCCTTTTGCAATTCTCGCTTCGACACGCGTGCCGTTCAAGGAAGTCCTCTCGCTCGTCAAGAAGCTTCTGTTGCTTTGACGCGCCACGATTGCTCAGGGATTCGAGGTCAAGATGTTCAACTTCTTCATAGGTTGCCTGTTTGCGGCGAGCGTTCTGGTCGCAGCACCCTTGGCATATTCGCAGGCGAATTCCGGTGCGCGTGCGCCATCGATCCTGCCGAAGGCCAGTACGGATGATCTCGACGGAATGACCAAGCGGCGGCTGGTCAGGATTCTGGTGCCCTTCAGCAAGACCATCTATTTCCTCGACAAGGGGCGTCAGTTCGGCACCGCGGTCGAATTCGGCACCGCGCTGGAAGAGGAACTGAACAAGGGGAAGACGAAGGAGATCGATCGCATCCGTGTTGCCTTCATCCCCACCAGCCGCGATCGCCTGATGCCTGCGTTGATCGAAGGGCAGGGCGATATCGTCATGGCCAATCTCACCATCACGCCGAAGCGGTTGGAACAGGTGGATTTCAGCGCGCCGATCTACACCAAGGCCAGCGAGGTTCTGGTGTCTGGGCCTTCCGCACCTGCCGTCGGGAGCGTCGATGATCTTGCCGGAAAGGAGATCGCCGTTCGCCAGACCAGCAGTTACTACGAGCATCTTATCGCCATGAATGACAGGTTCCGCCAGGAGGGCAAACAGGAGATCGTCATCAAGCCGATCGACGAGAACCTTGAGGACGAGGACCTGATGGAGATGGTCAATGCCGGACTGCTGCCATGGACGATCGTCGATCAGTACAAGGCGGACATCTGGTCGAAGGTTTTCAAGGACGTGACTGTTCATCCCGATATCGCGGTGTCGACGGACGGCCAGACCGCATGGGCGCTTCGCAAGAACAGTCCGCAGCTCAAAGCCGTGCTCGACAAGTTTGCCGAGACCCACAAGGTGGGCACGGCTTTCGGCAACATGCTGCGGACGCGCTACTTCAAAGACGACAAGGTGCTGAAAAGGGCCTATTCCCCTGCCGACATCGAGCGGTTTCAGACGCTTGTCGAAGTCTTCAGGAAATACGGCGGCGAATACTCGTTCGACTATCTGATGCTGGTCGCCCAGGGCTATCAGGAATCGCAGCTTGACCAGTCCAGGCGCAGCCCGCGCGGCGCGGTCGGCATCATGCAGCTTCTTCCTGCAACCGCCGCTGCAAAGGAAGTCGGCATCAAGGACATTGCCAAGAGCGAGGACCGCAATGTCGAAGCGGGCGCAAAGTATCTGCGCCACCTTGTCGAGGTCTATATCAACGATCCCGGGATCACCGCCAAGGATCGCCAGCTTATGGCCTTTGCCGCCTATAATGCCGGACCGGGAAACCTCCGCAAGTTCCGGAAGAAGGCGTCAGAGCTGGGGCTGGATCCGAATGTCTGGTTCGGCAATGTCGAGAATGGCGCCGCCGCCATCGTCGGCCGGGAAACGGTTCAGTATGTCAGCAATATCTACAAATACTACGTGGCGTATAGCTTGCTGCAGGACCGCATGGCCTTCGACCGGCGTTCTGCCGGTGCCGGCGACGTACCTAAGAACTGAAGACCGGGATCAATCGTCATCCGGCCGGAACCGGCGTCGGCTGTCCGTATGGCAGTTGGCCTTGGGTCCAATAGAAGCGCACTTTGAAACGTGGCAGAGTCGGCACACGCAGGCATTCGAATTCACCGGTGAAGCGCGAGGCGAACCATGAATGTAAGGTCGGCAGATATCGTCCAGCCAGCACGGGAAGGCGCTCCCGCCGGCATGGTCTTCGTGCCCGGTTCGACCTACGTCATGGGTTCCGATGACCACTATCCCGAAGAGGCTCCAGCGCATCCGGTGACGGTCGATGGCTTTTGGATCGACGAGGCTCCCGTCACCAACCGGCAGTTCCTTACTTTCGTCAATTCGACAGGGCACATTACGTTCGCTGAGAAACGGCCGCTCGCCGAAGATTATCCGGGCGCTGACCCGGCCAACCTCAGGGCGGGATCGCTGGTCTTTACGCCGCCCGATCACCCGGTTCGGAGCCGGGACATCAGGCAATGGTGGGTGTTCACGCTCGGAGCAAACTGGCGCCATCCCCTCGGCCGCAAAAGCAGCATCGGCACTATTCTCGATCATCCGGTGGTTCATATCGCCTATAGCGACGCACTGGCATTCGCACGCTGGGCCGGCAAGGAGCTGCCGACGGAGGCGGAATGGGAACTGGCCGCGCGCGGCGGGCTCGACGGTGCGGAATTCGCCTGGGGCGATGAACTCGCGCCCGGTGGCGTTCACATGGCCAATACCTGGCAAGGCATCTTCCCCCACGAGAACCTCGAAGAGGACGGGTTCGCCCGGACGTCGCCGATCAAGACCTATCCCGCCAACGGCTACGGGATCTACGACATGATTGGAAATGTATGGGAATGGACGGTCGATTTCTGGACGACACAGCATCCGCAGCCGGCCGCCAAGCCGTGCTGCATTCCCAGAAACCCGCGGGGCACGGATGCCGGCGGCAGCATCGATCCCCGTCAGGCAGAGCTGCATATTCCCCGACGCGTTCTCAAGGGCGGCTCTCATCTCTGCGCACCGAGCTACTGCCGCCGTTACAGGCCGGCCGCTCGCCACGCGCAGGAGATCGATACGACGACCAGCCATGTCGGCTTCCGTTGCGTGCGGCGGACGGGGCAGAACGGCTGAGATAGCAGGCACGCTTACGGCGATGTTTACGCTAACATTTACCGTAACGTACTTGTGGCCCCGGATGCTGATGCAATGGTCCTCGCATGGTGGGATCACTGGTCTTCGACGGCCCTCAAACGATGTTTGCAAGATTTCGTTCGCGGCTGGTTGCCGCGGCTATCCTGCTTTTCGGCTTCCATTTTGCCGGCCCTTCCCTGGCTGAGCAGGCGCCGGCGCCCGTCAAGCGTATCCTCATCCTCTACGAGAACCAGGCTACACTTCCTGCCGTCGTCCAGGTTGCCGCCGGATTGCGGGAAAGCATGCTCGCCAACATGCCGATCGGCATCGAGGTCTATAGTGAGTATCTCGATACGGACCGGTTTCCCGACCCGGCAAACGTCACTCGCATCGCGGGCTATCTTGCAAGCAAATACGCAGCGACGAAGTTTGATGTGGTGATCGCCGGCGGGCCGGGCGCGCTGCAGTTCGCACTCGACCATCGCGCCACCATCGGCAACAATGCGCCCATCGTATTTGGTGCCGTCAGCGACGTGTCGCTCCGAACCCGGACGTTGCCTGTGGATGTGAAAGGCGTGGTCAGCCATTTCGACGTCCGCAAGACCATAGACCTTGCGCTGACACTTCAGCCCGATGCCAAGGAGATCGTCGTCATGACCGGCTCGTCCGGCTTCGACAAGAACTGGCAGGCGACGGCCAGGGAGACGCTGACCGACAGCTACAAGGGGGTACCCGTCAACTACCGAAGCGGTCTGACGATCGATGGCTTCAAGGCTATCGCTGGCAGTCTCCCCCGAGACGCCATCCTGATGGTCCTGAACATTTTCGAGGATGCCGATGGCCGCAAGTTCTATCCCCGCGATGCGACGCAGGCGATAGCCTCGGTTTCCAAGGCTCCCGCATACAGCGTCTACAGTTCCCATTTCGGCGCGGGTGTTGTGGCGGGATATGTCGGGACATTCGAGGATATCGGCAAGGAAATGGGAGCCACCGCAGCCAGGCTCGTTGCCGGCGACATGTCCGGACCGCAAACACATCTTGTCAAGGATGGACCGCTGGTCGACTGGGAGCGGATCAAGCACTGGGAGATCGATCCGAAGCTGATACCCGACGATGCCCAGATCCTCAACTACGAGATGTCGCCATGGGAAAAGTATCGGGTCGAAATCCTAACGATGCTCGCGGTGATCCTTCTCCAGGCTGCCACTATCGCCGCGCTCTTCCTGCAGCGGCGGCGCCAGCTTCGGCTTCAGGCAGAGCTCAATCTGGAACGGCTGGAGCTCGCATATCTTTCCCGAACCTCGCAGCTCGGCGAATTGTCGGGCGCGCTTGCTCATGAACTCAATCAACCTCTGACGTCGATCCTCTCCAATGCGGAGTCCGGTGCCCGTCTTCTGGAGAACGAGCCGATCGATATCGGCGAGCTTCGCGACATTCTGAACGATATCGTCCTGGACAACCGGCGTGCGGCAACCGTTATCACCCAGTTACGACGGTTGATGATCAGGGGCGAAACGACCTTGGAGCGAATGGACTTGAACTACGCGGTGACGACCACGCTGGCACTGGCGCGCAGCGAACTGCTTGCGCGTCAAACCCAGGTCGACCTGCTGCAGGATATGCCAGATGTGCCGATCTGCGGGAACCTGCCGCAGCTTCAGCAGGTTCTGCTGAACCTTTTTCTCAATGCCACGGACGCGATGGCGCATCTGCCGCCAACGCAGCGTGAGATTGCAATTCAGACCAAGAAGCGCGATGATGGCACGTGCGAGTTGACCGTGACAGATCACGGTATAGGCATTGCCTCCGGCCGTCATGGCGAGATCTTCAAGCCTTTTGTCAGCACCAAGAAGTCGAGCCTCGGGCTCGGGCTGGCTATCTGCAGATCGATCGTACAGGCCCACGGGGGGACCCTGCAGTTCGATGAGAACTTCGAAAAGGGCGCGCGGGCGGTACTCGTCCTGCCGTCTGCATAGAGGGGAAAGCACGATGAGCGATACCGCAGCAGTGACCGTCTTTCTGATCGATGACGACGAAGCGGTCCTCAAGGCCCTGAAGCGTCTTTTGGGCGCGTTCGGGCATCACGTCGAGGCGCATACCAGCGCCGAAGCGTTTCTCGAGCTGCACGATCCAGAGGTCCCGGGATGCGCGATCGTCGATCTCGGCCTGCCGGGCATGGACGGGTTGGCGGTGCAGGAGCTTCTTCTGGCGGAAAGCGTTGAACGGCCCATCATCTTCCTGACCGGGCAGGCGGATATCCCCGCCACGGTCCGGGCGATGAAGGCGGGCGCGATCGATTTCCTGACCAAGCCGGTGAATGCGGCGTCGCTGATGGCGGCCGTCGCCACGGCAATTGAGCGCGATGCCGGCGCGCGGCAGGCCGGGGAGGAGCGGCGGCAGATCGAACAGCGGATCGCCTCGCTGACCGCCCGCGAGCGCGAGGTCCTCACCTGTGTCGTTGCCGGGCGTTTGAACAAGCAGATTGCCGCAGAGCTCGGCACGGTCGAGAAGACAATCAAAGTTCATCGCGGCCGCATGATGGAAAAGATGGGCGTCCGCACGGTTGCCGATCTCGTGCGGATGTCGGCGGCAGCACACCATTGACGCGAAGTTGCTTCGGCCTGCGCGAGCTGATTGGTATTGGACTGAAGGCCAATTCCTGATGGCAGGCGCATGCTGTAAGACAGCGTCATGGAGAGCGCAAAACTCAGAGTGGCTATCGTGGACGACGACGAGGTCGTGCGCCGCGCCTTGCGCCGGATGATCGCTTCCCTGTCCTTCGATCCTGTCGAATTTTCGGCGGGCGAAACCTTCCTGGCCGCGCTGCTGACGACGACGTTCTCCTGTGCGTTGATCGACATGCACATGCCGGGCTTGAACGGCATCGATATCGTCCTGCGGATGCGGCAGGACGGGCATCTGGTTCCGGCGATCATCATTACCGGCGGCGATGTTCCAAAGATGCGCGAACGCTGTCTGAGAGCCGGGGCCGCAAATTACCTGGTAAAGCCCGTTGAGCGCGAGACGGTGTCGCGCGCGATCAGGCTGATATTGAACTGATCCGCTGCCAAGCGACTCTACCTCCTTGCTCCGGCAGACTTTCATGCCGCATTCACCCGTACCGTCATCTCGCTGCTGCTATCGCAATTTCGGATTCTTCGCGAGCGCCGCCTGCACGCGCCATCCGCCTATTGGACCTAAGGCCAATTACGGCAGTCATTCGCGATGGTGTAGTTGATACCGTGCCAGTTCGCCGGTCACCGGCCAGCCGGCAGGCTCCAATCTGACGGTTGTCAGGGGATGGAAGATGAACGAGGCCGAGACCTCCACAGAACTGTCATCGCGACGTACGGGCATGTCGTTCCAGCGCACGCGGATGAGCGCCGACCGGACGCTGATGTCGGTCATCCGCACATCGCTTTCGCTGATCGGCTTCGGTTTCACGATTTTCCAGTTCTTCGCCAAGCTGAAGGCCGCCGGCACACTCGAAAGCGGCTCGCCCAAAAATTTTGGTCTGGCGCTGGTGGGGCTCGGGGTGGGCATGCTGATCGTCGGGATCGTCTACCATCTCCAGTTCATGTCCGGCTTGCGGGGCTTGAGGCACGACATGGTGGCCGATGGCCTCATCCACGGCGAGAGCCGCTTCCCTGTCTCGTTCACCATGATCATCGCCGTCCTTCTGCTGATGACCGGCGTGCTGGCGATTGCCGGCATGACCTTCGGAGCGGGACCGTTTGGCTGACCGTCGAAAGGAAACGCAAGCGTGACCCTTGCTCAGATCATCCCCCTCGTTCTGACGGCCAGCATCTTCCTCAACGTATTGGCGCTCGGCCTCGCTGCCAATCTCGAAGATGCTACTTATCTGTTCCGGCGGCCATGGCTTCTGCTGCGCGCCGTCCTGTCGATGAACGTCCTGATGGTACTCATCGTCGTCGCTTGCGCTTCGATCTTCGATCTGACCTTTCCGGTGAAAGTCGTGCTGCTGGCACTGGCAGTCTCGCCGGTGCCGCCGCTTTTGCCGACCAAGGAACGCAAGCATGGGGCGACCCGATCCTATGCCGTTGGCCTTCTGGTTTCGGCAGTGCTTCTCTCCCTTGTATTCATCCCCTCGTCGATCGAATGGATCGGGCAATACTTCGGCCGGGAGACGCATGTTTCGGCATCCGATATCGCGCCTGTGATCCTGATTTCGGCGATCGTCCCGCTGGCCATCGGCATCCTCGTTCACCGGCTGATGCCGGATCTCGCGGAGAAATTTGTCCGCCCGGTGTCACTGCTGTCGATGATCCTCCTGGTGCTCGGCGCCTTGCCCATCCTCCTCACGATGTCCGGCGCGATCTGGACGACGATCGTCAACGGTTCGCTGATCGCGCTGGCATGCTTCACGCTGATCGGGCTTGCTGTCGGGCACATCCTGGGCGGCGGCCCCGATCCCGGTAATCGCACGGCACTTGCGCTCGCCACGTGCAGCCGCCATCCGGGCATGGCGCTGACGATCGCCTCGCTGAATTTTCCGGATCAGAAGGCGGAGTTCATGGCCGTCGTCATCTTGCATCTGATCGTCGGAGCGCTGGTTTCCATCCCCTATCTGCGCTGGCGCATTAGCCGCGATCGGGTGGCATGGACGCCGCCGTGACATCGGTGGTGAACCGCGTGAAACGCTTTTCAGCAGGAGACGGCAATGGAAGAATGGCTTGTCTACCTCACCGAGCGCGCCGTCGTTCTCATCAATGGCGCTGCTCTTGTCGTCGTTGTCTACGGCACGCTTGAAGCCTTCGTTGCGGCGATCAGGATCATCGTGGCCGGGCGCCTGTCCGAGGAGGAACGCAGTCTCGTCTGGCTGACGTTCGGCCGCTGGCTGGTTGCCGGTCTCAGCTTCCAGCTCGCGGCTGACATCGTCGAAACGTCGATCTCGCCGAGCTGGGAGGAGATCGGGCGCTTCGCGGCAATCGCGGTTATCCGGACGTTCCTCAATTTCTTCATCAATCGGGATATGGGCGAGCTCCGCGAGCGGCGGAAGGAAACCGCGCGCGAGCGGCAGGCGGCCGCCGCCCCGGAATAACAGGAGGCCAGCGAGGCTGAAATTCCGGCGCCGGATCGAGACGTTCCGGCGGCAGATGCCTGTTGCCGCATGATAGGCTGATAGCATTCCTTAGCCGATGTTTTCGCACCCTTAGGTGGACCAAGGTCCAACTGGACGAGCACCGGTTCGCAGAGCAGTTTTCCCCCCGCAAGCACATTTCGGCGACGCCCTGCGCGCAGTCCAATCAAGAATTGGCACGGCACACCGACTGTACCTCATCGGAAAAAGGAACTCAGAAATGGCGACCAAGAAACCGAACGTTCTAATCATGTGGGGAGACGATATCGGACAGTCGAACCTCAGTTGCTACACCAGGGGCCTGATGGGCTACAAAACGCCCAACATCGACCGCCTTGCGAGCGAAGGCATGATCTTTACGGACTCCTATGCGGAGCAGAGTTGCACGGCGGGCCGTGCCGCCTTCATAACCGGCCAGTGCGGTCTGCGGACCGGCCTGACTAAGGTCGGCCTTCCCGGCGCTGAACTGGGCCTCAAGGCCGAAGACATCACCATTGCTCAAGCCCTCAAGCCGCTCGGCTACCGGACCGGGCAATTCGGCAAGAACCATCTGGGCGACCGCGACGAACATCTGCCGACGGTGCACGGCTTCGATGAGTTCTTTGGCAACCTCTATCACCTCAACGCCGAAGAGGAGCCCGAAGAAGTCGATTACCCGAACGCGAAGGACTTCCCCGAGTTCAGGAAGAAATATGGTCCCCGCGGCGTCCTCCATTGCTGGGCGGATGGAAAAGGCGGTCAGAAGATCGAGAATACCGGCCCGCTGACGAAAAAGCGCATGGAGACCTGCGACGACGAGTTCCTGGCGGCGGCCAAGAAATTCATCAAGGCTGCCCACGACGCCGGCGAGCCGTTCTTCGTCTGGTTCAACACGTCACACATGCATGCGTGGACGCATGTCAAGCCGGAGAGCCGCGGGCAGTCCGGACGTTGGCAGTCGGAATATCATGACGTGATGATCGATCACGACAAGTGCATCGGCGAGATGCTCGACTTCATCGACAAGCTCGGAATTGCCGACAATACCTTCGTGCAGTACAGCACTGACAACGGTCCGCACATGAACACCTGGCCGGATGCGGGCATGACGCCGTTCCGGTCCGAAAAGAACACAAGCTGGGAAGGCGCCTATCGCGTTCCATGCATGGTTCGTTTCCCGGGCCATATCAAGGCCGGGTCGGTGTCGAACGGGATCATCAGCCACCAGGACTGGTTTCCAACCATCCTTGCCATAGCCGGCGAGTCCGATATCAAGGAAAAGCTGAAGAAGGGCCACAAGGTCGGCGATACGACATTCAAGGTCCATCTCGACGGCCACAACCTGCTGCCCTACCTGACAGGTAAAGAGGCCGAGAGCCCGCGCAAGGGCTTCATCTACTTCACCGATGACGGCGACGTCGCGGCGCTCCGATACGACAACTGGAAAATGATGTTCATGGAACAGCGTGTCGAGACGACGCTCAAAATATGGCTGGAACCGTTCGTCGTGCTGCGCACGCCGTATATTTTCAATCTGCGGATGGATCCATACGAACGCGCGATACAGACCTCCAATACGTTCTACGATTGGATGTTCCGGCACATCTATCTGCTTGTGCCGGCCCAGGCAGGCGTGGCGGAATTCCTGTCATCGTTCAAAGAGTTTCCGCCCCGGCAGAAATCTGCGAGCTTCAGCCTGGATCAAGTGCTCGAAAAGATGACGGATGCATCGGCCAGCGGAGGGCATTGAAGCCCTGACGCCAGGCTGTATAGCGCTGGAGAGAAGAAAGAAAGGGTGCCCCGGTCGACAAGGCCGGGGCACATCCGCCTTAACGAGAAGGCATCGGTCTACTGTGTTTGGATCGGGCATAGGATGGACAACTGGCGCCTCAAGTCGAGATCAAGGCGGCGCGGCTTGCCTTCCGCGCGACGCTTTCGTCAGGGTAGCCCGCCGTATTCTTCTTTATAGCATCCGCGCCAACCCCACCAAATTTGGCCGTGGCGAATTGTGAATAGTCCTCGCTTTTTCTCCGCTGCGGGCCGTATTCTTTCACCCATGCGCCATAGCGGCGCATGGGGGCGGCCATGACCGATCGCAGATTTGATGACAGTCCGCGCGGGCAGCTTGCCGAGGCGTTTCAGGCCTTGTCCGAGGCGGCGGTGCGCGCGGGTTGGGGTGACGGCGATGTTGCGCGCGCGCTGTGCGAGCTTGCCGAGGAATATCTGATCGAGATCAGCGGCAAGGCGATCACCGATGGCGCCCTGCATCCGCGTCTGGCGGACGTGATCCCGATCCGCAAACACTAAAGCGTGATCGGCACTATTCCAGCAGTCCTGCCGTGCGAACGGCGGTGATGAAGGACAGCCGCGCCTTTCCGGCGCTGATCAGCCCATCGAGCGCATCGAGGCAATGCTGCATGGCGATGCGGTATTCGCGGCCGCGCTTTCCTGGCCAGCGCTTGAGGAATTCGACAGCCTCCCAGGCGGTGGAAATGATAAGGTCTGCGGTTGCGGATTTGACGCGGACGGGGGAGGGGAAATTTCTCTGACTCATGACACGATCTTCGATACTGAACGGAACCTGCCAGCAAACGCCCGCCCGCTGGCTTTGTTCCCGATAAATTTCCGGCAGTTGCAAAGCGTGAGATCGGCGCGCATAGTGAGCGCGTTCCCAATCCATTCGTGCCGTTGCGGATGTCCCGCATCAGGCCTTCATGAAGTGCTGCTGCGATGCTCGCCACACCCATCCATCCGCGCGACCTGCCGTTATTTTCGGAGGATCTCGACGTGATCTCGAATATTCTGGATGAAGTCTGCGAAGATCGGGGCGTTGGCCGCCGGACGCAGGAAGCCGAGCGCCTCGGCGCCGCGATGATCCAGCTCTACCGTCAGGGCGTCAGGGACGGCGCAAAGCTCGCCGCTCTGACCAAGGCCTACCTCTGAAGATTACTTCTGCTCGACGGAAATTCCGTTCTGGCCGATGCTGAGCTCGACGCCCTCAGGCTTGCGTTCTTCGTGGAAGATATAGGCCCCCAGGCCGACGACGACGACCAGCAGGGCGCCGATGACGAAATAAAGTCCATTGCTACGATTCAAGATGTTTTCCCTTAACGCGTTGATTGCGCGGCGGAAAACGCATGAGAACCGGTTTGGTTCCGTCTCAGTCGTCGTTGGTGGCGTTAAGCTCTTCTGGCCTCAGCCCGTCATCGCCGTTCGGGCGCGCTTTCAGCCGCACGCCGGGGCCGCCTTCGTCGTGACTGCCGCTGGCGATGAAGACGATGCCGGCAGCCTCAAGCGCATGCTTGGCGGCGAGAAACGCCTGCGGTTCTCCCGTGCCGGTGCCATGTTCGAGGGCGGAGACCGTCTGTGTCGAGAGCCCGGCGGCATCGGCCAGTTCCTCGATGCTCATGCCGGTCATGGCGCGCGCGCCGCGTATCTGTGTTCCTGTGATCATCAGAGGAATTGTAGCGCGGATGGCGCGCTTCTCAAGTGGCGCGGGCTGCGGTTTCGCCTGCCAATTCGCGCTGGTGGCGATGCTCCAGAGCCGAGCATCCCCAGACGATCCCGAACAGCAGATAGACGTGGCGCCAGTGGTCGATGTCGATGACGTTGCCGATCGTTGCGTGGCCGATGACGCAGATCCAGGCGATCATCAGGAACGGCTGCCAGGGGCGGTCCTTCAAGAGGTTCTTGAAGCCGAGGTAGATGGTCCAGATCAGCATCGACACATAGGTGACGAAGCCGAGCCAGCCGTATGTTGTCAGGCATTTCAGCCAGATATTGTGCTCGTCCTCGGGGAAAATCGTGCCGAATACCATCGGGCCGATGCCGAAGGGTCGTTCCATCATCATCTGGAAGCCGATGCGGTGGCGGTCGAACCGGCCGAGATATTCGCCGTCATATTGCTGGACAAGCTGCGCGCGGGTGCTGAAGAGATCGGCCACCTGCGGAATCTGCAAAGCGATCACCAAGGCGGCGACCATCAGGATGACGGCGGTCATCGACATCAGCAGGATCTTCAGCCGGAAGGCGCCGGTGCGCTCCTTCAGCAGCATGACGAAGATCAGGATGACGATCGTCAAGAGGAACAGGCCCCAGGCGGCGCGCGAGAAGGACAGGAAGACGCCGAGCGCCAGGATCAGCAGCGCGAAGGCGCGGATCGGCGAGCTCAAGAGGCTGCGCGTCAGCATCCCGTGCACAAGATAGAGGGAAGGGGCGACGAGGAAGGGGCCGAAGACGTTCGGATCCTGGAAGGCGCCCTTGGCGCGGTCGTAGAGGGTGAACACCTCGGAGCCGGGAAAGGCGTGAAAATAGCCGAGAATGCCGAGCGCAGAGGTGATGACTGCGGCAAAGACCCAAGCGTTGAAGATCAGCACGAGGCGCTTGGCATTGTCCTCGATGATCGCCGCATAGAAGACCGAGGTCAGCGCCAGAAAGGTGGAGACCGCCACATACATCGGGCCGCCGGTCATGTCCTTCATCTGCGTCAGCGACAGCATGCCCCCGACATTGAAGGTGAGGAGCAGGGCGAGCAGGATGCCGCTGTAGCGGGAGATGCGAAGGCCGAGGATGAACCAGATGCCGGTCAGCCCGGCCATCCAGAGCTCATAGGGCGCGGGCTCGTCGATGACGAAGCCCGAGAGGAACACGCCGAAGGCAACCATCGCCGAGCCGATCAGCCGCAGCGTCACGCGCTGCGGGTCGGAGACGCGCGCGTATGTCGCCTCGATCGCGCTCAATAGGCGTTTTCCGTGTTCAGCAGCCGGATCGGCGTCAGGAACAGGATCTTCAGATCGAACCAGAGCGACCAGTTCTCGATATAGTAGAGATCGTAGGCCGTGCGGAACTTGATCTTGTCGTCGTTGTCGACTTCGCCGCGCCAGCCGTTGATCTGCGCCCAGCCGGTGACGCCGGGCTTGACGCGGTGGCGGGCGAAATAGCCTTCGACGACATCGCCGAAGGCGCGGTCGCGGGCCTGGGCGAGAACGGCGTGGGGGCGTGGGCCGACCAGCGACAACTCGCCGCGCAGCACGTTGAACAGTTGCGGCAGTTCGTCGATCGACGATTTGCGGATGAAGCGGCCGACAGGGGTGACGCGCGGGTCGCCCTTGGTGACGGCGGCCTTGGCCGTGGGATCGCTCAGATGCGTGTACATCGAGCGGAACTTGAAGACGTTAATGATCTCGTTGTTGAAGCCGTGGCGCTTCTGCATGAAGAACACAGGGCCCTTCGAGGTCAGCTTGATGGCGATCGCCGTGGCGACCATCACCGGCCAGAGCAGCAACAGCGCCAGCGACGCAAAAAACAGGTCGAAGCCGCGCTTGGCTACCGAATCCCAGTCCTGGATCGGCTTTTTGAAGATATCGAGCATCGGCACGGTGCCGACATGCGAATAGGCGCGCGGGCGGAAGCGCAGGCGGTTGGCATGGGCGGCAAGGCGGATATCGACCGGGAGCACCCAGAGTTTCTTCAAGAGCTGCAGAATGCGCGCTTCGGCGCTGAGCGGCAGCGCGATGATCAGCATGTCGATGCGCGTCAGGCGGACGAATTCGACGAGCTCTGCGACGGTGCCGAGCTTCGGATAACCGGCGACCATGATCGGCGAGCGCTTCTCGCCGCGATCGTCGAAGATGCCGCAGATGCGGATGTCGTTGTCGGGCTGCAGTTCGAGCAGGCGGATCAGATCTTTCGCCGGATCGCCGCCGCCCACGATCACGGCGCGCCGTTCCATGACGCCGTTGCGCGCCCAGTTGCGGATGCCGTAGGCGACGAGGAAGCGGGTACCGATGAGGAAGAGACCGGAAAGCGAGAACCAGGCCAGATGGATCTGGATCTGCGTCAGCGATACATCGCGCACCAGCGCGAAGATCAGCGCCGTGACGATGAAGGCTGCGCCCCAGGACAGGAAGATCCGCGGCAGCAGCCGAACGCGCGAGCGCAGCGCCGGGATCGAATAGGTATCGCTGATCTGCAGGCTGATGACCGCAAGAGCCGCCGCCACAAAGGCCATGGCCACGCGTGCCCCAAAACTTTCGCTGCCGTCGCCCGGCCAGATCAGGAATGCCAGCAGGCCGATCAGGAATTGCGAGGCGAATTCGAACAGGCGGAACTGGCCGATGATGATCGAAGGCGAATGTGTGCCTTCGCGGAACTGCTCGGCGATCTGCAGCGCATAAGCGTTGATGGTCGCGGTCTCGTCCGGCTTTTCATCGCCGTCGCCACGCACATTGATGTCCGAAACCCGCTTTCGCAGCGTATCGACGTCGAACTGATCGTTCTTTTCTGCCTTGTTCATGAGGCTACCGCCGCTCGTTGATACGAACGGCTTAACACCAAGCCCCTAAGAAAGATTTACGAGATCTTATATATTTGCCGGCTGCGGCGTCATACCCACGAGCTCGTAGTATAGTTTCAGAACATCCTTGGCCATCACAGGTGCGGAGAAAACCGCCTTCACGGCGTCTGCCGACGGCATGGTCTGCCGCCCCCATCCGGGCTTGGCGATTGCCTCCGCCATCACCCGCGCCAGATCACCGGCGTCGCCTGGCGCCACCAGCGCGCTGCTGTCCTTGCCGAGCACCTCAGGGATGCCGCCGACACGGCTGGCGATGACGGTCTTGCTGGCGCCGAGTGCTTCGAGAACAATATAGGGCATGGCTTCGGCGCGGGAGGGGACGACGACATTGTCGGACATGGCGAAGGCGTCCTGCACCCGCATCGCAGGCAGCATGCTGATGCGTTTCCCCAGCCCGCGCTCGACCATCATGTCGCGGTATTTGTCGCGGTCAGGGCCGTCGCCGATCATCAGCGCCGAGAGCGGCCGCCCGGCCAGACGCTCCGTCCTGGCAAAGGCATCCACAAAAAGATCGGGACCCTTAAGGTCCCTGAGCATGCCGATGTAGATGAACTGGACGGCGTCGGATCGGGTCGGGATCACCTGGAAGTCGCGCTCCCCGATGCCGTTATAGATCAGCCGTGTCTTGGTCTTCGGCTTGCCGACCTTCTTCAGATATGTGTCGCGCTCGTATTCGCAGATGAAGACGAGCGCGTCGGTCAGATATTCCTGCAGCCGCTCCATCTTGAGCACGAATTGCCCGAGGAGCGAGGTGCGGGAATAATGCAGGCTTCCGCCATGGGCGGTATAGAGGCGGGCTACGCGATACCTGTTCACCCGCAGGGCTGAGCCAACGAGCCGCGCGAGCACACCGCCTTTGGCGCCGTGTCCGTGCAGCACATCAGGCCGCAAACTTTTGATCGTCTTGTATGTATCCCAGATAACAGGGATATCCGAGATGCCGGGGGCGCGGCGGATCGGCACGCGCGTCAGTCCCAGCGAAAGGTAGGGACGGATGTCGTCGAACAGCCGGTCCTCGTGCTCGCCGCCGGTCGAACTGTCGCAGAGAATGCCGACCTCGTGACCGGCTTTGCTGTGCTCCTCGACGAGATCGCGGACATGGCGAAAAATGCCACCGACCGGTGACCTGAAGCAGTGAATGATGCGGAGAGGCCGTTGTTCGTCTGCCATATGCGATCAGAACAGCCGTTCGCGGACGTAGATGGTGTCGCCGGCAATGATGGCGGACGAGATGTTGACGCGGCCGGTGATGACCTGGCCGTTGATCTTGCGTGTCACGTCGACGCTTGCCTGATTGGCGCGGGAAGAGAAGCCGCCGGCCACCGCAATGGCGTTCTGCACGGTCAGGCCTGGAACATAGGCATATTGGCCGGGCTGGCCGACTTCACCCATGACGTAGATAGAACGGTAGCGATCGACATCGATGGTGACGTCAGGATCGCGCAGATAACCCTGCTTGAGCTTGGCGGCAAGCTGGCCGGACAGCTGCTGCAGCGTGCGGCCGCGGGCAGGAACCTGACCGACGAGCGGGAAGGCGACATAGCCTGCCTGGTCGACGGTGTAGCTGTTGGTCATGCTCGGCTGATCGAAGACGGTGATCCGCAGCCGGTCACCGCTATCCAGCGTATAGGGCTGGATCGTCGCCTGCTGGAAAGCCTTCGGCGCCGGCTTATAGGTGTTGCAGCCGCTCAATGCCGCAGTCATGGCGGCAAGGCTCAGGGCCAGAAACATCTTGGGCTTTGCGAAAGGCATCCGACTGTGCTCACAGGAAACGAACTTGGTCCCTGTCGTTATCAATCCGTTAGGGTTAATGCCCGGTAAAAATTTGCAGGATTTTTTGGAAGACGGCAGGTTTGGGCGCCTTACTTGCCCAGCCGGTAATTAACGCTTGGGTTACTATAGTCGTTTACCCTTCGCCACACCTTTGTTCTTGGAGTGCGAGTATGTCCGGCGTAACGGGTAATCAGGATGTCGATATCGATCTTGGCCAGCTTGTCCGTGCGGTATGGGAACGGCGGCTCAAGGTCGTCGCGATCACGCTGGTCGGGGCAGGGGTCGCCTTTGCCGGCGCCAAGATGATTGCTCCGAAATACCGCGGCGAAACGCGGTTGCTGATCGAACAGCGCGCACCGGCCTTCGCCAACACCCAGTCTGCCGACGCCAATGCCGGGCCGCTGCTGGACGAACTGAACATCGCCAGCCAGGTGCAGCTGCTGCAATCGGCCGATCTGATCAAGAAGGTCATTAACAGCGAGAAGCTTTACGAGCTTCCCGAATTCGACGAAGCCGCGAACGGCTCGGCGCTGACCGATATCCTGATTGCGTTGCATCTGAAGAAGAACCCGGCCGAGAACCCGCCGGAAGAACGCGTCATCGATGCGTTCACGGAGCGCCTGCAGGTCTTCCAGGTGCCGGGCTCCCGCGTCATCGGCATCAACTTCACCTCCAAGGATCCGAAGCTCGCCGCCCGCATCCCCAATGCGATGGCCTCCGTCTATCTCGCTACCCAAAGCGGCGCGAAGCTCGATTCCAACTCCGAAGCGACCCGCTGGCTGGAGCCCGAGATCGAAAGCCTGCGTCAGAAGGTCAGCGATGCCGAGCAGAAGGTTGCCGAATACCGCTCGGTATATGGCTTGCTGCCCACCAATGGCGGCAGCAATTTCCCGACCCAGCAGCTGAACGATATTTCCGCGGAGCTGACGCGCGTCCGTGGCGAGAAGGCCAATGCCGAGGCCCGCGCACAGGCCGTTCGCAATGCCCTGTCGTCGGGCGCACCGTCCGATACGCTGCCGGATATCATGGCATCGCAGTCGATGCAGCGGCTGAAAGGCACCGAGTCCGGCCTGCAGTCGCAGATTTCCGATCTCAGCACATCGCTGCTCAACAACCACCCGAGGCTTCGTAGCCTGCGGGCCCAGCTCGCCGACATCAAGACGCAGATCCGCCAGGAGACGCAGAAGATCCTGACCAGCATCGAGAATGAATCGAAGGTCGCCGACCTTCGTGCCGCCGAGCTCGAGCGCCAGTCCACTACACTGCAGCAGAATAGCGCCAAGGCCGGTGAAGATGAAGTCGGCCTCAATGCCCTGCAGCGCGAAGCCAATGCCCAGCGCCAGCTGCTCGAGACCTATCTCGTCCGCTACCGCGAGGCCGCCTCTCGTGCCGACAGCAATTCCAGCCCAGCCGACGCCCGCATCGTTTCCAAGGCTGTCCAGCCGGTCGATCCCTATTTCCCGAAGGTCGTGCCGATCGTCATCGTTGCCGCTTTCGCAACGCTGATCCTCACCTCGATCTTCATCATGCTGGCAGAGCTTTTCAGCGGCCGTGCGCTGCGCCCCGTCGGTGCATCCGCCGTCCCGATCGCCCGGACCGAAGACGAAACGCTCACCGCTGCCGCGCCGGTCAAGTCCAAACGCGCCGCACCGTCGAGCATGCTGTCTGCACACGAGGAAGAAGTGGCCGTCGAAGAGCCGGCAGAAACCGTAGAGCCCGCTGACGACAACGAGTTCTCGATCGGCTCCGTTGCCGAATACCTGACCAGCAGCCGCGCGCCGCTGGCAATCGCCATATCACCCGTTGGTGACGATGGATCGGCAGCAACCGTCGCACTGGCCCGCAAGCTCTCGGCATCCGGCCAGCGCACCATTCTGGTCGACATGACCGGCTCCGGTTATCCGACGGTTCTGATGGCCGAAGATCTGAAAGCGCCCGGCGTGACCGATCTGCTTTGCGGCGTTGCCGCTTTCGGCGACACGATCCACGGCGACCGCGCCTCGGACGCCCATCTCATTCCGCAGGGGAATAGCGACGTGCGTCAGGCCATGCGCGGGGCCGATCGGCTCTCGCTGCTTCTCGATGCGCTGATGTCGGCCTACGATATCGTCGTCGTCGAATGCGGCGCGGCCGATGTGGCCGGCGTCTCGCGTCTGACCCGCAGCAAGGATGTCGAAATCATCCTGTCGATGCCCGAAGTGTTGGAGGACGAGTTCGTCCATGCCATGACGGAATTCGAAAAGGCCGGCTATCAGCGCGTCGTGCTGATGTCGGGCGGGGAAGCCGCCGAGCCTGATGTTGCCCGCCACGCGGCGTGACGATCAGATGCCGATCCTGGCGCGAACGCGCTGGGCGGCACGATAGAAACCCGGCCGGGCCTTGATGAAGGCCTTGCTTCTGGTGATGGCGCGATGCGCCGCGCCGGCGATCGATCCCTTCAGCGACAGCGGCAGAACCACATCGTGATGGCTGGTCTCGACAGGCGCCCAAGAGCGCTTGTAGGTCTGGTCTCCAAGGCCGAAGTCGAAGAGCGATACGCCCTTGCCCTGCAGCCCCGATATCATCTGCCAATAGAGAAATTCGCCGGGGCTCGAATCCGGTACCAGGCTCTCATCGATCGCGCCGAACTGGCAGATAATGTGATCGCCCTTGCGCGAGATGCCTGAAACCGCGGCAATCTTGCCCGCAAGCTCGCCCTTCAGCCGCAGCGCATGCATTTCCAGGCCGTAGTCGCCGCCGTCGCGAATATCGATAAGGCCGTGCAGGAAGGCTTTCGTCTCAGCATCGGCAAAAACGTCGGGCAGACCGAGGGTGCGGAAGCGCTCCGCCTTCTGCTTGAAGAACAGGTCGAGCAGCGCGTGCTGTTCGCCAGCCGCGCCCCCATCCACATAGTCGAACCCGCCGACGGCCTCCAGCCGCTTCGACTGGACGCGGAACTTCTTGCGGCGGCTCTTGGCATTCACCTGCTTCAGCGTTGCCTCGAAATTGTCGAGCAGCGGCAGCTGATAGGCATGGTTCTGGTTTTGCACCATCGGCAGCAGGCCGAGAGGGTTTCGCCGCCCGCGCCATTCGAGCGGAATGTTCTGCAGCAGCAGAAGATCGGCTTTGCCCTGCAGCGCCTGTTTCAGGATTTCGGCAAAGCGCTGCGGATCGAGATCCTCGAAGGCTTCCACGAAATGTTCGGAAAACAGGCCGGTGTTGATATTGCTGTGATCGGCGCCGATGAAGCGGGCGATCCGGACGCCGTGGCTGCTATCGATCTCGACCGGCAGGATGAAGGCAACCTTGCCATGCGTGCTGCCCTTGAGGATTGCCAGCGGCCGTTTGTAGGCGCGCACCCAGGAGCGGCCCCATTCGTAGCCCTGATGCAGAGAGGTGAGGTGGTCCTTCTCCAGCGTCCGCCAATCGCGCTCCAGCGGCTCCATCGCATCGTGGACGCTTACATCCAGTTCGGCGATCGCCAGCTTGGCGCTGAGCGACCTCAGCCGCGAAATGCCGGCGTCGGCCTTGCCTGCGTCGTCGAGCGGCTGCTGGTCGGCATCGAGCTTCTGGGTCCTCACGGGAATTCTCCGGTCAAGATTGCTTGCCAGAGGATATAGCGCTGCGGAGCCTATCGAGGATTTAAACGTAGGCGGTGGCGCGCGCTTTTCCGCCGATCACGGTTATCTGCGCGTTAATGCGCTATTGCTGCTTCGGCCCGGCCATCCACTTGATGATCAGCATGGCGGGAAGCACCCAGAGCATGCCGGTCAGCGCGAAATAGAGCAGGTGGCCCCACCAGGGCGCCTCGCCAAGCGTGGCGACGGCGATCGTATTCGCGATCAGCGCATAGGCGAGCACGAGGACGATGATCAGGATCGTGCCGATGAATTTGCGCAGGCGAACGGGCATATCAGTTCAATCTTCCGGGTTGCTTGGACAGCGCGACGGCATGCCGCAAAGGTTCGGGGCTTGTTTTGCATGAGCCGCTGGGGCAAATCAACTGCCGTAACGAAGGAGCAATCATGGCCGTCGCGAATATGACCACCGAGCAGGCAATCCGGGGCGAAGTCCGCAAGCAGGATCGCAACCGCCGCGCATTGCGCATCTGGCTGGGTTTCGTGCTGCTGGCGCTCTTCTGTCTGGTGCTGGTCGGCGGCGCCACGCGGCTGACCAATTCCGGCCTGTCGATCACTGAATGGAAGCCGATCCACGGCGTCATCCCGCCGCTGAATGCCACGGAATGGGACGAGGAATTCAAGCTCTACCAGCGCATTCCCGAGTTCCAGCAGCTGAACAGCGACATGACGGTCGAAGAGTTCAAGGGCATCTTCTGGTGGGAATGGGCACACCGGCTGATTGCCCGCGGCATCGGCGTCATCTTCGGCCTGCCGCTTCTCTATTTCTGGATCACCGGCAAGGTGGAGCGCCGCCTGCGCTGGCCGCTTGCGGGTATTCTGGCGCTCGGCGGTCTGCAGGGCTTCATCGGCTGGTGGATGGTGTCCTCCGGTCTCTCCGTGCGCACCGATGTCAGCCAATATCGCCTTGCGACCCATCTGGTCATGGCCTGTCTGATCTTTGCCTCCTGCATGTGGATCATGCGGGGGCTCTCGCCGCATTCCGATGATGCAGCGCCGACGCAGAGCTCCAGACGCTGGGCGGCGGTGATCGCCATTTTCGCGCTGTTCCAGATCTATCTCGGCGCGCTCGTCGCCGGTCTGGATGCGGGTTTCACCTATAATACATGGCCGTTGATGGATGGTTCCGTCGTTCCGGGCGATCTGCTGATCCAGCAGCCGGCCTGGATCAACTTCTTCGAGAACCCGAAGACCGTTCAGTTCATCCACCGTGTCGGCGCCTACACCCTGTTCGCGCTGACGCTGATCAATGTGGTGATCGCCCTGCGCGCCGCACCGGCAACCACGCATGCGCGCCGCGCCGTCGTGCTCTTCGCGCTGGTGACCATCCAGGCGGCGATCGGCATCACCACGCTGCTGCTGCACGTGCCGCTGCATTGGGGCCTGCTGCATCAGGGCGGCGCGCTCGTCGTCTTCGGCTTCGCCATCGCCAACTGGCGCGGCTATTACGGGGAGTTCTCGCGGCAGACCACGATCGCCGAACGCGACTGACGCCTATTCGTGTCCGCATGTTTCAAGCCGCGGTGCAGATGCTCCGCGGCTTTTTCGATTTTGCCGGAAAATTCGCATGCGTCATTGTCGGCAACCCTCGCCACCATCCGTCCTTGTGGCATAGTTCACACGGCTTCGGCCGCAAAAGAGGGTAGGACAATGGGTAAGACAATCGCAATTCTCGTGGCACGGCTGATTTTCGGCGGCCTGTTCGTCATGGCGGCAAGCTTCAAATTCATGGATATGGGAGCGACCGCCGGTTATATTGCCGCCGCAGGTTTTCCGCTGCCGCTGTTGCTCTCCTGGATCGCCGCCTTTTTCGAGGTCGGGCTTGCTGTCGCACTGCTGAGCGGCGCCTTCTTCAGCGAGGCGGCGCTTGCTGCCGGCGTCTATGTGATCTTCCTTGCTTTCGCTTTCCACGGTCCGAACCGCTGGGAAGGCAACCAGGCCGAATTCGGCTTCTTCGTCGATCATTTCACATTTCTTGCCGGACTGCTGTTTGCCTTTGCTCATGGCCCGGGCGAAAAGCTGAGTGCCAATCTCGGTCTGCTGCGCAGGCCCGCCTGACGCTAGCGCAAGATGCCATCCAGCGCAGGCATGCCGAAGATCGCCGATGCGGCGATCAACAGATAGCAGGTCAGGCGGAAGGTGCTTTCTTTCGCTAGGCCGAACAGCTTCGAGCCGCCGTAAAGCCCAGCCGCATAGGCCGGAAGAATGACGATCGTCAACGCAAATACCGCCTGCACGAACAGGCCGCCGACGTAGTAGCTGATCGTCGTGAAGATGCTGGAGATCGAGAAGTAGAAGATAACGTTGGCGCGGACGCGCTGAAAGTTGCTCTTGCCCCCGAGCCAATAGGCGACGACGGGCGGCCCGCCGAGCTGGGCCGCACCGCTGAAGAGCCCGGCAAGCAGGCCGACGCCGGAACTCAGCGGTGCCGATGGTTCGCCGTGATAGCGCCAGCCGGAGATCAGAAGTGCGAGCAGGCAGATTGCCGTGCCGCAGATGATCCAGCGCAGCACCAGCGGATCCATCAGCGTCAGCACGACCGTTCCCGCCGGAACGCCAAGTACCGCACCCGCCGCCATGACGAAGACCTCGCGCCGGTTCGAGTTGCGCCAGGCAGCCGGGATCATGCCGAGGGTCGCCAGGCCGTCGATCATGAGAAGCACCGGCGAGATCAGCTTCGGCCCGACGATCGCGCCGCCAAGCGGAATGAAGATCAGCGCCGCACCAAATCCTGAAAAACCGCGGGCGAGCCCGGCGATGAACGCGAAGGCGATCAGCGCGTGGACGCCATGGTCCGGCAGCGCGGATGAAAGCCAGGAGGAGAGAGCGTCGAAGGAGAGGGGCATGGTGGCCTGGACATATGCGGAGGGAGGCGGCCGCGCCAGGCGCGGCCACCCGCCAAATCACGCGCCGATCATCAGGTCCATGTTCTGCACGGCAGCACCCGAGGCACCCTTGCCGAGATTGTCATAGACGGCGACCAGCAGCGCCTGTGCATTCGCATCATTGGCGAACACATGAAGGCGCATGCGGTTGGTGTCGTTGTAGATCTCCGGGTTGAGATCCGGCGTCCGTTCGGTGTTCTCGAACGGCGCCACTTCGACGACACCCTTGATACCGGCAAAATAGTCGGCGATCGCCGCATGGATTTCAGCGCCAGTCGGCACTTTTTGCAGATGCGACAGCTGCAGCGGCACGGTGACGACCATACCCTGCGCGAAATTGCCGACGACCGGCTGGAAGAACGGTACGCGGCCGAGCTTGGCATAGCGCTGCAACTCCGGCAGGTGCTTGTGCTTGAAGCTCAGGCCGTAGGGCATGTATTCAGGCGCGTCTTCACCCTTGGCGACATAATCCTCGATCATCGTCCGGCCGCCGCCGCTGTAACCCGAGATGCCGTTGACGGTGACAGGGTAATCGGCGGGCACAAGACCGCCTTCGACGAGCGGACGCAGCATGGCGATCGGGCCCTGCGGCCAGCAGCCCGGATTGGCGACACGCTTGGCCGAGGCGATGACACCGGCTTGATCCTTGCTGAGTTCCGCAAAGCCATAGGCCCAGCCTTCGGCAACGCGATGCGCCGTCGAGGCGTCAATCACCTTGGTGGTGTCGTTCTCGATCAGGCTGACGCTTTCCTTGGCGGCATCGTCAGGCAGGCAGAGGATCGCGACATCGGCCTTGTTCAAAAGCTCGGCGCGGACAGACTTGTCCTTGCGGCTTTCGGCCGGGATCGACAGCAGTTCGATATCACGGCGGCCAGCCAGGCGCTCGCGGATCTGCAGACCCGTCGTACCAGCTTCGCCATCAATGAATATCTTCGCTGCCATGATAATCCTGCGCTTTCAATGAGTTCCGGACTGTTCCGGAATCAGTTTGCCATGAAGTTGAATCAGTTTGATAACAGCCGTCATTTGGCGGCTGCGCGCCTCTCTGCGTGAAGGCCCAGCATATACATCGCGACCGTCGCCCCCGCAATGGCGGTGACATCGGCATGATCGTAGGGCGGCGAGACCTCGACGACATCGGCGCCACGAATATCGAGCTGATGCAGCCGCTGTAGAACCGAGAGGATTTTCGCGCTCGACGGGCCACCCGCAACCGGCGTGCCAGTGCCGGGTGCGAAGGCCGGATCGAGGCAATCGATATCGAAGGTCAGATAGGCGGGAGCACCCTTGGTGTGCGAAATGATCGTCGAGGCGATCTCCGAGGCGCTCATGTCCTCGACCTGATGGCCGTAGAGGATGGCGATGCCACAATCATCAGGCGCATGGGTGCGGATTCCGATCTGGATCGAACGGTCGGGATCGATGATGCCGTCGCGCACTGCGCGCGCCACGAAGGAGCCGTGGTCGATGCGCCCGGCATCGTCGAGCCAGGTGTCCTGGTGGGCGTCGAACTGCACCAGAGCCAGCGGTCCATGCTTGGCCGCATGCGCCTTGAGGATCGGCCAGGTCACGTAATGATCGCCGCCGAGCGTCAGCATGAAGGCGCCGCTGTCGAGGATCGTCTGCGCCTGCCGCTCGATCGCCGCGGGCGTCTCCTGGTGATTGCCGTAGTCGAGCAGGCAGTCGCCATAGTCGATGACCGCCATATCGGTGAAGAGGTCACGGTTGAACGGATATTGCGGATCGTTGTCGAAGATCGCCGACGCCCGGCGGATCGCCTGCGGTCCGAAGCGCGTACCCGGGCGATTGGAGACCGCGGCATCGAAAGGCACGCCCCAGACGGCAACGTCGACGCCCGCAAGATCCTTAGTAAACCGGCGGCGCATGAAGGAGAGCGCGCCGGCAAAGGTCGGATCGCTCGCTGCCGATGTCAGGCTGGCGGCGGTAAAGGCGTGGTCGATGGTCTTATTGGCCATTGGGGCTCCCTTCCTCCGGGGCGGTGAATTCATAGGCGCGTTCGACGCGCGCGATGCGAACCTTGTATTGCCTGTACCAGCGATCGCGGCCGATACGCTGGGCGGCGAGGTGGCTGGCAACCTGTTTCCACGCCTTCAGGCTTTCCTCGTCGGCCCAATAGGAATTGGTGATGCCGAAGCCATCCGCATCCCGCGCGCTCTCGGCCCCGAGACAGCCCGGCTGCTGCAGCGCAAGCTCGGCCATGCGATCGGCCATCGCCTCATATCCTTGATCTCCCGCGGTGCGGATCGAGGAAAAGGTGACGACGTAGTAGGGCGGCTGCGGGGTCTCGGCAAAGGGTGAGGGCGGGGTCGGCATGGCAATTCCTCTTCGGGAAAAGGCCTAGGCGAGGATTCAGCCGATTGCAAGTGAGAGGCGGCGAACCTGCCGCCGCCTCCATGGTTGCAGGGTCAGCAGATACGGCGAAGCGCGATAAGTGTAACGGCTGCCGACGCGGTGCAATAGCTCACCAATGGCCACGCCGTTTCATCGTTCAACAACAGCACGAAGGCCGTGCCTGCGACGACGACGATGAGGCTCTGGATGCAGGAATAAAGAGCCACTGCAGTTCCCGCCTTGTCGCCGAACGCCGCCAGCGCTCCGTTGGCTGTTACCGCCATGCTGAGCACGATACCGGCCGAGATGACCCACATCGGAAGCACGAAGCTGGCGAAAGATGGGGCAAGGAAGAATTCGCCGAGAGCGAGGAGCAAGGCGCCGAGAAGCAGCAGCCCCATGCCGCGCGCAAGGCTGCCCGCCGTTCCCCAAACCCTCACCAGACGGCCTGCGAAGCGGGCGGCGGCGATCATCACGATGGCGGCTGTCGCGAAGGAGAGGCTGAAGGCCATTTGCGAGAGCCCGGCCTTTTCGATCAGCACCCGTGGGGCTGTCGAGAAGAAGACGAAGAACGAACCCAGCGCCGCGCTGGATCCTATCGTGTAGGTCCAGAACGTCCCGCTTGCCAGAATGGGTCGCACATCGATCACCGTGCTCGCCGCCGTCGCTGGTCTCGTCTCGTGCCAGCCGGCAAATGCATTGATGATCGCCACCAGCATCATCGCGCCAAGCACCGTGAAGATCATGCGCCATCCGAAATGATCTGCGATCAGCGCGCCGGCGATCGGCCCAAGGGCCGGGACGAAAGACAGGATGGCCCCGAGCAGGCTGTAGATCACCGCACCCTCCGGCCGTGTGGCATAGACATCCCGCACCGTTGCGAATGTCGCCACAAGTGCTGCCGATGCCCCGGCGGCTTGCAGCAGCCTGAGCGCAACGAAGGCGGAGGCCGATGAGGTCGCCGCCAGCAAGAGCGAGGAGAGGGCAAAGAGCAGCGCACCACCAAGCAGGACCGGCCGCCTTCCGGTGCGATCGGAAAGCGGGCCGAAGAGCAGCTGACCGGCACCAAGGATCAGCATGTAGAGGCTGAGCGTCATCTGGATGATGTTAGGTGACGTACCGAGCGCGGCAGGCATTTTGGGAACAACGGGGAGGTAGATATCCATGGCAAGCGAGGCGAGGATATCGAAAGGTGCCATGAGCAGCAGTGCCGTCGGCAGGGAATAGGTCCAGTTTCTATTTTGGGAAGACATGAGTGTTCATCCGCTCGAACGAGTTCATTCGGCGGCGATCTGCCTTCTCATCGCAGTCTGGATAGATGGGACAGACGCCGCAACAACATCAAAAGGTTGCTGCGGCCTATCTGTCTGCGGACGGGATGCCTCCCATATCAGCTCCTGCCTTGTCAGGTGAAAACCTGCTGCCGGTCTAGCAGTCCTGCCGATGGCGATCAAGCACCGCCGCGACCCCGCACGGCATCCGTTGACTTCATCCATCGCTTCAAAGAAGCTTGGTTCAACCGAAGAGGAGAGACTGATGGGCATGTTCGATCACGTATCGATCGGAGTGAAGGATCTCGAGAGATCGCGCCAGTTCTACGATGCGTTGCTGGCGCCGCTCGGCTATGAGCGGCTGTCGAATTTCGATGGTACGGTGGGTTATGGCGCCGACAAGCCTGCTTTCTGGGTCAGTCAGGTAGAACGCCCGGTCCCCGCCGATCGCGGCTCGGGCCTGCATTTCTGCTTCACGGCACGCAGCGAGGAAGCCGTCAACGCGTTCTATGCCGCCGGCATGGCGAATGGCGGCGAAGACAACGGCACACCGGGAATTCGCCCTGACTACGGCCAGTTCTACTACGCGGCCTTCATCATCGATCCGGATGGCTACCGGCTCGAGGCGTTCTTCTTCAAGCCTGAATAAACAAAAAGGCCGGGCAAAAGCCCGGCCTTTCCGCAAAGCAATGTCCAGAAAGCGATTAACGCTTCGAGAACTGGAAGGAACGGCGAGCCTTGGCCTTACCGTACTTCTTACGCTCGACGACGCGGCTGTCGCGGGTCAGGAAGCCACCCTTCTTCAGGACCGGACGCAGGCCCGGCTCGAAGTAGGTGAGGGCCTTGGAGAGACCGTGACGAACGGCACCGGCCTGGCCGGAAAGACCGCCGCCTGCAACCGTCGCGATGATGTCGAACTGGCCGTCGCGGGCAGCAGCGAAGATCGGCTGACGCAGGATCATCTGCAGAACCGGACGTGCAAAGTATTCCGTGAATTCCTTGCCGTTGACGATGATCTTGCCGGAGCCGGCCTTGAGCCATACGCGGGCGACAGCGTTCTTGCGCTTGCCGGTCGCGTAGGAACGGCCAAGCGAGTCGACCTTACGGACGTGAACCGGAGCAGCTGCTTCGGAAGACGTGCCGAGATCCTTCAGGGAGGAGAGGTCAGCCATTCTTAGGCGCTCCTTACATTCTTTTTGTTCAGCTTGGCGACGTCGAGAACGACGGGCTGCTGTGCTTCGTGAGGATGGTTGGAACCAGCGTAAACGCGCAGGTTCTTCATCTGGCGGCGACCGAGCGGTCCGCGCGGAACCATGCGCTCAACAGCCTTCTCGAGAACGCGCTCCGGGAAGCGGCCTTCGATGATCTGGCGAGCAGTACGTTCCTTGATGCCGCCGGCGTAGCCGGTGTGCCAGTAGTAAACCTTGTCGGAATACTTCTTGCCGGTGAAGACGACCTTGTCGGCATTGATGACGATGACGTTGTCGCCGTCGTCAACGTGAGGCGTGAAGGTTGCCTTGTGCTTGCCGCGCAGACGCATAGCGATTACGGAAGCGAGACGGCCAACGACAAGCCCTTCGGCGTCGATGATGACCCACTTCTTCTCCACCTCTGCAGGCTTCTGGGAGAAAGTTGCCATAGTAGTTACTCTCTTTTGGATCCCTTATGCCCGAAGGCGAAGGGCGTTTCTTGTTGCTTGGTTTGGTGTCCGGAGACAGCCAAAAAGAAAGCAGCCCGGAAAGGCTGCGTTCTGGCGGTGTGTATAAAGGCAACCCTTTCCCGGGTCAACATCGCGCAATCGGCTATCTGAAAAAATAGACAAGCAATATCAATGCGATAAGGTATATGGTATTATGGTACCTCATATTTCCCGGGGTGGAATCGAGTAAGTGGCGGTGGCGTGCGCGATCAATTCGCTCTCATCGCGCTGAAATATCGATGCCTCGATCACTGCCAGACGCCTGCCGAGCTTGAGAATCCGGCAGGTGCAGAAGGTGGGTTCCAGCTTCGGGAATCTGAGGAAATTGATGTTGAGATTCGTGGTGACGGCAAGCGCCACAGGGCCGATATGCGAGAGCACTGCGATATAGGCGGTGACATCCGCCAGGGTGAAGAGCGCCGGTCCTGAAATCGTCCCGCCGGGCCGCAGATGCCGATCGGCCGGGTCGAGCCGCATCGAGGCCTTACCGGGCGCGATGTCGATCACCTTGAGCACCCGCCCGTCCGTATGGATCTGCGGAAAGTCCGTCTCCAGAAAACGGTGGACCTCGTCGATCGTCATGACCGGTTGCATCTGTTCACCTCGAAATTGCCGGCAGGCTGTGGCAGAACATCTAGCACGAAAGATGATTGCAGGGAGTTAGACCAATGGCCGAAGTCGTTTCCTTCCGGAAAGATCCAGACAAGGCGGGCGGGGCTGCGCTGGTGCTGCGCCAGCTGAATGACGGGGTTCTCAGGCTCACCCTGAACAATCCGCGGGCCAATGCGTTGTCGATCGCCGTCATGGAAACGCTGATGGGCGAGTTGCAGGCCGCCGGCGAGGATTCGTCGGTGCGCGTCGTCATCATCGCCTCTACCGGCAACATCTTCTCTGCCGGGCACGACCTGAAGGAGCTGACGGCGCATCGCGCCGATGCCGATGATGGCGTTGCCTTCTTCGAGGAGAGCTTTGCGCTTGCCGCCGATCTGATGCTCGAAATCACCCGCCTGCCGAAACCGGTGATCGCCGAGATCGACGGTCTGGCGACCGCCGCCGGCTGCCAGCTGGTCGCGTCCTGCGATCTGGCGATCTGCACCGACACCGCGACCTTCTGCACGCCGGGCGTCAATATCGGCCTGTTCTGCTCGACGCCGATGGTTGCGATATCTCGGGCCGCGCATCGCAAGCAGGCGATGGAAATGCTGTTGACCGGCGAGACCATCGATGCCTCGACCGCCAAGGATTTCGGTCTGGTCAACCGCATCGTGCCGAAACAATACCTGACCCAGGTGGTGACGAAATACGCCTCCGTCATCGCCTCGAAGTCGCCGGAAGCGATCCGCATCGGCAAGGAAGCCTTCTATCGCCAGCTCGAAATGCCGGTCGAGGAAGCCTACACCTTCGCCGCCGAAGTCATGGTCGACAGCATGCTGACGGCCGACGCGGAAGAAGGAATCGGCGCTTTCCTCGGTAAGCGCATCCCTGTCTGGCCGGAGGAGTAAAAGTTGGCACGTATTACCAAATTTGAACTCGCATCGATGCAGCGGTTCCAGCTCCATGATCCAATTGACGCGAAAATTTTCTCACACGAGTATGACGGTCGGCGTCTTATTCAAATCTCGACATACGGGCGGGATACACGCAAAGACACCGGTAAGCTGAGCCAGACTATCCAGTTGGACGAAGAGGCCGCTAGGCAGCTTTTCCAGTTCCTCGGAAGGGAATTCGGCTTCAGATGAAACTCATCCGAGCTTCAAGATTAGCCCGCCGGCGGCAATAATGACGCCGGCGAGGTAGCGCCAGGGGCTGGCGCGCTCTTTCAGCACGACGACCGAGATCACCAGTGCGAAGAGGATCGAGGTTTCGCGTAGCGCGGCGACGGTCGCGACCGGCGCTTTGGTCATAGCCCAGAGCGCCAGTCCATAGGAGGCGATCGAGCCCGAGCCGCCAATCAGGCCACGCCACCAGTGAACGCGCACGTGGATGGCGACCACGCGGGCGCCGCGCCGCGATATCGCCCAGGCAAACAAGAGCACCGGCGGCAGCAGCGACATCCACAGCGTATAGGAGATCGCATTGCCGGATATCCGTGCGCCGATGCCATCGACATAGGTGTAGGTGGCGATCACGCAGGCATTGATAAGGGCCAGCATGATGGCGTGGCGGCTGCCGTGTCTGGCTTCGAAGGCCAGCGTCAGGATGCCGGCGCAGATCGTCATCGTTCCGATCAGTGCGCCGCCTGACAGCGTTTCGCCGAGCACGAAGCTGCTTGTGGCGGCGATCAGCAGTGGTGCGCAACCGCGCATCAGCGGATAGACGAGCCCGATGTCACCGGCCCGGTAGGCACCGGCAACCAGCTGGAAATAGGCAAATTGCAGGATGGCGGAGACGCCGATGAACGGCCAGGCCGCAGCATTCGGCAGCGGCAGAAATGCCAGGAAGGGAAGTGCAGCGACTGCGCCGCCTGCAGAGATCAATGCCGCGTCGAGCGACTTGTCGGTGCCTGCCTTGATGATGGCGTTCCATGTCGCGTGGAGAAGGGCGCCGAAGAGAACCAGAAGAATGACGTCGAGGGGCAAGATCGCAAACCGGAGCGGGGAGGCGGGAGAACATCAGCGGTATGAGCTTCGCCACGCCGAAAATCAATGCGCCCGGATTATTTTGCAACCTGACGCTATGATTATCGCCGGGAACGGTGTCGCAGGCGAGGAGATTGGAGCTGCGTCGGACCCTTCCTGCGTGCACTCCCGATGCGTTTATTTTTATTCCCGCCACTCAACTGTGAGGTGTCTCTAATATATGCGGGAACGAAGCTGGCTTAAAGAAAAAACAAAAAGTGAACATCGCCTTGCGGTCTATTTCACCATTTAGTTATCTTACTGAAATATAGAGATTATTCTATTACTTTGGTATGCCGTAGATTGTGCGCCCATAGGGTGCATTTCGGCACAATCGATGCTGAAAGGCGCGAGTAGGCATGCGCCTTTCAGCACTGTGAGAACGGTTTCCAACACGCATCGATACGTTACAATGAGTGGTTCGGAACAAAAAATGTCCCGTCCAGGTTGTCGATGTTCTGGCAGTTGAGGACCGGGCAGGACCGGTCGTCGCGCGTCGGGATGTTTTTCCATTCGGCATACTCATTGGCGTCGCAGAAGCGGCTGTTGCGCACGAACCGGTCATAGAGCGGCAGTCCGCGCGGCGAGGTCCAGCGGAAGATCACCGCGCCCTGATTGTGGATGGCGGCGCGCGCGCTCTGGCAGGTCATCGATAGCGGATTGAGACGCGAGATCGCGAAGGAAGGCGAGGCCGCCAGCACGATCGCAATTGTCAGCACAAGTTTTTTCATGGGCCATTCCTCCTTGGAACCCGTATGGCTATATATACGCCTGAAAGAACTGCAGGTTTCAACCGGGTGAAAAAATGGCTGCGGGGGATGGGCCGATGGATCATGATCACTACAGCGATGCCTACATCGCCGAAATTCTGAATTCCGTGAAGACGATTGCGCTGACGGGCGCGTCGCCGAACCCGGCGCGCCCGAGCAACGGCGTGATGGGGTATCTCCTGTCACGCGGCTACGAGGTAATCCCGGTCAATCCGGGGCAGGCGGGCAAGACGATCCATGGGCAGATGGTCTACGGCAGGCTCGAGGATATTCCTGTTCCCGTCGATATGGTCGATGTGTTCCGCGCCTCCGAATATCTGCAGGAGGTGGTGACCGAAACTCTGGCGCTGGCCGTCCGCCCGCGGGTGATCTGGGCTCAGCTCGGCGTGCGCGACGACGATGCAGCCCGCCGCGCCGAGGCCGGCGGCATCAAGGTGGTGATGGACCGCTGCCCGGCAATCGAAATTCCGCGGCTTGCCGGATAGCGAACGGATTTTCCACATTTCTCCCGACGGTTGAAACGTCAGGCGATTAACATTTGCGCCGCCTTGGCTATGCTGCCGCCATTCAACGCAATGGGAGGACGGCATGGCAACGAACAATCCAGGCTTCAACACACTGGCAATCCACGCGGGCGCGCAGCCCGATCCGGCGACTGGCGCCCGTGCCACGCCGATCTATCAGACCACGGCCTACGTCTTCAACGACGCCGATCACGCCGCCTCGCTCTTCGGCCTGCAGGCATTCGGCAATATTTACACCCGCATCATGAACCCGACTCAGGCGGTGCTCGAAGAGCGTGTCGCAGCACTTGAGGGCGGCACCGCCGCGCTCGCCGTCGCATCGGGTCACGCCGCGCAGATGATCGTCTTCCACACGATCATGCGCCCGGGCGACAATTTCGTCGCCGCCAAGCGCCTCTATGGCGGCTCGATCAACCAGTTCGGCCATGCCTTCGATAATTTCGGCTGGCAGGTCCGCTGGGGCGATGTCGAGGATCCGGCGAGCTTCGAGAAGCATATCGACGGCAACACCCGCGCGATCTTCATCGAGAGCCTTGCCAATCCGGGCGGTACTTTCGTTGATATCGCTGCGATTGCGGAAGTGGCGCACAGGCACGGCCTGCCGCTGATCGTCGACAACACGATGGCATCGCCCTATCTCATCCGCCCGATCGAACACGGCGCCGATATCGTCATTCATTCGCTGACCAAGTTCCTTGGCGGCCATGGCAATTCGATGGGCGGCATCATCGTCGATGGCGGCACGTTCGACTGGTCGAAATCCGGCAATTATCCGATGCTGTCGAGCCCGCGCCCGGAATATAACGGTGTCGTGCTGCACTCGACCTTCGGCAATTTCGCCTTCGCCATCGCCTGCCGTGTACTCGGCCTGCGCGACCTTGGCCCGGCGATCGCGCCCTTCAACGCCTTCCTGATCCTGACAGGCATCGAAACGCTGCCGCTGCGCATGCAGCGCCACAGCGACAATGCCATCGCGGTCGCCAAATGGCTGAAGGCGCACAGCAAGGTAGCCTGGGTCAATTATGCCGGTCTCGATGATGATCCGAACCACGCAGTGCAGCAGCGCTATTCGCCAAAGGGCGCCGGATCGGTCTTCACCTTCGGCATCAAGGGCGGATACGAGGCGGGCAAGACCTTCGTCGAGGGGCTGGAGCTCTTCTCGCACCTCGCCAATATCGGCGACACCCGCTCGCTGGTGATCCACCCGGCCTCGACGACACACCGCCAGCTGACCGACGACCAGCGGATCGCCGCCGGCGCCGGTCCTGATGTCGTGCGTCTCTCCGTCGGTATCGAGGACGTCAAGGACATCATCGCCGATCTCGAGCAGTCGCTCGCCAAGATCTGATGATGCGCTGCCGCGGCGCTATCGCGACTGGCAGATGCCGGTGAGCGAGATCGCGTCGCGGCTGTCGATGACCATATGCAGCGTGCGCATCATGTCGGCTGCCATCAGCAGTGCTCTTGCCAGGTCGCTGGGTGGCTGCTGGCCGGCCGAGGTAGCGATCTTCAGGAGATCGAAGACGGTGTCGTAGCTTCCGTTGCTCGGAATCCCGACAAGCTGGCGCATTTCGCGTATTGTGCTTACGGATCGAAGGATGAAGCGCCGCGCATCATCCGGCCCAAGTGTCTGGACCTCGCTGGCAGCCCTCGTCACCTCCGCGATGAACTCGTTCGTCCCGGACATGCATGCCTCGTGATTTTTCTGCTGTTCCAGCGCACGAACGCGAACGGGGCCCGCCACGCCCTACCACGGCGGACCCCTTTTCGCATCGAGCGGCCCCCAGCCCCTCAAGATGAGCTAATCATAAATTAGCTCTGCCGTCGCGTGACACCGGCGTGACGCCGGCTTATCGGCGCGGCAGCCCATCTCAGCGTCTCATGATCACCACTTCCAGATACTCGCTCGGAACCACCATGGTACCGTCCTCGGCCCGGTTGAAACGGGTAGCAAGCTCCATGAGCTCGGCCGCTAGCGCCTTTTGCCCGGTGTCATCGAGCGTGCCGAAGGCCTTGAGAACCGGCCCGTAGAACGTCCGGAAGACATCCAGCCAATGCGCTGAGGACTTGTAGCGAAATACGAATTGGCGCGGCGTCGCGACGACCGATGCCTTGCTTGATGGAAACAGCTCCTCAAGCCGGGCACGCGTGCCCCAAAGCGCAGGCGAGCGGGCGCCTGTTGGTGGCGGCACGTGGCGTCCGATGGTCTTGAACAGCTGTCCGATGAAGCCGTCGGGCGTCCAGTTCGCAAGGCCGATCGATCCGCCGCTCTTGCAAACCCGCAGCAGTTCGGCGGCCGCGCGCTCCTGATCGGGGGTGAACATCACCCCGAAGATCGACATCGCATAGTCGAAGCTCTGGTCCGCGAAGGGCAGGTTCTCGGCATCCGCCTCCTGAAACTCCATCATCAGGCGATCGGCCTTTGCCCGCTCCTTCGCCTTTTCCAGGAGGGCCGGCACATAGTCGGTCGCCGTCACTGCGCACCAGCGGCGCGCGGCGGCCAGCGAGCCGTTGCCGTTGCCGGCAGCGACGTCGAGAACTTTGGACCCGGCGCGCAAATCCAGCGCCTCGCAAAGGCTCTCGCCGACGATCTGCAGGGTGGTGCCGACGACGGCATAATCGCCCGAAGACCAGGCGCCCTGCTGGCGGGCCTTCAGAGCTGCGAGATCGGCCATCGGTTGAGCGGGTGTGCCGGCAAGAGCCGCGGAAGTGGACATTCTTCTCTCCCTGGATCAGATTGTTGAAGTGTGAATACCGCCGCCGTGCATCAAGCCGCCGGACGCTTCCGGTATAGGCGGTGACCATGGGGGACGCCGTGTCACCAGGCGTGGGAACAACCGTGGAAATATCCGGGCGGCACGAACGGCCGCCACTGGAAATCTGCCTTCTCGGGCCGATGGCGGTCCGCCGCGACGGTGCCGAGGTGAAGCTGCCGGGGTCGCGAAAAGTCCGCGCCTTGCTCGCCTATCTGATCCTCTCGCCCTATGCGCAGGGCAGGGCACAGCTCTGCGACCTCTTCTGGGATGTCGCCGACGATCCGCGCGGCGAGTTGCGCTGGTGCCTGAGCCGCATCCGCGCCGTGATCGGCGAGCGCGTGATCGTGCAGGGCGATACGGTCGCTCTTGATCTCACCGGCTGTGCCATCGATGCGGTCGAGGTCGCCCTGGCGGCCCGCGCCGGGTTCGACGGCGTGCCGGTCGCAGCGCTGGCGTCACTTGCCGATCGCGCCTCGGGCGAGTTCCTGGATGGCCTCGCGATCGACAGACTTCCGGCCTTCGAAACATGGCTGATTTCCCAGCGCCGCCGCTTCCGCGACATGCAGGCGGATATCCTCGCCCATATCGTCGAGGTTTTGGCCGGTGCCGAACAACTGCCTTATCTCGACCGCTGGATCGAGTTGGCACCCTTCGATCTCCGGCCTCACCAGTTATTGTTGTCAACGCTCGTCGCCGAAGGACGGCTTCGCGATGCAGGCGAACATTTTGAGGCCACGTTGCGGTCTTTTGCCACCGAGGGCATCGAGACCGCGTCCCTGCGCGCGCTCTGGGAAGACCTTCGCAGAAAACCTGCCGCCGTGGCATCCACGGCACCTGAAACACCGCCATCGGAAACGCCTGCCGATAGCCGCCGCCGCGCCTCGATCGCCGTTATGCCTTTCAACGACATGTCGGTGCTTGCCATGCCCGGCGGCACGTCGGATGCGCTTGTCTATGACATCATTTCCCGGCTGGCGAAGCTCCGGACGCTAAAAGTCATTGCCCAGGGCACGATGTTCGCGCTGCGGGAGCGGATGCGCTCGCCCGAAGACATCGCCTCTGCCCTCAACGTCGATTACGTGGTCAACGGTATCTTCGAGCGCACCGGAACCCGCATCATCATCCGGCTGGAACTGATCGAGGCGCGGTCCAACACGATCGTATGGTCCGACGCGTTCGACCAGAATGCCGGAGAGACCCTTCTGCTGCTGGAGGAGATCGGCAGCCGCGTCGTAGCCTCGATCGAGCGGGAGATCGAAACGCAGGAGCGCAACCGCGCCTTCCTCAAACCGCCCAATTCGCTGGATGCCTGGGAAGCGCATCACCGCGGTCTCTGGCACATGTTCCGCTTCACCAAGGCCGACAACGATCAGGCGCAGCAGTTTTTCGAACGGGCGATCAGCCTCGATCCCACCTTCGCGCGCGCCCATGCCGGGCTTTCGTTCACGCATTTCCAGAATGCCTTCCAGCATTGGGCCGACCGCGACGAACAGGCGGAACTGGCCTACCGGACGGCCAGCCAGGCACTGCTTGCCGACGACCGCGATCCGGCCGCCCACCTGTCGATCGGCCGGGCGCTATGGCTGCGCAAGCTGCATGATCAGTCGATCGAGGAACTGCGCCAGTCCGTCGATCTCAGCCCGAGCTTTGCCTTCGCGCATTATTCACTGGCCTTCGTGCACTGCCAGTCCGGGGACCCGCAGGCCGCGATCCTTTCTGCAGACCAGTCGCAATCCCTCAGCCCCTACGATCCGATGCTGTTTGGAATGCTGGCAAGCCGGGCGATCGCTCTGGTGCGCCTTGGCCGATACGAGGAGGCTGCCGATTGGGCCGCAAAGGCCGCGATGCGCCCCAACGCGCATGTGCATATTATGGCCATCGCCGCGCTCTGCCTTGCCGTTGGCGGGCGGCTCGATGAGGGGCGGGCGCACGTCGCGGCGATCCGCCAGCGATATTCCGGCTATCATCTGGCCGATTTCTTCGCCGCTTTTCATCTCGTGCCGGTGGACCAGGCCTTATTCCGGGAAGCAGCAACGCGCATCGGGCTGACGTGATTCCGTCCCACTTGGCCAAGCCAGCCAAAGCCTCTAAGGTTCTGGTCTGAAAAACATTTCCGCGAGTCTCATCAAGCCATGTTTCTTCTCTCCGTTGCCGCAATATGGGCGGTCGCCGCCATCACGCCGGGCCCGAATTTCTTCATCGTCGTGCGCACGGCGCTGGAGGGCTCGACGCGTGCCGCGGTCGCGGTCATCGCCGGAGTCATCCTGGGCACGGTCTGCTGGGGGCTTGCCGGCTGGCTCGGCATCAGCGCCCTGTTCGCAGCCGCGCCCTTTGCCTACCTGTTCCTGAAGATCGCCGGCGGCGCCTATCTTCTCTGGCTCGGCGCCAAGCTTTTGTGGAAGACCTGCAGCAAGTCCGCAACGCTGGGCGAACCTGCGGTCCGCCCCGCCATGAGCAGCCGGCAGGCCTTCTATTCCGGCCTGATAACCAATCTCGCCAATCCGAAATCGGCCGTCTTCGTCGCCAGTCTCTTTGCCGCCACCCTGCCTGCCGACCATTCCTGGGTGCATGGCGCTCTGGCCGTGGTGACGATGGTTCTGGTCTCTTCGCTTTGGTATACCTTCGTTCTGACGGTCTTGCGAAACCCTACCGTATCAGGCGCCTATGCGCGAGGACGCCGACGCATCGACGCGATGGCCGGCCTCATTTTCATGGGATTCGGCGTCAAGCTTCTGACATCTGCCCGATAGGAGATAGCATGCCGCATCAACTCGTATTCGACCCGGCGTCCGTCGAGCCCGAAGTGGGCGCGCCCGCCGCCGACCGCGTCGTTTCCGGCAATCCGCAATTCCGCACCTGGAACCTGGAGGAAGCCGAAGGCGGCCTCTACGCCGGCATTTGGGAAGCGACACCCGGCAAATGGCGGATTTCCTACGATGAGTGGGAATATTTCAACGTGCTGTCAGGCCATTCGATCGTCACCGAAGACGGCGGCGAACCGGTGCATCTCAAGGCCGGCGACCGTATGATCCTCAGACCCGGCTTCAACGGAACCTGGGAAGTCGTTGAAACGACTCGCAAGGATTATGTGATCAGGGTCTGAGTGCCGAACCTCAGCGCCTAAAACTCTCCGCGAAAGCGGGGGAGGAAATGCGGTTCAGGGTTTTGCGCAATTCTTCCGACGCTTCAGTGCCGAAGGCGTTTTCGAAGCGGTCGCGTGCTTCGGCCCAGAGACGGTTGGCTTCTTCCCATTTTGCCCGTCCGGCCTCCGTCAGCGTCGCCCGTTTGACGCGCTTGTCCTTTTCGTCGGGCACCAGCTCCACCAGCCCGTCCCGGATTAGCGGCTTCAGCGTGTGTCCGAGGGCGGAGAGGTCCATCACCAGCCCGTCGGCCAGGAATTTCAGCGACGGCTTGTCGTTCATATGGATCTGCGTCAGTAGCCCGAACTGCGTGCCTCTCAGCCCGCTTGGCGCAAAGACCTCCTCATAGAGCTGCCCGAGCTGGCGGGTCGCGCGGCGAAGCGCGCTGTTGCTGCAAACGGTCCAGCTTTCGAAGCCCGGTATTTTTTCGTCCATCGTCGTTCTCCTGATCCGGTGTCACCGGATTGCTGCCGGCCGTCAATCGTCTTCGATAATTTCTTCGGTGCGCCCTTGCGCAAGATGTCGTTGATCTCAATATAGTGGCATATACCACTAATTACCAACGCATCGAAAAGGATTTCACGATGTCAACTTCCTCCCTTGGTACAGCTCTCGTTACCGGCGCCTCCTCGGGTATCGGCGCCACCTATGCCGATCGTCTCGCAATGCGCGGATACGATCTGCTGCTGGTCGCCCGTGATGCAGCCCGTCTGAATGCCCTGGCTGAAAAGCTCACCACCGCTCACGGCATCAAGGCCGAGGTCCTGCAGGCGGATCTGACGAACAGGGAAGACGTGCGAAAGGTCGAGAAGCGCCTGCGCGAGGACGAGGCGATTACGCTGCTCGTCAACAATGCCGGTGTCGGCCCTAAAGGCGCACTGCTCGAAGACGATATCGACTATCTCGAAACGATGATCGAGATCAACGTCGTGGCCGTCAATCGCCTCGGTGTCGCAGCGGCGCAGACCTTCGCGAAGCGCGGCAAGGGCGCCATCATCAACATTGCCTCGGTGGTCGCATTCCTCGCCGAACGCTTCCACGGCACGTACAATGCCAGCAAGGCCTTTGTGCTCAACCTGACCCAGTCGATCCATGCCGAGGCCAGCCCGAAGGGCGTCAAGGTTCAAGCTGTTCTTCCGGGCCTGACCCGCACCGAGATCTTCGAACGCGCTGGCGGCTCGGTTGATCAGCTGCCGCCGTCGATGGTGATGGACGTCACCGATCTCGTCGATGCGGCCCTTGCCGGCTTCGACCAGGGTGAACTCGTCACCGTCCCGTCGCTTCCTGATCCGGCCGATTTTGAAGCGTTGAACGCCGCCCGCCATGCGCTCGGACCCAACCTCTCACACAACAAGCCGGCCAGCCGCTACGGCATTGCATAAGGCTCCGGTTTTTGCCGGGCTGCGTCAAACCAACGCAGTCCGACATTAACATTTTGTAATGTTTACAGAGCCTTACAGGTTAAATCCTTGATTTAGTGAACGAACAGTCCTGCACGCTATGTGGGGCATCGGCGGCCGACTTCGAACTGTCGCAGAACTGTCATCAAACTGTAATGTGCAGCGCCTAGCCCGCCTTTGCGACGGGAATTTCAGCGCCCTTTGCCAGTGGATACCCCCTCCATGGCGCCGGTCTCGTCGATTGTTCGTTCCATTCAGGGAAGAGACCATATGCTCACCAAAACACTTCTTTCGGCCTGCCTCGGCGCCGGCCTGGTTGCTGCGCTCGCAGTGTCCGCCTCTGCCGCCGACATCACCGGCGCCGGTTCGACCTTCGTCTATCCGGTTCTGTCCAAGTGGTCCGCGGATTACAACAAGCAGACCGGTGACAAGCTGAACTACCAGTCGATCGGCTCGGGCGGCGGTATCGCCCAGATCAAGGCTGCGACCGTCGATTTCGGCGCGTCCGACGCCCCGATGAAGCCTGAAGACCTCAGCGCTGGCGGCTTCGGCCAGTTCCCGGTCGTCGTCGGCGGCATCGTTCCTGTCATCAACGTCAAGGGCATCAAGTCGGGCGAGCTGAAGCTCTCCGGCAAGGTTCTCGCCGACATTTATCTCGGCAACGTCACCAAGTGGAATGACAAGGCGATCGCCGACCTGAACCCGGGCCTCAAGCTGCCCGACAGCCAGATCGCCGTCGTTCACCGCTCGGACGGTTCGGGCACCTCGTTCAACTGGACGAACTTCTTCTCCAAGGTCAACCCGGACTGGAAGTCCAAAGTCGGTGAAGGCACTGCCGTCAACTGGCCGGTCGGCATCGGCGGCAAGGGCAACGAAGGCGTCGCTGCCTACGTCACCCGCGTGAAAGATTCGATCGGTTACGTCGAATACGCCTACGCCCTCCAGAACAAGCTGCCCTTCGTTCTCGTTCAGAACGCCTCCGGTCAGTATCCGAAGCCGAATGCAGATAGCTTCTCGGCTGCTGCTGCCAGCGCCGAATGGGGCAAGGCCCAGGACTTCTACCTGATCATGACCAACGCGCCTGGCGAAAAGGCCTGGCCGATCACCGCCACCACCTGGGCGATCATGTACAAGGAGCCGAAGGATGCCGAGCGCTCCAAGGCTGCTTTCGCCTTCTTCAAGTGGGCACTCGAGAACGGTCAGAAGGAAGCCTCTTCCCTCGATTACGTTCCGCTGCCGGCCACGCTGGTGAAGCAGATCGAAGACTACTGGACGGCGTCCTTCAAGGGCTAAGTCCTGGAAATGCCGGGGCAGGGAGCATTCGCTTTCTGCCCCGTTTGCTTTGACGCCCCCTCAAAAGCAAGTCGAGTATCGATATGAGTGAAGCACTGGCATCGCTGCCGGCCGTCGTGCCGGATGTGAAGCGCCGCGACGGCGCCAACGGCGACCGCATTTTCCACTGGATCGTGATGGGCTGCGGCCTGTTCGTTCTCGCCGCACTCCTGGCGGCGGCAATCTCCATGGCATGGGGCGGTCTTCTCGCCTTCCGCACCTTCGGTTTCGGCTTCATCACCGGTACCGAATGGGACCCTGTTGCCCAGCATTTTGCCGGTCTGGTGCCGATCTACGGCACGCTGGTGACCTCTGCGCTCGCCATGCTGATCGGCGTTCCCGTCAGTCTCGGCATTGCCGTCTTCGTCACCGAAGTGGCGCCGCGCTGGCTGCGCGGACCGATCGGCGGCGCGATCGAACTGCTCGCCGGCATTCCCTCGATCATCTACGGCATGTGGGGCCTGTTCACTTTCGCGCCCTTCATGTCGGATTACGTTCAGCCGGCGCTGATCGACTGGCTCGGCCCGATCCCCGGCATCGGCCTTCTGTTCTCGGGCGCCCCGATGGGCATCGGCATGCTGACCTCGGGCATCGTGCTGGCGATCATGATCATCCCCTACATCTCCTCGGTCATGCGCGACGTCTTCCTGGTCGTCCCGGCGCAGCTGAAGGAATCGGCCTATGCGCTGGGTTCGACGCGCTGGGAAGTGGTGCGCGACATCGTCATCCCGCACACCCGTACCGCCGTTGTCGGCGGCATCTTCCTCGGCCTCGGCCGCGCGCTCGGCGAGACGATGGCCGTCACCTTCGTGCTGGGGAACACCCACAATATCGCCGTCTCGCTGATGGAGCCCGGCAACTCGATCGCCGCCGCCATCGCCAACGAGTTCACCGAAGCCGATACCGACATCTATCTGTCGTCGCTGATCGCGCTGGGTTTCATCCTCTTCGTCGTGACCTTCATCGTCCTTGCCGCCGCCAAGCTGATGCTGCTGCGCATGGCAAAGCAGAGAGGCGAATAAGATGGCCGGTTCCAACTCCATCTATCGCAGCCGCCAGATCAAGAGCGGCATCGCGCTGACGCTCTGCACCGGCGCCACCGGCCTCGGCCTGATCTTCCTCGTCTGGATCCTCTGGACGACGCTCGTCAACGGTCTCTCGGCGCTCAGCCTGAAGCTCGTCACCGAGATGACGCCGCCCCCTGGTGAAGACGGCGGCCTCGCCAATGCTTTTGCAGGCAGCCTGATGATGGTCGTGCTCGCCGTCATCATCGGTACGCCGATCGGCATTCTGGCCGGCACCTACCTGGCCGAATTCAGCCGCGGCAAGAAGATCGGCGCGGTCATCCGCTTCATGAACGATATCCTGCTGTCGGCGCCGTCAATCATCATCGGCCTGTTCGTCTATGAGCTCGTCGTCCGCCAGACCGGCCATTTCTCCGGCTATGCCGGCGGCATCGCGCTCGCCTTCATCTTTCTGCCGGTGGTCGTGCGCACCACCGACGAGATGTTGCGCCTTGTACCGGACGTGATGCGCGAGGCAGCTCTTTCGCTCGGCATTCCGCGCTGGAAGGTCACGGTCGCCGTGCTCTATCGCGCCGCCTCGGCAGGTATCCTCACCGGAATCCTGCTCGCCGTCGCCCGCATCTCCGGCGAAACCGCGCCGCTGCTCTTCACTGCGTTGAACAACCAGTATTGGAGCACGGATATGTCCGAGCCGATGGCCAACATCCCGGTCGTGATCTTCCAGTACGCGATGAGCCCCTACGACGAATGGCATGTGCTCGCCTGGGCGGGCGCCTTCGTCATGACCGCAATCGTGCTGCTTCTGAGCGTGGGCTCCCGCGCCATTCTGAACCGTAAAGGTGGCAAATGATGCTGCAATCTTCCTCCACATTAGACACCCGCAGGACCGTGATGCCGATGGCCAACGACAAGTTCACCCTTGAAGATGTCAATTTCTACTATGGCGACGCGCATGCGATCCGTGGCGTCAGCCTGAATTTCCCCGAACGGCAGGTCTCGGCGCTGATCGGCCCCTCCGGCTGCGGCAAGTCCACGCTGCTGCGCATCCTCAACCGCATCTACATGCTCTATCCGAAGATGCGCGCGACTGGCACCGTCAAGCTCGATGGCGAAAACATCCTCGACCCGCGCTATTCGATGAACGAGCTGCGCGCCCGCGTCGGCATGGTGTTCCAGAAGCCGGTGCCGTTCCCGATGTCGATCTATGACAATATCGCTTACGGCATCCGCCACCACGAGCGGCTCGGCAAAGCTGACATGGATGTCCGTGTCGAGCAGGCGCTGCGCCAGGCAGCCCTCTGGGACGAGGTCAAGGACAAGCTGAAGGGCAGCGGTCTTGGCCTGTCCGGCGGGCAGCAGCAGCGTCTCTGCATTGCCCGCGCGGTGGCATTGCGCCCCGAAGTCCTGCTGCTCGACGAGCCGACCTCGGCACTCGATCCGATCTCGACGGCGAAGGTCGAGGAACTGGTGTCGCAGCTGAAGACCGATTTCACCATCGTCATCGTCACGCACAACATGCAGCAGGCGAGCCGCATCTCCGACAACACCGCCTTCATGTATCTCGGCGAACTCGTCGAATACGGCCCGACATCGCAGATCTTCCAGGCACCGAAAAACAAGCGCACCGAGGATTACATTACCGGACGTTATGGCTGATACGCCCGGTAGCCCTTTTGCCCAATCCCTTTAGGTGTATCCGAATACGCTAATTTACCGGCGCCGGTCCTTTCCGGTAAGAGAGCCCGGTCGCGAGCGGCGCGATGCGGGAGGGCTTCATGTCTTCGGGAATGATCGGGCGGTGGCTTCCACAGGGAGCCATCGCGGGGCTTCTGTTTGCTATATGCATGTCATCGGTCGCCTTTGCCGGCGAGAGGATCGATCTCGCGCTGGTTATCGCCGCCGACGTCTCGACGTCGATGGATCCGCGCGAGAAGGCGATGCAACAGGACGGCTTCGTCGCCGCCTTCCGCCAGCCCGAGATCATCGACGCGATCGGCAGCGGCAAATATGGCCGCATCGCAGTCACTTATGTCGAATGGGGCGGCGACCGCGGCCAGCGGATGGTGGTTCCCTGGACCTTGCTCAAGGATGAGGCCGATTGCTGGATGTTCTCGCTGCGGCTTGCCGAGAATTCCCCGACCAAGCTTCGTCGCGGCACCTCGATCAGCGAGGCGCTTTCCTATTCAGCCTCTCTGCTGCGCCAGAGCGGCTACGCGCCCGACCGGCTGGTCGTCAACATCTCCAGCGATGGCGTCAACAGCATCGGCCGGGAGGTCGCGCCCGTGCGCCGGGAACTGATCGCCGATGGCATGACGATCAACGCCCTCGTCATCAGCGCCCAGGGCGACGAAGACAACGAGGAGCCGAACCTCTCTCCGGAAGCACTGTTTTCCTATTTTCACCGCGAGGTCATCGGCGGCCCGGGCGCATTCGCCATGCCGGTCCGCTCCGCCGCCGACTACCCAAGCGCCATCTACCGCAAGCTACTGCGCGAGATCGGCGGCTTCGGCGAGATTGCCGGAAACCGCTGAAATCACCACGCCAAATCAAGCCGCTCCAGCCCGTGGAAGTGATAGACATCCTTCACCGCGGGCACCTTCGCCATCCGCAGGCCCGGCAGACGCTTGAAGAGGATCGGCAGGACGACGTTGAGCTCCAGACGCGCCAGCGGCGCGCCGATGCAGAAGTGGATGCCGGCGCCGAAGGAGAGGTTCGGGGCTTCGTTGCGACCGGGTTGGAAGGTGAGGGGATCGGTGAATTTCGCGGGGTCGAGATTGGCTGCCGCGAGAATGAGGCTCACCTTGTCGCCGCGTTTGAACGAAATGCCGTCGATCTCGACCGGCTCGAGAGCCCAGCGCTGGAAGATGTGAACCGGCGCGCAGATGCGCAACGTCTCTTCGACCGTCCGCTCCGTCGTCGGCTCATCCTTGAAGAGTTCGGCCGGATCGCAGCCATTGTCGAGGATGACGCGTACCGAATTGCCGATCTGGTGCACCGTCGCTTCGTGGCCGGCATTGAGCAGGACGATCGTCGTCGAGACGAGCTCGTCCTCGGTCAGATACTGGCCCTTGTGCTCGGTATGGATCATGTGGCTGAGCAGATCGTCGCGCGGCGCGGCGCGGCGTTCGGCAATCACCGTCTTCACATAGTCGGAGAATTCCTTGGCGGCCTTCTCGGCGCCGTCCTCGTCCTCGCGGGTTCGGCCGAAGAGATACATGCCGATATAGGCATGCGACCAGTCGAGAAGCTGCGGTCCCATCTCCTCGGGGATGCCGATCATCCGGGCGATCATCGTCACCGGAATGATATCGGCAAAAGCCGAGAGTAGCTCGACCTCGCCCTTGTCCGCGAAGCCGTCGATCAGCCGGTTGGCGAGTTCTTCCAGCTCCGGCTTCATCCGCTCGACATGGCGGGAGACGAAGGCGCGGTTGACCAGCGTGCGCAGACGGGTGTGTTCAGGCGGCTCCAACTCAAGCAGGGAATAGCGCTCGGCCAGATCGAAATTGGCCACATGCTGGTCTGGCTCCGGCAGTCCTAGCTCTTCGCGGCTGGCGATGTGCAGGATCTGGCGGCCGAAGCGGCGGTCGCGCAACAGGCTGTTCACATGGTCGTAGCCTGTGAAGAACCACTGCTTCTGCTGTTCCCAATAAAAGGTCGGACAATGCTGGTGCAGCGCCGAATAGACGGCGTTCGGATTGCTATAGAAAGCCGGATCGCTGCTATCGAGAGAAACGCGGCGGGTGGCGGGATCGATCGAGAGAAAGGGTGCTATCATCATGGCTTCGAGGCTTAGCGGATTTGCCAAGCCTCGAAAAGATGCAGCAACGGCTCTGCGTCAACCGGCGCGGGAAAGCGAGCCCATCCGGCGCAACGCCTCGACCTGATCGTCGACGGTCGGAACCAGTTCGCCGGCATTCTGGTCCATTTTTGCCGGCGGCGGAGCAGCCGTCTCCTTCTCGCCGAAGATGACGCTGCAATTGCGTCCGGCGCCCTTGGCGGCATAGAGCGCCCGGTCGGCGGCCGAGATCATCTTGTCTACATTGGCTTCAATCGGCGAGGCGATGGCTACGCCGATGCTGACGGTCGCCGGAACGATCGCTTCGCCGGTCGAGATCGGCAGGCGGCAGAACTCGGTGCGGATCGCCTCGGCCAGCGCTTCGGCTTCCGTCTGGTCGGCAACCGTTGCGAAGGCGGCGAATTCCTCGCCGCCCATGCGGCCGAAGACATGGTTCGGCACGAACTGGCGGGCGGATAGGGCGAAAGCCGAGAGTACGGCATCGCCGGCCTGGTGGCCGAAGCGGTCGTTGACGCGCTTGAAATGGTCGAGGTCGAACAGCAGCACGGCCACCTGGCGCTTTTCGTCGAAGGCCTTTTCCTGGATGGCGCCGAAGCGGGCAAACAGGCCGCGGCGGTTCCAGACGCCGGTCAGCGAATCCGTGAGGCTCAACACGCGCAAATGCCTTTCAGAGCGTTCCATGATCATGCGGCAGGTCAGTGCAAAGGCGATCGTCAGCAGGAAGGCGCTCACCATTGCTGCCACGCCGCCGTAATTGGTGGCCTGAGCATCGGTTGGCAAGGTCAGCGCCATCATCAGTGCCACGGCAAAGCAGAACACGCCCTGGATGACGAACACGGCAGCCAGCTTGCTGCGCGTTCTTTCCTGGCGCATGTTACCGGTGGCAACCGCCATGGCGAGCGCGGTCGCACCCGTGGCCGAGGCCAGATTATAGAGGATGACGCGGTTGCCGTAGTCGCCGCCGACCCATGGCAAGAAGACGCCGGCCAGCCAGATCGCCGGCGGCAGCAGCGCCCACCATTCGATCTTCCGGCGGTCGAGCGCCATGAAACCGGCGACCCAGGCGCTTTGCCCGGCTAGTGCCACGGCATTGCCGCCTTCGATAGAGAGAATATTCGGGATTTCACCGCGCAGCGCCACCATGGCAAAGCCTGCGCCGCTGAGAAGAAAGCCGAAGCTCCACAGCAGATAGGCCTTGTTGCGCGTGTTGTGGCGCCAGGCCATCAGCAGCAGCAAAGCGAGCGTCATGGCCTCCGAGCACCAGATCGCCAATCCTGTCGTAACACTAAACACGGCAATACCCCTTGAAGTCAGGGGCATACTCATCCGCCAATCTTCGCCAGTTGATTAATCGGGAGATCGGCGGCACGCGATATTCGCGGTTAGGCTTTGCAAAGGGTAAACGTTTGAAAGCACTTGCCGATAGATTAAGCTTCCCTTCATCCTGTCGCCGAGAAAAGCTGTGCGGGTGCTTGCAGGTCACTCGCCGTTAAGCGGCAATTCGCAGATAGACGCTACATCGCAGCACAAGGCTTTTCCACCGGTCCCCTTGCTTCTTAACGTTATCCTTATGCGTGTCTTGAAGTAGAGGGCAGGGACACTCTATGTAGGGATAAGGCATTTTTCTTTGATTCCCGGCCCGGCCGGCAAGACGTTGACAAAGGACGCACATGAGAAATCCAGTCGATACCGCTATGGCCCTCGTGCCGATGGTTGTTGAACAGACCAATCGCGGTGAACGCTCCTACGACATCTACTCCCGCCTGCTGAAGGAACGCATCATCTTCCTGACGGGTCCTGTCGAGGATCACATGGCGACGCTCGTCTGCGCCCAGCTTCTCTTCCTCGAGGCCGAAAACCCGAAGAAGGAAATCGCGCTTTACATCAATTCGCCAGGTGGCGTCGTCACCGCCGGCATGGCGATCTACGACACGATGCAGTTCATCAAGCCTGCCGTTTCGACGCTTTGCATCGGTCAGGCAGCTTCGATGGGTTCGTTGCTGCTGTGCGCCGGCGACAAGGACATGCGCTTCGCAACGCCGAACGCCCGCATCATGGTTCACCAGCCATCAGGCGGTTTCCAGGGTCAGGCTTCGGATATCGAGCGCCATGCACGCGACATCCTGAAGATGAAGCGCCGCCTGAACGAGGTTTATGTCAAGCATACCGGCCGCTCCTACGAGGAAGTCGAAAAGACGCTCGACCGCGATCACTTCATGACCGCTGACGAAGCCCGCGAATGGGGCGTCGTCGATAAGGTTCTGACGTCGCGCACCGAGATGGAAGGCGATGCTGCGGCATAGTGATTAATTGGGATGGTGTTTTCGCTGCCACAGTTCTATCCCAATTGTGATTGAACAAGGGGTTTAATCCCGGAGCGGACACGCTAAGAGTAAGTATTAATGCTATGTTGAATTTTCATGACATAGCATTCGGCATTCGAAGGGGAATTCGTTGCCGCCGGAACTTGAGCGTGTTTGGTTGGGTTCCGGTTCTTACCCCTTGAAGCTAGGCCGGCTGATGCTCCGGTGGCGGAGCGGGCTGGCGGGCCATTGAGTGGACCGCGATTTCACCTTTGAAATGCGGCGTGCTGGAAGGAAAGTGAAATGAGCAAGGTCAGCGGCAGCAACGGCGGCGACTCCAAAAATACCCTGTACTGCTCCTTCTGCGGAAAGAGCCAGCACGAAGTCCGGAAGCTGATTGCCGGGCCGACGGTGTTCATCTGCGATGAATGCGTCGAATTGTGCATGGACATCATTCGCGAGGAGAACAAGTCCTCGATGGTCAAGTCCCGCGACGGCGTTCCGACGCCCCAGGACATCATCAAGGTTCTCGACGAATACGTCATCGGCCAGCGTCAGGCGAAGAAGATCCTGTCGGTCGCCGTTCACAACCATTACAAGCGCCTCGCGCATGCGACCAAGAACGGCGAAATCGAGCTGGCGAAGTCGAACATCATGCTGGTCGGCCCGACCGGCTGCGGCAAGACTTACCTTGCCCAGACGCTCGCCCGCATCATCGACGTTCCCTTCACGATGGCCGATGCGACGACGCTGACCGAAGCCGGCTATGTCGGTGAAGACGTCGAAAACATCATCCTGAAGCTGCTGCAGTCTGCCGACTACAATGTTGAGCGCGCTCAGCGCGGTATCGTCTATATCGACGAAGTCGACAAGATTTCCCGCAAGTCGGACAATCCTTCGATCACCCGCGACGTGTCGGGCGAGGGCGTCCAGCAGGCGCTTCTGAAGATCATGGAAGGCACCGTTGCCTCGGTACCGCCGCAGGGCGGCCGCAAGCATCCTCAGCAGGAATTCCTGCAGGTCGATACCACGAACATCCTGTTCATCTGCGGTGGCGCTTTCGCCGGCCTCGACAAGATCATCTCCGCCCGTGGCGAGAAGACCTCGATCGGCTTCGGCGCCAGTGTCAAGGCGCAGGATGACCGCCGCGTCGGCGAAGTGCTGCGCGAACTCGAGCCCGAGGATCTGGTCAAGTTCGGCCTGATCCCCGAGTTCATCGGCCGTCTGCCGGTTCTGGCGACGCTTGAGGATCTGGACGAGGACGCGCTGATCCAGATCCTGTCGGAGCCGAAGAACGCGCTCATCAAGCAGTATCAGCGCCTGTTCGAGATGGAAGACGTGGAACTGACATTCCACGAGGATGCCCTTCGCGAAATCGCCCGCAAGGCGATCGTCCGTAAGACTGGCGCCCGCGGCCTTCGCTCGATCATGGAAAAGATCCTGCTCGACACGATGTTCGAACTGCCGGCGCTGGAAGGTGTCCGCGAAGTGGTCATCTCCGAGGAAGTGGCGCGCGGCTCGGCCCGCCCGCTCTACATCTACGCTGACCGTCAGGACGAGAAGGCCAACGCTTCTGCCTGATAGTCGTAGACGGCATGGTTAGATTTAGGGGCTTGCCTGCGGCGAGCCCCTTTCTATTTTGTGAACCGGGAGCCCTCCTGTTAATTATTGCAGAAGAAGCTTGAAAACGCTGTTCCTGACGTTGCGGAATGCGGCGTCCCCGGCAATGATGGAATGATTCCGTAGCGTGTTTTCCGGCCCAGTATTTTAGCCGGTTCGGAATTGGTAAGCGCCACTACAGTTACGCGCGTCATAGTGTGGGCGTTCCTTTGTAATAAGTCTGTCACAAGCAGGGAGCGCGAGCGTTGGCGTGGCTTGAAAAGGGTAAGAAGAACCTCCACTTGTAACCCAAGTGAGAGTGCCGGCCGGGTCCCAAGCGGCCGCGCCAGAGAGCCCGGAAACGGGACGATGGAAAGGAATAAGAAATGACGAAGAAAACGTCTGTAGCGAGCAGTGTTGCCTATCCTGTTTTGCCCCTGCGCGACATCGTAGTCTTCCCACATATGATCGTGCCGCTGTTCGTCGGCCGCGAGAAGTCGATCCGTGCACTTGAAGAAGTCATGGGCTCTGACAAGCAGATCATGCTCGTAACCCAGATCAACGCCAGCGACGACGATCCGGATCCGTCCGCGATCCACAATGTCGGCACCGTGGCCAATGTTCTGCAGTTGCTGAAGCTCCCCGACGGCACCGTCAAGGTTCTGGTCGAAGGCCGTGCGCGCGCCGAGATCGATGCCTATACGGCCCGCGAAGATTTCTACGAAGCCCTCGGTCATGTGCTCGAAGAGCCGCACGACGATCCGGTCGAGTTGGAAGCGCTGTCGCGCTCCGTCGTCTCGGAATTCGAGAGCTACGTGAAGCTCAACAAGAAGATCTCTCCTGAAGTTGTCGGCGCTGCCAGCCAGATCGACGACTACTCGAAGCTTGCCGATACGGTTGCGTCGCATCTGTCGATCAAGATCACCGAGAAGCAGGAGATGCTGGAAACCACCAGCGTCAAGGCCCGTCTCGAAAAGGCGCTCGGCTTCATGGAAGGCGAGATCTCGGTACTCCAGGTCGAGAAGCGCATCCGCTCGCGCGTCAAGCGCCAGATGGAGAAGACCCAGCGCGAATACTATCTGAACGAACAGATGAAGGCGATCCAGAAGGAGCTTGGCGACGGCGAGGAAGGCCGCGACGAGATGGCCGAACTGGAAGAGCGCATCTCCAAGACCAAGCTTTCGAAGGAAGCCAAGGAAAAGGCTGACGCGGAGCTGAAGAAGCTGCGCCAGATGAGCCCGATGTCGGCCGAAGCCACCGTCGTGCGCAATTATCTGGACTGGCTGCTCGGCATTCCCTGGGGCAAGAAGTCGAAGATCAAGTCCGATCTCAACAATGCCGAGAAGATCCTCGAAGCCGATCACTTCGGTCTCGACAAGGTCAAGGAACGCATCGTCGAGTATCTGGCCGTGCAGGCGCGTGCCACAAAGATCAAGGGCCCGATCCTGTGCCTCGTCGGCCCTCCGGGCGTCGGCAAGACCTCGCTCGCCCAGTCGATCGCCAAGGCGACCGGCCGCGAATACGTGCGCATGGCGCTCGGCGGCGTTCGTGACGAAGCTGAAATCCGCGGTCACCGCCGCACCTATATCGGCTCGATGCCCGGCAAGGTCATCCAGTCGATGAAGAAGGCGAAGAAGTCCAACCCGCTCTTCCTGCTCGATGAAATCGACAAGATGGGCCAGGATTTCCGCGGCGATCCGTCTTCGGCTCTGCTCGAAGTGCTCGATCCGGCGCAGAACTCGACCTTCATGGACCACTATCTGGAAGTCGAATACGACCTTTCGGACGTGATGTTCATCACCACGGCGAACACGCTGAATATCCCTGCGCCCCTGATGGATCGCATGGAAGTCATCCGTATCGCCGGATACACCGAAGACGAGAAGCGCGAAATCGCCAAGCGGCACCTGCTGCCGAAGGCCATCAAGGAACATGCGCTGCAGCCGCAGGAATTCTCGGTCAGCGACGATGCCCTGATGGCGATCAGCCAGCAGTACACCCGCGAAGCCGGTGTTCGTAACTTCGAACGCGAACTGATGAAGCTCGCCCGCAAGGCGGTCACCGAGATCATCAAGGGCAAGACGAAGTCGGTTCATGTCACGGCTGAGAACATCGACACCTATCTGGGTGTTCCGCGCTTCCGCCACGGCGAAGCCGAACGCGAAGATCAGGTGGGTGTTGTCACCGGTCTCGCATGGACCGAGGTCGGCGGCGAACTGCTGACGATCGAAGGCGTGATGATGCCGGGCAAGGGCCGCATGACGGTCACCGGCAATCTGAAGGAAGTGATGAAGGAGTCGATTTCGGCTGCTGCATCCTACGTCCGCTCACGCGCCGTCGATTTCGGCATCGAGCCCCCGCGCTTCGACAAGTCGGACATTCACGTCCACGTGCCTGAGGGTGCGACGCCGAAGGATGGTCCGTCGGCTGGTGTTGCGATGGCAACCGCGATCGTCTCGATCATGACCGGTATTCCGGTCGACAAGAACGTGGCGATGACGGGTGAAATCACCCTGCGCGGCCGTGTCCTGCCGATCGGCGGTCTGAAGGAAAAGCTGCTCGCAGCACTTCGCGGCGGCATCAAAAAGGTGCTCATTCCGGAAGAGAACGCCAAGGATCTGGCGGAGATTCCGGATAACGTGAAGAACAACATGGAGATCATCCCGGTATCGCGCATGGGCGAGGTGATCAAGCATGCTCTGATCCGCAGGCCGGAGCCGATCGAGTGGGATGGAACGGTTGAAACGCCGGTCATTGCAACGGTCGAAGGCCTTGACGACACAGGTGCTGGCATCGCTCATTGAGCGGCATTCGCCACATTTATGTCAAATTGCTGCAAATCCCCGAAAAGGCTGGCGTAAATCGCCAGCCTTTTTTGTGAAAACCTTATGGAGGTGCTTGCTTTTCCTTGATTTGCAGGGCTTTTGGGTTGCGGCGGGCCTGATGAAACCTATTCTGTGCCTGGCTTACAGATTGAGTCGTTTCAAACCATTGAAAGGGGTGGAAACATGAACAAGAATGAACTCGTGTCCGCAGTTGCTGAAAAAGCTGGCCTGACCAAGGCAGACGCTGCCTCTGCTGTCGACGCTGTTTTCGACGTTGTCCAGGGCGAACTGAAGAGCAAGGGTGACGTACGTCTCGCTGGCTTCGGCAGCTTCACCGTTTCTCATCGCGCTGCCACCAAGGGCCGCAATCCGTCCACCGGCGCTGAAGTCAATATTCCGGCTCGCAACGTGCCGAAGTTCACGCCCGGCAAGGGCCTGAAGGACGCCGTCAACGGCTAATCCGGTTTTGCTTGGCCGCCGGATAACGAGACCGGCAGGCGGAGTTTTGAAGGGTTCGGCGATAGCCGGACCCTTTTTGCATTTCGGACGGCTTGCAGGCGGAAGACCTTTGAACTACGGATCGGTAGTTCTCAGGGCGGGGTGAAAGTCCCCACCGGCGGTAAGGGTTTCGGCCCAAGCCCGCGAGCGCTTTGCCCGCAAAGGGGCAGGGGTCAGCAGATCCGGTGCAATTCCGGAGCCGACGGTATAGTCCGGATGAAAGAGAATGATCGCGAGCCGCATGCGGGGCAGGGTCTGCCCGGCAGCCGTCCTGCGCTCATGCGTCCTGATTTGTGTTGGTCCCTTTCTGGATGAAAGACATGAATCAGACTTCCCTTAGCTTTTCCTCGTCGCGTGCGATGGCCGGTGCCGCCTTCATGGTGCTGGCGGGCATCGCCTTTTCCATTCTGAATGTCGTCACCCAATGGGTGACGATGAAGATGGGCTTTTCCGCTGCCTCTGCCGCATTCTGGCAATATGCTTTTGCGCTGGTCTTCTCGCTGCCGTTTCTGAAGCGCACTGGTCTGTCGGCCATGCGCACTGCCTATCCCTGGCGCCATATTGTTCGCGTAGCGCTCGCCGCACTCGGCGTCGAGGCCTGGGTCGCCGGCCTCGCTTCGGTGCCTATCTGGCAGGCGATCGCGCTGGTAATGACCTCGCCATTCTTCATCATTCTCGGTGCCCGTCTGTTTCTCGGCGAGCGTGTCGGCCCGGCGCGCTGGGCAGCCACCGCCGCCGGTTTCGCCGGCGCGATGATCATCCTGCGGCCCTGGTCGGATGCCTTCACCTGGGCAGCCCTGCTGCCGATCCTCTCGGCGCTCTTCTGGGGCGCCTCGTCGCTGATCACCAAGAGCCTGACCGGCATCGAGAAGCCCGAAACGATCACTGTCTGGCTGCTGGTGCTGCTCACACCGATCAACGGCGTGCTTGCCGCTGCCGCTGGCTTCGAGTTGCCTGAGGGTTTCACCCTCGCGCTCTTCGTCTTTGCAGGTCTGCTGACGGTCTTTGCGCAATATCTGCTGACGCTCGCCTATACGGTGGCGGATGCCGCCTACGTTCAGCCCTTCGACGATCTGAAGCTGCCGCTCAATGTGCTCGCGGGCTGGCTGTTCTTCGGTTATGCGCCGGCAGGTTATCTCTGGCTGGGTGCAGCGCTGATTTTGACGGCTTCGCTGTTCATCATGCGCAACGAGATCAGACGCGAGCGGGCAGGGGCTTGATGCAAAGCGGTGCAAAACGCATCGCCTGTCATCCCTCTGTCATCCGCTTCCCTCAAAACCCCCATGTTTCGATTTTTCGACGCATGGGGGATTTCATGACTATTTCATCGCGCAAGGCAGCGCTCGCTGCCGTGCTTCTGGCTTCCGTTGCCTTTCCGGCGGCTGCCGAGCCTGTTTTCAACCGCATCGCATCTTTTCCGGTCGCTTCGAACCTGCCCGAAGGCAAGGACAAGCTTTCGACGACCTCCGCCGAAATCATCACCGCCACCGATGACGGCAACACGCTTGTCTACAGCGACAGCCCGCTCGGCGCGATCGGCTTCGTCGATATCACCGACGCCAAGGCCCCGAAGGCCCTGGGCGCGCTGATGATGGACGGTGAACCGACGTCGGTTACTTCGACGGCTGGCAAGGCGCTCGTCGCCGTCAACACCAGCGAAAGCAAGGTGAAGCCGTCGGGCCGTCTGGCGATCGTCGATGTTGCCACCAAGAAGATCGAGAATACCTGCGACCTCGGCGGTCAGCCGGACTCGATCGCCCTCAACAAAGACAAGACGCTCGGCACCATCGCCATCGAGAACGAGCGTGATGAAGACGTCAACGACGGCAAGATCCCGCAGATGCCGGCAGGCGATCTGGTGATCTTCGAAGTCAAGGCTGGCGCCGTCGATTGCGGCACCATCAAGCATGTCACCCTGACGGGTCTCTCGGCTGTTGCGCCTGAGGATCCGGAGCCCGAATTCGTCTCCTTCAACGGTCAGGACGAAATCGCCCTGACGCTGCAGGAAAACAACGAGATCGTCATCATCGACGGCAAGACCGGCACCGTGAAGACGCATTTCACCGCCGGCAGCACCGATCTCTCTGGTATCGACACCAAGAAGGACGGTCAGCTGAAGTTCACCGGCGAAGCGAAGGGCGTCCTTCGCGAGCCCGACGCCGTCAAGTGGCTGGACGACAACCGTCTCGTCGTCGCCAACGAAGGCGATTATGAAGGCGGCTCGCGCGGCTTCACCATCTTCGACAAGACCGGCAAGGTTCTCTACGAATCCGGCGCCTCGTTCGAGCGCGCCGTTGCCCATCTCAGCCACTATCCGGAGGGACGCTCGTCCGCCAAGGGCGTCGAGCCCGAAGGCCTCGAGGCCGCCAAGTTCGGCGACGATCAGCTGTTCTTCCTGCTCGCCGAGCGCGCCTCCGTCGTCGGCGTCTTCAAGGACACCGGTGCCGATCCGGAACTACTGCAGATCCTGCCGTCGGGCGTTTCGCCTGAGGGCGCTGTCGCCATCCCGAGCCGCAACCTGTTTGCCACCGCCAACGAAGTCGATCTCGGCGAAGATGGCGGCCCGCGCTCGCACGTCATGATCTATGAGCGTGCCGAAGGCGAGAAGGCCTATCCGCAGATCGTCTCGGCGGAGAAGGACGGCAACCCGATCGGTTTCGCAGCCCTTTCCGGCCTTGCAGCCGTTCCTGAAAAGGCCGGCCAGCTCTTTGCCGTTTCCGACAGCGTTCTCGGCAATCAGCCGACGATCTACACGATCGACGCGACGAAGAAGCCCGCTCTCATCACCGACGCGCTGACAGTCAAGCGCGATGGTGCGGCTGCCCAGAAGCTCGACATTGAAGGCATCGCCGTCGATGCCAAGGGCTGGTTCTGGCTGGCCTCCGAAGGCAATAGCGAGAAGCTCACGCCGCACGCTCTCTACCACGTCAACCCGAAGGGCGAGATCAAGGAAGAGATCGCGCTGCCGAAGGAACTGACGGATAACGAGATCCGCTACGGCTTCGAAGGCGTGACGATCGTCGGCTCCGGCGACGACGCAACGCTGTGGATGGCTGTCCAGCGCGAGTGGAAGGACGACAAGAAGGGCTTCGTCAAGCTCGTCTCCTACAATCCGAAGAGCAAGGAATGGGGTGCTGTTCGCTACCCGCTCGACAAGTCTGAAAACGGCTGGGTCGGCCTCTCGGAAATCTCCGCTCATGGCGACAGCGTCTACATCATCGAGCGCGACAACTTGGTCGGCGATGCTGCCAAGCTGAAGAAGCTCTACAAGGTCGCCATTTCCGACCTGAAGCCCGCCAAGCTCGGCGGCGAGCTGCCTGTCGTCAAGAAGGCGGAAGCCCACGACTTCCTCGACGAACTGAAGACGGCAACCAACGGCTACGTCCTCGACAAGCTCGAAGGCTTCGCCTTCGACGCCTCGGGCAAGCCCTACGCCGTCACCGACAACGACGGCGTCAGCGACTCCTCCGGCGAGACCCTGTTCTTCCCGGTCAACCTTGTTGGCACGAACTGAGCTGGCGATAGCTGGATGAGATTAGGAAGGCCGGGCGAAAGCCCGGCTTTTTTGCTGTTTGGGAGTGTTTGGCGTTGGGTAGCTCCCCGAAGCCTCCCTCATCCCTGTGCTTGTCACAGGGATCCAGTCTGCCCAAGTCTTTGGGCAGAAGAGAGTCTTTCCGCCGCGCAGACGCGCGTCGGCTGGATTCCTGTGACAAGCACAGGAATGAGGGAAGGGTGGGTGCAAACAAAAAAACGGCCGGAACAACCCGGCCGTCTCTCATTCCAATATACGCAAACCCTACCAGCGATGATGCACATGCGGCGCAATCAGCCGCTCGTAGATCTCGCGTGTCGCGGCCATCACATCATGCGAAAGCGGCGCAAGGCTGGCAGCGGCTGCATTGGCTTTCGCCTGCTCGCCATTGCGCGCGCCGGGGATGACCACGGTGACGGCTTCGTGCATCAGGATCCAGCGGAGTGCAAAGGCCGCCATCGTGGTGCCCGCGGGCACCAGCTTGCGCACTTCCTCGACCGCTTGCAGGCCGACTTCGAAGGGCACGCCGGCAAAGGTCTCGCCGACATCGAAGGCTTCGCCGTTGCGGTTGAAGTTGCGGTGGTCGTCGCTGGCGAACTTGGTGTCGCGGGTGATCTTGCCGGAGAGCAGGCCGCTGGCCAACGGCACGCGGGCAATGACCGCGACATTCTTGCGGCGGGCTTCCTGGAAGAACAGGTGATCAGGACGCTGCCGGAAGATGTTGTAGATGATCTGGATGCTCTCGACGCCCGGGAATTCAATGGCCTTTAGGGCTTCCTCTACCTTCTCGACGCTGACGCCATAGCCCTTGATCTTGCCGGCCTTCTGCAGCTCGTTCAGACCTTCGAACACTTCGGCGCGGTAGAGCACTTCCGTCGGAGGGCAGTGCAGCTGCACGAGGTCGAGACTGTCGACCTCGAGATTCTTCAGGCTGCGATCGATGAAGCCTTCGAGGTTCGCCTTGGTATAGCCGTCGGCGACATGCGGGTTGAGACGGCGGCCGGCCTTGGTGGCGACCATCGGCCGCTTGCCGCCGCGGCTCTTCAGCACATCGGCGACGATCTTTTCCGAGCGGCCGTCACCATAGACATCGGCGGTATCGATGAAGGTCATGCCGGCATCGAGCGCGGCGTTGAGTGCGGCGCGTCCATCAGCCTCGCTGACATCGCCCCAGGAGCCCCCGATCTGCCAGGCGCCGAAGCCGATATTGGTGACCGAGAACGGCATGCGGCCGAAACTATGCTCTTTCATGGAAATCTCCCTCGTGATGAAACTGCATCGCAACTAGCAGCCGCCGCAAATGGCGGCAAGCGTGCGACCGCAAGGGAGATAGGGCAGGGTCTCACTTCTTCGAGAAGGTGACCCGGACAGTGGCGACAGGGAAGCCGAATTTGCTGACCCAGGCGGTGTTGAGCAGCGTCCCGTCCGGCTGGCGGCGGATCGTATCGTGGAAACGCACGATGTTCTGCTTGGGGCCCGGCGCGATATCGACGAGATAGCTGTAGCGCGCCACATCGCCTTTGATCACTACCTCGGCAGGACCAACGACATCCTCGCGGGTGCCGCTGTAGCGCCCCGGCGCCGTTTTGACGAATCGCCAGGTTTTTCGCTCGCGAATGCCATCCGCGTAGACAAAGTCCTCCCGAAGCGTGAGCTGCTTGCCGTTCCAGCGGCCGGTCAGCGCCACGCGGAACTTGCGATCGACGCCGTTGATCGCCTTGAACTCGCCCTCGGCCACGCTGCGCCCGGCAAAGAAATCCTCGAGCGCGAAATCGCGGGCACTCGCCAGATGCGGCAGGGCGATGATGGCAAGCATGGCGGCGATAATGATAAGACCGGTGCGGCGCATGGTCTTCCTCCACTTCAAATCAGCCTGTTCCTGACCTACGTTTCGGCTGACGCACCGGATCAATCGCAGGAGAATCAAAATGGACATCAAGCAGGCCGGATCGCGGCCCTCGACCAGGCCATCCGCCGACTATTTCACCGGCACCGTCCGCCTCGATCCGATCGTCGAAGGCCCGGATCCGGCGCGGGTGCGCGCCGCCACCGTCACCTTCGAACCGGGCGCCCGCACGGCCTGGCATACGCACCCCCTCGGACAGACGCTGATCGTGACCTCGGGACGAGGCCTGGTACAGGTCTGGGGGCAGGACACCCGCGAAATCCGCACTGGCGACGTCGTCTGGTTTGAGCCCGGCGAAAAGCACTGGCATGGTGCTGCACCCGACACGGCGATGAGCCACATCGCCATCCAGGAGGCGCTGAACGGTTCCCCGGTCGATTGGATGGAGCATGTCAGCGACGATCAATATGCAGGAAAGAGCTGGACCGTTTCGCGCCAGGCCTAGGCGGAAGCGGGCGATCGGCGGTCTGCCGATCGCCGCGCGGCATCAGAGCCGCTTCAGGCAATAGGAAAAATGCGCGTGTGATTCGACGGTCAGGAACTCGAACTGCCAGCCGTAATCCTTGCAGAGCTTGGTGACCGCCTCGACGACGCCATAGACGATCGGCTTCACGGTATTGCCGGTGCAGAAATCATGCCCGGCAATCCGCCCCGTCCGCTTCACCTTCTTCTCGCAAAGCAGCAGTTCCTGCCAGGTGAGCTCGAAGGAATGGTCGGTGTCGATATAGGCCCAGTCGAGAAAACCGTCCTCGAATTCGGCCAGCTTCTCCAGCGAGGTGCCCTGCATCAGTTTGACCTGACCAGAGGCGATTTCGGCCTCGAACTTCGTGTGGACGTCGTGCAGGCCGGAGCTATAGCGGTCCATCCCCCAGGGATCGATGAGGAAAAGCTGGGACGGCCGATTCTTCTCGATGATCTCGGCGGTATATTCACCGAAGGCAACGCCCACCTCGACCCCGATTCCGCCATTCGGGATGCGGTAGAGCAGCTCGCCGCGATCCGGGAGAAGCCTGGCATTCTCCATATGGTGAGCCGAAAGCTGTGTCCGCGGCATCGCCGCACGCTGCGCCTGCCGTTCTTCGCGTGTCTTCATGATTCTCGCCTTATCCGGGGCAATTCTACTTCACTGACTGCCAAGTAGCCGAAAGACGCGGGAGCGCCAACATCGGAGCCGCGATGTGGGATCAAATATCTGAGATTTAACTTGGGAAAAGAATGGTGGGCGATGAGATACGGCACGCTCGCCGTGATACCAATGACTTACGCGGAAATGAGACGTCAGAAAATATTGAGCAAAAACAGTGCTCGACAAAATTCGATGTCTCACCGGAAATAGCCGGAGCGGCGCTCTGGTTCAGCCGCAATTCGGATGAGGTGCGCGGCAATCCCCTGCTTGAGCTGATGGCTCGATTTGAGCTCAGTATCAGGGATGCCGTCACGGCGTCGAAACTAGCTCATGCGCTTCGATTTCCGAGGGCCGCAGAATGAGCGAGTATCAGGCATCCGCTGCCCTTCTTCGATCGCTGGGCCGCTTTGGGGCGGACCCGAGGCGCGATCGTTATTTCGAGAGCGGGCAGGGCACACGCGCAGCGACACAATCCCACCTCAAACAGGCTGCCTCAAACTCGATTGATCGGGTGGTCACGACGGCACGGAGGCAGCGGCCTACGACCGAGGAGCGACAGAAAGAGGTTGAGCGTCGTCGCGTCTGGGGGAGTGGCGGCAATATGCCCGACAAGGTGCGCGCCCGGTACACTGAAGCCGAGCGCGCGGCGCTGTCCGTCATCGGTGAGCAGTGCAAGCGGAGGGGCTACTGCGATCTGTGTATCGACGAGATTGCGCGCCTGGCTGGTGTCAGCCGCACGTCGGTGCAGAACGCTATCCGGAAGGCCCGCTCGAAGGAGCTGTCGCATATCAGCGTCCGCGAGCGTCCGCAGGAGCACGGCAAGAGCCTCACCAACATCATCAAGATCACCTGTGACCTGTGGCTTGGCTGGATTGCACGAGCCATAGGGTTCAAACGTCTGAGTACTTCAGAGACTGCAGATAAAATATCTCTCTCTTTTACCGCGTGGACAGGTGGAAAAGGGCTTTCGAGGAAGGAGGAGGCGAGCGCCTCATCCAGTGGTTGCAACGCGGCAAAAGAGGCTGACGAACATGGGCAGACTGAGATCACTTCCACCACGGTTGAAGACGATTGCGCCTCGGCTATCAGGCGCAACGGCCGCGCCAGAGTCGAGGAAGGAAGCGGAAGCGCAGCGTACCCGGCGCAGAGATCAGGAAGATGCTGGCAGAGCCCTCTACAACACCAGAGCCTGGAAGAAGCTGCGGGAGGAGGTGATCGTCCGAGATCATCTCATTTGCCAGAAGACTGGCGTTCTCTGCATCGGCAAGCACCCGGCCCCCAACAGTCCAGTAGCTGACCACGTTATCCCTCACCGCGGAGACCCGGCATTGTTCTGGGACAAGAACAATATCCAGACCGTCAGCAAGGCCTATCACGACAGCCAGAAACAGCGCGAGGAGCGCTCAGGATCATGGTGAACCAGAATTGGGACTACGCACGTGCCGAGGTGGCTGAGCTGTGCGCGAGGCTACTAGCCGAGGGTGTAAACGCTCAGCAGCTGCGCGTGGCGCTATCCATCCGCGCTCAAGAGATGACGATTGAAGAGGTTGGCCGCGAGCATGCCGCCACCGTGTTTAGGTGCATTGCCAACTCGATCGAGGACTACGACGCGCCAGATCCGCACCTCGACGACGCTGAAGACATGCGGCCGAGCCTGACCGTCATCGAGGGCGGGGGCGGGTCAAAAGTCTAGAAGGGTCGATCCCTGTACACCCGCGCCCCTCTCACGCAGATAATTTTTTTCTTCCCACGCACAAATTGGGCTTCGTGAGCCGATATCTCAGTTTTCACGCCCGACAAGCAATTGAAAAGGTTAGCAAAAATATGCCTGACAACAACAATCCCGCGAATGACGCAGATTTATTTTCCCGCAAGGCTGCAGCCGATCAACTGATCACCGGAGCGGTTCGGGTCATGCTCGCAGACGGCATCCCTCTGCCGCTCATCATCGACCGGCTTTTGAGCTTCGCAGCGGTCCAGTCGAGTGTCGTCGATGGTCCGCACAAGACCGCAGAAGCGTTCCGAGAGATGGCTAACCGCATAGAGGCTGGGGCGCTCATCGGGAAGGCGCTTCAGTGATGCCGATAACGTGGCTTTTCCACAGCCGCCGCCAAGGGGCATTGACTGGCATGCGCGATCGGCATATCTCTGCGAACAAGGCATGCGAGACGCTGCCGAGGTCCGAGGGTCAAATCTTGGTCCGCCTGGCCCACCGGCATGCGAGATGCTGCCGAACCAGTCGCAAATACTGAACGCGCTTGGCGCGGGATGATCCGTTTTCATTAACGGCGGCGATTGGTAGTTTTGGCCCTTGGCAATTCCCCACGCCGCCTCACGTTGAGGCAAACATCATGAATAAAACTGTTCGCATGCCGAGTGCCGCCGCCGTTCTTATGGCCGCCGCCCGCCCGAAAGGCGTCCTCTCTTCGGTGCGCTCCGAAACTGATCCGCTGCCGGAACTGCTCCGGAACCTCAAAAACGAGGTGACGCGCATGGCCGATTTCGGTGATCGCGCGGATCGTCTGGAAAATCGTGTTGAGCAGATCGCCACCCGCCAGACCGATCTTGAGCAGTCTGGCGCTGGCCGCCGGCGCAATTCTGGCGGTGATCCCGCGTCCTGGGGGCAGACGGTAACACAGAGCCAGGATTACAAGCAGTTCGTCGCTAACAGCTGCAAGGGCAAGGCGAAAATCGGCGTCAACAACGCGTTGACCTCGATCAGCACGTCTGGAGGGGCGTTGATCCGCTCCGATCGCGACTCGAATGGCGTTTTGCTGCCCCGGCGCCGTCTGACCGTTCGCGCGCTGTGCGGGCAGGGCAAGACCGGCTCTAACTCGGTCGAGTACTTCAAGGAAAAGACCTTCGTCAACAATGCCGCAGCGGTTGCCGAGGGCGATCAGAAGCCGGAAAGTTCCCTCGAATATGAGCTAGCCGATACGCCGGTGCGCACGATTGCGCACTGGATCCCCGCCTCGCGCCAGGTCATGGAAGATGCGCCGCAGCTCGCTACGCTCGTTGATAGTTCGCTGCGCTATGGCCTTGCCGTCAAGGAAGAAAGCCAGCTTCTGTACGGCGACGGAACAGGCCAGAACCTCAATGGGATGATGCCGCAGGCAACGGCTTTCGACCTCACTCGGATTGTGGAAAGCACGGACACCCGCATTGACGTTATCCGCCATGCGATCAGCCAGGCGGAAGAGGCAGACCTGCCTGCCTCCGGCATCATCCTGAATACTCGCGACTGGTTGGGGATGCTCGGTATCAAGGATGCCGATGGTAACTACCTGTCGAACGGCCCTTGGTCGGGCGGACCCGGCACGCTCTGGGGGCTCCCCGTCGTGTGGACTAATTCCATGGCGGTCGGTGATTTCCTCGTCGGCGCGTTCGAGACGGCTACGCAGATCTACGACCGCATGGATCCGGAAGTCTTGGTCTCCGACGAGGACCGCGACAACTTCATCAAGAACATGCTGACCATCCGGGGCGAGGAGCGCCTGGCTTTCGCCGTCAAGCGCGCTGCTGCGCTGATTAAGGGCGATTTCGAGATCGCACTCGGAGAATAGGGGCGCGTTACCCACGAGGCCGACGAGCTAGGCCGAAAACGGAAAGCTGACCTCCCCGCGCCCACGTTTCGTATCAGGGGTCAAGGTCTGCAAGGCTTGCAGGGTGGGGAAATTCCCCACCCTCATCTCACTTTCGGAAAGAGCCACAATGAGCGAAGAAGCGCAGCGAAAGATCAAGATCCTCACAGCGGAAGTGGAAGCGCTGCGCCGCGGGTCCGAGGCCCATGCAGCGACGATCGAGAGCGCCAATCGGGCGCTGACGAACGTGCTGGCGCTCGCTGAGACCTACTACAAGGCGCTGCAGTCGGCAGATCAGCTCATGAGGGAGCATAAGAAGCGACTGGCGCGAGACCTCGTGGCAAGCGTCGTCGCCAACTCGCAGCCCCCGAAGATTGAAATTCCCCTTGTCAGCCTGGTGACCGCGTGGACGCCGATCGATCAACTCTTGGAGGCTAAGGCTGATGGCTAGCACAACAGAACGGAAAATCGTCGAACTGGTGATTGATGCCAGTTCCGCCGAGGCCGGAGCCAGAAAATACGAGCAAGCGCTTGATCACCTCGGCATCCGGCAGGAGCAGGCGCAGGCGAGGGTGCAGGCCGCGATGGAGCGCCAGCAGCGGATCTATTCCAGCGATCTGCCTGTCTCCATCGACCGGACTGCGCAGGCGGTCGATAAACTGCGGGCTGGTTTCGACCCGCTGTTCAAAGTGCAGGCGAGGGCCGAACAGCAGATGGTCAAGACCATCGAGACATATCAGCTGGCACTGCGCCGGGGTGTTATTTCGGAGGAGGAGTTTACCCGCGATATTGCGATGTTGAAGCAGAAGCAGATCAATGACATCGAGCGTGTTCGCCTGGCGCAGGACCGCGCATCTCCGGTCGCCAATGACAACGCGGCCGGGCGGCGCCAGAACCTTGGGTATCAAGGCTTCGATATCGCGCAGGGTCTCGCTTCCGGCATGCCGCTTGGAATGATCGCCGCGCAGCAGGGTCCGCAAGTCGCGCAGCTCTATGGCGGGCCAGGTGGTCTCAAGAACGCCTTGGGAGACGTGGAGTCTTTCGCCACCTCCGTGGTTACGACGATCGGTGCTATGCCACTGGCGCTGGCGGCGGCCGGTACGGCGGCAATCATGTACGCCAAGCGCAGCGAGGTCTCGCTAGAGAACGTCGATCAGGTGATCGAAAAGCATCGAGCAAATATCGCCTCGCTTCGTGAGGCCTACGGCGTTGCAGAGCAGGGTGCGAAATCATACTCCGCCGCTGAACAGCAGATCGCGGTAGCAGCGACGAAGGGCGATCTGGACGAGATGCAGAAGTATCAACTGCAGGCGGCGCGCGAGCTGCGGATGCAGTTCGGCAGTATGCAGACGCCTGGCAAGGGCGGGCAGGCGTTCTTCAACGTTTTCCCCGACTACAAGCCTTTCGCTGGAGCCTTCAATGATCTGGACAAGGGTATTCGCGACGGTCGGATCGAGGGCGAGAAGTTCATTGATGCGATCTCCGAGATTACCCGCATCAACCCGGAATATGAGAAGTTCAGCAACAAGATCCTGGAGGCTGCCAAGCAGTTCCTGCAGATCAATACGGAGATCAGCAAGACCAAGGATCTCCTGACGCAGATCGGCACGCTGGCGCCGCTCGACCCGCTTGGCGTCTTCAGCCCTGAACGGGACGCGCAGTCTGCATCTGACCGGACGCCTTCGCTGTTCAAGCAGCAACAGGACCGTATTGCCGCTTTGCGGCAAGAGGTGGCGGCCCGCTCCCCGGCGGAGAAGGAGGCGGCCGCCAGGGCCTCCGCGGCTGCGCAGTTCAACCCGAGTGAAAGCACCACTGACCGCGACTATCGCATCGATCTGGCCGGGATGCAGGCGCGGATCGCTGCTGAGCATCAGCTTGCCGAAGCGCAGCGCGAGCGCGTTCGTTCACTGAACGAGAGTGTTAATAGCCAGCAGCTCGATATCTCTCTGATCGGCAAGACCATCGGCGAGCAGACCGCTTTGCGGGAGGCTTACCAGTTGACGGCTCAGCTTAGGGAAGAGGCCGCCCGCAATAACACGAAGGTCGATGAACAGGAGATCGAGCTTATCAAGCAGAAGGCGGCAGAGATGGGCCGTTTGGCCGATCTTTATGCGCGTCTGCAGCTCAGGAACGATCTCCAGTTCGAGCGCGACCAGATCTTTCGCTCTGATGAAGATCAGCAGATCGCTGGCCGTCTTCGTAGTGCCGGTCAGCCGGTAGATTTCTCTTCGGCCGAAGCGGGCCTCATCCGCGATAACATCCGGCTTCAGGAACTGCGCGACGGCGTCAAAGGCTTCTTCTCTGATTTCAGGGACGGGCTTCTGAAGGGTGATGGTCTCGGCCAGGCGCTGGGCAATGCCATCCTGAACGCTTTGAACAATGTTCTCACCAAGATGACCGACCGGCTTATCGATCAGCTGGTGAACGGTCTGGTTGGGAATGGAACCGGATCGGGCAGCGGACTGCTGAGCAAGTTGTTCTCAGGAGCTTCGGCCGCGCCCGCAAACGATAATTTTGCGGCCAACACCACGCTTTCCAAGCTTCTCGGTGTCGGCGCCGCCAACGACAATGCGGCGGTGGGCAGCATTGCGAATTTTGCCGCAGCCATCAAGGCGAACGAGAGCGGTGGCAATTACTCGGCTCTAGGACCGCTCACGCGTAGCGGTGATCGCGCTTACGGTGCTTATCAGGTGATGGGTGCCAACGTAGGGCCGTGGACGCAGCAAGCGCTCGGCTACAGCATGACACCATCGGCCTTTCTCGCGTCGTCATCGGCCCAAGATGCGGTCTTCCAAAAGGTATTTGGTGGCTATGTCGGGAAGTATGGTGCTTCGGGGGCTGCGCAGGCGTGGTTCGGAGGGCCCGGATCGGTGGGCGGGAACGGTGCTGCCAGGGACATCCTTGGAACGTCAGGAACGGAATATGTCAACAAGTTCAACGCAAGCCTGAGTAGACTCGGAGACACGACAGCCTCGACTGTCGGCGATATGCGGGGACTCGGTCCTGCCGTTGGAAATGCCGCGCAGGGCCTGAGCACCTTTGGCAATGGGCTTGGTCAGTTCGGCCAGTCGCTTGGGAATATACAGCAGGGCGGCGGCGGTGGTTTCTTCTCGGAGCTTCTTGGGAAGATAGGCGGTTTCTTCGGTGGCGTTTCGCCCACCAGCTCTTTCTGGGCGCCGAACACCACTTACGGCGCATTTCTGGGGCTTTCAGGCGGTGGCTATACCGGGCCGGGCGGTGTCAATGATCCGGCTGGCATCGTCCATCGTGGGGAAGTCGTCTGGAGCCAGAGCGATATTGAGCGTGCCGGCGGTGTGGCGACCGTAGAGGCGATGCGTCTTGGAAAACGAGGTTACGCGATGGGTGGCGCCGGAGGATACGCGCCATCCAGCAGCCGCACCAGTGGCCCGCAGGCGGCAAACGTCAACGTCGATGTCAAGGTGATGAACAACAACGGTTCCGACGTGAAGGTGCAGAAGCGCAATACCGCCGATGGTCTACAGCTGGACGTCATCATCGATCAGGCTGTGGCCGACAAGATCAACACGCCTGGATCTCAATCTCGCAGCGCCATGAAATCGCAGTTCGGATTGACAGGGAGCCTCGCCCGAAGATAGTCGCCGGGGTGATTGACGGCTAAATCTGTCCACTTTTCATGTTCGCAACTTGAGAACTTTGATCGGGTCTGCAGCTTTGCAGGCCCGTTTCGCTGACGCCTACGCGAGGGGTCAGCTTATCTTCATCGCCTTCCAGCTATCCTGTCCGGTAGAATACTCGGTTTTACCCTGCTCGCAGCTGGAGATGAGAACCTCAAGAATGCGGGCGTTGATGGCGTCGATCTTCAAGGCAAAATCCCTCATTTTCCCGAAATCTATAACACGCGACTGGCCACCTTTTCCGCCACTAACTTGAGTGACGCCGGCCTTCCCGTTCTCAGAACCCCACACGCCATGCACGGCCTGATCTCGCTGTGTCTTGATCGACAGAGCATCGTCACAAATCAAACCTATCTGTTTCGCCCATGGCGGGAGAAGTTGGGCTTGCGCCTGTTCTTTCAGAAAGCGCGCTCTTTCGACGAAAGATGCTCGGTTGCCGCGGCCGCTATCAAATGGCTCTCCATTGTTAGCGGCCGTGACATAAGCGCCTAGGAGAAACTCCAGATGGGACCAATTGTGCGCAATCAAGCCTATTCCAGCAAGTTCGTTGTCGGAAATAGCAGGCATAACCCTGAATCCGCTTTTGTTGATTGTAAGCATCGAGGAGCCTTTCATAGCGGTTTGTGCGGCTGCAGCAGCCGACAAGCTGTCGTTTGCTGATCAGGGTTCGCCAAGTTGGCGACTCCTCAAAAAAAGGCGGGGGAGCTGTTCCACCGCGTTTCAAGTCGCCAAGTTGGCGACTTGATCGGGTCCGCAAATCTGCCGACCCGTCCTCATCTCGGATTGCGCTCCCTCAGTTCAGCGAGGAGGTCCAGTCGCTCTTTGGCGATGCGCTTCGCATCCTCGATGTCTTCCTTGAACGTGATCGCCTTCGCCACCTGGGAGAGGATCAGTAGGGTGTCGTGCAGCTCGCCAGCTGGCTTCGTCATCCGCTCGTCCCAAGCCTTGTATATCTTGAGGAGAGTATCGCTGTCTTTCTTTGGGCTGTCGGAAATCTCTCGCATAAGTTCGACAGGTATCGTGATGAAGATCTGCTCGGCCGCTTGGACCATTCCTTCCATCTCGTCACCCACTGCAAGGCCGATTTGGCATAGGCGGCGAATAGCGTCAGACCGTGTCGCAATGCGATTTTTGAAGCGCCAGTCGTCAATGGCCTCCTTCTCTTCTTCGGAGAGGTACATGTGAATTCGATGTTCACGCGGCTCGACCATACTTATCACCTAAAAATCGGCACACCTTGCACCGTCATGTATTGACTAATCCCCGCAAAAGATCAATGCTCGAAAAATCGGCACATGCAGTGCAGATTGCATCGATAACGTGAGGCGAAAATGCAAGCGAAGACCGTGAGGCTCCCCGTCATGATGGAGCCGAGCATGATTGAGCAAATTGACGACTGGAGCTTCGATAACCGGGTACGCACCAGGGCGGGCGCAGTTAGAAGGCTCATCCTGAAGGGCTTAGCTGCGGAGCAAGAAGCAGAAACGAAAAAAGCCGACGCAGCGGCCTAGAGAACCCGCGTCGGCTTTTCAAACACCTGAAAGGTATCAAATGCAGACGGACCATAACGCAAATGGTGGCCGGGGCGCAAGTGTCGTCTCTCGCCGCAAATTCTTCCAGATCGCCGCCGCTGGCACCGCCGCAACATTGCCAGTGGCGGCCAGCGCTGCGGCAGCCGAGACGACCTCCCGGCTACCGCAGCTCACCGACGAGCAGCAGCTCGAGAATTGCATTTCTCAGCTGCGCGACATTCTGCAGCGCATGAACCCAGCATCGAAATTGCACCCGGAATTCTACAGCGTCCGCCAGGACGGGTCTTTCCGCTTTTGCCTGCAGGGTGACGTGACGTTCCAGCCGTTTGATGGCGATGGGATCTACCTGGTGAGCGTGGACGGCTCGATTTGGGAATACCTTGTTCGCGAAGAGCCCGTCATATCGCTGGCAGGAAATTCGCTGGGCTATTCTCACTATTATGGCCGCGCCCGCGCCGACGATGGCGGCTGGGATGACTTTGAAAGATGGGTCACGAATTTCGTTAGAAAGGTCGGGGAGGTGCCAACATGGAGCGATTGAAGGTCGAACCTCTGCCACTGAGAAAGATCGTCGGCCGACTGACGGACATTCAAGGCGCGTTGGAATGCGCCGCGATCGTTGCCTACAACACCGAGCCAGCAGACCAGAGCGAGGCAAGGCGGGTGTCAGCTGTTGCCCGTTCAATCGATTGCTGCGTGTCTTCACTCCTTTACGTGATGGAGCTGCTTGAAGAGATCGAGCTTGAGAGCCGAAAGGCGATCGGCAAAAGGAACACGGCATGAAGGCCTCGCTTCGCGAAATCTCGATCCCACGCTTTGCACTTCGCCGCGACGAAGCGGCGGCGTCACTGGCGATCTCACCCTCGACGTTCGATATCTGGATCAAGCGCGGATATATGCCGGAAGGCCGATCGGTTGGTGGCGTGACGCTTTGGGACACGAACAGGCTTCGCGAAGCGTGGGACCGCCTGCAGGATGCGCAGGAGGCTGAAGACGATGGCGACAACCCCTTCGATGGGGTTGTCGCATGATCAAGCCGAGACTGCCGCGCTTCTGCGTTTTCGATCCGGATCGGAGAGGGAACGGGCGCTATTACGTGCGCAAGAAGGGCGCGCCGAAGATCCGCATCAAGGCCGCATTCGAATCACGGCCGGGCGAGATATCGAAAGCCTTCATGGATGAGTATTGGGCGGCGCTGGCCTCCATCGACGGGACGATCGCCGCTGCACCAGCGAAAGTGACTGCGCGAGAGGACACATTCAACTGGCTCTGCGACCAGTATTACCGATCGGACCTCTTCCAGCGCTTCGACCGTGATACGCAGCGCGATAAGCGTAGCGTCCTGACGCGGTTCTGCGAGGGCGCCGGCGAGCTGCCATATAAGAAGTATCGCAAAGAGGACATGGAGAAGAGCCAGCTAAAGCGCCGCGACAAGCCGGGCGCTGCCGACAAGCTGGTGAAGGTCATTAAGGCTCTCTTCAATTGGGCGATCGAAAAGAAGCTTGCCACACATAACCCGGCCGTGGGTGTCGCCGCCATCAATGTCGGTAGTGAGGGCTTCCACACCTGGACGCCGGAAGAGTTGGACCAGTTTCGCGAATTCTATCCGCTTGGCACCAAGCCGCGCCTGGCGATGGAGATCATGATCAATATCGGCGCCCGTCTATCGGATGCTGCCGGGATCGGTCCCCGTAACGAGACAATAATCAAGGGTGAGCGCTGGCTCCGGTTCACGGTCAAGAAGAACCGGAAACGGTTCGGACCGGTGACGATCGAGGCGCCGATGACAGACGAGTTGATCGCGGCTATTGCCGCCACTGAGATCGGCGCGGACGCCTACCTGGTGACGTCCTTCGGCAAGCCGTTCGTGACCGCTGGCCTTGGCAACAAGATGCGGGATTGGTGCAATGACGCGCACCTGCCGGACTGCTCTTCGCACGGCCTTCGGAAGGCCGCAGCGGTGGCGCTGGCTGAGAACGGCGCCAGCGCTCCGGAGCTTTGCGCCATCTTCGGATGGACGAACCTGCGGACGGCTCAAATCTACATCGACAAGGCGAATAAACGGAAGATGGCGCGTAACGCCTTCAGGCGCCGTGAGAGGGCTTCGGAGAAGCAAAGTGTCTCACTTTTGAAGGGCAAAAAGCGAAATGAGACAAACGAGGCAAAAAGCGATGCAAAATCAAATGGGAAATAAGGGAATGGTGGGCGATGAGAGACTCGAACTCCCGACATCCTCGGTGTAAACGAGGCGCTCTACCAACTGAGCTAATCGCCCTCGCGTCACGAAGCCTGTTCAGCCCGCCGCGTCGGTGGCCGTGATCTATGCGGATCGGGAAAAAACCGCAAGAGTGTTTGTGAAGATTTTTTGATTTTTTTGGAAAGGGCGCGGCAACGCAGGCTTTTCGGCTTGTGGAAAAGAGAAGGGGAGTACGCGGGCGAGTAACGCCGGGCGGATCTCTATATAGGGATCGGTGCGAGAAGGCCCCACGCGGCGTCTGCTTCGCGCGAAGTTTCAGGCACTTGCGGGCTGCATCCAAAACAATTTCCGTGCTGTCATGGATTTGTCTCCAAACCTGCTTGACACTCAAATGCGAACCCCTTAGTTAGCCGCTCATCGAAGCGGCGAGCCCGCCTCGGTAAGGAAGCGAAAGCCTCCGGATTGCTTGAAATGAATGCGGGTGTAGCTCAGTTGGTTAGAGTGCCGGCCTGTCACGCCGGAGGTCGCGGGTTCGAGCCCCGTCACTCGCGCCATTTCAAAGCAAGTGCTGAAAGGCACATTCCGGTCATCGCCTCCGCAATGCGCGGGTGTAGCTCAGTCGGTTAGAGTGCCGGCCTGTCACGCCGGAGGTCGCGGGTTCGAGCCCCGTCACTCGCGCCATTTTCTCCTCCAAGCCATGCAGAATTTCGTGGGCTGCCATGCAGCCTTCCGCAACCTAAGCGGATTTGTCGCGACATCGTTGCATCTGCTTGATAATGTCGCATCATCGTAGCTTGAATTGGTCTTCTAAAAGTCTTGCGCCGTGGCTCAGCCTGCGCTAACCACGGCTTGTTGCAACGCACGTTCGCTTGCCGGGCATTTGCCCATTGCGCCGCCCGGCGCAGCCGGCAAGCAGGGATGAACATGATGACTGAACTGCTCGGTAATTACATTCCGATCGCTATTTTCATTGGTATCGCTCTCGTTATCGGCCTGGCGCTTCTGATTGCGCCGTTCGCCGTTGCCTTCAAGGCGCCTGATTCGGAAAAGCTCTCTGCCTACGAATGCGGTTTCAATGCCTTCGACGATGCCCGCATGAAGTTCGACATCCGCTTCTATCTCGTGTCGATTCTCTTCATCATCTTCGACCTCGAAGTCGCCTTCCTGTTCCCCTGGGCCGTTTCCTTCGGCGCCATCGGCTGGTTCGGCTTCTGGTCCATGATGGTCTTCCTCTTCGTGCTGACCATCGGCTTTATCTATGAATGGAAGAAGGGAGCCCTGGAATGGGAGTGACCCCCGCCGGCAATCAGCCGCTCGTTTCTCAGGCCCCGAAGGGGATCATCGATCCCTCGACCGGCAAGCCGATCGGCGCCAATGACGCCTTCTTCGGCGAAATCAACAACGAGCTCGCCGACAAGGGCTTTCTCGTCACCTCGACCGACGAGCTGATCAACTGGGCCCGTACCGGCTCGCTGATGTGGATGACCTTCGGTCTCGCTTGCTGCGCCGTCGAAATGATGCAGCTGTCGATGCCGCGTTACGACGTCGAGCGCTTTGGCTTTGCGCCGCGCGCTTCGCCGCGCCAGTCCGACGTCATGATCGTCGCCGGCACGCTGACCAATAAGATGGCGCCTGCGCTCCGCAAGGTCTATGACCAGATGCCTGAGCCGCGTTACGTCATCTCGATGGGCTCCTGCGCCAATGGCGGCGGCTACTATCACTATTCCTATTCGGTTGTTCGCGGCTGCGACCGCGTCGTGCCGATCGACATCTACGTGCCGGGCTGTCCCCCCACGGCAGAGGCTCTGCTTTACGGCGTGCTCCTGCTGCAGAAGAAGATCCGGCGCACCGGCACGATCGAGCGGTAAGGGTTAAGGACAAGACATATGAGCGAAGCCCTCACTGAGCTGTCGTCCTATATCTCGGAAGCGCGTGGCAACCTGGTTGCCGCGTCGCAGCTGAAGTTCGGCGAATTGACCCTGACGACGACAGGTGAAAACCTGATCGCGTTGCTGACGTTCCTGCGTGATGATGCCAAGTGCGGCTTCGTCAACATGATCGACATCTGCGGCGTCGACTGGCCGCAGCGCGAGCTGCGTTTCGATGTCGTCTATCACCTTCTGTCTCCGAAGCAGAACCTGCGCATCCGCATCAAGGTCGCGACCGACGAAGACACGCCGGTCCCCTCGGCCTGCGCCGTTTATCCGGGCGCCGACTGGTTCGAGCGCGAGACTTGGGACATGTACGGCGTTCTCTTCACCGGCCACCCGGACCTGCGCCGAATCCTGACCGACTACGGTTTCGAAGGGCATCCGCTGCGCAAGGACTTCCCGACGACCGGTTTCGTCGAAGTCCGCTATGACGACGCTGCCAAGCGCGTTGTCTACGAGCCGGTCGAGCTGAAGCAGGAATTCCGCAACTTCGACTTCATGTCGCCATGGGAAGGCACGGATTATGTGCTGCCGGGCGATGAGAAGGCGAAGCAGTGAATTAGGTTTTAGGCAGTAGCCAGTAGCCAGTAGGCAATAGGAAGGAACAGGCAGACGATCAATTCCTACAGAGATTTAAAGGTCTGGCAGCGCGCCATGGATTTGGCGGTGGAGTGCTACGATCTCACGAGGGAGTTTCCAAGAGAAGAAGTCTACGGACTGGTTTCTCAGATACGTCGCGCTGCTGGATCGGTAGCGGCGAATATCGCGGAAGGTCATGGTCGCAATGTCACGGGCTCTTATGTCCAGCACTTGCGGATCGCCCAAGGGTCACTGAAGGAATTGGAAACGCATTTGATACTTTCCTCCCGAGTCGGGATCGTGCCGGCGGCCAAGCTGGAAACGGCGATGGCGTTAAGTGAGGAGATCGGAAAAATGCTGAGGTCGCTGATCAGAGGTCTGCTGGATGAACGGAATGATCGCAAGAATTAATCAAGAGCCTACTGCCTATTGGCTATTGGCTAATCCCTACAGGCGCGGAGCGCGTTGCAAATGACCGAACATAACGTCCGCAACTTCAACATCAATTTCGGACCGCAGCATCCGGCGGCGCACGGCGTTCTTCGTCTTGTCCTGGAGCTTGACGGCGAAATTGTGGAGCGTGTTGATCCGCATATCGGCCTGCTGCACCGCGGCACCGAGAAGCTGATCGAGACCAAGACCTATCTGCAGGCCGTTCCCTATTTCGACCGTCTCGATTACGTCGCGCCGATGAACCAGGAGCATGCCTATGCCCTGGCCGTCGAAAAGCTGCTCGGTATCGATATTCCGATCCGTGGCCAGCTGATCCGCGTTCTCTACTCGGAAATCGGCCGTATCCTTTCGCATCTGCTGAACGTCACGACGCAGGCCATGGACGTCGGCGCGCTGACGCCGCCGCTCTGGGGCTTCGAAGAGCGCGAAAAGCTGATGGTGTTCTATGAGCGTGCCTGCGGCGCGCGCATGCACGCTGCCTATTTCCGTCCAGGTGGCGTCCACCAGGATCTGCCGGAAGAGCTCGTCGAGGATATCGGCAAGTGGTGCGACCAGTTCCCGGGCAAGCTCGATGACATCGACGATCTGCTCACCGGCAACCGCATCTTCAAGCAGCGTAACGTCGATATCGGCGTCGTATCGCTGGAAGATTGCTGGGCCTGGGGCTTCTCGGGCGTCATGGTGCGCGGCTCGGGTGCGGCGTGGGATCTGCGCCGTTCGCAGCCCTACGAGTGCTATTCCGATCTCGAATTCGATATCCCGATCGGCAAGAACGGCGACTGCTACGACCGCTACCTGATCCGCATGATCGAAATGCGCGAATCGGTCCGGATCATGAAGCAGTGCGTCAATCGCTTGCTTTCCGACGCGAAGACTGGTCCGTTCTCGTCTGTTGACGGCAAGGTCGTGCCGCCGAAGCGTGGCCAGATGAAGCGCTCGATGGAAGCGCTGATCCACCACTTCAAGCTCTATACCGAAGGCTATCACGTCCCGGCCGGCGAAGTTTACGCCGCCGTCGAAGCGCCGAAGGGCGAGTTCGGCGTCTACGTGGTGTCTGATGGCAGCAACAAGCCGTACCGCTGCAAGATCCGCGCCCCGGGCTATGCCCACCTTCAGGCGATGGACTTCATGTGCCGCGGCCACCAGCTGGCTGACGTTGCAGCCGTTCTCGGCTCGCTCGACATCGTCTTCGGTGAGGTTGACCGCTGATGAAGCTCACCGTGCTCTCGGCCGCCGCGCTCCTCGTTGCCTCCTCGGCCTTCGCCCAGGACAATACGCAGGGATTCGGCCCGAAGCTCGGTGCGGAAGAGATAACGCCGCCAAGCGGTCAGGCCACGATCGGGGAGCTCGTTTCCAAGGGCTACCAGATCAAGGCCGCCGTTCCGAACGGCAAGAAATTCGTAGTGTTTTTGCAGAAAGACCAGTCGGCCTACGCATGCGAGATGCAGTCTTTGACGGCCTCGCGGTGTGGGACCCTAAACTGACAAGGCGTGAGGAAGAATGTCCGTTCGTCGACTAGCCGAAGATCAATTCCAGCCTGCCGCATTCGCCTTCAATGACGAAAACGCGGTCTGGGCGGATAAGACGATCCAGAAATATCCCGCAGGCCGTCAGCAGTCCGCGGTCATTCCGCTGCTGATGCGAGCGCAGGAGCAGGACGGTTGGGTCACGCGCGCGGCGATCGAGAAGGTCGCCGACATGCTTGACATGGCCTATATCCGTGTCCTCGAGGTCGCGACCTTCTACACGCAGTTCCAGCTGGGTCCCGTCGGTACGCGCGCCCACGTTCAGGTTTGCGGCACCACGCCCTGCATGCTGCGCGGTTCGGAAAAGCTGATGGCCGTCTGCCGCAGCAAGATCCACCAGCACCCGTTCGAGCGCAACGCCGAGGGCACACTGTCCTGGGAAGAGGTCGAGTGTCTCGGGGCCTGCGTCAACGCGCCGATGATCATGATCGGCAAGGACACCTACGAAGATCTGACGCCTGAGCGTCTCGAAGAGATCATCGACACGTTCAACGCCGGCAACGGCGCGAGCGTTAAGCCCGGTCCGCAGATCGATCGTCACTTCTCGTCGCCGGAAGGTGGCCCTACGTCGCTTCTGACCGAAGAGCCGAAGGCGAAGGCAAAGACCTCTGCGAAGAAGGCCGATGCCGATGCCGATGCCGTCAGCGTTCCGCCGTCGGAAGCTGCGCGTCCGAAGAGCACCGACGCAGAGACCAATGCTGCTTTGAAGACGCCTGTCACGGCGCCGAAGGCTGCTGCGAAGAACGCCGCTGCTGAGGCTGCACCCGCTGCCGCTGAAAAGCCTGCCAAGGCTGCCGCTGCTCCGGCCGCTGCCAAGCCCTCGCTGGAAGACAAGAACCGTCCGGCCGGCATCGCAAAGCCTGCTGCGCCTGACGATCTGAAACTGATCTCCGGCGTTGGTCCGAAGATCGAAGCTATTTTGAACGAACTCGGCATCTTCACCTTCGCGCAAGTCAGCGCGTGGAAGAAGGCTGAACGCGAATGGGTCGATGGATACTTGAATTTCAAGGGCCGCATCGAGCGCGACGACTGGGTCAAGCAGGCCAAGGCGCTCGCCAAGGGCGGTGAAGCGGAATATATCAAGGTCTTCGGCAAGAAGCCGCGGTAAGAGGTGAAGCATGTTACAAGATAAAGACCGCATCTTTACCAATATCTACGGCCTCAAGGACAAGTCCCTGAAGGGCGCGATGAGCCGCGGCCACTGGGATGGCACCAAGCAGATCCTCGAAAAGGGTCGCGACTGGATCATCAACGAGATGAAGGCTTCCGGCCTTCGCGGCCGTGGCGGCGCAGGCTTCCCGACCGGTCTCAAGTGGTCCTTCATGCCGAAGGAATCCGACGGCCGGCCGCACTACCTCGTCGTCAACGCCGACGAATCGGAACCCGGTACCTGCAAAGACCGCGATATCATGCGCCACGATCCGCATACGCTGATCGAAGGCTGCGTTATCGCCAGCTTCGCCATGGGCGCCAATGCTGCCTATATCTACGTCCGCGGCGAATATATCCGCGAGCGTGAAGCTCTCCAGGCTGCGATCGACGAGTGCTACGATGCCGGTCTACTCGGCAAGAGCAACAAGCTCGGCTACCCGATGGACATCTACGTCCACCACGGCGCCGGCGCCTATATCTGCGGCGAAGAAACCGCGCTGCTCGAAAGCCTGGAAGGCAAGAAGGGCCAGCCGCGCCTGAAGCCGCCGTTCCCGGCAAACATGGGTCTCTACGGCTGCCCGACGACCGTCAACAACGTCGAATCGATCGCCGTTGCGCCGACCATCCTGCGCCGCGGCGCCGGCTGGTTCTCGGCGATCGGCCGTCCGAACAATGTCGGCACCAAGCTGTTCATGCTCTCGGGCCACGTCAACAAGCCGTGCACCGTCGAAGAAGAGATGGGCATCACCTTCCGTGAGCTCGTCGATCGCCACGCCGGCGGCATCCGCGGCGGCTGGGACAACCTGCTCGCCGTCATTCCGGGCGGCGCATCGTGCCCGATCGTTCCGGCCAAGGACATCATCGACTGCCCGATGGACTTCGATGGCCTTCGCGCCGTCGGCTCCTCGTTCGGTACGGCCGCCGCGATCGTCATGGACAAGTCCACCGACGTCATCAAGGCGATCGCCCGTATCTCGGCCTTCTTCAAGCATGAGAGCTGCGGCCAGTGCACGCCGTGCCGCGAAGGCACCGGCTGGATGTGGCGCGTCATGGAGCGCATGGCCAAGGGCAACGCCCAGAAGCGCGAAATCGACATGCTGTTCCAGGTCACCAAGCAGATCGAAGGCCACACCATCTGTGCGCTTGGCGATGCTGCCGCATGGCCGGTCCAGGGTCTGATCCGCAATTTCCGTCCGGAAATCGAAGCGCGTATCGACCAGTACACGGCAAGCGCCATGGATCACGGCGCTGTTCTGGAAGCTGCGGAGTAAATGATGGCCAAGGCATCTGGCGGCAATGACAAGGAAGGGGCAGCCGATTTCTCGGCTGACTTCGGCCGTCTTGCTGCCGAGATGCTGGAGAACGCAAAGGCGATGCCGATCCACCCGCTGATGACCCATCCGGCCGCGGCGATGGCAGCGGCAACCGCCGTCGGCATCGGCTTCTCGACGCAGATGGCCGGCGCCTTCTTTGGCGCTCTGCAAGGCGCGTTGGAGGCGACCAGCCGGATTGCCGAAGCGCTCGACGAAACGCCGCCGCAGGCTGCAAAGCCCGAGGTGCGCATCAAGCCGGAAAATATCCGTCCGGCGGCAGTGCGCAAGGCGAAGCTCTCGATCGTCGCGACCGAGGAGCCCAAGGTTGCGGCGAAGAAGCCGGTCAGCCGTGCCAAGAAGGCCGACGACCTGAAGCTGATTTCGGGCATCGGTCCGAAGCTGGAGCAGGTTCTGAACGCCAGGGGCATCCGCACCTTCGCGGCGATTGCCGCCTGGAGCGATGCGGAAGCGGCAGGCGTTGACGCCGATCTCGGCTTTGATGGCCGGATCGCCCGCGACGACTGGCGCGGCCAGGCCAAGGCGCTCGCGGCGAAGGGCCGCAAGCGAAGCTGAATTTTTCCGGCTGACCCAAGCGGCCGGAGGGAATAAGGCAGGCATGGCGGGGCAGGGGCCTCGTTCACGCAAGCCGATCGGGTCTCGGGTTCCCCGGGGCCGGGGAAAGACAATTTGGGCGACGCCGATGCCTGCGGGGACGAAATCCCGCCTGGCAGCGGTCATGTTGCAGAATAGGTTTGTTTGCCGCCATCCGGCGAACGGGAAACAGGACTTGAGTGACGATGGCAAAACTGAAGATTGACGGCAACGAGATCGAGGTCCCGGATCACTACACGCTCATCCAGGCGTGTGAGGAAGCCGGCGCTGAAGTTCCGCGCTTCTGCTTCCATGAGCGGCTGTCGGTCGCCGGCAATTGCCGCATGTGCCTCGTCGAGGTGAAGGGTGGCCCGCCGAAGCCGCAGGCTTCCTGCGCCATGGGTGTTCGCGATATCCGCGGCGGCCCGAACGGCGAACTGCCTGAAGTTTTCACCAACACGCCGATGGTCAAGAAGGCCCGCGAAGGTGTGATGGAATTCCTGCTGATCAACCATCCGCTAGATTGCCCGATCTGCGACCAGGGCGGCGAGTGCGATCTGCAGGACCAGGCGATGGCCTTCGGCATCGACACCTCGCGCTATCAGGAAGACAAGCGCGCGGTCGAAGACAAGTATATCGGACCGCTCGTCAAGACGGTCATGAACCGCTGCATCCACTGCACGCGCTGCGTCCGCTTCACCACGGAAGTTGCCGGTATCTCCGAGCTTGGCCTGATCGGCCGCGGCGAAGATGCCGAAATCACCACCTATCTCGAGCAGGCGATGACCTCCGAGTTGCAGGGCAACGTCGTTGACCTCTGCCCGGTCGGCGCGCTGACCTCCAAGCCCTTCGCCTTCACGGCCCGTCCGTGGGAACTGAACAAGACTGAATCGATCGACGTCATGGACGCGCTCGGTTCGGCGATCCGTGTCGATACCCGTGGCCGCGAAGTCATGCGCGTCATGCCGCGCGTCAACGACCAGATCAACGAAGAGTGGATCTCCGACAAGAGCCGCTTCATCTGGGACGGCCTGAAGACGCAGCGCCTCGATCGTCCTTACGTCCGCAAGAGCGGCCGCCTGCAGCCGGCAACCTGGGCCGAAGCCTTCGGCGCCATCAAGACGGCAGTGGCTGGCACGACCGGCGAGAAGATCGGCGCGATTGCCGGCGACCTGTCCACAGTCGAAGAAATGTACGCGCTGCAGGAACTGGTAAAGTCGCTCGGTTCCGAGAACCTCGACTGTCGCCAGGATGGGGCGGCACTTGATCCGTCGCTCGGCCGCGCAAGCTACATCTTCAACCCGACCATCCAGGGCATCGAAGAAGCCGACGCGCTGCTGATCATCGGCGCCAACCCGCGCTTCGAAGCGGCCGTTCTCAACGCCCGCATCCGCAAGCGCTGGCGCCGCGGCGGTTTCCCGATCGGTGTGATCGGCGAAGCCGGCGACATGCGCTACGATTACGAATATCTCGGCGCTGGCCCGGATACGCTGAAGGATCTCGTCGACGGCAACCATGCCTTCGCCAAGGTTCTTGCTGATGCCAAGAAGCCGCTGATCATCATCGGCCAGGGTGCTCTCTCGCGTGTTGATGGTGCCGGCGTTCTCGCCAGCGCCGCCAAGCTCGCAGGCACGGTCGGCGCCGTTGCCGACGGATGGAACGGTTTTGCGGTTCTGCACACGGCAGCGGCCCGCGTCGGCGGCCTCGACCTCGGCTTCGTGCCGGGCGCCAAGGGCGTCAACGCTGCGGACATGCTGCCCTCCATGGACGTGCTCTTCCTTCTCGGCGCAGACGAACTCGATTTCACCAAGAAAGCCGCGAAGTTCACGGTCTATATCGGCTCGCATGGCGACCAGGGCGCGCATAACGCCGACGTCATCCTTCCGGCTGCTGCCTACACCGAAAAGTCCGGTACCTGGGTCAACACCGAAGGCCGCGTCCAGATGGGCAACCGCGCCGGTTTCGCACCGGGCGATGCCCGCGAAGACTGGGCGATCCTGCGTGCGCTTTCCGACGTGCTTGGCAAGAAGCTTCCCTTTGATTCGCTTGGTGAATTGCGCGGCAAGCTCTATGCGGCATTCCCGCATTTCGCAGCCGTCGACGAGATCGCCAAAAGCGACAGCGCCAAAATTGCCGCAGTTGCGAAAAAAGCCGGGAAGATGAACAAATCCGGGTTTGCTTCACCGGTCAAAGACTTCTATTTGACGAACCCGATCGCGCGCGCCTCGGCTGTCATGGCCGAGTGCTCGGCATTGGCCCGCAACAACTTCAAAGTCGCGGCAGAGTAAGGGCAGGGGACTATGGAATCGTTTGTTTCAACTTATGTCTTGCCTGGCCTCATCATGGTCGGCCAGTCGCTGCTCATGCTTGTCTGCCTGCTGGTCTTCATCGCATACATCCTGCTTGCCGACCGTAAGATCTGGGCTGCCGTTCAGCTGCGCCGTGGACCCAATGTGGTTGGTCCCTTCGGTCTTTTCCAGTCCTTCGCCGACCTTTTGAAGTTTGTCTTCAAGGAGCCGGTCATTCCGGCCGGCGCCAACAAGGTCGTCTTCCTGCTGGCCCCGCTGGTCACCGTGCTTCTGGCTCTGTCGACCTGGGCGGTCGTGCCGGTCGCCAACGGCTGGGTCATCGCCAACATCAATGTCGGCATTCTCTATATTCTGGCGATCTCGTCGCTCGAAGTGTACGGCATCATCATGGGCGGCTGGGCTTCGAACTCGAAGTATCCGTTCCTCGGCGCGCTCCGCTCGGCAGCGCAGATGGTTTCGTACGAAGTCTCGATCGGCTTCGTCATCGTCACCGTTCTTCTCTGCGTGGGTTCGCTGAACCTGACGGATATCGTCATGTCGCAGCAGACCGGTCTCGGCACCAAGCTCGGCCTGCCCAGCTCGTTCCTCGACTGGCACTGGCTGTCGCTGTTCCCGATGTTCATCATCTTCTTCATTTCGGCGCTTGCTGAAACCAACCGTCCGCCTTTCGACCTTCCGGAAGCGGAATCGGAACTGGTTGCCGGCTTCATGGTCGAATATGGCTCCTCGCCATACATGATGTTCATGCTCGGCGAATATGCTGCCATCTGCCTGATGTGCTCGCTGACGACGATCCTGTTCCTCGGCGGTTGGCTGCCTCCGGTCGATTTCTGGCTGATCAATTGGGTCCCGGGCATCATCTGGTTCATGCTGAAGTCGTGCTTCGTGTTCTTCATGTTCGCGATGGTCAAGGCTTTCGTGCCGCGCTACCGCTATGACCAGCTGATGCGCCTCGGCTGGAAGGTCTTCCTTCCGCTGTCGCTCGCCATGGTCGTCATTGTTGCATTCGTGCTGAAGCTGATGGGATGGGCATGATCATGTCCTTCCTCGTTTCCAGCAAATTTGGAGGTTGAAGATGGCCAGCTTGTCCAACGCCGTCAGCTCGCTGTTCCTCAAGGAATTCGTCGGCGCATTCTTTCTGTCGATGCGCTACTTCTTCAAGCAGAAGGCGACGATCAACTACCCTTTCGAAAAGGGTCCGGTTTCTCCGCGCTTCCGCGGCGAACACGCACTGCGCCGTTATCCCAACGGTGAAGAGCGTTGCATCGCCTGCAAGCTCTGCGAAGCGATCTGTCCCGCTCAGGCGATCACCATCGAAGCCGGCCCGCGCCGCAATGACGGCACGCGCCGCACGGTGCGTTACGACATCGACATGGTGAAGTGCATCTATTGCGGCTTCTGCCAGGAAGCTTGCCCTGTTGATGCGATCGTCGAAGGCCCGAATTTCGAATTCGCCACGGAAACCCGCGAAGAGCTTTATTTCGACAAGCAGCGGCTTCTCGACAATGGCGACCGGTGGGAACGCGAAATCGCGCGCAATATCGCGATCGACGCTCCGTACCGTTGATTGAAATTTGAAATGCCGCAGGGCTGGCACTCGCCGCCCGCGGTCAACATGCACCGGAGCTTTGCCGGCCCTTCAGGGGTGACGAAGCTTCATCGGGCAGGGAAACTCCCGGCTGCCCGGGGGAAGATGAAAAAGGCACCAACATGGGTCTGCAGGCTCTATTTTTCTATCTTTTCGCCTTCGTCGCGATAGCGTCGGCGTTCATGGTCATCTGGGCAAAGAACCCGGTTCACTCGGTTCTGTTCCTGATCCTGACCTTCTTTAACGCCGCGGGCCTCTTCCTGCTGCTCGGCGCCGAATTCCTGGCGATGATCCTGCTCGTCGTCTATGTCGGCGCGGTCGCGGTTCTCTTCCTATTCGTGGTCATGATGCTCGACATCGACTTCACGGAGCTGCGCGCGGGCGTTCTCGAATATGCGCCGATCGGCGCACTTATCGGCCTGATCCTCGCAGCCGAACTGATCGTTGTCGTCGGCGGCAGCGTGATTTCGCCCGAGATCGCCAAGACCGTCGCCATGCCGATCCCGGCGCTGACGGAACGCACCAATACGGCGGCTCTCGGCGACGTGCTCTATACGAATTACGTCTACTTCTTCCAGATCGCCGGCCTGGTGCTTCTGGTCGCCATGATCGGCGCGATCGTGCTGACGCTGAAGCATCGCACGAATATCCGCCGCCAGAATATTTCCCAGCAGGTTGCCCGCACGCCGGCGACCGCCGTTGAGGTGGTCACCGTCAAGCCGGGGCAGGGTGTCTAAGGACAGGTACAAGGAACAAAGAACATGGTCATCGGTCTTTCCCACTACCTGACGGTCAGCGCCATCCTCTTCACGCTCGGCGTCTTCGGCATCTTCCTGAACCGCAAGAACATCATCGTCATCCTGATGTCGATCGAACTGATCCTGCTTGCGGTCAACATCAACATGGTCGCCTTCTCGTCGTTCCTCAACGACATCGTCGGCCAGGTCTTCGCACTTTTCATTCTGACCGTTGCGGCTGCAGAAGCGGCGATCGGTCTTGCAATTCTCGTTGTCTTCTACCGTAACCGCGGTTCGATCGCGGTCGAAGACGTCAATATGATGAAGGGCTGAGCGGCTCATGTTCCTCTATAAGGCTATCGTCTTTCTTCCCTTGATCGGCGCGATCATTGCCGGCCTTTTCGGCCGCGCGATCGGCGCCAAGGCATCGGAATACGTCACCAGCGGCCTGATGATCATCACCGCCGCTCTCTCCTGGTATGTGTTCTTCACGGTGGCGCTCGGTCATCCGGAAGGCGCCATCAAGGTGGACGTGCTGCGCTGGATCCAGTCCGGCGGCATCGACGTCTCCTGGTCGCTGCGCATCGATACGCTCACCTCCGTCATGCTGATCGTCGTCAACACGGTCTCGACGCTGGTGCACATCTACTCGATCGGATACATGCATCATGATCCGCATCGCCCGCGTTTCTTCGCCTATCTGTCGCTCTTCACCTTCGCCATGCTGATGCTGGTGACCTCCGACAACCTGCTGCAGATGTTCTTCGGCTGGGAAGGCGTGGGTCTGGCCTCGTACCTCTTGATCGGCTTCTGGTTCAAGAAGCCGTCTGCCTCGGCTGCGGCGATGAAGGCTTTCATCGTCAACCGCGTCGGTGACTTCGGCTTCGTGCTCGGCATTGCCGGTGTCTTCGTGCTGTTCGGCGCCATCAACTTCGACACGATCTTCGCCAACGCCGCGAACTTCGCGCCGCATGAAGGTGCCGAAGCTGCCAGCGAAGTGGTGCTTAACCTCTTCGGCATGCAGCTCGACAAGACGCATGCGCTGACGGCCGTCTGCCTGCTGCTGTTCATGGGTGCCATGGGTAAGTCGGCGCAGTTCCTGCTGCACACCTGGCTCCCGGACGCCATGGAAGGCCCGACCCCGGTTTCGGCGCTCATTCATGCCGCAACCATGGTTACCGCCGGCGTCTTCCTCGTCGCCCGCATGTCGCCGCTGTTCGAACTGTCGCATGATGCCCTGACCGTCGTCACCATCATCGGTGCGATCACCGCCTTCTTCGCGGCAACGGTCGGCCTCGTCCAGAACGACATCAAGCGCGTCATCGCCTATTCCACCTGCTCGCAGCTCGGCTACATGTTCGTGGCTCTCGGAGTGGGGGCTTACGGCGCCGCAATCTTCCACCTTTTCACGCACGCCTTCTTCAAGGCTCTGCTGTTCCTTTGCGCCGGTTCGGTCATCCACGCCGTCGACGGCGAGCAGGACATGCGTTACATGGGCGGCCTGCGTCCGCACATCAAGGTAACGTTCTGGATGATGATGATCGGCACGCTCGCCATCACCGGCGTCGGCATTCCGTTCACGCCGTTCGGCTTTGCAGGCTTCTTCTCGAAGGACGTCATCATCGAAGCTGCCTACGCGTCGCATTCGCCGGCCGCAGGCTTCGCCTTCACCATGCTCGTCATCGCCGCGCTGTTCACCAGCTTCTATTCCTGGCGCCTGATCTTCATGACCTTCTTTGGCAAGCCGCGCGCTTCCCATGAAGTCATGCATCACGTCCATGAATCGCCGCAGGTCATGCTGGTGCCGCTCTATATCCTCGCGATCGGCGCCGTCTTCGCAGGCTTTCTCTTCGAGGGCCGCTTCTACGGCGAAGAATATGCCGAATTCTGGAAGGGCGCGCTGTTCACCTCCAAGGAGAATGAACTGCTGGAGCACTTCCATCACGTTCCGGCTCTGGTGGCTCTGAGCCCGTTCATTGCCATGGTCGTGGGCTTCGTGATCGCTTGGTACATGTACATCAAGTCGCCTTCGACGCCGCGCGTTCTCGCCCAGCAGCATCGCGTGCTCTACCAGTTCCTCTTGAACAAGTGGTACTTCGACGAGCTCTACGACTTCCTCTTCGTCCGCTCGGCCAAGGCTCTTGGCAAGTTCCTGTGGCAGAAGGGTGATGTCGGCGTCATCGATACCTACGGTCCGAACGGCATTGCCGCCCGCGTCGTCGATGTGACGAACCGCGTGGTCCGCCTGCAGACCGGTTACCTCTATCACTACGCCTTCGCGATGCTGATCGGCATTGCAGCGCTCGTTACCTGGATGATGCTCGGGAGTTCCTTCTGATGACCGATTGGCCTATTCTTACAACGGTCACCTTCCTGCCGCTGGTCGGCGTGGTGCTTCTGCTTTTGATGAATGAAAACGGCCCGAACGGCCGCCGGAACGTGCTCAACATCTCGTTGTTCACGACCATCGTCACGTTCCTGCTGTCGCTTCTGATCTGGATCGGCTTCGATAACGCCAATCCGGGCTTCCAGATGATCGAGAAGCATGCCTGGCTCGGCACCGGCATCGGCTACCATGTCGGCGTCGACGGCATCTCGATGCTGTTTGTCATCCTGTCGACCTTCCTCATGCCCTTCTGCGTGCTGGCCAGCTGGCTCTCGGTCGAGAAGCGCCTGAAGGAATACATGATCGCCTTCCTCATCCTCGAAGTGATGATGGTCGGTGTCTTCGTGTCGCTTGATATTGTGCTGTTCTACGTGTTCTTCGAAGCAGGCCTGATCCCGATGTTCCTGATCATCGGCGTCTGGGGCGGCGCGAACCGCGTCTATGCAAGCTACAAGTTCTTCCTCTACACGCTGCTCGGCTCGGTGCTGATGCTGCTCGCCATCATGGCAATGTACTGGCAGGCCGGCACGACCGATATTTCGGCGCTGCTCGCTTACAAGTTCCCGCCGCAGATGCAGACGTGGTTATGGCTGGCCTTCTTTGCCTCCTTCGCGGTGAAGATGCCGATGTGGCCCGTCCATACCTGGCTTCCCGATGCGCACGTTCAGGCCCCGACGGCTGGTTCCGTCATCCTGGCGGGCGTGCTCCTGAAGCTCGGCGGCTACGGCCTGATCCGCTTCTCCCTCGGTATGTTCCCGGTGGCGTCCGATTTCTTCGCGCCGATGGTCTTTGCCTTGTCGGTGATCGCCATCATCTACACCTCGCTGGTGGCGATGATGCAGGACGACATCAAGAAGCTGATCGCCTATTCGTCGGTGGCGCATATGGGCTATGTCACCATGGGCATCTTTGCCGCCAACATGCAGGGCGTTCAGGGCTCGATCTTCCAGATGCTGTCGCACGGCATCGTCTCGGGCGCGCTCTTCCTCTGCGTCGGCGTTGTCTACGACCGTACCCATACCCGCGAGATCGCGGCCTATGGCGGCCTCGTCAACAACATGCCGAAATACGCAGTGGCGATGATGGTCTTCACCATGGCCAATGTCGGTCTTCCCGGCACCTCTGGCTTCATCGGCGAATTCCTCACCCTGATCGGCGTCTTCCGTGCCAACACCTGGGTTGCGCTGTTTGCTGCCACCGGTGTCATCCTTTCAGCCGCCTACGCTCTGTGGCTCTATCGCCGCGTGATCTTCGGTGCGCTGGAGAAGGAAAAGCTGAAGGCGCTTCTCGATCTGTCGCCGCGTGAGCAGCTGCTGCTCTACCCGCTGATTGCGCTGACCATCCTCTTCGGTGTCTATCCGGCACCGGTCTTCGATGCGACGGCCGCTTCGGTGGATCTGCTGGTGAATAATTATACGGCCGCCGTACACGCAGCGCAGAACGTTGCGCTGTCGATGAATTGATGACGGGACTATTTGGACATGACCGCTGAAACCATTCTTGCAAGTCTGCATCTCGCCGCGCCGGAGCTGATCCTCGCGGTAGGCGCCCTTGTCCTTCTGATGATCGGCGTCTTTGCGGGCGAGCGTTCCGGGCGCATGGTGAGCGTGCTCGCCATGATCCTGTTCGCCGCCTCAGCGCTCTGGCTGATCTTCATCCCGTCCACGGGCCTCGCCTTCGGCGGCGTCTATCAGGCGGACGGATTCTCCCGCTTCATGAAGGTGACGGCACTGACCGGCTCCTTCGTGGCGCTCTTCATGTCGCTCAGCCTTGCCAAGGAAAACCAGCTCGACAAGTTCGAGTTCCCGGTTCTCCTCGTGCTCTGCACGCTCGGCATCATGCTGATGATCTCGGCAAACGATCTGATCGCGCTCTATCTCGGCCTCGAGTTGCAGTCGCTGGCGATCTATGTCGTCGCTGCGATCAATCGCGACAGCGTCAAGTCGACCGAAGCTGGCCTCAAGTATTTCGTCCTCGGCGCGCTCTCCTCGGGCATGCTGCTCTACGGCATGTCGCTGGTCTACGGCTTCACCGGCCACACGCATTTCGCCGACATCGCCCAGGCGCTGAATGTCGAAGGTGCGCGTTCGCTGGGCCTGATCTTCGGTCTGGTCTTCATCCTCGCCGGTATCGCGTTCAAGATCTCGGCCGTGCCGTTCCATATGTGGACGCCTGACGTTTACGAGGGGGCACCGACCCCGGTGACCGCATTCCTCGCCAGCGCCCCGAAGGTTGCGGCCATGGCCATGATGACCCGCATCGTCATCACCGCCTTCCAGCCGATCATGGCGGACTGGCAGCAGGTCGTCGTCTTCATCTCGATCGCCTCGATGCTGCTCGGTTCCTTCGCCGCGATCGGCCAGAAGAACATCAAGCGACTGATGGCCTATTCGTCGATCGGTCACATGGGCTATGCGCTGGTCGGCCTCGCCGCCGGCAACCAGACGGGCGTCTCCGGCGTCATGCTCTATATGGTCATCTACATGGTCATGACGCTCGGCTCCTTCGCGATCATCATGTCGATGCGCCGCAAGGACGGTACTGTCGTCGAGGGCATCGACGATCTCGCGGGCCTCTCCAGCACCAACCCCTTCATGGCGACAGTGCTGACGATCCTGATGTTCTCGCTGGCCGGCATTCCGCCGATGGCAGGCTTCTTCGCGAAGTACTTCGTATTCGTGGCCGCCATCGAAGCCAAGCTCTATGCGCTGGCGATCATCGGCGTGCTCGCCTCCGTCGTCGGCGCTTACTACTATCTGCGCGTCATCAAGCTGATGTGGTTCGATGAAGCCAAGGGTGAGTTTGCTCGCGTCTCCGGCGCTCTCAAGCTGGTCTACGGTCTCTCCGGCCTGTTCGTTCTCGCCTATGTTCTCATCGGCGGTCCGATCGGCGGTGCGGCTGAGCTCGCGGCAGCGACGCTGTTCTGATGGTGTCTCCCATGCGCCGCCGGATATCGCTCGGCGATTTCCGGCATGAAGCGCTGCCGGAGACCCCGTCGACCAACACGGAATGCCTTGCCCGGGCCCGGGCAGGGGACAGCGGCCTCCTCTGGGTGACCGCCGTCAGGCAGACCGGCGGCCGCGGCCGCCGTGGACGCCCCTGGGTTTCCGAACCCGGCAATCTCTACGCCTCTCTTCTTCTGATCGATCCGGCGCCGATGGAGCGCATGGGCTCTCTGCCGCTGGCGATTGCCGTCGCCGTGCATCAGGCCGTTCGCATGGTGCTGCCGCCGGCAGCCGAGCCGCTCGAAGTGAAGTGGCCGAACGACATTCTGATCGGCCGCAAGAAGACCTGCGGCATCCTCGTCGAGGGCGAGCAGCTGCCGGATGGCCGCTATGCGCTGGTGATCGGCATCGGCATCAATGTTTCCGTCATGCCTGATAATCCGATGTATCCGGTGACCTGCATCAGGGAGCAGGGTGGCAGGGCTTCCCCTGAGGAATTGTTTGCCCATCTCTATGCCTCGATGGCCGAAGTTCTGGATATCTGGAACGAGGGCCGCGGCATCCGGGAGATTACCGCACGCTGGCGCGATGTCGCCTGCGGCATTGGCGAGAAGATTACGGTGAATTTGCCGGACAGGTCGATTTCCGGCCAATTCGCCGGAATTGATGATAATGGGCTGTTGATGCTCGATACCGGCGCAGGCAGGATACTGCAGATCGCTGCCGGTGATGTTTTCTTTGGATAGTAGGACCTAATGGCGAAACAGGACGAACTGGTATTTCTTCCGCTGGGCGGCGTCGGCGAGATCGGCATGAATCTCGCGCTGTACGGCTATGGCCCCGCGGATCATCGCCAGTGGATCATGGTCGATTGCGGCGTGACCTTCCCGGGTCCCGATCTGCCGGGCGTCGATCTGGTGCTCCCTGATATCCGCTTTCTCGCCAAGGAGCGAAAGAGCCTCAAGGCGATCATCATCACCCATGCCCACGAAGACCACTACGGTGCGCTGGCCGATCTCTGGCCGGGCCTGAACGTCCCGGTCTACGCCTCGCCGTTCACGGCCGGGCTTCTCGAAGCCAAGCGCAATTATGAGAAGGACGCGATCGGCGAAGTGCCGGTGACGATCTTCAAGGCCGGCGATACGATCAATGTCGGCCCCTTCAGCATCGAAGGCGTTGCCGTCAACCACTCGATCCCCGAGCCGATGTCGCTGATGATCCGCACGCCGCTCGGCAATGTCATCCATACCGGCGACTGGAAGATCGACCACGAGCCGTCGCTCGGGCCGCTGACCGATGAGACCCGCTTCCGCCAGCTCGGCGACGAGGGCGTCCTGGCGATGATGTGCGATTCCACCAACGCGCTGCGCGACGGCGTCTCGCCATCCGAAAAGGACGTTTCCGCCAGCCTGCGCAAGATCATCGAGAATGCCGAGGGACGCGTGGCGATCACGACATTCTCCTCGAATGTCGGCCGTATCCGCACCGTCGCCGAGGCAGCCGAAGCCGCCGGCCGCGAGATCCTGCTGCTCGGTAGTTCGCTGAAGCGCGTCGTCGATGTCTCCCGCGAGCTGGGCCTGATGGAGGGCGTCAAGCCGTTCATCGCCGAAGACGAATACGGCTATATCCCGCGTGACAAGGTCGTTGTCATCCTTACCGGCAGCCAGGGCGAACCGCGCGCCGCACTCGCCAAGCTGTCGCGTGACGAGATGCGCAACGTGGCACTTGCCGCTGGCGATATCGTGGTCTTCTCCTCGCGCGCCATTCCCGGCAACGAGAAAGCCATCCAGGATATTAAGAACGGCCTCGTCGAGCAGGGCATCCACATCGTCACCGATAGCGAAGCCCTGGTTCACGTCTCCGGCCATCCCCGCCGCAACGAGCTGCAGAAGATGTACCAGCTGGTACGGCCGAAGATTCTCGTGCCTGTGCACGGGGAGGCGACGCATCTGACGGCGCATAAGGAACTTGCCGAACAGTCGGGTATCAAAAGTGTTCCCCGTGTCCGCAATGGTGACCTGCTGCGCCTGGCGCCGGGTCCGGCAGAGGTCATCGGCGAAGTGCCGCATGGCCGCATCTACAAGGACGGCTCGCTGATCGGCGATTTCGAGGAAATGGGCATCGGCGATCGCAAGAAGCTCTCCTATGTCGGCCATGTCGCCGTGAACGTGCTGCTGGACAGCCGCTTCGACATCATCGGCGAGCCGGATGTCGTGGCCATCGGCCTGCCTGTCTACGACGACGAAGGCGATGAGCTGGAGGATACGCTTTATGACGCCGTCGTCGGCGCCATCGAGAGCATTCCGCGCGCCCGCCGCAAGGATCTGGACATGGTGCAGGAGGCCGCGCGCCGCGCCGTGCGCTCTGCCGCAAACCATGCCTGGGGCAAGAAGCCGGTTGTGACTGTCTTCCTCAGCAAAGTCTGACCTTATGCTCGGCCGCGTCAATCACATCGCGCTTGCCGTCCCCGATCTCGCTGCGGCGAGCGCCAGTTATCGTGATACCCTGGGTGCCAGGGTGTCACAGCCGCAGGCCCTGCCTGACCACGGCGTCACCGTCGTCTTCGTCGAGCTCGAGAACACCAAAGTCGAACTGCTGGAGCCGCTCGGCGATGCCTCGCCGATCGCAGCCTTCCTCGAAAAGAACCCTGCCGGCGGCATGCACCATATCTGCTACGAGGTGGCGGATATCATTGCTGCCCGTGATCAGTTGCTGACATCAGGGGCTAGGGTGCTGGGCAACGGCGAACCGAAAACCGGCGCCCATGGCAAGCCAGTGTTGTTCTTGCACCCCAAGGATTTCTTCGGGACGCTAATCGAACTTGAGCAGATATAGGTGCCGCTGCGGCACAGTGACCTAACCCCCACGCGGATATCTTCTGTCATTTGAGCTTGGCGGTATTCCGCTCTATAAGCGCGGCGTTGCGATAGTCGTAACGCGATTTGGAACCCACCATGCTGCAGATTTTCTTACAGGGCTTCGCCGTCTATTTCATCGTCTGGTGGATCACGCTTTTCGCCGTCCTGCCGATCGGTCTGCGCACGCAGGCTGATGACAACGAGGTGGTGCTCGGCACCATTCCAAGCGCGCCGACACGCTTCCGTGCGCTCTTCGTATTCTCGACGACGACGGTGGTTTCAGCGATCGTCTACGGCGCTTGGTACTTCTCGTCGACCTACTTCGGTTGGGGGTTCGACGCCCTGCCGCAGATCGGCCCGGCCTTCAACATCGAGTAGGGCTTTTGCTCAATCTTTGAGCATATGTGTAAACTGTCGAGAAATGCCGTCATACGGCTGTCATCAAGATGATGCAAAGAGCTCACGCGGCGGCAGGAGCATCTGCCGCAACGCAATTCTCTGATGTTCACGTTAGGGAAGGGGCTGAAAAACAAAAAAAAACAAGGCTAAAAGCCTTGTTTTAAGTATCGCGTGATCCGTAACCGTTACCGGGGCTGCGACAAGCGCGCCTAAGATCTGATCCTCCCAAGACTTGACCGCGAGTTGGCAAGAATTTATCTCCTTGCCTGTTTTGTGAGCTGAAACTAGCTCAAAGAATGGGCTTTGTCACCAGCTTTTTTTGCATTTTTGCTACAGTCGGGTAAAAAATTCCTGTTGACAAGATTTTGATGCAAGCCCTTATAAATACGCGATTTTTTCTGCATTCGCGTTTTCCGGACGCCAACTTGCGTCTGCGGAAGGCTGCTTGCGTATCGCGCGGGTTTCTTTCCGGCTGCGAAGCAGATATGAACGCTGCCACTGTTAACGATTGCCGTCGATTCCGCGATTGATGTGGAATCCCAACTGCTCTGGAATCCGTCATGCGTCTGTCCCGCTACTTCCTGCCCATCCTGAAGGAAAACCCCAAGGAGGCGGAAATCGTCTCCCACCGGCTGATGCTGCGCGCCGGCATGATCCGCCAGCAGTCGCAGGGCATCTATTCCTGGCTGCCGCTCGGCAAGCGCGTCCTCGACAAGGTCAACAATATCATCCGCGAGGAGCAGAACCGCTCCGGCGCCATCGAGCTGTCGATGCCGACGCTGCAGTCTGCCGAGCTCTGGCAGGAAAGCGGCCGCTACGACGCCTATGGCAAGGAAATGCTGCGCATCAAGGACCGCCAGGACCGTCCGATGCTCTACGGCCCGACCAACGAAGAGATGGTCACCGACATCTTCCGGTCCTACGTCAAGTCCTACAAGGACCTGCCGCTGAACCTCTATCATATCCAGCTGAAGTTCCGCGACGAGATCCGTCCGCGTTTCGGCACCATGCGCTCGCGCGAGTTCATGATGAAGGATGCCTATTCCTTCGACCTGACGCGCGAAGGCGCCGAGCACTCCTATAAGAAGATGTTCGCCGCCTACCTGCGCACCTTCGATCGTCTCGGCCTGCGAGCCATTCCGATGCGTGCCGATACCGGCCCGATCGGCGGCGATCTCAGCCACGAATTCATCATCCTGGCCGACACCGGAGAATCCGAAGTCTACAGCCACAAGGACTTCGTGAATTTCGACATCCCCTCTGTCGATACCGATTTCGACGACGCCGCCGGTCTAGATGCGATCTTCAAGAAGTGGACGTCGGTCTACGCCGCCACCTCGGAAATGCACGACGCAGCCGCTTTCGACGCCATCCCCGAGAGCGACAGGCTCTCTGCGCGCGGTATCGAAGTCGGTCATATCTTCTATTTCGGCACCAAATATTCCGACCCGATGGGCGCCAAGGTGCAGGGACCTGACGGCAAGGAACACAATGTTCACATGGGTTCTTACGGCATCGGCCCGACACGCCTTGTTCCCGCCATCATCGAAGCATCGCATGATGAGAACGGAATCATCTGGCCGGCCTCCGTCGCGCCGTTCGATGCGATCGTGATCAACATGAAGGCCGGCGACGCCGCTTGCGACAGCGCCTGCGAAAAGATCTATGCCGCGCTCTCTAAGGCCGGCAAGGACGTCCTTTATGACGATACCGACGATCGCGCCGGAACGAAGTTCGCGACGGCAGACCTGATCGGCGTTCCGGTTCAGATCATTGCCGGCCCGCGTGCGGTCGCGAACGGCGAAGTCGAAGTCAAGGACCGCAAGACGGGTGCCCGCGAAACGATGACGATCGACGCGGCGATCAACAAGCTCTTGGGCTGATATCGGAGGCGAAATGGCAGACGCGGCAGTGGACCAGCGGGGTTCCAAATCCGGTTTCGGTTCGGCGAGTAAGCCATTTTCCACCTTCGAACGCATGGTCGCCTGGCGCTATCTGCGCGCCCGGCGCAAAGAAGCCTTCATTTCGGTGATCGCCGGCTTCTCCTTCGTCGGCATCATGCTCGGCGTCGCGACGCTGATCATCGTCATGGCCGTGATGAACGGGTTCCGCACCGAGCTGATCTCGCGCATTCTCGGCATCAATGGCCACATGATCGTCCAGCCGGTCGATGCGCCGTTCACCGACTATGCGGCGCTGACGGAGAAATTCGCCGCCGTGCCCGGTATCCGCATGGCGCTGCCGCTGGTCGAGGGCCAGACGCTGGCGTCGGGCCAGGGTGGGGCAGGCAGCGGTGCGCTGGTGCGTGGTATCCGCTCCGAAGACCTGACCAAGCTCAAAACCGTCTCCGACAACATCAAATCCGGCGATCTCGTCGGCTTCATGTCCGGGCAGGGCGTGTTGATCGGATCCGGCATGGCCAACCAGCTGGGGCTGCAGGCCGGCGATACGATCACGCTGATTTCGCCGGAAGGCGACGTGACGCCGATGGGCGTCAATCCGCGCGTCAAGTCCTACACCATATCGGGTATCTTCGAGATCGGCATGTCGGAATATGATTCCGCCATCATCTACATGCCGCTCGAGGAGGCGCAGCTCTATTTCAATTCGGAAGGGCTGGTGCAGTCGATCGAGCTCTTCGCCAATAATCCCGATGATATCGACAATCTGAGGCCGAAGGTGGAGGCTGCCGCTGGCCGCCAGATCGCCATCACCGACTGGCGCCAGCGCAACCAGACATTCTTCTCCGCCCTTCAGGTCGAGCGCAATGTCATGTTCATGATCCTGACGCTGATCGTTCTGGTCGCGGCGCTGAACATCATCTCCGGACTGATCATGCTGGTGAAGGACAAGGGCAGCGATATCGCCATCCTGCGCACCATGGGCGCCAGCTCCGGTGCTATCATGCGCATCTTCTTCATGACCGGCGCCGCAATCGGCATCGTCGGCACGCTGGCAGGCGTTCTGCTCGGCGTTGTCGTCTGCATCAATATCGAGTCGATCCGCCAGTTCTTCTCCTGGATCACCGGCACCATTCTCTTCAATCCGCAGCTCTATTTCCTCAGCCAGCTGCCGGCCCAGATGAGCGTCAGCGAGACGACCTCTGTCGTGATCATGGCGCTGACACTGTCCTTCCTTGCGACCATCTTCCCGGCCTGGCGCGCCTCGCGCCTCGATCCGGTGCAAGCGCTACGCTACGAATAAGGAATGCTGAACTCCATGAAACGCAATGTCGTTCTCAAGCTTTCCGGCGTCGAGCGTCACTACGGGCAGGGCGATACGGTGCTCTCGATCTTGAAGGGCGCGGATTTCACGCTGCATAGCGGCGAGATCGTCGCGCTTGTCGCGCCGTCGGGTACCGGCAAGTCAACCCTGCTGCATCTGGCCGGTTTGCTGGAACACCCTGACGAGGGCGAGGTCAACATCAACGGTCATGCCTGCAACGGGCTCTCCGATGACAAGCGCACGGCGATCCGCCGCAGCGAGATCGGCTTCGTCTATCAATTCCATCATCTGCTGCCGGAATTCTCGGCACAGGAAAACATCATGATGCCGCAGATGATTTCGGGCCTGGCGCGCAAGGAAGCCGCGGTTCGAGCCCAGCAGCTGCTCGATTACATGCGCATCGGCCATCGCGGTTCTCATCGCCCGGGCGAACTCTCCGGCGGTGAGCAGCAGCGCGTGGCGATCGCCCGCGCCGTTGCCAACGCGCCGAGCCTGCTTCTCGCCGACGAGCCGACCGGCAATCTCGACCCGGAAACCGCCAACTACGTCTTCGACGCACTGGAAGCGCTGGTTCGCCAGTCCGGTCTCGCTGCCCTGATCGCCACCCACAATCACGATCTCGCCGCGCGCATGGACCGCCGTGTGACGATCACCGACGGCAAGGTCGTCGAATTCTAAAGGCGGATCAGACCGCCGCGATAATCGAGTTCGTAAGCGCGCCGTTCTTCGACGACAATCATCTCCATGCCGCGGAAATGCCCGCAATCACCTTCGCTTCGGTCGATATACAGGCCGAACGCGTGTTCGTATTCCATGCCGCCGAGAAAGCGCTTTTCACCGCTGTAAAGCGCAGACAGCGCTGCCTTGATCACCGCCCCGGCGCGGCTGCCGTCGATCAGTCGCGGCTCGATGATGTGGCCGAAGTAGTTCATCGCCCAGACGGGCTCGCCGTTCAGCCAGACGGTTTCCTGGCCGGCGAAATCCGTGCCACCGAAATAGCTGTCGAGATAGCGCCATTCGCCGCGCTCATAGCCGATATCCTGCGATCCCGGCCGGCAGGCAGAGATTTTTGCCCCGCCGCCGACATAGGTCTGCGATTTTGCCTCGACGATGAAGTCGTTCAAGAGAGTGAGATACATGCCGCGCCTCCTGCGATATGTCTCGCAGACGTCGCGCTTTTTGTAGAGAACAAAAAGAGAACAAATCAGTTGCCGCAGATCGACTGGCCGGTTTCGTCCTTCCAGTCGGTAATGGCGATAACGCGCGGCTCCGATGTCTGATCCTTGCCGGCTTTTTGCAATTTGCCCGTCAGTGCATTGTAGTCGCAGGTGCCGCCGGCATCCGGGTCGAGCGTGTCGTAATCGCTGTAGGTATAGCCGGCGACGACGAACTGGCCGTTGCGATAGGCGAGCGTCAGCGTCTGCTCCCAGCGGCCCCGGCCGATGGCGCTGTTCTGCGAATGGACGGCGATCGACGATTTTCCGGCGGCCTTGATCGACGGCTCCTGGCCGTAGATCCCGTCCACAGCCGTGCTGCCCCAGATCTTGCCAGGTGCGCTGGCCGCAAGCCGCAGCAGATCGTGGTCGTCGCGCAGATAGATGTAGATGCCGAGCTGATCGTCTTCGGCATCCGCTGCAGCCTCGGCAAGCAAAGCCAGATCGGGCTTCCCATCGCCGTTCCAATCGCCCACGGCCGCATCGACGATGCGGGCGGGGCCGGTGTCTGCGGCAATAGCGGCCTGGGCCGAAAGCAGGGCGGCGGCAAGGATTGTGAGGCGCATGTTTCTCTCCTGTTCCGCGTTAACCAAACAGAAAACAATTCTGTTGACAACGGAACAATAGCGGAACAAACTAAAAACATAACGAGTAAAGGAGAGCCAAATGACTGACATGATACGTGACGTCGCAGCATTCACCTCCATCGCAATGTTTGTTGCCAGCTTCTCTCTGATCCTGATGGCGATGTAATTTTTCAGGGGACCGCATGGCTGCCATGCGGTTCCGGGCAGGGACTTCTTCTGGACATCTCCACGGCCAGGACCGACAATGGCACCGATTCATACGGGCGATTGAAGGGACGTGTCATGGCGGATGCAGAGGGCGGATTTATCGGCGGGACGCCGGGTTTCGTTCATCTGCGCGTACACTCGGCCTATTCGCTGCTCGAGGGTGCGCTGCCGCTGAAGAAGATCCTCTACAAGGCTTCGGGCGACAGCCAGCCGGCGATTGCCATCACCGATACCAACAATCTCTTCGTCGCCCTCGAATTCGCCCAGAAGGCGATGGACGAGGGGCTGCAGCCGATCATCGGCTGCCAGATCTCCGTTGATATGGAAGACGGGCTCGAAGTTGAAAAGCGCGGCGGCCAGCAGATGATGGGCAAACTGCCTGCGATCGTCGTGCTGGCGGCAACAGCTGCCGGTTACGAGCGCCTCGTCGATCTGGTGAGCCGCGCCTATCTCGGCGGTGAAGACAACCAGGCGGTCCACGTCCGCGCCTCCTGGCTGGAGGAAGCCGGTACCGAGGGGCTGATCGCGCTCACAGGTTCGCTTGGCGGCCCCATCGATATGGCCCTGAAGCAGGGGCATATGGCGCCGGCGGTTTCGCGCCTGTTGCGTCTCAAGGCGCTGTTCGGCGACCGGCTCTATGTCGAGCTGCAGCGCCACGGTACCTATGACAAGCGCCACGAGCAGAAGATGATCGGCCTTGCCTATGAGCACGATCTGCCGCTGGTCGCGACCAACGAGGCCTTCTTCCCGGCGCGCGACGATTATGACGCGCATGACGCCCTGATGGCCGTGGCGCACAACGCCATCGTCTCCGACGACAGCCGCTTCCGACTGACTCCGGATCACTATCTGAAGAGCCGGGCGGAGATGGCCAAGCTTTTTGCCGATCTGCCGGAGGCGCTGGAAAGCACGCTGGAGATCGCAAGACGCTGCTCCTTCGTGCTGCAGACCCGCAAGCCGATCCTGCCGCGCTTTACCGGTGCCAGCGACGACGCCGACGAGGCTGATCGTGCCGAATCCGGCGAACTGCGGCGCCAGGCCGTGGAGGGCCTCGATATGCGTCTGGCGACGCTCGGAATGTCGCCGGGCTACGAGGAAAAGGACTATCGCGACCGGCTCGAATTCGAGCTCAGTGTCATCGAGAAGATGAAGTTTCCCGGCTACTTCCTGATCGTTGCCGACTTCATCAAATGGGCCAAGCTGCAGGATATTCCGGTCGGCCCGGGCCGCGGTTCTGGTGCGGGCTCGCTGGTCGCCTACGCCCTGACGATTACCGACGTCGATCCGCTGCGCTTCTCGCTGCTGTTCGAACGCTTCCTCAATCCCGACCGCGTATCGATGCCCGACTTCGATATCGACTTCTGCCAGGATCGCCGCGAAGAGGTGATCCGCTACGTGCAGAAGAAATACGGCCGCGAGCAGGTGGCGCAGATCATCACCTTCGGTTCGCTGCAGGCGCGTGCTGCACTGCGCGACGTCGGTCGTGTGCTCGAGATGCCTTATGGCCAGGTTGACAAGATCTGCAAGCTGGTGCCGAACAACCCGGCCAATCCGACGCCGCTGTCGAAGGCGATCGAGGAAGAGCCGAAGCTGCAGGAAGAGGCGGCCAAGGAGCCCGTTGTCGCCCGTCTGCTCGACATCGCCCAGAAGATCGAAGGTCTGTACCGCCATGCCTCGACCCACGCCGCCGGTATCGTCATCGGTGACCGTCCGCTGTCGAAGCTGGTGCCGATGTATCGCGATCCGCGCTCCGACATGCCGGTCACCCAGTTCAACATGAAGTGGGTGGAACAGGCTGGCCTTGTGAAGTTCGACTTCCTCGGCCTGAAGACGCTGACCGTTCTGAAGGTCGCCGTCGATTTCGTCGCCAAGCGCGGCATCAAGGTCGATCTGGCCTCGATCCCGCTCGATGACAAGAAGACCTACGAGATGCTGTCGCGCGGCGAAACGGTCGGCGTGTTCCAGGTGGAAAGTGCCGGCATGCGCAAGGCGCTGATCGGCATGAAGCCCGACTGCATCGAGGACATCATCGCGCTGGTGGCGCTCTACCGCCCTGGCCCGATGGAAAACATCCCGACCTACAATGCCCGCAAGCATGGCGAGGAAGAGGTCGAGTCGATCCATCCGACCATCGACTACCTGTTGAAGGAAACCCAGGGCGTTATCGTCTACCAGGAGCAGGTCATGCAGATCGCTCAGGTTCTCTCCGGCTACTCGCTGGGTGAAGCTGACCTTCTGCGCCGCGCCATGGGTAAGAAGATCAAGGCGGAGATGGACCAGCAGCGCGAGCGCTTCGTCAGCGGCGCCGTCAAGAACGGCGTGTCGAAGCCGCAGGCCGACAACATTTTCGAACTGCTCGCCAAGTTTGCCAATTACGGCTTCAACAAGTCGCATGCCGCCGCCTACGCCATCGTCTCGTACCAGACGGCCTATATGAAGGCGCATTATCCGGTCGAGTTCCTGGCCGCCTCGATGACGCTCGATATGTCGAACACCGATAAGGTCAACGACTTCCGCCAGGATGCCAAGCGCCTCGGCATCGACGTGATTGCGCCCTCGGTCCAGACGTCGTTCCGGCATTTCGAGACGGGCGAGGAGCGGATCTACTACGCGCTGGCAGCGCTCAAGGGCGTCGGCGAAAACGCCGTCGAACACATCGTCTCGGTGCGCGGCGACAAACCCTTTGCAAGTATCGAGGACTTCTGCCTGCGCATCGATCCGCGCCAGGTGAACCGCCGCGTGCTCGAAAGCCTGATCTATGCCGGCGCCTTCGACTGCTTCAATCTCGACCGGGCGCAGCTTTCGGCTGGTCTCGACCGCGTGCTCGGCTATGCGCAGCGCGCGCAGGAAAACAAGCTGAGCGGCCAGTCCGATATCTTCGGTGGCGCGCTGTCGTCGGGACCGGAAAAGATCGCCCTGCCGCCTTATTCGCCCTGGCTCGCCTCGGAGCGGCTGCTGAAGGAATTTCAGGTTCTCGGTTTCTATCTGACGGCACATCCGCTCGACAGTTACAACAGCCTGTTGGACAAGATGCGCGTGCAGACCTTTGCGGATTTCTCCGCGGCTGTCAGGCAGGGGGCCGCCAATGGCCGTCTGGCCGGTACCGTGATTTCCAAGCAGGAGCGCAAGACGCGCACCGGCAACAAGATGGGCATCATCGTCTTCTCGGATTCGTCGGGCCAATACGAAGCCGTGCTGTTTTCCGAGATGCTGAACCAGTATCGCGATATCCTGGAATCCGGAAAATCCTTCGTCATCACCGCCATCGGCGAAGAGCGCCCCGAGGGTATCGGACTGCGGATCCAGACCATCCAGTCGCTGGAAGAAAAGTCGCTGCAGATGCAGAAGACGCTGCGCGTCTATGTCCGCGATTCCGGCCCCCTGAAGGCGGTTGCCGCCCACCTGAATGCCAAGGGCGAGGGGCTGGTGTCCTTCATCGTCATCAAGGAGGATGGCAAGCGCGAGGTCGAGGTGGCGCTGCAGCAGAAATACCGCATCACGCCGGAGATTGCCGCGGCTTTGCGCGCAGCACCCGGCATTGTCGATGTCGAGCTTGTCTAGCGCGTTACGGTGATGAAGTCGGTTCCGGCGCCCGTCTCAGGGCCGAGGCCGGTATCGGAAATCGTCATCGTCGAACCGGCGGCCAGCATCATGTCCACCTTGCGTCTGGTGTCGTCGGGGATCTGGATCCGCGACAGCGCGTTGGTGATCGGGCTGCCCATGATGATCGAGCCTTCTTGCGTCTTGATGCCGAGGCGCTTCATCGTCTGTGACGGCAGGTTGTTATCAAGCGTCAGGCCCAGCCAGTCTGCCGTGCCGTTTTCCTGATCGACCCTGTGCAGCGTGAAGAAGTGCGTTCCGAGCGCCAGTTGCGGGTTCTCGATGGTAACGGGAGCCTCGAAGACAGGCTTGAAATCCTGGCGGATCATCAGCACGCCATTCGGCGGCTCGCCTTTGCCTACCGCAGCGTAAACTTCCCTTAGGAGAGTATCGCTGGTGAGCGTTCGGTCGCCCTTGAACGCAGTCGGGCGCAAGGCCTTGAAAGCGTTGATCGCCTGCACCGTCGAGGGGCCGAGCAAACCATCCGGATTGCCGGCATTGAAGCCCAACTGATTGAGGAAGGTCTGGATGTCGATGATCGATTCCCGCTGGGCGCGGCGAGTGATCAGGATGCGGATCGGCTCAAGGTTTTCGGCGGGTGCTGCCGTTGGCGGCATCAGCGATGCAGACACCGTGTTCATCGCCAACTGTACCGGCTCGCCATCGGTGCTGCCGATGGATGGGCGTAGCTGGACGTCGGAGAGCAGCAGCGCCGGTTCCGGTGCGTTCGGGCGGAACAGCGACGGGTGGTCGATCGGCTCCGGCACGACGGCCGCATTGCTGATGATAACAGGGACGCTGAGATCCGTCATCTTGTAGAGCTCTTTGGCGAAGGCGGCGGGCATGCGCACGCAGCCATGCGAGGCCGGATAGCGCGGCACGGAATTCGACTCGTGCAGGGCGATGCCGGACCATGTCAGCCGCTGCATCCACGGCATCGGTGCTGCCGAATAGAGATTGGACTCGTGATATTTCTTCTTCTCGAGCACCGAGAAGATGCCGCTCGGCGTCGTGTGGCCGGGCTTGCCGGTCGAGACTTTCGAGGTCGCCACGACCTCGGTGCCGTCATAGACCGCAAGCGACTGTTTGTCCTTGGAGACGATGATTTGCAGCGTCCTGGCATCCGCTGCGAGAGCAGGGTTCACCAGTGCGGTTGCCGACAGCAAGCCGAGGCCGAAAACAAAACGCGAGAACATGTTACCCAACCAATACGCAATACTCGAGGGGAACAATATTCAACGAAGTTTAAGGAAGGCTTGATCGCGAGCCTCCGGGGCGGCCGTCACGCACTCGTGATCAAGCGGCCGCTTATTGTAGTGGGCGCGAATGTATGCAAATCTCGACGCCGTGGCGGTTGGGGAGCCCGGCTATGCACGTCGATATTGTGTCTGCGTTCGACGAACTCGAGAAATTGCAGGGCGACTGGGAGGCGGTCTATGACGCCGATCCGGAATCCAACTATTTCATGTCCTGGAACTGGATGCGGCGCTATCTGCAAACGCGCGCTAACTGGCATGTTCTGGCGGCAAAGCGCGCGGAAGCGGATGAGCATTACATCGCATTCCTGCCGTTGCAGATCCGCCTGGATTTCGAGCCGGGGAAGGGTTTTTTCAATGCCATCCATATGGCCGGTATGCCCTTCTCCGTTTACAGCGGCATTCTTTCCCGCCCCGAATGTTCCGACGAGGCGATGGCGGCTTTCGCAGCCTGTCTGCAGACCTTCAACTGGCGCCGGTTCAATCTCGATGAGATCTATCTGTCCGACCAGCGTCTCTCCGCACTGATCGGCAGTTTCCCGCGCCAGGAATTCGTGCCGGCAAAGGTCGTCCGGGCTGACCATATCACCGATGCCGGCGAGAGCATCGATCACGATGCCTATGTGTATATTCCGCTGGCGGATGACTTCGAGACATTCCTCAGTACCCGTCTCAGCGCCAAGGCGCGCCGCAACGCGCGGGTCGCTCTGCGCGATCTGGCGAGCGGAAAGCATGGGCTGCATGTCACCCATACGACCGCCGAGACATTCGAGCAGAATCTCGAGACCTTCTATGCGATGTGGAATGCGCAATGGGGTGTGCGTCAGCCGGATTATGCGGCCGGGATCATTGCCGGTTGCCGCAAGATGCTGCCCGGTTCGCTCGATGACGGATCGCTTCTGGTGCCTGTGCTTTGGGAGGGCGACAGGCCTGTCGCCATGCAGGTCCTCTATCTCGATCACAAGAAGAAGACGATGATCTGCTTCATCGGCAGCCGGGATAGCAACGCGGCCTCTCATAGCCCGGGATTCACGCTGCATTGTTATTGCCTGCGCTGGGCAATCGAGAACGACTACCGGAACTACGATTTCGGCACCGGAGATTTTGCCTACAAGTTCACTTTCGGCGGCGAACAGCAGCTGGTGGAGCGTCGCAGGGTGATGACGGTCTCCGAACGCAATATCGGCGATCGTCTCGACCCGCGCTCGCTGGACGCGGCCTGTTACCGCGCCGCGCAAATGGCAGCGAAAGGCGATATCGAAAATGCCGATCTCTGCTGCCGCCAGATCCTCGCCACCGACCCTTCTCATTCCCAGGCGCTGGCGCTCGCTGAAAGCCTCGAAGCGGCACGGCGCCGGCCGGCTGCGGATATCGAGCTGGAGGCGCTGATGCGCACCGCGATCGCAGATCACCGTGAGGGCGCCCTGGCGCGCGCCGAATCCGGCTATCGCCGCATCATCGAAGCGGTGCCCGGGCACTTTGCCGCCCTGCATCAGCTGGCGCTCGTGCTGTTGCAGCAGGGCCGCCTCGATGCCGCAAAGTCGTCGATCCTTGAGGCGCTGGCCGCCGGGCCTGGCAATGCGGCGGCCCATTGCACCTGTGGCAACATTCTTGCCGCTCTGTCCGAGGATGCTGCGGCGATCGCCAGCTATGAGCGCGCCATCGCCCTTTCGCCGTCCTATGCCGCGGCCTTTAACAATCGCGGCAATGTTCTGCGCCGGATGGGCCGGTTGGAGGATGCGGCGGAAAGCTATTCGCGAGCCCTCGAACTGGCGCCCGATCACGCACAGGCGGCGCTGAACAAGGCGGCCGTGCTGGCGCAGATCAACGCGATGGCCGTCGTCTAGCGGTCGCGCTTGCCGCTCCCGAACGTGTAACCTGTCTCGACGGTGTTCTTGCCGAACTTTTCGCGCAGCTTGTCCATCGCCGCTTCGGCGGCCGCGCGGCGGGTCGATTGCTCGTCGATCAGATCGGGCGGATCGGCGCGGCCGGGATCGCAAAGATCGGTGACGCCGATGCCGAGCAGCCGAAACTTAGTGCCGTCGGTCTCCCGTTCAAGCAGCTCAACGCCGGTGCGGAAGATCCGGTCGGCAAGCTGCGTCGGGTCTTCCAGCCGCCTGTTGCGCGTCCGCAGCTTGAAATCCGCAGTCTTCATCTTCAGCACGACGGTATGGCCGGCGATGTCATCCTTCTTCAGCCGCCAGGACACCTTCTCGGAGAGGTTCCGCAGGATCGGCACGAGATCCTCGTGGCGGGAAATGTCTTCGAAGAAGGTGGTTTCCGACGAGACGCTTTTCGCTGCCTCGTTGAGATGCACTTCGCGATCGTCGATGCCGCGGGAGAGCCGGGCGAGGCGCTGACCCATGCTGCCATAACGGCGCATCAGGTCGGTCTCTTCCATCTGCTGCAACTGACCGATCGTCCGGATGCCGTCGGCCTCCAGCGTTGCCGCGAAGGCCTTGCCGACGCCCCAGATGGTCGTCACCGGGCGCGGCGCCAGAAACTCCACAGCCTCTTCACGCCCGATGACCGAAAAGCCGCGGGGTTTCTGCAGGTCTGAAGCAACCTTGGCGAGGAACTTGCAATAGGAAAGCCCGACCGACACGCTGATGCCGATCTCCTTCTCCACCCGCCGTACGAATTTCGCCAGCGTCCGGGCAGGGGGATCGTTGTGCAGGCGCTCGGTGCCGCCGAGTTCCAGGAAGGCTTCGTCGATCGACAGTGGCTGCACCAGCGGCGTCAGCTCCTGCATCATCGACCTGACCTCGCGGCCGACCCTGACATATTTCTCCATGTCGGGCCGGATGACGATCGCCTGCGGGCAGGCTTCCAGGGCCTTGAACATCGGCATGGCAGAGCGCACGCCATGAATACGGGCGATATAGCAGGCGGTGGAAACCACGCCGCGCTTGCCGCCGCCGATGATCACGGGCTTGTCGGCGAGTTCGGGATTGTCGCGCTTTTCGACTGCCGCATAGAAGGCGTCGCAGTCGATATGCGCCAGCGTCAGGCCATAGAGCTCCTTGTGCCGGACAAGCCGCGGGCTTCCGCAGCTGACGCAACGGCGCGTCTCCGCCTTCTGCTCGGCAAGGCAGTCGCGACAGAAGCCGGGTGTCTTGTCAGGTGCAGCCAAAGTCATCACGGGAACAAATATTGAACATCGCGACATTACGCTCTAAGTTCTTGAGTCTCAAGACAGAGGAGCGCCGTGGCGTTGGATAACAAACGGCATTTTGGGGCCGTTGGATCGATGAAGACAGAGGATCAGCCGCGGCCACTGCCGCCGGAGGCGCCAAAGTGTTCGCCGATATGAACAGATGCCTCCTCCCAGCCCTTCACCCGGGCGATGCCTTCCATGGCCGAAGGGGCAAAGCGATGAATGTCCGACTCCGGCATCAGGTGCAGCAGCAGGCAATCCTCGACATGTTCGTGGACGGAATGAAGGTTGCGGACCATGTCGTCAATAAAGGCAACGGGCACATCGCGGGCGCCGTGCAGCGCCTTCACGATCGGCCCCTTGGGCTGCAGCGAGGCGAGCAGCGGGTAATGCAGCTCGAAGCGGTCGAGCAATCTGCGGCGCTGGTCGCGATAGACGGGCGGCATGGCCGTCAGGAGCACGATGTCGGCGGTGCCGGAAAGGCGCGCCAGAGTTTCCTCTGCAAGCAGAAGCGGCGCCTGCCACTCTTCCTGCCGCTCGAAAAAGGTTTCGATCAGCCGGCTGACAGTGACTTCGTCAGCCGCTGTCCCGTCCGGCGTTTCGATGTTTCCGTGCAGCTTGAACGACCGCGGCACCAGCCGATAGCCCTCGCTTTGCAGAAAGCGTTCGAACGGCACGATGAATTGCAGCACGACGTCATCAACGTCGCAGACGATCAGCGGCCGGTCGGCGAGCCGCACATGCGATGTGTCGAGGTGCTCGATCTCTGCCACGGTCAATACTGCCCCGAATCGAGACCGGGCGACGAGAAATGCTGCCAGGCAGCCGTCAGCGCCTCTGGCGGCGTGCCGCTCGCCTGGCAAAAAGCCAGGGCCGTCGGCTCATGCTGCATGACGAAGTCGAGCATGCCCGAAAGGAAGGCCGTATCGTTGATCGCGTTGCGCACCTGGGCCGGTTCAATGCCGGTCAGCGCAAGAAAACGCGAAAACATGTCGGGTTCATTTGCAAGCCAGCCGAGTACGGCGATCGCCGTTTCATGCGGATCCCTGGCCAGTTGTTTAGAGGTCTTGAAGTTGCTTTGCATTTCGCTGGGTAAGTTACCTTTTTTTCAACCAAATACCGGTAGCTTGCCGCTATCGGTTTCGTAGCCGCGCGTTCGCAGGTCGCTTCTTGTCAGGCGGACATTTGCAGGGACGGAACATAGGAACGAGCTTGCCATGCCCAAACAGGTGATGATTGTAGAAGATAATGAGCTCAACATGAAGCTCTTTCGCGACCTGATCGAGGCCTCGGGATATACGACCATCCAGACCCGGAACGGCATGGAAGCGCTTGATCTTGCTCGAAAACACCGTCCGGATCTGATCCTCATGGACATTCAGCTGCCGGAGGTTTCCGGTCTCGAGGTGACCAAGTGGCTGAAAGAGGACGACGAACTACATGTCATTCCCGTGATCGCGGTCACCGCATTCGCGATGAAGGGCGATGAGGAGCGAATCCGTCAGGGCGGCTGTGAGGCTTATGTGTCCAAGCCGATCTCGGTTCCCAAATTTATCGAAACGATCAAGACGTATCTCGGCGATGCTTAGTGCATCGGAAAGAAGCTCATGACTGCGCGCATTCTGGTTGTTGACGATATTCCGGCGAACGTGAAGCTGCTCGAAGCGCGGCTCGTCGCCGAGTATTTCGACGTGCTGACCGCTGCCGATGGCTATGAGGCGCTGGCGATCTGCGATCGCAACCAGGTCGATATCATTCTTCTCGATGTCATGATGCCGGGTCTCAACGGCTTCGAGGTCTGCGAGCGCCTGAAGGCAAACCCGAAGACCTCGCATATTCCGGTCGTCATGGTCACCGCGCTCGATCAGCCGGCCGACCGCGTGCGCGGCCTGAAGGCTGGTGCCGACGACTTTCTGACCAAGCCGGTCAACGACCTGCAGCTGATCTCGCGGGTCAAGAGCCTGCTGCGCCTGAAGACGCTGAGCGACGAACTGCGTATCCGCGCCGAAACGGCGCAGACCATGGGCATGGACGATCTGCTGCGGGCAGGCGAGGGACGCGCCGAGGACGCAGGCCAGATCCTGCTTGTCGATGGCCGCGCCAATTCGCAGGAACGTATCATCAAGACGCTGAAGCCGATCGCGGATGTGACGGCGATCTCCGATCCGCAGGCGGCTCTCTTCGAAGCGGCGGAAAACGCGTTCGAGCTGGTGATCGTCAATACCAATTTCGACGATTACGATCCGCTGCGGCTCTGCTCGCAGTTCCGCTCACTGGAGCGCACGCGCTTCCTGCCGATCCTGATCATCACCGAGCAGGGCGCCGACGACATGGTCATCCGGGCGCTGGATCTCGGCGTTAACGACTACATCATCCGTCCGCTCGATCCGAACGAGCTTGTCGCCCGCAGCCTGACGCAGATCCGCCGCAAGCGCTTCAACGACCGTCTGCGCGCCAGCGTCAAGCACACGATCGAGCTCGCGGTTACCGACGCACTGACTGGGCTGAATAACCGCCGCTATCTCGACAATCACCTGAACGTGCTTTTCAACCGCTCGATGGCGCGGGGCAAGCCGCTCTCGGTGCTGATCACCGACATCGATCGATTCAAGCAGGTCAACGATACCTACGGGCATGATGCCGGAGACGAAGTCCTGAAGGAGTTTGCCAACCGCATCCGCTCGACCGTGCGGGGCGCCGATCTTGCCTGCCGCTATGGCGGCGAGGAATTCGTCGTCGTCATGCCCGATACTTCCCCGGAGGTCGCGGCAGCCGTGGCGGAGCGCCTGCGGGCGTCGATCGAAGACAATGGCTTCACGTTGAAATCGGCAGGCGAGGAGCTAAAGGTCACGGCCTCGTTCGGCATCGCTTCGCGCCAATCGAGCGTATTGACGCCTGATCAGCTGATGAAGCAGGCCGATCTCGCGCTTTACGAAGCGAAGAACACCGGCCGCAACCGAGTCGTCGCCGCGGCGGCCTGACGATACCAGGCCTGTTTAGCGGGTGGTTTTCCCAGTTTTCCACCGGCAGCAGTGAAAGATTAACAAATTTTAATGATCCCGCTGCCATATCGCAGGCTGTTTTTCAACTAAGACCCCAAAAATGGAGAGCCGATACAATCGTCCAATTTGAGGGGGATTTGTGTTCGTTTTCACGAATAGAATCGTTCTCAAAAGTCAGCGTCAAGCATAAATGGTTTTGCGCCAAGAGTTGTGGTGATGTTACTATTCGCGTGAGTGTAAATCGGCTACCTAACGTAACGGAAGTGCGCGATAATTGTACTGATATATATTTCCGGTGTTCTTCGATCGCGTTTTTCTTCATCAAGTAAAGAAACGTGATTCGTTCATTTCGCACCTGCCCCAAAATTGGACTTTTAACCATAGGGACAAGCTCACAAATCTAATCATTAAGAATTTGTTGATTTTCTTTCATTTTCGGGCAAATTATCGAGCCATAAGAAAAGCGCTCCCGAACATGGGATGCCGAGATACCCCATGATGCTCAGGTCCGCCGCATCTCCTGGGTCGTGGGGTCGGTCGGCTAGTTCGCAACTTTAAGCGGTTCCTCGTGCCGCGTTGCTTGCTGGCCGACCCCCTTTCGTAAAAACACCGCCCTTGCCGATAAACCGGTAGGGCGGTGTTTTTGTTTGCGCTAACATTTATCGTGACGGTAGACCGGAAAACGAAAAAAGCGCGCAGCCGTTGGGCGCGCGCCTTTTTCAAAACCCAGGGATCAAGAATTACTTGATCTTGGTTTCCTTGAACTCGACATGCTTCTTAGCAATCGGGTCGTACTTGGTCTTGGTCATCTTGTCGGTCATCGTACGGCTGTTCTTCGTCGTGACGTAGAAGAAGCCGGTGTCGGCCGTCGACAGCAGCTTGATCTTGATTGTGGTAGCCTTAGCCATGGTCGTCCTGCCTTTAATAAAATGAATGCCGTGGCAAGCCGGATGGGCTCCACGGCAAATTCTGGCGCGAAAATACGAATCTCGCCCGAAATGTCAACCTCGCTTTCGAATGAAAAGCAGTCTTATGCCTGAAAGCAGGGCATAAATGCCGAAGAAGCCGGCGATTGCCCAGGCAAATCCGTTATTGCCGGCAACATCGATCGCCGCACCGATCACTTGCGGACCAGCAACGGTGCCAACGGCGTAACAGAAGACGAAGGCGGCATTGGCGGCGGCGAGGTCGGAGCCCGTCAGCCGCGAGCCGAGATGGTTGAGCCCGACCGTGTACAGACCGGCCACACAGCCGCCCCAGAAGAGCAGGACGCCTGCCATGAGTACCCAGCTATGCACGAGCAGCGGCAGCATCAGCGAGCCGATACAGCCCATGAAAGCCATGGCTGCGAGCAGGGGGCGCTTGTCCTTCATCTTGTCGGACAGCAGGCCGACGGGAATCTGGAAGATCACGTTGCCGATGCCCATCATCGTCAGCAGCAGGGCAGCCTGCGATTCGGTAAAGGCGGCGCGGGTCGCATAGATCGGAAACAGCGCCAGCCCGCCCGCTTCGACCGCTCCGAAGATGAAGACGGCGGCGGTCGCCGTCGGCACCAGGAAGACGTAGCGCATGAAATGCAGTTCCGGCTTCTCTTCCAGCACCGGGCTTTCGTAGCGCGCGATGAAGATCGGGATCGCGGCAAGCAGGATGGCGACAGCGCCGACGGCAAAGGGAAGCACGCCGTCGCTGCCGAGGATCGAGAAGAGCAGGGGGCCGGCGGCAAAGCCAAGCGATAGCACTGTCGCGTAGATGCCGAGCACGAAGCCGCGTTTCGATCGCGGCGATGCGGCGTTGATCCAGAACTCGGATAGGATGAAGAGCGTTGTCGTCGCACCATGAAAGGCAAAGCGCAACGGGAACCACATCCAGAAGTCCTGGGCGTAGTAGAAGCCGATCGCGCTGAGTGCCGAGATCACCACGGCCCACAGCATGGTGGAGGCAACGCCGTATTTATGCGCCAGCTTCGTCGTGATCGGCGCGGCAGCCATGGCGGCAACGCCGGCCATCGCGGTGTTCAGTCCGATCAGCGTCGACGAAATACCGCGCTTCTCGAGGATGATGCTGAGCAGCGGAAGGCCAAGGCCGATCGCTATGCCGACAGCAGAGATCGACGAGACGGCGGCAACGAGCGACGGCCAATGGATTTCTTCAACATCGCCCGGCGTGCCGTTTCTCGGCTGAGACATATATCCATCCTTGAATGACTGAAACGAATCACCCGTCTCGTGCCACACAGAAGGGCACAGACATGCCAAATCCAGGTGACGGGCAGAGCTTTAAGGGAAGTCCGGCGCTGATGGCAAGAGATCGAATAGTCGAACATCAGATCAGTCAAGAAAACGCGCACCACTTTATTCGCCGGACAAAGACACAGGCAGGCAAAAAAGCCCGCCACGCGCATGAGCGTTGCCCAATACAAGCGAATTATGTCTGGATGGTGAAGGTGCCTCGAAACGCGCCCTAAGGCTTGTCCCTGCCAGGGATCTCATAGACGTCGTGATCATCGCTGTGACCGCCGAAACCATGCATCCGCAGCGCCCATTGCAGGCCGATCACTCCGCCCTTGATCGGCTGGATGATGAGGAGCGCCGAGAGCAGCGTCGCCGGCGCCCAGATGGCGAAGGTCAGCCACATCGGCAGCGGCCAGACGAGATCGGTCAGCATGTAGCCGCCGAGAATGACATGGCCGATGACGAAGATCGTCAGATAGGGCGGTAAGTCGTCCGAGCGGTGGTGATGCATAGCCTCGCCGCAGGCGGCGCAATTGTCGACCGGCTTCAGGAAGGCGCGGAACAGTTTGCCGCTGCCGCAGTTCGGGCATTTGTTCAGCATGCCGCGGATGATCGAACGGCCGAGCGGCCGCTCTGACGTGTCTGTGCCGCCGAATTGGACCGAGTGATCGGGTGCAGGCGTCGTCATCGCAGTCTTCCTCTGGCGTTAGCGCCGCCCTCGCGGCGGTCTCGTGCCTGCCTTCTTGCGGGCCTGCATGTTATCGCGGCGGCCGGACTTGTGGAACGAGCGCACCGCCGTCGGCATCGCCCGTCCTTCGCTGATCATCTCGAAGCGCAACGCGCCGGCCAGCGGAATGGCCTCGGCAAGCTTCACCGTAACAGTGTCGCCGAGACGGTAGCCAAGACCGGTCCGCTCTCCCGACAGCGCCTGATGCGCTTCGTCGTAGATGAAATAGTCGCTGCCCAGCGTAGATATAGGGATGAAGCCGTCAGCTCCATACTCGGGCAGGGCGACAAATAGTCCCGACTTGGTGACGCCCGAAACCCGTCCCTCGAACTCCTCGCCGACGCGGCCGGCAAGGTGGTGGGCGATCAGCCGGTCGACGGTCTCGCGTTCAGCGGCCATCGCCCGGCGCTCGAAGGTCGAGATTTCGGCGGCGATATCGTCGAGCGCGGCCTCTTCCTCGGGCGTGATCCCGCCTTCGCCGAAGCCCAGCGAGCCGACCAGGGCGCGATGCACGATCAAGTCGGCGTAGCGCCGGATCGGCGAGGTGAAATGTGCGTATTTCATCAGGTTCAAGCCGAAATGCCCGATATTCTCGGGGCTGTAGATCGCCTGGCTCTGCGAGCGCAGCACCATCTCGTTGACCATCGTCTGATGCGGTGTTCCATCGGCTTTCGCAAGAATGCCATTGAAATTGTTGGCGCGCATGTTGCCGCTCTTGGCAAGCGAAATGCCGAGCGTCGCCAGGAACTCGCGCAGGATCTCCTGCTTGGCAAGCGTCGGGCCGTCATGCACGCGATAGATCAGAACCTGCTTCTTCTTTTCCAGCGTCTCGGCAGCCGAAACGTTGGCCTGGATCATCATCTCTTCGATGAGCTTGTGTGCGTCGAGCCGCGGCGGGACGAAGACACGATCGACGGTGCCGTCACTCTTAAGCAGGATCTTACGCTCGGGCATGTCGAGTTCGAGCGGCTGGCGCCGCTCGCGGCCGCGCGTCATTACTGCATAGGCGTTCCACAGCGGCTTCAGGATCGGCTCCAGCATCGGGCCGGTCTTGTCATCAGGCTTGCCGTCGATGGCAGCCTGCGCCTGCTGGTAGGAGAGCTTCGCCGCGCTCTTCATCATGATCCGGTGGAAGGTATGGCCGATCTTGCGGCCTTCCTTCGAAAATACCATGCGCACAGCCAGCGCCGGACGATCGACGCCCTCGCGCAGCGAGCAGAGATCGTTGGAGATGCGTTCCGGCAGCATCGGCACGACGCGATCCGGGAAATAGACCGAATTGCCCCGTTTCAGCGCCTCGCGGTCGAGCTGCGATTTCGGCCGGACATAATAGGAGACGTCGGCGATCGCGACGGTGACGATGACGCCATCGGCATTGTCGGGCGAGGGGTCGGTCTCGGCATAGACGGCGTCGTCGTGATCCTTGGCATCGGCGGGGTCGATGGTGATCAGCGGAACGTCGCGCCAGTCCTCGCGATGCGACATCGAAGCAGGCTTGGCAGCCTCCGCCTCATCGATGACGGCCTGCGGGAAGACATGCGGAATGCCCTGGGCGTGGATGGCGATCATCGAGATCGCCTTTTCGGATCCGACGGAGCCGACGACCGAGAGAACCTTGGCGCGCGGCAGGCCGAAGCGGCCGAGCCTTGCGATCTCGACCTCGACCAGGTCGCCGTCCTTGGCGCTGCCGGTATATTCAGGGTCGATCACCATTTCCTCGCCGCGCCGCTCGATCGGCAGCAGGCGTCCGGCGCCGCCGGGTGCTGCGCGGAACACGCCCATGCTGGCGCCGCGGCGCTTGTCGAGAACCTTGATGATGCGGGCGGTATAGGAGGGGCCGCCGCGATCGGCAGCCGGAAAGATTTTCGCGAGAACCCGGTCGCCCATGCCGGCAACGGGCGCTTTGCCCTTGCCCTGGCGTCCCGCAGGTGAGGACTGGCGGATGGCGACAGCCGGCGCCACGCCCTGGTCGTCCGGCCATTCTGCCGGGCGGCCTATCAGCTCGCCGTCCTTGTCACGCGTGGTGATGTCGAGAACGGTCACCGGTGGCAATGCGCCAGGGCGGATCAGCGACTTGCGCGTCTTCTGCAGCATTCCCTCTTGCTCGAGGTCACGCAGCAGGTGCTTGAGTTCGACGCGTGTATCGCCCTTCAGCCCGAACGCCTTGGCGATCTCGCGCTTCGATGCCTTCTGCGGATGGTCGGCGATGAAGCGCAGTATCACTTCGCGCGACGGCATGGCGCCGTGGACGATGTCCACTGCTTCAGGTTGGGCTTCGCTGCCCGCACGGCCAACCTTGCCCGGACGCTTGCCCGGGCCTCTTGTCTTCTCGCGCGGTATCTTGCTCACACTCAGCTCTTCTTCGCTTTGGCAGGCGCCTTGGCCTTCGCCGCTTTCGGTTTCGCGGCAGCCTTGGTCTTGGCTGCGGCCTTCGGCTTGGCGGCAGTCTTGGTTGCCTTGCCTTCGGCAGCGGCTGCCTTCGGCTTGGCCTTGCCCTTCGGAGCCGGTGCCTTGCCGGCCTTGGCGGTGATCAGCTCGACGGCTTCCTCGACGGTGATCGCCTGCGGATCCTTGCCCTTCGGCAGTGTCGCGTTGACCTTGCCCCAATTGACATAGGGGCCATACTTGCCGTCGCGCACGGTGATCGCACCGCCGCCATCCGGATGCTCACCGAGCTCCTTCAGCGCCGCCGGCGTTCCACGGCCGCGGCCGCCCGGTCCCTTGGCGGCCTTTTCGGCAATCACGGTGACGGCACGGTTGAGGCCGACGGAGAACACGTCCTCGACGGTTTCGAGGTTCGCGTAGCCGCCGTCATGCAGCAGGAACGGTCCGTAGCGGCCGATGCCCGACGAGATCATCTTGCCGGTTTCCGGATGCTTGCCGATATCGCGCGGCAGCGAGATCAGCGCCATGGCCTTCTCGTAGTCGATATCTTCAGGCTTCCATCCCTTCGGCAGCGAGGAGCGCTTCGCATCTTTGCCATCGCCACGCTGGATATAAGGCCCGAAGCGGCCCGAGCGCAGCGTCAGCTCTTCGCCGGTCGTCGGATCGGTGCCGAGGTTCTTCGGCTCGTTCAGCGCCGTGCCTTCGCCTTCGCCATTGTTTTCCGAGGAGAGCTGGCGGGTGTAGTTGCATTCCGGATAGTTCGAGCAGCCGACGAAGGCGCCGTATTTGCCGAGCTTCAGCGACAGGTTGCCGGTGCCGCAGACCTGGCAGATGCGCGGATCGCTGCCGTCCTCGCGCTTCGGAAACACCAGCGGCGCCAGCGATTCATTCAGCGAGTCGAGCACGTTGGTGACGCGCAGTTCCTTGGTGTCTTCGATCTGGGCGAAGAAATCCTTCCAGAAGTCGCGCAGAACCTGCTTCCAGTTCAGCTCGCCTGCCGAGATGCGGTCGAGCTTTTCTTCGAGATCGGCCGTGAAATCGTATTCGACATATTTGGTGAAGAAGCTTTCGAGGAAGGCCGTCACCAGCCGTCCCTTCGAATGCGGGATCAGCTTGCGCTTGTCGATCGTCACATATTCGCGGTCGCGAAGCGTGGCGAGCGTCGCGGCATAGGTGGACGGGCGGCCGATGCCGAGCTCTTCCATCTTCTTGATCAGCGAGGCTTCGGAGTAGCGCGGCGGCGGTTCGGTGAAGTGCTGCGTCGAATTGATCTTCTGCTTCGCGAGGTTCTCGCGGGCATTGATCTCGGGCAGGCGGCCATCTTCGTCGTCGTTGTCGTCGCTCTGCTCGCCGTCTTCCTTCTGGTCCGTATAGGCGGCGATGAAACCGTCGAAGCGGATCACCGAGCCGACAGCGCGAAGACCTGCCTTTTCGCCGCCCTTGTCGGCGGTGATTTCGGCGGTCGTGCGCTCGATCTCGGCCGAGGCCATCTGGCTGGCGATGCCGCGCTTCCAGATCAGGTCGTAAAGACGGATCTGGTCGGCATCCAGGTACTTGCGCACCTCGTCAGGCGTGCGGTTGAAATCGGTCGGCCGGATAGCTTCGTGGGCTTCCTGGGCGTTCTTCGCCTTGGTGGAGTAGAGGCGGGCCTTGTCGGGAACGTAACGGCTGCCGAACTGATCGAGGATGGCGCTGCGCGCCGCATCGATCGCTTCAGGCGCCATCTGCACGCCGTCGGTACGCATATAGGTAATGAGACCGACGGTTTCGCCGCCGATGTCGACGCCTTCATAGAGCTTCTGCGCCACCTGCATGGTGCGCGATGCCGAGAAGCCGAGCTTCGAGGACGCGGCCTGCTGCAGCGTCGATGTCGTGAACGGCGGCGACGGGTTGCGCTTGACGGGCTTTGCCTCGACGCTGTCGACGACATAGGAGGCGCCGTCGAGCAATGCCTTCAGCTTGCCGGCTTCCTCACCGTTGCCGATCGCGCGCGGCTGCAACCGCTTGCCATTGGCCGCAACCAGCTTGGCTTCGAACTCATCGCCGCGTGGTGTCTTCAAGAGCGCCGAGATGTTCCAGTATTCTTCCGAAATGAAGCGCTCGATCTCGGATTCACGGTCGCAGACGAGGCGCAAAGCCACCGACTGAACGCGCCCGGCCGAGCGGGCGCCCGGCAGCTTGCGCCAGAGGACCGGCGACAGGTTGAAGCCGACGAGATAATCGAGAGCACGGCGCGCCAGATAGGCATCGACCAGCGGCACGTCGATATCGCGCGGATCGGCCATTGCATCGAGCACGGCCTTCTTGGTGATTGCGTTGAAGACCACGCGCTTGACGGTCTTTCCGCCGAGCACCTTCTTCTTGTTGAGCATGTCGAGGACATGCCAGGAAATCGCTTCGCCTTCGCGATCAGGGTCGGTTGCCAGGAACAGGCCGTCGGAGGATTTCACCGCATCGGCAATATCCTTCATACGCTTGGCCGAGGCCCCATCGACCTCCCAAAGCATTTCGAAATCCTGATCGGGCAGAACCGATCCGTCCTTTGCAGGCAGATCGCGAACGTGACCGAAGGAGGCGAGCACCTTGTATCCAGGACCCAGATACTTGTTGATCGTCTTTGCCTTCGCAGGCGATTCTACCACGACTACATTCATGATGATTCTCTAAAAACTGCCGCGTCCGGCGGGAGGATGAGCGCAATACTTGCCGCTTGCAGATTGCCGGTTCTCCGACATGGACAGGGAAATCGCTTCGGTCAAGGGGTTTGCTTCAATTTTACGTTTTGCAACGTAATGCAACCTAAGAGGGATTATAAACGTATTGCAATTTAAGATAATTGCGTTATCGTTTTTCAGGTGTGGTCAAGGCCCCTCCCAAGCCGCCGTCCGTCATTCAGAGACTGTCCATGTCGCCCAAGGGTTTCAACAAGAGAACCGACAAATCGGCTTCGCGCGAAAACATCGCCTTTGTCAGGCAGATGCTGGCGGAGTTGCGTCAGGTTGCCGAAAAGGAAGACGCCAGCATGCTCTGCTATCTGATCGAGATGGCCTATGTTGAGGCCGGCGAACTTCACAACCGCATGTAGTGCGCTCAGTCTCCCATCGCAAGGGAGACCATGCCACCGGGATGCCGGTGCAGCCGCCCGGCAATATCCAGCTCCAGCAGAACCAGATAGACCGAAGGCGCCGGAAGTCCGGTATGGCGGATGATGTCGTCAACCTCGACCGGCGCCGGACCGAGCGCATCGGTGATCCGCGCCCGCTCGGAATCGTCGGGCGGCGATAGGCCGGGGCCGTTACTGGCAGGTTCCTCCGCCATCGGTGCCGAAAACAGGTCGAGCTGCGAGAGCGGCGCCAGCGCCTCGATGACGTCGCTGGGCGAAGTGACAATCATCGCTCCGTCTTTCAAGAGGCCGTTGGTGCCCTGGCAGCGCGGATCGAGCGGCGAGCCGGGCACGGCAAAGACCAGGCGCCCGAATTCACCGGCCAGACGCGCCGTGATCAGCGAGCCCGACCGTGTTGCCGCCTCGACGACGACCAGCCCAAGCGCGATACCGGCAATCAGCCGGTTGCGGCGTGGGAAATCCCGGGCGCGGGGTTCCCAGCCGAACGGCATCTCACTGACCGCCAGACCGCGGCCTTCGCAGATTTCATCGAGCAGCGGCACGTTTTCGGGCGGGTAGGGCTGGTTGAGGCCACCCGCGAGAGCCGCGATGGTGCCGGTATCGAGACTGGCGCGGTGGGCGGCGGTATCGATGCCGCGGGCAAGGCCGGATACGACGGCATATCCCGCGCGGCCGCAGTCCCTGGCGATCATCGCTGCAAATTTGGCGCCGCTGATCGAGGCATTGCGCGAGCCGACGATGCCGGTTGCCGGCCGATGCAGAACGGAGACGTCACCCTTGACGGCAATCAGCGGCGGGGCGCCATCGATCTGGCGAAGGGCTTGCGGATAGTCTGGTTCGCCGATGCCGATGAAGCGGGCGCCGAAACGCCGGGCCGTTTCCAGCTCGCGATGCGCTTCGGCCTCGGTGGCGATCCTGATCGCCCGGGTGGCGCCGCCGCGGGCCGAAAGCTCGGGCAGGGCGGCAAGAGCCGCCTCGGCGGAACCGAAATGATTGATGAGTCCACGAAAGGTGGCGGGCCCGACATTGTCGGAGCGGATCAGCCGAAGCCAAGCGATCCGTTGCCGGTCCGAAAGCGCAATTCCCTTTGGCCTTGCGCTTTCGACGTCCATCCTACCCCTTCGCCCCGATCTTGCTTTCCGTCCCGCCGATGAGCCGGGAGATGTTGGCCTTGTGTTTGTAATAGGAGATGACCGACATGATCGCCATCACTGCTGCAACCTTTTCGTATCCAAATATCCACAATGCAACCGGAATGACAAGCATCGCCGTGAGCGCCGCCAGCGACGAGTAGCGGAAGACGAAGGCCATGGTCAGCCAGACGGCGGCAAAGACCAGAACGAAGAGCGGCGCAACGCCGAGAAGCGTGCCGATATAGGTGGCGACACCCTTGCCGCCCTTGAAGCCCAGCCAGACCGGGAAGAGGTGGCCGAGGAAGGCAAAGAGGCCGGCAATGGCGCCAGCTTCGGGCCCTGCGACATAGGCCATGATCCAGGCTGCGACCGTCGCCTTCAGCGCGTCGAGCAGCAGGGTTGCCGCAGCAAGTTTCTTGTTGCCGGTGCGCAGCACGTTGGTGGCGCCGATATTGCCGGAACCGATACTGCGAACGTCACCGAGGCCGGCTGCCCGCGTCAGGATCAGGCCGAAGGGAATGGAGCCGAGCAGATAGCCGGCAACGGCTGCAGCAAGCGCCATGGGCAGAGTGATCTGCCAGTTGGTGAGTTCCGAAATCATGTCCCCTCCACCTTATATTCTACGGCCTTGTCCCGAAGCCGCTGTCTTAACCGTTCTCGAAGACCCAGATTTCCGCGCCACCGAGCAGCAGCGCGGCCAGCGTGCAGAGCGTCACGAATACGGTGCTCAGCACGATGGTCGACGAATAGTGCTTTGAGCCTCGCTGCTTCCGGATGGGGGCGGCATGATGACTGTCGTTCTCGCTCTCATTCATGCCGCTACCTCCTCAGTCCAGCGAATGAACCTTGACCCCGCCCACATAGGTCGCCACGGCCCGGCCCGAGAAACGGGCGTCCTCGAAAGGCGTGTTCTTCGAGCGCGACAGAAGCATGTCTTTCGAAACGAGCCAAGGCTCTTCGAGATCGATCAGCGTGATGTCCGCCTTGGCGCCGGGCTTCAGCGTTCCTGCGTCGAGGCCGAAGATCTGTGCCGGGCGCGTGGACATCGCATCGATCAGTCGCATCAGGCTGACACGGCCGCTGTGGTGCAGGCGAAGGGCCGCCGCCAGCATGGTTTCGAGACCGACGGCGCCGTCTGCCGCTTCGCCGAAGGGCAGACGCTTGGTATCGACATCCTGCGGATCATGCGAGGAGACAATGATATCGATCTCGCCCTTTGCCAGCGCATCGACCATCGCCACGCGATCGTCTTCGGTGCGCAGCGGCGGGTAGAGCTTGAAGAAGGTGCGGTACTCGCCGATGTCGTTCTCGTTGAGCGTCAGGTTGTTGATCGAGATGCCACAGGTGACTTTCGCGCCGCGGCGCTTGGCAAGCTGGATCGCCTCGACCGACTCAGGCACCGAGATCATCGCCGCGTGATAGTTGCCGCGGGTCAGCTGGGCGATGCGCAGATCGCGCTCGAGCGGGATCAGCTCGGCTTCCTTCGGAATGCCTCCGAGGCCAAGCCAGCTGGCAAACAGGCCTTCGTTCATCACGCCTGTCGCGCCGAGATATTTGTCGCGAGTCTCGCAGGAGATGACGGCGCCGAACTCGCGGGCATAGGTCATCACCCGGCGCAGCACCTGCGTATCGTGAATGCTGGAGCGGCCATCGGTGAACGCGACGGCACCGGCTTCCATGAGAAGGCCGATTTCGGTCATTTCCTCGCCGGCCAGATGCTTGGTGATCGCCGCTGCCGGATAGACATTGACGAGCGCCTTGTCCTTGGCGGTCTTCTTGACGAATTCGACCAGCGCGATGTCGTCGATCACAGGATCGGTATCCGGCATCATGATGATGGAGGTGACACCACCGGCTGCGGCGGCACGGCTGGCGGAAGCGATCGTCTCGCGATGCTCGGCACCCGGCTCGCCGATATGGACGCGGGCATCGACGAGGCCGGGTACGGCAACGAGACCGTTGCAGTCGCGGACTTCGGCGCCATCAGGCACGCCCTGGTTCAGCGCATCCTTGCCGGCGGCAACGATCACGCCGTCCTTGACGACGATGGTGCCCGTTTCATCGAGATTGCGCGAGGGATCGATGATGCGGACATTGTTGAGGACGAGGTTGCTCATGCGCCCACTCCTTCCGTCCGCGGCCCCTGGTTCTGAGACACAAGCAGGGTCTCCATCACCGCCATGCGCACAGCGACACCCATTTCGACCTGTTCGGCAATCACGCTCTGCGGACCGTCGGCGACCTCGGAGGCGATCTCGACGCCGCGGTTCATTGGGCCCGGATGCATGACAAGCGCGTCTTCCTTCGCCGATTTCAGCGTTTCGGCATCGAGTCCGTAGAAATGGTAATACTCACGCACCGAGGGCACAAAGGCGCCGGACATGCGCTCGCGCTGCAGGCGCAGCATCATCACCACGTCGGCGTCCTTCAGCCCTTCTTTCATTGAATGAAAGACTTCGACGCCCATTTCGGCGATGCCGGCGGGAAGCAGCGTTGCCGGAGCGACGACCCGAACCCGGGCGCCCATGGCGTTCAAAAGCAGGATGTTGGATCGGGCAACGCGCGAATGCAGCACGTCGCCGCAGATGGCGACGATGATGCGCGACAGCTTGCCCTTGGCACGGCGGATCGTCAGCGCGTCGAGCAGCGCCTGGGTCGGATGCTCATGCTGCCCGTCACCAGCATTGACGACCGAGCAGGAGACTTTCTGTGCGAGGAGCGCGGCGGCACCGGCGCTCGAATGGCGGATAACCAGCACGTCGGGGCGCATCGCATTCAGCGTCATCGCCGTATCGATCAGCGTCTCGCCCTTCTTCACCGACGAATTGCCGACCGACATGTTCATGACGTCGGCGCCAAGCCGCTTTCCGGCCAGTTCGAAGGAGGCCTGCGTGCGAGTCGACGCTTCGAAGAAGAGGTTGATCTGCGTCAGACCTCTCAGCGTCGACGTCTTCTTTTCTCTCTGTCGGCTGATCTTGACGGCCTCGTCGGCCTTGTCGAGGAGAAGGGTGATATCCTGCTCGGTGAGACCTTTGATACCGATGAGGTGGCGGTGGGGGAAAAAGACCATGAACCTGCCTCTTGCTGTGTCGCTGGGTCTATAATGAGTGCTGTCCGCGGCTGCAAGCTTGTGCTGTGGGCAAAGCTCTGTGTCCCCATGCAATTTTGCCGCAAATCCGCTAGAGCTGGAGTTGAAATCGTCAAGTTCCGGTTTCCATTTATCTGGCTCATGCAATAGAAGCGACTCATGACTCCCGCTGAAGAAAAACTCGCCGAGCTGAACCAGCCAAGCCTCTGGTCCGGTATCAACGCCTACCGCTCCGATCCGCTGATCGTCGACCTGACGGCAACGCTGCCGCGCGGCACGCGCGAAGACCTGGAAAACATGGGCCGCTACGTCACCTCGCCGGAGGCGCAGGAACTGGCGCGCATGGCGAACGAGGGCGTGCCGAAGCTGCGCACCCACGGGCCGCGCGGCGAGCGTCTCGATGTCGTCGAATTCCATCCGGCATGGCACGCGCTGATGCGCCGCTCGATGTCCGTCGGCCTGCATTCTTCCGTCTGGGATCCACAGGCCGATGCCGACGCCAAGGACCAGTCGCACAAGATCCGCGCCGCGCGCTTCTATCTGACGGCGCAGCTGGAATCCGGCCATCTCTGCCCGCTGACGATGACCAGCGCCTCCGTGGCTGCGCTCTCGGCGTCGCCTGCCGTCCAGAAGGACTGGGCGCCGAAGATCCTGTCGCGCAAATACGATTCCTCGAACAAGCCCGCCATGCAGAAGTCTGCCGTGACGATCGGCATGGGCATGACCGAGAAACAGGGCGGCACCGACGTCCGTTCCAACAAGACGACCGCCGAAAAGGTCAGCGAAGGCATCTACCGTCTCTCGGGCCACAAGTGGTTCATGTCGGCGCCGATGAGCGACGCCTTCATCATGCTGGCGCAGACCAAGGATGGCATGGGCTGCTTCCTGGTGCCGCGCCTGCTGGAGGACGGTTCGGCCAACGGCCTGCAGTTCCAGCGCCTGAAGGACAAGGTCGGCAATCGCTCGAACGCCTCCTCGGAAGTCGAGTTCAACGATACGTTCGGCTTCCTGCTCGGCGGTCCCGATGCCGGCATCCGCACCATCCTCGACATGGTGACGCTGACGCGGCTCGATTGCGCGCTGGCATCCTCGGGCATCATGCGCGCTTCGCTGGCCGAAGCCGTGCACCACACCCGCGGCCGCAGTGTCTTCGGCAAGATGCTCGTCCACCAGCCGATCATGACCCGCGTTCTCGCCGACATGGCGCTCGACGTCGCCGCCGCGACGGCGCTTTCCTTCCGCCTAGCAGACGCCTTCGACAAGGCCCGCAACAATGCCGAAGAGGCGGCCTATGCCCGCGTCATGACGCCGGTTGCCAAATACTGGTGCTGCAAGATTGCCCCGGCGCTGATCTATGAAGCGATGGAATGCATCGGCGGCAGCGGCTACATCGAGGAGCGCCCGATCGCCCGGCATTACCGCGAAGCCCCGGTCAACGCGATCTGGGAAGGCTCCGGCAACGTCATGGCGCTCGATCTTCTCAGGGTTCTCTCGCGTGGCAAGGATCTGTTCGAGACTGTCTTCGCCGGTCTCGCCCGCGATCTCGGCCCGGCCGGCAAGAAGACCATCGACGTGCTGCGCGCCGCCATGGCGCTTTGCGAGCGCGACGAAGGCGCTGCCCGCCTGCTGATCGAGCAGCTGGCGCTCGCCGCTGCTGCCGCCGAGCTTTATCGCCTCGGTGCTGGCCGTATCGCCGATGCCTTTATCGAGACACGTCTGGCAGGCGGCTGGCGCGCCACCTACGGCATGCTCGATGCCCGCTTCGACGCGAGCTATATCGTCGATTTGCTATATCCGCCGGCAAGCTGAGCGATGGCAACGATCCGCAACGCACGCCCCGATGACCTCGAGGCGATCTACGAGATTTCATTGCTGACGGGAGAGGCCGGGCAGGATGCCTCGGCGCTCTATCACGATCGCAAGATGATCGGTCACATCTATTCGGCGCCTTACGTGATGCTGAGCCCGGAGACGTCCTTCGTCGTCGAGGATGCAGATGGTGTTGCCGGTTATGTCGTCGGCCCTTACGATACGCCTGCTTTCGAAGACCGTCTTGAAAGCGAATGGTGGCCCGCCTTGCGTGACTGCTATCCGGCGCCGCAAGGCGATCCGGAAGGCTGGAATGCCGATCAGCGCCGTAGTTTCACCATCCACAATCCGCAGCGCGCTTTCGCGGCGCGCGCCGCCGAGTTCCCGGCCCATATCCATATGAACATGCTGCCGCGGCTGCAGGGGCAGGGGCTTGGCACCAGGCTTCTCGATCGCTGGATGACGTCGGCCCGCCAGGCCGGGGTCAAAGGCGTCCATCTCGGCACCAATGCGGGCAATATCGGCGGGCAGCGCTTTTGGGCCTCGCGCGGCTTCGAATGCCTCGCCCAGCCCTTCGTCGATCCCACGGATCGCTCGATCTGGTTTGGTCAGTATCTTTAATGTCTCCGAATGGAGACTTGCGCCGTCAGGCGTAGGGCGTTCTCGCCATAGCCGCTTTCACGCCGGTGCTTCCCTGATCGATCATGGCAAGGAAGAGGGCGGTCGCCTTCTCTGAATTCCCGTCCTGCCGGAATGCCCGATGCGCCTGGAGGAAGGCGACGCTCCAGGTTGCCAGCAGCAGGTTGGCGGCGAGATCGGCATCCGGATCGGACAGGTCGCGTCCCACAGTCTCCGCCAGTCCAGCGGCGACCGTCTGCGCCAGCTCGTCGCGGATCGCCCGGGCACGCGCTTTCAGCGTCTCGCTGCGCTCGACCGTTGCAATGAAGCTCTGGCTACGGTTGGAAAATTCCACATAGGGCCGCTGTTCGGCCACCAGCTGGTGGGCAAGCAGGCGCAAGGCCTCGACTGGCGGGACGGACGGATCGCGGTTTTGCAACGCATGGCGCAATGTCTCCCGCCCTTCCTCGTCGCGGTCGAAGAACATGTCCTCCTTGCGCGGGAAGTGATTGAACACCGTCATCCGCCCGACATCGGCCGCAGCCGCGATGTCATCGACCGTCACATGATCGAAGCCCCGCTCGAGAAACAGCCGGTCGGCGGCAAGAGAGATGGCCCGCCGGGTGGCGAGGCGTTTGCGGGATCGCCTGTCGTCAGGCTGATGGGAATCGAAAGTCGCGTTCATGTCCGCATCGTAGCGCAGTTTATATACTGAGTACATATTTGCATTGACAGTCTGTGGTCGCAGGATTTATGTACTGAGTACATTTTAAAACTCGGTATAGCGGAGCCTGCCATGAACAAGGCACTCGTCGTCATCTTCACCACCATCGGCCTCGACGCGGTCGGGATCGGTCTGATCTTCCCCATTCTTCCGCGGTTGATCGCGGAAGTGACGCATGCAGGCAATGTCGCCGCCTACATCGGCATCATGACCTCGCTCTATGCGGCGATGCAGTTCATCTGTGCGCCAGTGCTCGGCGCTCTCAGCGACAGGCTCGGGCGGCGGCCGGTGCTGCTGATCTCGATGACAGGCGCTGCCGTCAACTATCTGATCCTGGCCTTCGCGCCGCATTTGTGGATGCTGCTGATCGGCCGTGCCGTTGCCGGGCTGACAAGCGCCAACATTTCGGTCGCCAGCGCCTACATCACCGATATCTCGGCGGAGGAGACACGCGCCCGCCGTTTCGGATTGTTCAACGCCACCTTCGGCATCGGCTTTATCGTCGGCCCGGTTCTCGGCGGCATCCTTGGCGATTACTGGCTGAGGCTGCCGTTCATAGCTGCCGCAGTTCTCAACGCCGGCAATCTGCTCCTGGCGCTGCTGGTGCTTCCGGATTCGCGCAAACCGAGCCGCGAGCGGATCGATCTCGCCGCCCTCAACCCGCTTCGGCCGTTCCGCTGGCTGATCTCGATGCGTGGCTTGCTGCCTATTATCACTGTCTTCTTCATTTTCAGCGGCGTCGGCGAGGTCTATGGCACCTGCTGGGCTCTGTGGGGACATGACGTGTTTGGCTGGAACGGCCTGTGGATCGGCCTCTCACTCGGCACCTATGGCGCCTGCCAGGCTCTGGCACAGATGTTCCTGCCGGGGCCTGCCGTGAAGCTACTCGGCGAGCGCGCCACCATCCTGACTGGCCTTGCCGGCACCTCGCTGGCCCTTGCTGTCATGGCCTTCACCACGCAGCCGTGGATGATCTTTGCCGTCATGCCGGTGTTCGTGTTGGGCGGCATCGGCGTGCCGTCGCTCCAGTCCATGGCGACACGCATGGTGAGCGGCGAACAGCAGGGGCAGTTCCAGGGCCTGCTCGCCTCGGTCGTCAGCCTCTCGTCGATCGTCGCGCCGCTTGGCTTCTCCAGCTTCTATTTCGTCGTGCAGCAGCAATGGCCGGGCGCAATCTGGCTGTCGGCGATCGCCGTTTACGCGATCACCGTACCGATCGTCCTCGGCCTCAGCATTCCCCGAATGCGGACGGCCGAGGCCGCCTGAGGGAAGAGAGGCCGTGACCGTTGCATCACGGTCTCACCAATCTCCTGAAAACCATGGGATTATCCACAATCTATCAAGGCCTTGTCCGTTGCCGGGGCAGGGTGCCGTTGTTACTCACCTTGTAGTGACAAGAACGGAATCGGCTTCGATATGCTTGACGACACCATGGTTTTGGCACCCGTTGCCGCCGAACCCGAGAAGCGCATCCGCGACCGCGGCGCGACCGAAAAGACAATTCTGAAGGCCGCCAAGGCTCTGCTGGCCGAAGAGGGCTTTCAGAATTTCGGCATCAACGCCGTCGCCCGCCGCGCCGGCTGCGACAAGCAGCTGATCTATCGCTACTATGGCGGCCTCAACGGACTGGTCGAGGCAATTGGCGCCGATCTCGGCACCTGGGTCAAGGACCGCATCCCCGAAGATACCGGCGGCATGTTCCTGCTGACCTACGGCGATCTGATGGAGCGCCTGTCGCTGCTCTTCCTCGAGGCTTTGCGCGACGACCCGCTCGTCCGCCGCATCGTCGCCTGGGAAGTCTCGGAAAATACCGAGCAGGTGAGGCGTCTCTCCGAAGCCCGCTCCAAGGCGCTGGCGCAGTGGCTGGAGCGCATGCGCGGTTCGCTGACCCCGCCGAAGGGCGTCGATCCCGTCGCCACCAATGCGATTCTCTTCGCCGCGATCCAGCATCTCGTCCTTTCTGCCTCGGCTGGCGGGCAGTGCGCCGGCCTGGCGCTGAAGACCGCCAAGGACTGGGACAAGGCGGCAACGGCGCTGAAGCGCATCGTTCGCGGCGTCTACGGCTGACCGACGGTCGGCTCATCCACAGGCGGACGCCCCGCCGTTAACCTTAACAAATGGTTTACGTTGCGCCCCCGGCGTTAAGGCGACAGGGTACGAACAGTTAAATTCTTAGCTGTCAGGACCCATGATGGGAACCAGAGCCGCCAAAGCTGCGTTGCTTGTTGCCGCGATGATGTTTTTCGCGGTGCTCGCCCTTGATATCACCGTTCCCGCGGTCGTCCTGAGCGTAATGGCATTGTCGACCTGGGTTGCCGGTCTCGAAAGTCCGGCCGCCTGGCGTCATCGAGGGGAGGCCGCATGAAGTGGTTCCTGATCTTCTGGTTGGGCCCGATCGTTTTCCTGAGCGGCTGGTACTGGCTTTCCTATTACGACATGAATTTCGGCATCTTCATGCTGAGCCGTCAGGTCCATGACCTGACGTTCGAAGTCTATGGCCAGGTTCTGGGCGTGCCACCGGAAACTATTCCGCCGCTCGTTGCCCGCGCCATTGCCATCGACAGTCTCGTGGTTCTGGCGATCATCGCGTTCCGCAAGCGCAAGAAGATTGCCGCCTGGTGGGCCGCCCGTCAGGCGTCGAAATCATCTGCTCTCGACAGCGCCGACAGCCTGTCCAGGGCGCCCTGAAGAATGAAGCTCGCCGCAGCGGAATCGATCCGCTCGGCCCGCTTGGCGCGCGACACGTCCATCTCCAGCAAGGCCCGTTCAGCCGCGACCGTCGATAGCCGCTCGTCCCAATAGACGAAGGGAAGGGCGGTCTTCTGCTCCATGTTGCGCACGAAGGCGCGCGTTGCCTGCACGCGCGGACCGGCCGAACCATCCATGTTCATCGGCAGGCCGATGACGAAGCCGGCAACCTTTTCCTTCTCGGAAAAAGCCAGCAGCACCTCGGCATCGATGGTGAATTTCTCGCGGCGGATGACGGGACGTGGCGTCGAGAAGCGCCGTCCGAGATCGGACATCGAAAGGCCGATGGTCTTGGTACCGAGATCGAGCCCGGCGATCGCCTGTCCGGGCTGCAGGAATGCAGCCATCTCTTCGATCGTCATCACTGTCATCGGCGTTTCATCCCGTCAAAACAAATTGAAGCCTGTGGCGCTTTTCTTTGCAGCCATATCGGCTATGTCCATAACAATCGAGATCCGCTTTTGCATCACATAATAAAGGGACGCTTTTCATGAAGATCACCTGGCTTGGCCACTCCGCCTTCCGCATCGAAACCGGCAAGGCAAAAATCCTCCTCGACCCCTTCCTGACCTACAATGCCTCCTTCGAGGGCCAGGACATCAAGGATGTGTCGGCAGGCATCACCCATATTCTGCTGACCCACGGCCATGGCGACCATGTCGGCGACACCATCGCGCTCGCCAAGGAAACCGGCGCCACCGTTCTCGCCAATGCCGATCTCGCATCCTGGCTTGCCGCCAAGGGCGTCTCGAAGATCGAAATGGGCAATACTGGCGGCACGATTGCGCTCGGCGGCTTCTCGGCCACCTTCACCAATGCGCTGCATTCCTCGGCGCAGGTCACCGAAGACGGCATTGCCCATGCGCTCGGCAACGCCAACGGCCTGATGCTGCATTTCGACGACGAAGCCTCGATCTTCGCGATGGGCGATACCGACATCTTCTCCGACATGGCGCTGATCAACGAGCTGCACCAGCCGGATATCGGTCTCGTCCCTGTTGGCGACCGCTTCACCATGGGCGGCGCAGTGGCGGCACTTGCCTGCCAGCGCTACTTCAACTTCAAGACCGCCATCCCCTGCCATTACGGCACCTTCCCGATCATCGACCAGACCGCCGACAAGTTCGTCTCCGGCATGGAAGGTTCGAAGACGGAAGTGAAGGCGATCAAGCCTTCCGAGAGCTTCTCGATCTGACGAAAGCCCGTTGCACAAGGCGGACATGGTCTTTATAGCGAGTGGGAAATTTCCCTTTCGGAGTATGCCATGTCCGTCGATCTTGCCACCGTTAAGCGCGTTGCGCGCCTTGCCCGTATTGCCGTCTCCGAAGACGAGGCAAATCGCATGGTCGGCGAGCTGAATGGCATTCTCGGCTTCGTCGAACAGCTGTCCGAAGTGAATGTCGAAGGCGTCGAGGCCATGACCTCGGTCACGCCGATGGCGATGAAGAAGCGGACCGACCAGGTGACCGATGGCAACAAGGCCGACGACGTCGTCGCCAACGCTCCCGTCACCGACCACAATTTCTTCCTGGTACCGAAAGTCGTCGAATAAGCGCTGCCGCTTTTTCCGATCCCCGCTGCCATCAAAACGATCCGAGTAAACACTATGAGCGAACTCACCAGCCTGACCATTGCCGAAGCCCGCGAGAAGCTGCGCGGCAAAGAGATCACCGCCACCGAACTGACCGAAGCCTATATCTCGGCGATCGATGCGGCGAACGGCGCGCTGAACGCCTATATCAAGACCACGCCCGATCTCGCCCGCGTCATGGCAAAGAAGTCCGATGAGCGTATCGCGGCCGGCCAGGCAGGCGATCTCGAAGGCATCCCGCTCGGCATCAAGGATCTGTTCGCCACCGTCGGCGTCCACACCCAGGCCTGCAGCCACATTCTCGACGGCTTCGAACCGCGCTACGAATCGACGGTCACCCAGAACCTCTGGGACGACGGCGCCGTCATGCTCGGCAAGCTGAACATGGATGAGTTTGCCATGGGCTCGTCGAACGAGACCTCGCATTACGGTGCGGTGATTAACCCCTGGCGCGCCTCCGGCTCCAACCAGCAGTTGGTTCCGGGCGGCTCTTCGGGCGGTTCTGCCGCTGCCGTTGCCGCCCATCTCTGCGCCGGTGCGACCGCCACCGATACCGGCGGCTCGATCCGCCAGCCGGCAGCCTTCACCGGCACCGTCGGCATCAAGCCGACCTACGGCCGCTGCTCGCGCTGGGGCACGGTCGCCTTCGCATCCTCGCTCGACCAGGCTGGCCCGATCGCCCGCGACGTCCGCGACGCGGCGATCCTCCTGAAGTCGATGGCCTCGGTCGACTCCAAGGACACGACCTCGGTCGATCTGCCCGTTCCGGATTACGAAGCCGCACTCGGCAAATCGCTGAAGGGCATGAAGATCGGCATTCCGAACGAATACCGCGTCGACGGCATGCCCGAGGAGATCGAAACGCTCTGGCAGCAGGGCATTGCCTGGCTGAAGGATGCCGGTGCCGAGATCGTCAACATCTCGCTGCCGCACACCAAATATGCGCTTCCGGCCTATTACATCGTCGCCCCCGCCGAGGCCTCCTCGAACCTCGCCCGCTACGACGGCGTCCGCTACGGCCTGCGCGTCGACGGCAAGGACATCGCCGACATGTACGAGAAGACCCGCGCTGCGGGCTTCGGCAAGGAAGTCAAGCGCCGCATCATGATCGGCACCTACGTGCTGTCGGCCGGTTACTACGACGCCTATTACATCAAGGCCCAGAAGGTCCGCACGCTGATCAAGCGCGACTTTGAGATCGTCTTCGACGCCGGTGTCGATGCGATCCTCACGCCGGCCACGCCGTCGTCCGCTTTCGGTGTCGCCGACGAGAACCTCGCCGCCGATCCGGTCGCGATGTATCTGAACGACATCTTCACGGTCACCGTCAACATGGCGGGCCTGCCGGGCATCGCCGTTCCCGCCGGTCTCGACCACAAGGGCCTGCCGCTTGGCCTGCAGCTGATCGGTAAGCCCTTCGACGAGGAAACCCTCTTCAAGACCGCCCACGTCATCGAACAGGCAGCCGGCAAGTTCTCGCCGGCCAAGTGGTGGTGAGCGGAGCGGTCTGCTAGCCACGGCCCGGAGGAGGCGGAATGGCTCAGTCTGACATCCAACGTTTGATCGAAGCCCTCGACCGCCTTGCGGCCGCGCGCTTTGTCATGGGCGCCGAATGGACGGATGTTCACAACATCTGCCAGGCCCACGAAGGTCAGCGCCCCTTCGACTGGGGCCACGCTCTCTGCCATCGCATCGAGGGCGATGATTGGAATGCCGACTACTGGTACCGCCGCGCCGGACGGGCTCGCGGTACGGGGACGCTCGACGAGGAGTGGGCGGTGATGAAGGCCGAGTTTTCCGCAGCAGTCTGATATTCAATCCTGCTGCGGCGGATAGAGCTTGCGCTGGTGGACGATCGTTAGGATATCGAGGTCAACGGCGGAGACGATACGGTAGACGATCGTATACGGCAGTCCGGAAATTGCGAATTCCCGCGTGCCATGGACGCTGCCTTCCCGGCCGAGCAGCGGAAAATTCTCGAATATCTCGATGACCTGCCGAATGCGCGACAGAATGCGGTCGGCGGCGGCCGCGTCGAATCTCTTGATGTGGTGATGAATTTCACGGAGGTCAGCGATGGCCTGCGGTGTGAAATTAACGTTCAAACCCGAAACGCTCCCAGACCTTTTTTGCCGGGATCAATGAGGAGCGGTCATCTGCTTGCTTGAGCGCGGCTCGGATCTTCTTTTCCTTCCACGCGTCATAGTTCTCATCGGCCGCCGCGTTGGGCTGCACTTCGGTCAGGTCTTCGATGGGAATGGTGTCTCGCAGATCGCTCATGATGCTAAGATAGCGCGAAGACGACGTCGATCCAACCCTGTCGATTTAGAGGTAGACTGGCCCATTCAAGAGCCAGCCTCCGGTTTCTCACCTGTTATCCTGCTCCGCCCTCACCAGCACCAATCCCCGCTCGGTAATTCGATACGGTCTGCCGCCCTGCGAGCGGATGGCCCGTTTCTGCTTGAGCTTGCGGAAGGTGAGGATGTCGATGCCGGAGAAGACCCAACCTTCTCTGGTGAAAAGTTGAAGCTTCTCGATGGCGCGGTCTTCGCCGCGGGTGAGTTCGATCCGGCCGCCCTGGGCGAGCAGGTGCAGGATGCGCTGTTCGGCGCGTGAAATGTCCATTGTCGTGTCGATCCGGTCTGGCGCTCGAAAGCGCACAAAAAAACGATCCGGCGTTCAAGGCGAACGGCGGGGTTTCGTTTTTTTCTGGCCCATGCGCGCAAGCAGCTTGCGGGCAGGGCCCTTAGCGGGTCTCAGACGAGTTCAACATAAGGTTTGCCTAACCCACGCACAGGTTGCCGTCAAGCGCGCCAGATTCGCAACTCGCCTGCAAAAACGGTGCGAAAGCCGCGCAAACCGATGGAAAAACTGACGATTCGGTGTTCTACTTTGATCATTGAACGGGGGTTCCATGATCCACATTCGCAATGCCCGCGAGGGCGAGGCGGACCTTTTGAGTGAGATCGGCCTCAGAGCCTGGCAAAAGGCGATGGTGGCCATGGGCGAGACGGACGCGCTGCTCGATGCAGCGCGGAGTGCCTTTTCGAATTTTACCCGCAACAGCTGGCTGACGATCACAGTGGCCGAACTCAGCGGCCAGATTGTCGGCTGGGGAGCGCGGGAGAAATTCGACGAAACGATCTCGGATTTCTGGATCGATCCGGCCTTCACCCGCCAGGGTGTCGGCGCCGCGCTGCTGGCGCAGATCGAGACGGATATCGCCGACCAAGGCTTCTCCAGCGCCGGCATGCAGACGCATTCGGGTAACAACGAGGCTATCAACTTCTTCCAGAAGCACGGCTATAGCATTCACTGGCTGTCGATCGTCTACAACCCGAAGCTTGATCGCGACGTACCCTCCGTCGGTTTGACCAAGCCGCTCGAGAGCGGGGGCGACGGAACATATGGCCCTGATTTCTAGAGAAGTCCCAGCCGATCCAAGCCGAATAGTGCCGCCAACCCTCCGCAGAGCGTTGCATGAAGCACAGCGATCGCCAACAGAAGTGAGCGGAACGGCTCCTTCCGCGTCTTGTGCCGGAGCAAGCGCTGGGCCGTAACCGCGCCCGGGCTGCCGCCAAGCAGCGCCAGCGTCAGCAACGTTTGCTCGCTGATGCGCCGGCCTCCGGCACGCGCAGCTTCCTTGTCGAAGAAATAGACGGCGAAGACCAAAAGGTTGTAGGCCAGCAGCAGAGCGGCCAGCATCAACGGATCAGTGGCAGACATAGTCGGATGATAGCGCGCCAGCGTTAATAGCGCGAAAACGCATAGCACGTCCGCGAGGCGCCGAAAGCCTTGCACCGGCAGGCCATTTCCGTTACCTCACCAGATGAAAAGAACAGCCTCCCGAAGAGTATCACATGACCCTTGTCGACGTTCGCACGCCTGATCCGAAACGCTTCATTCCCGGCGCCACCGGCGATTGGGAAGTCATCATCGGCATGGAAGTCCATGCGCAGGTGCTGTCGAATTCGAAGCTCTTCTCCGGCGCATCGACGGAATTCGGCAAGCCGCAGAATTCGAACGTCTCTCTCGTCGACGCGGCCATGCCCGGCATGCTGCCCGTCATCAACGAGGAATGCGTCCGCCAGGCGGTGCGCACCGGTCTTGGCCTGAAGGCGCAGATCAACAAGCGCTCGCTGTTCGACCGCAAGAACTATTTCTATCCCGACTTGCCGCAGGGCTATCAGATCTCGCAGTTCAAGGATCCGATCGTCGGCGAGGGCCAGATCGTCATCTCGCTCGGTCCGGATCGTCAGGGCCAGTTCGAAGACATCGAGATCGGCATCGAGCGTCTGCATCTGGAACAGGACGCCGGCAAGTCGCTGCACGACCAGCACGCGACCATGTCCTATGTCGACCTGAACCGTTCCGGCGTCGCGCTGATGGAGATCGTCTCCAAGCCCGACATGCGCTCGTCCGATGAGGCCAAGGCCTACATGACGAAGCTGCGCTCGATCGTCCGCTATCTCGGCACCTGCGACGGCAACATGGACGAAGGCTCGATGCGCGCCGACGTCAACGTTTCCGTGCGCCGTCCCGGCGAAGGCTTCGGCACGCGCTGCGAGATCAAGAACGTCAACTCCATCCGCTTCATCGGTCAGGCGATCGAATACGAAGCCCGCCGCCAGATCGGGATTTTGGAGGACGGCGGCTCGATCGACCAGGAAACCCGTCTCTTCGACCCGAACAAGGGCGAGACGCGCTCCATGCGCTCCAAGGAAGACGCGCATGACTACCGCTACTTCCCGGATCCGGACCTGTTGCCGCTCGAGTTCGACGATGCTTTCGTCAGCGCGCTGGCAAAGGATCTGCCGGAGCTGCCCGATGACAAGAAGGACCGCTTCGTCCGCGAACTCGGCCTGTCGATCTATGACGCGTCGGTACTCGTGTCCGAAAAGGCGATTGCCGATTATTTCGAAGCCGTTGCCGAAGGCCGCGATGGCAAGACGGCTGCCAACTGGGTCATCAACGACTTGCTTGGTGCCTTGAACAAACTCGGAAAAGATATTGAATCGACTCCGGTTTCCCCGGCCCAGCTCGGCGGCATCATCGACCTGATCAAGGCCGAGACGATTTCCGGCAAGATCGCCAAGGACGTCTTCGAGATCATCCTCAACGAGGGTGGCGATCCCGCTGAAATCGTCGAAAGCCGCGGCATGAAGCAGGTGACCGACACCGGCGCCATCGAAAAAGCTGTCGATGAGATCATCGCCGCCAACCCCGATCAGGTTGCCAAGGTGCTGGCCAAGCCGACGTTGGCTGGCTGGTTCGTCGGCCAGGTCATGAAGTCGACCGGCGGCAAGGCCAACCCGCAGGCCGTCCAGGCGCTGGTCAAGGCCAAGCTCGGCATCGTCGAGGAATAACCGGCGTCTGCCGAAGAGCGTGAGCGGCCTCGGATCCCGGCGCCGCCAGGAGAAAGCCTTGGTGTATTTTGTCCGCACCGCCGGTGAGCGCGATCTGGAAAGGATCCGCGCCGTGCTGGTGGAGAGCTTTCATGCGACCTACGACCGCTTTTATGGCGAACCGAAGGTCGATGAACTGATCGCCCACCTGTTTTCGCCGGCGGCGCTGAAGGCGCGGCTGGCGAAGAAGAATGCCGAATTCGTCGTCGCCGACAGCGGCAAGGATATCGGTGCGGTCGGCTATGCGGCAATGTCCGCCGATTTGGCAAAGACGGCGATCCTGCATCTTCTCTATGTGCGTCCGGCGCTGCAGCGTCAGGGCATCGGCCGCGACATGTTTGCCGAGCTGGAAACCTGCTTTCCAGATGCGGAGATCATGCGTCTCGAAGTCGAGCCGAAGAACGAGGATGCGATCGGTTTCTACAGCCGGCTGGGTTTCATCGAGGCGGGCCGCAACGAGAATGTCGGCCCCGGCCAGTCGGGTATTGCGACGCTGGTGCTTGAAAAACATCTTCCCGCCCATTGAGACCATCATGACCGGCAAGCTCATCATCCGCGAGGCCCGGCAGGACGATCTTGCCGCGTTGATCGCACTCTTTGCCGCCGACGATATCGGCGGCCATGGCGATACGACCGACGAGAGCGCTTACGCGGACTACCTCAAGGCTTTCTGTGCGATCGCCGCGGCGCCGGACCAGACGCTCTATGTCGGCGAACTGTCCGGCGAAGTCGCCGGCACGTTTCAGATTTCGATAGCGACGACTTTGACCGGCCGCGGCGCATCCTTCATGATCATCGAGGCGGTGCAGACGCGCGGCGACTTGCGCGGGCAGGGCATCGGCGGGCAGATGATCGAGTTCTGTATCGCAGAGGCAAAAAGCCGCGGTCTCGTCCGCGTCCAGCTGATCTCGAACGGCAAGCGCAAGGATGCCCACCGGTTCTACGAGCGCCTGGGCTTCGAGCCATCGCATCTCGGCTTCAAGATGGCCTTGAAATGAGCCTTCGCAGATCTGGAATCACTGGACATTCAGGTCTTCCGGCGGCATAAGCGAGTGAACGAATTCCAGTCCCGCTTGACCTCCCTCAAGCACAAGGAACAGACATGAAGAACTTCCTGCTGCACATTTTCACCTGGTGGAACCACTACACGCTGGGAACACGGTTTGCGCTTCGCGGTTTCAAGCGTGTTGGCGAAGATGAGCTCGGCAATGTCTATTACGAAGGCGGCCTGTCTTCCTATGGTCTGCCGAAGCGCTGGGTGATCTACAGTGGCTATGCCGAAGCCTCGGCCATTCCTCCGGGCTGGCACGGCTGGATGCACCACCGCACCGACACCCCGCCGTCGAAGGAAAACTACGCCGCCAAGGAATGGGAAAAGGCGCACCGCGCCAACCCGACCGGCTCGCCGCAGGCCTACCGCCCGCCGGGTTCGCTGTCGGCCACCGGCGAGCGTCCGCGCGTCACCGGCGACTACGACGCCTGGACGCCTGGCAACTGAGTTCGCCGACCGCAAAGCGGGCCGTCCGGCCCGGCTTTTGGCCACAATTGACCTTTACCCGCAGGTTGGCCGCAGAAGCTGCGGCCATTATCATGAGATGCGGTGGAGACGGGTAGATATGCAGCTTTTCACGCGGAACCACGTCCTGCGTGCCGCCGGGATCGCCCTGGCGCTTGGCTCGCCGCTGTTGCCGCAGATCGCTTCTGCTGCGCGCATCGAAAACCCTGTCGCCGTCTTCTCCGGCCTCGACAAGATCACCGGCCGCATCACCACCTTCGACGTCTATGTCAATGAAACGGTCCAGTTCGGCGCGCTGCAGGTGACGCCGAAAGCCTGTTATTCGCGCGACCAGTCGGAAGCGCAAAAGATCGACGGTTTTGTCGAAGTCGACGAAATCACGCTCGACCGCAAGATCCGCCGCATCTTCACCGGCTGGATGTTCGCCGACAGCCCGGGTCTGAACGCCGTCGAACACCCGATCTATGACGTCTGGTTGAAGGACTGCAAGGCGCAGTCGGACGTGCCGGCACCCGATGGTGCGGCGAAGGCTAAATAAGTTTCCTGATTACCGGTTTGGGCCATTGTGGCCGGCCCTCGTCCTTCGAGGCCCTTCCGGGCACCTCAGGATGAGGGGCGGAGTGGCTATTGGCGCTGGAGTGCCCGTCGCTGGTTTTCATTCTGGCTCCGAGCGAGGCCTGCAAGAGAGCCCTCATCCTGAGGTGCCCGAAGGGCCTCGAAGGACGAGGGCGTGCGCTCCCCTAAAACTCCAGATGCGGCGAATCCATCGCGGCATCCAGCATGACCGCATATTCATCCTTCGGCACGTCGATCGCACCGAAGGTTTTCAGATGCTCGGTGGTGAACTGGGTATCCAGCAGCCTGAACTCTTTTTCCCTGAGACGCTCGACCAGATGCACCAGGCAGATCTTCGAGGCGTCGGTGCGCCGTGAGAACATGCTCTCGCCGAAGAACGCCGCGCCCAGCGAGACGCCGTAGAGGCCGCCGACAAGCGTATCGCCCTCCCAGGCCTCGACAGAATGCGCATGGCCGATGCGGTGGAGGGTCGAATAGAGCTGCCTGATGGTGCCGTTGATCCAGGTGCTCGGGCGCCCGGAGGTTTCCGCCGCGCAAGCCGAGATCACCGCATCGAAATCATGATTGAACCGGATATCGAACGGTCTGCGGCGAATGGTTTTCGCAAGACTTTTGGAAATGTGGAAATCGTCGAGCGGGATGACGCCGCGAAGTTCCGGCTCGACCCAGAAGATCTCCGGATCGTCAGCCGACTCGGCCATCGGGAAGAGGCCGATGGAGTAGGCGCGCAGGAGGATCTCCGGGGTAATTCCTGGGGACTTCCTGCGCGACCCTGCCATTCGTGATCAGGCCGGCTTGGTGCTGGCGAGATACTGTTCCAGCCAGTGGATGTCGTAGTCGCCATTCGCGATGTCCTGGTTCGAAACCAGATCCTGGAACAGCGGCAGCGTGGTCTTGATGCCATCCACGACGAACTCGTCCAGCGCGCGGCGCAGACGCATCATGCATTCGACGCGGGTGCGCCCGTGCACGATGAGCTTGCCGATGAGGCTGTCGTAGTAAGGCGGGATCTTGTAGCCCTGGTAGGCGCCGCTGTCGATGCGAACGCCGAGGCCGCCCGGTGCATGGAAATGCGTGATCGTGCCAGGCGAGGGCACGAAGGTGCGCGCGTCTTCGGCGTTGATACGGCATTCGATGGCGTGGCCCTCGAAGTTCACTTCCGCCTGCGTCACCGACAGACCGCCGCCCGAGGCGACGCGGATCTGTTCGTGCACCAGGTCGATGCCGGTGATGGCTTCGGTGACCGGGTGTTCCACCTGCAGGCGAGTGTTCATTTCGATGAAATAGAACTCGCCGTTCTCGTAGAGGAACTCGATCGTGCCGGCGCCGCGATATTTCAGCTTTTTCATGGCGTCGGCGCAGACTTGGCCGATCTTCATGCGCTGCTCGACGTTGAGCGCTGGGGAATTGGCTTCTTCCCAGACCTTCTGGTGGCGGCGCTGCAGCGAGCAGTCGCGTTCGCCGAGATGGATCGCATTGCCTTCGCCGTCGCCGAACACCTGAACTTCGATGTGGCGCGGCTTGCCGAGGTACTTTTCCATGTAGACGGCTTCGTTGCCGAAAGCGGCTGCCGCTTCGGTGCGGGCCGTCGACCAGGCTTCGATCACGTCGGCTTCGGATTTCGCGACCTTCATGCCGCGTCCGCCGCCGCCGGCGGTTGCCTTGATCAGAACGGGATAGCCGATTTCGGCCGCCGTCTTGATGGCGTCTTCTTCGGTCTTCACTTCGCCGTCAGAGCCCGGAACGACGGGGATGCCGAGTTCCTGCGCCGTCGTCTTGGCCGTGATCTTGTCGCCCATGATGCGGATGTGATCCGCGGTCGGGCCGATGAAGGTGATGCCGTGGGCCTCAAGAATATCCGCAAACTTGGCGTTTTCGGACAGGAAGCCGTAGCCGGGATGCACAGCATCGGCGCCGGTGATCTCGCAGGCTGCGACGATCTGATGGATGTTCAGATAGCTGTCGCGCGACGGCGGAGGGCCGATGCAGACGCTCTCGTCGGCAAGGCGCACATGCATGGCGTCGGCATCGGCGGTGGAGTGAACCACGACACAGGGAATGCCGAGCTCCTTGCAGGCGCGCAGGACGCGCAGCGCAATTTCGCCGCGGTTAGCAATGAGGATTTTCGAGACCATGATGCCCGCCTTATTCGATGACGACGAGGGCCTGGCCGTATTCGACGGGGCTGCCGTCTTCGACGAGGATTTCCGTGACCTTGCCTGACTTCGGCGACGGGATCTGGTTCATGGTCTTCATCGCTTCGATGATGAGAAGCGTCTGGCCTTCCTTGACGGTCGAGCCGACTTCGATGAACGCGCGTGCGCCCGGAGCCGGTGCCATATAGACGGTGCCGACCATCGGGGCGCTGACCGTGTTGGCCGGGTTGCGGGCCGGGGCAGCGGCTGCTGCCGGAGCGGCCGCAGGTGCGGCGGCTGCAGGCGCAGGCGCATAGGCCGGAGCGCCGCCGATCGGCGCCTGGACATATTGAACATTGCCGCCGCGCGAGACGCGGATGCGCAGATCTTCCTGTTCGACTTCGATTTCCGTCAGGTCCGTGTCGTTCAAGATGTTCGCGAGGTCACGGATCAGTGCCTGGTCGATACCCGATTTCTTTTCAGCCATGAGTGTTTGCCCTGTCTTCTTCTTATGCCGTAAGGTTCTTCAGCGCGTGAAGCGCCAGAATGTAGCTGTGAGGCCCGAAGCCGGCGATCACACCCTTGCAAGCAGGGGCAATCATCGACTTGTGGCGGAATTCTTCGCGTGCATGCACGTTAGAGATATGGAGCTCGATCACCGGAATGGAAATGGCCTTGATCGCATCATGCAGTGCAATGGATGTATGCGTGTAGGCTCCGGCATTGATCGCAACGCCTGCAGCCTTGTCGTTTGCTTCATGAAACCAGTCGACGAGCGCGCCTTCGTGGTTGCTCTGGCGGAAATCGATTTCGAGACCGAGTTCCTGGCCCGCAGCCCTGCAATCCGCTTCGATGTCCTTGAGCGTCTTGCCGCCATAGATGCCGGGCTCTCTTTTGCCCAGCATGTTCAGGTTGGGCCCGTTCAGGACGAAAATGGTTTGCGTCATCGAGTGTTCCATTAAATGCACGAGGGCAACCTATAGACTCCCCATGCCCTTAATGAAAGCCCTTTGGGGTAGGCAGCCGGAATCGTGCCATATTTGTCCACATGGCTGAAACGCTTAGATTTTGGCGATTTGATGAGCGTCGCTCTCAGCAGCTCGTCTTGCCGCAGGTGCGCATGTTCTTGACCTTGGCTTCCAGGTCGTCGAAACCGACCGCGCCCTGCACCAGCTCGTTGCCGATGACGTAGGAGGGCGTTCCGGTGATGCCGAGCTTCTGGGCAAGGTCATAGGCATTCTGCACCGAAGACGTGTCGGGGCTCTTTTCCATCTCGGCGCGTATCTGCTTTTCGTTGACGCCGAGCGAGGAGGCCACTTCGATGGCGCTGTCTTCGTCGGCGCGGCCTTCGCTGCCGAGCAGAGCCATGTGGAACTTCTCGTACTTTTCAGGCGCCAGCTTGCGGAAAGCGTCGGAAACCTTGTGCGCGGCAACCGATTCCGGGCCGAGGATCGGGAATTCCTTGAGCACGAAGCGGACGTTCTGGTCCTTCTTCAGCATCGTCTGCATGTCGGTCAGCGCGTGACGGCAATAGCCGCAATTGTAATCGAAGAACTCGACGATGGTCACGTCACCCCTTGGGTTGCCGATCGAGATATCGTCCTTGGCCTCGAAAATGCTCTTGCTGTTTTCGCCGATCACCTGGTTGGCTTTGACGAGGCGGGCCTCTTCCTGCTTCTTCTGCAGGGCGTCCTGAACGTCGAGCATGATCTCGGGATTTTGGATCAGGTATTCCTTGATGAACTCGCCGAATTCCTTCTTCTGCGCATCGTCGAGAGCGGCAGCGGGAAGGGGCATCGCAAAGCTGGCAGCGAGCGCAAGGGCGGTGAAGGTTTTCGGAAAGAGAGCCATTGTGTCCTCGTCGGCTGATCGAATGCGATGCCGCTTCATAACATCGCCCGGTTAATGGGCTGAAACGTTCGGCATCAAATTACGGTGTGCGGCCCGGCCATCAAACAGGATTTTTCTGGATCGCGGCGCAATCGCGGGATTGTGATGCACCTGATAATGCGGCAATTGTCTGGCCGCAATTGAATATCCGGAGTTTTAGCCCTTGTTTTCCGTATCGAAGCGCAGCGAAGTCGAGCCTTTCCACGCCATGGACGTTCTGGCGGAGGCGACCAAACGGCGTGCCGCCGGTCACCCGGTCATCTCGATGGCGGTCGGCCAGCCGTCGCATCCGGCACCGCAGGCAGCACTCGACGCGGCCCGCGCGGCACTGGCGGAAGGCAAGATCGGCTATACCGATGCGCTGGGGACCGCGCGGCTGAAACACGCGCTCGCCTGGCATTATCGCGATCGCCATGGCCTGGAGATCGATCCGGCGCGGATCGCCATCACGACGGGTTCCTCCGCCGGTTTCAATCTCGTCTTCCTGTCGCTGTTCGATACGGGCGATGCGGTGGCGATCGCCAGGCCCGGCTATCCGGCCTATCGCAACATTCTCGGCGCACTCGGGCTGAAGGTGATCGAGGTCGCAGTGACGGCCGAGACGCATTTCACGCTGACGCCAGAAAGCCTTGAAGCGGCGCAGCGCGAGAATGGCGTCAAGCTCAAGGGCGTCCTGCTTGCCAGTCCGGCAAATCCGACCGGGACGGTCACCGGCAGGGCGGCGCTGAAGGCGCTTGCCGATTATTGCGCCGCTCAATCGATCGCCTTCATCTCCGACGAAATCTATCACGGCCTGACCTTTGCCGGGGAGGAGACGAGCGCGCTGGAACTGACAGACGAGGCGATCGTCATCAATTCCTTCTCGAAATACTATTGCATGACCGGCTGGCGGATCGGCTGGATGGTGCTGCCGGAACGGCTGGTCCGCCCGATCGAGCGCGTTGCCCAGAGCCTCTATATCTCGCCGCCGGAACTGTCGCAGATCGCCGCCACCGCGGCACTTGGCGCTGCCGCCGAACTCGACGTCTATAAGGCGAGCTATGCCGCCAACCGCGATTTCCTGCTCCGCCGCTTGCCCGAAATCGGCCTGCCGGTGGCCTCGCCGATGGACGGCGCCTTCTACGCCTATGTCGATGTGACGCGGTTCAGCAATGACAGCATGGCCTTTGCCAAGCGCATGCTTGCGGAGATCAATGTCGCCGCGACGCCGGGCCTCGATTTCGATCCGCTCGAAGGCAACAGGACGATGCGCATGTCTTACGCCGGCTCGCAAACTGAGATCGTCGAAGCCGTCGAGCGCATGGCCCTCTGGCTGAAATAGAGTCCGCGCTCAAGCGCTTAGACGCATTTCCTGACTCATTTTGTCAGACAGGTGAATCAAGATCTGAAGAGGCTTGCTGCCGTGAGGCAAAGCCGGATTGGCCTTCTCGACTTATCTCGGATGCCCCTTTCCAATCTCTCCCGGATACGGAATCAAAAAAGCCGGCTGTGTCGCCACAGCCGGCTTTTCATTGATCAATCAGCGGGCTCTCAGAAGAAGCCGCGGCGCTGCCACCAGCCGGCCTTCTTCGGCTTGCCGTCGCCCTCGGGCTCGGCAGCTTCGCTGCGCGTCGATTTGACGGTCGGCGAAGAGGAGGAGACGTTCGAGCCGCGATTGGCGCGGGCCGACTTCGCTTCTTCCGTTGCCGGGGCGTCGAGGTCGGCAGAGGCTTCCACCGTCTCGGCTTCGGGTGCAGGTTCGGCAGTTGCTGCGGCAGCCGGAGCTTCCTCGGCAACGACAGGCTCTTCCACCGGCGAAACCTCGACAGCCTTCTTGCGGCCACGGCCGCGGCCCTTGGCGGGCTTGACGTCCTCGGTGACGAAGGCGCCGGTTTCGACAGCTGCCATCGCCGTCTGGCCTTCGGCGGCATCTTCGGAAACGGCCTCGATCACTTCAGCCTGCGTCTCGGCTGCCGCGCTTTCGGCAGCGTCACCTTCGCCGGCTTCGCCGTCAGCGTCCGTCTCGCCGTCAGTACCCTCGGCGCTCAGTTCGCCGTTTTCGTCACGGTTGCGGCGTCCGCCACGCTTGCCGCGGCGGCGGCGCTTGCGGCGCTGTTCGCTCTCGCTGTCGGTTTCGGCGCGGGCTTCCGCGGTGCCGGCAGCGGCTTCGTCGCCCTCTGCGCCTGCATCGTCCTCGTCACCTTCTCCATCGTCGCCCTCGTCACCGGAAGCGTCGTTGGCCGACTGCTGTTCATTTCCGCCACGTCCGCCACGGCGGCGGCGGCGCCGCTTGCGCTTGCGGTTGCCGGCTTCGCCATCGCTCTCGGCGCGTGCCTGCTGGGCAGGACGCTCGCTGGCGGCTGGCTTTTCTTCCAGTTCTTCGTCTTCTTCTTCGTCCACCTCGATCACGACATCGTCGTCGTCATCTTCAGGGATGGCCGCGAAGTTGAACAGGGTTTCGATCTTCACCGGATTTTCGACCGGCTCGCCGCGATCAATCGCAAAGTGCTGCGATCCGACGCTATTGTCGGCGCCGATGATGATCGCCACGCCGAAGCGGGTCTCGTAATCGACGATCGACTGGCGCTTGTGGTTCAGAAGATAGAGCGCGATGTCGGGCGTAGTGCGCACCGTGATGTCGTGCGTCGTGTTCTTCAGCAGATATTCCTCGATGCCGCGCAGCACATGCAGGGCGACCGAAGACTGCGAACGGACGTGACCGGTACCGCCGCAATGCGAGCAGACCTGGGTCGTCGATTCCAGAACCGAGGCACGGATACGCTGGCGCGACATTTCGAGAAGGCCGAAATGCGAGATACGGCCGACCTGGATACGGGCGCGGTCGTTCTTCAGGCATTCCTTCAGACGCTTCTCGACAGCGCGGTTGTTGCGCTTTTCTTCCATGTCGATGAAGTCGATAACGATCAGGCCTGCAAGGTCGCGAAGCCGAAGCTGGCGCGCGACTTCGTCGGCGGCTTCGAGGTTCGTCTGCAGGGCCGTGTCTTCGATCGAATGCTCGCGGGTCGAACGGCCGGAGTTGACGTCGATCGAAACCAGCGCTTCCGTCTGGTTCATGATCAGGTAGCCGCCCGACTTCAGCGTCACCTGCGGCTGCAGCATGCGGTCGAGCTGCGCTTCGATGCCGGAGCGCGAGAAGATCGGGTGGATGTCGCGGTAAGGCTGAACCACCTTGGCGTGGCTCGGCATCAGCATCTTCATGAAGTCTTTCGCTTCACGATAGCCTTCTTCGCCGGCAACGATGACTTCGCCGATATCCTTGTTGTAGAGGTCGCGGATCGAACGCTTGATCAGCGATCCCTCTTCATAGACGAGGCAAGGGGCTGTCGACGCCAGCGTCAGCGTGCGGACGTTTTCCCAGAGACGCATCAGATATTCGAAATCGCGCTTGACCTCGACCTTGGTGCGGTTGGCGCCGGCCGTGCGCAGAATGACGCCCATGCCCTGCGGCACTTCGAGCATCCGGGCGATTTCCTTCAGGCGCTTGCGGTCCTGCGGATTGGTGATCTTACGGGAGATGCCACCGCCACGCGCCGTATTCGGCATCAGCACCGAGTAACGGCCTGCGAGCGAGAGGTAAGTGGTAAGAGCTGCACCCTTGTTGCCGCGCTCTTCCTTGGCGACCTGCACGAGCAGGATTTGGCGGCGCTTGATGACTTCCTGGATGCGGTACTGCTTGCGCGGCTTGCGCTGAACGCGATCGGGAACTTCTTCCATCGCGTCTTCGGCGCCGACCGATTCGATCACTTCTTCCTCGTGGTCATGATCGTCGTCGTCATCGTCGTCATTGCCGCGGCGGCGGGAATCGACGTCTTCGGAAATCGAGTCGGTCTCGACCATGGCAGCCATCGAGCTGCCGTTCGAGTCGTCGTCGCTATCGACGGAAGCAACCGGCGCTTCGACATCGGTCGGGACGGCATCTTCGGTCGCGGTGGTCTCGACAACCTTCTTGCGGCTGCGGCGCGGCTTTGCAGCCTTCTTTACCGGAGCGGCGTCTTCGGCAGCCGGAGCTGCTTCCGCTTCGATCGCGGCAGGGGCCTCGGCCGTAGCGTCCGCTGCCGGCTCATCCTTGGCGACGATGCCGATGTCGGGCTGGTCCTGGTTGGCCGGATCGTTCATCGGCGCGGTTTCGACGTGCTCGACGTCGTCGTCGCGGCGATGCTCTTCGGCTTCCGCGCGCAGCAGCGCCTGACGATCGGCCAGCGGGATCTGGTAGTAATCAGGGTGGATTTCGGCAAAGGCCAGAAAGCCGTGCCGGTTGCCGCCGTAATCAACGAAGGCGGCCTGTAGCGAGGGTTCTACCCGCGTTACCTTTGCAAGATAGATGTTGCCGCGAATTTGCTTCTTGTGCTGCGACTCGAAGTCAAATTCTTCTATGCGGTTCCCGCGAACGACAACGACGCGCGTCTCTTCCTCGTGAGACGCGTCGATAAGCATTTTGTCTGCCATGTAAGCTGTGCTCCTCGGCGCAGCCTCATACGCGCATCCCCGCCAGTGTCTGAGACAGGCGGGTTGCGGTCAGGAGGGGTTGCGCCGGATAATGAAAGTCGCGCTTGGTTCGGGAGGACAGGCAACAGCCAGGCAACAGCGGGGAAGATATTCTCCCGGGGCCTGTAGACTTTGGATAAAACCTGCTGCGACACCATTATGACCAAGCGAGATCGACAATACTAAGACCCGTAGGTCCGATGAGTTTGCTCCTCGGAGCGGTTGGTGGCTATCCACCGATGAAGTTTCCGCATACGCCGGAAAAATCAGAATCCAGTTCACTCGGAAAGAAACACGTATGACGGCGGACGATTGCCGGTTGCGGCGCCAGGTCCTCTCAGGGGTTGGCAGCCTTCGCGGCGACTCTATCCCGTCAGCACTTCTAACCTGAAATCGTTGTATGGTTTCTCTGTCACAATAGCAAGGGAAAAGCCAAATGTGCCATAATATTGATGGATTTCGGCACGCATAGAAAATCGGGGATCCGCGGTCCCGATTCGATGCGCTATGCTCTGCGCCGGGCATCGGGCAGGCGCCGCCGGGCGGCGGGGATCATGTGCCCCGGGGACATATGCAATGACAAATAGGGTGTGGCGGTCGATTGTTTAAGAGGGAGCGGCCCGTAGCGGGGCAATCCGGCAACCGGAAGAATGTTTTTGCGGCGGCGCTCACTGCCGCGGCGCTGTGTCTCGCGATGGCGACCGCCATCGCAGCCGACGGCGCCAAGCCCGAGCCGCTGCTGGCCTACGGTGCCCGGATTATCGGCGATGACGCCCGCACCCGCATCGTCATCGATTTCGACCAGGCCCCCAGCTTCTCCATCCATTATATTGCCAATCCCGAGCGCATCGTCGTCGATCTCCCGGCGACCGCCTTCGGTTTCGATACCAAGCAGCTGGAAGCGCGCGGTCTCTTCAAGGATATCCGCTACGGCGCGATGGGCGAGGGCAGCGCGCGAATCGTGCTCACCGCCATCAAGCCGGTGAAGCTGGCGATTGCCAAGGTTCAGCAGGATGAGGACGGCAAGGGACACCGCCTGGTGCTCGACGCCGAGATGACGTCGAAGGAAGCCTTCGCCGCGCTCGTCAAGGCTCAGACCTGGAACGGCGCCGATGACCAGCAGGTGACTAGCGCCATTCCGGCAGCAGAGGCTGCAAAGCCCGGCGATTTCGTCATCGCCGTCGATGCCGGTCACGGCGGCATCGATACCGGCGCGATCGGCGTCGATACGAAAACCGAAGAAAAGCAGGTGACACTGGCCTTCGCCAAGGCGCTGGCCGACCGGCTGAACCGCGAGCCCGGCATCAAGGCGTTTCTGACCCGCGACAACGACGAGTTCCTCTCGCTTTCCGAGCGTGTGCAGATCGCCCGGCAGAACCACGCCGGCCTTTTCATCTCGCTGCATGCCGATACGCTGAAGCAGAAGGATATCCGCGGGGCGACCGTCTATACGATCTCCGACAAGGCATCCGACAAGCTCGCCGCCGATCTTGCTGAACGTGAAAACCTCTCGGATCAGATTGCCGGCAAGGAAACCGTCGCCGAGCCGCCCGAAGTGGCCGATATCCTGCTCGACCTGACGCGGCGCGAGACGCAGGCGTTTTCGATCTCGCTGGCCGAAAGCGTCCTGAACTCCTTCAAGGACCAGATCGGCACCATCAACAATCCGCATCGCCATGCAGGTTTCCAGGTTCTGAGGGCGCCCGACGTGCCATCGATCCTCGTCGAACTCGGCTTCCTCTCCAATGTGGAAGACGAGAAGCTGCTGCTCGATGACGCTTGGCGCGGCAAGATGGCGGACCTGATGACCTATGCGGTCAAGCGTTACCGCTCGTCGGTCGTCGCCAATGGCGGCTGACGCCGTGGCGAACATGTAACAGCGTGGACGAAAGCCGGGGACGGGACTGGAATGGGGCAGGGGAGCCCTATTTTGCTCACATTCAGGCCGTTACTCGCCGCTATGTTTCTGACCCGAGAGGCGGATTCGGCTTGTCGCAGTGCCGCTCATGGAGTAAGCCGCGCGCAATGTGTAGATTGCGCGCTCCGATGCGATGATATCGCCTGTGCCGATTGAAGATTTGGAATACCGGTAGCCCAATATGATCAGACTTCTTGGATATTTCTTCGGCATTGCTTGCGTCATGTTTCTTGGCGCCGCAGCTGTCGTTGCCGTCTATTTGGCAAACGTCGCGAAGGATCTCCCCGATTACGCCGTGCTGAACAGCTATGCGCCGCCGGTTACCACCCGCGTTCACGCCGGCAACGGCGCGCTGATGGCCGAATATGCCAAGGAAAAGCGCCTGTTCCTGCCGATCCAGGCAATCCCGGACCGCGTCAAGGCGGCGTTTCTTTCGGCCGAAGACAAGAATTTCTACAATCACCCGGGCGTCGATCTGACCGGCCTTGGCCGCGCCATCCTCGTCAACCTGCAGAATTTCGGTTCCGGCCGCCGCCCGGTCGGCGCTTCGACGATCACCCAGCAGGTCGCCAAGAACTTCCTTCTGACATCCGACCAGACCATCGACCGCAAGATCAAGGAAGCGATCCTCTCCTTCCGCATCGAGCAGGCCTATTCGAAGGACAAGATTCTTGAGCTTTATCTCAACGAGATCTTCTTCGGCCTGAACTCTTACGGCATTGCCGGCGCGTCACTCACCTATTTCAACAAGTCGGTCACTGAACTGACAATCGCCGAAGCCGCCTATCTGGCGTCGCTGCCGAAAGGCCCCGCGAATTACCATCCGTTCCGCCACCCTGAAGCTGCTCTCGAGCGCCGCAACTGGGTTGTCGACCGTATGGTCGAGAACGGCTATGTCAGCAAGGAAGACGGCGAAGAGGCGAAGAAGCAGCCGCTTGGCGTCACTGCCCGCAGCACCGGCCCGTCGCTCTTCGCATCCGATTACTTTGCCGAGGCCGTCCGCCGCCAGCTGATCGACCAGTATGGCGAAAAGACGCTGTATGAAGGCGGTCTTTCCGTCCGCACCTCACTCGATCCGCAGATGCAGCTTGCCGCCCGCAAGGCGCTGCAGGACGGCCTGACCACCTATGACGAGCGCCGCGGCTTCCACGGCGCGCTGAAGACCATCGACACGACGTCGGATTGGGGCAAGGCGCTGGCCGATATTCCGGCGCTCTCCGATGTGCCCGAATGGCGCCTGGCCGTCGTTCTGGCGGTTTCCGACGATGGCGCGGACATCGGCCTGCAGCCGCCGAAGGATGGTAGCGGCAAGATCGGCGCTGAGCGCGAGCGCGGTACGATCGCCGCCAAGAACATGCAGTGGGCCTACCGCTCCTCGACAGGCGACCGCAAGACCGCCAAGTCGCCGGAAGGCGTGCTGTCTCCTGGTGACGTGGTCTATGTCGCGCGTCAGGGCGACGAGACCTCGACCTCCTACCGCCTGCAGCAACCGCCGAAGGTTCAAGGTGGCCTCGTCGCCATGGACCCGAAGACCGGCCGCGTGCTCGCCATGGCCGGCGGCTTCTCCTACGGCCAGTCGGAATTCAACCGCGCGACGCAGGCGATGCGTCAGCCGGGCTCGTCGTTCAAGCCTTTCGTCTATGCTGCCGCCATGGACAACGGCTATACGCCGGCCTCCGTGATCATGGACGCGCCGATCGAGATCGTTTCCGGCGGCCAGGTCTGGAAGCCTGAAAACTACGGCGGCGAAGTCGGCGGCCCCTCGACGCTGCGCTCCGGTATCGAGCATTCGCGCAACCTGATGACGGTGCGCCTTGCCAATGACCTCGGCATGAACATCGTCGCCGAATATGCCGAGCGCTTCGGCATCTATGACAAGATGCCGCCGCTGCTCGCCATGTCGCTCGGCTCCGGCGAAACCACGGTGCTGCGCATGGTCTCGGCCTATTCGGTTCTGGCCAATGGCGGCAAGCAGATCAAGCCGACCCTGATCGACCGCATCCAGGACCGTTACGGCAAGACCATCTTCAAGCATGAAGAGCGCGTCTGCGATGGCTGCAATGCCGGCGACTGGCAGAACCAGGAAGAGCCCAATATCGTCGATAACCGCGAACAGGTTCTCGATCCGATGACCGCCTACCAGATCACCTCGATGATGCAGGGCGTCATCACCCGCGGTACAGCCGCAGGCAAGGTCGATCTCGGCGGCCGCGACGTTGCCGGCAAGACCGGTACGACCAACGACGAGAAGGACGCTTGGTTCGTCGGCTTCACGCCGGATCTCGTCGCCGGTCTCTATATGGGCTTCGATACGCCGGCCCCGCTTGGCCGCGGCGGCACGGGTGGTGGCCTCTCTGCGCCGATCTTCAACGAATTCATGCAGGCCGCCGTCAAGGACATGCCGCCGTCGAAATTCGTCATTCCGCAGGGCATGAACCTCGTCGCCATCGACCGCAAGACCGGCATGGCGGCGCAGGAAGGCGATCCGAACACCATTATCGAAGCCTTCAAGCCCGGCACCGGCCCGGCCGACAGCTTCTCGGTCATCGGCATGGACGGCACCATGGCACCGGAGGAAATCCTCAAGACCTCGCCACAGGCCAACCAGGCGGTGCAGTCTGGCGCCGGCGGCCTCTATTAACATCATCCGCAGAGACGGTGCGGCGGCCGCGGGCTTTACATCCTCGGCCGCCGCAACTATTTGACGGGCCAGCTCAAGACCAACGCAAAGAAGCAGGACAATGCGCGCCGAGATCATAAACGTAGTCGATGAAACCAAGCAGGCTATCACCCTGCTGAGGAGGCATCTTTGACTGGGACCAGGCGATAAGACGGCTGGACTGGTTGAACAACAAGGCAGAGGACCCGAACCTCTGGAACGATGCCCAGGAAGCCCAGAAGCTGATGCGCGAGCGCCAGCAGCTGGATGACGGCATCAATGGCGTGAAGCAGCTCGAACAGCAGCTGAACGACAATATCGAGCTCATCGAAATGGGCGAGGAAGAGGGCGACGAAGGCGTCGTCAAGGACGCCGAGGATGCGCTGAAGGGCCTGAAGGCCGAAGCTGCGCGCCGCCAGGTGGAGGCGATGCTCTCTGGCGAAGCCGATGGCAACGACGCCTATCTGGAAGTCCATTCCGGTGCCGGCGGCACCGAGAGCCAGGACTGGGCCAACATTCTGTTGCGCATGTACACGCGCTGGGCCGAACGTTCGAAGTTCAAGGTCGAGCTTCTCGAAGTTCACGATGGTGAAGAAGCGGGCATCAAGTCGGCGACGCTGCTCGTCAAGGGCCACAATGCTTATGGCTGGCTGAAGACCGAATCGGGCGTTCACCGCCTGGTGCGTATTTCGCCTTACGACAGCAATGCACGCCGGCACACGTCCTTCTCGTCCATCTGGGTCTACCCTGTGATCGACGACTCGATCCAGATCGACATCAACGAAGGCGATTGCCGCATCGATACCTACCGCTCGTCGGGCGCCGGCGGCCAGCACGTCAACACCACCGACTCGGCCGTGCGTATCACGCATATGCCGTCCGGTATCGTCGTGCAGTGCCAGCAGGAACGCTCACAGCATAAGAACCGCGCCAAGGCGTGGGACATGCTGCGCGCCCGTCTTTACGAAGCCGAACTGAAGAAGCGCGAAGACGCGGCCAATGCCGAAGCCGCCTCGAAGTCGGATATCGGCTGGGGCCACCAGATCCGCTCCTATGTGCTGCAGCCCTACCAGCTGGTCAAGGACCTGCGCACCGGCGTTGCCAGCACGGCGCCGGGCGACGTCCTCGACGGCGAACTCAACGAGTTCATGGAAGCAGCGCTTGCGCACCGCATCAGCGGCAAGCCCGATGCCGTCGTCGACGACATCGACTGAGCCGCGCAGGCTGGACAATAAAAAAAGCCCCGGACATCCGGGGCTTTTTTCGTTCTAGAGGTTCAGGCGGAAATAGACGCCGTTCCGATGCGGCCGGTAGTAGCGGTCGCGATACCGCCAATCGCGATCACCCCGCCAGCGCCGCTCGGCCCGCCAATCCCGGTGGTGACGGCGGTCATAGCGCCAGCTGTCGCGATAACGCGGGCGATGATCCCGGTAGTAGCGGCGATCCCGGTGCCGGACCTGAACCACATCGCTCTTCTCGACGGCAGCGACCGGCGCCTGAGATCGCGGCATCGCCGCCGCGGGCTCGACGGCAACGAAGGCCGAACCGATGGAAAGAACAGCAGCAACCGCCAAATGGACGATTTTCATAGCGCATCTCCTTGCTATTTCATGACCCAAGGTGACCCCACGGGCCTGAACTCGCTCTGAAGACGGGCTTCATGTTAGGTTCATGCGATGGGTAGCCGATCGGCGCGCGGAGATGCGGGAAACGGCAAAGCGCGGTTCAACGCGGTGACGACATTTGTTCGCGATGGGGAGAGTTGTCAGGAGAGGCAAGAGCAGCTGCGCTGCACTTCTCAGAAGAATGGTGCCCCCGGCAGGGTTCGAACCCGCGACCCCCTGATTACAAATCAGGTGCTCTACCAACTGAGCTACAAGGGCAATGCGTGCCAACTACCAGATTCTGAATTCGTGTAAAGGCAAAATCCGGCATCGGCGCGAATTCGTGAACGGTTTTGGCTGCAGAATCGTGGAAATCGTGCTGGGCGACAACAGCGGTTGGCGGAGACTATTGCGCCCCGCCGGGGCCGTTTCGCGGAAATGCCGGATGCTCACGCTTTGTCGAGTTTCCGCACTTTGTATTGATGTGCAAAACACCTTGTCGCACAAGCCCTTTATCCTTTAGCTAGGCGAGCATAACAAAGGGCATTGCATGGGCCGGTCATTTCAGACGCTTGGTTTTCTGGCTTCCTCCACGACTGAAGCGCTTGCTGCGCGCGAGGAGCTGATTCGGATCTACGGTGACGTGCCGGCCGAAGAGGCGGATGTGATCGTCGCGCTCGGCGGCGATGGCTTCATGCTGCAGACGCTGCATGGAATTATGAACAGCGGCAAGCTGGTCTATGGCATGAACCGCGGCTCCGTCGGCTTCCTGATGAACGATTACCGCACCGAGGATCTGCAAGAGCGCATCTGTGCTGCTGTCGAAAACGTCTTCCGTCCCCTGCAGATGACGACGGCCAATGCCGATGGCACGAATTCCGAGGCGCTCGCCATCAACGAGGTGTCGCTGTTTCGCCAGTCCTATCAGGCGGCCAAGCTTCGCGTCGAGGTGGACGGCCATGTCAGGCTGCCGGAATTGATCTGCGATGGCGTGATGGTGGCGACTCCGGCGGGCTCCACCGCCTACAATCTTTCCGCACACGGCCCGATCCTGCCGCTGGAAGCGCCGCTTCTGGCGTTGACGCCGGTCAGCGCCTTCAGGCCGCGGCGCTGGCGTGGCGCGTTGCTGCCGAACAAGGTGACGGTCGATATCCATATCCTTGAGGCCGAGAAGCGGCCGGTGAACGCCGTTGCCGATAATTCCGAGGTCAAGTCGGTGCTGCATGTGCGCATCGCCCAGTCGGAGCACATGACGGCGCGCATCCTCTCCGATCCCGATCGTTCGTGGTCGGACCGCATTCTGGCAGAACAGTTCGAGGACTAACGATGAGGGCAGGGACTTTTCTATTGGCGGCCACGCTCCTGACGGGCGCAGGGATCGCTAGGGCAGCTCCAGGCGCGGAGACGATCCTGCCGTCCGCTGTCACCTTCGCCACCAGCACGGGATATTGGGAAGAAAGCAAGGCTGACATCGCCATCGAGCGCACGCCCGACACATCAGGCAAACCCGTATCTGCCGATCAGACGGCGGCAAAACCCGGAGAGCCGCGCCATGGCTATTACAAGCTCTTCTCCGTCCGCCAGGATGACCGCACATCGAAGGTCTACCTGCAGCAGGTGGCGCAGACCGATGGTGGGCCGCAGATCGTCTCCACGGTGGAACTGCACGAATTCACCGATCTCAAGCCTTACGTCACCGACATCCGACCGGAGAACTCGACGGGGATCATCAAACAGCCGGGGCTGTTCGCCACCGTCTATTTGAAGACCGATCCGGATGCCGAGCCGGATGGCTGGACCGTGCTGATCGACGAGTTCGGAGAGATTTCCGTTGAAAAGGCGACCAACTGACAAAAAAGCCCCAGCTATACCGGGGCTTTTCTTTTGCACGGCCGGGCGGCCGGCCTACTGCTGCACAGGCTCGTTGATGCTTGCCTCGATCTTGGCGCCGTTGCCGGTCTGTCCGGTGCCGGATGGCGCCATCATCACGATGCTCAGCACCGAGCCAACCAATATAACTACGACGGCGATCATGATTCGCATGCGTTCTTCCTTGCATTAACCTGCGGGACAAACGCGCGGAGATGTTTGAGGTTCCGGAAGCCCTATTGCACAGGAGCTGGGGCAGAGGGGCTGGGGGCCGAGGGGGCCAGCGGATCGGGCTGGCGCACCGGATGGGAGGGATCGACCCAGACGAGGCTGAGAATGATGCCGACGAAGACTGCGACGAACAGAATGCCGAACAGGAGGGGCCGGATTGCCATGCCGGATCGTTTCCTTCTCTCTTGCTGTTTTCGGTTCGCCGCCATCTAGCTTCGGCATGCGTTCATTTTGAGACCTCGGTCCTATTTCGCCAGGTACTGCCGCGCCGCATACATGGCGATGGCAGCTGCGTTCGAAACGTTGAGCGACTTGATCGCGCCAGGCATATCGAGCCGGGCAAGTGCATTGACCGTCTCGCGGGTCTTCTGCCTCAGGCCCTTGCCTTCAGAGCCGAGAACGAGCGCCACCTTGTCACCTGTGAACGTTCCCTCAAGCGGAGCCGGCCCTTCCGAATCGAGGCCGATCGTCACAAAACCGAGCTTGTGCATCTCGCCGACGGCGTCGGCCAGATTGGTGATCTGGATATAAGGAATCAGTTCCAGCGCCCCGGAGGCCGATTTCGCCATCACACCTGATTCTGTCGGGCTATGTCTCTGGGTGGTGATGACGGCGCCAGCATTGAACGCCACTGCCGAGCGCATGATGGCGCCGACATTATGCGGATCGGTCACCTGGTCGAGAACCAGAAGCAACGGGCTGTCCTTCAAGGCTTCCAGCCGGCGGACGGGCAGGGGCCGCGTCTCCAGCATCACGCCCTGGTGGATCGCATCGGGGCCGAGCATCTTGTCGATATCCTGCGGCGAGACCATCTCGACCGGGATCTTCATGTTCTCGGGATTGATCTCGAGGCGCGCCAGCGCATTCTGCGTCACGGACAGCTTGATGTTCTTGCGCTCGGGATTTTCGAGCGCCGCGCGAACCGTGTGCAGGCCATAGAGATAGACCTGCTCAGGCGCCAGAACCGGCGGCTTCCAGTCGTCGCCGCCGCGCTTGCGCTTCTGCGGGCCGGGGGTCGGTATGTCACCGCGCTCGCGCTTTGCATCGCGGTGCTGGCGGCGCAAGGTCGCATAATGCGTATCCTTGGCGGTTTTGTCGGTGTCGGGCTTGCCGGTGAATTTGTTGTCTTTGCTCATGCGGCTTTTATAACGGCGGCAACTCTCCGCGCATAGGACTTCTTTCACAGAGGGCCTTTCAACAGGCGATGAAATTTTTCACATTTTTTCCGCAGTCATCGTGTTGACATGAGGAAATCGTCCGGTCATATACGCGGCGCAGACCGAGGGGCGGCAACGCCAGACGGTCGCAAGCTTGGTCTTCCGATCCAGACGAAACGAATGGAGAGATGCCCGAGTGGTTAAAGGGGACGGACTGTAAATCCGTTGGCTCAGCCTACGTTGGTTCAAATCCAACTCTCTCCACCATTCGTTCTCTGGTCGGGCCAAGACCAATCCCGCGGGTATAGCTCAATGGTAGAGCAGCAGCCTTCCAAGCTGAATACGCGGGTTCGATTCCCGCTACCCGCTCCAGTTTTTCCTTTTAGCTTCAGGTTGTTGCGCCGCGCTTTTGGCGGTGGATCTTGCGTTGCGTCAATTGCTTCCCATATGGGCAGCAAACCCCGGAATGCCGTTCGCAATTAGGTCTTGCGCAATCTCGCCGAAAGCCTTAAACGGCGGCACTAAACCGGTTCGCCGGGTCACCCATTTCGTTCACAGGAAGCATTCAAATGGCAAAGAGTAAGTTTGAGCGCAACAAGCCGCACGTAAACATCGGCACGATCGGCCACGTTGACCACGGCAAGACGTCTCTGACGGCAGCGATCACGAAGTATTTCGGCGAGTTCAAGGCGTATGACCAGATCGACGCTGCTCCG